>NZ_JBWKPF010000005.1:20737-670005 GCF_059418105.1 Pseudomonas sp. GW821-FHT09C09
ACTCGACAGGATTCGAACCTGTGACCGCTCGGTTCGTAGCCGAGTACTCTATCCAGCTGAGCTACGAGTGCATTTGTTGCGCCGCATTATAGCCCGTCTAATCTCTATTCCAACCACTTTTTCTATTAATTTCAACAACTTACAGAAAAAGCCAGATTACAACGTACTAAGCAAATAATGGCGGAGAACGGGGGATTCGAACCCCCGACACCCTTGTGAGGTGTACTCCCTTAGCAGGGGAGCGCCTTCGGCCACTCGGCCAGCTCTCCGCAACACGGGGCGTATCTTAACCAACCTTTTCCCCGTTTGCAAACATAAAAATCAATAAAAATTAATGACTTGGTTCTTCGTCCTTCTCTTTCTTTATACGCAGGTAGATTTCCTCACGGTGCACGGCGACCTCTTTCGGGGCGTTGACGCCGATACGCACTTGATTTCCTTTGACGCCGAGCACGGTCACGGTGATTTCGCCATCACCGATAATCAGGCTTTCTGCGCACCGACGAGTCAGAATCAGCATACCTTTCTCCTCACGCGAATCATTTCAGGGACAACAGTCTGCAAAAAAAAGGCACCCGACCTACAACCGGAGCGATCGTAGCCCTACATGCCTGAGTATTGACCAGCGCGAGCAAAAGAACAGTTCAGGGCTCGCGCCATTCAAAAAATAAAGGGCGCGGTCAGACCGCGCCCTTCATTGACCAGGATTACTCGCCCTGACGGGCCGGAGCATCCAGTTCGAAAGCCGTGTGCAGGGCGCGCACGGCCAGTTCCAGGTACTTCTCTTCGATCACAACGGAAACCTTGATTTCCGAAGTCGAGATCATCTGAATGTTGATGCTTTCTTTCGCCAGGGATTCGAACATGCGGCTGGCCACGCCTGCGTGGGAACGCATGCCGACGCCGACGATCGAGACCTTGGCAATTTTGGTGTCACCGACGACTTCACGGGCACCGATCTCGCGAGCGGTGTTTTCCAGCACGGTCTGCGCGGACTGGTAGTCGTTGCGGTGCACGGTGAAGGTGAAGTCGGTGGTGTTATCGTGCGCGACGTTCTGCACGATCATGTCGACTTCGATGTTCGCGGCACTGATCGGGCCGAGAATCTTGAACGCCACGCCCGGGGTGTCTGGCACGCCACGGATGGTCAGCTTGGCTTCATCGCGATTGAAAGCGATGCCGGAAATGATCGGCTGTTCCATGGTTTCCTCTTCATCAATAGTAATGAGGGTGCCCGGACCCTCCTTGAAGCTGTGCAGTACGCGCAGCGGAACGTTGTACTTGCCGGCAAACTCCACGGCACGGATCTGCAGCACCTTGGAACCGAGGCTGGCCATTTCCAGCATCTCTTCGAACGTGATCTTGTCCAGACGCTGAGCAACCGATACCACACGCGGGTCGGTGGTGTAGACACCATCGACGTCGGTGTAGATCTGGCATTCGTCAGCCTTCAACGCAGCGGCCAGCGCCACGCCGGTGGTGTCGGAACCGCCACGACCCAGGGTCGTGATGTTGCCGTGCTCGTCGACGCCCTGGAAACCGGCGACCACAACCACACGACCGGCCTTCAGATCACCGCGAATCTTCTGGTCATCAATCTGCAAGATACGCGCTTTATTGTGCGCACTGTCCGTCAGGATCCGCACCTGGTTGCCGGTGTACGACACCGCCGGCACACCGCGCTTGATCAGCGCCATGGCCAACAGGGCGATCGTCACCTGCTCACCGGTGGAGACGATCACGTCCAGTTCACGTGGAACCGGTTGATCTTCGCCACTGATTTGCTTGGCCAGATCGATCAGACGGTTGGTTTCGCCGCTCATTGCAGACAGCACAACCACCAGGTCATCGCCGGCATCGCGGAATTTCTTAACCTTGTCGGCGACCTGCTCGATTCTCTCGACAGTGCCGACCGAGGTGCCTCCAAATTTCTGTACGATCAAAGCCATTTCAAAGCCGCCTCTGCCCATGAAGGGCGCCCAATAATCACTCGAACAGCCGCCGGGCCCGCCACTAGACTGCGGGCCCGACAGACCGTCTTATAAACCCTGCTCGACGAATGGAACGGTCAGCGCCAGAGCGCCATCCAGAGCGCCGGCGTCGACACCGCCGCCCTGCGCCATGTCCGGACGACCACCGCCCTTCCCGCCCACTGCCGCAGCAGCCTGTTTCATCAAATCACCGGCTTTGAGTTGGCCAGTCAGGTCCTTGGTCACGCCTGCAACCAGTACGACCTTTTCCTCATGGACACTGCCGAGCAGGATCACTGCGCGGCCGAGTTTGTTTTTCAGCTGATCGACCAGCGCCAGCAGCGCCTTGCCGTCCTGACCATCCAGACGCACGGCCAGAACCTTCACGCCTTTGACGTCCACAGCCGAAGCCGACAGATCGTCGCCGGCGGCAGCAGCGGCCTTGGCCTGCAACTGCTCGAGCTGCTTCTCCAGCGCGCGGTTGCGCTCCAGTACAGCCGACAGCTTGTCGATCAGGTTTTCGCGGCTGCCCTTGACCAGGCTGGCCGCTTCCTTGAGTTGTTCTTCAGCAGCGTTCAAGTAAGCCAGCGCCGCAGCGCCGGTGACCGCTTCGATACGACGCACACCCGATGCCACACCGCCTTCGCTGATGATTTTCAGCAGGCCGATGTCGCCGGTACGGTTGGCGTGGATACCGCCACACAGCTCGACGGAGAAATCGCCACCCATGCTCAGCACGCGCACGTTGTCGCCGTACTTCTCGCCGAACAGCGCCATGGCGCCTTTCTGCTTGGCGGTTTCGATGTCGGTTTCTTCGGTTTCAACGGCGGAGTTCTTGCGGATTTCGGCGTTGACGATGTCTTCCAGAGCCTTGATCTGCTCAGGCTTGATCGCTTCAAAGTGACTGAAGTCGAAACGCAGGCGCTGACTGTCGACCAGCGAGCCTTTCTGCTGAACGTGATCGCCCAGCACTTTGCGCAACGCTGCATGCAGCAAGTGCGTGGCCGAGTGGTTCAGCGAAGTGGCGTGACGCACGTCGGCTTCGACGTGGGTTTCCACCGGCGCGCCGACGATCAGGCTGCCCGACGCCAGCACACCGTGGTGCAGGAATGCGCCGCCGGTCTTGGTGGTGTCGCGCACGTCGAAACGGCTGTTGCCGGCCTGCAGGTAACCGCAATCACCGACCTGGCCGCCGGATTCGGCGTAGAACGGGGTCTGGTTCAGCACCACAACGCCTTCCTGCCCTTCACTCAAGACGTCCACGGACTGGCCATCTTTATAGAGAGCAACGACTTTCGCCGAACCGCTGGTAGCGTGGTAGCCGGTGAATTCGGTATCGACATCAACCTTGACCAGGCTGTTGTAGTCCAGGCCGAAGGAGCTGGCGGAACGTGCACGGACGCGCTGGGCTTCCATTTCACGCTCGAAACCGGCTTCGTCGATGGTCAGGCTGCGCTCGCGGGCGATGTCCGCGGTCAGGTCCATCGGGAAACCGTAGGTGTCGTAGAGTTTGAACACTACGTCGCCTGGAACCACGTCGCCCTTGAGTTCGGCCAGATCCTGCTCGAGGATTTTCAGGCCCTGCTCCAGGGTCTTGGCGAATTGCTCTTCTTCGGCTTTCAGTACGCGCTCGATGTGCGCCTGCTGGGATTTCAGCTCCGGGAATGCTTCGCCCATCTCGGCCACGAGAGCGGCAACGATCTGGTAGAAGAAGCTGCCCTTGGCGCCCAGCTTGTTGCCGTGACGGCAGGCGCGACGGATGATCCGGCGCAGCACGTAGCCACGGCCTTCGTTGGACGGCAGCACGCCGTCGGCAATCAGGAAGCCGCAGGAACGGATGTGGTCAGCCACGACTTTCAGGGACGCCTGATTGTCATTGCTGCAACCGATGGCCTTGGCCGAAGCGGCCAGCAGGCTCTGGAACAGGTCGATTTCATAGTTCGAGTGAACGTGCTGGAGTACGGCACTGATCCGCTCCAGGCCCATGCCGGTGTCCACCGACGGCGCTGGCAGCGGGTGCAACACGCCATCGGCAGTGCGGTTGAACTGCATGAACACGTTGTTCCAGATTTCGATGTAACGGTCACCGTCCTCTTCTGGCGAGCCCGGTGGGCCGCCCCAGATGTCGGCGCCGTGATCGTAGAAAATCTCGGTGCAAGGACCGCACGGGCCGGTATCGCCCATGGTCCAGAAGTTGTCGGAAGCGTATGGCGCGCCCTTGTTGTCGCCGATACGCACCATGCGCTCGGCCGGCACACCGACTTCCTTGGTCCAGATGTCGTAGGCCTCATCATCGCTGGCGTAGACGGTGACCCACAGCTTTTCCTTCGGCAGGTTCAGCCACTTCTCGGAGGTCAGGAAGTTCCAGGCGTAGGTGATGGCATCACGCTTGAAGTAATCGCCGAAGCTGAAGTTACCCAGCATTTCGAAGAAGGTGTGGTGACGGGCGGTGTAACCGACGTTTTCCAGGTCGTTGTGCTTGCCGCCGGCGCGCACGCATTTCTGGCTGGAGACGGCGCGGGTGTACGCGCGCTTTTCCTGGCCCAGGAAGCAGTCCTTGAACTGGTTCATCCCCGCGTTGGTGAACAGCAGGGTTGGGTCGTTGCCCGGAATCAAAGAGCTGGAGGCTACACGGGTGTGGCCTTGCTCTTCGAAGAAGCGAAGGAAGGCTTCACGGATTTCTGCGCTTTTCATTAGGTTCTTCCACGGAGGCTGCGGCCAAAGGCCTGTACGAAACGTCAACAGACGAAACGACGGCAAAGGGCCGCATTATATCGGCCCTGCGCGCGGGGTACAGCGTGTTTATACGATAGAAACGGTCAATTGAGGGGCTAACGCTGTCACTTGCGCGAAAACTCGACGAATGTCGCGATCACTTGCTCGATTTGCGAGCGATTGACGTCCATGTGCGTGACCATCCGCAGACGGGCGGCAGCGCTCAGTTTAATCCCGCGCTCGGCGGCAAACGCCTTGATCGCCTCGGCACGGTCGCCCATCTGCACGTAAACCATGTTGGTCTGCACCGGCTCGACGGTGAAACCGGCCTCGCGCAGGCCTTCAGCCAGAAACTGCGCGTTGGCATGGTCATCCGCCAGTCGCTCGACGTTGTGATCCAGCGCATACAACCCCGCCGCCGCCAGCAATCCGGCCTGACGCATGCCGCCGCCGACCATTTTGCGCAGGCGCCGCGCCTTGCCGATCAACTCGGCCGAACCGCAAAGCACCGAACCGACCGGCGCGCCGAGGCCTTTGGACAGGCACACCGATACCGAATCGAAGTGCTGCGTGATCTCACGGGCATCGACCCCGAGCTTGACCGCCGCGTTGTATAGCCGCGCACCGTCCAGATGCAACTGGAGGCCATTGTCCCGAGTGAACTGACGCGCCCGGGCCAGATACTCCATCGGCAACACCTTGCCCTGCATGGTGTTTTCCAGTGCCAGCAGGCGGGTGCGGGCGAAGTGGAAATCATCAGGCTTGATCGCCGCTGCCACCTGATCCAGGTCCAGCGAGCCATCGGCCTGCACTTCCAGCGGCTGCGGCTGGATCGAGCCGAGCACCGCTGCGCCGCCGCCCTCGTACTTATAGGTATGCGCCTGCTGCCCGACGATGTATTCATCACCGCGTTCGCAATGGGCCATCAAGCCCAGCAGGTTGCTCATGGTGCCGGTCGGCACGAACAGCGCGGCGGCAAAACCCAACCGTTTTGCCAGTTCGGTTTCCAGACGATTGACCGTCGGATCTTCGCCATACACGTCGTCACCGGTGTCGGCACGGGTCATCGCGTCCAGCATGGCGGGAGTCGGTTGGGTGACGGTGTCGCTGCGAAGATCGATAACGCTCATGAACCTGGCCTCTGGTCAGCAGGGGAAATCCCTTTTCGTAGAGGAATTACTGCGGGCATGGCGCGGATTAATCAACCCTTGCGCAAGGAAAAGTCGTTTCCACGCTCCGAAAAATCCGATGGCAATCATCACAAAGGCGCAATGCACAGCCCGGCAATCTGTGATAAAAACGCTGCGCCGCCCGATAAAGGGCGGCGAAACGTTCTCAGGGCGGGGTGCAACTCCCCACCGGCGGTAATTGCGCGCAATGCGCATAGCCCGCGAGCGCTTGGTGTCAGGCACGGCAAAAACCGTGAACGGCGGCAAGGTCAGCAGACCCGGTGTGATTCCGGGGCCGACGGTCACAGTCCGGATGAAGAGAGAACGGGATTGACGCCAAAGGGCCGTCCGCCGCGTTCGCGCGAGCGTGCGTACCCTTGAATCCCTTTCGATTCATAACGCCCTGTTTTTCACACAAACAGGAGTCAGAACATGCAACCCACCGCTATCGACAGCAAAAACAAACACCCTCACGGCGAGCGCGTCGCGTTCATCCAGGCCTGCTGGCACAAGGAAATCGTCGATCAGAGCCGTAAAGGCTTCCTCGCCGAAATGATCGCCCAGGGTTATCAGGAATCGGACATCGATTTCTTCGAAGTCGGCGGCGCCTTTGAAATGCCCCTGCACGCCAAACTGCTGGCCAAGACCGGTCGTTATGCCGGTATCGTTGCCGCCGCCCTGGTGGTAGACGGCGGGATCTACCGTCACGAGTTCGTCGCCCAGTCGGTGGTCAGCGGCTTGATGCAGGTTCAGCTGGAAACCGAAGTGCCGGTGTTCTCGGTATCCCTGACCCCGCACCACTTCCATGCCGGCGAAGAACACTACAAGTTCTTCTTCGAGCATTTCGTGCACAAGGGTCAGGAAGCGGCGAAGACTTGCGCGGATACACTGCAGAAAGTGCGTGCATTGCGCCGCACCGAGCCGCGCGCTGTAGCGGTCTGATGCAATAACGATCTCCCCCGCGCGCTGCGTGGGGGAGATTCAGTTTCAGGCGAGATTTTCGTCAGTGGTCGGCACGATCAGAATGCCCGCCCGCAGGCCGTTCTTGACCTTGGGGTTCGGGAAAATAATCCGCGCGCCCTGCTCTTCGATGATCCAGCGGGTATTGGCCAGATCTTCGGCCAGCACATAACCCACATCCAGTTCCGAAAAGTTTTCGATGTCCGCCGGCAGGTTCAGGCGGAACGAGTCACTGTGCTTGATGATTTCCCGGGCCACGCTGAACAGTTGCAGACCGTCCAGGCCCTGCTCGACCATCTCAGGCTCAGTGCCTTCGATGATCTGCTTCAGACGGGTTTCCAGCAGCGACACATTGACCCCGGCGTTCTGCCCGAACGGCCGCGCCTTGCCCAGTTCCAGGGTGAAGGACTCGGCACCGAGCTTGTCGTAGGTGTAGGAACTGAAGACGATCGACGGTTTATTCTGCAACAGCACCGCCTCCATGCCGGCGGCGCGCAGGCGGGCCAGTTCAAGGCGCGAGTGCTGGCGCCCTTCCTTCCACGGATACAACGCAAACTGTTCGATCTTCGAACCGCGAATCGCCGTGTGCAGGTCGTAGTGCAGTCGCTGACGATCCGGCACGCTGAAGAAGCTCGCGGCCAGGCGTTCCAGCTCGCAGGCGCGCAGGGCTTCGGAACCGCTGCTTTGTTCGTGACGGCCGTTGAACAGCCGATTGACATCCTGTTCGATGAAACGCTCGCCCTTGCGAATCGCTTCCGGGTTGCCGAACAGGAACAGAATGCGTGCGCGCGGCTTCAGGTCGCCGCGGGCGATGTCATGCAGCAGCCGGTCGAGCAATTCGATCGGTGCCGTTTCGTTGCCGTGGATGCCTGCCGACAGCAACAGGTCCAGGCCGTTGTCGCGCGCTTCGGGTGGCCGGACTTCCAGCGCACCCTCGCTCAGCCAGCGCATGCGCACGCCTTCGACAGTCAGTTGAGTCTTCTCCGCCGGTTCGCGGCCGGCGAGGGTCAGTTCAAGCAGTTTGCCGAGGGCGAGCATAGAGCGGTTTCCTTAGTGGTCGTGGTTGCAATCCGGGCCGTGCACGTGACCGTCATCGTCGCCGAGGTCCGCCGGTTCCATCTCCAGTTGCAGACTTACCAGATTAGTCGCCAATGGGCGCAGCAGCAGGTTGGCGTACTCTTCGTCGCCTTCTTCGACGTCCACGCCGATCAGCAATTGGCCGCGGCCGTCCTGCTGGATCCACAGCTCTTTGCCTTGCCACATGACCGCGACGCGGGTGCAGGACGTTTGCAGTTGCGTGCCGTCGGTGTCTTCAAGGATCAGCTGCAGGGAATCGCTCATGTTTTACGCTCTCTTGGGGAGATGGAACCGTGCGTCGCGACGAAGCGGCGCACCGGTCATCAATTGATCTGGAATGGATAAACCGCGCCCAGTTTAAGGATTTGCGTCAGTTCATCCAGTGCCGTCCGGCATTCAAGCAGCAATTGCGGATCCGCCAGATCGCTTTCGCTCAGACGGTCGCGATAGTGCTTTTCAACCCATGCGGTCAACGAACCGTACAACGGGGCGGTCATGATAACCCCTGGGTTGACGGCCGCCAGTTCGGTTTCGTTGAGCGCGACGCGCAGTCGCAAACACGCCGGGCCACCGCCGTTCTGCATGCTTTGCTTGAGGTCGAAGACCTTCACTTCGCGGATCAGGCCGCCGGAGCTGGTCAGGCCTTGCAGATAGTTCCACACGCGCTCGTTGCCACGGCACTCTTCCGGCACGATCAGCAACATCGAACCATCAGGGCGCGACAGCAACTGGCTGTTGAACAGGTAGGAACGCACCGCGTCATCCACGGTGACCGCCGAACGCGGCACGCAGACCGACTGGAACTTGCCGCCGACCTTGGCCAGTTTGGCTTGCAGCTCGGCCAGCATCTGCTCGGTGTCGAGGAACGCGTCCTCGTGATAGAACAGCACCTCGCCGTTGCCCACCGCGATCACGTCGTTATGGAACACGCCCTGATCGATCACCGCCGGGTTCTGCTGCGCGTAGACCACGCCGTCATCACGCAGACCGTGCAAACGGGCGACTGCTTGCGATGCTTCGAGGGTCTGGCGCGCCGGGTATTTCTGCGGCGCCGGGTAACGGGTGTCGAACGCACTGCGACCGAACACGAAGAACTCGACACCGGCCTCACCGTACTCACGGCAGAAGCGCGTGTGGTTCGCTGCGCCTTCGTCGCCGAACTGCGCTACCGCCGGCAACGCGGCGTGGTGAGCGAAGTGCTGTTGATCGGCAAACATCGCACCCAGCACGCGACTGGTGGTCGGGTGCTCGATGCTGCGGTGGTATTTGCAGTTCAGGTTGGCAGCGGTGAAGTGCACGCGACCATCGGCGGTGTCGGCACTCGGACTGACCGTGGCTGCGTTGGCCACCCACATGCTCGACGCCGAGCAACTGGCGACCAGCAGCGGCATCGCTTCTTTTGCGGCGCGCTCGATCACCTGGGCATCGGTGCCGCTGAAACCCAGACGGCGCAGAGCGGCCACGTCCGGACGTTCCTGGGGTGCGAGAACGCCCTGCTGAAAGCCCATTTCCATCAGCGCTTTCATTTTCGCCAGGCCTTGCAGCGCCGCTTCCTTCGGATTCGAGGACTGCTGGCTGTTGCTCTGGGACGCAACGTTGCCGTAGGACAGACCACCGTAGTTATGGGTCGGCCCCACTAGACCGTCAAAATTGACTTCAAAGGATTTCATCAGCGAGGCTCCACGAGAATCTGTTTTTATAGGCATCAAATAACAAATGAGTGCAATCGAGGCGCGACGCGCCTCACGCCATCTTCACGCCAGGCGTGAGGGCCGCCGGCATCACCAGGCTCGGGGTTTCCAGCGAGGCCACCGGGTACGCACAGTAATCCGCCGCGTAATAGGCGCTGGCGCGGTGGTTGCCCGAAGCGCCCACACCGCCGAACGGCGCGCTGCTCGCAGCCCCCGTCAGTTGCTTGTTCCAGTTGACGATACCGGCACGGCTTTCCAGCCAGAACTGCTGGTAGCGTTCTTCGGAATCCGACAGCAGGCCAGCGGCCAGGCCAAACGCGGTGTCGTTGGCTTCGGCAATCGCCGCCGCGAAATCGGCGTAGCGGATCACTTGCAGCAACGGGCCGAACAGTTCTTCGTCGGAGCGATCGGCAACCGCCGTCACATCAACGATGCCCGGAGTCAGCAGCGCCGACTGCGCCTGCGGCTGAGTCATCGCCAGCAGCGACACTGCGCCGTTGGCCAGCAGATGCGCCTGGGCATCCATCAACGCTTTCGCCGCGCCGAGGGAAACCACCGAGCCCATGAACGGCGCCGGCTGCTGATCGAACGCGCCGACCTCGATGGTCGAGCTGACTTCCACCAGACGCTTGAGCAGGCTGTCGCCCCACGCGCCTTGCGGCACCAGCAGACGACGGGCGCAGGTGCAACGCTGACCGGCGGAAATGAACGCCGACTGAATGATCGTGTACACCGCGGCATCGAGGTCGGCGACCTGATCGACCACCAGCGGGTTGTTGCCGCCCATCTCCAGCGCAAGAATCTTGTCCGGACGACCGGCGAACTGCTGGTGCAGGTGATTGCCGGTACGACTCGAACCGGTGAAGAACAGACCGTCGATGCCCGGATTCGCCGCCAGAGCGATACCGGTTTCACGAGCGCCTTGCAGCAGGTTCAGCACACCAGCCGGAAGACCGGCTTCGATCCAGCACTTGACCGTCAGCTCGGCGACTTTCGGGGTCAGCTCGCTCGGTTTGAACAACACGCTGTTGCCGGCCAGCAGCGCCGGCACGATGTGGCCGTTCGGCAAATGGCCGGGGAAGTTGTAAGGGCCGAACACCGCGACCACGCCGTGGGGCTTGTGACGCAACACGGCGGTGGCGTCGCCCAGCGGGCCGCTCTTCTCGCCGGTACGTTCGCGGTAGCTCTGCACCGAGATCGCGATCTTGTTGACCATGCTGGTGACTTCGGTCGCGGCTTCCCACAACGGCTTGCCGGTTTCCTCACCGATGGTGCGGGCCAGTTCGTCGGCGTGGTTTTTCAGCGCAGCGGCGAACGCCTCGAGCACACTGATGCGCTCTTCGAGCGTCCGACGGGCCCAGCCCGGGAACGCCTGACGCGCAGCCTGCACGGCCGACTCGACCTGAGCGGCAGTGGCGCCCTCCCCTGACCACAGCACTTGCTGGGTCACCGGGTTCAGCGATTGAAAGGCCTCCCCCTGACCGGCCAGCCACTCACCTGCGATGTATAGCGAATTCATTATTTCGACTCCCGGGCAGCGGACAACGCCACGGCGCGAACCTGATCGCCAGCGTTGAGTTGAAGACGTTTGGCGGTCAGCGGATCGACCACCAGCGTACCGGCGGCCAGACGGGCCGGCGCAGCCGTGATGCGGCAGTCTTCGCGTTTGCGGTTATGGATGATGAACGGCGTGGCGTCGTCGCCCGGCGTGCCGATGGCCAGCACCAGCGCCTCGCTGTCACGCACCGCGCGAATCTTGCTGGTCTCGCATTCGATGGCTGGACCGGCGTCGAAGATGTCGACGTAACCCTGATAGCTGAAGCCTTCGCTCTTGAGCATCGCCAGCGCCGGCTCGGTGTCCGGATGCACCTGGCCGATGACGTTGCGTGCGTCCGGCGACAGGAAGCAGGTGTACAGCGGGAATTTCGGCATCAGTTCGGCGATGAACGCCTTGTTGCCTACGCCGGTCAGGTAATCGGCCTGGCTGAATTCCATCTTGAAGAAGTGACGGCCCAGGCTTTCCCAGAACGGCGAACGGCCCGCTTCATCGGATACGCCGCGCATCTCGGCGATGATCTTGTTGCCGAACAGTTCCGGGAATTCGGCGATGAACAGCATCCGCGCCTTGGACAGCATGCGGCCGTTGAGGCCTGTGCGGTAATCAGCGTGCAGGAACAGCGAGCACAGCTCGGAGTTGCCGGTCAGGTCGTTGGCCAGGAACAGCGTCGGGATCTCGCGATAGATGTTCAGCTCCTGCGAGGCGCTGACGGTCAGGCCGACGCGGAAGTTGTACCAAGGCTCACGCAGACCGACGGCGCCGGCGATGGCGGAAATCCCCACCACACGTCCGTTATCGTCTTCGAGCACGAACAGGTAGTCCGCGTCGCCACGGCCGGCTTCACCGCGAAAGGTCTTCTCGGCCCAGCCAACCCGGTGAGTCAGGCGCTCTTCGTTGGCCGGCAAGGTGGTCAGGCCGGTGCCGGTGCTGCGGGCCAGGTCGATCAGAGCGGACAAATCGCTGCTGCGTACGGGACGAACAATCATGCTATCTCCTCAAACGGGCCGCCGTGGCCACCCGTGAAACTCGCTAAGGCGTTAAACCGCCACCAGGCGCACGCTGGCACCTTCACCGACGCCCAGGGCTTCGGCCGCTTCCAGATCCAGGGTCACCGGTTTGCCCGGCGCGTAATCCAGTTCCAGCAATACCGCGCGGTAATCCTGCAACTGGGCATTGGCCACCAGATACTGGCGCCCGGCACCTTTGACCGGCTCGCCAATCTTCACCGGCACCACGCGGCTCTGGGCGATCGACCGGATCCCCGAAACGCGTGCATGCAGGGTCGGGCCGCCGTCGAAAATGTCGATGTAGTGATCGGTCTCGAAGCCTTCGCGCATCAGGATGTCGAAGGTGATCTGCGCACGCGGGTGCACCTGGCCCATCGCTTCTTGAGCGGAATCCGGCAGCAGCGGCACGTAGATCGGGTAATGCGGCATCAGCTCGGCGAGGAATGTCCGGCTTTTCAGGCCACACAGACGCTCGGCCTCGGCGTAGTTCAGGTCGAAGAAGTTGCGACCGATGGCGTCCCAGAATGGCGAGTCGCCGTTCTCGTCGCTGTAACCGACAATCTCGGTCACCACCGAATCGGCGAAGCGCTCCGGATGGCTGGCGACGAACAGCAGACGGCCACGGGAGTTGAGTTCGGCCCACGGCGAACCCACCAGCTCGCGCTGCACGTAGAAACTGGTCAGCAAGCTGTTGCCGGTCAGGTCGTGGCACTGCGAGAGCACGTGAATCTTGTTGTGGATCTTCAGCTCGCGGGAAGCGTGCACGAAGGTCTCGTTGCGAAAGCTGTAGAACGGCTCGGAATAACCGGCCGACGCGACGATCGCCGAGCAGCCCACCAGTTTGCCGGTGGCGGAGTCTTCGAGGACGAAGAAGTAACTCTCTTCACCGTTGAAACTCACTTCGGCGGCAAACGAGGCTTCGCTCGCGGCGATCTTGTCGCTCAGGCGTTCAACGTCATCCGGCAAGGAAGTGACACCAATCGGGCTGTCCGCAGCCAGACGCTGTACCTCGCCCAGATCAGCCATTTGCGCGGGGCGCATCACCAGCATGGTGTCACTCCTTTCTCTACTTCAGGTCGGCGAAAGCGCCGACTCGGGAAAAAAATGCCGGGCAGGCCCGGCACAGGAAATTTGTCCCGCTGCCAGTCCATGACGACAGGCAGCGGGCGGTCTTGCATGAATCAGGCTTGAGTCAGTTTCGCAGCAGCACGTTCGAAGCGATCCAGACCGGCGTCGATGTCCGCGTCTTCAACCACCAGGCTCGGGGCGAAACGGATCACGTCCGGGCCGGCCTGCAGAATCATCAGGCCTTCTTTTTCAGCGGCGTTGAAGATGTCCTTGGCCTTGCCTTTCCAGGCATCGCTCAGCACGCAACCGATCAGCAGACCGAGACCACGCACCTGGGTGAACAGGCCGTACTTCTCGCCGATCTGTTGCAGGCGGGTCTTGAACTTGTCGTGCTTGGCGTTGACGCCGTTCAGCACCTCAGGGGTGTTGATCACGTCGATTACCGCTTCGGCCACGGCGCATGCCAGCGGGTTGCCGCCGTAAGTGGTGCCGTGAGTGCCGACGACCAGGTGCTTGGCCAGCGCTTCGGTGGTCAGCATTGCGGCGATCGGGAAACCGCCGCCCAGGCTCTTGGCGCTGGTCAGGATGTCCGGAACCACACCGAAATGCTGGTAGGCGAACAGGTTGCCGGTACGGCCCATGCCGGTCTGCACTTCGTCGAACACCAGCAGCGCGTTGTTCGCGTCGCACAGTTCACGGGCGCCTTGCAGGTAAGCCAGCTCGGCCGGCAGTACACCACCCTCGCCCTGGATCGGTTCCAGAACGACCGCGCAGGTCTTGTCCGAAACAGCGGCTTTCAGTGCCGCCAGATCGTTGTACGGCACGTGGGTGATGCCGGTGATTTTCGGGCCGAAACCATCGGAGTACTTCGACTGGCCACCGACGTTCACGGTGAACAGGGTGCGGCCGTGGAAGCTGTTGAGCGCAGCGATGATTTCGTACTTCTCGGTGCCGAAACGGTCGAATGCGACACGACGGGCCAGCTTGAAGGCGGCCTCGTTGGCTTCGGCGCCGGAGTTGCAGAAGAACACGCGCTCGGCAAAGGTGGCGTCGATCAGCTTGTGCGCCAGGCGCAGGGCCGGCTCGTTGGTGAACACGTTGGACACGTGCCACAGCTTGTTCGCCTGCTCGGTCAAGGCACCGACCAGCGCCGGATGCGCATGGCCCAATACGTTGACGGCGATGCCGCCGGCAAAGTCGATCAGCTCGCGGCCGGCCTGATCCCAGACGCGGGAACCGGCGCCACGCACCGGAATGAAAGCGGCAGGCGCGTAGTTGGGAACCATAACCTGGTCGAAATCGGCGCGTTGTACCGCAGCGTGCTCAACGGACATCGGAGTCTCCTGATGAGGGCCACCCGCCTGAAACTGGCGAGCGATGGGGGGATTGTAAGGACAGTTTTATGCCCGGCCTTGTCGCCAAGCGACAACTTCTTATAGCGCAAACCCCGGATTTTCCCGGGTTTACGGCAATGCGACATATAGCGTCGCAAAGGCGCAGTTTAAACCGTCGCCGACAATTGCAGCAGGCCCACGAGCATATCAATTGGCATGTGCCGGCCTGTCATACATATCTACCGCATCCGTTGCAGAGATCTCTGGTTTGCTGACGGCTTCCCGACGTACATGGACAGACCCGATGCAGGCATCCACCGGACAGACTTCAGCCCACACACCGCTCAATCCCCCCGAGCACTACGAACCCCTCAGAAACGCTTTTCCGGAATGGCTCGGCAAAGCGTCGGCCGCCCGCCGCCAGGCCCTGAAGCATAATCGCCGCATGCTCACCGACAACCTCAAGAAAGCACCAAAAACGCAGCATGCTGAATTGAGAGCCCTCATCGCCCAACGCATGAGCATGCAAAACACCATCGACCGCACGCTTGAGCATCTGCAGGACGCCAGCGCCTACGCCGAGCCGATCCTGACCCAGGCACTGAAGAGCAGATTCAGTCTGGACGTGGATGTCAGGAACACCTTCCTGCACCTCTACATCCCGGTGACAACGCCCGGGTTCCCGATCACCACCGGCAGCCGGACCTGGACGGTGTCGCTGCTCGATGCAGCACTGCACAATTTCGAAGAAGACGAAACCGAAGCTGACGCTTACTCCAGCGAGTCGACCTTCACGACCGGGCCATCACCGTCAGGTCAGTTCGAAACCCTGCCGCAGATAAAGGCACGCCTGAGCATCGCGGCGTTCACCCGCCTGTGCCGGGAACTGGACATCGGCGCCCGCTACAAGACGTATCTTGAAGAAAACCTGGCTATCAACGACCCCGGCGCCGGCGCGGCACTGCGTCAGCGCATCAACGTCAGCGAAAAGGCCGCCCTCCAGGCCGCCCTGCACATGGCAAAAATGAAGGGCGATGTCAGCGAGTTGTACGCACGCCTGATTGGCGGTTTGCTCGACGATCTGCAAGGCATGCGAGTCAATGGTCAGGCACTGCTTTGCCATGACCTGAGCATGATGTCGTCGAAGCTGACCGGTATCGTTCTTTTCGCGCCGGATCTACAGCAGGCACGCACCCCGGTCAGGGTGGTGGCCTATGTGCCGGACGACCCCGAGCATCCGATCAAGGAGTACGCCTCGACCGCAGAAATGATGCGCGAGCTGACACGTCAGTTGCGCAACCCGGAGTATCAGAAATTCTTCAGCCGTTTCGTGGCCCATGACCAGCGCGGGTATTTTTTCGCCGACCTCGGGCAGCGCCTGAGCCGGGTGAAATGGCACCCTTCGGAGCCCGGCAGCCCATTGCCCGCCTGGCGGGATACGCCCGTCGACAAGCCCAATCTGCAATTTTCCGTCACGCCCATCGAAGGCCGACTGCTGGATCAGCTATATCAACGAAAGCTGAACAAGATCCTCAATGACGCGGCAACGATCGCAGTCCCGACGGCCACGGTCGATCGCAACGCCCGCTGGGCGACATGGGACGCCTTCAGCCGGATTGCCTCTTCGATTCTTGAAATCGCCTCGTTCGTGCTGATGCCCTTCGTCCCCTTTCTGGGCGAAATGATGATGGCGTACATGGCCTATCAGTTTCTCGATGAAGTGTTCGAAGGGGTCGTCGACTGGGCCGAGGGGCTGAGCACAGAAGTCGCCGAGCATATGTTCGGTGCACTGGAATCGCTGATCCAGCTCGGTGCCTTCGGTATCGGCGGCGCCATCGCCGTCCAGGAGCTGCCGAAAGTGTTGCCTGCCGAGCTCATCGCACTGATCGACCGGTTCCAGCCCGTGAAAATGCGCAACGGCAAAACACTTTACTGGAAACCGGATCTGCAGCCCTACGCTCGCCGGATTCAACCACCCAAGGGGTCCGGGCCAGACCCACAGGGACTGCACTTGCACCAAGGGAAAAGGCTGCTCCCCGTCGACCAGAGCCATTACGAAGTCAGCGCTCATGAGCATCCCGGCAAACTTTACATCGAGCATCCGACCCGCGAGGACGCCTACCGCCCCATCGTGCGCCATAACGGCGAGGGCGCTTTCTACACCGAGCTTGAACGACCGCTCGAGTGGGACACCGCGACGGCATTGCAACGCATCGGCCATAGCGTCGAAGTGTTTTCCCCCGCAAAACGCGAGCGGATCCTCAAGGTCAGCGGTTTTCCGGAGGATGCGCTGCGCAAAATGCACGTCGACCAGGAGCGCTTGCCACCGCTGCTGGCTGACAGCATTCAGCGCTTTCGGATCGATCAGGAACTGCAGGACTTCATTGATCTTATCGCCAGCGACAAGCCCGAGAAGTATCTGAATGCCGATACGCTGATCCAGCTCCAGCTTCTCAAGGAACAGAATCTGTGGCCGACCACCAAAAGGCTGTGCCTTGTAGACGAGCAAGGCGAAATCGCGTGGCAATCCACGACCGACGGACGACTTCCGCTGACAGAGATTCGCCAGGGCAGCCTTGCCGAGGGTGACTTGCTCAAAACGCTGCTCCAGACCCTCGGCGAACCGGAAATCAACACATTGCTGGGAGAGGCGTTCGGCGAGATGTTCGCCCTCGATGTGCGCACCCGCAAACTCAGAGCCATGCTTGGACAGCTTGCCCGACAACAGCGTCCTTCACTTTTCGAGGCGCGCTATCAGACGCTGCAACAGAGCGCCGATCCCTTGGCCAGGCATGTGGCTCTGCATGCACCGCAACTGCCCGCCAGGATCACCGAAGAACTGCTGAGTACGGCGACCGGTTCAGAACTGTTGGAGATCAGCCAGGGACACTGGCCCGAAAGGCAGCAGGTCCTGACAGAACAGGCCACGCACGAACTGCGCATCACCCGTGCCTACGAGGGGCTTGAGCTGGCCTCGGTACGCAACCCCGATTCCGACACCCTGGCCCTGCACAGCCTTCAACAGTTACCGGGCTGGTCAACAGACGTACGTCTTGAAGTCCGCGCTCAGTCCCGGGCAGGACGATTACTCGACAGCACCGGGCCCATCGAGGCCCCCATCCAGAAAGTGCTGACCCTCAAATCCGATGGGCTCTGGCAGCCACACGACGAACAGGGACTGGAACTGCTTGGCCCCAGCGATTTCTACACAGCGGTTCTGCAAGCCCTGCCGGACGCGCAACGACAGGCTTTGAACCTGCAGATCGGCGAAGGTGAAAAGCTCAGGCAAGCCATCCGCGACAATCCGCTCCCCCGCACCGAACTGCGGCTGGCGATCTTGCCCGACCTTGCCCCGGCACCTGCCCCCGCACCTGCCGTGGATGTCTTACGCTTGCTGGGTACCGATGGTTACTCACGCAACACCCCACCGGCCGCGCAAGCACCCCGCACGCTGGAAAACCGGATCAGACAGGTCTACCCGAGAATGTCCGACAGCGATCGGCTCGCCATGGTCCGACGACTTGAAAACCACCCGGGCGGCGCAATCGCCGAGCTGTCCCGGCTCCAGCTTGAATACGCACAACTCGATAGCGACCTCAATCAATGGATGTTCGACCTCCCGGAGATCAACCCGGCAGACGGAGCCCGGATATCGGACGACCAGCGGATGGCCGCCATCCGCGATCGCCAGATGTTCGCCCACGCTCTGCGCATCTGCTGGCGCAGAGAGGTGCGCGGCCTCCATGGTTATGAAATGCGTTTTTCCCAGCCGATCGTGGGCGATCTGCCCGCGCTGACGGCAGACTTCAGCCATGTCGTCGATCTGGAGCTGGCCGGCAGCGGTGGACCGGGGGCCGTGAATGCTTTTCTTGAACATTTCCAGGGATTGGTGCGCATGGATCTGCGCAATTTCAACCTGCACAACCTGCCCCCGCACCTGGCGACCCTCCCGCAGCTGAAACAGTTGGCGCTGCAACGTTGCGGTGTCGTCCTGACGCAGGAAAACCAGTCGCTGCTGTTATCCCTCAACCAGCTGACCGCACTGAGCCTGAACAACAACCCGCTGGGTACGACGTTCGATTTCGGCGCCTTGCCGAACCTGACTCACCTCGACCTGTCCAGCACCGGAATCTCCGAAGTCCCGCCAGGATTGTTGAGTCACCCGCGCCTTATCAGCGCATGGCTCGCCAATAACCAGATCACCATGCTCCCCGAGCCTTTTTTTGAACAGCCTGCTGCGACCACTGCCGGGTACGATTTTTTCGACAATCCGCTTTCCAATGCGACCCGGGAAAAAGTGAAGATCTATTTCAACCGGACCGGCAGCGACCTGGGCATCCGCCCCGAGCAAGGGGATATCAACCGCACCAAGGCACTGTTCACCGACCTGAACGATCGTCAGTCCAGCGAGCTGATCTACAGCCTGCCCGGCTCGCTGGCACAGGGTCGTCTCCAACTGGAGCGTTGGGAAAGTGAAATCACCCGACTGACCATCGACCTGGCCACATGGTCACGAAGCACACCGAATCGCAATCCGGTCACAGGAGAGATGCTGACACCCGGCGAACACGCCAGTCAGTTTTACGAGCGCGAGATATTTGCCGGCCGGATTGAACGGCTATGGCGTCACCGCTCGACCGCACATCCGCTGACAAGGGCAGACACATTCTCGGCACAGGCCTCGTTCATGGGGGACATGCCCACATTGATGGCCGATTTCAGTCATATCACCGCCATGTCCCTGAACGGCAACAAGCAGATCAGTGCCACCTCGGCCTTCTTCCAAAGCTTCCCCCGATTGAAACGCTTGATACTGCACGACTTCGCACTTGATCGTTTGCCACAGACACTCACTGGCCTGCCGGCGCTTGAGACCCTGCTTCTGAAGAATTGCGGTGTGACATTCACAGGCGAGCTGCAGATCGCACTGGCTTCGATGCGCGAGCTGGAATCCCTTGAGTTGCCTGGCAACCCGTTGGGCAGCGCGCCCGATGTCGGCGGCCTGACAGAACTGACCTATCTGGATCTCTCTCGCACCGGCATCAGTCAGGTTCCGGACGGCCTGCCCGGCCACCCGAAATTGCGTACAGCCATCGTCAGTGACAATCGAATCAGCGAGCTGCCCGAAGCCTTGTTTGAAATACCCGCCTCCGCCAGTGAAGGATTCGACTTCTCAGGCAATCCGCTGAGCAACGACACACTTGAAAGGATCAAGCGTCATTCCCGAGAAGCCGGCGTGGATTTCGCGGTACTCGCCGAGCCGGCAGACATCGAGGCTACCCAGGCGCTGTTTCCCAGCCTGGATCGTGAAGAGGCCAGTGACGTGTTCTATGGATTACCTGGTGACCTGGAGCACGGACGGCGACAGCTCAGGCACTGGAAAGCGGAGTTCGAGCAACTCACCGCCGATCTGGCGCAATGGAAAATGGCAATTCCCCAGACTCATCCAGTCACTCACCGCCCCTTCACTCCCCCGGAGTTCCTCGCGGAACACGCGGCAAGAACAGCGTTTGCCGAACGAATGCAAAAACTGTGGCGCGCCCGATTGCCGGAAAATCCCAGACAGCGGGGAGACTCACTGGTCGCCAATCTGACCTTCAGCGGCGACTTGCCGAGTCTGACGACAGACTTCAGTCACATCCGCGTACTTTCAATCACCGGCAACCCGGCAGTGATCACCCTTGACGGATTTCTTCAACCCTTCCCGGCCTTGCGCCACCTGGAGCTTCACAATTTCAATCTTGGGCAAAACCCGCTGACCGCCCTGCACATTCCCTCCCTGGAACGACTGGTTCTGGAAAACTGCGGATTGACGCTAAGCCCACAAAGCCAGGCGACCCTGTCGTCCCTTGGCAGCCTGCAGTACCTCAACCTGAACCGAAATCCACTGGGGCAATCACCTACCCTCAAAACCCTGCCGGCACTGCTTCAACTGCACATGACCGACAGCGGCATTCTGAGCCTGCCCGACGGTTTGTTCGATCATCCCCGTCTGCTCGCTGCCTTCTTCGATCGCAACCGGATCCGCGAACTGCCCGACATCCTTTTCAAAGTCGACGCGCGGCCACCCCGGCAGATCAGTCTTGCCGACAACCCGTTGTCATCCGCCATGCGCGAACGCATCAAGCTTTGTTACCGGCAGTTCAGGCAGAGCTTTGGTGCTTCGATGCCACAGGAAGACGTCGCGCGGATCCGCGAACTGTTCCCGTCTCTGGACAATGAAGACGCCAATCGAGTGCTGTACCTGCTGGAGGGAACGCTTGATGAGGGCCGGTTGCAGATTGAGCACTGGGAGGCTGAACTTCGGCAACTTGAAGAGGACCTGGAACAATGGGTAACCGACATCCCGGAACGCTATCCGGGCAGTAACCTTGCACTGACCGAAAGCGACCGCGTCGCAGAGTTCGCGAGCCGCACGACGTTTCGCCTGGAGATCGAAGCGTTCTGGCGCCAAAGGTCTGCAGCAAACCCGGAATCGAGAGCTGCCACCCTCAACCTGGACCCGGAATTCATCGGTGAGCTGCCAGCCTTGAGCGCAGACTTCACTCATGTCACGACGCTGTCGATCATCGGCAATCCCCGGCTACGGGCCGGCACGGAGTTCCTGCGCGGCTTCACCGGTCTAGACTCGCTTGAACTGCGCAACCTGGCACTGGCTGAGATTCCGTCGGCACTGACCGGGATGCCGGATCTGCAACAATTGGTTCTGAGCAACTGCGGGGTTGTACTGAATGACGAGGGCAGCGCCGCACTGCATTCGCTGAAGCAACTGCTCAGACTCGATCTCTACAACAATCCGCTGGGCCGGTTGCCCGACATCCGCAAGCTGCCGTCTCTGGAGTTTCTGGACCTTTCGAGCACCGGCGTCTCGGCACTGCCTCAAGGTTTGCTGGACGCTCCAGGACTGGAAACGGCAATCCTTAGCGGTAATCGCCTCACCGAACTGCCCGCAGAGCTCTTCGACCTGCCCGCCTCCGTCACCAACGGTTTTGACTTCGGCAACAATCCACTGAACGCGCTCACCCGAGAGCGCATCAAGACCTTCTTTCGCGGAACCGGGGAAAACCTCGGCGTACTGGCCGAGCCGACCGATATCACCCGCGTCCAGACGCTTTATCCGGCACTGAGCGATGAACAGGCCAGCGCTTTTTTCTACCACCTCGAAGGCTCGCTGGCCGATGGTCGACTCGAACTGGGTCGCCGGGAAGCCGAACTCGGCCAATTGCTGGGCGATCTGGCAGCCTGGGAAAGCGAGATTCCCGAGCAACGCTCGAACGGTCAACCGCTCACACAGGATGAACGACTGGCGGAGGAGCAAAACAGAGCGCAGTTCAAGGAAGCGTTGCTGACTTGCTGGCGTGAAACACCTGTAGAAGGCTCGGATGTGGGTGATCACGATTTCACTTTCAGGCTGACAATCCTTGGAGAGCTGCCGACACTGAGTGCCGATTTCGGTCACGTTTCGGACCTGTACCTGGCAAGCACCCATGATGACTTGCCACGAATCGGACGATTCCTCGATGCATTCCCCAATCTCGTCAGCATCGATATTCGAGGCTACGGCCTGACCAATATTCCCGAAGCCATTTTCCGGATGAAACGGCTCAACACCCTGAGCCTGCCGGCATGCGACCTCACGCTGTCACCCCGTGATGTGGCCGGACTGGCGAACCTGGACGGCCTTGACCTGCTGCACCTGCATGACAATCCGCTCCGGCTGACGCCCGACCTCAGCAATTTGCAGGGGCTTACCGATCTGGACCTGAGCACCACCGGCATTCGCGAAATCCCGAAGGGGGTGCTCGGCAACTTCAACTGGATGGAGTTGGATCTTTCAGGCAATGAAATCACCGAAATGCCGGACGAACTGATGGAGGTACCGGCGTATGTCGGTGATCGCTACGACTTGCGCGGCAATCCCTTTTCCCCTCAAGCCATGCAGCGAATTCGGGCTTATTACCAGGAGACGGGCATGACGCTGAACATTGACGACGTGCTCGAGCATCCGCCGGTGCGCAGTCGTCCCAGTGTCGAAATGGAGGATTGAAAAGTGTCTGAAACAACAGCGCCATGACGTATGGCGCTGTCATTCGAGGATCAGCCGCGCTCCGGCGGCACCGACGACAGTTCGAACGGACTGCTGCTGCGCCGCTGGTTGCGGTCTTCCCGCGGCGTGGCGCCGAAGAAGTTGCGATAGGCGCTGGAGAAATGCGGCCCCGAGGAGAACCCGCAGGACAGGCCGATCTGAATGATCGACTTGCTGGTCTGCATCAACATCTGCCGGGCCTTGTTCAGGCGCAGTTCCAGGTAGTACTGGCTCGGCACGCGGTTGAGGTATTGCTTGAAGATCCGTTCCAGCTGACGTCGGGACACGCACACGTGCTGGGCGATTTCGTCGGTGGTCAGCGGCTCTTCGATGTTGGCTTCCATCAGCAGCACCGCCTGGGTGAGCTTCGGATGGCTGGAGCCGAGACGGTTCTGCAATGGAATGCGCTGACGCTCGCCGCCTTCGCGGATGCGTTCGACCACCAGTTCTTCGGAAACCGCACCGGCCAGTTCCGCACCGTGGTCACGGGCCAGTACCGCCAGCAGCAAATCGAGCACCGACATGCCGCCGCACGCCGTCAGGCGATCGCGATCCCAATCGAACAGATGGCTGGTGGCGATGACTTTCGGGAAGCGCTCGGCGAAATCGTCCTGCCAGCGCCAGTGCACCGCCGCGCGGTAACCGTCGAGCAGACCGAGTTGCGCCAGCGGATATACACCGGCCGACAGGCCACCGATCACACAACCGGCGCGCACCAGTTGTTTCAGCGCGCTGCTGAGTGCCGGCGCCAAAGTCGTCGGTGGCTCGTCAGCGAGCAGGAACAGTTTCTGGAAGTTTTCGAGTTTGCCGGCCCAGGGTTCGCCGGGCAGTTGCCATTCACCTTCGGTCGGTGCTTCGGCCTGCAGGAACGACAATTCGTAAACCACGTCCGGATGCACACGCTGGGCAACACGCAAGGCCTCCTCTGCCAGCGCCAAAGTCAGAGCTTTAGTGCTGGGCCAAATCAGGAAACCAATTCGATGGGCAGTCATGGCGGGCGATCCGAAACGTAAACAGAGGGAAAAACCGAAATCGGCTGCAACCAAATTAGACCATCTGGCGCGCTGCGCAGCATGACCTAATTTGGTGCATAACGGGAGCGATTACTTGAGGCTGCCCGAGAGGAATTGTTGCAAACGTTCCGACTGCGGATTGACCAGCACTTCACGCGGGTTGCCGCTTTCTTCGACGACGCCTTTGTGCAGGAATACCAACTGGTTCGACACTTCACGGGCGAAGCCCATTTCGTGAGTCACCACCACCATGGTGCGGCCTTCCTGAGCGAGGGCCTGCATGACTTTCAGCACGTCGCCGACCAGTTCCGGGTCGAGGGCCGAAGTCGGTTCGTCAAACAGCATCACTTCCGGTTCCATCGCCAGCGCACGGGCGATTGCCACACGCTGCTGCTCGCCACCGGACATGTGCCCAGGGAACGCGTCTTTACGATGAGCCACGCCGACCTTGTTCAGGTAGTGCTCGGCTTTCTCGCGGGCTTCGGCCTTGGACACGCCCAGCACGTGGACCGGCGCTTCCATGATGTTTTCCAGTGCGGTCATGTGCGACCACAGGTTGAAGTGCTGGAACACCATCGACAGGCGCGAACGCATGCGTTGCAGCTGTTTCGGATCAGCGGCTTTCAGCGCGCCGTCCTTGTTGGCAACCAGTTTCAGCTCTTCGTTGTTGAGCAGGATCTTGCCCGCGTGCGGCTGCTCGAGCAGGTTGATGCAGCGCAGGAAAGTACTTTTGCCGGAGCCACTGGAGCCGATGATGCTGATCACATCGCCGGCGGCCGCTTTCAGGGAAACGCCCTTGAGCACTTCGTGACTGCCATAGCGTTTATGCAGGTCTTGGACTTCAAGTTTGTACATGCGGTCGGTTCTCACAAAAACAGTCAGTCGTTGAGCAAAGGGCCGTCGCGCAGCGCATCGCGCCCCGCCACTTTGGCCAGCCAGAAACCGGGTTGGGCGTAACGCAGCCGCTCAATGGCAAACAGCACCCCGGACGTACCAGCACACACCGTGCTGACCCGATCCGACAGCGGATCGATCACTTCGAAAATCTTGTCACCGGCTTCAACCCACTCGCCGGGCTTGCGCAGAAAACTCACCACGCCAGGATGCGGCGGCAGGAGCAGTTCAGTGCCCTCGAACGGCATGCCTTCGCACGGTTCGCGCACGGCGCTTGGCCACTCGCCACGAATCAGGCCCTGCTCGGAGAGGAACGCCAGAATGCCTTCAGCCCAAGCCTCCGCCTGCGCAGGCGTGGTGTCAGCCTGACCACCCAGTTCAACGGTGGTTGCCAGGCACGCCAGGGGAATCTGCGCGTCCGGGAACAGACGCGACAGACGCAGCCACGGCAGCGAACAGGCTTCGTCGAACGAACTGCCGCCGGAATCTTCCGCCAGCAGACCTACCTTCACATCCAGGTGCGCGGCGAGCGAACGCCACTGCGGCCAGTGCTGCGGCAAGGCGTACATGTGCAGCGCGGCTTCGCAGTCGCAATGCAGATCCAGCACCACATCGGCAGTCGCGGCGTGTTGCAGCAGGATGCGCTGCATACCTTGCAACTGGCTGCTGGCCTCGGGCAATGCGGCCAGATGATCGGCCATCGCCTGACGGATCAGACGGATGTTGGCGTGCGGATCATCACCGAGTTGTCCTTCAAGCTTTGCGGCCACCGGGGCGCTGAGCTCGACGAAATCACGGTTGAAATTCTTGCCGCTGCCGGCCTCGAAACGCCCCTGATGATTGCCTTGCAGCAACTGGCCAAGACCCAGCGGGTTGGCCACCGGCACCAGTTCGATGACGCCGTTTAGCAGGCCTTTGGCTTCGAGTTCGCCGAGGCGTTTTTTCAGTTCCCAGGCGGTGCGCATGCCAGGCAGTTCGTCAGCGTGGAGGCTGGCCTGGATGTAGGCCTTGCGCTCGCCGCTCCCGAAGCGAAACACCGAAATCCGGCGCTCGCTGCCCAAGTGGCTCCACGGCAGAACGTGGTCGATGCGTTCCATATCAGTGCTTCCTCGGGGCCAGGTAGCTCAGCCAGCGACGCTCGGCCAGCTTGAACAGGCGCACCAGGATGAAGGTCAGGCACAGGTAGAACACGCCGGCGGTGATGTACGCCTCGAACGGCAGGTAAAACTGCGCGTTGACGGTACGGGCCGCGCCGGTGATGTCGATCAGGGTCACGATGGACGCCAGACTGGTGGTCTGCAGCATCATGATCACTTCGTTGCTGTACTGCGGCAGCGCCCGGCGCAGAGCCGACGGCAACAGGATGCGCTTGTACATCTTGACCCGCGACATGCCCATGGCCTTGGCCGCTTCGATCTCACCGTTCGGCGTGGCCTTCAGGCTGCCGGCGATGATTTCGGCGGTGTACGCGCTGGTGTTGATCGCGAACGCCAGGCACGCACAGAACGTTGCACTGGACAGCCACGGCCAGAGGAAGCTTTCACGCACCGCTTCGAACTGGGCCAGACCGTAGTAGATCAGGAACAACTGAACCAGCATCGGCGTGCCGCGAATCACGTAGGTGTAGAGCCACGCCGCACCATTGACCACGGCGTTCTTGGAGACGCGCATCAGGCCCAGCGGCAACGCCGCCAGCAGACCGAAGAACAGCGACAGCGCGAGCAACTTGAGGGTGGTCACCAGGCCGCCGAGGTACAGCGGCAGCGACTCCCAAATGACGTTGTAGTCGAAGATCATAGATCAGCCGCCCTTACGCCTACCGAGTAGCGCTTCTCAAGGTGACGCAGCGCCAGCAACGAGACACTGGTGATCACCAGGTACATCGCCGCCACTGCGAGGAAGAAGGTGAAAGGCTCGCGGGTGGCGTCGGCCGCCTGCTTGGCCTTGAACATCATGTCTTGCAGACCGACCACGGAAATTAGCGCGGTGGCCTTGGTCAGTACCAGCCAGTTGTTGGTGAAGCCCGGAATCGCCAGACGGATCATCTGCGGCACCAGCACCCGGAAGAACACCTGGAAGCTGCTCATGCCGTACGCCATGCCCGCTTCGGCCTGACCTTTGGGGATCGCCATGAACGCGCCACGGAAGGTTTCCGACAGGTACGCACCGAAGATGAAACCGAGGGTGCCGATACCGGCGGCCAGCGGATTCAGGTCGATGTACTCGTCATAGCCGAGCATCGGGGCGACGCGGTTGAGCAGGTCCTGACCGCCGTAGAAGATCAGCAGGATCAGCACCAGGTCGGGAATCCCGCGGATCACCGTGGAATACAGATCGCCCAGCCAGGCCAGCCAGCGCACCGGCGACAGGCGCAATGCGACACCGATCAGCCCGAGAACGATGGCCAGGGCCATGGACGACAAGGCGAGCTGAAGCGTCAGCCAAGCGCCATCGAGGATGACAGCCCCGTAGCCTTTCAACATGATTCAGGTCCTCGAAAGTTGGGATGAAAAAATGGCGCAAACCGCAGAGATCCTGTTGCTTGCGCCATTTCGGACGGGTCGAGCGACGTCTTTACTTGCCGTAAATGTCGAAGTCGAAGTACTTGTCCTGGATTTGCTTGTACTTGCCGTTTTCGCGGATGGCCGCGATGGCAGTATTGATCTTGTCTTTCAGGGCGTCGCCCTTGCGTACCGCGATACCTACGCCGTCGCCGAAGTATTTTTCATCGGTGAACTGCGGGCCGACGAACGCAAAGCCTTTGCCGGCGTCGGTTTTCAGGAAGCCGTCGTTCAGCAGGGTGGCGTCCGCCACGGTGCCGTCGAGGCGACCGGCGGCCACGTCGAGGTAGATTTCGTTCTGCGAGCCGTATGGCTTGATCTCGGCACCCAGCGGAGCCAGGACTTCACGGGCGAAGCGCTCGTGGATCGAACCACGCTGCACGCCGATGTTCTTGCCCTTGAGCTCGGTCAGTTTGTCGCTGACCACGGTGCCTTCCTTCATGACCAGGCGGGCCGGGGTGTTGTAGTACTTGTTGGTGAAGTCCACGGACTTCTTGCGGTCTTCAGTGATCGACATGGACGAGAGGATCGCGTCGATCTTGCGCACTTTCAGTGCCGGGATCAGACCGTCGAACTCTTGCTCGACCCACTGGCACTTGACCTTCATTTCTTCGCACAGTGCGTTGCCGATGTCGTAGTCGAAACCGACGATGCTGCCGTCCGGGGCTTTGGATGCGAATGGAGGGTAAGCCGCTTCGATACCGATCTTCAGAGGCTTTTCATCGGCGAATGTCGGCAGGGACAGCACGGACAGTGCCAGGGCGCCAAGCAGCACAAGTTTCTTCATCTTGGGACTCCATCGGTAAAGGGCAAAAACGGCAGAGTGAGCGACAGCCCAATATGCGAATGGGTGGAACGAAAGCGGTTGCTGCGTGCGTGGGATATTTCCGAACAAACCCTGAAGGCTTCAACGCGAGCCACGACGAGCGAGTGATCGGCATTCTAACGACAGGCCCGAAGCCGATATTTCTTCAATGCGACAACTAATTACAGAAGCACCGAGAAACCCGCTTGAGCACATTGACAGCTCCGCAATTTCATGCAAGAGCGAAAGACAGTGAACCGATCTATGCTGCAAATTGCGGGCCTATTATTCGCAAACCCTTCTAATCCGGCAAGCGCGGGGTGATGTCTTATTTTTCACCGGTCGTTTTGAGGCTCTAAAACGGGGCGATGCGTTTCTCATTGCCCCGTTGCGGGGCGGGCGGTTACACATTCGGTTACTTGAAGGCTGTCGGGTAACAGTGGGAATCGGCTGACGGAGCAATTCGATAATTATTGGAAAACAAAAAGCCCCGCCCGGCGCAATGCCGGACGGGGCTTTTCAGCCTTCAGACCCGCCGCTTACGCGACGTTCATGGTCTTGTGCGTATCGATCAGATGCTGCACCACACCCGGATCGGCCAGGGTGGAGATGTCGCCCAGGCCTTCGTACTCGGCGGTAGCGATCTTGCGCAGGATGCGGCGCATGATCTTGCCCGAACGGGTCTTCGGCAGCCCCGGCGCCCACTGGATCACGTCCGGCGAAGCGATCGGGCCGATCTCCTTGCGCACCCAGTTCTTCAGTTCCAGGCGCAGTTGCTCGCTCGGTTCTTCACCATTTTTCAGGGTGACGTAGACATAAATGCCCTGCCCCTTGATGTCGTGCGGCACACCGACCACCGCCGCTTCGGCGACTTTCGGGTGAGCGACCATGGCGCTTTCGATCTCGGCAGTACCCATACGGTGGCCGGAGACGTTGAGCACGTCATCCACGCGACCGGTGATCCAGTAGTAACCATCGGCATCACGACGGGCGCCGTCACCGGTGAAATACATGCCACGGAAGGTCTTGAAGTAGGTGTCGACGAAACGGTCGTGGTCGCCATACAGGGTGCGCGCCTGACCCGGCCACGAATCGAGAATCACCAGATTGCCTTCAGCCTCGCCCTCGATGATGTTGCCGAGGTTGTCCACCAACGCCGGCACCACACCGAAGAACGGACGTGCGGCCGAACCCGGCTTCAAGGTATGAGCACCCGGCAGCGGGCTCATCATGTTGCCGCCGGTTTCGGTCTGCCACCAGGTATCGACGATCGGGCAACGGGACTTGCCGACGTTCTTGTAGTACCAGTCCCAGGCTTCCGGGTTGATCGGCTCGCCCACCGAACCGAGCAGACGCAGGCTGCTGCCGTCCGCGCCTTCGACAGCGGCGGTGCCGGAGGCCATCATCGCGCGGATTGCGGTCGGCGCGGTGTAGAGGATGTTGACCTTGTGCTTGTCGACGATCTTCGCCACCCGGGTGATGTCCGGGTAGTTCGGCACGCCTTCGAACAGCAGCGTGGTCGCGCCGTTGGCCAGCGGGCCGTAGACGATGTAGGAGTGACCGGTAACCCAGCCGACGTCGGCGGTGCACCAGTAGATTTCACCCGGACGGTAGTCGAACACGCGCTCGTGAGTCATGGCCGCGTACAGCAAGTAACCGCCGGTTGTGTGCTGCACACCCTTCGGCTTGCCGGTGGAACCGGAGGTATAAAGGATGAACAGCGCTTCTTCGGCGCCCATCTCTTTCGGCGCGCAGACAGTGCCCGCCACTTTCATCAGGTCTTCGTACCAGATGTCGCGATGCTGGTTCCACTTGATGTCGCCGCCGGTGCGCTTGCACACGATGACTTTCTGGATGCTGTTGGTCTCAGGGTTGGTCAGCGCGTCGTCGACGTTTGCCTTGAGGGAAATCTTCTTGCCGGCACGGATGCCTTCGTCTGCGGTGATCACCACTTTCGAGCGGCAGTCGATGATGCGACCGGCCAGGGCTTCCGGCGAGAAACCGCCGAACACTACCGAGTGAATCGCGCCGATCCGGGTGCAGGCCAGCATGGCGACCACGGCTTCGGGGATCATCGGCATATAAATGGTCACCACGTCGCCGCGGTGCACGTCCTGGCCACGCAGGGCGTTGGCGAACTTGCAGACTTGCTCGTGCAGTTCGCGGTAGGTGATGTTGCGGCTTTCGGAAGGATCGTCGCCTTCCCAGATGATGGCGACCTGATCGCCGCGCTCGGCCAGATGGCGGTCGAGGCAGTTGTAGGAAACGTTCAGGGTGCCGTCGGCAAACCACTTGATGTCGACATGGTGGTCGTCGAACGAAGTCTGTTTCACCGTGGTGAAAGGCTTGATCCAGTCGAGGCGCTTGGCTTGTTCGCGCCAGAAGCCGTCAGGGTTGACGACCGACTGTTGGTACATGGCTTTGTAGGTCGCCTCGTCGGTCAGCGTATTGGCCAGAACCTCGGGACGAACGGGATACAGGGAAGCCGCACTCATCTTTCCTACCTCGGTGTAATAGTTGTTTTTGTATGACCCTGTTGTAGCCGGGGCGACCGTATAGAACCATTCGACGATGGTAGTAACAAGCCCCTACAGGTCGTGGCGATAATCCCGATGCTCGCCGTCGATGACCTCGCAGGCCTTGAATCTACTGGCCTGGCAGCGATTGTTACCAAATCTGCCAAAGGTGTTTATCAAAACCCCATCTGTTTACACCCACCCCGCCTCCCTAAAATCTGCCTCGCCGACAAGGCAAAGTGATTAACAACGTTACAGCCCCCACGAAGGCCGTTAATCCAGCTCTGAAGTAACAAACCAAACGATGAAGTTCCACACGCAACCCCAAAAAGGTTGCGTGACCCCACTCGACCTCAAGAAGGTAAATTTCAAATGAAAGCTTTATTGGTTCTGGCCCTCAGCAGTCTGTGCGCAACCGCCATGGCAGACGAGGTCCCGACTGATGTCGCACAGCAACAACCGGCCATCGAGGAATACACTTACTCCACTCACCTGGACATCGCCAAAGTTGTATCGATGAGCGAAGTTCCGAATGTCTGCGAAGTGGTCCCGATGAAAATGGAGTACGACGACTCCACAGGCCAGCGCCACATCCTGCGTTACAGCGTGATGGGTAACGGCTGCACCAATTGATGGTTTGAGACTGCACCGAATCGGATCGCTCAGCGCAACATCGAGGGTCGATTCCAGCCCGGCTTCGGTCGGGCTCAGTTGTGTCTGGAGTCGCTAAAAGGTCTTGCAAAACACAACATGTAGTGAAAACAGCGATTTTTTGTTCGTTTTTTGAGCAAATCCACAATTGCGAGATTTTTCCGAAAAAAAATCTATCCCCGGCAAAGCCCTGTAAACCCTCGCTCTCGTCGAAAAAGCAGCCTCCTCGACCGCGCCATGCGCGGATTCGCCTCAGCACAGCCGTGTTTTTTTCCCTATAATGCCGCCCAATCGGGTCAGCAATATTCCCTTACAGGGATCAAAGCCATTCTGAAGCCCCGCAGCAGCGTCCACGCTGACTCGCGCCCGTCAGAGGCTCTCGGAAACCCGTAAAAATTTTCTGTTTATTGCCTGCGTTGCACCGCTGCAAAAAACGACATCCAACGCGGCCTGTACGGCCGTGTGAAAAACCAACCAATCAGTTTTCACACGGGCACAGGCCCTCACGCAGGAGACGACACGTCATGCTGAGCTGGGACGAATTCGACAAAGAAGACAGTGAAGTAGCAGTAAAAGGCGCCAACGCCGGCCACGCTACCGAAGCCAACATGGACCGCCTCGACAGCGCCGGCGGTGCCGCCGCCCTCGAAGCCCGCGCCGTGACCGCCGAAGACTCGGCCGCCGTGGCCCGCGCCAAGGCTGCACTGGATTCCCTCGACGTCGCCGAAGGCCTCGCCGAACTCGAAGGCTCCGCCGCCCGTGTCGCCGTTGACGAAAAGCGCATGATCAACTGCCGCGCCGACCTCAACCAGCTCGTGCCATTCAAGTACGACTGGGCCTGGCAGAAATACCTGGACGGCTGCGCAAACCACTGGATGCCGCAAGAAGTCAACATGACCGCCGACATCGCCCTCTGGAAAAACCCGGAAGGCCTGACCGACGACGAGCGCCGCATCGTGATGCGCAACCTCGGCTTCTTCTCCACCGCCGACTCCCTGGTTGCCAACAACCTGGCCCTGGCCGTGTACCGCCTGATCACCAACCCGGAATGCCGCCAGTACATCCTGCGCCAGGCGTTCGAAGAGGCGATCCACACCCACGCCTACCAGTACTGCATCGAATCGCTGGGCATGGATGAAGGCGAGATCTTCAACATGTACCACGAGATCCCGTCGGTCGCGAAAAAAGCCGCCTGGGGCCTGAAATACACCCGCGCCATCTCCGACCCGGAATTCAACACCGGCACCGTAGAAACCGACAAAGAACTGCTGCGCAACCTGATCGCCTACTACTGCGTTCTGGAAGGCATCTTCTTCTACTGCGGCTTCACCCAGATCCTCTCCATGGGCCGCCGCAACAAAATGACCGGCGTCGCCGAGCAGTTCCAGTACATCCTGCGCGACGAATCCATGCACCTGAACTTCGGCATCGACGTGATCAACCAGATCAAAATCGAAAACCCACACCTGTGGGACGCCGAAATGAAGGAAGAAGCTTCGCAGATGATCCTGCAGGGCACCCAGCTGGAAATCGAATACGCCCGCGACACCATGCCTCGCGGCGTACTGGGCATGAACGCAGCGATGATGGAGGACTACCTGAAGTTCATCGCTAACCGTCGTCTGTCGCAGATTGGCCTTAAAGAAGAATATCCAGGGACTACTAACCCGTTCCCTTGGATGAGCGAGATCATGGACTTGAAGAAAGAGAAGAATTTCTTTGAGACTCGGGTTATTGAGTATCAGACTGGTGGGGCGTTGAGCTGGGACTAATCGTCTCGCTCGCCATGGTTTGACGATTGCTGCTTGAATCGTTGAATTGAGAAAGCAAAAAGCCCCGATTTTATCGGGGCTTTTTTATGGGCGGCTGGTTGTCCTTTTCCATCCCTACGTTGCAGCGCTCAATCTCCTACAGCACTTACAGCCGCTTCGCATTGAAGCCAACTGCAAGCACCTCTAAGCTCAATTGCAGGTGCCTAAGAAACACCCAACGTAGAAAGCTTGGTCAGTCACACAGACGCACATGTCGTCAGTGGAGCTGCCTCGCTCGTTGGGATTTCTTAAGTCCACTCTACGTTGGGTTCAGGCCCTCCAAAAATCTAAACGTAGAGGTAATGGATATGCCCGATCCTTTTTCTGTAACAGTCTTCTCGCGTCACAACCTCGCACTACACGCCCTCTTGCTCGAAAACCAACCTTGGTTCTGCGCCCGCGATATGGGTCGTTTGATGGGTGTCCATCTGTGCGAACGCATGGTCAACAAGCTAGATAATGATCAACGTCGCGTTTTGTGGATTGAGTATTTTCGGCAACCCGAAAAGCAACTGATGCTCAGCGAGTCTGGTGTGTATGCGTTGCTGGTGTATCACTACGTCCCAGGGAACCGGTTGTTGCGGGAGTGGTTAACTCAGCAGGTGGTGCCGGCCTTGCGTGATGCAGAACACTCGGGGCATTCAGATCGGCCGATGTTGAGCTTGTTGGATTGGCCGGAGATGTCGTTGAGCCTGCTGCATTGGCAGGATGAAGGCTGGATTCGGCTGCGGGATATGCCGTTTCTTTTGAATGATCAACCGCAGCAGAGTGCCCCTGTAATTAAGCCTTGGTGGCGGCGAGTGGCTCAGATGCTCCAAATTTCGAAGCACTCTATGGGCTAGGTGACATCTTTATAGGACCGCTTGCGAGATCTAACCCTTCGCATGGGGCTCATAACAACCACTTATTATCAGTCGAGGGTCTGGCCCCCCCCTCGGCTGTTGAAGGGGTACGAAGAAAGCAAACATGATTGGAACGCTTAGCCCTCTATGACTTCCAAACGCTGCTTCAGCCTTCGATTCAGCAATGCTCCATGCACACCAGAATGAATTTCCCGGTGACAACTTGGACACACTGCAGCCACATATCGAGGGTGGTCTAAACCACCATCGGAGAGCCGATTCACGTGATGCGGCTCTAAATAGGGTGTGCCATCTTTTTTCAAAAATGGAGCTGGCCTCTCACAGCTTTCACATGCTCCCTGGGCACGCATCAGTACGTAGTGCGCAACCTTTCGGCTACGCTGATAAATCTTACGTGAGGCAGATTGCCCTACCCCACCACTTGCAAGCTTACATGCGGCCAATGCAGCCATCCGCGCAGCAGCCAGAGAATCGGGGAGATCAGCCTTATCCTCGTCCTCTTCATCAATCATTCCGTCAGGGATACCGACCGGGACTAGCCGAAAAACAATTGCCTTACGGTCCTGGCCAATTACATCCGGTCGAGTCCGCGTGAACATATCAGCACAAGAAAACTCCCCTACGTAAGCGCAACCTTTGCCTTTGCCGAGCAACTTAAACAAATGCAGTGCCCGGCCATCGACAGCATGCTCAGCAATAGCACGGTTGCCACGAGTTAAAGTCATCGCTCCACGTCGGCCTTCACCGGTATAAAAGTAGACGCCGTCTTCACAACGGTCGGCATAACCATATTGTTCACCGCTCTCGCCAGTGAACAAAAAAATCACTGGATGGATAGCTGACGCGGCAATGCCGCTTTGCCGACTCCCGCCGAATGGCCCATTAATTTCAGTTTTTCGGTCGTAAACAGCCCCCGGAGTGAACTGCAACACAAGCTCGCTTTCCCCGCGAGGCAGTTCCACAATGGTGAAGCCTCGCTTTTTAAGGTAATTGTTGGTTGGATGCCCGCCCGAAAAAGCGCTTACAGCAATACCAGTCGCCAAAGAGATGATTTTCTTCGTTGGATACAGCTCACCATCCGCATTAATGGCATAACGATGAGCTTGGTCGTTTTCCCAGCTTTGCCACTCAGGCCTACTCCGAAATTTATGATCGAACTCCAGCATCGCGCTGTTTATTCGTTCCTTCGAAACCGCTTTGATCACCACGGATGCTGCCCTTTATCGACTTTAGCTGTAGGAAAATTCCTATAGTCGCCAAAGTGCAAAAGGGTTTCAATGCGTAACAGAGCAAAAAGCCACTATTTATAGACGCTCAAACGTGCGCCATAACTGACCTCCCGCTATTAATACCCCTCCCCCACTCAAGGACCCGAGCCCCACCATGAAATTCGACCTCGCCTACTGCCTCAGCCTCGACGACAAACTGTCGATCTATGACGTTCGCGATCTCAATTTCGATGAGACGGTGGCGTTCGATTCTGCGAAGGAACACTTCCAGTGCCCCAACGATGCCTGTCGTGCGGCGTTCGATGCTTCCAACGAGTTGGGTACGTTCAACGCCAAGAACGTGAATTACGTGCGTACGCCGCACTTCAAGAATCTGCCCGGTACGCAGCATGTGGCGGGTTGTCCGTATGTGAGTTTGAAGACGTCGGCGTCGGGGGTTGAGGCGGCGGATGGGGAAACGGATGACGGGCGGGAGGAGCATTTCCCGTCGGAGTTGTTACTGACGCGCCGTGAGTATGTGCGCAAGCCTGCCGCGCCAGCGGGGGTGGCGGATGTGTTGCGGAATGATCCGGTACGGGTGGCGGCTCCCCCCTCGAAAGAATCGCCGAGTCGTGAGACGGCGCCGGACAAGACCAGTGTCTTCGCTCACCCCGTGGAGTGTTTTGTGTCGAACTTCGCGGACAAGGATTTGCTCAAGCGTATGCCGTTGAAGATTGGCGAGCATACGGCGCCGTACAGTTCGTTCTTCAAGAAGATCGAATATTTGATGGACAACAAGGGGCTGATTTACTGGGGCCGGATCAAGAAGATCGAGGACTTCCACAGCGCCAGTTTCCGGATCGATTTCGAGGACAGGGTCTGGTTCAAGAAACCGGATGACAGCAAGAAGAAGCCATATCCGGTGAGCGTCTATCTCAACAAGAAGCTGATCGACAACTACCGCAAGCGCAAGGCGTTTCTGGAAGAGATCAAGCACGCCATCGAAAGCGACAAGGAGTTGTTCTGCTTCTTCTATGGCGTGACGCCGGAGTTGAAGCAGGTGCCAGGCAAGAAGAACCCCGAAAAGCCTTTCGAGGTTTTCAATGCCAATATCGAGAACCTGGATCACTTCATTATTCGTGAAGCGCCGGGTCTGGCGTGATGGTCAGCTCTGGGGCAGTTGCAGTTTGACGGCGCCGGGGTGTTGCTTGACGACTGAGTACGGCAGCACCGACCACTCGGGGTTATCGCAATTGCGCTGGTAACGGGCGAAGTAGGCGCCCAGGTAAATTCCCTTCGGCGTGAAGTGCCAGTTGGAATAACCCCAGACGCCCTCATCGGTGTAATCGCAACTGCCGTCGTCTTCGACCGGCTTCTTCATTTCATCCGGGTACAACGTGGTGAACTGTTTGACCAGCCACGGCGCCATGACTTTCATCTGGTCGTATTCGCTGGCTGCGCTATTGGGCTCGCCGATCCACAGCACGTCTTTGAGCTTCAACAGTTCGCCCGTGTGAACATTCAAGTTGATCGGCGAACTGCCGAAGTCCGGGTGGGCGCCACCACAGCTGTAGCCTGTGGAGATATCCAGGCTGACCACGTCGGATGAGAGAAACTCGGGGGCAGCGCCTTGATCGAACTCGGCGTACTCCGCGCCATCCATCATGCAGCGGTGATAGTCGATGACTTCAGTCCAGAGCCGCCCGAGCAGGTGGTTGTTGATGCGTTGCAGCTCTTCTTTTGTGTAGCCGGACTCAACACTGAACAGCGAAATCTTCGACTCAGGCTCCGCCCACCATTGCAGGTCGTAACCCATGAAGTTCTCTTTTTTCCCCGGTTTGAGCTTGAGCCCCTGCAGGCGCAAATACTCGTAGGGGTCGTCTTTCGGCAACGTGGCGATAAAGGGCAACGTCGTTGCAGTCGGCGCGGGAAGTTTGGCCTCGACCAGTTGTACCGGCAGTTTCTTGCCTTTCGGGTTTTGCCATTCGCCCTGCCAACCGTTGGCGGTGGATTTCAGCTTGAGCGTTGGCAGTGGCTCGTCATTGCCGTAGCGATTATTACCTTCAACCAGCGTCAACGTACGCTCTTGCAATGAACCGCTGAGGGCCAAATCACGGTGGTACTTCTCGTAGAAGTAACGACCGGTCACTTCATCCGGCTGTTGAGTATTGAGTTCAACCACAATCGGTGTCTTGCCCAATGTGCCGGTGAACACGCGCAGGCCATCTTCGGCATGAGCAGTGGAAATCAGTGTGAACAGCGCCACGGCGCATGGCGCCAGGCGTAACAGTCCCTTGAGCATGGATCGATCCTTGAATGAGTCGGAGGTTGCGCCGGGACGTGGGTGCCGGCACTGGAAAATTCGGGGCGGATTATGGCGGGGTTGCACGCAGGAATCGAGGTTCTACTTCAATGCCATGGCCAGCATCACGACGATGAGTAGCGCGATATACACCCAAGCATGCACCCGATCCGGTATCCGCCCGATCCACGGCGTGGCCAGTCGAATCCCCAACATCGAGCCCAGCGTCAGTACCGCAAACGCCAGCAGATCCACGTATCCAATAAACCATGGCCCGAGTGCTGTCTCGTAGAACCCCGCCATCAACATGTACGTCAGCGTTCCAGCCAGCGCCACCGGCACGCTCAGCGGATTGGCCATCGACGTCGCCTGAGACATGCTCAATCCGCAACGCCGCAATAACGGCACGGTCATGACGCTTCCTCCTACGCCGAGAAAGGTCGCGATGGCGCCAATGCCTACACCACCGCCGGACGTTTCCACTGTTCCCAATCGCCGTGGGATGACGCCTTCCGATTGAGTAAGAAATCCACGTCGCAACAGGCAATCGACAATCGTCACGCCGAGGTAAGCGATGAAGGCATAGCGGATGACTTCGCCGCTGACCCACACCGCTGCGATTGCACCGACGACTGCGCCCAATCCGATGAACCCGCCCAAGGGCCACAGGTAATCACGAATGAGAGTGCCGGCGCGGCGGTGTTTGTCGGTGGCGACCAGGGCGTTGACGATCATCACGCAGGTCGAGGTGGCGACGGCGATGTGCATGGCGGATTGGCTGACCGGGTCGTCGGCGCCGTGGCTGGCGGTGAGCATGCGGTACAGCAGCGGCACGACGACGAAGCCGCCGCCGAAGCCGAAGAGCACGGCGGTGACGCCGGTCAGGCAGCCGAAGAGTGTCAGCAGGAGGTAGAACATGGCGCGTCGTCCGTTGTTTGGGAGCGGTCGACGATAGAGCGGCGGCGCTTGGCCTGCTTCAGCAAGTCAGCCAATAATGTTTGCGTTTACGCCAACTACCGGGTGCCGCTCGATGCGCAATGTTTCGATCAATCTGCTGGATGACACACCACGCCCGGTGGTGGCGATCGGTACGGATTATTCCCACGGCTATCTGTTGCCACGTCATACGCATCGGCGGGCGCAATTGTTGTACGGCGCGACCGGGGTGATGCAGGTCAGCACGCATGACGGCAACTGGGTGGTGCCGCCGCAGCGGGCGGTGTGGATTCCGCCGGGGGTGGCGCATGAGGTGTTGATGCTGGGGGTCAGCACTCGCAGTTTGTATATCGAGCCGGGGGCGGTGGATCTGGGTGAACGTTGTCAGGTGATCAGTGTGTCGCCGTTGATGCGGCACTTGTTGATGGAAGCCGTGGAGCTGCCGCTGACCTATGACCTGACCGGGCGTGACGGCGTGCTGATCGACTTGTTGCTGCATGAGTTGTTGCGCAGTGCGCCACTTCCCTTGCATATCCCGCTGCCGCCTGACGGAAGACTGCTCGAACTGTGTCAGACCTTTCTGCAACAGCCGAATGCCCACCAATCCCCCCAGCATTGGGCCGATCAACTGCACGTAAGCTTGCGCACCTTCAACAGACTGTTCCGTCAGCAGACCGGCCTGAGTTTCAGTCAATGGCGCCAGCGCGCCTGCGTGGTACTGGCGCTGGCACGCCTGGCGGTGGGTGAAGCGGTGACGCGGATTGCCCTGGATTTCGGTTATGACAGCCCGGCGGCGTTCTCGACGATGTTCCGTCGGACCCTCGGTCAGGCACCGTCCGTCTGGTTGGAGCCGGCGAACTAGGGCAAATCAAAAAATGCGTTTGATCCCGGCCGAAAACAACTGTACAAAAACACAGTACATTTTCCATCAGCACTCTCGAGCCCGGAGCACACCATGGCCTCTTCAGCGATGAACCTCATCCTCGAACGTATCGCCCTTTTCCAGTTCACCCCGACTCATTGCGTCCAGGCCCGAGGGATGTTGGGCTGGAGCGTGGAACAACTGTCGCGGGAGGCAGGGGTTTCGGTAGACGACATCCAGCGGTTCGAAGCGCAGCAGGACGTGGCGGATTCGGCGCGGCTGGCGTTGACGTATCGGTTTGAAGCGCAGGGGTTGGTGTTCTTTCCGGGGTTTGCGCCGGGGCGCTCGACAAGCAGTGGTTCGACAGTTGAATCGGTGCGTGGGGATTATGCGATGGCGGAGTGATCCGGTTCGCCTCATGGAGGCGAACCTGTATCAGTGTTCAGGCCCCCTGCACCACCGCCTCACTCTCCCCTTCAACCGCCAGCCACCACGCATTCCCGCGTTGCGGTTGTGCCAGGTTGAACGCCTCGCCCATTTGCGGGGTGGTAATGGAAACACTGCGCTCCCAGGCCAGTGCCAGAATGCGGTCAAACGGTTCATGCCACGCATGCATCGCCAGATCGAACGTGCCGTTGTGGATCGGAAACAGCCAGCGGCCCTTGAGGTCGATGTGGGCTTGCAGGGTTTCTTCCGGTTGCATGTGCACGTGGGGCCATTCGACGTTGTAGGCACCGGTTTCCATCAGGGTCAGGTCGAACGGGCCGAACTGTTCGCCGATGCGTTTGAAGCCGTCGAAGTAGCCGCTGTCGCCGCTGAAGAAAATCCGTGTGTCACCGTCGATGATCACCCACGAAGCCCATAGGGTCTGGTTGCCATCAAACAGGCCACGGCCGGAGAAGTGCTGCGACGGGGTGGCGATGAAGCGGATGCCGGCGACTTCGGTGCCCTGCCACCAGTCGAACTGGCGGATCTTGCTGGCATCGATGCCCCATTTGACCAGCGTGTCACCGACACCCAGAGGGGTGAGGAACACGTTGACCTTGTCTGCCAGTTTCAACACCGCTTCGTAGTCGAGGTGATCGTAGTGGTTGTGCGACAGGATCACCGCTTCGATCGGTGGCAACTCGTCGATGCTGATCGGTGGCTGGTGGAAGCGTTTCGGGCCGGCCCATTGCACCGGCGAAGCGCGCTCGGCGAATACCGGGTCGGTGATCCAGAACTTGTCCTGCAGCTTCAGCAGCAGGGTCGAGTGACCGAGGCGATAGACGCTGTGATTGGGCGCGGCGATCAGGTCGGCGCGGGTCAGTGGCTGTACGGGAATGGCCGACGCAGGTCGGGTATTGCGCGGTTTGTGGAAGATCATGTTCCACATGATGCGCAGCATCTTGCGCACTCCTTCGCGCTGCACCGGCGCGTGGTTGCGGAACGTCCCTTCGGCCTGGCGCGAAGCTTCAGGTACAGGACTGACCGCGGAAGAAATTGATTTGGCCATGACTGAATGACTCCAGAAAAACCGCGCAATTCACGGTTTTCCACGGTGGGACGATAAATGGCCAAGGCACGCACGCATCAGCCGGACATCTGGTTTTAGGTTGCACCGATTAACGCAACATTACACTGATCGGTGTACTTTCTAGGTTGCATGAATCCGGATGACAAGTAAACTGCCGAGTGTAATTTCCTCTTTTTTCCTGCCGAATCGAATTTATGACAGCTCCAACGCGCCTCACCGACCGCAAACGCGAAGCCATCATCCTGGCGGCCATTTCCGAATTCCGTGCCAACGGTTTCGAGGTCACCAGCATGGACAAAATCGCGGCCACCGCCGGGGTGTCGAAGCGCACGGTGTACAACCATTTTCCCAGCAAAGAAGAGCTGTTCGCCGAAATTCTCAACCAGTTGTGGGCACGGATCAGCACCGAGCAAGCCGTGTCGTATCAACCCGACCAACCCTTGCGCGATCAACTGCGAACGATGCTGCTGGCCAAACTGCAGATGATGGCGGACGACAATTTCATGGATCTGGCCCGGGTCGCCATAGCCGCCGCGATCCACTCGCCCGAGCGTGCGCAGAACATGGTGGCGCGCATGGGCGAACGTGAGGAAAGCGTGACCGTGTGGATCCGCGCCGCTCAGGCAGATGGCCGGTTGAAAGCGGTCGATCCGGAGTTCGCCGCGCATCAGGTGCAGGGGCTGCTCAAATCCTTCGCCTTCTGGCCGCAGATTTCCATGGGCCAGCCCTCGCTCGACAGCGCCACGCAAAATGCCGTGGTCGATTCGGCACTGGACATGTTCCTGGCCTGCTATCAGCTCTAGATCACGTCTGCGCCGCGTAAATGGCTCACAAGGACACTGAATTTTCCCGCTGGAATAAATGACAATGTCTGTCATTGACCGATGAACGGTCGCTCTGAAGAATTACACTGCAAAGTGTTTCAGAATGAATCTGGCGAAGAACATCATGGAAAACCAACGCGGCAAAGGCTTGTCATTCGCCAGACGTATCTATTTGCCACGTGCCATTGGATTGGGGATCGGTTTCTTCAGCGTCGGCGCCGCGCTGTATCCATTGAATGTGCCGGCGTGGCTCTGGGCAATTCTGCTGTTCAACGGTTTTCTCTGGCCCCACGTCGCCTATCAATGGTCGACCCGCTCGGCTTTCCCCTACCGCGCCGAGCGCCGCAATCTGCTTTATGACTCGGTGTTTGGCGGTTTCTGGACGGCATGTTTCCAGTTCAACCCGCTGGTCACCGTGACCATTCTGTCGATGATGACCATGAACAACGTCGCCGCCGGCGGCCGACGTCTGTTCCTGCTCGGCGCCCTCGCCCAGTTGATCGGCGTGCTGCTGGGCTGGTCGCTGTTCGGGGTCAAATTCACCCTGACGGCAACGCAGACCCAGGTCTGGGCGTGCCTGCCGATGCTCACTCTTTATCCGCTGGCACTGGGCATGGTCTGTTATCGGCTGGCGATCAAACTCGCCGAACACAAACGCACCTTGAGTGCCCTGAGCCGCACTGACAGTCTGACCGGTCTGCTCAACCACGGTGCCTGGAAAGACCTGCTGCACCTCAAGTTCCAGCAGTGCCGCGAACACAACAGCCAGGCCACCCTCGCGCTGATCGACGTCGATCACTTCAAGGTGATCAACGACAGCTACGGGCACATCGTCGGCGATGCGGTGCTCCAGCAACTCAGCCGCGAACTCAAGTCCTTGCTGACTGAAAGTGAACTGGCCGGGCGTTACGGCGGCGACGAATTCTGCGTGATCCTGCCCAATCTGCCGCTGAGCAGAGCCGAAACGCTGATGGAGCAACTGCGCCAGTCCCTGCACCAATACCGTCATCCCGATGTGCCGGAGTTGCGGGTCAGTCTGAGTATCGGGCTGGCACGTTTTCACCCGACCTACCCGGATGCGCTGCACTGGCTGGATGATGCCGACAAGGCGCTGTACACCGCCAAACATACGGGCCGCAACACGATCAGCGTCGCGCTGAGCCGCTCCAATGCCTGACAGGATTTGTACGACAAAGTGACACCGCACTTTCTTGTACAAGTTTAATAAGTTTGTATAAGATCAGATCGCCAGCCTGGATGCTGGCACTTTAGTGGTCATTGCCCAATGTCGTCAGCTCGTTCGGCCGGCCAGCGCAGGAACAGGGACAACACCTCAGCCCTATTTCCGGAGCGCACCCCGCATGTTTTTCAATCGCCATCAGTCCGTCATCGCTGACCTGCAACACACCATCACCGAGCAATCCGGTTTGCTCGAAGCCATCGACCGCTCCATGGCGGTGATCGAGTTCGATCTCGACGCCGTGGTCCTGCGCGCCAACGACAATTTCCTGAAGACCACGGGCTACAAGGCCGAACAGGTGATCGGTCAGTCCCACCGCCAGTTCTGCCCACCCGAATTTGCTCGCAGCAGCCAGTACACCGAGCTTTGGTCGAAGTTGAAAAACGGTCAGTTCCAGTCCGGCACCTTCGAGCGCGTCGACAGCCAGGGCCGGCCGATCTGGCTCGAAGCCAGTTACAACCCCATCAAGGATGCGTCGGGCCGCGTGGTGAAAGTGGTCAAGTACGCCATGGACGTCACCGCCAAGGTGCAGCAGGAAAGCGAAGCCAACGCCAAATTGCAGGCCATCGACCGGGCCATGGCGGTGATCGAGTTCGATCTCGACGGCAACATTCTTACAGCCAATCAGAATTTTCTGACGCGCATGGGCTACACCCAGGCCGAACTCAAGGGCAAACATCACCGTTTGTTCTGCCCCGCACATCTGGTCAACAGCAGCGCCTACCAGGACTTCTGGCGCCGGCTCAATCAGGGCGAGTTTTTCCACGGGCAGTTCGAGCGCATCGACAAACACGGGCGAACTGTCTGGCTGGAAGCCAATTACAACCCGGTGTACGACGCCGCCGGGCGCCTGTGCAAAGTGGTGAAATTCGCCTCGGACGTCACCGCCCGGGTCGAGCAGCACGAGCAGGATGCCCGCAGCGCCAGCGCCGCTTATCACATCTCGGTCGCCACCCGAAAAGTCGCCGAGCAAGGCACACAAGTCATTCAGCAAGCGGCCAGCGAAATGCGCGAAATTGCCGATGACATCGCCGAGTCGTCGACCCTGATTGCCCAGCTCGGCGAGCGCTCCGAGCAGATCACCGCCATCGTCAACACCATCCGTGCGATTGCCGACCAGACCAACCTGCTGGCGCTCAACGCGGCAATCGAGGCGGCGCGGGCTGGTGAGCAAGGACGTGGTTTTGCGGTGGTGGCCGATGAAGTGCGGCAACTGGCGGCCCGCACCAGCGGTTCGACGGCGGAGATTTCCAACATGATCGGCCTGATCCAGAGCGAAACCCGTCAGGCCATCAAAAGCATGGATGGCACCCGTGGTCGCGCGGCCCAAGGCGTCGAGCTGGCGGATCAGGCGGGGACGGTGATTCTGCAGATTCGCGATGGCGCCAGCGAAGCCGTGGACGCGGTGAGCATGTTCGCCAACGAGCGTGCGCCCGGATAGGCCGACACGGGCGACGCAGGGCTATAGTGATTCAACGTCCCAAGCCCTGCCGAGTCCGTCATGACCACCGAAAAAAACGAATCCCCCGCCGCGTCTGTCGATCACCTGCGCTTCCACCGCCCTCACGCCCACCTCAACACAACCTTCGGCAACGACAAGTTCGCCCTGCGCGCCGAGGCGTTTGCGCGATTCTTCGGTACGCCGACCTTTCTTGGCGCGCAAACCCTGATCGTGGTGCTGTGGGTTTGCCTGAACATGTTTGGCGTCACGACCTTCGACGTCTATCCGTTCATCCTGTTGAACCTGGCGTTCAGCCTGCAATCGGCCTATGCCGCACCGCTGATTCTGCTGGCCCAGACCCGTCAGGCCGCGCGGGACAAAGCGCAATCGGACGCCGACGCGCAGCACCGGGAAGCCCTGGCCGTGGCCAATTCCGAGCGTCAGGTCCAGGCCGCGAAGAACACCGCGCAGTTGCTGGAGCTGCTGGAGCAGAACACCCGGCTCACCGAAATGACCAAGAACCTCACCGAGCGCATCGAAGGCCTGACCCGCGAGCTGCACGATCACATGCGCCAGAACCCGCAGGCCTGATCACGGCAAACGCAGCGCCCGCCCCAGTTCATCGAACAGCGTGACCACCGAGCGCAACGCGCGGCAGTCCGGCCGGGTCAGCAGCCACAGTGCGGTGTCGTAGCCGTGCAGCGGTTCGCTCAAGGCTTGCAGACCTTCGGTGATCAGAAAGTCCGGCAACGCCGCGACGCCGAGCCCGGCACGCACCAGTTCCGTCACCGACAGCATGCTGTTGCAGCGATAGCCCGGTGTCACGCCGGGCAAGTGCTGGCGGCGCCAGACCACGGTCGGGTGATCGGGCAGGAAATCGTCCGGGGCGATCCAGGTCATGGCGATCAGATCGGATGCATCGATGTTTTGCAGATAACGCTCACTGGCACAGACCCGGTAGGAAATCTTCGCCAGTTCCCGTCCGACCAGATGCTCCGGTGGTGTGCGTGTCAGGCGCAGGGCGATGTCGGCATCGCGGCGGCTGAGGTTGGCGAAATCATTGGAGGTGCTCAGCTCGATGGTCAGCGCCGGGTAGTTCGGCATGAACTGCTCCAGCGCCGGCAGCAGCAGACCTTGCAGCACCGAATCGGTACAGGTCAGGCGCACCGTGCCGCTGACCACTTCACCACCCTGCTCCACACCGATGCGCGCCGCTTCCAGTGCCTGCTCGGCGCGTTCGGCCTGCTCCGCCAGGGTCTGCGCAAGGCTGGTGGGCAGGTAGCCGGCGCGGCTTTTTTCGAACAGTTGCTGACCGAGTGCGGCTTCCAGTCGGCGCACGGCGCGGAACACGGTCGACACATCGACCTTCAGCAGCTGCGAGGCCCGGGCCAGCGAGCCGCCGCGCACCAGAGCGAGAATCAGCGCCAGATCCGGGAAGTCGAGTCGATAGTGCGTCGCTGCATTAATCACTTGGGGAAACGCCCATATTGAGTGCGTGAACGCCAATCTATAGTGAGCGTCATCCCTCAACAAGCACAGCGAGTACTCATGGAATCCAGAGCCCTGCGCATCGCCCTGATCGGTGACTACGATCCACAAGTCACCGCCCATCAAGCCATCCCCGTTGCCCTCGGCATGGCGGCAGAACACATTCGCCGACCCGTGGATTTCGAGTGGCTGGCCACAGACCGGATTCACCTCGACACACCGCTCGACGGCTTCGACGGTTTCTGGTGCGTCCCGGCCAGCCCTTACAAAAGTGAAGCTGGCGCGCTGCGGGCCATCCGTTTTGCTCGCGAACAGCAGCGACCGTTCCTCGGCACCTGCGGCGGTTTTCAACATGCGGTGCTGGAGTTTTCCCGCAACGTATTGGGCTGGGCCGATGCCGAGCACGGCGAAACCTCACCCGATTCCAGCCGCGCGGTGCTCTCGCCACTGACCTGCTCACTGGTGGAAGCGGTGGACAGCATTCATCTGGTGTCCGGTTCGTTGATCGCCAAGGCGTACGAAACGTCCGAGATCCGTGAAGGCTATCGCTGCCGTTTTGGTGTGAATCCGCAGTTCGAACGGGAATTGCTGACCCATGACCTGCACGCCGTGGGCCACGATTCGGCAGGCGATCTGCGCGCCATCGAACTGAAAAACCATGTGTTCTTTGTCGCGACGTTGTTTCAGCCAGAACGTGCCGCACTCAAAGGGCAATTGCCGCCATTGGTGCGCGCGTTTGTCGAAGCCTGCGCGGAGCAACCTCGATGAAACCGGACACTGAGTGTTTCGCCGTGATTTTCACCTCGACCCGCACCGAAGGCGACAACGGCTACGCCGAGGCGTCCGAGCACATGATGCAATTGGTGGCCGGGCAACCGGGGTTTCTCGGCATCGATTCGATCCGGGGCGCGGACGGGATGGGGATTACGATTTCGTATTGGGAGAGCGAGGCGGCGATTCTGGCCTGGCGCGAGCACCCGGAGCACCGGGTGATTCAGGCGCGTGGGCGGGCCGAGTGGTATTCGGCGTTTCATACGCGGGTGTGTCGGGTTGAGCGGGAGTATCGGTTCGGAAAGTGAGGGCTGATCGGCCGCCATCACCAGCAGACCGGCGATGGCGGCAAATGAATTACCGAAAAGCCTCAGTCCTTCACCAGACTGCGCACCGCCTCAATCTCCGGCACTTCACGCTTGCTCATATAAACGCGCAACGGTTCGGTGATGTTGATCCGGTCGTCGATGTGCTGATCGAGCAGCAACTGGATCAGCTCGCGCTTCAGCGTCATGGTCTGTTCCGTCGCGGGGGCCCAGACGAATTCGCTGGCGGGAATGATGCCGTCATCGGCCACCTCCATGCCGAACGAATCTTCGCTGAAACGTACGATGTACTGGCCGGTCTTGCGGTTGAGGCCGACAAAGCCCTTGAGGTCGTCGGCCGCCTGGCAGATGAGTTGGGATGTGATGCGCATGGTAAACCTCACAAGAGTGATCGAAGGTTTACACGCAGGGCATTGAGGCACACCCTCTGCCGGGGTGGTTGCCGTGGCCAAGCGTACTGCAAACAAACGCACAAAAGTGCGGAAATTTTCGCTTTCAGTACGTTTATGTCGGTCTTGCGATAGCACGTTTTCGTTTGAGTTGCTAAAAGGGACATCTTCGAAAATACCTGCGAAAGGACCTCGACATGCCCGCCACGTTTACCAAAAGCGCTCTGCTGCTGAGCCTGATGCTCGGCCTCGGCCAGGCCCATGCCGCCGCCCAGCCAAGCCCTGTTGCACTCGCTGCCTCCGAGGGCATTCCGCACCCGGCGGTGATCGCCCACCGTGGCGCCTCTTTCGACGCACCGGAATCCACCGCAGCCTCCTACAAACTGGCCCGGGACCTCGGCGCCGACTACCTGGAAATGGACCTGCAGCGCAGCAAGGACGGCGTGCTGTTCGCCCTGCACGACAACAACCTGCAACGCACCACCGACGTCGCCACCAAGTTCCCGGATCGCAAGGACAGCCCGGCCAACGCCTTCACCATGGCCGAACTGAAAACCCTCGACGCCGGCAGCTGGTACAACAAAGCCTACCCGGATCGCGCGCGTCCTTCCTACGTCGGCCTGCAGATTCTGACCCTGGACGAAATCATCGACATCGCCCAGGCCAACCCGCAGCACAAGCCGGGCCTGTACATCGAAACCAAGGAACCGCAACTGTTCCCGGGTATCGAGCATGACCTGAAGGAAAAACTCCAGGCCCGCGGCCTGCTGATTCCGGCCGGCGCCAAACCGGCGAAAAACGTCGCCAGCGTCGGCGAAAGCAACGGCAAGGTGATCCTGCAGACCTTCGAGAAAAACAGCCTCGAACTGCTGCAAAAGGAAATGCCGCAGGTGCCGAAGATCCTGTTGCTGTGGGTCGGCGAAGGCAGCATCGAGCCGAAATCCAAGGTGACCTTTGCCGAGTCCGGCGAGAAGGACAAGAACGTTTTCTACGGCAAGCAAGAGCCGAAATCCGAAGCTGAATTCAAGCAATGGATCGACTACGCCAAGGCCCAGGGCGCCATCGGCACCGGTCCTTCGGCCAAGCTGACCCAAGGCGGCGATCAGAGCTATTCGGATCTGGTGCAGCCATGGATGAACAAGTACACCCACGACAAGGGCCTGCTGGTGCACGTCTACACCGTCGATGAGCCGGTGGACTACGAGAAAGTCATGGCTGCCGGCGTCGACGGCATCTTCACCAACCGCGCCAGCGAACTGCTGAAGTTCTACAAACGCCCGGCCGCCGCCAGTGTGGATCAGGTGTTGAAGAACAACGGTTTCTGATGCAACCGGACACCCCGTGGACAGGCCGCCTCTGGCTGGGGCACGACCATGGCCTGATCCACGGGATGTCGGGGCGCACTGCGCCCCACTCCCACTATGCGCATCAACTGATTCTTGCGCCTGACCGGCCAGTGACTGTGCTGGTCGAGGACAACCCCGTCACCACTTCCCGACTGGTGATTACGTCCCAGATTCGCCATGCGATTGTCGAGGCGCCGGATCCCGTGTTCACCGTGTATGCCGAACCGTTGCGGTTTGACGCCCAAGTGCTGCGCGACGCGCTGTTCGACAGTGAGCTGTCGATGTCGGCATTGGATCACGCCATTGGCCAATGCCCACGACGCCCGCTGAATGACCCGCGAATCGAACGCGCCCTCGCCACTGTCGATGCCTCACTGTCGAGCAAAGTCGCCGCCAGTGCCGTGGCCGATGCTGCGCACGTGTCCATGAGTCAGTTGCAGCGATTGTTCGTCAGCCAGGTCGGTTTGCCGGTGCGGCGACTTGTGTTGTGGCGACGATTGCGACTGGCGATGGCTTCAATAATCGCCGGCAGTCCGGTGACCGACGCCGCCCACGCCGCCGGGTTTGCCGACTCGGCGCACTTCTCCCGCAGCCTGAAAAAACTCTTCGGCGTCACTGCGCGTCAGGCGTTGCAGCACATCGAATTGCGCTTGCTGGACTGAGTCAACGTCGCAAGCCGTCCGGCACTTTCGGTTCCTTGCCCAGCGTTGCCGGTTCGAATGGATCGAGCAACTGCGCCACATAGTCACGCGGAAAATCCGGACGACTGCCGATGCCCAGGTCGCCCTCGCCGATCCGGTATTGCTCAGTGTAAAAACCGGTTCCCAGCAGCCAGTCCCACAAGGTAAAGAACAGCCCGAAATTGACGTCACCGGCGCGCCCGTACTTCATGTGATGAAAGCGATGCAGCGGCGCCCAGGCGAAAATCCAGCGCAACGGGCCGACGCGCATGTCCACATTCGAATGCTGCAGCAACAACTGGATCGCAATGGCGAACGCCAGCAACACCGCCACCTCGGAAGGAATGCCCAGCACCAGCAACAGCAACAATCCCGCCGTCGCTTCCAGCAATTGATGCAGTGGATGCTTCATCAAACCGTTGAACCCGTAGAGCCGCTCGACGCTGTGATGAATCGCGTGCAACCGCCACATCCACGGCACCCGGTGGCTGGCGTAATGCATCAGGCTCACGCCCGCATCGGCGATGAAAATCGCCAGGCCGACTTGCAGCCACAACGGCCAGTTCGACGGCCAAGCACCGTCAATCGCCAGCAGCGTCACCAGCCCCGGCAATGCCAACAGGCCGATGGCGTTCAGCGCTTCGTTGACCAGCGCGTGCAGCATGTCGCGACGACGATCACCGGCCGGGCGATTCCAGTTCACTTCATACGGCAGCACCCATTCGGCGGCGAACGACACCGCCAATGCCAAACCAAACAACGGCATCAACCACAGCAGCGAATACCCCGCCAACCCAATCCCACCGCCAATAAATCCAAGCCAAAACAACGGCGCGTACAACCACGAAAAAATGCGTTTCATGTCCACCTCCCTTGATCGAAGGCCGAGCATGAAAGTTGCCCGCGAACGGCGATTGAACAAACGACGCAAACACCGGCGGCGATTTTTAAGGGTGAATTAAGTTGCGGTGACTAACCTGAACTCACTTGAACGAATCACCCAAAGGAATAACCGATGAAAACCCTGACTGCCCTGTTTACCGCTGCCGCCCTGACCCTCACCGCTGGCCTGGCCCAGGCTGACGTTCGTGTCGATCAGATCCCTGAGCTGGTCAAATCCGGCAAGATCAAGCCACTGGAAGAGCTGAACAAGATTGCCCTGGCCCTGCACCCGGGCGCGACCATCGTCGACACCGACCTGGACAACCATTTCAACGGCTATGAGTACGAAGTCGAACTGCGTACTGCCGATGGCAAGGAATGGGACGTGGATCTGGATGCAGCAACAGGCAAGGTCCTGAGCAACAAGCAGGATCACTGATTGCCCCATACGAAAAAGCCGCACGATTTTCGGATCGTGCGGCTTTTTTGTGTCTGCGACTTATGCAGAAGTACTGACCAACGCCCCCGACGTACTCGAATCAGATTGCTGCAACGCCGCCAACAACGCCGCCGTCGCCGTCTGCAACGAAGCGGACGTCGTCGCGATCTGCGATTGCGCAGCCGCAACATCCGCAGCCTTGGCGTCCTGGCTTTCCTGCTTCGCCTGAGCCGCTTGCAGCGCCTGTTGTTGTTCCTGCAATTGCTTTTGCAGCTCGGCGATCTGCTTGCGCAGCTCTTTTACCGTATCCGATTCATCGCTGCTGGAGCTGCTGTCCCCCGATGGTGCAGCACCGCCGCCCGCCGCCACTTTGCTGGTGTCAGCCTTCACACCGGTACTGGCCGCTGCTGTGGTCGATGTATCGTCGCCCGTGTCGGCAATCGAGGTTTTGCTGGTAGGTGTGGTGACGGTCTGATTGATCGAAACAGACGTGATGCTGACCATGGGAAATCTCCAATGACGGTTATGAATAACCGGCCATCGGCGATGCACACATGAAATTGAGATCGACTGTGTACCGACTCGGTAACCGGGCCGGTACACAGTCGCTGGCGGGTCAGACGCTCAGGCGAGCGGTGACGTCGTTGAGTTGGCCGGAGAGGCCGTGCAGGTTCTGGCTGGCGCTTTCGGTGCGCTGCACGTTGTCGAGGTTAGTGCTGGCGATCGAGGTGATCTCGGTCAGGTTGCGCGAGATGTCTTCGGCGACCGAGGTCTGCTCTTCGGCGGCGGTGGCGATCTGGCGGTTCATGTCGCGAATCGCTTCCACCGCATGGGTGATGCGCTCGAGCATGGCGCCGGCCTGAGTCACTTGCTCGACGCTTTCATCGCTGCGGGTCTGGCCGCTGTCGATGGCGAGGGCCGCATCCACCGCGCCGGTCTGCACGCTCTGGATGATCTGGTTGATCTCGATGATCGACTCCGCCGTACGCTGCGCCAAGTTACGTACTTCGTCGGCCACCACCGCAAAACCACGCCCGGCTTCACCGGCACGGGCCGCTTCGATGGCCGCGTTGAGCGCCAGCAGGTTGGTCTGCTCGGCGATGCCGCGAATCACTTCCAGCACCTTGCCGATGCGCCCGCTGTCGGCTTCCAGACGACGGATCACCGTGGCGGTGTTGGCGATTTCGCCGCGCATCTGGGTGATGCTGTGGATGGTGCTCTGCATGACTTTCTCGCCCTGCTGGGCGGACTGGTCGGCATCGTCGGCAGCGCGCGCCGCATCGGCCGCATGACGGGCGACTTCCTGAGCGGTGGCGGACATTTCGTTCATTGCCGTGGCCACCTGATCGGTGCGGTTGAACTGCTCGTTGGTGCCGCCGGCCATCACGGTGGCGATGGCGTTCAACTCGCCGCTGGCACTGTCCAGATCCTTGGCGCTGCGCTGCAGATGGTTGAAGGTTTCGGCGAGGAAATCGCGCAGTGTGTTGGCCGCGGCGGCCAGATTGCCCAGTTCGTCCTGACGGTCGCTGGCCACACGCTCGACCAGACGGCCCTTGCTCAACTGAGTGACGTAGTCGATGAGTTTGCGGATCGGTTCGACCAGGTTGCGGTTGACCAGCCACAGGCTCAGCAGACCGATCAACAGACCGGACGCGAGCATCACCAGAATCCCCAGCATCACGGTGCGATCGGCGCTGGCGCTGATCAGTGCCGACTGCTCGGTGCCCTGCTTGCGCAGCTCGGCCACCAGCTCGCTCATCTGGTCACTGGCGGCGCGGTCAACGCCTTTGACCGCCACGTCGCCCGCCGTCGGATCGGCACCGGCGGCTACGTAGGCATCGCGACCTTTCTGGTACGCGCTGCCGAGCAGGCGATGTTCTTCACGCAGACGTTCGATGCGGGTTTTCAGCGAAGGCTCGAGGCCTTTCTGGTTGGCCAGTTCACCGAGGATGTTCTGCACATCGCGCTGACGGTCTTCGAACTGGCCCCAGTACTTGGCCAGATCTGCCGGTTGCTTGCCGCGCAGCAGGACGTTTTTCCACTCCTGGACCTGCACCTTGAATTGCAGGTTGGCTTCGTCGATCAGTTGCGAGGTGTGCAAGGGACCGGCGATCAACTGGCTGTAGCTTTGCACGCCGTTGGACAGGAAATGAAAGCAGGCCAGCGCGATCAACAGCATCGCCAGCAGGCTGCCGCTCAGCAGGGCGAGAATTTGCGCTCTCAGGGATTTTTGCAGCATCGCAGGTACTCGGGACAGGGATGAGGCACGCCCGACTAGGCGTGAATTGTGGCCGGACATCCGTGTCGGCGGACCTTGGCTCATGGCCGAAGGCGCGCAACCTAACTCATGCGTGATCGGCGTGCCAGAGCACTTCTTGAGAAAATTCCGACCGCCGGTAAGGCATTGATTTTGACGTCATTTCACCGTCACCAAAACGTCACACTGCATTGCAATGATGCGGCTCAGGTGAATCTGCAAATCCCGCAACAGACGCCTTTCTTGCAGCGAGACTTCATGAACCACAGCCTGGATATCAGCCATCGCGATCCTGATCTGTTTGGCCTGCTTTACGGCTTCCGTTTTCGCCCGGGCGAGCGCGGGCGCGAAGTGGATTCGGCGACTGCCCTGCGCTGCCTGCAGGACGACAGCGACAGCGACGAATTCCTCTGGCTGCACCTGAACCTCGCACATGCCGCGTGCGAGCGCTGGATGAAAAGTCATCTGCAATTGCCCCAGGAATTTTTCGAGGCGCTGCACGAGGGTTCGCGCTCGACCCGCATCGAGCATGTCGATTCGGCGTTGCTGGCGGTGGTCAACGACGTGGTGTTCAACCTCAGCAGCATGGTGTCGTCGGACGTGTCGACGCTGTGGGTCTGCGTGCGCAGCAAACTGATCGTCAGTGCGCGCCTGCAACCGCTGCACTCGGTGGACAAACTGCGTTCGTCGGTGAAGGCCGGCGAGTGCTTTCGCTCGCCGTCGGAATTGCTCGTGCACCTGCTGCGCGACCAGGGCGAAGTCCTGACGCAGATCGTGCGCAAGACCAGTATGAGCGTCGATCAGGTCGAGGACGAGTTGCTGTCCTCGCGGCTGTCGACCAACCGTGCCGAACTCGGCGCCAACCGTCGGGTGCTGGTGCGCCTGCAACGGCTGCTGGCGCTGGAGCCGGGCTCGCTGCTGCGCCTGCTCAACCGGCCGCCGCCCTGGTTGCAGAAGGAAGACGTGAAGGAGCTGCGCAAGTCCACCGAGGAGTTTGCGCTGATCATCAACGACCTTACAGCCCTCGGCGAGCGGATCAAGCTGTTGCAGGAAGAGATCGCCGCCAACCTCAACGAGCAGAGCAACCGCACGCTGTTCACCCTGACCGTGGTCACGGTGCTGGCGCTGCCGATCAACATCATCGCCGGCTTCTTCGGCATGAACGTCGGCGGCGTGCCGCTGGCCACCGATCCGGAAGGGTTCTGGATTCTGGTGGCGCTGGTGGCCACGTTCACCGTGATTGCCGGGCGCTGGGCGTTTCGCAAACGCGGGGATTATTAGGACCGGCGGCGCGGCTAATCCACCGAACACTGATCTGCCGCAGTCTCTCTGTAATATTTAGCAACGATCATGGGCGACACTCCTTCCCTCGCTCAGGATTGTCCTCCCATGGCTACTCCCTCCCTGACCGCCAGCCCGGCCCCCGCTTCCAGCGGCAGGCCGGCGCTCGACAAGAAAACCGGCCCCTTCACTTACGTGGTGTTCTTCGCCGTACTGGCCATGGGAATGCTGTTTACGGCCTACAGCCTGATGCACGACATGCACGAACTCGGCACGGTGGTCACCACCTGGACGCCGTTCCTGCTGCTCGGCGTGGCACTGCTGATTGCGCTGGGCTTTGAGTTCGTCAACGGTTTCCACGACACCGCCAACGCTGTGGCCACGGTGATCTACACCCACTCGCTGCCGCCGAATGTGGCCGTGGTCTGGTCGGGTTTCTTCAACTTCCTCGGTGTGTTGCTTTCGAGCGGTGCAGTGGCGTTCGGCATCATCGCGCTGTTGCCGGTGGAACTGATTCTGCAGGTCGGCTCGTCCGCCGGTTTCGCGATGATCTTCGCCCTGCTGATCGCCGCGATTCTGTGGAACCTCGGCACCTGGTGGCTGGGCCTGCCGGCCTCGTCGTCGCACACGCTGATCGGTTCGATCATCGGCGTTGGCGTGGCGAATGCCCTGATGCACGGTCGCGACGGCACCAGCGGCGTGGACTGGGCCCAGGCGACCAAAATCGGTTACGCGTTGCTGCTGTCGCCGCTGGTGGGTTTCGGTTGCGCGGCGCTGTTGCTGCTGGCGCTGCGTGCGTTCGTGAAGAATCGTTCGCTGTACAAGGCCCCGGAAGGCAACACCCCGCCGCCGTGGTGGATTCGCGGTCTGCTGATCGCCACCTGCACCGGTGTGTCCTTCGCCCACGGTTCCAACGACGGCCAGAAAGGCATGGGCCTGATCATGCTGATTCTGGTCGGCACCTTGCCGATGGCCTACGCGCTGAACCGCACCATGCCTGCCGATCAAACGCTGCAGTTCGCGGCGGTGGCCGAAGTCACCCAGCAGGCGCTGGTGAAAAGCGCCCCGCTGCCGGCCCCGGCCGATCCGCGTCCGGTGCTTTCGGATTACGTGCGCAGCAAGGAAGCCACGCCGCAACTGATCCCGGCCCTCGCCGCGCTGACCGGCCATATCGGTGAAGAAGTGAAAGGCTACGGTTCGCTGTCGAAAGTCCCGGCCGAGGCCATGGGCAACGTGCGTAACGACATGTACCTGGCCAGCGAAACCATTCGCCTGATGGACAAGAACAAGGTCGGCACCTTCGACGCCGACACCACCGGCAAACTGCAATTATTCAAGCAGCAGATCGACAACGCCACGCGGTTCATTCCGCTGTGGGTGAAGATCGCCGTGGCGATTGCGTTGGGGCTGGGCACCATGGTCGGCTGGAAACGGATCGTGGTCACGGTCGGCGAGAAGATCGGCAAGACCCACCTGACCTACGCCCAGGGCGCGTCGGCGGAAACCGTGGCGATGCTGACCATCGGCGCCGCCGACATGTTCGGCCTGCCGGTGTCGACCACTCATGTGTTGTCTTCGGGCGTGGCCGGGACCATGGTCGCCAACGGTGGCGGCCTGCAGATGAAGACCATCCGCAATCTGCTGATGGCGTGGGTGCTGACGTTGCCGGCGGCGATTCTGCTGTCGGGCAGTCTGTATTGGCTGTTCACCCAGATCTTCTGATCGATCCGAATCCCTGTGAGAGCCTTTGCTCCCACAGGGATTTGCGGCGGAAATCAGAGCGTCGAGCGGATCAAATCCCCCAGCCAGTCCATGAACACCCGCACCCGCAACGGCAGATGCCGCTGCCTCGCGTACAGCAGTGAAATGCCCATCGCCGGCGCGGTGTATTGCGGCAGTACCGTCACCACCTCACCGGTGTCCAGATAGGTATTCATCCCGGTACGCGGCACCTGGATCAGGCCAAATCCCCCAAGACACGCCGACTCATAGGCATCGGTGCTGTTCACCGTCACGCTGCCGGCCATCGGTATGCGATGGACCTGCCCGTCCTGCTCGTAAACAAACCCTTCCGAACGCGAACCCAGCACACCGACGTAATGCACCAGCCGATGCTGCGCCAGATCCTCAAGCGTCTGCGGCACGCCGTAACGCTCGAGATACGCAGGGCTGGCGCAGTTGATCATGCTGAAGTCCCCCAGATGCCGCGCCACCACCGACTGATCGGGCTGCGCACCGATGCGCACCACGCAATCGAAGCCTTCGGCGAGCAAGTCGACCCGGCGATCGGTGCTGCTGATTTCCAGTTCCAGGTTCGGATGCCGGGCCATGAATTCCGGCAGCTTCGGCATGATCAGCCGCCGCGACAGAATGTTCGGCATATCGACCCGGATCCGTCCGGTCAGCGACGCTTCGTCCTGACGGAACAGGTTCTCGATTTCGTCCATGTGCGACAGCAGATCCTTGCTGCGCTCATACAGCGCGAGGCCGTCCTGAGTCGCCTGCACCCGGCGCGTGGTGCGTTGCAACAGGCGTGTGCCGAGCAGGGCTTCCAGCGCCTGCACCTGCTCGGACACCGTCGAACGCGGCAGCCCCAGACTCTCCCCTGCCATCGTGAAACTCGACAATTCGCTGACCCGGACGAAGGTGCGCAGCAATTCCAGTTTGTTCATGGGCCACCTGTTGATTGTTCGGCATGACCGACCAGTGATTCCGGTTTCAGTCTGTTTATCACCCCACAGCGGATAAATAAACTTTGCTGCATCAACCGTCACTGCTCTCGAGGAAATCCCATGAACCGCAAAATCGCATTGATCACCGGCGCCAGCCGTGGCCTCGGCAAGAACGCCGCCCTGCACCTCGCCGCGCAAGGCGTGGACATCATCGGCACCTACAACAGCCGCGCCGATGAAGCGCAATCGCTGGTCGAAGAACTGAAAACACTCGGCGCCAATGCCGTGATGCTGCAACTGGACGTCGGCCGCAGCGAAGGTTTTGCCGAGTTCGCCGTGCGGGTCGAACAGGCACTGCAACAACTCGGACAGCCGCGCTTCGATTTCCTGATCAACAACGCCGGGATTGGCGTACATGCCTCCTTCGCCGACACCACGCCGGAGCAGTTCGACCTGCTGATGAACGTGCAGTTGAAAGGGCCGTTCTTCCTGACTCAGCAACTGCTGCCGCTGATCAACGATGGCGGGAGAATCATCAACATCTCCAGCGGTCTGGCCCGTTTCACCCTGCCGGGTTATGCGGCCTATGCGGCGATGAAAGGCGCGATGGAAGTGCTGACCCGTTATCAGGCCAAGGAACTGGGTGCGCGGCAGATCGCCGTGAATATCCTGGCACCCGGCGCCATCGAAACCGACTTCGGCGGCGGCGCGGTGCGCGACAATTCGGCGTTGAACGCCATGGTCGCCAGCAACACGGCGCTGGGCCGTGCCGGTCAGCCGGATGACATTGGCGGCGCACTGGCGTTGTTGCTGTCGCCGGGGGCGCAATGGATCAACGGTCAGCGGATTGAAGCGTCGGGCGGGATGTTTCTCTAAGCCCGAACAAAATCCGGACAAAAAAAATCGCAGCCTGTGAGGGCTGCGATTTTTTGTTTTCAGCTCTGGCAGAGACTGCGCATCACCAGTCGCTCGCGCACCACGTCATAACCCCAGTGGTAGATGTAGGTGTACGGCAGGAAGAACAGCAGCACGCCGATGTCGAGCAGGAACGCCTGCCACAGACTGACCGACAGCCACCAGGCAATCAGCGGCACGCCCATCACGATCAGCCCGCCCTCGAACAGCAGCGCGTGCGCCACTCGCACCCAGGCGTTGTGAGCGATGTTCCAGCGCTTGAGCATGCGGTCGAAGAAGCCGTTGAACACCACGTTCCAGCCCAGGGCCAGCAACGCGATAGCAATGGTGACGGCGCCCATTTCGACCAGCGGTTTGCCCATGATCCACGCCAGCAACGGCGTACAGATCAGGATCGCCAGCAGTTCGAAACCGATGGCCTGGAAGATACGTTCAGTGATGGATTTGTTGGCAGTCATGGCCGAAGTCCTCTGTGAAGATGGTTGCCATGATCCCGCACCATACCGATACTTCATAACCAATAACCATCGATCAAGGCGATAGTTCATGGCTTCTCAGGAAGTGTTACTGGCGTTTGTCCAAGCGGCGACTCAAGGCTCATTTTCAGCGGCGGCGCGCAAACTTGGGCGCAGTCAGTCGACGGTGAGTGCGGCGGTGGCCAGTCTGGAAATCGACCTGGACCTGGTGCTGTTCGACCGCAGCAGCCGCAAACCGACCCTGACCCCGGCCGGCCACGTGATGCTGCAACGGGCCGAGGCGATTCTGTCCGCCACCAGCCGTCTGGAAATGACCGCCCGGCAATTGGCTCAAGGCGTCGAGCCGAAACTCACGGTGGCGATTTCCGACACTTATCAGTCCGATCGTTTCGAAGCCGCATTGGTGGGCTTCGAGCAGCGCTACCCGGATCTGGAGCTGGAATGCCTGATCGCCGAGTGCGATGACCTGATCGAACTGGTGCAACGCGGTCGGGCGCATCTGGCATTCGCCGAGATGCAGGACAACTACCCGCCGGATCTGGCGACCGCGACCGTCGCCGAGCGTACTGAAATCGCCCTGTTCGTCGGCCGAAACCATCCGTTGGCAGCGCTGGAATCCGTCGATCAAACAGTCCTTGAACAGCATCGCGAGCTGCGTCTGGCCACCATCGTCAATCCCTATGACAGTCGCGGCAAAGGCCGGGTGTGGTCGGCGCCGAGTTATCTGATGCTGCTGGAGATGGCCCAGAAAGGCTTCGGCTGGGCACCACTGCCGCGCTGGCTGGTGGAGCATTTCGGCAATGACTCGCTGGTGGAACTGAACGTGCGCGGCTGGCCAAAACCGGTGTTCGTCGACGCGTTGTGGTCGCGGCTGTACCCGCCGGGGCCGGCGGGGAGCTGGTTGCTGAGCAAGATGCTGGAATAGCGGTGCCCTCAATCGCTAGCAGGCTAGCTCCCACAGATGATTTGTGAACAACACACACCCGGCGTGGGAGCCAGCCTGCTGGCGATGGCGGCCGCTCAGGCCGCTGCAATATCGACCGGGCGGTTCACCTGAAAATACTCGTGCAACCCGCGCATCGCCGGCAATTCCAGCGCCTGCGCCGCATAACACAACCCCACCCGCCGGGTCGGCGCGGGCAGGTGCAGCGCTCGCACCACGATTCGCTCATGCCCGCTCACCAGCGACTGCGGCAACATCGCCACGCCGACACCTGCCGCCACCATGTGCAACGCCTGTTGCAGTGAACCGGCATGCCCCGCCACCGCTTCCGGCGAGCGCCCGTACAGCGCCATCAACCGCTGATGAGACGGATGCTGCGGACAGGTGATCCAGTCCTCGATCGGTGCCCAGCCTGCCTGCGCGTTGGCCATCGGGTGATCGAGGGGCAGCGCCATCACATAGGACTCTTCCCACAACGGAAGGAACAGCTCGTCCTCGCAGCACATTTCCTCGACCGCCAGCCGACCATCGCCGTGACAGCCCTCTTTCAGCGTCAGCAGCAGATTGGGTAATGCCTGATGGGCCGTGCGCACGAAAGCTTCGATGTGGCTGGCGGCGATGTCGCCCTCAATGCCGAGGGTCAGCGGCGCGCGGTTTTCGCGGCCGCGAAACATCCGGCTCAACGCCTCGGATTCGGCCACCATCCGCCGCGCCTGCGGGTACAGCAGTCGCGCTTCGTCGCTGACTTCCACACCACGGGGCTGGCGCACGAATAGCGTCGCGCCGAGTTCTTCTTCCAGCTGTTTGATGGTCACCGACAACGTGGGCTGACTGATGAACAGCCGTTGCGCGGCGGCGGTGATGTTGCGTTCCTCGAACACCGCGAGGAAGGCTTTGAGATGGCGGATATCCATAGGAGATTCCGATGGCAGACAGAGAAATAAGGCATTTTTCAGCTTTCAGCGGGCTAAATATACTGCGTCACGAATCTGGTTATTTGTTTTTCTTATCTCAGGAGTCCAACCATGGGCAAGCCATTGATCATCATCACCGGCGCCAGCTCGGGCATCGGCGAAGCCACCGCCCGCCGCTTGAGCGCTGCCGGCCATCCGCTTTTGTTGCTGGCGCGGCGCATCGAACGCCTCGAAGCGCTGGCCCTGCCGAACACCCTCAGCCGCCGCGTCGACATCACCGACCGCACCGCGTTGCTGGCCGCTGTGGCCGAGGCCGAAGCGCAGTTCGGCCCGGCCGACGCGCTGATCAACAACGCCGGGGTGATGCTGTTGGGCGAGATGAGCAAACAGGATCCGGCGCAGTGGGACCAGATGCTCGACGTCAACGTGAAGGGCCTGCTCAATGGCGTGCACGCGGTGGTTGCCGGGATGATCGAGCGCAAGCACGGCACCATTATCAACGTCAGCTCGGTGGCCGGGCGCAAGACCTTCCCGAACCATGTGGCGTATGTCGGCACCAAGTTTGCGGTGCATGGATTGTCGGAAAATCTGCGTGAAGAGCTGTCGCCGCATAACGTGCGGGTGACCACGATTGCGCCGGGCGCGGTGGAAACCGAATTGTTGAGCCACACCACGGATGAGGCGATCAAGACCGGGTATCAGGCTTGGAAGCAGGACATGGGCGGCACGGTGCTGAGCGCCGAGGATGTGGCGACGGCGATTGCTTATGCGTATGGGCAGCCGCAGGGGGTTTGTATTCGAGAGATTGTGATGGCTGCTACGCGCCAACAGGCCTGATCCCATTTTTTCAAGGGCGATTGCTCGGAGTGAGTTCCTGCAATCGTCCTTCGATAAACCTGCGTTCCGGCTCCTGCCGGGTCAGTTCCAAGGCTCGCCGGTAAGCCACCCTCGCCTCCTCAACCCGCCCCAGCTGCCGACAAAACTCCGCCCGCGCCGAATGCGCCAGGTGGTAATCCTGCAATTCCCCGCGCTCCAGAATTCCTTCGATCAAGGTCAACCCCGCCAACGCCCCATCACGCTTGGCCACCGCCACCGCCCGGTTCAACTCGATCACCGGCGAAGGCACCGCCTGCAGCAACACGTCATACAGCCCGACGATCTGTTCCCAGTCCGTCTCCCCGGCCGTCGGTGCTTCGGCGTGCACTGCCGCAATCGCCGCTTGCAGGCAGTACGGCCCGAAGCGTCCGGTGGTCAGCGCCCGCTCCACCAGTTCACAGCCTTCGGCAATCAGCTCGGCATTCCACAATCCGCGATCCTGATCATCCAGCAGAATCAACTCACCGTTTGGCGTCGACCGAGCCGAACGCCGCGACTCATGCAACAACATCAATGCCAGCAAGCCCATGACTTCAGGGTCCGGCAACAACTCCAGCAGCAGACGCCCCAGACGAATCGCCTCACGGGTCAAATCCTCGCGGGTCACCTGGGCGCCGCCGGACGCCGAATAGCCTTCGTTGAACACCAGATAAATCACCCGCAACACGCTATCGAGGCGCTCGGGCAATTCGTTCAGGCTCGGGACTTGATAGGGGATTTTCGCGTCGCGGATCTTCGCCTTGGCCCGCACGATGCGCTGGGCAATTGCCGCCGGGGCCGAGAGAAATGCCCGGGCGATTTCTTCAGTGGTGAGGTCGCAGACTTCGCGCAGGGTCAGCGGCACTTGCGCGTCCGCCGCCAACGCCGGGTGGCAGCAGGTGAAGATCAGGCGCAGGCGATCGTCTTCCACGTCTTCAACGTCCCATTCGGACTGTTCCAGCTCTTCCAGTTGCGCCAGCAGCAACGGCTGCGAGGCCTTGAACCGTGCGCGGCGGCGCAACACGTCGATGGCCTTGAAGCGCCCGGTGGACACCAGCCACGCCCGTGGATTGTCCGGCACGCCATCCTGCTGCCAGCGTTCGACCGCGACGAAGAACGCCTCGTGCAAGGCTTCTTCGGCGAGGTCGAAATCGCCAAGCAGACGGATCAGGGTCGCGAGGATCCGCCGCGAGTCTTCGCGATAGACCTGCGCGACCCGGGCCGCGACCTCAGACATTCAACTGCCGCACGGGACGCACTTCAACACTGCCGACCCGGGCCGCCGGAATGTTGCCGGCGACCTGGATCGCTTCATTGAGGTCCCGCGCGTCGATCAGGTAGAAACCGGCCAACTGCTCCTTGGTCTCGGCGAACGGGCCGTCGGTGATCGACAACTTGCCGTTGCGCATGCGCACCGTGGTGGCGGTCTGCACCGACTCCAGCGCTTCGGCGGCGACCATCCGCCCGCTGCCCTGGATCGACTCGGCGTAGGCCCAGCACTCGGCGTCTTCCGGGCTGTCGGGCGACGAATGCAGCAGGCGCTCATCGCTGTAGACCAGGCATAAATACTTCATGGCGTTCTCCTGAATCGGACGGATCAACTATGGCTGAAGATCAGGGTTTCGCATCGAACAGCGTCGAGCCGGTCATCGGATCGAACGGTGCCGACCAGTGTTCATGGGCAATTTTCCACGCTCCGCCGACCAGCCGATAGCAGGCGGTGGCGCGCATCCAGCAGCTCTGGGTTTCGCCCTTGTCATTGGTGCCGCCGCAGTTGGCGACCCAGTGGGCGAAGGCGATGTTGTCGCCGGTCTCGATGGCGATTTCGTGGAACTCGAAAATGTGCGGGCCGGGGCACATTTCCATGCAGGCCACCCAGTGGGCGCGGTAGGCCTCCTTGCCCTTGAATTGCAGGGCCTTGATCGCATCGAACGAGAGGATGTCGTCGGCGTAAAGGGTCATGACCTTTTCCACGTCCTTGGTCATGACGGCCTGACGGTAAGTGTCGATGATGGCTTGAATCTGCGCTTGCGTACTCATGGGTTTTCTCCCTGTTTTTTGTTGTGAAGACACCCTTTGTCGTTCGGCGACTGGCCGGATCGACAGCTGAAACAAAAAAATTCCGAAGAAGACAAAATCGCTAGAATCCGGGACTCATCTTTGTAGGAAAAAGGAAATTCCCGTGTCAGCCCGACTCGTGCCTTACGAAAGCCTGAACGCCACCCAACGCCAGCAGGTCGAGGCCATTGAAATCCACGCCGAGCAGATCAAGTTCTCCGGCGACATCCACGGCGCCCTGCACACGCTGCTGTCGAAACCCGGCCCCGGCGTGAAAGGTTTTGCGCTGCTCGCCGAAGAGGTGCCGGTGGCATTCCTGCTGCTCAAGCGCCCGCCGGTGTTGCCGGAATGGGCCGATGAGCACAGCGCAACCCTGCATGCATTGCAGGTCGATCACCGCGCCCAGGGCAAGGGTTATGGCAAGGCCTGTCTGCTGGCGTTGCCGGACGTTGCGCGTCAGGCCTGGCCGGAGATCAAAGGGCTGGAACTGTCGGTGGACGCCGACAACGACGCCGCGATTGCGCTGTACGCCAGGTACGGTTTCGTCGACAGCGGCGAAGCGTACAAGGGTCGCATCGGTTACGAGCGGCGCATGGGCCTGTTCTTCTAATCGTCGAGGGAGCAACGATGATCGATTCAATCGAAGCGCTGGAAGCCATTTACGGACTGCCCCACGAGCGGGCAGTGCGCAAGCAGATCGGCTTTCTCAACGAGGACTATCAGGCGATGGTCCGGGTCTCGCCGCTGGTGATTGTCAGTTCGGTGGGCGCCGATGGCATCGACGGTTCGCCGCGTGGCGACGCGCCGGGGTTTGTGCGAATCATCGACGAACGCACCCTGGCTTTGCCGGACCGTCCGGGCAACAACCGCATCGATACCTTGCGCAACGTGCTGCACGATCCACGGGTGTCGCTGCTGTTCATCATTCCGGGGATTGGCGAGACGTTGCGGGTCAACGGCACCGCAACTATCAGCGCTGATCCGGAGTTGCTGGAAAGCTTCGCGGTCAACGGCAAACCGGCGCGCACGGTGTTGCTGGTGACGGTGGAGGCAGCGTTCTTCCATTGCTCGAAAGCGTTTGTGCGATCGGATGCATGGAATCCGCAAACCCATCTTCCGCGCTCGGCGCTGCCGACGGCGGGCGCGTTTCACAAGCGGCTGAATGATGGGCAGTTTGATGCCGAGGCCTATGATCGCGAGGCCCCGACGCGGGTGCGTGAAACGCTCTACTGAGGTTTTTACAGCGTCAGAATCATCTCATGCCACGCCATCCCGCCGTGGTCGGACTCGGACGGTTTGATGTAGGCAAAACCGAATCCGGCGTACAGCGGGATGTGCCGTTCCTTGCACATCAGGTGAATTGTCGCCTTGCCCTGGGCGCGCATGCGCTCGATGAATTCGCCCAGCAAGCGCTTGGCCAGACCCAGGCCCTGATAATCCGGGTGCACCACCACCGACATGATCACCACGTTCGGCCCGGCCGGGTCGTGGCCGATCAGCTCCTTGAACGCCTCGTCGGACATCTGCACGTCAAACGCCGCGCCGGAGTTGATGAAGCCGGCCACCTGCCCGTCCACCTCGGCGACAATGAAACCGTCCGGCCAGGTGGCGATACGCGTGGCGATCTTCTCACGGGTCGCGGCTTCGTCGCCTTCATAGGCGAGGGTTTCGATGGCGTAGCAGCGATCCAGATCGGCGGCGGTGACGTGGCGGATGACGGTGTTCATGGCGGCTCGAAATCAGTGAAAACAGGGCTGCCAAGGATAAAGGAATAAGGTGTTCATATCGATCCGCACGGGCGGCGTAAAGCCTGCGTATAAGCGCTTTTCTTCGGATTCGGGACGGTCTATTCCTGAGCACTGTCTCTGATCACCCGAAGGGGAAACAACTTATGAGCAGCGTGGAAATCGGTTTGTTGATGGTGTTGGGCATCAGCTTCTTCGGCTTCATTACCCTGGGCATCGACCTGTTGCGGGCACGACGGATCAAGGGCAAGTAAGGCTTGATCGGCAGCGCGAAGCGGGTTCGCGCTGCCGGTCGTTCATCAAGTTTTCTTTTCGACCGGGACGCAGATTTCCAGCTTGCCGGTATTGGTTTTCGGATTGAAATCGGCGCTGTAGCGTTCCAGCTCCGGGGCGTTGAGGCCCTTGTATTCGGAGGCCGGCAGCCAGGTTTTGTAGATGTACTCGATGGTCTGCGGCAGCAGGTCGAGCGAACCCTTGTGCTCGAACACCGCGTACTGGCGCGGGAGGATTTCGATCCACGGATACTTTTCCTGCGGGAAGTCGTCCAGCTTCCTGATCTCGACCCCGGCCATGTAATCGAAACCGCCGTTGCCGTCGAAATTGCTGCAGACGCCGTAGGTCACTTCACCCTTCTGCCCCGGAATATTTCCGATGTGCGGGATCAGTTTTTCCCACAGCGCAGGGATGTCCTGGACGGTCTCTTTGGTAAAGCGATCGCGAAAACCTGCAATCAGCAGGAAGTGTCCATGTTCGAAGCGAGGTTCAGCCACTTCGACGCGTTTTTGCTCATCCATGACTCGACTCCTTGGAACGAAAAAAGTGGGTTCGGCTGGGAGTATAGAAGCCAAACCCGATTCGCACATTTACAGCGTATGCAGCGCTTCGGCGGCGCCGGAGCCGACGAATTCGTTGTAACCGGATACGATCACGTAGACCGCGAAATAGCAGAAGATCGCTGCAGATGCCATGTAGGAGTAGCGCAACAGCTTGTCGCCCAGAAACTTGCCGCCATGGCTAGCCGCGAAGCACAGGCCCGCCGACCACAGCAGACCGGCACACAGGAAACCGCCAAGGAACAGCGCCGAACTCAGAGGGCCACCGCCACCGGATCGGGCGATCAACGTGCCGCCCACTGCCGCGAACCAGAGGATGGCGCTCGGCGACGACATGGCGAGAAAGATCCCGCGGAAGAATTCCTTGCGATGGGAGTTCTGGCCGACTTCGGCCGTCGCCGCCAGTTGCGCTTCGTGGTGGATCGCCGAATAGATCATCTTCGCCGCGAAGTAGATCAGCAGCGCCGAACCGCCGATCCACAGCACCCAGCGCACGGTTTCGTATTGCAGCAGAACGGTCATTCCGGCCAGCGCCAGCACCGCGTAAATCAGGTCGCCGACGCAGGTGCCGAGGCCCAGGGCAAAACCCTGAAAGTAGCCGCGTTGCATGGCCAGGGTGATCATCGCGATGTTGGCCACGCCGATGTCCAGGCACAGCGAAAGGCTCAGCAAGAAGCCGCTGGTGAATTCCATTGACCGTTTTCCTTGGGAAAAAATTGTTGTCGTGCACGCTGGACAGTCTGCCATCGCTGCCCTTATCTTCCGCCACAGGTCACCGCAGTGACCAGCGTCGCTCGGACGGTTCCGGGCGCTTACGTTATCCGAGGCAACAATGGCTGAACAAGGTTCGCCGCGCCGCTTTGCGCGCATAGATCGACTCCCCCCTTACGTTTTCAACATCACTGCCGAGCTGAAGATGGCCGCCCGACGTCGTGGCGAAGACATCATCGACTTGAGCATGGGCAACCCCGACGGCGCCACGCCGCCGCACATCGTTGAAAAACTGGTGCAGGTTGCACAACGCGAAGACACCCACGGTTACTCCACGTCCAAGGGCATTCCGCGCCTGCGTCGGGCGATTTCCAACTGGTACAAGGACCGCTACGAGGTCGACATCGACCCGGAAAGCGAAGCCATCGTCACCATCGGTTCCAAGGAAGGCCTGGCGCACCTGATGCTGGCGACCCTGGATCAGGGCGACACCGTGCTGGTGCCGAACCCGAGCTACCCGATTCACATCTACGGTGCCGTGATTGCCGGAGCCCAAGTGCGGTCGGTGCCACTGGTGCCGGGCGTGGACTTCTTCGATGAGCTGGAACGGGCGATTCGCGGCTCGATCCCGAAGCCGAAGATGATGATCCTCGGCTTCCCGTCCAACCCGACCGCGCAGTGCGTGGAGCTGGATTTCTTCGAGCGGGTGATCGCCCTCGCCAAACAGTACGACGTGCTGGTGGTGCACGACCTGGCCTACGCCGACATCGTCTACGACGGCTGGAAAGCCCCGTCGATCATGCAGGTGCCGGGCGCCAAGGACATCGCGGTGGAGTTTTTCACCCTGTCCAAGAGCTACAACATGGCGGGCTGGCGCATCGGTTTCATGGTCGGCAACCCGGAGCTGGTCAGCGCCCTGGCGCGGATCAAGAGCTACCACGACTACGGCACTTTCACCCCGCTGCAGGTGGCCGCGATTGCCGCGCTGGAAGGCGATCAGCAATGCGTGCGCGACATCGCCGAGCAGTATCGCCAGCGCCGCAACGTGCTGGTCAAGGGCCTGCATGAGCTGGGCTGGATGGTCGAGAACCCGAAAGCTTCGATGTACGTCTGGGCGAAGATTCCCGAAGCCTACGCGCACCTCGGTTCGCTGGAATTCGCCAAGAAACTGCTGGCCGAGGCCAAGGTCTGCGTCTCGCCGGGTGTCGGATTCGGTGAGTATGGCGACGACCACGTGCGCTTCGCGCTGATCGAGAACCAGGACCGGATTCGTCAGGCAGTACGCGGGATTCGCGGCATGTTCCGGGCGGATGGCCTGGGCACCAAGTAACTCGCAAATGTCGCCCACAAAAAAACCGCATCGCTGCGGTTTTTTTGTGCCTGCGATTCGCCGTTATACGAACAGCGACAGCAACAGAATGAAGCCCAGGCCGACCACCGACAGGATGGTTTCCATCGCTGTCCAGGTCTTGAAGGTCTCGGCCACGGTCATATTGAAGTACTGCTTCACCAGCCAGAAACCGGCGTCGTTGACGTGGGACAGGATCAGGGAACCGGCACCGGTGGCCAGCACCAGCAACTCGCGGTTCACACCCGGGATCATCCCGACCACCGGCACCACGATGCCCGCGCCTGTAATGGTCGCCACGGTGGCCGAACCGGTCGCGATACGGATCACCGCCGCCACCAGCCACGCCAGCAGGATCGGCGAAATCTGCGCGCTGACCGCCATGTGGCCGATCACGTCGCCCACGCCGCTGGTCACCAGCATCTGCTTGAAGCCGCCGCCAGCGCCGATGATCAGAATGATCGCGGCGGTGGGTGCCAGGCTCGCATCCAGCCACTTGAGCATCTGTTGGGAACCGATGCCCTGCTTATGGCCGAAGGTGTAAAGCGACAGCAGCAACGCCAGCAGCAGCGCCGAGATCGGGTGACCGATCATGTCCATCCAGGTGCGGAAGAAATGACCGTCCGGCAGCGCCACGTCAGCGAAGGTTTTCAGCAGCATCAGGAACACCGGCAGCAGCACGGTGACCAGGGTGATGCCGAAGCTTGGCAGCTTGGTCGAATCGGTTTCACGGGCCAGTTGATCGACCAGTTCCTGATTCGGCGTGCCCGGAATGTGCTTGGCGATGAACGTACCGAAGATCGGACCGGCAATGATGGCGGTCGGCAGCGCGACGATCAGGCCGTAGAGAATGGTCTTGCCGATGTCGGCACCGAACACGCCGATGGCCAGCAGCGGGCCCGGGTGCGGCGGCACCAGACCGTGCACGGCGGACAGGCCGGCGAGCAGCGGGATGCCGATCTTGATGATCGACACACCGGTGCGGCGAGCGACGATGAACACCAGCGGAATCAGCAGCACGAAGCCGATTTCGAAGAACAGCGGAATGCCCACCAGGAACGCGGCGAACATCATCGCCCACTGGACCTTGTCCTTGCCGAAGGCGCGAATCAAGGTCTGGGCGATCTGATCGGCACCGCCGGATTCGGCCATCATCTTGCCGAGCATGGTGCCCAGCGCGAGGATGATGCCGACGAAACCGAGCACGCCACCGAAGCCGTCCTGGAACGCCTTGATGATGGTGCCGATCGGCATGCCGGACGTCAGGCCGAGAAACGCGGCGGCGATGGTCAGGGCAATGAAGGGGTGAATCTTGAACTTGGTGATCAGGACGATAAGCCCGATCACCGTGACTACTGCATCAAGCAGCAGGTAGGCGTCATGGGACATGCCAAACATTGGGGGTGTCTCCTGGTTTGTTGTTGTTATTAAAGCGGGTTAATCAGAAGTCGAAAGGACAGCGCTGTCTTCACAATCACACTCATACCGCCTGTTTCAGGCCATGGGCCTGCCACCAGACGTGGGCTTGCGACGCCAGTTCTTCAACGCTGTGGATCGAAGCGTTCAGGGCCAGGGTCAACGGCTCGCCTACCGGCGATTCGAGGGTGGCGAACTGGCTTTCGATCAGCGTCGCCGGCATGAAGTGGCCCGGGCGATGGGACACGCGGTCGGCGGCGACTTCAGGCGTCAATTCGAGGAACACGAAGCCCAGGCCCGGCAAGGCGCTGCGCAGACGTTCGCGGTAAATGTGTTTGAGGGCCGAGCAGGTCAGCACCGGGCGTTCGCCCAGAGCGTCAACACGACGCAGCTCATCGCACAGGCTGTCGAGCCAGCCGGCGCGGTCTTCGTCGTTCAGGGGAATCCCCGCGCTCATCTTTTCGATGTTCGCGGCCGGATGGAAAGTATCGCCTTCAATGGCAGTGGCGCCGCTCAATTGGCACAGGGCCTCGCTGACGCACGTCTTGCCGCAACCGGCAACGCCCATGATGACCAGGGCGGTGATGGGATGATTCATGTAACACCTCAGCGCGCAGACAGCGCTACCTTTGCTAGCTATGACTCTAGTGCACAGGCAGAAGTTGCCGACGCCTTCTTGTCGTTTTTTTGGGTTGCAGCAGGTTTTGTCCCAACGCCAAAAAGCGAGGATCAGGCAGGACCTCGCTCACGCATTTGCAGCTGCATAAGGACAGCGCTACCTTAGTGCCTTGATTTTTGTTTGGCAAGCCGCCCGATGACCACCCCTAAAAACGATAAAAACACCCGCACCACCGGCCGTCCCACCCTTAATGAAGTCGCCCGGCTGGCCGGGGTCAGTCCGATTACGGCTTCGCGCGCCCTGCGCGGGGTCAGTACCGTCGCCACCGAACTGGTGGAAAAAGTGCAAAAAGCCGCGCTGGAACTCAACTACGTGGTCAACCCCGCCGCCCGCGCCCTGGCCTCGGCCCAGAGCCATTCGGTGGTGGTGCTGGTGCCTTCGCTGGCCAACCTGTTGTTCATCGACACCCTGGAAGCCATTCATCGGGTGCTCACGCCCAAGGGCTTCGAAGTGCTGATCGGCAACTTCCACTACTCCCGGGATGAAGAAGAAAACCTGCTGCGCAACTACATGGCCTATCAGCCACGTGGCCTTCTGCTGACCGGCTTCGACCGCACCGAAACCTCGCGGCGGATGATCGAGGCCAGCAACATTCCCTGCGTGTACATGATGGAGCTGGACAGTGCCGCCGGTGTGAATTGCGTCGGCTTCTCCCAACTCAGCGCCGGGGAAACCGCCGCCGAGCATTTGCTGTCCCGTGGCCGCAAGCGCCTGGCCTACATCGGCGCGCAGCTCGATCAGCGCACCCTGCTGCGCGGTGAAGGCTTTCGCAAGGCACTGCAGAAGGCCGGTCGCTACGACCCGGATCTGGAAGTGCTGACCCCGCGTTCTTCGTCCGTAGGACTGGGCGGCGAGTTGTTCCTGCAACTGCTGGCGGCACATCCGGACGTCGATGCGATCTTCTTCGGCAACGACGACCTGGCTCAGGGCGCCCTGCTCGAGGCGCTGCGCAACGGGATCCGGATTCCCGAGCAGGTGGCGATCCTCGGCTTCAATGACTTGCCGATGTCGGAGCACATGGTGCCGCGCCTCAGCAGCATCAACACCCCGCGCGAGGCCATCGGCCGGCGTGCGGCGGAGCAGATGCTGACATTGATGGCCGGCAACAGCGTGGCGCGGCCGGTCGAGGATATGGGCTTCGAACTTAAGATCCGCGAGAGCACCTGATAGGTGCCACCTGTAAGTTCTGACAGTAGACAGCATTCTGAGCGGGGAGAATCATGTGGCTGCCGCGTTGATCAACGACGCGCCCTCCCTTATTCACCAAGGATGTGATCATGAAAAAATCAAACGCTACGGGAACTTTCAACGCGAAAATCCAGGAAAACGGCGGCACAGAGATATCCCTCGACTTCACCACCCTCTATCTCGATTTTGCAACCGGCACGCTGAGCGTTGCCGGGTTCGTACCGGGTTCAACACAACCAGAACAAGGGCTTCAGTGTGATTTGTCAGGCGCTATCAACCCTGGTGTTTTCCCGATTGGTGCCGGCGCGTCCGCTTTTTACAACACAGGAAAACCGGGCGACAGTTCCTGGAATGCGGTATCGGGCAAAATCACTCTAAGCGCAGTAGATATCAAGAAATCGGCAAGCGGTGAAATTGAATTTACCGCCCAAGACGCCGCAAATCCGACGAAGAATGCCATCATTCGCGCAAAATTCTCTCTCACGAATATCTAGGCTATGTGGACCCGCCGACTTCGTAATTCTCTTCGCAAGTAATCCAGGCAAACGCCCTCTTTCTGTGGGGCGATTGCTCTTGAGAGTCGCTGTAGTCTCCTTGGAATATAGCCACGTATTAGCTACCGAGTAACTCCACAAGAGCCAGCGCCCCCTTCTGCAACGGCTGGCTCTTGAGCCACACCGCATGCACCGGCAGTACCAGCCCGTTTTCGATGTTGCGGAAATTCAGCCGTTTCAATCGTCCGCTATCGAGCCAAGGCTGCACCACCGACAGCGGAAAATTGCCCCAGCCCAGCCCCGCCTCGACCATCTCCAGCGCCGTCTCCAGACTGTCGGTGCGCCAGTGGGATTCAGCCACCAGCGGCCGGGTTTCGCTGATCGGCAAGTCGCGACTGCCGACGACGATCTGCCGCACATGCACCAGATCTTCGAGAAACAGATCCTGTCCCTGCAACAGCGGACTGTCCGCCGCCAGCGTGGCGATCATCCGTTCACTGCCGACAAACTGAAAGCGCTCCAGCACGTTCACGCTCAACCCGGCGAACGCCAGGCACACGCTGACCCGGCCACTGTGAAGCATCGCCAGCACGTCATCCTGCGGCGCGGTCAGCACTTCGATGTCGAGCAGCGGATGACGCTCGTTGATCTCCTTGATCGCCGCCAACAACCGTCGACGATCGATATCCGTCGCCACGCCAATCGACAACTTGCTCTCCAGCCCCAACGACAGCTGCACCGCATGCACCTGCAATTGCTTGAGCTGATCGGCGATCAGTCGCGCATGGGGCACCAGCGACAGCGCCATCGCCGTGGGTTGCGGTTCGCGGTGACTGCGGTCGAACAGCGGATAGCCGAGTTCGGCTTCCAGATTGCCGATGGCCATGCTCACCGCCGACGGGACTTTGCCCAACGCCCTGGCAGCGGCGGAAAAAGAACCGCGCTCGATCACGGCCAGAAACAGCTCGATGCTTTCGCTGTTGAAATTCACATCATCTACCTATCAATAAAACTGAAAGCTGCTGACTTTTTCTGTCATCCCCATTGAAGCTATCTTTCGTCGCCTTCGCCAGCCCCGCTGGCCACCAGTCGCAAGAAAGAGGCAATTCCCCATGCAAGGCGTCAAACGCAAACTGGTCTATGTATCGCTCTATGAAGTGATCGGCATGACCTTCTCGGCCCTCGGCCTGGCCCTGTTGTCCGGCACCTCGCCCGGCAGCACCGGTCCGCTGGCGGTGATCATCACCACCATCGCCGTGACCTGGAACTTCATCTACACCTCGCTGTTCGAGCGCTGGGAAAGCCGTCAGGTCTCGCGCACACGCACGGTCAAACGCCGCATCGCCCACGCCGTCGGCTTTCAGCTGACGCTGATCGTGTTCCTGATTCCGCTGATCGCCTGGTGGATGAATATCAGTCTGGTGCAGGCCTTTCTGCTGGATCTGGCGCTGATCGTGTTCATCCCTTGCTACACCTTCGCCTTCAACTGGCTGTTCGATAAGGTGTTCGGTTTGCCGGCCTCGGCGCTGCCGGATCCGGCACCCGCAGCATGAATCGCTGATTGGTAAGCGGATATTGCAAGAAATCGGCGGTTTTCCCGCGTAAGCCGCCGATATAAGCAATCCTTGATTTCCGATAGCAGGCTAAGCTTTTCCATCATAAAAAAATGGATCGGCCCATGACTGCACACGCCCCCGCCGCCGCGCAACGCGACGGCATCGACCCGATACGCGCCGCACAGATTTCCGCCCGCATCGACCGCCTGCCGGCAGTCGCCACGATCTGGCGGCTGGTGGCGTTGCTGTCGATTGGTGGTTTCTTCGAACTCTACGACCTGTTCCAGACCGCCTACATCAGCCCCGGGCTGATCCGTGACGGCATCTTCGCCACCGGCAATCAGGGCGTGTTCGGTTTCTCCGATCAGGCCGCGTTCGCCTCGGCGACCTTCCTTGGGCTGTTTCTCGGTGCCAGTCTGCTCAGTCCGTTGGCGGATCGTTTCGGGCGGCGGGCGATCTTCACCTTCGCGCTGGTCTGGTACACCGTGGCCACGGTGCTGATGGGCATGCAGAGTTCGGCGCTGGGGATCATCTGTATGCGTTTTCTGGTGGGCATCGGCCTCGGCATCGAACTGGTGACCATCGACGCCTACCTCTCGGAACTGGTGCCCAAGCGCATGCGCAGTTCGGCGTTTGCCTTCGCGTTTTTCGTGCAGTTCCTGTCGGTGCCGGCGGTGGCATTGATGTCGTGGTGGCTGGTGCCGCAGGCGCCGTTCGGAATATCCGGCTGGCGCTGGGTGGTGTTGGCGAGTGCGGTGTTTGCATTGTTCATCTGGTGGCTGCGCAAACGCCTGCCGGAGTCGCCGCGCTGGCTGGCCCAGCATGGCCGTTTCGATGAGGCGAACCGGATTCTCGACGGTATCGAGGCACGCTGCGAGAAAGATCACCGTCAACCACTGGACGCACCGGAAGCGGTAGCCGTGGATGTCGAAGGCAAGGGCCGTTTTGCCGATATCTGGCAACCACCATACCGCCGCCGCGCGCTGATGCTGATCGTCTTCCACATCTTCCAGGCCATCGGCTTCTTCGGCTTCGGCAACTGGCTGCCGGCGCTGCTCTCCGGTCAGGGCGTCAGTGTCACTCACAGCCTGATGTATGCGTTCATCATCACCCTCGCCTACCCGCTCGGGCCGTTGCTGTTCGTCAAATTTGCCAACCGTTTCGAGAACAAGTGGCAGATCGTCGGCTCGGCCCTCGGCGCCATGACTTTCGGCACCTTGTTCGCGTTGCAGACCAGCGCCTTCGGCCTGATCTTCTGCGGCGTGATGATCACCTTCTGCAACGCCTGGCTGAGCTTCAGTTATCACTCCTATCAGAGCGAACTGTTCCCCACCAACATCCGCGCCCGGGCGGTGGGGTTCTGCTATTCGTTCAGTCGCTTGTCGACGGTGTTCAGCAGCCTGTTGATCGGTCTGTTCCTCGACCACTTCGGCACGCCGGGCGTGTTGGCATTCATCGTTGCCAGCATGCTGATCGTGATGTTGACCATCGGTTACTTCGGGCCCCGCACCCGCAATCTTGCGCTGGAAAACATCGCTCATCGCTGACGGGCAACGGTCATCTTCTGCCGCCGGACGGCAAAGGATGACCGCTTCTGAAAACTGGAAATTCATTAACCTGCTGAATTCACGGGACTTATTCTGACGGCACGGTAATTGCTGCTTTACCGCCGACAGCAATTACCACAAGGTCCTCCATCATGTTGGTCAGCTCGAAACAAGCGGATCTGATTCATCTGCCCAAGCGCATCACCGATGACGCAACCGCCACGGCGGCGGCCGGTCTGCAAGGCGGGCTTCACGGCGCCATGCTGCAAACCCTGCAGAACCAGGCGCAGGCGCAAACCACCGAAGCCACCAATCAGGTGCAAAGCTCGGCCACGCAACTGGCCACCCAGCAAGTCAGCGAAGCCACGCGCATCAGCGACAACGTCGACGAGGCGTTCGCCAAGACGCGTGTAAACCTGCAAGCGACCGATGCCACGTCGACCAAGACCGCCGGCACCTCCGCCACGGACGAATTCAAGGACTACATGAGCAAGTCGCCGGAACAGCGCCTGCGCGACAGTATCCTGAAGGAAATGGGTCTGACCGAGGACGACATCAAAGCCATGCCGCCGGAGAAACAACTGGCCATCGGCAAGGAGATCGCCGATCGCCTGCAGGACAAGATGAAGCTGGCCGAGGCCGAGAAGCAGAACAAACAAGACGCCAACTCGGTCAAGATCAGCGACCAGTCGGCAGACAAGTTCCTCGCTTCGCTCTAACGAACGGCGCAATGAAAAAAGGATCCCCGAGGGGATCCTTTTTTTCAGCCGTAAAGCCGTCAGTTCAACTGCAACGTCTCGTTGAACTGGCTGATCGCATCCACCACGTGCCGCGAGCCCTGCTGAATCTCGCGGATCGCATCCCCCGCCTCGTTCGCCAGTTCCACCCCGAGCCCGGTGCGGCTCAGGCTCGACTGCATGCTCGACACCGCACTCAGTGACAACTCGTGGTTCTTGCGCACCACATCGACGATCTCCAGGGTCGCCTGACTGGTCCGCGCCGCAAGGCTGCGCACCTCATCCGCCACCACCGCAAAACCACGTCCGTGCTCGCCGGCCCGCGCCGCTTCGATGGCCGCGTTGAGTGCCAGCAGGTTGGTCTGGTCGGCAATCCCGCGAATGGTCTGGACGATGGTGCCGATGATGTCCGACTGCTTGCTCACCGCATCGATGCTCAGCGCCGCTTCGTTGAGGTCGCGGGAAATGTCCTGAATGATCTGCACCGTTTGCTGCACGACCTGTGAGCCTTTTTGCGCGCAGGCGTCGTTTTGTACCGAGGTGCTGTGGGCCGATTCCGCAGCGGTCTGCAAAGTGGTCATCTGGTGGGTGATATCGCTGGCGAACTTCACCACTTTGTACAGGCGGCCCTTGGCGTCGAACAGCGGGTTGTACGAGGCTTCGAGGTACACGGTCTGCCCGGACTTGTTCTTGCGTTCGAAGCGGTGCGAGTGATATTCGCCGCGATTGAGCGAAGCCCAGAACGCCTTGTACTGCGCCGACTCGGCTTCGGCACGGTGACAGAACAGACTGTGGTGATGGCCGACAATTTCGTTGAGCGAGTACTGCATGGTCTTGAGGAAATTGTCGTTGGCCGAGATCACATTGCCTTCCGGGGTGAACTCGATCACCGCCATCGAACGGCTGATGGCCGCGAGCATGCTTTCCTCTTCTTTTTCCTTGTTCACTCGCGCGGTAATGTCCGACGCTACTTTGATCACACTTCGGACTTGTTTGTCCGGGCCGTACACCGGCATGTAACTCGCTTCCAGCCAGATCTCCTGGCCACGCTTGTTCAGGCGCAGGAAGGTCCCGCTGAGCGGTTCGCCACGGGCCAGGTCACGCCACAACTTGGCGTACTCCTCGCTGCGATAGAACTCTTCCTCACAAAAGATCCGGTGATGTTTGCCGCGTACTTCCTCGGCACTGTAGCCCATGGTCTTGCAGAAGTTGTCATTGGCATCCAGCACGATCCCGTCGGGAGTGAATTCGATCATCGCCATCGAACGGCTGATCGCCTCCAGCTTGGCATTGGCTTCGGTCAGGGCACAGCTGAAGCGTTCGATTTCCTGCAGGTCAGCCTTGTGATGTAGGTTGAACATGTCTCTATCACCTTGAGCGCGGTCTTTTGATTTGATGAAAGTTCAGGTCTTTCAGAATCCACCACTACGTTCCACAGAACAGGCACACGCATTCCTCCACGGGAGGAAGTTGTCAGGTGATAAACGATGATTAATCAAAGAGTCCATGCAGCGACGCTCTAATCAAGACATCCTTCTCTTGATAGCCCGCGAACGGGCCATTCCTAACGTGTAGAAGAACTTCCATTTAAAAAACATGCTCCTTGCCGGTTAAGTGTCGGTGCCTTGGATTGCGCACTCTGGCAGCTTTGTTCTCGGCTAACCGATTGCTGTCGAGGCGCTTTGGATGGCGGTCGACATAGTTAGTTACGTGTGAGCATAGACAGCGCAAAGCCTTGCGCAAGGCCACTAGTCGGCCAGTACCACGGGGATTAAGGACAAAAAACGGACAAGAATCGGTTCAGCGGGCGGGATGTTTGTTGCCATTGCGACCGACTCGCAATGGCAACTTTTGAAACGACACCATTATCGGAAAAGAACTACAGACTTCCGCTGACTTTGTTCGCCACTTCACCCGGCACCCACGATTTCCACACTTGTGGTTGATCACGCAGAAACGCTTCGGCGACCTGACGTGGCTGCTGGCGCTTTTCGCTCATCCCGGCCAGGGTCTGGTTCAGCAGATCAATCGGCAAATCGACTTTCTCAAAGAACGTCACCAGTTCCGGATACTGCGCCTTGAACGGTGCCGACACGCCAATCGCCAGGCTCGCCGGCATCGAGCGGGTGCCTTTCGGGTTGGGGTTGTTGGCATCGGCCAGGGTTTTCCAGGCTTCGGCGTCGAACGGCGGCTCCTCCAGCTTCACCAGTTTGAAGCGGCCGAGCAGCGGCGTCGGCGACCAGTAGTAGAACAGCACTGGCTTGCCGCGCTTGATCGACGACGCCACCTCGGCATCCAGCGCCGCGCCGGAACCGGTGCGGAAGTTGACGAAGCTGTCGTTCAGCGCATACGCCTTGAGCTTCTGGCTGTTGACGATTTCCGAGGTCCAGCCGGTCGGGCTGTTGAGGAAGCGCCCGCGACTCGGATCTTCCGGGTCTTTGAATACATCCTTGTAGCGCGGCAGGTCGGCCACCGATTTCAGCTCCGGTGCCAGCGGTTTGATCCCGCGCTCGGGGTCGCCCTTGATCACGTACTCCGGCACCCACCAGCCTTCGGTGGCGCCCTTCACGGTGTCACCGAGGCCGAACACCTTGCCCTCGGCGGCGGCCTTGACCCATGCCGGGCTGCGCCCGGCCCACTCTTCGCCGATCACTTGAATGTCGTTTTTCGCCAGTGCCGCTTCGAGACTGACGGTGCTGCCCGGCAGTGTGTCGGTCGGGTAGCCGTAACCTTTCTCGACGATCAGGCGCAGCACTTCGGTGATGAAACTGCCGCTTTCCCAGGTGATGTCACCGAAGTGGATCGGCGCTTTTGATTCCGCAGCGACAACGTGGCCGGCCGTCAGGGTCAGGGCCAGCAGCGAACTGCCGAGCAGGGTTTTGATCGATCTCATGCGGACCTCTTGTTCTGGGAGGAAATCAGGATTTGGTTGGCGCTGTGGCGGTTGCACAGGGCCTGGGAACGGGTCATGTACATGCTCACCGAACGCTGGGAGATACCCAGTTCGGCGGCGATTTGCGGGTAGGTCAGGCCGTCGATGCGGGCCAGCAGAAAGGTCGAGCGCACCTTGCCCGGCAGGCGCTGGAGCGTTCGGTCCAGATGCTTGAGGCACTGCGACAGATCGGCAAGTTCTTCGGGAGACGGCGAGTGATCGAGGTCACTTTGCTGCAGTTGATTCAGATGCCGACGCTCCAGATCGCCCCGCCGCCAGCGCTCATACAGCAGCCGCTGGGCGATGGTGGTAAGCAAGGCGCGGGGTTCGCGGATGGCGGTCAGGCATGGTGCTTCGAGCAACTGCGCGAAGGTTTCGGCGGCGATGTCTTCGGCGCTGGCTGCATCGTTCGATTGCCGACGCAGGCGTGTGCACAACCATTGGTAATGGTCGCGAAACAACGTGTTCACATGATTGCGATGGGATGTGTCGGCGCCGGACATGGGGGCTCCTTGGTCAAGGGTCGCTGAATGTCCGGTCGTCCGGTGGCGCGATCCTAGCAAGGTGCCTTATGCGTTAAAAATACTTAAAAAGAATTTTTATATTCCATTTGTGAATTATCTGAAGCCGCTAGCGCAAGCGGCCATAACCCAGTTCCTCGGCCTCGCGCTGGTAGTCCAGCAGGACGAGGTAATCGCTTTCGCTGGCCGGCAGGACTTCGGGCAAACCGAGGACACGGGCCACATCCGGCAAGTCTTGCAGGCTGCGGTTCATGGCCCGGCGCAGGTGCTCGATCTGCGGGTCCGTCGTGCTGGAAGCAGTGATGAAGGGCAAGGTCGGGCTGAACGCACTGCGCGCCACCACCCGCAAGCCGCTGACCTCTTCGGGTGCGTGTTGCGCCAGGTACGCAAAGGTCACGCTGTCGATGGCCGCCAGATCGGCAAGGTCTTCGCGCAACCAGCGCAGGCTCTCGCGGTGACCGCCACTGAGGCCGACCGAAGCGAAAAAATGGCCGTCCCGTTGCAACGGTGCCAGGCGCTGGCGCAACAGGTTCATGCCGCTGTTGGAGTCTTCGCTGTTGATCACCCCGCGACTGTCGAAGAACTCTCCCAGACTGCGGCGCGGATCATCGGTGCGGGCGAGGATCAGGCTGCAATGATTGCCGGCCGTGGCGTCCGGCAATTCGTAGCGCGGACGGCCGACAAGCCTGACCTGCCCGCGCAACGCGGTCATCAGCGGATAGCCGCAGGTCTGGGTTAGCACCAATTGTGGCGACAGCCAGAGATCCCGCAGCGACAAGCCTTCGGCACTGAGCCGCGAACGGCCCAGGTGTTCGAGAATCCGCGCCAGCCACTGCTCGTTCGCCGCGCGGATCGGCTCGGGGGCGATGTACATCAACAGCTCTGCGTAACCTGACGACATGCTGACCTCAAATGAATGGATGCTGCGGACTGTCGATCGGCTTGATGCCGTGCCGGCGCCACAATTGCCCATAACCCTGCACCAGAAATCCGCCGCTGCGTTCGATCCATTGCTCCCGGCGCATGCGGTAGGCCTTGGGCAAGTCATACCACGCCAGCTTCGGCAAATCGTGGTGCACCAGATGGAAATTCAGGTTCAGGAACAGCCAGCGCCACGGCCATCCGGCTTCGTTGAGCACGGTGCGTTGCTCCGGTTGTGTGTGCGGCCGGTGTTCATAGTAGGAGCGGACCATGGCAATCGACAGCGCCGGGATGCTGATCAGCAGCAGGTAATGCCAGACCGGAAATACGCTGTAGCGGGCGATGAACACCAGCATCAGCACAGTCAGGGCACCGTGGGTCAGCCACATCAGCCAGGCCTGGCGTTCACCGTTTTTCAGGCGTTGCAGTTCTTCACCGGCCAGCGCCATCAATGCCAGCGGTGCGCCGAGGATGAATCGGCCGAGCACGGTCTTGTTCAGCCAGTGCAGGCTGCGTTCGAACAGCGAACTGCCCTGCCAGCGCTCGGCGCTCAGGTAACGGCTTTCGGGGTCGAGGCCGGGGATTGTCAGGTCTTCGTCGCGATGGTGCTGCAGATGGCTGTCGCGATAGAGCGTGTAGGGATACCACACGGCGAACGGCGCGTAGCCGAGGACTTTGTTGACGAAGGTCCAGCGCGTTGGATGACCGTGGAGTAATTCGTGCTGCACCGACAGCCACAACACCAGCAACGGAATCAGCAGCAGCGTGCTCCACCAGAGGCCCAGCCGTTCGCTGCCCAGCACAATCGCGAACCAACCGGCGTACACGCCAATCAGCAACAGCCAGGTCGGCCAGTCGGTGCGGGCGGTGAAGCGTTGGCGCAGGGTTTCGATCTGTTGGCGATGGGCATCGTCGAAATAGTGGGGCATGGCGTGGCTCGGAACGAAGGTCTGATCGTTCTGTGCAACGGCAGCGGAGAATCTTGCAGATTATTTTTTGCAGAGAAGAAAGGAGCCCGAAAAACGGGCTCCCGAGGAACGGTATCAATGGCCAAAAATGTCGACTTTCTTCGCCCTTTTCTCATGGCGTTTCTCTATAGCGGTCTTGGCCGGTTTCTTCTTCGCGGCTTTCTTCGAATCCATACCTTTGGACATGATGCGAACTCCTCTGAAGGGGATGTGGGATCAGGTATACACCTATCCCGGCGAGTACGTTGTTTTATAATCCGCGACTTTTGCACCGGCAGTCCGATTCATGACCGACACCCGTTACAGCCAGCTCGACGACCTGTCCTGGCCTTTGATGAACAAGTTCTACCGCCAGCATCAATCGTCGATGAAAGCGGTGCGCGAGGCGCAGTTGTGGGTGGCGCGGCGCGAGGAGATCGTGGCTGCGCTGTGCCTGCGGCCGGTGTTCGGCGGGCATTGGCTGACCGGGTTGTTCGTTGATCCGGCCTGCCGCGAACAAGGCATTGCCGCGCAGTTGATCGCGGCGGCGGTGAAAGATGTGGAGGCGCCGGTGTGGCTGTTCTGCCACCCGGACCTGCGCGGTTTCTACGAGCGGCGCGGCTTCACCTTCGACCCCGCCCTGCCCCAGGCGATGGCCGAGCGCTTGAGCCGTTATGCGCGGAGCAAGCCGATGATTGCCATGGAACTGGCGCCGCGCACTGGCTGATCAATCGTCAGCGTTGGGATCGAGATCCGGGAACATCACTTCGGTAAAACCGAACTTGCTGAAATCGGTGATGCGCGACGGGTACAACCGCCCGATCAGGTGATCGCACTCGTGCTGCACCACCCTTGCATGGAACCCCGAGGCCACACGCACAATCGGCTGCCCTTTGGGATCGACACCCTCGTAGCGGATCTGCTGATAACGATCCACCGCGCCCCGCAGGCCGGGCACTGACAGGCAACCTTCAAAACCCTCCTCCATCAACGGACTGAGCGGCGTGATCAGCGGATTGATCAGGATCGTCTGCGGCACGGCTTCGGCGTCCGGGTAACGCTCGCTGTGCTCGAAGCCGAAGATCACCAGTTGCAGGTCGACACCGATCTGCGGCGCGGCCAGGCCGACACCGCCGACGCTTTCCATGGTCTGGAACATGTCGTCGATCAGTTGCCACAGCTCCGGGCTGTCGAGCATTTCGGCGGGCACCGGCGGGGCAATGCGCAGCAGGCGCTCGTCGCCCATCTTCAGGATTTCACGGATCATGGTCAGGCTTCGTCAGTGTTCGGCTTGAGCGACTGATCGCGCCCCAGGCCGGAAACGTGTTGTTTGGGATGCTCATCGAGTTCGCCGGGGACTTTCTCGCCCGGGTCCTTGCCCTCGCTGGACATGTGTTCGATCACCGCATTCATCTCCGCCCCCAGCAACAGCACCGCGGCGGAAATGTAGAAATACAGCAGCAGCACGATGATCGCACCGATGCTGCCATACATGGCGTTGTAGTTGGCGAACGTCTTGACGTAGAACGCGAAGCCCAGGGACGCGACGATCCACACCACCACCGCCAGTACCGAGCCCGGGGTGATGAAGCGGAATTCCTGTTTGACGTCGGGCATCACGTAGTAGATCAACGCGACGGCCACCATCATCAGGATCACGATCACCGGCCAGCGAGCGATGGTCCACACGGTGACGATGAAATCTTCCAGCCCGAACTGCCCGGCAATCCAGCCCATCACTTGCGGCCCCAGCACCATCAGCGCGGCAGCGGCCAGCAGCATGCCGGCGATGCCGACGGTGTAGAAAATCGACAGCGGGAAACGCTTCCAGATCGGCCGGCCCTCGACCACGTCGTAGGCGGCGTTCATCGCGCTCATCATCAGCCGCACGCCGGCGGACGCGGTGTACAGGGCGATGACGATACCCACGGAAAGCAGACCGCCCTTGGACTGTTGCAATTGGTCGATCACCGGGTTGACCTGCTCCAGGGCCTGGGGCGGCAACACCAATTCCGATTGCAGGCGCAGCCAGGAAAAGAAGTCCGGCAGGTGCAGGAAACCGATCAGGGCAATCAGGAACAGAATGAACGGGAACAGCGAGAACAGCATCTGGTAGGCCAGTGCCGAGGCATAGGTCGACATCTCGTCTTCCATGAACTCGGTGACGGTACGCACGATGACCCGGTGCAGGGGCAGGCCTTTCATGTCGGGGAAAATCATTCGCGTCTCCTTTCGCCGCAAAACAGGTTGAAGTCGTGGCGACTCAGGGGCCGTTTTCTCTCATCAAAGTAGCCTACTTGGCGACTCTGAAACACTGTGATCCGTGACTGCATGTGAACGACACACAAAAACGGCCATCCTTGGATGGCCGCTTCGGTGTTTCGTTCAAGGCTGGATCAAGCCTTGTCGACGCCTTTTTTGATCGCGTCCTTGGCTTTGCCCACCGCTTGCTGGGCCTCGCCTTTCTTCTCTTGCAGTTTGCCTTCGGCTTGCAGTTTGGTGTTGTCGGTGGCTTTACCGATACCCTGCTTGACGTTGCCGACCGCTTCGTTGGCCATGCCTTTTACTTTATCGCCTGTGCTACTCATGGTGTTTCTCCTTGGTGCATTGAAGGGGAAAAGTCAGTACGTAATGATTGACTGGCCCGGTTTGCGCCAAGTTTCATTTATTTTCAGGGCTTCATTTCGTCGCGGTGTGCAGGTTGCGCTTTATGTTTGCGAGCATTGCCCCGAGAATGCCCACCATAAGGGCGCCAGGCGCCACAGAACCGATCCCGCAGGAATGTTATGAAACTCGATAAAAAGCAGGCCATCGCCCGTCGCAACCAGGAACTGGGCGGTGCCGTGCTCGGCACCAACAACTGCCACTTCGCCGAACTGAACCGCAACCGCAACATCTGGTGGTTCGACTTGCCGGTGTCGCGTCTGGCCATCGGTCAGTACGAGTGGATTCACCTGTTGATGCACACCCCGGCCACCGACGAACTGCTGCACCTGAAAGTGCCGACGGTGTTTCTGCGCGAGAAACTCGAAGGTCTGGTGATCCGCAACGAAGGCAAACGCAAGGCAGCCCTGAGCCTGGAACTGAGCGCCGACAAGGACTCGTACCTGCAGGACATGCGCCCGGCAGGCACCAATGTGAACTTCGCGCCGTTCCGTCAGTAAGCGATTCCTGCTTCAACAAAAAGCCCCGCATCTGCGGGGCTTTTTGTTTTATGCGGCGCTCTTGGCCTTGATCTTCTTCAGCTCTTCGTCGCGCAGTTCGCGGCGCAGGATCTTGCCGACGTTGGTCGTCGGCAGCGCATCGCGGAATTCCACCGAACGCGGCACCTTGTAGCCGGTGACGTTGGCGCGCATGTGCTCCATCACCGTTTCCTTGGTCAGCGTGACGCCTGGCTTGGCGACGATGAAGATCTTGATCGCTTCGCCCGATTTCTCGTCCGGAATGCCGATGGCCGCGCATTGCAACACGCCCGGCAGGGTCGCCAGCACGTCTTCCAGCTCGTTCGGGTACACGTTGAAACCGGAGACCAGGATCATGTCTTTCTTGCGATCGACAATGCGCATGTAGCCGTCCGGCTGGATCACCGCGATGTCGCCGGTTTTCAGCCAGCCTTCGCTGTCGAGCATCTCGTCGGTGGCTTCCTGACGCTGCCAGTAGCCTTTCATCACTTGCGGACCCTTGACGCACAGCTCGCCGATTTCGCCCAGCGGCTGCTCGACACCGGCGTCGTCGATGACTTTGCACAGGGTCGACGGCACCGGAATGCCGATGGTGCCGATCTGGATGTTCTGGATCGGGTTGACCGTGGCCACCGGGCTGGTTTCGGTCATGCCGTAGCCTTCGCAGATCGGGCAACCGGTGACCGCTTTCCAGCGCTCGGCGGCGGCCAGTTGCAGGGCCATGCCGCCGGACAGGGTGACTTTCAGCGCCGAGAAATCCAGCTTGCGGAAACCTTCGTTGTTGCACAGGGCCACGAACAGCGTGTTGAGACCGACGAAACCGCTGAACTTCCACTTCGACAGTTCCTTGACCATCGCCGGCAGGTCGCGCGGGTTGCTGATCAGGATGTTGTGGTTGCCGATCAGCATCATCGCCATGCAATGAAAGGTGAACGCATAGATGTGGTACAGCGGCAGCGGAGTGATCAGGATCTCGCAACCTTCATTGAGGTTGGAGCCCATCAGCGCCTTGCACTGCAGCATGTTGGCGACGAGGTTGCGATGGGTGAGCATCGCGCCCTTGGCCACGCCGGTAGTGCCGCCGGTGTATTGCAGCACAGCGACGTCGCCGCTGTTCGGGTTGGCTTCGGCGACCGGCTGGCCCTGGCCCTTGCTCAGCACGTCGTTGAACTTGACGGCTTTTGGCAGGTGATAGGCCGGAACCATTTTCTTCACGTACTTGATGACGCTGTTGATCAGCAGACGCTTGAGCGGCGGCAGCAGGTCGGCGACTTCGGTGACGATGACGTGTTTGACGCCGGTTTTCGGCACCACGGCTTCGGCCAGGTGCGCCATGTTCGCCAGGCACACCAGCGCCTTGGCACCGGAGTCATTGAACTGGTGTTCCATTTCCCGCGCGGTGTACAGCGGGTTGGTATTGACCACGATCAGCCCGGCACGGATGGCACCGAAGACGGCGACCGGGTACTGCAACACGTTGGGCAGTTGCACGGCGATTCGATCACCGGGCTGCAAATCGGTATGCTGTTGCAGATAAGCGGCAAACGCACCGGACAATTCGTACAGTTCACCGTAGGTGATGGTCTTGCCCAGGTTGCTGAACGCCGGTTTGTCGGCGAAGCGTTGGCAGGATTGCTTCAACACTGCCTGAATATTCGGGTACTCGTCTGGATTGATGTCGGCAGCAATTCCAGCGGGGTACTTATCCTTCCAAAAGTCTTCGATCATGGAAGCCCACTCCTCAGCAACGCGAATTCAGCACCGCATTTGATGCGATTATTATTGGTGTTTGTTTATTGGTGAGTCTGGCTTTTTACAAGGCCGAGAAGTCACAAAGCGCGCCGAGAGTAGCAGCTTTGCCAAGGGTCGACTAGAGCCAAAAGCGGCCCCTACAGTCATTTTCATGACTCAAGAACTACTGGCAGTCATTTTAGAGCAAAAATCCTATAACACCTTGAAAGTCCCGGTTTCCGGGGTCTGTAAACAAAAAATCGCGAGCAGGCTCGCTCCCACAGGATCATCAGCGAACCGGTGGGAGCGAGCCTGCTCGCGATTGCGCGAAGCGCAGTTCTTTTAGGCGATATCGCGTAACTCTCTGCGCAGGATCTTCCCGACAGGCGTCATCGGCAACGACTCACGCAGCACGATGTGTTTCGGCACCTTGTACGCGGTGAAATTCTCTTTGCAGTAGGCCTTCAGCTCTTCCAGGCTGACCCCGGTTTCCCGCGCCACCACAAACAGCTTCACCGCTTCCCCGGAACGCTCGTCCGGCACACCGATCACCGCACAGTTGGCGACTTTCGGATGGGCCATCACCACGTCTTCGATTTCGTTCGGGTACACGTTGAAACCGGAGACGATGATCATGTCTTTCTTGCGGTCGACGATGCGCACGAAACCGTCCGGGTCGATCACCGCAATGTCGCCGGACTTGAACCAGCCCTCGGCATCCAGCACTTCGGCGGTGGCCTCGGGTTTCTGCCAGTAGCCCTTCATGATCTGCGGGCCCTTGATGCACAGTTCGCCGCGCTCGCCCAAAGGCTGCTCGACGCCGTCGTCATTGATGACTTTCAATCGGGTGCCCGGCACCGGCAGGCCGACCGTACCGATTCGCGACAGTTCGCCGTACGGGTTGGTGCAGGCCACCGGTGAGGTTTCGGTCAGGCCGTAGCCTTCGGTGATGCGGCAACCGGTGAGCTGCTCCCAGCGTTCGGCGGTGGCCTTGACCAGCGCGGTGCCGCCGGAGTTGGTGAGTTTGAGCGTGGAGAAATCCAGCGTCTTGAAGTCCGGATGATCCATCAGCGCGACGAACAGGGTGTTGAGCCCCAGCAGCGCCGAGAACTTCCAGTTTTTCAACTCCTTGATAAAGCCACCGATGTCACGCGGGTTGGTGATCAATACGTTGTGGTTGCCGGACACCATCATGCACATGCAATTCGCGGTGAAGGCATAGATGTGGTACAGCGGCAACGGCGCAATCATCACTTCCTGGCCTTCGCGCAACAACGGCTGACCGTCGCTGCCGAACTGACCAAGACAGGCGCGCACCTGCTGCATGTTCGCTACCAGATTGCCGTGGGTGAGCATCGCGCCCTTGGCCAGGCCGGTGGTGCCGCCGGTGTATTGCAGCACGGCGATGTCGTCCAGGCCGGCCTTCAACGGCTTGATACCCAGGCCCCGGCCCATGCGCAACGCGCTCTTGAAGGAAATCGCCTGTGGCAACGAGTACGCCGGCACCATTTTCTTCACTTTGCTGACCACGGTGTTGACCAGCCAGCCCTTGGCGGTGGGCATCAGGTCGCCCATCTTCGCTTCGATCAGGTACTGGATATCGGTGTCCGGCAGCACTTCCTGGACTTTCTGGCCGAACATGTTCAGGTACACCAGCGCCCGGGCACCTGAGTCCTTGAACTGGTGACGCATCTCCCGCGCGGTATACAGCGGGTTGGTGTTGACCACGATCAGCCCGGCGCGCAGGGCACCGAACACGGCAATCGGATAATGCAGGACGTTGGGCATCTGCACCGCGATGCGATCCCCCGGCGCCAGATCAGTGTGGGCTTGCAGGTAACCGGCGAACGCGGCGCTCTGGCGCTCGAGCTCGGCGTAGGTCAGGGTCACGCCCATGTTGCTGAACGCCGGGCGATCAGCGAATTTCTTGCAGGAACGCTCGAACACCTCGATCACCGACTTGAACTCATTCGCGTCGATGTCCAGGGGTACGCCCGCCGGGCGTTTGTCATTCCAGAAATCAGGTTGCATTGTTCTTGTCCTCTTTACCTGAGCCGATCCGGGGCCGCTTCGCTGTCATTTTTCTCTTGTCCTTGAAAAAGCCGAAAGCAAAAAGCGGGGCTTCACGGACACTAGCAGCTATGGTCATTCAGGCAAATATGGGCAGCGTCCTCATTGATCGTGTGAATCTTCCTGCCGTGGCGTGAGCTGATCGGACGCGCTATACAATGCAATCTCTGCAATCCCCTGCAACAAAAGCATGCCGCAAAAGGAATCGCCATGATCCACGACACTTTCTGGCTGGACGCGAGTGACCGCAGCCGCCTCTTCGTCAACCAGTGGCTGCCGAACGCGCCGCTGAAGGCGGTGATTCTGCTGGCCCACGGCATGGCCGAGCACAGCGGTCGGTACGCGCGACTGGCCGAATCGTTCTGCGCCGAAGGCTACGGTGTGTATGCACCCGATCAGCGCGGCCATGGCAAAACTGCCGATCATGGGACGCTCGGGCATTTCGCCGACGACGATGGCTGGTGCAAGGTGGTCGGTGATCTGGCGAACCTCAACCAGCACATCGGCCAGCGCCATCCCGGCGTGCCGATCGTGCTGCTGGGGCACAGCATGGGCAGCTACATCGCGCAGGCTTATTTACTGCATCACAGCGCCAGCCTGCACGGCGCGATTCTCAGCAGCTCGAATTTCCAGCCGGTTGCGCTGTATCGCGCGGCCCGGCAGATCGCCCGGTTCGAAAAACTGCGCCAGGGCGCCAAGGGTCGCAGTGCGCTTATCGAATGGCTGTCGTTCGGCTCGTTCAACAACAAATTCAAACCGGCACGCACCGCGTTTGACTGGCTGAGTCGCGATCCGGCCGAAGTCGACAAGTACGCCACCGATCCGCTGTGCGGCTTTCGCTGCACCAACCAGCTATGGATCGACCTGCTCGGCGGGTTGCAGCAAATCAGCAAAGCGTCCAATCTCGCCCAGATCGACCCGGGCCTGCCGCTGCTGGTGATTGGCGGCGAATGTGATCCGGTGAGTGAAGGCAAGCGTCTGACTGATCTGGCCAATGCCTTGCGCTCGGCCGGCAGCCAGAACCTGCAACTGAAGATCTACCCGCAGGCGCGGCACGAATTGTTCAACGAGACCAACCGCGACGAAGTGACCGCCGATGTGCTGGCCTGGATCGACCAGGCGCTGAGCCATCCCCGTCCGCACCGCAGCGAATAATTTTTTGTGGATTCATTTAATCCGTCACAGGAACCGATACCGATGACCCAGGTTACCAACATCCCTTACGAAGCCCTCGAAGTCGGCCAGACCGCCAGCTACAGCAAGACCGTCGAGGAGCGCGACATTCAGCTGTTCGCCGCGATGTCCGGCGATCACAACCCGGTGCACCTGGACGCCGAGTTCGCCGCCGCCAGCATGTTCAAGGAACGCATCGCCCACGGTATGTTCAGCGGCGCGCTGATCAGTGCGGCAGTGGCGTGCGAGCTGCCTGGGCCGGGCACCATTTATATCGGCCAGCAAATGAGCTTCCAGAAGCCGGTGAAGATCGGCGATACCCTGACCGTGCGCCTGGAAATCCTCGAGAAACTGCCGAAGTTCCGCGTACGTATTGCCACTCGCGTATTCAACCAGCGCGATGAATTGGTCGTGGACGGTGAAGCCGAGATTCTGGCGCCGCGCAAGCAACAGACCGTTACCCTGCCGACCTTGCCGGCCATCAGCATCGGCTGATTGTCCTCGACATAAAAAACGCCAGACTAGCTGGCGTTTTTTGTGGACGTTGATCGCTTACGAGCGGGCACGCGCCTGATTGCGCAGCGCTTTCACCTGATCATGATTGCGTTGCACGCCGTGGTACTGGCGCTCGACCAGATCACGAATGCCGACCAGGTTGTGCTTGTTGATCTTCTCGATCGCTTCCCGATAGGCCTTCAGCGCGTGGTCTTCGCCGCGCTCGGCTTCGTTGAGTACGGCTTCTTCATCCTTGCCGGTGAACATGGCTTTGACGTCGACCCAGCGACGATGCAGGTCACCGCTGACGCTGGTGGAGGTTTCCGGATCACCGCCCATCGAACGCACGGTCGCCTGCAACTCGGCAGCGGCGGTAGCGCAGTCGGCGGAGCGTTTCACGAACAGGGTTTTCAGTTCCGGGTGCTTGATGTCTTCAGCGCAGGTCTTGAACCCTTCCTGACCGTCCTTGCTGGTTTCGATCAGGTCGTTGAGGACGGAGATGGCTTCTTTATTCATGTCAGTCATTTTTCAATTCCTTGCGTGGGTGAAAGATGCAAGGAGTGTTGCAGTGGTCGTGCCAGCTTCTTAAAAAGTATTTATTTGTTAATTTTCAATAAGTTACAAACAAAGCAGAAATCTGTATGCCTGTTATTTGCATGATCTGTCATTTGGCCTGCATGCAGAATGCCTGTATTTTCCAGACTGTTACGAACTCAGACGATCCTTGCGATGAACCCCGAAAAACTCGAACTGCTGATCACCCGCGAAATGCCCTTCGGCAAGTACAAGGGACGGATCATCGCCGACCTCCCCGGCCCGTACCTGAACTGGTTCGCCCGGGAAGGCTTCCCCCACGGCGAACTCGGCGGCCTGTTGGCGCTGATGCAGGAAATCGATCACAACGGCCTGTCGGAGCTGCTGGAACCGCTGCGCACCAAACATGGCAAACCCGCCCCGCGCCACTGAGGCGCATCCTGATCCGAGTCGACCATGCCCGATAACACCCGCCGCGCCCGAGACGAAGCCTTCTGGCAAACCTTCGCCGACCGTTACGACCGCCATCCCGGCCCCGTAAACCTGGAAAACGGCTACTTCGGGCGCATGTCGCGCACCGTGGTCGAGGACTACCAGCGCCATATCGAACAGATCAACAACAGCAACTCGATCTACGTGCGCCAACGCTTCGAACAGCACGACAGCCTCGACATCCGCGCGCAACTGGCCGAGATGATCGGCGTCCGTGCACAAAGCATCGCCTTCACCCATAACGCCACTGCCGGCCTGCAGTCGCTGATCCGCAACTACAACCGCCTGGAGCCTGGCGATCAGGTGCTGATCTGCGATCTGGAATACGACACGGTCAAGGGCGCCATGCGCTGGCTGGCCCGCCATCGCGGGGTCGAGGTGATCGAGATCGAACACACGCACCCGGCCAGCTTCGACAGTCTGCTAGCGACTTATCGTGAAGCGTTCATTCGCCATCCAAAACTCAAGCTGATGGCGCTGACCCACGTCACCCACCGCACCGGACTTGTGATGCCGGTGCAGGCGATCGCCGCGCTGGCCAGGGAACATGGCGTCGATATCATCCTCGACGGCGCCCACGCCCTCGGCCAGATGGAGTTCGATCTGGAAGCGCTGGGCATCGCCTTCGCCGGATACAACCTGCACAAATGGATCGGCTCGCCGCTGACCCTGGGCTTTCTGTATATCGCTCCGCAGCGTCTGGCCGACATCGATCCGGACATGGGCGAGATGCATTTCCCGCTCAACGACATTCGCTCGCGCACGCCCTACAGCACGCCGAACATTCCGGCACTGATGACCCTGCCGCTGGTGTTCGAGGAACACCGTGCGCTCGGTGGCGCGGCGGCCAAGGGTGCACGGGTGAACTACCTGCGCAACCTGTGGGTCAGCGCCGTACGCAACCTGCCGGGCATCGAGGTCACCACCCCGGACGATCCGCGTCTGTATTGCGGCATCACCTCGATGCGCTTTACCCGGCATGCCGACCAGCAGGCGATGGTCGAACGCCTGCTCAACGACTACAACCTGTTCACCGTGGTGCGCAACGGCGCAGCCTGCGGGCCATGCATCCGCATTACGCCGTCGCTGACCACCACGGCGGCGGAGATTCAGTCGCTGATTCTGGCGCTGAATGAACTGCGTTAAACCGTGTACTTGTCGAAGTCCTCGGGTTTGATCTGCGACGACACCGCAAAGGTGTCGATGCCGATCGTGAGGTGGCCGAAGTAACCGTCCTCGTGGGAGTCGCGGCCAATCGGCCATACGGTCAGGGTCGAGGCTTCCCCGCCCATGTTGGCGTAATAGATATCGTCGTTGTTGCACACCGGCGCCGAGCCGCGCCCGCGATAGGCCTTGGCGTTGAGCACCCCGCGAGAAACCACCTCGGGAAAGTACAGCTGCCCGATCCAGGCCACATTGCGCTCGTCCAGGTATTCGTTGCCGGCAACGATGCGCACCGCCACGTGAATGTGCAGGGCACGTCCGGCATAAAACCCCGGATAGATCGTGGTGAAGCGCACCCTGCCCTTGTGATCGCTGAACTGGCCGCCACGCAGGTAAGTGTCATCGTCGGTTCGCGGGATCGAGCCGATGTCTTCAACGTCGACTTCCAGATCCGGGTTGACCCGGCTCCACCCGGAATAAGCACCACGTGCGTTGCAGTGCCAGATATCCACCAAGGCGCCGCTGACCGGTTCGGCGGTCATGGCATCGACGATGGTCAGGCGCAGCAGCAAAGGCAAGCCCTCGGCGCCTTCGCTGATGTTGCGGCGCAGCAGTTTGGGATTGCGAAAATAGGGCCCGGCGACTTGCTCGGGGGCCAGTTGATAAACCGATGGCGCTGAAGGCTGGTTGTCCATGAGGCGTTCTCTCTTCCATAAGATGAACGCAGGTTAACGCCACACGCCAAGCCAGGTGCGGTAACTATGTATCTCCAGATAACGTATCGCGAGATAACGAAGGTTTTGGCGGGCAAAAAAAAACGGTGCACCGACCAAGCGCACCGTTAAAGCCGTAGAACACACAACGAAGTGTCGGGAAAAAACTATTTCAAAAACATCAGTCCAGCAGCGCCAGAGCCTCGGCGGTGCATTCCTGGATGCGGGCCCAGTCGCCGTTCTTGATCCACTCCGGATCGAGCATCCAGCTACCGCCCACGCACATGACGTTTTTCAGCGCCATGTAGCTCTTGATGTTGGCAGGGCCTACGCCGCCGGTCGGGCAGAATTTCACTTCGCCGAACGGGCCGCCGAGGGCCTTGATCGCCGCCACTCCGCCGCTGACTTCAGCCGGGAACAGCTTGAAGCGGCGATAACCCAGGCCATAGCCTTCCATGATGCCGGAGGCGTTGCTGATGCCCGGCAGCAGCGGGATCGGGCTTTCAACGCTGGCTTCCAGCAGGTCACGGGTGATGCCCGGGGTGACGATGAATTGCGAACCGGCCGCTTCGGCCGCAGCCAGCATGTTGCGGTCGAGTACGGTGCCGGCACCGGTCACCAGCTCCGGACGCTGTTCGCGCAGGATCTGGATTGCTTTCAAGCCAAACTGCGAACGCAGGGTCACTTCCAGCGCGGTCAGACCACCGGCGGCCAGGGCGTCGGCCAGCGGCAGCACGTCCTGTTCACGGGCGATGGTGATCACCGGCAGGATCCGCGCCCTGGCGCAGAGGCTGTCGATCAGGGCAACTTTGTCCGCCATGGAAACGGTCGGGGATGGGGTTGTCATAGCGGCTGTTCCTTGGCTCATGGGCACCAGTAAATCTCTAACGTAGGTTGCAGAAACGCGCGAACCGGCATGGCGGCGACGTCGTTGGATGCCAGTGCGGCATTCAGGGTGGTCAGTTTCGACTGACCGGAAATCGACAGAATCTTGTGCTTCGCCGAAGCCAGCAGCGCCCGGCTCATGGTCAGGCGTTGACGCGGCACGCTCGGCGCCAGCATCGGCCAGCAGCGACGGGTACCATCGGCTTGCAGGGCTTCAGCCAGGTTCGGACTGTCCGGGAACAACGACGCGGTGTGACCGTCATCGCCCATGCCCAACACCAGCACGTCGATGGGCGGCAACTCGGCGAGCAACCGATCGGCCTGCTCCGCAGCCTGCTCGACGTTGGCCGCCGCGCTGTAAAGGCTGAGGAACTGCGCCTTGGCCGCCGGGCCCTTGAGCAGATACTGCTTGAGCAGGCCGGCATTGCTGTCGGCGTGTTCGACCGGCACCCAGCGCTCGTCAGCCAGGGTCACGACGACCTTCGACCAGTCCAGTTCCTGCTTGGCCAGGTGCTGGAAAAACGCCACCGGGCTGCGACCGCCGGACACCACCAGTACCGCGTTGCCGCGCGCCGCCAGTGCGTCGCTCAACTGTTTGGCGACATTCAGCGCCAGGCCTTCAGCGAGCAACACCGGGCTCTTGAACTCGTGGGCATTCACGCCCACGGGCAGTTTCACATCAGATATCGCCATACCACGACCTCCCGTCCCGCGTGATCAATGCAATGGAGCTCATCGGCCCCCACGACCCGGCCGCATACGGCTTGGGCGCATCACCGGATTTTTTCCACCCGGCGATCAACTGGTCACACCATTTCCACGCGGCTTCGATTTCATCTTTACGGACAAACAGGTTCTGATTGCCGTTCATCACTTCCAGCAACAACCGCTCGTAGGCGTCGGGGATCCGCGCGCTGCGCCAGGTGTCGGAGAAATTCAGTTGCAACGGGCCGCTGCGCAGCTGCATGCCCTTGTCCAGGCCTTGATCCTTGGTCATCACCCGCAGGGAAATGCCTTCGTCCGGCTGCAGGCGGATGATCAGTTTGTTGCTGATCTGCAGGCGCTGCTCCGGGGCGAAGATGTAGTGCGACGGTTCCTTGAAGTGGATGACGATCTGCGACAGCTTCTGCGGCATGCGCTTGCCGGTGCGCAGGTAGAACGGCACGCCGGCCCAGCGCCAGTTGCGGATGTCGGCACGCAGGGCGACGAAGGTTTCGGTGTCGCTCTGGGTATTGGAATTCGGCTCTTCAAGATAGCCCGGTACGGACTTGCCTTCGCTGTGGCCGGCAATGTACTGACCGCGTACCACTTGAGTGGTCAGGCCTTCCGGGCTGATCGGCGCCAGGGCCTTGAGCACTTTTACCTTTTCGTCGCGGATGCTGTCGGCGGACAGGTCGGCCGGCGGGTCCATGGCGATCAGGCAAAGCAGTTGCAGCAGGTGGTTCTGGATCATGTCGCGCAGTTGGCCGGCCTTGTCGAAATAGCCCCAGCGGCCTTCGATGCCGACCTTCTCGGCCACGGTGATTTCCACGTGGGAGATGTAATGCTGGTTCCACTGGGTTTCGAACAGGCTGTTGGCGAAACGCAGGGCGATCAGGTTCTGTACCGTCTCTTTGCCCAGGTAGTGGTCGATGCGGTAGGTACGGTTCTCCGGGAAGAACTGCGCCACGGCGTCGTTGACCTTGCGCGAGGATTCGAGGTCCGAGCCGATCGGTTTTTCCAGCACCACGCGGGTGTTTTCGGCCAGACCGACTTTCGCCAGGTTCTCGCAGATCGCACCGTACACCGCCGCCGGGGTGGCGAAGTAGGCAATCATGCGTTGTTTGGTGCCGGCCAGTTCGGCCAGCGCCGCGTAATCTTCAGCCTTGAGGAAGTCGACGTGCAGGTAGGTCAGGCGTGCGAGAAAGCGCTCGGCCACGGCCTCGTCCAGTTCCTTGCCCACATAGCGGCGCAGTTCGGCAGCAATGAATGCCATGTGCTGCTGCTCGGTGCCTTCTTCACGGGCCAGCGCGATAATACGCGTGTCCTCGTGCAGCAGGCCGGCGCCATCCAGGTGATAAAGGGCAGGAAACAGCTTGCGCAGGGCCAGATCGCCCAGGGCGCCGAACAAGGCGAAGGTGCACGGTTCAACCGTAATCGAAGGCATGATGTTTGTTCTTTTATCAAGTTAAGCTACAAATACCTTTTTTCAAGGCATCACTCAAGGGAAAATGTAGTAATAACCACAACATTTTCGCAAAATACAGATTCCGAGTGGTGGTCGGTCGGAGCCATCAGTAGGATAGGCCACCGTCACGGGCCACATCAAAGGCCCAATTTGCATAGCCGCGCGCTTATCGGCGCCGGTGAATCTAGGAATTCTTATGGACCGCGTGCGAAATTTACTGGAACAGATCCAGAGTCGCCTTGAAGAGCTGAACAAGGCCGAACGCAAAGTCGCCGAAGTGATCCTGCTCAACCCACAGCAGGCCACCCGCTTCAGCATCGCCGCCCTCGCCCAGGCCGCTTCGGTCAGTGAACCGACGGTCAACCGTTTCTGCCGTTCGTTCGGCGTCAGCGGCTACCCCGAACTCAAGCTGCAACTGGCCCAGAGCCTGGCCAGCGGCGCGGCGTATGTCAGCCGTGCAGTGGAAGCTGATGACAATCCTGAAGCCTACACACAGAAAATTTTCGGCAGCGCCATCGCCTCGCTCGACAGCGCCTGCCAGGCACTGGACCCGAACCTGATCAGCCGCGCCGTCGACCTGTTGATCCAGGCCCGGCAGATCCACTTCTTCGGCCTCGGCGCCTCGGCCCCGGTGGCACTGGACGCGCAGCACAAGTTCTTCCGCTTCAACCTGGCCGTCACAGCCCACGCCGATGTGCTGATGCAGCGGATGATTGCTTCGGTGGCGCACACCGGTGAGCTGTTCGTGATCATTTCCTACACCGGCCGCACCCGCGAACTGGTGGAAGTAGCGCGTATCGCCCGGGAGAATGGCGCTTCGGTACTGGGCCTGACCGCCGAGAACTCGCCACTGGCCAAGGCCAGTACCCTGAGCCTGAATATTCCGCTACCGGAAGACACCGACATCTATATGCCGATGACCTCGCGGATCATTCAGTTGACGGTGCTGGATGTGCTGGCGACGGGGATGACCTTGCGTCGCGGGGTGGATTTCCAGCCGCATTTGCGCAAGATCAAAGAGAGTTTGAATGCGAGCCGGTATCCGGTGGGTGACGAGTTCAACTAGTTCGCGCTGATTGCTCCCACGCTTGCGCGTGGGAGCAATGACTAAGCAGCAGCCCAAGCCTGCAAACTCAAATGCGCCTTCTCCCCCGGTGCCAGATGCAGGCTGTCGGTGCCCCCCGCCGCCGCTTCAACACAGACAAATTCCGAGATTTCATCCCAGGTCACGCCCAGCAACGGCCGCGCCCCCGGATGCCAGACCACCGTGTCCGCGCTGTCACCGGTATCGATGCACAGCTCGCGCTGCCAGGCGTGATCCTTGAGCTGTAATTCGCCGTCGTGCTGGAACACGCGCTGACAGCCGCCGTCGACCCGCAACTCGCCTTCCTGCTGACAGACTTCACGGTTCAACTGGTCGTAACCCTGCGCCCCTTCGAGCCCAGACAGCGCTATCTCACTCACGTCGCCAATACGCCAGTAAGCGTGCAAAGCCTGGCTCAACTGGCACGGCATGTCGTCCTGATGCTCGGTGCTCAGGCGCAGTTCCATGCGTTCGCCCAGGTGCGCGTGCAGGTCCACCTGCCAGTCGCACAGCTGCAATTGCCAGTGCAGGCGCACGCCGTCATCGGCGGTGCTGCTGTCGAGCAGTTTCCAGTCCAGCAATCGCGCCCAGCCGTGGGACGGCCATGCGTTTTCACTCGGATGACGGCCATACCACGGCCAGCAAACCGGCACACCGCCACGGATCGCGCCGACGTGCGGCCACTTCGCCGCGCACCACAACCACGGCTTTTGTCCGCGCGGCTGAAAGTGCAGCAACTGCGCACCCTGACGACTGAACACCGCCTGACACAGCGGATGGTCGATCACCAGCACATCGCGCATCTGATAGCGCTCCCAGGCGAACACCGGTCGTTCGCGCAAGGATTTGAAGAAGCGTTGCAGCGGATGCTCATGCATGGGCCACGGTTCCAGATTCAACTTTCATGGGCTGCGACACCCCTTTCCAAAAAAAAGCGGACAGCCTGGGCTGTCCGCAAATATGCGCACATAGAGAGGAGCTTATCGCAGACGCGTTAGAACGTAGACTGAATTTTCAGGCCAGCGACCAAAGCGTTGTCCACTTGATCCACGCCACCCGGGTGAGTGATGTATTGCAGGTTCGGACGCACAGTCAGCCAGTTGGTAACGTGGAAGCCGTAGTTGATCTCGTAGTTGTATTCGGTCTCGCGAATCGGCGAGAACACCGGATTGTCGTAGTCCGAAACACCGTTGGAGGCGTTCAACAGCTCGGCGTTTTTCTTCACGTCGTCGTTGACGTGGATACGCGCCGCGCCGATGCCGACGTCATCCTTCGGACGGGCGTCGAACGGGCCTTTGTAGACAAACATCACCGACTGGTAGTTGTCGATGAAGTTGGTGTCCTTGTCGTGGAACGTGGCGTTGGCCGCGATGTTCAGACCACGGGAAGCGTCGCCGTTGTGGCTGGTGAGTTGCTGTTGCGCAACGAACCAGTAGCCGTGCTTGCTGCTGTGGGTGCGGTAGGCATTGCCGGTGGTTGCTGCGTCGTTGCCGTTGATGTCTTCACGGACGTCGGCGGCATCAGCCGTGCTCTTGTAGTAACCGACGCGGTATTCGCCCGGCAGGCTGTTGACCTTCGGCGACCAGACCAGCTCGACCGGCAGCACCGTACCGGCGGTGCCGCTGCCGCTGAGCTTGAAGCCGTTGCCGTGTTCCAGCTGCGACGGGTTCTGGTTGTACGCACCGATCTGCGCGTAGAGCTCGTCGTTGATGTTGTACTTCACACGGATCGCGGCCTGGCTGACGGGCCAGTTGTACCAGATGTTGGTCGCCCAGTTACCGACTTGCGAGCCGCAGAACGCCAGGTTCTGGAATTCGCACGGGAAGGTGTTGAAGTCTTCGCCTTCACCGAAGTAACCGGCCTTGACGTCGAGCTTGTTGTCGAAGAACTGGTGCTGAATCCACAGTTGAGTCAGACGCACCATGTGGCCACGACCGTAGACTTCCTGCGAGGAAGACAAGGTGCCGGCACGCGGGTCGCCAACGCGGTCGTTGGAAATGTTCTGACCGTTACGGTTGGTCAGTTGGATCTTGGCCTGAGTGTTGTCCCAGCCCCAGAGTTTTTGCAGGTCCAGCGCCACGCCCAGACCGAACTGGTCGCTGTAGCGGCCGGTCTTGTCGTCGTTGTAGCCGCCATGCAGGTTGGCGCCCATTTCCCCAACGTAGTCGGCCTTGATGTCGATGCCTTGCTCGATCAGCTTGGTCCGCTCGCCACCCCAGTCGCCCGTCATCCACTTGGAATCGGAGCTGAATGCATCGGCGGCCATGGCATTGCCGGCCATGACCAATGCGGCCGCGGCTGACACTTGGCAGATCAACCGGGCATTGACGTGTTTCTTTTTCATCCCTACATCCTCGTCTTTATTGTTATTAACTGTTTTTTTCCAACGCGGTTTACATCCCCTGCGGAAATGGGCGCGCCCACTCCCGCATTGATTTCTTACCGACCCTTGAACTGAGCGACGTTGGCGCTGTGCGCTTCAGTCTTCGGCAGACCGGCAACCCCCAGGCGCTCGCCGCTCTTGGCGTCGAACAGCAGCACTTTCGACGGATCGAATTGCAGGGTCAGGGTTTCGCCCACCTGCGGCGCCACATCCGGCGCCAGACGGCAGCAGACCTTGGTGTCGTTGAGGTTGACGAACACCAGGGTGTCCGGACCGGTCGGCTCGGTGACCTGCACTTCAGCCTTGATGCTCGGCAGGCCGTTGCCCTCGCCGTTCGCCAGAGCGATCTGCTCCGGACGCAGGCCGAGGATCACTTCGCGATCTTCAAGACCGGCGTCCTGCATCGCCATCGGCAGCTCGCAACGGGCCTGGCCGCTGTCGAGCAGCGCCACCAGACGGCCGTCCTTGCGTTGCAGGCGCAGCGGGATGAAGTTCATCGGCGGCGAACCGATGAAGCTCGCGACGAACAGGTTGGCCGGGTCGTTGTAGATCTCTTTCGGCGTACCGAACTGCTGGATGATCCCGTCCTTCATCACCGCCACTTTATCGCCCAGGGTCATCGCTTCGATCTGGTCGTGGGTCACGTAGACCGTGGTGGTTTTCAGGCGCTGGTGCATCAGTTTCATTTCGGTGCGCATCTCGACGCGCAACTTGGCATCGAGGTTGGACAGCGGTTCGTCGAACAGATAGATCTTCGGACGACGCGCCAGGGCACGGCCCATCGCCACGCGCTGTTGCTGGCCACCGGAGAGCTGGCTCGGCTTGCGATTGAGCAGGTGCTCGATCTGCAGCAGCTTGGCCACGCGGGCGACTTCTTCGTCGATGGCCGACTGGCTCATCTTGCGGATCTTCAGACCGAACTCGATGTTCTCGCGCACGCTCATGGTCGGGTACAGCGCGTAGGACTGGAACACCATGGCGATGTCGCGGTCTTTCGGGCTCATGCCGCTGACGTCCTGGTCACCGATCATGATCGCGCCGCCGGTGATGGTTTCCAGGCCGGCGATGCAGTTCATCAGGGTCGACTTGCCGCAGCCCGAAGGCCCGACGAGGATCAGGAACTCACCGTCCTTGATCGACAGTTCGATGTTCTTCAGGGTGTCCGGCAGGCCGGCACCGTAGGTCTTGTTTACATTGCGAAGTTCGAGCGTAGCCATGATTACCCCTTGACTGCGCCGGCCGTCAGCCCGCGCACGAAATACTTGCCTGCGACCACATAGACCAGCAGGGTCGGCAGCCCGGCGATCATCGCCGCCGCCATGTCCACGTTGTATTCCTTGGCCCCGGTGCTGGTGTTGACCAGGTTGTTCAACGCCACCGTGATCGGTTGCGAATCACCGCTGGAGAACACCACACCGAACAGGAAGTCGTTCCAGATCTGGGTGAACTGCCAGATCAGGCAGACCATGATGATCGGCGTCGACATCGGCAGGATGATCCTGCGGAAGATCGTGAAGAACCCGGCACCGTCCAGGCGTGCAGCCTTGATCAGCGCATCCGGAATACTCACGTAGTAGTTACGGAAAAACAGCGTGGTGAACGCCAGGCCGTAGACCACGTGCACGAACACAAGGCCGGTAGTGGTGCTCGCCAGGCCCATCTTGCCGAGGGTGAACGACGCCGGCAGCAGCACGGTCTGGAACGGCAGGAAGCAACCGAACAGCAGCAGACCGAAGAACAGCTGCGAACCCTTGAAGCGCCAGAACGACAGCACATAGCCGTTCAACGCACCGATGGCGGTGGAGATGATCACGGCCGGAACGGTGATCTTGATCGAGTTCCAGAAGTAGCCGTCAACGGTGGCCCAGGCTTTCACCCAGCCGATGCCGCTGACCACGGTCGGCCAGCTCAGCAGGTTGCCGGTGGAGATGTCTTCCGGGGTCTTGAAGCTGGTCAACAACATGACCACCAGCGGTACCAGATATAGCAGGACCGCGAGGATCAGCACCGCGTAGATCGCGATGCGACTCAGGCTGATGGCCGGTTTGGAGGCGAGACTAGTCATGACGCTTGGTCCTCAGCTCGGAGTACAGGTAAGGCACGATGATCGCTAGGATCGCACCGAGCATAAGAATCGCACTGGCCGAGCCCATGCCCATCTGTCCACGGCTGAACGTGAACGAGTACATGAACATCGCCGGCAAATCGGAGGAATAACCCGGGCCGCCGGCCGTCATGGCCGCCACCAGGTCGAAGCTCTTGATCGCGATGTGCGCCAGAATCATCACCGCACTGAAGAACACCGGACGCAGGCTTGGCAGCACCACTTTCCAGTAGATGCGCGGCATGCTCGCGCCGTCGATCTGTGCGGCACGGATGATCGATTGATCAACGCCACGCAGACCGGCGAGGAACATCGCCATGATGAAGCCCGAAGCTTGCCAGACCGCCGCGATCACCAGGCAATACACCACGCGATCCGGGTCGATCAGCCAGTCGAGACGGAAGCCTTCCCAGCCCCAGTCCCGCAGCAATTTGTCCAGGCCCATGCCCGGGTTGAGCAGCCATTTCCACGCAGTACCGGTAACGATCATCGAGAGCGCCATCGGATAGAGGTAAATGGTGCGGATGAAGCCTTCGCGACGGATTTTCTGATCGAGGAAAATCGCCAGCGTCACGCCGATCACCAGAGTGATCGCGATGAACATGCCGCCGAACACGGCCAGGTTCTTGCTCGCCACCCACCAGCGGTCGTTGTCGAACAGCCGCGCGTATTGCGCCAGACCTGCCCACTTGTAGTTCGGCAGGAAGGTCGATGTGGTGAACGACAGGACAAACGTCCAGAGGATATAGCCATAGAAGCCCACCAGAACGATGAACATGCTCGGCGCCAGCACCAGTTTCGGTAGCCAGCGCTGCAATGCGTCGAACGGCGAGGCCTTGCTGAACACAGCAACAGAACTCATGGGAAGATCCAGTAAAAAAGATGAAGGACCGCTGCAAGCTGCCAGCCTCAAGCCGATGCGCGACTTGAAGCTGGCAGCTGCTCTACGCCGGTGTTACTTGGCAGCCTTGACGGCGGTGCCGAGTTTCTTCGCAGCATCGGCCGGGTCGGCTTTCGGGTCGTTGATGAAGTTGGTCACGACATCGAAGAACGCACCCTGTACGGCCAGCGTGGTCGCCATGTTGTGCGCCATGCTCGGCTGCAGGCCGCCGGTCTTGGCGTCTGCCAGGAAGTCCTTGGCAGCGGTCTGGGCGCAGGAGTCGAAACCGTACTTGCCCATGTCGGCGAGCATGTCGTTACGCACCGGGATCGAGCCCTTGTTGATGCTGAAGACTTTCTGGAAGTTTTCACCCAGCACGACTTTGGCGATGTCCTGCTGACCGGCCGCGGTGCCCGCGTCCTTCTGCTTGAACACGGCCAGCGAGTCGATGTTGTAGGTGAACGCCTTGTCGGTGCCCGGGAAGGCTACGCACTCGTAGTCCTTGCCGGCGACTTTCTTGGCGGCGGTCCATTCGGACTTGGCCCAGTCACCCATGATCTGCATGCCGGCCTTGCCGTTGATGACCTTGGCCGCTTCCAGGTTCCAGTCCTGGCCTTTGCCGTCGACGTCCATGTAGGTCGCGACTTTCTTCAGCTCGGTCAGCGCCTTGACCATTTCCGGACCAGTCAGGGCAGCGTTGTCCAGATCGACCAGGGCTTTCTTGTAACCATCAACACCCATCACCGACAGCACGACCGCTTCGAACACGGTGCTGTCCTGCCAAGGCTGACCGCCGTGGGCCAGCGGGATGAAGCCCGCAGCCTTCAGCTTGTCGCCGGCGGCGTAGAATTCTTCGAGGGTGGTCGGGGCTTTGGCGATACCGGCTTTCTTGAAGACTTCCGGGTTGATCCACAGCCAGTTCACCCGGTGAATGTTCACCGGCACGGCCACGTAATCACCGTCGTACTTCACGGTATCGGAGACTTTCTTGTCGAGCAGGCTGTCCCACTTCTCGGACTTGGAAACGTCCTTCAGCACGTCGGTGTCGAGCAGACCGGTGGACGCCCATTCCTGGATGTCGGGGCCTTTGATCTGGGCCACGCCCGGCGGGTTGCCGGCGACGGCACGGCTTTTCAGCACGGTCATGGCAGTCGCACCGCCACCACCGGCGACAGCGCCGTCTTTCCAGGTGAAACCGTCTTTTTCCACTTGTGCCTTGAGCACATCGACGGCGGCTTTTTCGCCACCGGACGTCCACCAATGCACGACTTCCACCGAACCTTTGGATTCGGCAGCGGAAACACTCAGGGGCAGCACAGCGAGCGGGAACAGGGAGGCGACAGAAATGACAGTAGCGAGGCGAGAAATCGCATTCATCTGAGATGTACCTTTCTTGTTGTTATGCATGCAAGTCTGGTGCTTGCGCTGCACACGAGTTTAAACAGGACGTTTCCCCTCGCAGGTAACGAAGGGACGCGCAAATGTCACCGCATGGTTACACAGGAACGGGCCGGGACAACTGTGCCAGCGCAGTCGCCATGCTCGGCGCCAGCGGCAGACGCGGGATCAGCACCGCCTGCCAGGCGTGATACAGATCCGGTTTACCCGCCCAGATATCGGCGCTTGGACGGTTCTGCGGATCGAGTTCGTGATGCCAGCTGCCGTCGCAGCGGTCGATGAAATTCGCTTCGCAGAATTCCCAGAATAGCCGGTACCAGGATTCGTACTGCGCATCGCCGGTACGTTTGAGCAACGCACTGGCGGCAGCGCTGGCTTCGGCGTGGGTCCAGTGCAGGCGATGGCGCACCACGGCCTTGTTGTCCCAGTCGAGGGTATAGACGATGCCCGGGGCGCCATCGACGTCCCAGCCATGCCGGCAGTTGTTCTCGAACAGCTTTTGCGCATCGGTGGCCAGCCAGCCCGGCGTGAGCATGCCGGCCTGGACCCGCGCCGCTTCGAGGTGCAGCAACAGCCGCGCCCACTCGAAACCGTGGCCCGGCGTGGTGCCGTAGGGGCGAAATCCGTCGGCGGGATTGTCATGGCTGTATTCACGCAGCGGCTGCCAGTTTCGGTCGAAATGCTCAATCACCAGATAGTCGTTGGCAGCGGCGTGACCGTGAATCACCCGCTCGACGATGCGCTGCGCACGCACCAGCCAGCGCGGGTCTTCGGTGACATCGGCCAGCGCGAGGAACGCTTCGGTGGCGTGCATGTTGCTGTTGGCGCCGCGATAGGCTTCTTCTTCACTCCAGTCACGATTGAAAAATTCGCGCAGGGCGCCCTCTTCTTCGCTCCAGAAATAGGTGTCGATGATGTCGATGGCGTCATCCAGCAATGCCTTCGCGCCGGGACGCTGGGCGACCACGGCGGAACTGGCCGCGAGGGCCACGAAAGCATGCAGATAAGCGTTCTTGCCGGTGTTGTCGTCGCGGTGCTCGGCGACGGCAAACCAGCCGCCATGCAGTGCATCACGCAACGGGCCACGCAGGGCCGCAATGCCGTGATCGACCAGCTCGGCGAAACCCGGCAGGCCCTGAATGTGGGCCATGGCGAAGCTGTGGGTCATGCGCGCGGTGTTCATGGTTTCGGCTTGCGCGCCGGCCTGGAGCTGGCCGCGCTCATCGAGATTGCCGAAGCCTTCGGGCAGTCGCGAAGCCTTGGCAAATGCCAGCAGGCGCAGGCCTTCGTCGGCGAGCCATTGCTGGTGGGCAGGGGCATTCAGCCAACTGCTGAAGCCCGGATTGAAGTGATCCATGGAAGGCCTTTTTTTGTTGTTATGACTGCGGGCAGTCTAAACAACGGGCCGGGGTTGGCTTGTAACGAAGGGGACGGGTTTTGTCACCGGACGGTGACATTCAGATCAATCCGCCGAACGCGGCAATTGCAGAGTCACGCGCAACCCACCTTCACGCAAATTCTGCAACGTCACTTCCCCCCCATGACTATGAGCAATGTTGCGGGCGATACCCAGACCGAGACCGTAGCCCTGCTGCTGCCCCGCCAGCCGAAAGTGCGGTTCGAACACCTGCTCCAGCCGCTGCTCCGGCACACCAGGCCCTTCGTCGTCGACATGCAGCACGAACGCACTCTCGTCATCATCGATATGCAGATGGGCGTTCTGCCCATACTTCAGCGCATTGTCGATCAGGTTGCCGATGCAGCGCTTGAGCGCCAATGGCTTGCCCGGATACGCCGCCAGCGCCCGTCCCTGCTGGGTCACGCGGCCATTGCCGTTGGGCGCCAGATACGGCTCCACCAGGCAGTCGAGCACATGGTTCAGATCCACCGGCTCGATGTTTTCGTGGATGTCGGTGTCTTTGACGCATTGCAGCGCGCCTTTGACCAGCAGCTCCAGCTCATCCAGGTCGCGGCCGAACTTGGTTTGCAGCTGTTCGTCTTCCAGCAGTTCGACCCGCAGACGCAGACGAGTGATCGGCGTACGCAGATCGTGGGAAATCGCGCTGAACAACTGGCTGCGCTCGGTCAGGTAACGGCTGATGCGCTCGCGCATGGTGTTGAAGGCGCGGCCCACTTCCACGACTTCGCTGCCACCACCCTCGGCCACCGGCTCGACGTCGGCGCCCAGCGACAAGTCCCGCGCCGCCCGCGCCAGACGCTTGAGCGGCCGGCTCTGCCAGTGCACCAGCAGGCCGATGAACAACAGCAGAAATCCACTGGTGAACACGATGAACCACACCTGCTGCGTCGGCAGGCCCTGCTCTTCAAGACTGGTGTAGGGCTCGGGCAACAGCGAGGCGATGTACAGCCATTCACCGGGCGCCAACTGGATCTGGGTCACCAGCACCGGCGGATTCACCGGTTCCAGGGTCAGCGCGTAATGCGCCCAGGAGCGTGGCAGCTCGTCGAGTTTCAACCCGGCGTTGAAGATACGCAGGTCATCGGGGCTGACGAAGGTCACCAGAATGTCGGTGTCCTGGCCCAGGGACTGACGCAGCACCTCATCCACCGCTTGAAGCACCGCCGCCTTGCGCGGTGTAACCGGCAACACCTCCATGCCGAGCGGTTTGTCATTCAGCGTCACCACAAACCGCGTGCCGCCCATGCTGCGCAACTGATCGAGCACCAACGGTCGATAGGCCACCGGCAACGAGCGGAAATAACTGACGCTGGCGGTCATCGAATGGGCCAGGCTGCGGGCGCTGGTGACCAGGCCTTCGAGCTGGGTCGCGCGCAACTGAGAAACCCAGATCACGCTGGACAAGGTCTGGGCGAACAACACCGCCAGCAACGTCAGCAGCAGCATCCGCCCGAGCAGCGAACGGGGCATCGGCACTTTGCGCGCGGTGTTGCGCAGGAACTCAGTGACCATTGCCGGCAACCACATTGGCTGCCAGTTGGTAGCCGCTGCCGCGCACGGTGCGGATCAGCCGTGGCGGTTTTTCGGTATCGCGCAGACGCTGGCGCAAGCGGCTGACGGCCATGTCGACGATACGATCGAGGGGCATCAGGTCGCGGCCACGGGTGGCGTTGCCGATGGTGTCGCGGTCGAGGATTTCCTGGGGGTGATCAAGGAACAGCTTGAGCAAGGCGAAGTCGGCGCCGGACAGAATCACTTCCTCGCCGTCGGTGTGAAACAGCCGATGGCTGACCATGTCCAGTCGCCACTCGTCGAAGGCCAGCACTTCGCTGCCGCTGCGTTCCTGGCCGAACTGGGCACGGCGCAACAGGGCTTTGATCCGGGCTTGCAGTTCGCGGGGGCTGAAAGGTTTGCCGAGGTAGTCGTCGGCGCCCAGCTCCAGACCGATCACCCGATCGGCCTCGTCGGAACTGGCGGTGAGCATGATGATCGGCACCTGGGCCTGACGCGGATGCTGGCGCACCCAGCGGCACAGGCTGAAGCCGTCTTCATCGGGCAGCATCACATCAAGGATCACCAGATCACTCGGCGCCTCGTTCAGCGCCTGGCGGAAACTGGCACCGTCGGCCGTGGCCCGTACCTGAAAACCCGCGCGGGTCAGGTAGGTTTCCAGCAACTCGCGTATCTCCTGGTCGTCATCGACCAACAAAATCGACTTGTTGACTGAACTCACTTCGAAGGCATCCTTGTTGTTGGAATTGGGCGGATTATGCCTGATGTGCCGAGGGTTCCCACGCTCGGCGTGGGAATGTTCATTTACCGGATTGTTCGAGCGCCACTCCTGCACCGACCAGACCCGAGTACGGTGCCGTCACCAGCCACACCGGAATCCCCTTGAAGTAATCGCTCATGCAGCCCTTGTCGGCGAAGCTGCGGGCGAAACCGCTTTCGAGGAAGAAATCGGCAAAGCGCGGAATCACGCCACCCACGATGTACACCCCACCACGACCGCCAGTGGTCAGCACATTGTTGCCGGCCACGCGACCGAGCCAGCAGCAGAACTGCTCCAGCACTTCCAGAGCAATCGGGTCACCGGCGAGGCCGGCTGCGGTGATCGCTTCCGGCGTGTCGAGTTTTGGCTCGTGGCCATCCACCGCGCAGATCGCCCGGTACACCCGAGGCAGGCCACCGCCGCTCAACGCGGTTTCCGCGCTGACGTGGCCGATTTCGTTGTGGATGTGTTGCCAGAGCTGGGTTTCACGCGGGCTGCTCAGCGGCAGATCGACGTGACCGCCCTCCCCCGGCAGCGCGGCAAACCGGCCTTCGCCCAGATCGAGCAAAGTGCCGACGCCCAACCCGGTGCCCGGACCGATCACCACCGCCGGACGCAACGGTTCCGGCTCGCCTTCGCAGACCACGCGGAATTCGCCGGGCTGCAAACGGGTCATGCCCAGTGCCATGGCGGAGAAGTCGTTGATCAGCAATAACTGCTCGACCTGTAACGCCTGGCAGAACGCCTTGCGGCTCAGCCGCCAGTGGTTGTTGGTGAACTTGAATTCATCGCCGCTCACGGGACCCGCCACCGACAGGCACACCGAACCGATGGCGCCCGGTGCCAGGCCGAGCCCGCTCAGGTAGAGGCTGATCGCCTCTTCCGGGCTGGCATGGTCGGCCGTGGCCAGCACCTGCACCGATTCGAGCTGCTGATCTTTCCACAACGCGAACCGCGCGTTGGTGCCTCCGATGTCACCGACCAAAGCCAGTTTCAATTAAGCGTCTCCAGGGCAGAAGTGAAGGCGCTGGCGCCCTGCTCTGCCGAGCTGAAGGCCAAACGCATGAAGCCAAACAGTTCGCGGCCGCTGCCGATGTTGTTGCCCAACAGGCCTTTGGCGGGTTCGCGCGCTGCGAATTCGGCGGCGTCCACCTTGAGTTCCAGGGTGCCTTTGACGCCATCGACGCGGATGATATCGCCCTCTTGCACGCGAGCCAAAGCGCCGCCGACATAAGCTTCGGGGCTGACGTGGATCGCCGCCGGGATTTTCCCCGAGGCGCCGGACATGCGCCCGTCCGTCACCAGCGCGACCTTGAAGCCGCGATCCTGCAGCACGCCGAGGAACGGCGTCATCTTGTGCAGTTCCGGCATGCCATTGGAACGCGGGCCCTGGAAGCGCATCACCGCGACGAAATCCTTCTCCAGCAAACCGGCCTTGAAAGCGTCGGCCAGATCCTGTTGATCCTGGAACACCATGGCCGGTGCTTCGACGATCTGGTTTTCCAGCGCCACGGCGGACACCTTCATCACGCCGCGACCGAGGTTGCCTTCCATTACCCGCAAGCCGCCCTCTGCCGAGAACGCACGAGCCACCGGACGCAGGATGTTTTCGTCGAGGCTGTCGGTCGGGCCTTCGCGCCACACCAGTTTGCCGTTATCGAGGAATGGTTCCTTGGTGTACTGGCTCAAACCGTGGCCGAGCACGGTGTTGACGTCTTCGTGCAGCAGGCCGGCTTCCAGCAGTTCGCGGATCAGGAACGACATGCCGCCCGCCGCCTGGAAGTGGTTGATGTCGGCCTTGCCGTTCGGATAGACGTGGCTCAGGGTCGGCACGACTTCGGAGAGGTCGGCCATGTCCTGCCAGGTCAGTTGAATGCCCGCCGCCATGGCGATGGCTGGCATGTGCAGGGTGTGGTTGGTCGAGCCGCCGGTGGCGTGCAGCGCGACGATCGAGTTGACCAGCGCCTTCTCGTCGACGATTTCGCCGATCGGCAGAAAGTTGCCGTTCTGTTTGGTCAGGCGCGTGACCTGATGCGCGGCTTCGCGGGTCAGGGCCTCGCGCAGCGGCGTGTTCGGGTTGACGAAAGAAGCGCCCGGCAAGTGCAGGCCCATGACTTCCATCAGCAACTGGTTGGTGTTGGCGGTGCCGTAGAAGGTGCAGGTGCCCGGGCTGTGGTAGGACTTCATTTCCGATTCCAGCAGCTCTTCGCGGGTCGCCTTGCCTTCGGCGTACTTCTGCCGCACGTCGGCTTTTTCCTTGTTGGAAATCCCCGAGACCATCGGCCCGCCCGGCACGAAAATCGTCGGCAAGTGACCGAAACGCAACGAACCCATCATCAGCCCCGGCACAATCTTGTCGCAGATGCCGAGCATCAGCGCGCCGTCGAACATGTTGTGGGACAGCGCCACCGCCGTCGACATCGCGATCACTTCGCGGCTCGGCAGGCTCAGTTCCATGCCCGGCTCGCCCTGGGTCACGCCGTCGCACATGGCAGGCGTACCGCCGGCGAACTGGCCGACCGAACCGATTTCGCGCAAGGCGTTCTTGATCTGTTCCGGGAAGACTTCGTACGGCTGGTGCGCCGAAAGCATGTCGTTGTAAGACGAAACAATCGCGATGTTCGCCGAGTTCATCATCCGCAGACTGTGCTTGTCTTCGCTGCCACAGCCGGCCACGCCGTGGGCGAAGTTGGCGCATTGCAGCTTGCCGCGCATCGGCCCGTCGGTTGCAGCGCCGCGAATCAGCGCAAGGTAAGCCTGACGCGTGGCGCGGCTGCGGGCGATAAGCCGTTCGGTGACCTCAAGAACGCGGGGATGCATGTGTAGAACTCCAGGCTAACGGATGTGGCGACCTGATTGTCTATGCTGACCAAAGCGCCCGCACGTGTGGGATGACGGGCGGTTTCCTTGACCATTCGGACCAGTTGATTCAGGTCACTCGTTGTAGATAAAACAAAATATTGCCACTAAAAAGGCTTGTTTTCTATTTTTATGCGAATAATCTTGTAATTCCAACAACAAAACGACGGCGGCGCTGTTCAATGACTCTTCGAATCGCAATCAATGGTTTTGGCCGCATCGGCCGTAATGTCCTGCGCGCACTGTATACCCAAGGCTATCGACAGGATTTGCAGATCGTCGCCATCAACGATCTGGGCGACAGCGCGATCAATGCGCACTTGCTCAAATACGATACCGTTCACGGCACGTTCGATGCCGAAGTTGCGCATGACAACGAGAGTCTGACCGTCAACGGTGACCGCATTTCGGTCAGCGCCATCCGCAACCCTGCCGAACTGCCATGGGCTGCGGAAAAGATTGATGTGGTGTTCGAATGCACCGGCCTGTTCACCGACCGGGCCAAAGCCGCCGCGCATATTACTGCCGGTGCGCGCAAAGTCATCATCTCGGCCCCGGCCAAAGGCGCCGATGCCACCGTCGTTTATGGCGTGAACCACGACATCCTGCGCCAGTCGCACCAGATCATTTCCAACGCCTCGTGCACCACCAACTGCCTGGCCCCGGTGGCCCAGGTGCTGCACCGCGAACTGGGCATTGAAAGCGGTCTGATGACCACCATTCACGCCTACACCAACGACCAGAATCTGACCGACGTCTATCACACCGACCCGTACCGCGCCCGTTCCGCCACACAGAACATGATCCCGAGCAAGACCGGCGCTGCCGAAGCCGTGGGCCTGGTGTTGCCGGAACTGGCAGGCAAGCTGACCGGCATGGCCGTGCGCGTGCCGGTGATCAATGTGTCGCTGGTTGACCTGACGGTTCAGTTGAAACGCGAAGCCTCGGCCGATGAAGTCAACGCACTGATGAAAGCCGCCAGCCAGCACTCGAAAATCCTCGGCTACAACACCCTGCCGCTGGTATCGAGCGACTTCAACCACAACCCGCTGTCGTCGATCTTCGACGCCAACCACACCAAATCCAGCGGCAAACTGCTGAAAGTGCTGGCCTGGTACGACAACGAGTGGGGCTTCTCCAACCGCATGCTCGATAACTGCCTGGCGCTGTGCAACGCGGAATAAAACCGCTGCTGCCGATTTGAAGGCGGGTAGTGGCTTTACCAACCTTTGACAAATCAACACTTGACCACTCGGGCGGATGATAAGCATTATCATTCGCTCGAAATGGATCAGGTCCTCCCGTGAGTCAGTCGCAGTTCAATCACGTTTTCCTCGCCCAGCGCACTTCACTGCTGCGAACGCTGGAACGAATGGTCAACAACCACAGCACCGCCGAAGACCTGTTGCAGGAAACCTACCTGCGCGTCACCCGGGCGCTGAGCGAACGGGCCATCGATCACCTTGAACCCTTTGTCTTCCAGACCGCGCGCAACCTGGCGCTGGACCATTTGCGTGCGCGCAAGATCCACTCACGCACCATGGTCGACGACGTGCCGCAGGACGTAGTGCACAGCGTCGCCGCCCCCGCCAGCAGCGCCGAAGACGCCGCCCACGCCGAACAATTGCTGGAGCGCTTGAACGTGAGCCTCGGTGAACTCAGCCCCCGTCAGCAGCAAATCTTCATCCTCAGCCGCCTGCACGGGCACAGCTATCAGGAAATCGCCGAAAAGCTGAGCGTCTCTCTCAGCACGGTGCAGAAAGAACTCAAATTGATCATGACCATTTGCATCGGTGTCGCCGAGCGCTTGAATGGGGACTGATGCCGTAGGCCTTTTCGGTAAACGACAGGATCGACTGCACTGATCATCGGCCTTTGTTACCCTTGCCCGACTTTTACGCTTCACTAAAAAAACAGCCGTGCACAGACACTGCCGAGGAAACACCGTGACGGACACCCACCGCCCTCCTTCGCCCGACACGGCGCAGGACGCCGCCAACGCAATGGACCAGGCTCTGGACTGGCTCATCGTGCTCGGCAGCCCGGACGAGGAGCAGACCCGGCAGTTTCATGCCTGGCTGGCGGCCGATCCGTTGAACGCCCAGGCATTCGCCAAGGCCCAGGCGATCTGGGACGGCCCGCAGATCGCCCAGTGCGCGCAGAACCTCGCGGCCAGACCGAAGAAAGTCTCCGTCCTCACACGCCTGCGCCCGCACTGGAAACCGCTGGCCACCGCTGCGGTGCTGATTCTCGGTCTGTTCAGCTTCAGCAACCTGCCGATGCGTCTGCAGGCCGATCACCTGACCGTGGTCGGCGAGCGGCAACGCTTGCAGCTTGAGGACGGTTCGAAAGTCCTGCTCAACACCAATTCCGCCTTTTCCAGCACGATCAACGATCGACAGCGGGTTGCACGCCTGTATCAGGGCGAAGCGTTTTTCGAGATCCCGGCCAGCCGCAGCCAGCCGCTGGAAATCGACGCCGGGCCGGTGAAGGCCAGCGTGCGCGACACCGCGTTCGCCGTGCGTTATCTGGATGGCGTGGCGCAGGTTCGAGTGCAGCGTGGCGATGTCGATCTGCGTGCGACCCGTGACGATGCCCGGGTGCGTTTGTCCGCCGGGGAAAGCATCCGCATCGGCCCCAATGGTTTCGACCGCCCGGCCAAGGTCGACGCCGCCACCGATCTGGCGTGGGTGCAGGGTCGGCTGATCTTCGAAAACTGCCCGTTGAACCAGGTGCTGGCGGAACTGCGCCGCTACTATCCGGGGTTCATCATCAACACCAACGAACACCTGGCCGACGTCGCCGTCACCGGCAATTACCGCCTCGACCAGCCGCTGGACGTGGTGCGCTCGCTCGCTCACATCACCTCGGCCAAGCTTCAGGAATTCCCGGCGCTGGTGATTCTGAACTAAATGAGAATTATTTTTACTCGATAGCCGAAGCTCGTTCGTCTCGTTATAGCCAATGCAATTGATTCGCATCTTCGGACGCGAATCAGCACCTATAAAGATTCGTGCGACACGGAGCGCTATCGATGTCCTCACGCCTTACCCGCCAGACTTCTTCCCCTTCCCGCGTACTGTCGTTGCTGACCGCCGCCATCCTGATGGCCGGCACTGCGCCGTTGATGGCCGCCACCGAGCAGCCGGCACGCAACATGGGCGATTACTCGTTCGCCATCGGCCAGCAACCGCTGGTGTCGGCACTCAACGCGTTTACCACCGTCACGGGCTGGCAGGTGGGCTTGCCGGCAGAACTGGGTCAAGGCGTGTCGTCGCCGGGCGTGCGCGGCTCGCTGCCACCGGAAAAAGCTCTGGAGCGCCTGTTGGTGGGGACCAACCTGAGCTTCCGCAAGCTGAGCAACAACAACGTCGTGCTGGAAAAACGCAACAACAGCGGCGCACTCAACCTCGACCAGGTGACCATCAGCGCCACCCGTCAGGAACAGTCGGTCAACAGCGTACCGGCCACCGTCACCGTGCAGACCCGTCAGGATCTGGATCGCAACAACGTCAATACCATCAAGGATCTGGTGCGCTACGAGCCGGGCGTCTCCGTGGGCGGCGCCGGTCAGCGCGGCGGTATCAGCGGCTACAACATTCGCGGCATCGACGGTGACCGCATCCTGACTCAGGTCGACGGTGTCGAAGTGCCGGACGGTTTCTTCAACGGCCCGTACGCCAAGACCCAGCGCAACTACGTCGATCCGGAAATCGTCAAACGCGTGGAAATCCTTCGCGGCCCAGCCTCGGTGCTGTACGGCAGCAACGCCATCGGCGGCGCGGTCAGTTATTACACCCTCGACCCGGACGACATCATCAAGCCCGGCAAAGACGTCGGCGCCCGCCTGAAAACCGGCTACAGCTCCGCCGACGACAGCTGGCTGAAATCCGCCACCGTCGCCGGTCGCGCCGAGCAGTTCGACGGTTTGCTGCACTACAGCCAGCGCGACGGTCATGAAACCGACTCCTACGGCAGCAACAACGGCACCGGTCTTGAGCGCACTGCCGCCAACCCGGAGGACGTGAAAGCCTCCAACGTGCTGGCCAAGATCGGCTGGAACTACAGCGAAGGTTCGCGTCTGGGCCTGACTTATGAGAAGTACAAGGACGATCGCGACACCGATCAGAAAAGTGCTTACGGCGGCCCGTTCTTCAATGGCGCTCCGACCATTCCCAACAGCATGCTGCCCGGCGGCATGTACCAGTGGCGTACCGGCAACGACACCGTCACTCGCGAGCGTTTCGGCCTGGAGCACAGCTTCGCCCTCGACAGCCTGCTGGCCGACAACGTGAAGTGGAGCCTCAACCACCAGGTCGCCAAGACCGACCAGAGCACCGAAGAGTTCTACTACCCGATGACCCGTAAAGTGCTGCGTACCCGCGACACGATCTACGAGGAAAAACAATGGGTGTTCGATGCGCAACTGGACAAGGCATTCGCCATCGGTGACACCGATCACGTGCTGACCTACGGCACCACGATCAAGCAACAGAAAGTCACCGGTTCACGCAGCGGCGACGGCAAGTGCCTGGCAGTCGGTCGCGGCTGCACCGCCATCGGCGCCACCAGTGCGGCCGATGTGCTGAAGAAGTCCAGCGACTTCCCGGACCCGACCATCAACACCTACAGCCTGTTCGCCCAGGATCAGATCAGCTGGAACAAGTGGACCTTCCTGCCGGGCCTGCGCTACGACTACACCCAGCTCAAGCCGCACATCACTCAGGAATTCCTCAACACCGTGGCTGCCGACGGCAAAGGAACGGTGAGCGACGAAAACAAGACCTGGCATAAAGTCTCGCCGAAATTCGGCCTGACCTACGCCCTGACCGATAACTACACCTGGTACGGCCAGTACGCCGAAGGCTTCCGCACCCCGACCGCGAAAGCGCTGTACGGCCGCTTCGAGAACAGCACCACCGGCTACAACGTGGCGCCGAACCCGAACCTGGAACCGGAAAAGAGCAAAAGCTATGAAACCGGTCTGCGCGGCAACTTCGAGCAAGGCTCGTTCGACGTGGCGGTGTTCTATAACAAGTACCGCGACTTCATCAACGAAGACGCCGTCACCCCGGGCTACAGCGAGCTGACCTTCCAGTCCAGCAACATCAAGCACGCCACTATCAAGGGTGCCGAAGTCAAAGGTCGCCTGAACCTGGATTCCTTCGGTGCGCCGCAAGGTCTGTACACCCAGGGTTCGATCTCCTACGCCTACGGACGTAACAACGACAACGGCGAGCCGTTGAACAGCGTCAATCCGCTGACCGGCGTATTCGGTCTGGGTTATGACCAGGACAACTACGGCGGCCTGCTGAGCTGGACCGTGGTGAAGAAAAAGGATCGCGTCGACGACAGCAACTTCAAGTCGCCGGACGGTGTCAGCAGTCAATTCAAGTCCCCGGGCTTCGGCATTCTCGATCTGGCCGGCTACTACAAGGTCACCGACGACGTCACCGTCAGCGGCGGCATCTACAACCTGACCGACAAGAAGTACTGGTTGTGGGATGACGTGCGCGGTTACGACAGCGTCGGCGAAGCGTCGGTGACACAACCGGCCAACCTCGACCGCCTGACCCAGCCGGGTCGCAACTTCGCGATCAACCTGGTCTGGGACATCTGATCCGGATGACCTCACGGCGCATGCATTGTCGCGCCGTGAGGTTTTTTTACTGTCCGGCGCTTGCCCGTTCGTCTCGTTATCAAGCGCCTCTTTTATCAAGGACATCTCATGAGCACCCCGGAAAAAGCCCTGCGTTCGCAACGCCTGAACCAGATCACCCACGAGCCGCACAGCAAGCTCGATGCACTGGTGAAAGCCCATGCGCCGTTCGAGACTCGCGCCAATTTCGCCCGCTTCGTGGTCGCGCAGTACCTGTTCCAGTCGGAACTGGTCTCGCTGTACAACGATGCCGAACTGACTGCCATCGTCCCTGACCTGCCGGCCCGCTGCCGCGCAGAAGCGGCCAAGGCCGACCTCGCCGACCTCGACACCGAAGTGCCTGCGCCCGTTGCCGGCGCGGTGAAAAACCCGAGCAAGGCCCGCGCCCTGGGCTGGATCTTCGTGTCCGAGGGTTCCAAGCTCGGCGCGGCGTTCCTGATCAAACGCGCCGTCGCACTGGAACTGAGCGAAACCTTCGGCGCCCGTCACCTGGGCGAGCCTGAAGGCGGTCGCGCCGAAGGCTGGAAGAGCTTCGTGCGTACCCTCGATTCGCTGCAATTCAGTGCCGAAGAAGAAGCCGAAGTGGAGCAAGGCGCGATCGACGCGTTCAACCGTTTCACCGTGCTGCTGGAACAGGCTTACGCCACGGAAGCCGAACCGGCCTGATTCTGGCCACATTGTAAAATCCTGTGGGAGCTGGCTTGCCAGCTCCCACAAGGAATTGCGTAAGTCTGTAAGATTCCTGCCCTGTCTCATAAGCCACTCGCTGAGCCCATGCCCCAACCCGCCTCCTCCCGACTCGCCCGCCTGCTGTTCGGCCTGCTCGCCTACGTCAGCCTCGGCATCGGCCTGATCGCCATCGTCGTGCCCGGCCTGCCGACCACCGAATTCATCCTGCTTGCCGCCTGGGCTGCCACTCGCAGTTCGCCGCGCCTGAGTGCCTGGCTGGAAAACCATCGGCTGTTCGGGCCGATCCTGAGCAACTGGCGCAACGGCAAGATCATCGCCCGCAAAGCCAAGGTCAGCGCCACCGTCAGCATGCTGCTGTGCGCCACCCTGATGCTGGTGGTGCTCGATCACGGCTGGCCGGTTTACCTGGCGATTGCCGGCATGACAATGGGCAACCTGTGGATCTGGTCACGCCCGGAATCGCTGCCGAAGATTTCCTGATTTTCCCCTTCTTTTCAGGGCTTTTGCCCGCGCAAACGTTTTGCCGTGACCGTTCGTCGGCATGCGCCTCATGCACCCTCGCCCCGCGCCGATGAGCATTGAATGGCGCTGAATGGATTTGGCGAACCGGGCAATTCCGTGCCCCGTAGCCAACAGTTCATTCATTCGCGAGAACACCCCATGTTCGACTCCCTGTCCATTCGCCTGAAAATCGTCCTGCTGTCCGGGCTCTGCCTGCTCGGCGTGGTTGCGCTGATCGTCGGCATCAACATCTACCAGACCAACCAGAACGACGAACTGGTCAGCGATTCGAGCAGCAAGATGCTCACCGCCAGCGTGCAGAACCTGCTGCAGGCCAAGGCGGCCGAACAGGCAGTGCAGGTGCAGAAAACCTTCGGCGAGAGCCTGCTGGTGATCACTGCTCTGGCCGACCAGATCAAGGACATGCGCGTCATGGCCGCCAAGCGTTCGCTGGACGCCGGGGCCTTGCGTGAAGAGTTGAACCTGAGCCTGAAAACCGCGTTCGAGCGCAACAGCAAGGTGCTCGGCATCTGGCTGGCCTTCGAACCCAACGGCCTGGACGGCAAGGACAGCGAGTTCGTCAACGACGCGGCGCGCCAGTCCAACGAAGCCGGGCGCTTCGCCACCTACTGGAGCCGCGCCGCCGGTTCTGCGCTGAACACGATCATGGTCGAAGAAGACATGACCAAGACCACCCTCAGCGTCAGCGGCACGCCTTACAACAGCTGGTACACCTGCCCTCGCGACAACAAGCGCACCTGCCTGCTCGACCCGTACGCCGACACCGTGGGCACCAAGGAAATGCTCATGACCACCATTTCCGTGCCGCTGCTGGTGGACGGCAAGGCCATCGGCGTGGTCGGCATCGACATCGCACTCGACGCCCTGCAAGCGGCGGCCGTGGGCTCCCAGCGCGAACTGTTCAACGGTGCCGGGCACATGCTGATCGTCTCCGGCAGCGGCGTGCTCGGCGCCTACAGCACCGACGCGACCAAGGTCGGCAAAGGCATCGCCGAAACCCTGGGTGCCGAAGGCAAGGACATCCTGCAACTGCTGAGCGCCGGCACACCGAAAATTCTCGAACAGGGCGACCTGATCCGCGCCGTGTACCCGGTCGACCCAATTGGCAACTCCCGGGCCTGGGGCGTGGTCATCGACCTGCCGAAACAAGTGCTGCTGGCCGACTCGGTCAAGCTGCAAGCGGTGCTCGATGACGCTCAGCAAACCGGCGTGATGACCGCGTTGGCGGTGGCCGTGATCGCCGGCCTGATCGGTCTGGTGCTGATCTGGCTCACCGCCTCCGGCGTGACCCGGCCGATCAACAGTGTTGCCGAGATGTTGAAGAACATCGCCAGCGGCGAAGGCGATCTGACCCAGCGCCTGAACTACACCAAAAAGGATGAACTCGGCGAACTGGTGAACTGGTTCAACCGCTTCCTCGACAAGCTGCAACCGACCATCGCCCAGATCAAACAGAGCATCACCGAGGCCCGAGGCACCGCCGATCAGTCGTCGGAAATCGCCCGCCAGACCAGCGAAGGCATGCAGGTGCAGTTCCGCGAGATCGATCAGGTGGCCACCGCCTCCAACGAAATGAGCGCCACCGCCCACGATGTGGCCAATAGCGCCTCGAACGCCGCCAACGCGGCGAAGGGTGCCGATCAGTCGGCCAAGGACGGGATGTCGATCATCGAGCGCAGCACCCGTGACATCAATCAACTGGCCGATGAAGTCAGCAAGGCGGTGACCGAAGTCGAGGAACTGGCGGTCAACAGCGAACAGATCGGTTCGGTGCTGGAAGTGATCCGCAGCATCGCCGAACAGACCAACCTGCTGGCGCTGAACGCCGCGATCGAAGCAGCCCGCGCTGGTGAAAGCGGTCGTGGTTTCGCGGTCGTCGCCGACGAAGTCCGTAACCTGGCCAAGCGCACTCAGGATTCGGTGGAAGAAATCCGCGTGGTGATCGAACGCATCCAGACCGGCACCCGTGGCGTGGTCGCGACCATGCACTCGAGCCAGACCCAGGCCCACAACAACGCCGGGCAGATCCGCCAGGCCGTGGACGCGCTCGGCAAGATCAGCGACGCGGTCACCGTCATCAGCGACATGAACCTGCAGATCGCCAGCGCCGCCGAACAACAAAGCGCCGTGGCCGAAGAGGTCAACCGCAACGTCTCGGCGATCCGTACCGTCACCGAAACCCTGACCGAACAGGCCACCGAATCGGCGGCGATCAGCAGCCAGTTGAATGCCCTGGCCAGTCAGCAGATGAAATTGATGGATCAGTTCCGCGTCTGACCTCCCCCCGATCGTCATCTGATCTATGATCAGGCCCTCTCCCGGAGGGCCTTCGATGACTGATCTGCTCACGTCCATTCAAGCCGCACTCGGCTTGCCCTGCACGCCGATTCCGTTCACCGGCGAGGGCGCCCTGCCCTCGGCGTTTGCCGTCACCGACCTTGCCTGCGCGAGCATTGCCGCGGCCGGGCAAGCGGTCGGCGAATTGCTTCGGCAGCAGACCGGCCAGTTGCCAAGCGTTGAAGTTGACCGTCGCCTCGCCTCGTTCTGGTTCGCCACCTCACTGCGACCGATAGGTTGGGAAGTGCCGCCGCTGTGGGACCCAGTGGCCGGAGACTACGCAACAAAGGACGGCTGGATCCGCCTGCACACCAACGCCCCGCATCATCGCTCCGCCGCTGAAAGCGTGCTGGGTGCCTGCGCCGACCGCGCGGCCATGGCGACGAAAGTCGCGCAATGGACCAGTGCCGATCTGGAGCAAGCGGTGGTCGATGCCAAGGGTTGTGCTGCCGAAATGCGCAGCTGGGCGCAGTGGCAGAAACACCCGCAGGGCCTGGCGGTGAATGCCGAGCCGTTGGTGCATTTCAGTGATGGAGAGGAAGGTCATCTACCCTGGAATGGCTCGGTGGCGCAGCCATTGGCCGGGCTCAAGGTGCTCGATCTGACCCGCGTCCTCGCCGGCCCGACCGCCAGCCGCTTTCTCGCCGGGCTAGGCGCCAATGTCCTGCGCATCGACCCGCCGACCTGGAACGAACCCGGCGTAGTGCCGGAAGTGACCCTCGGTAAACGCTGTGCGCGGCTGGATCTGCATCAACCGGCAGATCGCGCGGTGTTTGAAAGCCTGCTCAAGGACGCTGACATTCTGCTCCACGGCTATCGCGCCGATGCGCTTGAGCATCTCGGTTTCGGCGTCGAACGTCGCCGGCAACTGGCACCGGGGCTGATCGACGTCTGTCTCAATGCTTACGGCTGGAGCGGTCCGTGGCAGAACCGTCGGGGCTTCGACAGCCTGGTGCAGATGAGCAGCGGGATTGCCGAGGCCGGGCAGCGCTGGAAGCAGGCGGACAAACCGACGCCGCTGCCGGTGCAGGCGCTGGATCATGGGACGGGATATCTGATGGCGGCGAGTGTGATCAGGTTGCTGGCTGAAAGGTTACGCAGTGGTCGAGGTGGGTCCGCTCGACTGTCGCTGGCGCGGACGGCGAAGCTGTTGATCGAGCAGGAACCGGGCACGAACGAAGTGCTGCGTCCGGAAGATGCCAAGGATCAGAGCTTGCGACTGGAGCAGACGCCCTGGGGGCCGGCGCATCGGCTGCAAGCGCCTTTGAAGATCAGCGGGACGCCATTGCAGTGGACATTGCCGGCCACCGAGTTGGGTTCACATCAAGCGCGATGGTTTTGACTGCGTGCGGGTTTCAATCCGCACGACTCGACGATGTCCACAGCAACTGCGCCGCATAACCGCGAAACGGTCGCCAGGCCTCGGCGCGGGCTGACAACTCCCGCGCCGTCAGCCGCTCTCCCTCCAAAACCTCCAGCGCCCGCAACAACCCCACATCCCCGGTCGGGAACCCGTCCATATCCCGCAACTGCCGCAGGGCAATGTACTGCGCCGTCCAGTCGCCGATCCCGTGCAGCGCCAGCAACCGCGCCGTCCCGGAGGCAAACAGCAACGGATCATCCAGCAACGCCTGCGCCACCCCGGACAAAGTACGCCCGCGACTTTTCGGCATGCCCAGCGTTGCCAGATCGGCGTTCGCCAAAACAGCTGCCCGAGGAAAGACGTGAGTCAAACCAGGCACCGATGAACGCAAAGGCTCGCCATACTGCGCCAGCAGTTTCCCCGCCAGCCGGATCGCCCCGACCACGGTGATCTGCTGCCCCAGCACCGCCCGAAACGCCAGCTCCAATCCATCCCACGCACCCGGCACCCGCAACCCCGGGCGTTCGGCAATCAACCGCGCCAACAGCGGGTCCGCCTTCAAATGCTGTTGCATCGTCGGCAGATCCGCGTCCAGATCGAACAGCCGACGCAAGCGCATGATGATCTCGGGAACCGCTGACGGATCGGGGAAATCCAGCTCCACCTCCAGCGCATCGCCGTCACCGGGCCAGACCGAAACCGTGCCGTGAACGCCGTCCAAACCGATGCTGCGCGAATACACGCCATCGATCACCGCCTCCATCCCGACCACCGCCCGCGCGGCGAGAAACCCGAGCATCGCCGGCCAGTCGTAGGGTGCCTGGTATTCGAGCCGCAGCCTCACAGTGACAGCAAGCCGCTGTACAACCCGTAGGCCGCCAGCCCGGCCCCGGCGATCACGCAGGTGAAAATCCCCTTCTCGATGGTGGTGAACAGTGGCTCGCCCTGCTCATGCTTGGCCTTGGCGAACAGGATCACCCCCGGGGCATACAGCAGCGCCGACAACAGCAGGTATTTCACCCCACCGGCGTACAACAACCACACCGCGTAGCACAGGGCGATACCGCCGATCAGCAGGTCTTTGGTGCGTTCGGCCGAGGCATGTTCATAGGTTTCGCCGCGCCCGCTCAACAACACCGCGTAAGCCGCCGACCACAGGTACGGCACCAGAATCATCGACGACGCGAGGTAGATCAGGCTGGTGTAAGTACCGGCGGAAAACAGCGTGATCAACAGGAAAATCTGGATCATCACGTTGGTCAGCCACAGCGCATTGACCGGCACATGGTTGGCATTTTCCTTTTTCAGGAACGCCGGCATGGTCTTGTCCTTGGCCGTGGCGAAGAGGATTTCGGCGCACAGCAGCGCCCATGACAGCAACGCGCCGAGCAACGAAATCGCCAGGCCGATGCTGATCGCCAGCGCGCCCCACGGCCCGACGATGTGTTCCAGCACAGCCGCCAGCGAAGGGTTCTGCAGTGTCGCCAGTTCCGGCTGGCTCATGATCCCCAGCGACAGCACGTTGACCAGCACCAGCAGCGCGAGCACGCCGATGAAACCGATCACCGTGGCCCGGCCGACATCCGAACGTTTCTCGGCCCGCGCCGAATACACGCTGGCGCCTTCGATACCGATGAACACGAACACCGTCACCAGCATCATGTTGCGTACCTGATCCATCACCCCGCCGAAATTCGGATTGCTGCGGCCCCAGATGTCACGGGTGAAGATATCGGCCTTGAACGCCACGGCAGCGATGACGATGAACATGATCAGCGGCACGATCTTGGCCACGGTGGTCAGTTGATTGATGAACGCCGCCTCCTTGATCCCGCGCATCACCAGAAAGTGCACGGCCCACAGCAGCACCGAGGCGCAACCGATGGCGATCGGCGTGTTGCCCTGGCCGAACACCGGAAAGAAGTAGCCGAGGGTGCTGAACAGCAACACGAAATACCCGACGTTGCCCAGCCAGGCACTGATCCAGTAACCCCACGCCGAAGAGAACCCCATGTAGTCGCCAAACCCGGCCTTGGCGTAGGCGTAAACGCCGGAATCCAGCTCCGGCTTGCGGTTGGCCAGGGTCTGGAACACGAACGCCAGGGTCAGCATGCCGATGGCGGTGATTCCCCAGCCGATCAGGATGGCGCCGGCGTCGGCACGAGCCGCCATGTTCTGCGGCAAGGAGAAAATCCCCCCGCCAATCATCGAACCCACCACCAGGGCGATCAGCGCGCCAAGGCGCAGCTTTTGCGTCGGTTGCGACATACAAATCTCCTTGAAAGATGTGGTGAGGTTTTATTTGTAACAACTATTAACTAAACGGCTAATAGCCGAAGACGTTTATCAGGTAATGCCAACAAACGCCCACTTATATATAGCGGATGACGCTAACGCCTAGCACGTTAAGTCAGTTTTGTGCGCCGATCCTAATAAATCAATTCTGTACTGAAAACAGATGTGAAAAATTTGCCAAAACCTGAAAAGCAACTAGCGTGATAACTCGAAAGTAATAGGATCCATTCCCAATCAAATCGACCAAAGGCCTCTGGGACGGGCCTTCCAGACAGTAGCCTTATGCCTGCAGTGGATTCATAAGTCATTCATTAACAATGGAATGTGGCCATGCACTGATCTATGTCAGCTGTTTGAACAGTCAACAGAACTACGCTGTGAACTCTTCTCTCCTGCAATGGAGTCATGCAATGTCTGAAGCTCCCGGAAAACTACGACTAGGTGCACTGGTTGCCCTGGTAGTCGGATCAATGATCGGTGGCGGGATATTCTCTTTGCCACAAAACATGGCCGCCAGCGCCGATGTCGGTGCGGTACTGATCGGGTGGGCCATCACCGCCGTCGGCATGCTCACCCTCGCTTTCGTCTTTCAAACCCTCGCCAATCGCAAACCTGACCTGGACGGCGGTGTGTACGCCTACGCCAAGGCCGGTTTCGGCGACTACATGGGTTTCTCGTCCGCCTGGGGCTACTGGATCAGTGCCTGGCTGGGCAACGTCGGTTACTTCGTTCTGCTGTTCAGTACCCTCGGCTATTTCTTTCCGATTTTTGGTGAAGGCAACACCGTTGCCGCCGTGATTGGTGCCTCGGTGCTGCTGTGGGCCGTGCACTTTCTGGTGCTGCGCGGGATCAAGGAAGCGGCGTTCATCAACCTGGTGACCACCGTCGCCAAGGTTGTGCCGTTGCTGCTGTTCGTCCTGATCGCGATTTTCGCCTTCAAACTGGACATCTTCACCGCCGACATCTGGGGCGTGAAAAACCCGGACCTGGGCAGCGTGATGAACCAGGTGCGCAACATGATGCTGGTCACCGTGTGGGTGTTCATCGGCATCGAAGGCGCGAGCATCTTCTCGGCCCGGGCGGAAAAACGTTCGGACGTGGGTAAAGCCACCGTGATCGGTTTCATCACCGTGCTGCTGTTCCTGGTGCTGGTGAACGTGCTGTCGCTGGGCATCATGACCCAACCGGAACTGGCCAAACTGCAGAACCCGTCGATGGCCGCCGTGCTTGAGCACGTGGTCGGTCACTGGGGCGCGGTGCTGATCAGCGTCGGCCTGATCATCTCGCTGCTGGGAGCGCTGCTGTCGTGGGTGCTGCTGTGTGCGGAGATCATGTTCGCCGCCGCCAAGGACCACACCATGCCGGAGTTCCTGCGCAAGGAGAACGCCAACCACGTACCGGTCAACGCCCTGTGGCTGACCAACGCGATGGTCCAGTTGTTCCTGGTCATCACCCTGTTCTCGGCCAGCACTTACCTGTCGCTGATCTACCTCGCCACTTCGATGATTCTGGTGCCGTACCTGTGGTCGGCGGCCTACGCCCTGCTGCTCGCGGTGCGCGGCGAAAGCTACGAAGGCTTCGCGGCCGAAAGGCGCAAGGACCTGATCATCGGCGGCATCGCCCTGATCTACGCGATCTGGCTGCTCTACGCCGGCGGCGTGAAGTACCTGCTGCTCTCGGCACTGCTCTATGCGCCCGGCGCGATCCTGTTCGCCAAGGCCAAGCTCGAACTCAAACAACCGGTTTTCACCAACGTCGAGAAGCTGATTTTCGCCGCGGTGGTCGTGGGTGCCCTGGTGGCGGCCTACGGTCTCTACGACGGCTTCCTGACTCTGTAATTGCCAAACGTTTTATCTCTGGAGGATCACTGAAATGACCACGGAAAAAGTTAAGTACGGCGTCCATTCCGAAGCCGGCAAACTGCGCAAAGTCATGGTTTGTTCCCCAGGTCTGGCCCACCAGCGGCTGACCCCGAGCAACTGCGACGAACTGCTGTTCGACGATGTGATCTGGGTCAACCAGGCCAAGCGCGACCACTTCGACTTCGTCACCAAGATGCGCGAGCGCGGGATCGAAGTGCTGGAAATGCACAACCTGCTGACCGACATCGTCGGCAACCCCGAAGCGCTGAAATGGATTCTGGATCGCAAGATCACCCCGGACACCGTCGGCGTCGGCCTGACCAACGAAGTGCGCAGCTGGCTCGAAAGCCTGGAGCCGCGCAAGCTCGCCGAGTTCCTGATCGGCGGCGTGGCCGGCGAAGATCTGCCGGACAGCGAAGGCGCCAGCGTGATCAAGATGTACCGCGACTACCTGGGCCACTCCAGCTTCCTGCTCGACCCGCTGCCCAACACCCAGTTCACCCGCGACACCACTTGCTGGATCTACGGCGGCGTGACCCTCAACCCGATGTACTGGCCGGCCCGTCGTCAGGAAACCCTGCTGACCACCGCCATCTACAAATTCCACCCCGACTTCACCGGCGCCGACTTCGAAGTCTGGTACGGCGACCCGGACAAGGATCACGGTAAAGCCACCCTCGAGGGCGGCGACGTGATGCCGATCGGCAATGGCGTGGTGTTGATCGGCATGGGCGAGCGCACTTCGCGTCAGGCTATCGGCCAACTCGCACAGTCGCTGTTCGCCAAAGGCGCCGTGGAAAAAGTCGTGGTCGCCGGCCTGCCGAAATCCCGCGCGGCGATGCACCTGGACACCGTGTTCAGCTTCTGCGACCGCGACCTGGTCACGATCTTTCCGGAAGTGGTAAAGGAAATCGTGCCGTTCATCATCCGTCCTGACGAAAGCAAACCTTACGGTCTGGACGTACGACGGGAGAACAAAACGTTCCTCGAAGTCGTGGCCAACTCGCTGAACCTGCCGAACCTGCGCGTGGTGGAAACCGGTGGCAACAGCTTCGCCGCCGAACGCGAGCAATGGGATGACGGCAACAACGTGGTGGCCGTGGAACCGGGCGTGGTCATCGGCTACGACCGCAACACCTACACCAACACCCTGCTGCGCAAGGCAGGCGTGGAGGTCATCACCATCAGCGCCGGCGAACTGGGCCGTGGCCGTGGCGGCGGCCACTGCATGACCTGCCCGATCATCCGCGACCCGATCGACTACTAAAACTCTGAGCCCTGGCCGCGACTCACAAAGAGCGGCCAGGGGGATAACCGACACCGAAGGAGATCCATCATGGCTTTCAACATCCACAACCGTAACCTGCTCAGCCTGGAACACCACACCCCACGTGAGCTGCGTTACCTGCTCGACCTGTCCCGCGACCTGAAACGCGCCAAGTACACCGGCACCGAGCAACAACACCTGAAGGGCAACAACATCGCCCTGATCTTCGAAAAAACCTCGACCCGTACCCGTTGCGCGTTCGAAGTCGCCGCCTATGACCAGGGCGCCAACGTCACCTACATCGACCCGAACTCCTCGCAGATCGGCCACAAGGAAAGCATGAAAGACACAGCCCGCGTGCTGGGTCGCATGTACGACGCCATCGAGTACCGTGGCTTCAAGCAGGAAATCGTCGAAGAGCTGGCCAAGTTCGCCGGCGTACCGGTGTTCAACGGCCTGACCGATGAATATCACCCGACCCAGATGATCGCCGACGTGCTGACCATGCGTGAGCACGCCGACAAGCCGATCCACGAAATCAGCTACGCCTACCTGGGCGACGCCCGCAACAACATGGGCAACTCGCTGCTGCTGGTCGGCGCAAAACTGGGCATGGACGTGCGCATCTGCGCGCCGAAAGCCCTGTGGCCCCACGATGATCTGGTGCAGCGCTGCAAAAAATACGCGGAAGAAAGCGGCGCCCGCATCACCCTGACCGAAGACCCGAAAGCCGCCGTGAAAGGCGTGGACTTCATCCACACCGACGTCTGGGTATCCATGGGTGAACCGGTTGAAGCCTGGGCCGAGCGCATCGAGCAACTGCTGCCGTACCAGGTCAACGCACAACTGATGAAAGCCACCGGCAACCCGCGCACCAAGTTCATGCACTGCCTGCCGGCGTTCCACAACAGCGATACCAAGGTCGGCAAACAGATCGCCGAGCAGTATCCGCACCTGGCCAACGGCATCGAAGTGACCGACGACGTGTTCGAGTCGCCGGCCTGCATCGCCTTCGAGCAAGCGGAAAACCGCATGCACACCATCAAGGCGATTCTGGTATCGACCCTGGCTGATCTGTAAGCGTTGCCCCTGACCTGCGGGCGCCGCCAAAGGCTGCACCCGCAGGCTCACCGAATTCTGAAAGGACTGCATTATGCGTATCGTCGTAGCTCTGGGCGGTAACGCCCTGCTCCGCCGTGGTGAGCCGATGACCGCTGACAACCAGCGCGCCAACATCCGCATCGCCACCGAGCAAATCGCCAAGATCCACCCCGGCAATCAACTGGTCATCGCCCACGGCAATGGTCCGCAAGTCGGCCTGCTGTCGTTGCAGGGCCTCTCCTATAAACCCGATGAAGCCTACCCTCTGGACGTGCTCGGTGCCGAAACCGAAGGCATGATCGGTTACATCATCGAACAGGAACTGGGCAACCTGCTGGACTTCGAAGTCCCGTTCGCCACCCTGCTCACTCAGGTCGAAGTCGATCCCAAGGATCCGGCTTTCAAGGACCCGACCAAATTCATCGGCCCGGTCTATGCCAAAGAAGAAGCCGAGCGCCTGGCCATAGAGAAAGGCTGGGTGGTCAAGGCCGACGGTAACAAATACCGTCGCGTGGTGGCCAGCCCGAAACCCAAGCGCATCTTCGAAATCCGCCCGATCAAGTGGCTGCTGGACAAGGGCAGCATCGTGATCTGCGCTGGCGGTGGCGGCATCCCGACCATGTACGACGAAAAGCGCACTCTCAAAGGCATTGAGGCGGTCATCGACAAGGACCTGTGCTCGTCGCTGCTGGCCGAACAGCTGGAAGCGGACTTGCTGGTGATCGCCACCGACGTCAACGCGGCGTACATCGACTTCAAAAAACCCACCGAGAAAGCCATCGCCCAGGCCCACCCGGACGAACTCGAACGCCTGGGCTTCGCCGCCGGTTCCATGGGGCCGAAGGTGCAGGCAGCTTGCGAATTTGCACGCCATACTGGCAAGGTCGCGGTAATCGGTTCGCTGGCAGACATCGAAGCCATCGTCCAGGGCACCGCCGGTACGCGGGTGAGCACCTCGAAACCCGGCATCACCTACCGATAAAAAAGAAATGCTGGGGCAGACTCCAGGTCTGCCCTTCTCCCATGCCTTGAAAGGAGAGAACACCATGGCCCAGTTCGAACCCGGTCATTTGCACATCGAGCGGCACGCGTTGACCAAAGATGACGTCAACTACAACATCCGCCTCGAATACGAGGTGTCGCAGGATCCGCAAAAAGGCAAAGGGATACAGTTCCGGCTGGTTGGAAGCATCCAGGGCAAGGAAGTCAACGAACCGTTCTTTCTGCCCAAGGAAGAGGCCTACAACTTTGCGCGCAACGTGACGCAGATTGCCGAAAAGTACGGCATCCCCAAAAGCCACAGCCAGATCGGCTCGGTGCACAAGCATTACGACCTGATGTTTGAAGACATCCGTACGCAGTTGAATATGAAATCCGGGGATCCGGTCAATCCCGAGCATTTCGAGTAACCCGAACTCACCCCATACCCCCTGTGGGAGCGAGCTTGCTCGCGAAAGCGCTCTGTCAGTCCATATCTTGATTGCTGATACACCGCATTCGCGAGCAAGCCCGCTCCCACAAGGGTATGTAGCCAGCGGAAGAACGCGCCCGGTTTCACCATTTCCCCGCCCCAAGGCATACTTGCCCCCCTCCGCACTCCAGAACCCAGAACCACCCCATGCGTATCCACGTCAGTTTCATCGACCGCGTCGGCATCACCCAGGAAGTCCTGGCGATTCTCGGTGGACGCAATCTCAATCTGGATGCGGTGGAAATGGTCCCGCCGAACGTCTACATCGACGCCCCGACCCTCAGCCCGCAAGTGCTCGAAGAGTTGAAAGACGCGCTGTTCCGGGTGCGCGGCGTGGAAGCCGTGGTGGTGGTCGACATCCTGCCCGGCCAGCGCCGGCACTTGCAGCTCGACGCGTTGCTCGCGGCGATGACCGACCCGGTGCTGGCGCTGGACAGCGCCGGCAAGGTGCTGCTGGCCAACCCGGCGCTGATCGCCTTGTACGGTCGCGAGCCGGCGGGCGAAAGTGTCTCGGAGCTGTTCAACGATCCGGGCCTGCTCGAAACCTTGCTCGAACAGGGCTTCCGCTTGCCGCTGCGGGAGATCACCGTCAACGGCCAGACCCTGTTGCTGGACGCCACGCCGATCACCGACGCCGGCGCCCTGCTGACTCTGTATCAACCCAACCGCATCGGCGAACAACTCTCGGCGCTACACCACGATCACGCCGAAGGATTCGATGCGCTGCTCGGCGAGTCACCGCCGATCCGCACGCTCAAGGCCCGGGCGCAGCGTGTTGCGGCACTCGACGCACCGCTGCTGATCCAGGGTGAAACCGGTACCGGCAAGGAACTGGTGGCCCGCGCCTGTCACGCCATCAGCGCCCGGCACAACGCACCGTTTCTGGCGCTGAACTGCGCGGCCCTGCCGGAGAACCTCGCCGAGAGCGAACTGTTCGGCTACGCCCCCGGCGCTTTCACCGGCGCACAACGGGGCGGCAAACCGGGGCTGATGGAGCTGGCCAACCAGGGCACGGTGTTTCTCGACGAGATCGGCGAGATGTCGCCGTACTTGCAGGCCAAGCTGCTGCGTTTTCTCAACGACGGCAGCTTCCGTCGGGTGGGCGGCGATCGCGAAGTCAAAGTCGATGTGCGGATCCTCAGCGCGACCCACCGCGACCTGGAAAAAATGGTCAGCGAAGGCCTGTTCCGCGAAGACCTGTTCTACCGCCTCAACGTGCTCAACGTCGAAGTGCCGCCGTTGCGCGAACGCGGTCAGGACATTCTGTTGCTGGCACGCTATTTCATGCAGCAGGCCTGCGCGCAGATCCAGCGCCCGGTCTGCCGACTCGCCCCGGGCACTTACCCGGCACTGCTCGGCAACCGCTGGCCGGGCAACGTGCGGCAATTGCAGAACGTGATTTTCCGCGCCGCCGCCATCTGCGAAAGCAGCCTGGTGGACATCGGCGACCTCGACATCGCAGGCACCTCCGTGGCACGCCAGACCGACACCGACGTCGACAGCCTGGAAGAAGCGGTGGAAGCCTTCGAAAAATCGCTGCTGGAAAAACTCTACGTCAGCTATCCCTCGACCCGCCAACTGGCCGGCCGCCTGCAGACTTCGCACACGGCAATTGCCCATCGGCTGCGCAAGTACGGGATTCCGGGAAAAGCCTGACCCCGCCAAAAGCGACCTCCATCTGTACTGAAAGCGCTACAGCGGAACGATATCGCTACACCCTCCTCCGATCAGCGCCGTGCAAGGCTTTGATCCGCTTCAGCTTTTTTCTTCGCCCCAAGCTGTAGCGATTTCGCTACAAGCCCCACCCTCAAAGCCCATCAATAAAATATCAACTCATTGATTTATAACGATATTTTTACGTTGGCCGCGTTCTTGCTAAGTAACCGTTCATAAAATCAGGGCATTACCGCCCAAGTAATCCACCGCGTCCACCAGACGAGTCTGGCCCTTAGGAGATTCCATGAGCGAGTTGCGTTTTACTGAAGATCACGAATGGCTGCGCGCCGAAGCCGATGGCTCTGTCACCGTTGGCATCACCGCTTTCGCGCAGAACGCTTTGGGCGACGTGGTGTTCGTGCAACTGCCTGAACTGCAGGCTTACGAGAAAGGCGCCGAAGCCGCCACCGTGGAATCGGTAAAAGCCGCCAGCGGCGTTTACATGCCACTGGACGGTGAAGTCCTGGCCACCAACCCGGCGCTGGAAGACAGCCCTGAGCTGGTCAACGAAGATCCGCTGGGCGAAGGCTGGTTCTTCCGCTTCAAGCCAGCCGACGCTTCCGCCGTCGCCAAGCTGCTGGATCAGGACGCCTACGACCGTCTGATCAAAGCCCAAGCCGAAGCCTGAGGAACCTGACATGACCCAAGTAAATCTCGGCACCGCCAACGAATTCATCGCCCGTCACATCGGCCCGCGCGCCGGTGACGAGCAGGCCATGCTCAACAGCCTCGGTTTCGACTCGCTCGAAGCCCTGAGCGCCAGCGTCATCCCGGAAAGCATCAAGGGCACCAGCGTGCTCGGTCTGGACGACGGCCTGAGCGAAGCCGATGCCCTGGCAATGATCAAAGGCATCGCCGGCAAGAACCAGCTGTTCAAGACCTACATCGGCCAGGGCTACTACAACTGCCACACGCCGTCGCCGATCCTGCGCAACCTGCTGGAAAACCCGGCCTGGTACACCGCTTACACCCCGTACCAGCCGGAAATTTCCCAGGGCCGTCTCGAAGCGCTGCTGAACTTCCAGACCCTGATCAGCGACCTCACCGGCCTGCCGATCGCCAACGCTTCCCTGCTCGACGAAGCCACCGCCGCTGCCGAAGCCATGACCTTCTGCAAACGCCTGAGCAAGAACAAGGGCAGCCACCAGTTCTTCGCCTCGATCCACAGCCACCCGCAAACCCTCGACGTGCTGCGCACCCGTGCCGAGCCACTGGGCATTGAAGTGGTGGTCGGCGACGAGCGTGAACTGACCGACGTGACGCCGTTCTTCGGCGCCCTGCTGCAATACCCGGCGAGCAACGGTGATGTGTTCGACTACCGTGAACTGACCGAGCGCTTCCACGCCGCCAACGCTCTGGTGGCCGTGGCCGCCGACCTGCTGGCCCTGACTCTGCTGACTCCGCCGGGCGAATTCGGCGCGGACGTGGCCATCGGCAGCGCCCAACGCTTCGGCGTGCCGCTGGGCTTCGGTGGCCCGCACGCGGCTTACTTCTCCACCAAAGATGCGTTCAAGCGCGACATGCCGGGCCGTCTGGTCGGTGTTTCGGTTGACCGTTTCGGCAAACCGGCCCTGCGTCTGGCGATGCAGACCCGCGAGCAACACATCCGCCGCGAGAAGGCCACGTCGAACATCTGCACCGCGCAAGTGCTGCTGGCCAACATCGCCAGCATGTACGCCGTGTACCACGGTCCGAAAGGCCTGACCCGGATCGCCAACCGCGTGCATCACCTGACCGCGATCCTGGCCAAGGGCCTTAGCGCACTGGGCGTGACCGTCGAGCAAACCAGCTTCTTCGACACCCTGACCCTGACCACCGGCGCGCAAACCGCCGCGCTGCATGACAAGGCCCGCGCTCAACAGATCAACCTGCGTGTGATCGACGCCCAGCGTCTGGGCCTGTCGGTCGATGAAACCACCACCCAGGCCGACATCGAAACCCTGTGGGGCCTGTTCGCCGACGACAAGGCTTTGCCTGATTTCGCTGCTCTCGCCGCTGCCGTGCAAAGCACTATTCCTGCCGCGCTGGTGCGTCAGTCGCCGATCCTCAGCCACCCGGTGTTCAACCGTTATCACTCGGAAACCGAGCTGATGCGCTACCTGCGCAAACTGGCGGACAAGGACCTGGCACTGGATCGCACCATGATCCCGCTGGGTTCGTGCACCATGAAGCTCAACGCCGCCAGCGAAATGATCCCGGTGACCTGGGCCGAATTCGGCGCCCTGCACCCGTTCGCCCCGGCCGAGCAAAGTGCCGGTTACCAGCAACTGACCGACGAACTGGAAGCGATGCTCTGCGCCGCCACCGGTTACGACGCAATCTCGCTGCAACCGAACGCCGGTTCCCAGGGTGAATACGCAGGTCTCTTGGCGATCCGCGCCTACCACCAGAGCCGCGGCGAAGACCGTCGCGACATCTGCCTGATCCCGTCATCCGCCCACGGCACCAACCCGGCCACCGCCAATATGGCCGGCATGCGCGTGGTCGTGACCGCCTGCGACGCCCGTGGCAACGTTGACATCGAAGACCTGCGCGCCAAGGCCATCGAGCACCGCGAACACCTCGCCGCGCTGATGATCACCTACCCGTCGACCCACGGCGTGTTCGAAGAAGGCATCCGCGAAATCTGCGGCATCATTCATGACAACGGCGGTCAGGTGTACATCGACGGCGCCAACATGAACGCGATGGTCGGCCTCTGCGCACCGGGCAAGTTTGGCGGCGACGTCTCGCACCTGAACCTGCACAAGACTTTCTGCATCCCTCACGGCGGTGGCGGCCCGGGCGTCGGCCCGATCGGCGTGAAATCGCACCTGACTCCGTTCCTGCCGGGCCACGGCCACATGGAGCGCAAGGAAGGCGCGGTCTGCGCAGCACCGTTCGGCAGCGCGAGCATTCTGCCGATCACCTGGATGTACATTCGCATGATGGGTGGCGCAGGTCTGAAGCGCGCTTCGCAGCTGGCGATCCTCAATGCCAACTACATTTCCCGTCGCCTGGAAGAGCACTATCCAGTGCTGTACACCGGCAGCAATGGTCTGGTGGCGCACGAGTGCATTCTGGATCTGCGTCCGCTGAAAGACAGCAGCGGCATCAGCGTCGATGACGTTGCCAAGCGTCTGATCGACTTCGGTTTCCACGCCCCGACCATGTCGTTCCCGGTGGCCGGCACGCTGATGATCGAGCCGACCGAAAGTGAATCCAAAGAAGAACTGGACCGCTTCTGCGACGCCATGATCCGCATCCGCGAAGAAATCCGCGCAGTGGAAAACGGCACCCTGGACAAGGACGACAACCCGCTGAAGAACGCTCCGCACACTGCGGCAGAGCTGGTTGGCGAGTGGACTCACCCATACAGCCGCGAACAAGCGGTGTACCCGGTGGCGTCGTTGATCGAAGGCAAGTACTGGCCGCCGGTCGGTCGTGTCGACAACGTGTTCGGCGACCGCAACCTGGTCTGCGCCTGCCCGTCGATCGAAAGCTACGCTTGACCTGTGAGGGGGCCGGGTCGCCCGCCCCTTTCATGCGTGCCTGATGTGCCTATAACAAGAAACCGGAGAACAACCATGTCGTTAAGCGTGTTCGACCTGTTCAAGATTGGCATCGGCCCCTCCAGTTCCCACACCGTCGGCCCGATGCGCGCAGCCGCGCGCTTCGTCGAAGGCCTGCGCCGGGAAAACCTGTTGTCGGCCACCACCAGCGTCAGGGTCGAGTTGTACGGATCCCTCGGCGCCACCGGCAAGGGTCACGGCAGCGACAAGGCTGTGCTACTGGGCCTGGAAGGCGAACACCCGGATACCGTGGATACTGAAACCGTCGCCGCACGTCTCACGCAGATTCGTGGCAGCGGGCGTTTGAACCTGCTCGGTGAACACAGCATCGCGTTCAACGAGAAAGAACACCTGGCAATGATCCGCAAGCCGTTGGCCTATCACCCCAACGGCATGATCTTCCGTGCCTTCGATGCGGCGGGACTGCAGATCCGCAGCCGCGAGTACTACTCGGTCGGCGGCGGTTTTGTGGTCGACGAAGATGCGGCCGGTGCCGACCGTATCGTCGAAGACGCCACACCGCTGACCTTCCCGTTCAAGAGCGCCAAGGACTTGCTCGGTCACTGCGCCACTTATGGGCTGTCGATCAGTCAGGTGATGCTGACCAACGAAAGCGCCTGGCGCCCGGAAGCGGAAACCCGCGCCGGCCTGCTGAAAATCTGGCAAGTGATGCAGGACTGCGTGGCTGCCGGCTGTCGCAATGAAGGCATTCTGCCGGGTGGCCTGAAGGTCAAACGGCGGGCGGCGGCATTGCACCGGCAACTGTGCAAGAACCCGGAATCGTCGCTGCGCGATCCGTTGTCGGTGCTGGACTGGGTCAATCTCTACGCCCTCGCCGTCAACGAAGAAAACGCCAACGGCGGGCGTGTAGTGACAGCGCCAACCAACGGCGCGGCAGGAATCATTCCGGCCGTGTTGCATTACTACATGCGCTTCATTCCCGGCGCCAACGATGACGGCGTGGTCCGTTTCCTGCTGACCGCGGCGGCCATCGGCATTCTGTACAAGGAAAACGCCTCGATCTCCGGCGCCGAAGTCGGCTGTCAGGGCGAGGTCGGCGTGGCCTGTTCGATGGCGGCCGGCGCGTTGTGCGAAGTCCTCGGCGGCAGCGTGCAACAAGTGGAAAACGCCGCCGAAATCGGCATGGAACACAACCTCGGCCTGACCTGCGATCCGATTGGCGGGCTGGTGCAGGTGCCGTGCATCGAGCGCAACGCCATGGGCTCGGTCAAGGCGATCAACGCCGTGCGCATGGCCATGCGCGGCGACGGGCAGCACTTCGTCTCCCTCGACAAGGTCATCCGCACCATGCGCCAGACCGGCGCCGACATGAAAAGCAAATACAAGGAGACCGCCCGCGGCGGTCTGGCGGTCAACATTATCGAGTGTTAATTAGCCCCCTCTCCCGCCGGGAGAGGGTTGGTGTGAATCAAGGAGTCACGCATGTCCACCGAACAACTGTCGAAAACCCCGCTGCACGCTCTGCACATCGAACTCGGCGCCCGCATGGTGCCGTTCGCCGGCTACGACATGCCGGTGCAATACCCGCTGGGCGTGATGAAGGAACACCAGCACACCCGTGAGCAGGCCGGGCTGTTCGATGTCTCGCACATGGGCCAGATTCGCCTGACCGGCGCCAATGCCGCCAAAGCCCTGGAAACCCTGGTGCCGGTGGACATCATCGACCTGCCGGTGGGCATGCAGCGCTACGCGATGTTCACCAACGAAACCGGTGGCATCCTCGATGACTTGATGGTCGCCAATCTCGGCGACGACGAACTGTTCCTGGTGGTCAACGCCGCGTGCAAGGATCAGGACCTGGCGCATCTGCAAAAACACATCGGCGATCAGTGCACCATTACCGAGCTGTTCGAAGCCCGCGCACTCCTCGCCCTGCAAGGTCCGGCGGCTGTGACCGTACTGGCACGCCTGGCGCCGGAAGTGGCGAAGATGACCTTCATGCAGTTCGCCCGCGTGACGCTGCTGGGTGTGGATTGCTTCGTCAGCCGCTCGGGCTACACCGGTGAAGACGGTTTCGAAATCTCCGTACCGGCAGCCGATGCGGAAAAACTCGCCCGCGCCCTGCTGGCCGAACCGGAAGTCGCCGCCATCGGCCTCGGTGCCCGGGATTCGCTGCGTCTGGAAGCCGGCCTGTGCCTGTACGGCCACGACATGAACACCGACACCACACCAATCGAAGCCAGCCTGTTGTGGGCAATCTCCAAGCCACGCCGTGCCGATGGTGCACGGGCCGGCGGTTTCCGGGGTGCAGAACAGGTTTTCGCCCAGCAGCAGAACGGTGTCGCACGCAAACGCGTCGGCCTGCTGCCGCAGGAGCGCACGCCGGTCCGTGAAGGTGCAGAGATCGTCAACGAAGCTGGCGAAGTCATCGGCAGCGTGTGCAGCGGCGGTTTCGGCCCGACCCTGGGCGGGCCATTGGCGATGGGTTACCTCGACAGCGCTTATGTCGCACTGGACACACCAGTCTGGGCCATCGTTCGTGGGAAAAAGGTGCAAATGCTTGTAAGCAAAATGCCATTCGTTCCACAACGCTACTATCGTGGTTGATTGACTGTTTCTATAAGTAACGCGATTGCGTTATGCGTGCACTAATGTGTAACGCAATCGCCATAAAACAGTGCACTTCCCTTACATTCGATTCGAATATGAACTTGGCTTATAACGTTCGAAAACAATTGAACAAGCTAATCGTATAAGCCCGACTAGTGGACTGACTAACAGCCGGCAAGCACAGGAAAACCGGGGCCTTCACGGGGCTTGTTTTTCCTCCTGTAGTTGGCGTAGAGTTTGTCCACTGTGTTTGCATGGGTCAGCTTGGAATCGTGACCTGGGCAGTAGCCTACAAGTTAGCTACATCCCGTTCGACGTCTTCTTACTCTCCTGCAACCAGCCCCAGTACTCTTTCATGAGGAAGAGACTGTCATCAATTTTTGCGTCAAAGGAAATAAGAAATGTCCACACGTCAGAGCGGTACCGTCAAGTGGTTTAACGACGAGAAAGGTTTTGGTTTTATCACTCCAGAAAGCGGTCCGGATCTGTTCGTGCATTTCCGCGCTATTCAGGGCAACGGCTTCAAGAGCCTGAAAGAAGGCCAGAAAGTGACTTTCGTTGCCGTACAAGGCCAGAAAGGCATGCAGGCTGATGAAGTCATCGCTGAAGCCTGATTTTCTGTAACGAAAAAGCCCCTGATATTGATATCAGGGGCTTTTTTGTGCGCGCGAATCCGTAAAATGGCGCTTCACTTTCCGTCCAGAGGCTGCCATGTCGAAACACCTGCTCCTTCCCCAGGGCGACTTTCCTGCCGTCGGTCTCGGCCGTCGTCTGGCAGCGATGTTCTACGATTTTCTTCTGTGCACCGCTCTGCTGATCGTAACGGGCTTCATCTATAAGCTGATCCAGGCTGCAATCATCGGCGAAGAACGCCTGCGCGCAATGACCGACGCCGGCAAACTGGACGGCGATCCGCTGTATTCCACCGTGCTGCTGCTGGTGCTGTTCGGTTTCTTCGCCAAATTCTGGACTCACGCCGGCCAGACCCTGGGCATGCAGGTCTGGGGCATCCGCGTACAGAACGCCGATGGCACCGCGATCAGCCTGTGGCAGGCGCTGCTGCGGTTCATGGTGTCGATCGCGTCGTGGCTGTGCCTCGGCGTGGGTTTCTTCTGGGCACTGTTCGACAAGCGCAAGCGTGCCTGGCATGACATCTACTCGGACACGCAGTTGGTGCGGATCCCGAAGAAAGCCAGATAACCCGGCAGATGCAAAAACGCCCCGATCAAATCGGGGCGTTTTCGTTTGCGGCTCAAGGTCAGGCGTTGCCTGCCAGCTTCATCCGCGCAGCCTGAGTGAAGTCGAGCATGCGCTTGAGCGGGCGGATCGCCTGGGGAATCAGCGCCGGGTCGACGAAGATCTCGTTCGAGCCCTCCTTCAGGCACTTCAGCGTGCGCTCAAGGGTGTTCATGGCCATCCACGGGCAATGTGCGCAACTACGGCACGCCGCGCCGTTACCGGCCGTTGGCGCCTCGATGAAGACCTTGTCCGGGCACAGCTGCTGCATCTTGTAGAAGATGCCACGGTCAGTGGCCACGATCAGGGTCTTGTTCGGCAGCGATTGCGCGGCAGCGATCAACTGGCTGGTGGAACCGACGGCGTCTGCCAGCTCGATCACCGACGTCGGCGACTCCGGGTGCACCAGAATGGCCGCGTCCGGGTACAGCGCCTTCATATCTTCAAGTTGCTTGGACTTGAACTCTTCGTGAACGATGCAGGCACCGTCCCAGAGCAACATGTCGGCGCCGGTCTGACGCTGAATGTAGGTGCCCAGGTGCTTGTCCGGGCCCCAGATGATGGTCTCGCCGTTATCCATCAGGCTTTCGACGATCTCCAGCGCGCAACTCGATGTCACCACCCAGTCGGCCCGGGCTTTGACCGCGGCCGAGGTGTTGGCGTACACCACCACGGTGCGCTCCGGATGCTGATCGCAGAACGCCGAGAACTCATCCACAGGGCAACCCAGATCCAGCGAGCAAGTCGCTTCCAGAGTCGGCATCAGTACGCGCTTTTCCGGGTTGAGAATCTTCGCGGTTTCACCCATGAATTTCACCCCGGCAACCACCACGGTCTTGGCCGGATGAGCGTTGCCGAAGCGGGCCATTTCCAGCGAGTCGGAAACGCAACCACCGGTTTCTTCGGCAAGGGCCTGAATGATCGGATCGCAATAAAAGTGGGCAACCAGCACCGCGTCCTGAGCCTTGAGCTCGGCGGCGATGGCGGAACGGTAATAAGCCTCTTCCTCGGCCGTCAGCGGCTTGGGCTGCTTGGCGTCGAGGTGGGCTTGTACCAGAAGGCGTTCGGAAATCTGCGTCATGTTCGCAAGACCTGCAGGCGCATTCGCGCGAAAGTCGAGTATACACCCGGCTCCGGACCGCTTGAGGGTACCGCCGGGAGAGTGAGTTTTATCAGGCACGGACAGCGTTGAAGCTGCGCAAGGCTACAGAATATCCCGATGATGCAAAAGATGATTCTGACCTGTGTCAGCTCAACAGGTGCCAAAAGGAGTGACGCCAGATTGCAGGCAAAAAAAAACCCGGAAATCCTCACTTTCGTGGGCCTTCCGGATTTTCTAAACCGCCAAATATGGTGGGTCGTGTGGGATTCGAACCTACGACCAATTGGTTAAAAGCCAACTGCTCTACCAACTGAGCTAACGACCCGCTGTGTGGTGGCGCGTATAATACTGATTTTTAAGGACTATTCAACACCTAATTTGAAAAAAATCAAAAATAAGGTGTCGGGTCACTGATTCCGGCCGCTGCAAAGCCTTCCGCACGCAGTCGGCAGCTGTCGCATTTGCCGCAGGCACGGCCGTTATCGTCCGCCTGATAGCAGGAAACAGTCAGTCCGTAATCAACACCCAGCTTTACGCCAGCCTGGACGATCTGTGCCTTGCTCAGGTTCTGCAGCGGCGCCTGGATACGGAAACCATTGCCCTCCACACCCGCCTTGGTCGCCAGATTGGCCATACGCTCGAACGACTCGATGAACTCGGGACGGCAATCCGGGTAACCGGAGTAATCCACCGCGTTGACGCCGATAAAGATGTCACGGGCGCCGAGTACTTCAGCCCAGCCCAGTGCGAGCGACAGGAACACTGTGTTGCGCGCCGGTACGTAAGTCACCGGGATGCCTTCACCCAACTCTTCCGGGATATCAATGCTGGTATCCGTCAGAGCCGATCCACCCATGCCGTTCAGGTTCAGGCCGATCACTTTGTGTTCGATCACTCCCAGGTCACGGGCAACGCGAGCAGCGGCATGCAATTCAGCGTGCGAACGCTGACCGTAATCAAAACTCATGGTGTAACAGGCGTAACCTTCTGCCCGGGCCATGGCCACGACCGTTGCCGAGTCCAGACCACCCGACAGCAGGATTACCGCACGTTTTTCGTTGGTGTTCAGTTGTTCAGTCATCTCAGCGCCCCGGCTCATCATTCCATAGATATTTATGCAGCTGCAGTTGCAGGCGCACTGGCAGGTTATCCGCCACCACCCAGTCCGCCAGATCCCTCGCGTTCAGGTCATGGTGACTTGGAGAAAACAGGACTTCGCCGGCACGCCGGTCAAGCCCGTACTGGATCAGTTTGGATACCGCCCAGTCATAGTCGTCCCGCGAGCAGATGACAAACTTCACCTGATCGTTGGGCGTCAGCAGGTCGATGTTCTCGTAACGGTTACGATGGGCCTCTTTCGAATCGGGCGTCTTCAGATCGACGACCCGACTGACCCGCGGATCAACCGCTGAAATGTCGAGGGCGCCGCTGGTTTCCAGCGAAACTTCGTAGCCGGCATCGCACAATTGCTTGAGCAAAGGGATGGCATTGGGCTGTGCCAGCGGCTCACCGCCAGTGACACAAACGTAGCGCGGGCGAAACCCGGCCACCTGCTCTAGGATGTCGTCGAGTGTACGAATGGTGCCGCCGCTGAACGCGTAGGCACTGTCGCAGTATTGGCAACGCAACGGGCAACCGGTCAGGCGCACAAAAACAGTGGGCAGCCCGGCAGTCCGCGTTTCCCCCTGCAACGAGTAGAAAACTTCGGTGATTCTCAATGTGTCTTGCATAGTCGCCACGGGCGTAACAGCTAAACAGGCTGTCCGCCTCCGTCAGGCACTTCAGGCAACCCCGCCAACGCGTAGATCACCAGAAGCGTGTTTCATAAAAGGGCGTGAATTCTAACGAAAAAACCCGCGACAAGCGCGGGTTTCTTCCAAACGGGTCAAACACACTTACATGCGTTGCAGATCGCGCTGGGCCAACTGGGCAGCGGAGGTACCCGGATACTGGGACACCACTTGCTGCAGAATGCCTTTGACCTTGTCGGTGTGACCGAGGCGGCGCTCTACGTCAGCCAGCTTGTACAGCGAATCCGGCACTTTGGCATGCTTGGGATACAGCTGCGAAACCTTGGCAAACGCCTGACCTGCACCTTGCAGATCGCCTTTGGCCAGGTTCACTTCACCCAACCAGTACTGGGCATTGCCCGCGTATTGGCTGTTCGGGTATTTACGCAGGAAAGCGGCGAAAGCCTGGCTGGCCTTGTCGAAATCCTTGGCCTTGATCAGGTCGAAGGCTGCATCGTAATACAGCTTTTCCTTGGCCGGATCAGCCGGTTCGCCACTCGCGGCAGGTGCCTGGGCGGCAGCAGCGGCCCCGGCTCCAGCAGCGGCACCGGCAGCAGCACTTGCATCGCCACCGGCAGAAGAATTCTCGGGAGTCGCGGCAGGTGCAGCACCGGATCCTATGCGCCGATCAAGATCCTGGTATCGCTCCAGGGATTCCTGCTTCATGCGCGCAACCTGATTCTGCAGTTCTTCGATCACGCCCTGCTGGCGCGATATCTGATCCTGCATTTGTTGCAGTTGGTTGAACAGCATGCCTTGTGCCGAGGCAGGGGCCGAAGCCGCTCCCCCGGCATAGGCGCCGTTCGTACCGTAACCTGCAGGCGGATAACTGCTCCCGCTATTGTTATAACCGGAGTTGTCATCGACCACAGGAACCGCAGCCCACGCCGCAAGCGGCGCGAGGCTGAGAGCCAGAACAGTTACAGCACGACGGCACGTTCGCATATCGAATTACTTACGCAGTTCGACGCGACGGTTTTGAGCCCAGGACTGCTCGTCGTTGCCGGTAGCAACTGGACGCTCTTCGCCGTAGGAAACCAGTTCCAGCTGAGCTGGGGAAACACCTTGCAGTACCAGGTAGCGCTGAACGGCTTTCGCACGACGCTCGCCCAGTGCCATGTTGTACTCACGAGTACCACGTTCGTCGGTGTTGCCTTCCAGAACAACGCGAGCGCCGTTTGCTTTCAGGTCTTTGGCGTGAACGTCCAGAGCGCGCATGGCTTCTGGCTTCAGGTCCGAGCTGTCGTATTCGAAGTAGAAGGTGGTGATTGCGCGCAGAGCAGCTTCTTCGCTCAGGGAACCGTCAACGGCACCGGTGTTTGCGCCGTAACCAGCGTTTGGATCAACAGCGCCTTCACCGGCGTTGTCGCCGCCTTTGGACGAGCAACCTACAGCTACAGCCATGGCCAGAGCCAGCGCAGCAAATTTACCAAACTTCAGCATTTCCATCGTGAAACTCCTAATGAACCCCAGTGTGTTAAGTAAAACGTGTAGCGCCCGCTCACTTCAGGTAAGGGGACCAGGACGGTTCTCTGACTTCGCCTTGAGCGGTAGGAAGCGGGAGCCTAACGCGTCCATTAATGGACACGAGCATCAAGACTCCCCGGCCCTGTTGGCGGGTGGCGTAGATTACCATGGTGCCGTTGGGCGCAACAGTAGGCGACTCGTCCAGAGTGCTATCAGTGAGGATTTTTACACTTCCGCGCTGCAAATCCTGAGCCGCCACTTTGAAATTGGTGAAACCGTCCTGACGATGGATCATCACCAGGGTCTTTTCATCAGCCGACAGCTTCGGGTTGGCGTTGTAGTTGCCCACGAACGTCACACGCTCGGCACCACCGCCATTGGCGCTGGTCTTGTAGATCTGCGGCTTGCCGCCACGGTCGGAAGTGAAGTAGATGGTCGAGCCATCCTTGCCCCAGTAAGGTTCGGTGTTGATGCCAGGACCTGCGGTCACTCGGGTGATCTGACGCGAACCGAGGTTCATCACGTAGATGTCCGGGTTACCGTCTTTCGACAGCACGAACGCCAGGCGATTGCCATCCGGCGACCAGGCCGGAGCACCGTTCAGGCCTTCGAAGTTGGTGATCTGCTCACGGCGACCGGTGTCGATGTTCTGCATGAAGATGCGCGGACGCTTCTGCTCGAACGATACATAGGCAATACGCTTGCCGTCCGGTGCAAAACGCGGCGACAGGATCGGCTCGCGCGATTGCAGCAGAGTCACGGCGCGGGCACCGTCATAATCCGAACGCTGCAGGGTGTAACGGGTGTTCTTCTCGGAGAAGCGTTCAGCCGTCACGTACAGCAGGCGAGTCGAGAACGCACCGTCGATACCGGTCAGCTTCTGGAACGACTGGTCAGAGATGAAGTGCGCCATGTCCCGCAGTTGTTCGGTAGTACCGGAAACACTGCCGTCCGCCACTTTCTGTTCGGTGGCAACGTTGAACAACGCCCACTGAACCTGCAGGCGACCACCGGCCGGCGTGATATTGCCGACCATCATGTACTGGGCACCTACAGCCTTCCAGTCACGGAAGATGATTTCGCTCGGCTGGCTTGGCTGGCTGATCATGTTCTGTTTTGGAATTGGCGAGTAATAACCCGAGTTCCGCAGATCGTTGCCAATGATTTCAGCCATGTCATCCGGCAGGACGGCACCGCCCTGGAAACCGAACGGTACGACGGCGATCGGGGTCGCCCGATCGCTGCCGCTGGTGACCAGAATGTTCTTTTCATCCGCCATCGCGATCCCTGCCATGCAGCAGATCACGACCAGCATTCCTCGAAGAAGGTTTCTCACAAGGCTAGATCCTCAGGTGTGAATGTCATCTTGAATGAACGATACGGAGCGAAATCGCTCGGCTTCATTCCCTGCATTTCCGTCAAACGTCCAATATTCTTGACCGCCGCCACTGCCGACGCATCGAACGGACCGTCGCCACTGGACTTGGCCACGCTGACCGTAGTCACCGTACCGTCCGGCAACATGCCGATCTGCAGTACAACCGTCATGCCTTTGCGTGCCGAAGGAGGACGTGCCCAACCTTCCGCTGCCCGCGCACGAATCAAGTCATCGAAGCTGCCTGCGGTTTCGTCACCACGTTCATCCGCCAAAGCCTGCTGACGCTCGGTCTTGTCGGACAGCAGGTCGGCCAGAGCCTGGGCCTTCTTGTCCTCGACCGATTTGCGTGCCGCGTCCTGCGCTTTCTTCTTCGCAGCATCGGCAGCAGCTTTCTTCTTGGCTTCATCGGCGACTTTCTTCTTCGCCTCTTCAGCCTCGGCTTTCTTCTTGGCGTCTTCGGCGGCTTTCTTCTTCGCGTCTTCGACGATTTTCTTCTTGGCTTCTTCAGCGGCCTCTTTCTTGGCCTCTTCTTCAGCAGCCTTCTTGGCTTCTTCTTCAGCTTTCTTCTTGGCTATATCAGCCAATTGTTTCTCTTCTGCCTTCTTGGCTTCGGCGGCTTTCTTCGCGTCTTCGGCTTTCTTGGCTTCGTCAGCCTTCTTCGCCTGTTCCGCTTTCTTCGCCTCATCGGCCTTCTTGGCTTCCTCGGCCTTTTGAGCCGCTTCTTCTTTCTTTTGTTCCGCAGCCTTCACCGCTTCCTGCTCGACCTTTTTCTGCTCCATCTGCTCGACTTCGGTCTGGCGCGCGGCGGATTTCTTCGCCTCACCCGCAATCTTCTGATTGGTCTGGGTGGTTGCCTGACTTTTCGATTTCAGCTGGTAAAGGGTCGCCTGGACAATCGGCTTGGCCGGCGGCAGCTCCGGTGTCATGGCGAAACTGACGAACAGCATGCCGAACACCAGCACGTGCAAGCCAATCGCCCAGACACTGGGCCAGAAGTAGCTTTCCGAGGCGGACGGCTCTCGCTGTTGCTGCATCAGGGGGCCTCGGTGATCAAGCCAACATTACCGACCCCGGCTTTCTGCAACCCGCCCATGGCGCCCATGACGGAGCCATAATCGACGGACTTGTCGCCACGGATGAAGACCTGAGTACGCTTGCCGCCTTCAGTGCCGGCGCGGATGATCTTGGTCACCGCGTCGGTCATCTGTGGCAGGGTCATGGCCCGGTCCTGTTGCTTCTCGGTGTCGACTTCGCTGCCAAGGTTCCAGTAGTAGGTCTTGTCAGCCTTGATCGAAATGGTCAGCACCTGGGTGTTGTTGTCCTGCGGCAAGGCTTCGCTGGAAACCTTGGGCAGATCCACTTTCACGCCCTGATTGAGCATCGGCGCAGTCACCATGAAGATGACCAGCAGCACCAGCATCACGTCGATGTAAGGCACTACGTTCATCTCGGCGACCGGCTTGCGCTTGTGTCGGGCTCGAGTGATTAAAGCCATCGGTAAATACCTGCTTATTCTTCGCTGGTGTGCACTTTGCGGTGCAGGATCGCCTGGAATTCATCGGCGAAGGTGTAGTAGCGGCTCAGCAAGGTTTCACTGCGGGCAGAGAAACGGTTGTAAGCGATAACGGCCGGGATCGCGGCGAACAGGCCGATCGCGGTGGCGATCAGGGCTTCGGCGATGCCGGGTGCCACAGTGGCCAGGGTGGCCTGTTGTGCGCTGGCCAGACCACGGAAGGAGTTCATGATCCCCCACACGGTACCGAACAGACCGATGTACGGGCTGACCGAACCGACGGTGGCAAGGAACGGCAGGCTTTGCTCGAGTTTCTCTTCCTCGCGGGAGATGGCTACGCGCATGGCACGGGCCACACCTTCCATGACCGCTTCAGGGTCGACGCCCGGCTGCTGGCGCAGACGCGAGAATTCCTTGAAGCCGGCACGGAAGATCTGCTCGACGCCCGAGTCCGGATCCGGGTTGCTGCCGGCCTGGCGGTACAGTTTGGACAGGTCGATACCCGACCAGAAGCGCTCCTCGAAGCTCTCCAGGGCACGTCGACCGGCGCGCAGCAGATTGCTGCGCTGAAAGATCATGATCCATGAGGTCACCGATGCGGCTACCAGGGTCAACATTACCAACTGCACCACGATGCTGGCATTGCTGACCAGGCTCCACATGGAGGAATGGTCGACGACGTTAGCTTCCACGCTTTATCTCCTGCTTCAAGTGTGTACCCGAGCCGACCGCGTCGGCGAAAGCCGCACGCAAGTCTTCGGGAAGGGCCCGGGGTTTCAAACTGTTAGTGCGCACACAGGCCACCAGAAACTGCCCCTCACAGAGCAGCACATTATCCGTTGCCCGCCTGACCTGCTGTCGAAAGCGCAGGCTGGCACGGTTCAATTCGATTACATCAGCGCTTACCAGCAGTTCGTCGTCCAGTCGCGCCGGCGCGTGATATCGCGCTTCGCTGGAGTGCACGACGAACAACAGGTCCTCCCCTGCCAGCGCCGACTGGGCAAAGCCCAGCTCCCGGAGCCGCTCGGTTCGAGCCCGTTCCATAAACTTGAGGTAATTAACGTAATACACGATGCCGCCCGCATCGGTGTCCTCGTAATAAACGCGACAACGATGTGCGAACGGCTCAAGCCCGTTTTGCGCGCGCATACTCTAGTGCTTACTCCTCGGGTTGCCAATCCGGCCAGGCAACTGTTTTTCATAGTTCGAAGGCTTTACCGCAAAAGTACCGTCCTGAGACAGTACAAACGCTGAATAAATCGCCAATAAATGTGTATCAATCGTCCACGGCATCGAGAAACTCGTCTGCCACGGGCATTTCGCCCATTCGTGACGGAATGTTTAAACCAAAATGCAGATACGCGTGACGGGTCACCACCCTGCCCCGCGGCGTACGCATGATGTAGCCCTGCTGAATCAGATACGGCTCCAGCACATCTTCGATGGTGTGGCGCTCTTCACTGATCGCAGCCGCCAGACTGTCGATGCCAACGGGACCGCCATCGAACTTCTCGATCATGGTCAGCAGCAATCGCCGGTCCTGATGATCGAAGCCGTGCTCATCGACATCCAGCAGATTCAGTGCCAGGTCGGCAACGGATTTAGTGATATGCCCCTTGGCCCGGACTTCGGCAAAATCCCGCACCCGGCGCAGCAGCCGATTGGCGATCCGCGGCGTGCCACGGGCACGACGGGCAATCTCGAAAGAGCCTTCCGGGTCCAGCGGCAGACCGAGGATGTTCGCCGAACGGCTGACAATCGTCGCCAGGTCTGCGGTGCTGTAGAACTCGAGACGCTGGACAATACCGAAACGGTCGCGCAACGGATTGGTCAGCATCCCCGCCCGCGTCGTCGCCCCAACGAGGGTGAACGGCGGCAGATCGAGTTTGATCGAACGCGCCGCCGGCCCTTCACCAATCATGATGTCGAGCTGGAAATCTTCCATCGCCGGGTACAGCACTTCTTCGACGATTGGCGACAGACGATGGATTTCATCGATGAACAACACATCGTGGGGTTCAAGGTTGGTCAACAGCGCAGCCAGGTCTCCCGGCCGCTCGAGCACCGGGCCTGACGTGCTCTTGATCGACACGCCCATTTCCTGGGCAATGATGTTGGCCAGGGTGGTCTTGCCCAGCCCCGGCGGGCCGAAGATCAGGGTGTGGTCGAGGGATTCGCTACGGCCGCGGGCGGCCTGGATAAACAGTTCCATCTGCTCGCGAACGGTCGGCTGGCCAATGTATTCGGCCAGACTGACGGGACGTATCGCCCGATCCTGGACTTCTTCGCGCTCACGCGGACTGTGCGTGGCGGCGATCAGACGATCAGCTTCAATCACTTAAATCATTCCCTTCAGGGCGCGTCGGATCATGTCTTCACTGCTCAAGCCTTTCTCCTTGATCGCGGAAATCGCCTTGCTCGCTTCCTGTGGCTTGTAGCCCAGGGAAATCAGCGCGCTGACCGCGTCGTTCTCGGCGGTATTGACCGGTGCCGGGCCGTCCGGCTGGTTCGGTACCAGTGCAAACATGGCCGGCGAGGTTTCCCAGGCCTTGAAGCGGTCCTTGAGTTCGACCAGCAGACGCTCGGCGGTTTTCTTGCCCACACCCGGCACTTTGGTCAGCGCCGAAGTGTCCTGGGACTGCACGCAACGGATCAGCTCATCGACTTCCAGACTCGACATCAAGGCCAGGGCCAGTTTCGGGCCCACACCATTGAGACGGATCAACTCGCGAAAAAAGTCTCGCTCACGCTTGCCAGCGAAGCCATAGAGTAACTGCGCGTCTTCGCGTACGACCAAATGGGTGTGCAAGGTCAGCGGTTCACCGACCGACGGCAGGCGATACAGGGTGGTCATGGGCACTTCCAGCTCATACCCGAGGCCGTTTACATCCAGAATCAGGTGCGGCGGCTGTTTTTCAGCGAGGGTGCCGCGCAAGCGTCCAATCACGTTTCAGATCCTTGAGCGTTGGCCAGCCGTGGGCTGGCGACAAAACGGAATACGGATTCGGGCCGACGACCCAGGCACAAAATCCGTATACCGGAAAATTGATTGCTGATGCTATCAGAGACGCAGGCGCCCGCCACGACTGCGTGCGGTTCCCAGACCGTGAGGCAACAGACTGGATCGGGTGTGCGCATGGCAAATGGCAATGGCCAAGGCGTCAGAGGCATCGATTTGTGGCTTGCTGGTCAGTTTGAGCATGTGCATGACCATCATCTGCACCTGCTCCTTATTCGCGGCGCCGGTGCCGACCACGGCCTGCTTGACCTGGGTTGCCGTGTACTCGGCGATTTCCAGGCTCTCTTCGGCACCCGCAACGATCGCGGCCCCACGGGCTTGCCCGAGCTTCAGCGCCGAATCGGCGTTTTTCGCCATGAACACCTTTTCGATGCCCATGGTCACCGGACCGTAGGTCTGGATGATTTCCCGCACGCCGCGATAGACGATCTGCAGACGCTCATGCAACTCGCCGGCGCCGGTACGAATGCAGCCGGAAGCCACGTAGACACAACCACGCCCGGTATCGCGTACCACGCCATATCCGGTGATGCGCGAACCGGGGTCGATACCAAGAATTAAAGTCATAAGCCTGCTGGTTTCGAAAAAACACAAAAACAAATGTGGGAGATTCCATGTTCGAGAGGAACCCTCAAACATGAAATCTCCCACATTGAAGCCTAGCCGTTATCAGCCGAGCTGAGCCGCCACGTCTTCCGGAATGTCCGCATTGGAGTAAACGTTCTGCACGTCATCCAGATCCTCGAGCATGTCGATCAGCTTGAGCACCTTCTCCGCACCTTCCAGATCCAGTTCGGCGCTGGTGGTCGGCTGCATGACGATTTCCGCGTCGTCACCTTTGAAACCGGCTGCTTCCAGCGCGTTTCGCACGGCGTAGAAGCTGGTGAACGAAGTGAACACGTCAATCGAGCCGTCTTCATGAGTGACCACGTCATCGGCATCGGCTTCCAGCGCCGCTTCCGTCAGTGCGTCTTCGTCGACACCCGGCGCAAAACTGATCTGGCCCTTGCGTTCGAACAGGTAGGCCACCGAACCGTCGGTACCGAGGTTGCCGCCACACTTGCTGAACGCGTGGCGCACGGCTGCGGCTGTACGGTTACGGTTGTCGGTCATGCACTCGACCATCACCGCCACGCCACCCGGGCCGTAACCTTCGTAGGTCAGTTCTTCAACGTTGTCCGCTTCGGTCGCGCCGGCGCCACGGGCCACCGCACGATCGATGATGTCGCGGCTCATGTTGGCGCCCAGCGCCTTGTCCAGGGCCAGACGCAGACGCGGGTTGGAACCCGGATCGCCACCGCCCTGACGGGCCGCAACGGTCAGTTCACGGATCCACTTGGTGAAGATCTTGCCTCGTTTGGCATCCTGACGTTCTTTGCGGTGCTTGATGTTCGCCCACTTGGAATGACCTGCCATATCTCGCTCCGAATTCTCTTTGAAACGTTGCCCGCCGCGCACATCGCACAGCCAGCAAACAAAAAAATCTCGACCTGCTCTCTATAGAAAGAAAAAAGGCGCATCCGAAGATGCGCCTTCAGGCCCGTCTTACTCAGCCTTTGGTGTTTCGCGCAAACGAATGTGCAGTTCGCGCAGCGCCTTGGCATCCACGACACCCGGCGCCTGCGTCATCACGTCGGCAGCACTCTGGGTTTTCGGGAAGGCGATCACTTCACGGATCGACTGGGCGCCGGTCATCAGCATCACCAGACGGTCCAGACCGAAAGCCAGACCACCGTGCGGCGGTGCACCGTACTTCAGCGCGTCGAGCAGGAAGCCGAACTTCTCTTCCTGTTCCGCTTCGTTGATGCCCAGCAGACGGAATACCGCTTGCTGCATCTCCTTGCGGTGGATACGGATCGAACCGCCACCCAGCTCGGTGCCGTTAAGAACCATGTCGTAGGCACGGGACAGCGCGCCAGCCGGGTTGGCTTCGAGCTCTTCCGGAGTGCACTTCGGCGCGGTGAACGGGTGGTGCAAGGCGGAGAAGCTGCCGTCGTCGTTCTCTTCGAACATCGGGAAGTCGACGACCCACATCGGTGCCCACTCGCAGGTCAGCAGCTTCAGGTCGTGACCGAGCTTGATACGCAGCGCGCCCAGGGCTTCGCTGACGATCTTGGCCTTGTCGGCGCCGAAGAACACGATATCGCCGTCGACAGCACCGACGCGATCGAGGATCACGTTCAGGTTGGCTTCCGGGATGTTTTTCACGATCGGCGACTGCAGACCTTCAACACCGGCAGCACGCTCGTTGACCTTGATGTAGGCCAGGCCCTTGGCACCGTAGATGCCGACGAACTTGGTGTAGTCGTCGATCTGCTTGCGCGGCATGCTCGCCCCGCCTGGAACGCGCAGTGCGGCGATACGGCACTTCGGATCGTTGGCCGGGCCGCTGAACACCTTGAAATCAACTTCTTTCAGTTGATCGGCAACGTCCACCAGCTCCAGCGGGTTACGCAGGTCCGGCTTGTCGGAACCGTAACGGCGCATGGCTTCTTCGAACGTCATGTGCGGGAATTCGCCGAATTCCAGATCCAGCACTTCCTTGAACAGGTTGCGGATCATGCCTTCGGTCAGGCCCATGATGTCTTTTTCGTCGAGGAAGCTGGTCTCGATGTCGATCTGAGTGAACTCAGGCTGACGGTCGGCACGCAGGTCTTCGTCGCGGAAGCACTTGGCGATCTGGTAGTAACGGTCGAAGCCGGCGACCATCAGCAGTTGCTTGAACAGCTGAGGCGATTGCGGCAGTGCGAAGAACGAACCGGCGTGGGTACGGCTCGGCACGAGGTAGTCACGCGCGCCTTCCGGAGTAGCGCGGGTCAGGATCGGCGTTTCCACGTCGAGGAAGCCGTTCTCGTCGAGGTAGCGACGGATGCTGGTGGTCATGCGCGAACGCAGGCGCAGCTTCTCGGCCATTTCCGGACGACGCAGGTCGAGGAAACGATAGCGCAGACGGGTTTCTTCACCGACGTCGGAGAACTCGTTCAGCGGGAACGGCGGGGTTTCCGACTCGTTCAGCACTTCCAGTTCGTAGCCCAGGACTTCGATCATGCCCGACGCCATGTTGGCGTTGGTGGCACCGGCCGGACGCAGACGCACCTTGCCGGTGATCTTCACGACGTATTCGCTGCGCACGCGATCGGCGGCGGCGAAGCTCTCGGCGCGATCCGGATCGAAGACCACCTGGGCCAGACCGTCACGATCACGGATATCGAGGAAAATCACCCCGCCGTGGTCGCGGCGACGGTGAACCCATCCGCAAAGGGTAATTTCCTGGCCTTCCAGGCTTTCGTTCAGTTGGCCGCAATAATGGCTGCGCATCATGGTAGTGGTTTCGCTTCTCGTAATTCGAAATTCGGTGGAGATCCGCCGCACTCAAGCTCTGTGCGACCGGTGGATGCTCGCGCGTGTCGTAAGACCCGGGACTGAACCCTAGTCAGATTTGTCGCCACCGGCCAGATTCTTCTTCGCGCCGGTCTTGAAATCGGTTTCGTACCAACCGCTGCCGCTGAGGCGAAAGCCTGGCATGGACAGCTGTTTCCTGAGCTCTGGTGCCTGACAGGCAGGGCAATCGACCAGCGGTGCATCACTGATCTTTTGAATGGCTTCCAACTGATGACCACAGGAAGCACATTGGTAATCGTACATCGGCATGGAGTTGTCTCGGCGATCAGATTGCCAGCTCCCGCAGGGCGGTGTGGCGAAAGAGCGGGATTATATCCATTAAATGCGGCCTGTGCAGCCGGAAGACTGCACGGGCCGCCCGGTCACTGGCAACCCCCGATGGTTACCGGGGCATCCCGCAGGCCGTGCACGACACACACCACCCGCACCAGACCGCTGAAGTTCTTCACGCCACCGTGACGCAAGTGCACCTCGCGATCGACACGGGACAGCAAGGTGCCGACCGAACAGCAATTATCCTCGGCCATACGGCCCAGAATATTCCAGTAGACCTGCTCCAGCCGCATGCAGGTCGCAAACCCGTTCAAACGCACCGACCGGGCCAAGGGCCGGATCAATGCCATGTCGAACTCTTCAAGAAACGGCGCCACGGCCCTGTCCTGCCGCGAGCCGATGACGATCCCACTTCGCCTGTCTCCAACTTCCATATCGTTGACACTCCTTTGCCATCTCTGCTTGTTGCCAAGGCAACATCCTGTGACCTCATTAAAAGCGCAGGGACAAAGGCATGGCCAGACGACTTTTTGACCGTCCTCGTAGGATAAGCCAACAGAAAAGGGAGGATCATGGACCAGAGAAGTGCTTTCCTCGCATCCTACAAACGCGAGTGCTTTTTCCTCGCCAAGACGGGCGCACGGCCGACAATTCGTGTCCGTGCGCCACGGGCGTTCAGGCTTCGAGCAGCGCCCTGAGCATCCACGCGGTTTTCTCGTGGACTTGCATGCGCTGAGTCAGAAGATCAGCCGTCGGCTCGTCACTGACCTTATCCAGCAGCGGGAAAATCCCCCGCGCCGTGCGAGTGACCGCCTCCTGGCCTTCGACCAGTTGCTTGATCATGTCTTCGGCACTCGGTACGCCCACCTCTTCCTTAATAGAGGAAAGACGCGCGTAAGTCGCATAGGCGCCCGGCGCAGGGAAACCCAGGGCGCGGATGCGTTCGGCGATCGAATCCACGGCCAGTGCCAGCTCGTTGTACTGCTCCTCGAACATCAGGTGCAGGGTCCGGAACATCGGTCCGGTGACGTTCCAGTGGAAGTTGTGGGTCTTCAAATAGAGCACGTAGGTGTCCGACAGCAGACGCGACAGCCCTTCGACGATGGATTTGCGGTCTTCTTCACTGATACCGATATCGATTGCCATGCTTACCCCCTAACGGCGATTGAATTCATCCAGCAGGTGTCGGTTCACTGTAGCAAGGCCTCCCTTCCATGGCAGCCCCCGTATCGACCCGATAGAGGCGACAAATCGCCCCACGCGTTGCCGCTGGCCGGCGTGATTTGAGTAGCTGTGGGCTTTGCTGTTAAATAGGCAGTGTGTCGCTACGCCCTGTTTTCCGGGCGTTGCGCATAGGCTGATGCCGGGCACGTGTCCAACGCCTCTTATTGTTTCGAAGCGAACCGTGCGCCTTCAGCTCTTCCTTGTGAGCCGTCATAACGTGAGTCAATAAAAATGTTGAAAATCGTCCACCTGCTAATGGGCGCAGCGGCGTTGCTGCTGTCGTTCATACCCAGCTTGAAATCCGAAGCCGTTCCTTACCTGCAACAACCCGATGCACTTTACCTGGCCTTTTTCGGCCTGCTGAACCTGGTCATTGCCCCGGTGATCCCTTACTGGAACAAAGGCCCGCGCCAGCATCTGCAAAATCTGGTCAGCGCACTGCTGGTGCTGACCGTCGTCCTGCAAACCCTGACCCTGATCGCGCCGATGCCTGTCATCGCCGGCCAGCCAGCCGTGCTGTTCAGCCTGGTGATCGCTCTGGTCGCCGTGATCCTGCACCTGGCCGTCAGCTTCTACAAATCCTCACCGGCCGCCGCCGCGCAAAGCTACGACATGAGCAACCGCGATACCGGCACCGTCAAGTGGTTCAACACCTCCAAGGGCTTCGGCTTTATCTCCCGGGACTCCGGCGATGATATTTTCGTGCACTTTCGCGCCATCCGTGGCGAAGGCCACCGCGTCCTGGTCGAAGGCCAGCGCGTGGAGTTCTCGGTCATGAACCGTGACAAAGGCCTGCAAGCCGAAGACGTGATCGCCGCCCTGCCGCGTCGCTGATCCAGAACGAAAAAACCGCGAACAGCCTGGCTGCTCGCGGTTTTTTATTGCCCCTACGAAATACGCAAACTCAGTAGTGCGGCGGCGGTGCGTCTTCCTCAAAGGACCCGAACTGGCCGACCATTTCCTCCTGGCGCTTGAGCAGCGCGGCCATCTGCAATTGCAGACGCTCCACGACTCGCTGCTGCTCCACCAGCACATCATTCAACGCCTGAATGGTGTCGTCCTGAAATGCCAGACGGCTTTCCAGATCGGTAACGCGTTGTTCCAGGCTCATGATCAGCCCTCCAGAAACTTGAAATCTTCGTCCAGCACCAGGCGCAGGCGCTCGCGGATCGCGGCCACCTGTTCGGCGCTGTAAGGCTTGGCTGGGTGCTTGCCCCAGACCGGCGCCGGCCACGCGGCGTCATCACGCTTGCGCACGATCACATGCATGTGCAGCTGGCTGACGACGTTACCCAGTGTGGCAACGTTCATCTTGTCGGCATCGAACGAGTCCTTGAGCACCTCCGCCAGAGCGGTGGTTTCCTGCCACAGACGCTGCTGATCCGCGACATCCAATTGAAACAACTCGCTGATATCGTCGCGACGAGGCACCAGGATGAACCACGGGTAGTTGGCGTCGTTGGACAGCAGCAACCGGCAAAGCGGGAAGTCGCCGATGGTCAGCGTGTCCTGTTGAAGTCGTGAATCTAAAGCAAACACTGGGTGCACTCCCGGCTGATCGACAATATTCAGCTTAGTGGACCTGCCCGGTGGAAGGCGCACTAAACGACAGGACGGCAGCATACCTTCGAATGCCCTGCCCTTCACGATGAAGCGGCGCCCCGTCATGGAACATTTCTGGCGATCGCGCACCAGCACGAAACCCGCCGTGCCAGACAGCACGCCGAAATGACCGTGACTCACTACCGCGTTCAGGGTCATGACAGGGCTCAAGTGTTTGAATTCAGTACAGCCGGGAAAATTATTTGCACCAAAACCGTACAGTGGGTCTACGCTCAATGGCTCGGGCATCCGCCAAATACTCACTGACAGGGTGAACCGGTAACGTTTTTGGTTGTCATGCGCAAAATCGGGCCTGGCAACACCAAGCGAGGAAGCGCGTCAACCCTGATCAAAATGGAGCGCGCGAGCCCGCATTTACAAGGTTTTTACAGCCACAAGCGGGGCCAGGGAAAAATAACCGCATCAATTTTGCGGTTTGTGCACGCTTGTTGCATTCGTACTCATATGGGCTATGAGCCCGCCACGGGAAGTGGTGGTTCAAACCCCGAAAAAAACAGTGGCAGGGTTGCCCGATGGAGATTCAAGTGTTTTGCCAGGGACTCTTTTTTACCGATGCAGAAAGGCCCAGAAACAGCGATAAAGTTGTCAGCCCGACTGCATGGGTACTGTGAATTTGCGACATCGACCAAGTCATTTGCGACAGCGTCGTAAAGAACATGAAAGGTTGTATGTGCAAGTATCGCCAACATTGTCGGCGTGATATAAGTTTGCGCCGACACAAAAAGAAAGAGCCGCCCAGATAATAAAACAGGTGGGACGGCAGTACTCTTCTAAAACCAAAGGAGCAAATCACGATGCGCGTGATGAAGTGGAGCATGATCGCACTGGCAGTTGCAGCAGCAGCCAGTACTCAAGTGGCTACGGCCGCACCGTTTGTTAGTGACCAGGCAGAAGCCAAAGGCTTTGTTGAAGACGCCAAACTGACCGAAACGTTGAAGAACTACTACTTCAACCGTGACAACAAGAACGGCGGCCGCGACCAGAAAGACTGGACCCAGGGCTTCCTCGGCAACTTCAGCTCCGGTTACACCCAGGGTACTGTCGGTGTAGGTGTTGATGCATTCGGTTACCTGGCCATCAAACTGGACGGCGGTGACGGTACTTCCGGTTCCGGCAACATGAGCCGTAGCGATACCGTCAACCCGGACGGTTCCCGTGACGTCAACAACAGCCAGGGCAAAGCCGGCGCTGCAATCAAGTTCCGCGTTTCCAAGACCGAGCTGAAAATCGGTGACCAGCAGCCAAGCACTGCTCCAGTGTTCGCTGTCGGCGGTTCCCGTATCCTTCCTCAAACTGCCAGCGGCTTCCAGCTGCAGAGCAGCGAAGTCAAAGACCTTGACCTCGAAGCCGGTCACTTCTACTCGGCTACCAGCCAGGACAAGAACGCCCGTGACGGCGAGCTGTGGGCAACCTACGCCAACGTCAAGGCTGACTCGATCGACTACTTCGGCGGCAAATACGGCATCACCGACAACCTGTCGGCTTCCCTGTACGGCGCCAAGCTGGAAGACATCTGGAACCAGTACTACGCCAACGTGAACCTCACTACCCCATTCGGTGGTGACACTTCGCTGAACACTGACTTCAACATTTACCGCACCACCGACACCGGCAGCGCCAAAGCTGGCGAGATCAGCAACACTGCGTTCTCCCTGGCAACCGCCTTGTCGTTCCTGAAGGCACACACCTTCACCCTGGCCTTCCAGAAGGTCAATGGCGACACTCCGTTCGACTACATCGGTGTCGGCGGCCACGGTCCTTCGAACCGCGGTGGCGACTCGATCTTCCTCGCCAACTCCATCCAGTACTCTGACTTCAACGGTCCAGGCGAGAAATCCCTGCAAGCCCGTTACGACCTGAAAATGGCCGAGTATGGCGTTCCTGGCCTGAGCTTCATGGTTCGTTACGTCAAAGGTTGGGACATCGACGGTACCCACACTCCAGCGGGCAGCTCTTACACCGGTGCTTACGGTGAAGACGGCAAACACCACGAAACCAACTTTGAAGCCAAATACGTGGTTCAAAGCGGTCCGGCAAAAGACCTGTCCTTCCGTATTCGTCAAGCGTGGCACGTTGCTAACGCTGATGAAGGCGAAGGCGACGTTAAAGAGTTCCGTCTGATCACCGAGTACCCACTGAACATTTTGTAATCGTCAGTGGTTAGTTTGGTAGCATAAAAAAGGCCCATCTTCGGATGGGCCTTTTTGTTATCTGTCACTTGTAATAAATGCCTGACCAACAAGTCAGGCAATTAATTAGCAACCTATCATTACACTGCCGATTCCTGAACCACACGAATCACTCGTTGTGGAAACGGAATATCAATGCCGGCAGTCTTTAAACGATCACGGGATTGTTCGTTAAACATAAACATCACATCCCAATAGTCTGCAGTTTTAACCCAGACCCGCAGGGAAACAGTAATCGAACTATCGCCCAAGGTGGAAATGACAGCCTGAGGCGCCGGATCCTGCAGAACGCGATCATCCTTGGCCAGGTCCAGCAGCACTTGACGAGCCTTTTGCAGATCAGCTTCGTAATCGACACCTACATCGAACACAACCTTGCGGGTTGGCTGACGGTTGGTGTTAGTAATGATGCCATTCGACAGGTTGCCGTTCGGCACGATGATGGTCTTGTTGTCGCCGGTACGCAGTACGGTGTGGAAAATCTGGATGCTGTCGACAGTACCTGCCACGCCCTGCGCTTCGATCCAGTCACCGATGCGGAACGGACGGAACAGCAAAATCAGCACGCCGCCGGCGAAGTTCGCCAGGCTGCCCTGCAACGCCAGGCCGATGGCCAGGCCGGCCGCACCGATCGCCGCGACGAACGAAGTGGTCTCGACGCCGATCATCGACGCCACGCTGACGATCAACAGCACCTTGAGAATGATGTTGGCCAGGCTGCTGATAAAACCCTGCAGCGCCAGGTCGGCATTGCGCAGAGCCAGAAGACCGCCCAGTTTTTGCGTGACCTTGTTGATCAGCCACCAGCCGATCGCCAGGGTAATCACCGCCAGCAGCACACGGCTGCCGTATTCCATGATCATCGGAATCCACGCCTGGGACGCCTTGACCAGGTTGTCTACCTCAGCATTCAAATCCATCTTTTATCTCCTGATTGCCGGCTTCCCGGGCTGAAAAAATCAGCGGCAGAACGACCGGGCCTGCGGGGGCTCAATCGTTTCTGCCGCTGCTTGGCCCTCGGACGCTGAAAACGCCGAGAGGTTCCCGACTCGGATGGCTCAGTCGCGGAAGTTGTTGAATTGCAGTGGCATGCCGAATTCCTTGGCACGCAGGGCAGCGATGGCTTCCTGCAGATCGTCACGCTTCTTGCCGGTGACACGTACCTGCTCGCCCTGAATGGCAGCCTGCACCTTGAGTTTGGCTTCCTTGATGTGGCCGACGATCTTCTTCGCCAGCTCCTTGTCGATGCCTTCCTTCAGAACGGCGTCCTGCTTCATCAGCTTGCCCGAGGCGAAGGAGTCTTTGACCTCGAGGCACTGCACGTCGATCTTGCGCTTGACCAGGGCCAGCTTGAGGATCTCGATCATCGCTTCCAGCTGGAAATCGGCTTCAGCGGTCAGGTGGACGGTCAGGTCCTTTTCCTTGAATTCGAAGCTGCCCTTGCCTTTCAGGTCATAACGACGATCGAGTTCCTTCACGGCGTTCTCGACCGCGTTGGTGAGTTCGTGTTTGTCCAGTTCGGATACCACGTCGAACGACGGCATGTAATCTCTCCAATAAAAAGGCGCGCTCGTTCAGGACGCGGCGCGCTTGGCTTGCGGTTAAAATCGGGCTCATTATAACGGGTCTTTTCCCACCGACACGGCGAGCCTTGCATGCCTGTACCTTACCGAGTGAAAAACTGATGTCCACCCCCTGGCACATCCTCGGCGCCGGAAGTCTCGGCACCCTCTGGGCCACGCGTCTGGCCCGGGCCGGATTGCCGGTCCGGTTGATCCTGCGCGACATCGACCGCTTGCATGACTATGCGACGGCGGGCGGCCTGACCCTGGTGGAACAAGGCGTGGCCAGCAGCTATGCCATCCCCGGCGAAACGCCGGACAGTCCCGGACCGATCCGGCGCCTGCTGGTGGCGTGCAAGGCCTACGATGCCGAAAGCGCCGTGGCCGGCGTCGCTCATCGTCTGGCACCGGACGCAGAACTGATTCTTCTGCAGAACGGCCTCGGCAGTCAGGAAGCGGTTGCTGCGCAAGTCCCGCAGGCCCGCTGCATCAGCGCCTCCAGCACCGAAGGGGCGTTTCGCGACGGCGACTGGCGCGTGGTCTTTGCCGGCCACGGTTACACTTGGCTCGGCGATGCCGGTCTTCCCGTGGCACCGTTCTGGCTGGATGATCTTGAAGCGGCAAAGATTCCTCATGAATGGAGCGCGGACATCCTCACACGACTGTGGCGAAAACTGGCGCTCAACTGTGCGATCAATCCCCTGACGGTGTTGCACGACTGCCGTAACGGCGGTTTGCAGGACCATCATTGTGAAGTCGCCACCCTGTGCGCCGAATTGACCGAGTTGCTGGAGCGTTGCGGCCAGCCTGCAGCGGCAGACAACCTGCAACAGGAAGTCGAACGGGTGATTTCGGCCACCGCCGCCAATTTCTCCTCCATGTATCAGGACGTGGCCAGCAAGCGCCGCACCGAAATCAGCTATCTGTTGGGCCATGCCTGCAAGGTTGCTCAGCGGCACCAGCTCAACCTGCCGCATCTGCAACAATTGCAGCAACGGCTGACAGCCCATCTGCACAGTCTCGGATTGCCCGTCGACTGAGCAGCGGCTACGCTGCCCACTTGTTCCTTTGTTGCGAAAAGCCCGATGCCATTGCGCCAGCGCCTCGAAAACCTGCCGGTCGGCCAGAAACTGCTGGCCGCCCTGCTGGTGCTGTTGACCACCGTGTTACTGGTCGCCAACCTGACCTTCATCAGCGCGGCCTATTACATTTCCCAGGAAAGCATGGCGCCCCAGGCGCTGCAGACCATTGGCCGTCTGGTGGCGAACCCGAGCCTGATCGCCGAAGCGCTGCAATCACCGCAGAGCGCCGAACGCCTGCTCAAGGAGCTCGACAGCTACTCGCCGCTGCGGGCGGCCGCCCTGTATGACGGCAAGGGCGACCGTATTGCGCAGGTACAGCGCGGCGACAAACTCAATCTGCCGGAACGCTACCGGCATATCGAAGCCTGGCAGCTCACCGAGTTTCGCAGCAATCAATTGATCACCCTGCCCCGCCCCGGCACGGCGCCGGGTCATCTGCTGCTGGTGGCCAGCAGCGAACTGCCGATGGCGTTCTACACCGGCACCCTGACGGCGAGTCTGGGAATCCTGATTTTCAGCGTGCTGTTGTGGCTGGTGATCGCCCGTCAGATCAAGCGCCTGATCACCCGGCCGATCCACGAGCTCGAAGAACTGTCCCGCCAGGTCACCCGCGAGGAGAACTACGCCCTGCGCGCCTCGCGCGGCAACCACGACGAAATCGGCAGTCTGGCCGAGGCCTTCAACACCATGCTTTCACGCATCGAAGCCCGGGAGCAGCAACTCAAGCGCGCCCGCGATGACTCGCAAGCCGCCTACGATCAGGCCCAGGGGCTGGCCGAAGAAACCCGCCACACCAACCGCAAGCTGGAGCTGGAAGTCCAGGTGCGCAGCAAGATCGAGAAGAAACTCACAGGCTTCCAGAACTACCTCAACAGTATCATCGACTCCATGCCCTCGGCGCTGATCGCCCTCGACGAGCAGCTCTACGTCACGCAATGGAACCAGGAAGCCAGCGCCCTCTCCGGCACCCGGCTGGACGAAGCACTGAATCAGCCGATCTTCCTCGCGTTCGAACCGCTCAAGCCGTTCCTGCCGCAGCTCAAGCAGACCGTCGAACAACACACGGTGGCGAAAATCGAACGGGTGACCTGGTTCAAGGACGACGAGCCCAAGCATTACGCCCTGACCTTCTACCCGCTGATGGGCGGTGCCGGACGCGGCGTAGTGATCCGGATCGACGACATCACCCAGCGCCTGTCACTGGAAGACATGATGGTGCAGTCGGAAAAAATGCTCTCGGTCGGCGGCCTCGCGGCCGGCATGGCCCACGAGATCAACAACCCGCTGGGCGCGATCCTGCACAACGTACAGAACATTCGCCGGCGCCTGTCGCCCGACCTGCCGAAGAACCTCGAACAGGCCGAACAACTGGGCATCGAACTGGAAACCGTGAACCGCTACCTGCAAGGCCGGGAAGTCCCGCAACTCCTTGACGGCATTCAGCAGGCCGGGGCCCGGGCGGCAAAAATCGTCACCCACATGCTCAGTTTCAGCCGTCGCAGCACACGCCAGATGGCGCCGTGCGACCTGCCGGCGCTGATCGATCAAGCGGTGGATATCGCCGGCAACGACTTCGACCTGGCCATCGGCTTCGACTTCAAGGGTCAGGCGATCATCCGTCAGTTCGACCCGGCGCTGGGACCGGTTCCTGGCACCGCCAACGAGCTGGAACAGGTGCTGCTCAACCTGCTGAAAAACGCTGCGCAGGCGATCCACCTGCGCGAAGACGACAGCGAGCCGGGACGAATCATCCTGCGCACCAGACTCAATCCGCCATGGGCCGAGATTCAGGTCGAAGACAACGGCATCGGGATGAGCGAGAACGTGCGCAAACGCACCTTCGAGCCGTTCTTCACCACCAAGGAAATCGGCCAGGGCACGGGGCTCGGGCTCTCGGTGTCGTACTTCATCATCACCAACAATCACAAAGGGCAGATGGAAGTGCAGTCGGCACCGGGGCAAGGCACCTGCTTCACCCTGCGCCTGCCGCTGGCGCAACCGGCACCCATTGCCGCCGAAACCAATCAACTACCGAGGTAACCCATGGGCTTTCGCTTGTCGAAGATTTACACCCGCACCGGCGACAAAGGCGAAACCGGCCTCGGCGATGGCCGCCGCGTCCCCAAGGACCATCCGCGCATCGAGGCCATTGGCGAGGTCGACACATTGAACAGTCAGGTCGGCGTGCTGCTGGCCGGGTTGATCGCCGAACGCGAAAACTGCCCCGGACTCAATGAATTGATCGACGTGTTGGCGCCCTGTCAGCACCGCTTGTTCGATCTCGGTGGCGAACTGGCGATGCCGGAATATCAGGCGTTGAACACGGCAGAAATCGAACGGCTGGAAGCCGCCATCGATGTGTGGAACGAGGAATTGGGGCCGCTGGAGAACTTTATTCTGCCCGGTGGTTCGATGCTGATTGCCCAGGCCCATGTCTGCCGCAGTCTGGCGCGCAGTGCCGAGCGGCGTTGTCAGCATTTGAATGCGATCGAACCGTTGGCCGGGGTTGGCCTGGCGTATATCAATCGCTTGTCGGATCTTTTGTTTGTGGCAGCGAGGCTGATTGCCCGGCGCCAGGGCATTGCCGAAATCCTGTGGCAACCGGCGGCAAAACCCGAAAACTGATCACTCCCACGCCAGGCGCGGGAGTGATCGGATACCCATTCAGGCCTCAGGCCTCAGGCCAGAACGCCCGAATCCCCGCCACACCCTGGGCCCCGGCATTCCACGCTTTCTCGCGCTCGGCCGGGCCGACTCCGCCCAGCAGGAACACCGGCTTGCTGAAGCCTTCGATCAGTGTCGAAGCCTGCTCCCAGCCCAACGGCTGCGCATCCGGGTGAGTCAGGGTCGGCTGCACCGGCGACAGGGTGACGAAATCCACGCCCATCTGCTCGGCCAGCGCCAGCTCTTCAGCATTGTGGCAGGACGCCGCCAGCCAACGCTCCGCCGGTAGCGGACGCCCCGCTGCCGCGTACTTGCGCAGTTGCGCCGAGGTGATGTGCCAACCGGCGGACGGGAAATCCCCCAGCCACTCGAACGGGCCCTTGATCATCAACTGCGCCTTGCCGGCACACAGTCCGACCGCGTCCACCGCCAGATCGCGGTATTTCGGGTCATAACCGTTGGGCGCACGCAGCTGGATCAGCTTGATGCCCCCGGCAATTGCCTTCTGGATGCCGCGCAACAGGGCCGGGGCTTCCAGGTCTTCCGGGGTGATCAGGTATTCAGCAGGCAGTCGCGCCGCCGCCACGATCGGCTGGTTGGCCGCCGGGAACTCGTAATTCGCCAGCTCCTTCGCCGACACCCAGGCCAACGGTTGGCCTTCGGCGCCGTGAGGTTCGCCGGTGAAGCTCGAGACTTCCCAGACATCCAGCAACACCTGCTTGTCCGGGTAATCGTGGCGCACCTTGATCAGCGGGCGGGCGGCGCCGACGACAATGCCCAGTTCTTCGTGCAGCTCACGGGCCAGCGCGGTCTGCACCGACTCGTCGGCTTCGACCTTGCCACCGGGAAATTCCCAGAGGCCGCCCTGATGCTGAGTGTCAGCCCGGCGGGCGATCAGGATTTTGCCGCTGTCGTCACGAATGACGGCAGCAGCGACATGTACACGTTTCACGACTGCAATTCCTCCAGTCCAGCCTCTTGCCAAGCCTTGAAGGCCGGCCATTGGTAGACGGTTTCAACATAGGCTTCATCTTCGGTCGGCAGCTTCACCTGATAGGTGCGCAGGCGCACGGCAATCGGTGCGAAGAACGCATCGGCCAGTGACACGCGACCAAACAGGAACGGCCCGGCCTCCGTCGCCGCCGCACGGCATTCGGCCCACAGCGCCAGCATGCGTTCGACATCGACCTTCACCTCTGGCGGCACCGGATTGAGCGGTGCGTCGTGGCTCAGGTTGAACGGCATGTGATTGCGCATGGCGAAAAAGCCGCTGTGCATCTGCGCGCAGGCAGAGCGCGCCTGAGCACGAGCAGCGATATCGGTCGGCCAGAGCTGCTCGGATGGAAACTGTTCGGCCAGGTATTCGGCAATCGCCAGAGAGTCGGCGATGGTACCCCGTGCGGTGGTCAGCAGCGGCACCTTGCCGGTGGGCGAATGCTTGAGCAGCCGCTCGCGGGTGTCGGGCTTGCCGAGCTTGATCAGTTCTTCGGTGTAGGGTGCGCCGGTCAGTTCAAGCGCCAGCGCCGCGCGCAGGGACCAGGAGGAAAGCAGTTTGTCGCCGATGATCAGGTGAAGGCTCATGTTCGGGTCCTTTCATGGGACAGAAGAAAAGGAGGTCCGCAGACCTCCCTCTTCGGCAGGGATCAGGTGCGGTATTCGGCGTTGATCTTCACGTACTCGTGGGACAGGTCGGTGGTCCAGATGGTTTCGCTGCAATCGCCGCGACCCAGCTCGATACGGATGGTGATTTCTTCCTGCTGCATCACCGCCGAACCCTGGGCTTCGGTGTAGCTCGCGGCGCGGGCGCCACGGCTGGCGATGCACACTTCGCCAAGGAACACGTCGATCTTGCTCACGTCCAGATCCGGCACACCGGCACGACCGACAGCGGCGAGGATGCGGCCCCAGTTCGGGTCGGAGGCGAACAGCGCAGTCTTGATCAGCGGCGAGTGGGCCACGGTGTAACCGACGTCCAGGCATTCCTGGTGATTGCCGCCGCCATTGACTTCAACAGTCACGAACTTGGTCGCGCCTTCGCCGTCACGCACGATGGCCTGGGCCACGTCCATGCACACTTCGAACACGGCCTGTTTCAGCTTGGCGAACAGCTCGCCTTCGGCACGGGTGATTTCCGGCAGCGCAGCCTTGCCGGTGGCGATCAGCATGCAGCAGTCGTTGGTCGAGGTGTCGCCGTCGATGGTGATGCGGTTGAACGACTTGTTGGCGCCATCAAGCATCAGGTTGTGCAGCACGTCGCGGGAGACTTTGGCGTCGGTGGCGATGTAGCCGAGCATGGTCGCCATGTTCGGACGGATCATGCCCGCGCCCTTGCTGATGCCGGTGACGGTGATGGTCACGCCGTCATGCTGGAACTGGCGGCTGGCACCCTTTGGCAAGGTGTCGGTGGTCATGATGCCGGTGGCGGCAGCTTCCCAGTTGTTTTCCGACAGATCGTCCAGCGCGGCCTGCAAGGCGCCTTCGATCTTCTCGACCGGCAGCGGCTCGCCGATCACACCGGTGGAGTACGGCAGGATCTGGCTGGCGTCCACGCCGGTCAGTTCTGCCAGCTTCGCGGTGGTGCGCTCGGCAGCGGCCAGGCCCGGCTCGCCGGTGCCGGCGTTGGCATTGCCGGTGTTGGTCAGCAGGTAGCGCACAGCATTCTGCACGCGCTTCTTGGCCAGGATCACCGGCGCTGCACAGAAAGCGTTCAACGTGAACACGCCCGCCACGGTCGAACCTTCGGCGCAACGCATCACGACGACATCCTTGCGCCCAGGGCGCTTGATGCCGGCCGAAGCGATACCGAGTTCAAAACCGGCAACCGGGTGCAACGTTGGCAAAGGACCAAGACCAACAGCCATGAATGCGCTCCTTACTCAATGATGTCAGCACCGCCAAGCGTAGTGGCGGTGGTGTAAATGGCAAAACGCCGCGACGGCTGGTGCCGGTCGCGGCGCGGGTATTTCAGCGATTGAAACGGGTTTTACTGGATCTGCCCGTGGCAATGCTTGAATTTCTTGCCCGAACCGCAGTAGCACAGTTCGTTACGGCCCAGCTTCTGCTCGTTGCGAACCGGTGCGGTGGCCAGGGCCACATCGACCTCTTCACCGACCAGTGCTTCCGGCTGCTCCAGACTCGGGGCTTCGGCGTGTTCGAACTGCATGCGAGCGGCCAGTGCCTCGGCTTCCTGACGCAGACGCGCCTCTTCCTCGGCCGGATCTTCGCGGCGAACCTGAACGTGCGACAGCACACGGATCGAGTCGCGCTTGATCGAATCCAGCAGCTCGGAGAACAGCGTGAAGGACTCGCGCTTGTATTCCTGCTTCGGGTTCTTCTGCGCATAACCACGCAGGTGGATGCCGTGACGCAGGTGATCCATGGTCGACAGGTGGTCTTTCCACAGGTCGTCCAGCACGCGCAGTACGATCTGCTTCTCGAAGGAGCGCAGTGCGTCGGCACCGGCCTGGTCTTCTTTCTCGTTGTACGCGGCGATCAGCTCGTTCATCAGCTTCTCGCGCAGGGTTTCTTCGTACAGGTGATCGTCTTCGTCGAGCCATTGCTGGATCGGCAGCTTCACGCCGAAGTCGCTGGCAATCGCCGCTTCCAGACCGGCCACGTCCCACTGCTCAGGCAGCGATTGTGGCGGAATGTGCGCACTGACGGTGGCGTTCAGGACGTCCTGACGGAAGTCGGCGATGGTTTCGCCGATGTTGTCCGCGGCCAGCAACGTGTTGCGCATGTGATAGATCACTTTACGCTGCTCGTTGTTGACGTCGTCGAACTCCAGCAGTTGTTTACGGATGTCGAAGTTGCGACCTTCAACCTTGCGCTGGGCCTTTTCGATGGCGTTGGTCACCATGCGGTGCTCGATCGCTTCGCCAGGCTGCATGCCCAGGGCCTTCATGAAGTTCTTCACCCGGTCGGAGGCGAAGATGCGCATCAGGCTGTCTTCCAGCGACAAGTAGAAGCGGCTGGAACCGGCGTCACCCTGACGGCCGGCACGGCCACGCAGCTGGTTGTCGATACGACGGGATTCGTGACGCTCGGACGCGATCACCTGCAGACCGCCGGACTCCAGCACTTGCTGGTGACGCTTCTGCCAGTCGGCCTTGATCTGGGCGATCTGCTCAGGGGTCGGGTTTTCCAGCGACGCGACTTCAACTTCCCAGTTGCCGCCCAACAGGATGTCGGTACCACGACCGGCCATGTTGGTGGCGATGGTCAGGGCGCCCGGACGACCGGCCTGTGCAATGATTTCAGCTTCTTTTTCGTGGAACTTGGCGTTCAGAACCTTGTGTTCGATGCCTTCCTTCACGAGCAATGCGGACATGTGCTCGGAAGTTTCGATGGTCGCAGTACCCACCAGCACCGGACGGCCGGCAGCCATGCTTTCCTTGATGTCGTTGACGATCGCCGCGTATTTCTCTTCGGCGGTCAGGAACACCAGGTCGTTGTAATCCTTACGGGCCAACGGCTTGTTGGTCGGGATCACGATGACCGGCAGGTTGTAGATCTGATGGAATTCGAACGCTTCGGTGTCCGCCGTACCGGTCATGCCGGACAGTTTTTCGTACAGACGGAAGTAGTTCTGGAACGTGGTCGATGCCAGGGTCTGGCTTTCGGCCTGGATGTTCAGGTTTTCCTTGGCTTCGATGGCCTGGTGCAGGCCTTCGGACAGTCGACGGCCCGGCATGGTACGACCGGTGTGTTCGTCGACCAGTACGACCTGACCGTCCTGCACGATGTATTCGACGTTGCGGTTGAACAGTTTGTGCGCACGCAGGCCGGCGTAGACGTGCGTCAGCAGGCTCAGGTTGTGCGCCGAGTACAGGCTCTCGCCCTCGGCCAGCAGACCGATGCTGGTCAGCTGGTCTTCGATGAACTGGTGACCGGCTTCGTTGAGTTCGACCTGACGGGTCTTCTCGTCGACGGTGAAGTGACCTTCTTGGGTGACTTCGCCTTCGACTTCTTCAACGTGCAGCTTGAGTTTCGGGATCAGCTTGTTGATCTCGATGTACAGCTTGGAGCTGTCCTCGGCCTGACCGGAAATGATCAGCGGAGTACGTGCTTCGTCGATGAGGATGGAGTCGACTTCGTCGATCACGGCAAAGTTGAGTTCGCGCTGGAATTTCTCTTCCATGCTGAACGCCATGTTGTCGCGCAGGTAGTCGAAGCCGAATTCGTTGTTGGTGCCGTAAGTGATGTCGGCGGCGTAGGCGGCACGCTTCTCTTCCGGCGGCTGGAACGGCGTCACGATGCCGACGGTCAGGCCGAGGAATTCATACAGCGGACGCATCCAGTTGGCGTCACGGCGGGCCAGGTAGTCGTTCACGGTCACAACGTGCACGCCCTTGCCGGACAGTGCGTTGAGGTAAACGCCCAGGGTACCCACCAGGGTCTTGCCTTCACCGGTACGCATTTCGGCGATCCGGCCTTCATGCAGCGTCATGCCGCCGATCAGCTGGACGTCGAAGTGGCGCATGCCCATGACACGCTTGCCGGCTTCGCGGGCGACCGCAAAGGCTTCCGGCAACAGCTTGTCGAGGGTCTCCCCCTTGGCAATGCGGTCCTTGAACTCTGCGGTCTTGGCGCGCAGTTGATCGTCCGAGAGGGCGACCATCTTCTCTTCGAAGGCATTGACGAGCTGCACCGTCTTGAGCATGCGTTTGACTTCACGCTCGTTCTTGCTTCCAAAAAGTTTCTTTAACAAAGGCGCAAACATATCGGCAGGATCTTCCACACTAAAGGGATGGAGGGCGGCCCCGTGAGTCGCCCGTGCAGCCCTCATGGCCGCATGCGAACGAGCATTCTACCCGGAAACGGTGGTGAGGAAAGTGGCGATATTCCACGATGCTGGCACTGCGCTTTGACGGGGCTCACTTAAAATAGGGGCGTTTTGCTCAACTTCAAGCCGTTGGAGGCAGAAGTTAGTCGTTGATTTAATGGGCAAAGCAGGGACAAAAGCAATGGGCGAGTGAAATGGGGCCCATCTGCTACCATGGCGCCTTTGCAACTTCAGGTGTTGGATCATGGCATTTCGCCCTCTTACAGCCAGAGCGCCCGCCGTTCTGCTACGCGAAGCCAGGCCGTTGAAAGCCATCCTCGGCCATGCTCAACGCCTGGCCCATCTGCAGCGCCTGCTCGACAGCCAGCTGCAACCCGCCGCCCGCGAGCACTGCCATGTGGCCAAGTGGCGCGAAGGCGAACTGTCGCTGGTGGTCACCGACGGTCATTGGGCCACGCGCCTGCGCTATCAGCAAAAACGCCTGCTGCGGCAATTGCAGATGTTCGACGAGTTCACCGGTCTGACGCGGATCAAGTTCTCGGTGCGGCCTCCCGTCACCCCGCCCAGAGCAGCCGGGCACACGATGGATCTGTCGACGGATGCGGCAGCGACCATTCAATCCACCGCCGACGGGATCAGCGATCCGAGCCTGCGGGCGGCGCTGGAGCGTCTGGCAGCGCACGCCAAGGCCAAATCCTGACCCTGGCACACCTGCCCAGGTCCTAGCGGCGCTTGCTGCCACCGAGCAACGACCCCATCAATCCCCGCACCAACTGCCGGCCCAACTGGTTCGCCGCCTGACGCATCGCCGACTTCAAAGCCTGCCCCGCCGCTGTCCCGAGGAATTCTCCGGCCTTGTCCGCCAGGCTTGGCTCTTCAGGCGCCGGTTTGCCAGGTATCGTCTCGGCTTCAGGCCCCAGGTTCTTGCGCCCGGTGAGGATTTCATAAGCCGACTCGCGATCGATCGGCTTGTCATAACGGCCCTTGAACGGCGACCCGGCAATCAGCACCGTGCGTTCGGTTTCGGTCAACGGCCCGATCCGCGATTGCGGCGGCGCCACCAGCACGCGCTGGACCATTTCCGGCGTGCCCTTTTCCTGCAAGGTGCCGACCAGCGCCTCACCGATCCCGAGTTCGGTCAACACCGACAACGTATCGAACGCCGGATTCGGCCGGAAACCGTCCGCCACCGCCCGCAGGGATTTCTGCTCCTTGGCGGTGAACGCCCGCAGACCGTGCTGCACGCGCAACCCGAGTTGTGCCAGCACGTTGTCCGGCAGGTCGCCCGGCGATTGAGTGACGAAATACACCCCGACGCCCTTGGAACGGATCAGCCGCACCACTTGTTCCAGGCGCTCCTGCAAGGCCTTGGGCGTATCGCCGAACAGCAAGTGCGCTTCGTCGAAGAACAGCGCCAGCAACGGTTTGTCGGCATCGCCCCGCTCCGGCAACTGTTCGAACAGCTCGGCGAGCAGCCAAAGGAGAAACGTCGCGTAGACCTTCGGCGCTTCATGTACCAGACGACTGGCATCGAGCAAATGAATGCGCCCGCGACCGTCGGCGGCCGGCTGCAGGATGTCTTCCAGTTGCAGCGCCGGCTCGCCGAACAAGGCTTCGGCGCCCTGCTGCTCAAGAATGGCCAGACGCCGCAACAGCGCCTGGCTGGAACCGGTAGTGAACAACGCCGCGTCGTCACCGAGCAGTTGCGGGTTGTCCTTGAGGTGATTGAGCAGTGCTTTCAGGTCTTTCAGGTCCAGCAGCAACAGCCCTTCACGGTCGGCGACCTTGAACGCAGCGTACAGCGCCGACTGCTGGCTGTCGGTCAGTTCCAGCAACGCACCGATCAACAACGGCCCCATTTCACTCAGGGTGGTGCGCAACGGATGACCGGACTCCCCGTGAATGTCCCACAAGGTCACGGGATAAGCCTGAGGCTTGTAGTTGAGCCACGGCATCCCGGCGATGCGCTCCGCGACTTTGCCCTGAGGATTGCCGGCAGCGCCGAGACCGCACAGGTCGCCCTTGATGTCAGCGGCGAACACCGCGACCCCGGCGTCGCTGAAGGCTTCGGCCAGACGCTGCAAAGTGACGGTCTTGCCGGTACCGGTCGCACCGGCCACCAGTCCGTGACGGTTGGCCAGGCGCATCGCCTGGGCGATCGGTTGCCCGGCGAGATCGGCGCCGATAACGAGTTGCGAGGAGTCAGGCATTTGGTCACCCAATAGTTAATCTTTGTCGAGCATGGCCGATAGAGAGGAGTGAGAGACCCGATCAAAAGTCCGGTCTGAGATTTCCCTAAGGAGAGACGGAAATATCAGTGAGCTTTCACCCCTGCCCATATTGCGCGCCTTTATAAAAGCACGCCCTGGACATTAAGACCTTAGCGGAACCCCAAGCCATGAACAAAAATCTACGCTTCAGCCATAAAATCTTGCTTGCCGCCGCCCTCATCGTCATTGCCGCCTTCGCCTCGTTCACGCTGTACAACGACTGGCTGCAGCGCAATGCAATCCGCGACGACCTGAACAACTACCTCAACGAGATGGGCGAGGTCACTGCCGACAACATCCAGACCTGGCTCAGCGGGCGCATCCTGCTGATCGAGAACGCGGCGCAGAACATTGCGATCAACCCCGAGCCGTCCGCCGTCGCCAGCCTGCTGGAACAGAAAGCCCTGACGTCGACCTTCATGGCGTCCTACCTCGGCGACGCCACCGGGCACTTCACCATCCGTCCGGATGCGAAGATGCCGGACGGTTTCGATCCGCGGGTCCGTCCTTGGTATAAAGGTGCCGAAAGCAGCAGCACCTCGACCCTGACCGAACCGTACATCGACGCGGCCACCGGCCAGACCATCATTTCCATCGCCACCGCCGCGAAAAAGGCCGGCCAGAGCGTCGGCGTGGTGGGCGGTGACCTGAGCCTGCAAACCCTGATCGACACCCTCAGCGCCCGGGACTTCTCCGGCATGGGCTACGCGTTCCTGGTCAGCGCCGACGGCAAGATCCTGGTGCACCCGGACAAGGCCCTGGTGATGAAATCGCTCAAGGAAGCCTATCCGCAGGACACCCCGCGCATCAGCAGCGATTTCAGTGAAATCATTGTCGACGGCAAGACCCGCATCGTCACCTTCGCTCCGATCAAGGGCCTGCCGTCGGTGAACTGGTACATCGGCCTGTCCGTGGACAAGGACAAAGCCTTCTCGATGCTCAGCCAGTTCCGCACCTCGGCGGTGATCGCGACCGTGATTGCCGTGGCCATCATCATCGCCCTGCTCGGCATGCTGATCCGCATCCTGATCCAGCCGCTGCACGTCATGACCCGCGCCATGGAAGACATCGCCGACGGCGAAGGCGACCTGACCAAGCGCCTGACCATTCAGAACCAGGACGAATTCGGCGTGCTGGGCACGGCATTCAACCGCTTCGTCGAGCGGATTCACGGTTCGATCCGCGAAGTGTCGTCCGCCACTGGGCAAGTCAACGAAGTCGCCCTGCGCGTGGTCGCGGCCTCCAACTCGTCGATGTACAACTCTGACCAGCAAGCCTCGCGCACCAACAGCGTGGCCGCCGCGATCAATCAGCTCGGTGCCGCCGCTCAGGAAATCGCCCGCAACGCCGCGCAAGCCTCGACCCAGGCCAGCGACGCCCGAGGCCTGGCCGAAGACGGTCAGCAAGTGGTGGATCGCAGCATCAAGGCAATGAATCAGCTGTCGAGCATGCTCAGCGCATCCAGCAGCAACATCGAATCGCTGAACAGCAAGACCGTGAACATCGGCCAGATTCTCGAAGTGATCACCAGCATTTCCCAGCAGACCAACCTGCTGGCGCTCAACGCCGCCATCGAAGCTGCGCGGGCCGGTGAAGCCGGCCGCGGGTTTGCCGTGGTAGCGGACGAAGTGCGCAACCTCGCCCACCGCACCCAGGAATCGGCGCAACAGGTGCAGACCATGATCGAGGAGCTGCAAGTCGGCGCCCGCGAATCGGTCAGCACCATGAGCGACAGCCAGCGCCACAGTCAGGACAGCGTAGAAATCGCCAACCTCGCCGGCGAACGTCTGAACAGCGTGACCCAGCGCATCGGCGAGATCGACGGGATGAACCAGTCGGTGGCCACCGCGACCGAGGAACAGACTGCCGTGGTCGAGTCGATCAACGTCGATATCACCGAGATCAATACGCTGAACCAGGAAGGCGTCGAGAACCTGCAGGCGACCTTGCGTGCCTGTTCCGATCTGGAACAGCAGGCTTCGCGGCTGAAGCAATTGGTCGGCAGCTTCCGTATTTAATCCCCTCCCCTGGATGCCTTCGCAGGTCAGCCCGCGAAGGCATCTCACCTCCTGCAAAACCTCCCCCACCGCACATCCCGACCGAACATCTATTCTGGAGTAAGGTCAACACGGGACATCAACACGCGGAGGGGCGTTCACTGTGCAAATCGCTGAAACCACGCTGGCGCGCCAGCACGGACATCGCGCATGAGTCGTGGCATCCTGTTACTGATCGGCCTGCTGGCGGCGGTGCTGATCCCTTCTTTACTGGGCGGCGGAGAAACCTGGACGCGGCTGCAAGCCTTTCCCCTGCACTGGCTGTCGATCCTGCTGGCCATGGTTCTGCTGTGCTGGGGCATCAATACGTTGCGCCTGCGTCTGCTGCTCGGCGATCAGCGTGAACGGGTCACACCGCTGAAGAGCCTTGGCGTGGTCATGGCCGCCGAATTCGCTTGGTGCGCCACACCCGGCGGCACTGGCGGGCCGTTGACGATCATGGCACTGCTGGCCCGCAGCGGCGTGCGTCCGGCCCGGGGCAGCGCGGTGTTTGCGATGGATCAGTTGAGTGACTTGCTGTTCTTCCTGTGTGCATTGGGCGGGATTTTGATTTATGCGCTGTTCCAGCATCTGAGCGACCGAATGGAATGGCTGCTGATCGTCAGCGCCATTTCATTGTTCGGCGGGCTGTTTGGTTGTGTGCTGGTGGCGCGTTATCACCGGATGCTGATTCGCTGGAGTGGCCGGCTGCTGGCGCGCATGAACGTGCAACCCGCCACACGATGGCGCTGGGCGCGCAAGCTGCTGCATTTTCTTGCGGCGTTCACCGATGCTCTGAAGTTACCGCGACAAACGCTGTTCAAGGTGTTTGCCCTGACCTGCGTGCATTGGTCACTGCGTTACAGCGTGCTGTATCTGGCGCTGCGGGGGCTGGGGGCGGACGTGCAGTGGGCCTGGACGTTTCTGATTCAGATGCTTTCGCTGGGGGCGGGACAGTTCAGCCTGCTGCCGGGCGGGGCCGGGGCGGCGGAACTGACGTCGGCGGCGCTGTTGGCGCCCATGGTGGGGGCGTCGACCGCTGCGGCGGCGATCCTGATCTGGCGGGCGATGACGTTTTACTTCTACCTGCTGGTCGGCGGGCCGATTTTCCTGCTGATGCTCGGGCGTCCGCTGCTCAGGAAACTGATGAAGGTGCGGCAGGCTTGACGTCGCCCGGCCTCTCTTCGTTGAGCTGTTCCCACAACGCGGCGGCGTCGGGGAAGTCCGTGCCATCTTCCGGGCTCAGGTCATCCGGGTCATAGCGGCTCAGGCAGCCTTCGCCCAAGGTGGCGGGCGCTTTGGAGGTGGCTTTGTCCAGTGGATCGCTCATGGGCGTTTTCTCCGGGGGCTGAAACAAAAAAGGGCCTGAGGCGATTGAACGCCCAGGCCCTTGGTTTTTCAACCGAAAGGTTCGATCAGAACACCACGGTCTTGTTGCCGTGCACCAGCACGCGGTCTTCCAGGTGATAACGCAGGCCACGGGCCAGCACCATCTTCTCGACGTCACGGCCGAAACGCACCATGTCTTCGATGCTGTCGCTGTGGCTGACGCGCACCACGTCCTGCTCGATGATCGGGCCGGCATCCAGCTCTTCGGTCACATAGTGGCAGGTTGCGCCGATCAGTTTCACGCCACGCAGCGATGCCTGGTGATACGGCTTGGCACCGACGAACGACGGCAGAAAGCTGTGGTGAATGTTGATGACCTTGTGCGCGTATTCGCGGCACATGTCCGGCGGCAGGATCTGCATGTAGCGCGCCAGCACCACCACTTCGGCGTCGTGCTGCTTGACCAGGCGCGACACTTCGTCAAAGGCCGGTTGCTTGTCCTGCGGATTGACCGGGACGTGGTAATAAGGAATGCCGTGCCACTCGACCATGCTGCGCAGGTCGTCGTGGTTGGAAATCACGCAGGAGATCTCGCAATCGAGCTCATCGCTGTGCCAGCGGTGCAGCAGGTCGGCCAGACAGTGAGACTCACGGCTGGCCATCAGCACCACGCGCTTTTTCTGCTCGGTGTCGGTGATGCGCCAGTCCATCGAGAACTCTTCGGCGATCGGTGCAAACTTCTCGCGCAACACCTCGATACCGAAAGGCAGGGAATCGGCACGGATTTCGTGACGCATGAAGAACCAGCCGACCTGATTGTCCGAGTGGTGGCTCGCTTCGGTGATCCAGCCATTGTGGGCCGCCAGAAAGTTACTGACTTTGGCAACGATGCCAACGCGGTCCGGGCAAGAAATCACCAGCCGAAAAGTGCGCATGAGGGGGAAACTCCAGAACTTCGCAAAGGCGGACATTCTAGCGACTACGCCGCAAAACTGCAGTATCGATGAGCCTTGAGCCCCGCCAGGCCTCGCCGCAGCTTTTTTGACGCAGGCAATCGTCAGGATGATGGCGCGGTAATAGCCCTGTACCAACCGATCTCTGTGAATATCTGTGAAGACTGCATCACATTATTTAACTGAATATTCAATTCCGGGCTTTTCAACGTAACTAATCCAAATAAAAAGCCCGGTTAAATGTTTACTTGATGAAACAGCCTGACTATTATTGCCGCACTGTCCCCTGCCATCGCGCACTCCCAATAAGGTAGTAATCATGTCCTTGATCAACGAATATCGTGCCACCGAAGAAGCCATCAAAGAGCTGCAAGCCCGTTTGAAGAACCTGTCGCAAGACGACAAACTGCAAACCGAGCTGGAATTCGAAGGCAAACTGCGCACCCTGATGGGTGAATACTCCAAGTCCCTGCGTGACATCATCGCGCTGCTGGATCCAGAGTCCAAAACCAAGGCCCCACGTGGCGGCGCAGTAAAAACTACCGGCACCAAGCGTGCACGCAAAGTTAAACAATACAAAAACCCGCACAACGGCGAAGTCATCGAAACCAAAGGTGGCAACCACAAGACTCTGAAAGAGTGGAAAGCCAAGTGGGGCGGTGACGTGGTTGAAGGCTGGGCTACCCTGCTGGGCTAAGCCGCAACCCTTGTCGCAGACCCGTCCGCGACACAAAAGAAACGCCAGCATCCGCTGGCGTTTTTTTATGCCCGTCGCTCAGGCGACGGACATGTTCGATTTCAAAGATTCAAACGTTTGCGCAATGCCTGGACATAATTCTGCCATTCAATCAGCACCTCATGCTGTAATGGCGTGGCACTAAGCAACCATTGCTCCGCGGCCTCTGTAAAAGATTGCAAGGTATTAGGGGCGCCCCATTCAGGCTCGGACAAGCGCTGCCGACAAAAGATTTGCCAGCGTTCTTGCTCTTCGAAATTCAACGTATCCGGAAAGTTACGTGCTCGATATCGAAACAACAATTCAGGCAAACGTTCGTCATCGAACGGCCATTGCTCTCGCGCCAATTGCGCAGGATCCACCGTCCTCACTTGCTCACATAAACGACGATCACGATCACCGATAAATCCGTCGTACAACTGTTGTTCGGGATCTTCACTCGGGGTGAAATCTTCGCTGGCATAAATCGCCGGGACTTTATCTTTCCAAACTTGTTGTGCGTCACTTAGTCGCAATGCGCGGGCCTGATACAGCGCCATGTCCAGACCCAGACGCTGCTGATCTTCTGCCCTCAACACCGACAACGGCGCCACCACCGGGCACTTGTTGATGTGAATGAGCTTGAGCGGCACCGGCAATTCGCCTTCGGCCAGATCATCACGACGGGTATACAGGTGCTGACGCAACGTCTGCGCATCCAGATCGAGCAGGCCCTGCGGGTCCAGGTGCAGATCGCAGACAATCAGCGCGTTCTTGTTGCGCGGATGCCAGGCCAGCGGCAGCACTACACCGACAAAACTGCGCGCCGCCGAGAAGCGTCCGGAAATGTGCACCATCGGCTGCAACAGGCGAATCTGGTCCATGACCTTCTGCTTGCTGCGCAGCTGGAACAGCCAGTCAAACAGCTTGGGCTGCTTCTCGCGGATCAACCGGGCCAGGGCGATGGTGGCGCGCACGTCCGACAGCGCCTCGTGGGCATTGCCGTGATCGATGCCATTGGCGGCGGTCAGGCGTTCGAGCTTGAGCGTGACCTTGCCTTCGTCATCGGTCGGCCAGACCAGCCCGTCGGGACGTAATGCGTAAGCGGCGCGCACCACATCGATCAGATCCCAGCGGCTGTTGCCGCCCTGCCATTCGCGGGCATAAGGATCGAAAAAGTTGCGATACAGGCTGTAGCGGGTCATCTCGTCATCGAAACGCAAGGTGTTGTACCCCGCGCCGCAGGTGCCGGGAGCCGCGAGCTGGGCGTGGACCCGGGTCATGAAGTCGGCTTCGCTCAAACCTTGTTCGGCAAGGCGGCTCGGCGTGATGCCGGTGATTGCGCACGCCGCCGGGTGCGGCAGGATGTCTTCGCTGGGCTGGCAGTAAAGATTGACCGGTTCGTCGATTTCGTTGAGATCGTGGTCGGTGCGAATCCCGGCCACCTGCAACGGTCGGTCGCATCGCGGATTGATGCCGGTGGTTTCGTAGTCGTACCAGAAGATGGAAGTCACGGGCGGTTCCTGAACTGAAGATCGGCAAAGTCTAGGCGTTCGACTGCCGTCGCGGCCAGCACCGCATCATTCAGTCACCTTTGGTTGAACGATGTGAATGACATAGTTATGTCGTTTTCCCCCGAGAGGCTGCTAGCATCGGATTCACTCGCATCCCGATCCGGCAACATCAGGTAGCCCATGCTCGAGACCACAGCACCGCCAAGGAAAGCAACGCTGGCCCCGCCGCTGGACACACGGCACCAGGTCGAAACGCCGGAAGGCATCGATCTGCCGCTGCGTCCCGCCGGCCTGATGGTGCGTGCCGTGGCCTTCACCATCGATCTTTGTTTGCGCGGGTTGATCCTGGGGCTGCTGTTCATGTTGCTGGCGCTGCTCGGCAAACTCGGCATTGGTCTCGGTTCACTGCTGCTATTCGCCGTGAGCTGGTGGTACATGGTGCTGTTCGAAGTGCTGCGTCAGGGCCGTTCGCCGGGCAAGCAATGGATGGGCCTGAGGGTGGTGCACGACGATGGAACCCCGGTGGGCTGGTCGGCATCCTTGCTGCGCAATCTGCTGCGTTTCGTTGACCTGATGCCGTTCGGTTATTTCCTTGGCGCCATCAGTTGCCTGCAACATCCGACCTTCAAACGCCTCGGCGACATTGCTGCCGGCACGCTGGTGATCTACAGCGAACGCCCGCTCAAGCGCCCGCAGTTGCCTGATGCCGAACCCCGCCGCTCGCCGATCCCGCTGACCCTGACTGAACAACGGGCCCTGCTCGCTTTCGCCGAGCGTCAGGGTGAACTATCGACGGCGCGAGTCAACGAACTCGCGGCACTCCTGGCTCAGCCACTGCACATCAGCGCGCCGAAAGCCGTCGGCGAACTCAACGGCATCGCCCGTGGCCTGTTGGGGCCGACATGAAGCAAAGCCTTTTCGAAACCCGGCACAAAGCCGAATGGGAGCGTTTCACCCTCGCCCTCGAACGTCTGGAGCGCGGCAAGGACACTTCGCAGGTAGCGGAATTTCCAAGGGCCTACCGGCGACTCTGCCAACATCTGGCGCTGGCGCAGGAACGTGGCTACAGCAGTTTTCTCGTCGATTCGTTGCAACAGCTCGTACTGCGCGGCCATCAACAGCTTTACCGTCACCGCAGTCAGCTCGCCGCCAACCTGCTGGGCTTCATCCTGGCCGGATTTCCACGGCTGGTACGCGCCGAATGGCGTTTCGTGCTGGCCGCCGGACTGCTGTTCTTTGGCAGCCTGATCGGGTTCGGATTACTGGTGTACCTGTTCCCCGAGCTGGTCTACAACCTGATCCCCGCCGATCAGGTGCGCGAGATGCAGAGCATGTACGACCCCGCCGCCGGCCACCTCGGGCGCTCCGCCGAACGCGCGGCGAGCGAAGACTGGGTGATGTTCGGCTACTACATCATGCACAACATCGGCATCGCCTTTCAGACCTTCGCCAGCGGTTTGCTGCTGGGGGTGGGCAGCGCGTTTTTCCTGTTCTACAACGGCTTGATCATCGGCACCGTGGCCGGGCACCTGAGCGAAATCGGCTACGGCCAGACCTTCTGGTCCTTCGTCATCGGGCACGGTGCATTCGAACTCACCGCCATTGCCCTGGCCGGGGCGGCGGGACTGAAACTGGGTTGGGCGTTGATTGCGCCAGGACGCCTGACACGCGGCGAGGCATTGAGACACTCGGCGCGCCAGAGTGTTTTGCTGATCTGCGGGGTGATGCTGTTCCTGTTGATCGCCGCGTTTATCGAGGCGTACTGGTCGTCACGCACCGGGGTCACGCCGCAGACCAAATACCTGGTCGGCGCCGGGCTCTGGCTCTGCGTGGCGACGTATCTGTTGTTCGCCGGAAGGACCCGCCATGCGCCTGAGTGACGCCACCGTGGTGATCCGCCCGCGTACCACCTGGGAAGCCATGGACCTGGGCGTGCGCATGAGCCAGCAGCACCGGCGTCTGTTGATGACCAGTTGGGCCATCGTCACCCTGCCGCTGTTCGTGGTGCTGAGCCTGTTGCTGTGGGATTCGCCGTCGCTCGCGGTGTTTATCTTCTGGTGGCTGAAACCGGTGTACGAACGCTTGCCGCTGTACATCCTGTCCAAAGCGCTGTTCGGCGAAACACCCACGCTGAAACAGGCATTGTGCCAATGGCCGAAACTGCTCAAACCTCAACTGCTGGCGAGCCTGACCTGGCGACGCCTGAGCTTCAGTCGCAGTTTCCTGATGCCGGTGGTGCAACTCGAAGGCCTGGGTGGCCTCGCGCGCCAGCAGCGTTTGCGGGTACTGCTGCAACGCAATGCCGGCGCGGCCCAGTGGCTGACGATCATCGGCGTGCATCTGGAAACGGCACTGTGGATCGGCCTGATGGTGTTGTTCTATCTGCTCCTGCCGCAACACGTCGAAACCGATTGGGACTGGCAAAGCCTGATCTTCACCGCCGACCACCAATGGCGCTGGCTCGAGCACCTGACCAATGCCTTCTATGCCCTGATACTGGTGATCTGGGAACCGATCTACGTCGCCTGCGGTTTCAGCCTTTACCTGAACCGGCGCACCGTGCTCGAAGCGTGGGACATCGAACTGGTGTTCCGCCGCTTGCGCCAACGCGTGAACAGCAGCGCACTCGGTTTGCTGCTGGTGGTCTGTCTGCTGCTGCCGGGAGTGCCCTCGGCATGGGCCGCCGACCCTGCCACCGCCCCGGATGCGCCCCGGCTCCTGAATCAGCCACTGACCAGTCAGGCATCCCGCGACAGCATCAAGGCCTTGCTGGAACAACCGCCGTTCAAGAACAAGGAAACCGTCACCCGTTATCGCTTTGGCGAAGATCCTGCCACCGCCGAAAAACCCAAGGATGGCAAGGCGCCGCATTGGCTGAAAACCCTGCTGGGCTGGCTCAACGGTCAACACCTCAACGGGCTGGCCAAGGCCATTGAAGTGTTGCTGTGGGCCGTGGTGATCGGGGCGGTCGGCTGGTTGATCTGGCGCTACCGCGAGTTTCTGCAAACGTTCGTCAGCCGTCGCCCGCGATTGCCCGAGCGGATCAAACGACCCGCGCCACAACAAGCCTTCGGCCTCGACCTGAGCAAGGAAACCCTGCCCGACGACATCGCCGCCAGCGCCGAACAGCTCTGGCAAACCCAGCCCCGTGCAGCGCTCGGCCTGCTGTATCGGGCGCTGCTCAGTCACCTGCTGCATGACTTCAACCTGACCCTGAAACCGGCCGATACCGAAAGCGAAGTACTGGCGCGGATCGAACATTTGCAGCGTCCCGACCTGCTCGCCTACAGCCGTCATCTCACCCGCCACTGGCAGAACATGGCCTACGGGCACCGCGTACCGGCGGCGCACCTGCAACAGGAATTGTGCGATGGCTGGCGGTCACTGTTCGGCCATGGAGCTGCCCGTTGAACCGGCGCGCACTCTGGCTGATCGGCGCATTGATTGTTGCCTTGTTGGGTGCGCTGGGCGTTTATCTTTACCTCAAGGCCACGCCTTACCAGGCCGTGATCGATCACGGCCCTTCCCCCGCCGCGCAAGCCAATCCTTATCTGGCGGCGGAGATGTATCTGCGCGGTCACGGGATAACCGTCGGCCATGCTGAAAGCCTCGCCGTGTTGCCCGAGATTGACCCGCGCCGACACACGCTACTGCTGTTCAACGACCGCTCGAAAATGACGCCGCGTCAGGTCGATCAGGTCTTGAACTGGGCCCGCGCCGGCGGGCGGCTGGTGTTCGTCGCCGAATCGCTGTGGGATGAAAAGACCGGCCAGAGCAACGACCTGCTGCTCGACCGTGTGCAACTGCATCAGTCCCTGAGCAAGGATCTGAAAGACCCGCCGCCGGATGCCGACGACGATCCCTGGCCCAACCTGACCAAGCTCTATCTGGAAGACGAAGACGCCCCCGCCTACGCCGGGTTCGACACCACGTTCCACCTCGACGACCCGAAAAACCTCGCCCAGGCCTGGGCCAACAGCGCCCGCGCCACGCACATGATGCAACTGCCCTACGGCGTCGGCACGATCACCGTGGTCACCGATGCCGAACTGTGGAAAACCCCGGCGATTGCGCAGCACGACAACGCCTGGCTGCTCTGGTACCTGAGCGCCGACACCGCCGTGACGCTGCTGTACAACACCGAACACGACGGTCTGCTGACCTTGCTCTGGCGCTATTTCCCGCAGGCCATCGTCGCCCTGCTGGCGCTGATCGGTCTGTGGTTGTGGCATGTCGGCGTGCGTCACGGGCCGATGCAGGCCCCTGCCCCGAGCGGTCGTCGTCAGCTGATGGAACACCTGCGCGCCAGTGCCGATTTCATCCTGCGCCACAACGGCCAACAGACCTTGCTGCAAGCCTTGCAGCAGGACGTCCTGCGCCGCGCCCGTCACCGCCATCCCGGTTTCGACCAATTGAACGTCGCCGAACAATGGCTGGCCCTGTCGCGCCTGACCCGCCAGCCGACCCGCGCCATCAGCCAGGCTCTGAGCCCGACACCGAAGCGGCGGATGTCCAGCGCCGAATTCTGCCGTCAGGTCGCCCACCTGCAAGCCTTGAGGAACTCGCTATGACCGAACACATCGAACCCGGCTCGCCCAGCCACGCGGCCCAGCAACGCCACCGAGCCAGTCAGTTGGCCCAAGCGGTACGCGGCGAATTGCAAAAGGCGCTGATCGGCCAGAACCCGGTGATCGACGACGTGCTGACCGCGCTGATCGCCGGCGGCCATGTGCTGCTGGAAGGCGTTCCCGGCCTCGGCAAAACCCTACTGGTACGCGCCCTGGCCAAATGCTTCGGCGGCGAGTTCGCGCGCATCCAGTTCACCCCGGACCTGATGCCCAGCGACGTTACCGGCCACGCGGTCTACGACCTGCAGACCGAACAATTCAAACTGCGCAAAGGCCCGCTGTTCACCAACCTGCTGCTGGCCGACGAGATCAACCGCGCCCCGGCCAAGACCCAGGCCGCATTGCTCGAAGCGATGCAGGAACGTCAGGTCACCCTCGAAGGTCGGGCCCTGCCGATTGCCCAGCCGTTCATGGTGCTCGCCACGCAAAACCCGATCGAACAGGAAGGCACTTACCCGCTACCGGAAGCCGAGCTCGATCGCTTCATGCTGAAGGTGCGCATGGATTATCCCGATGCCGATCAGGAGCTGGACATGGTGCGCCAAGTCAGCCGCTCGACCCGCGCCGACATGCTCGATGTGCAACCGCTGCGCACCGTGTTGCAGGCCAAGGACGTGCAAGCCCTGCAACGCATCGCCAGCGATCTGCCGCTGGACGATCAGGTCCTCGATTACGCCGTGCGACTCGCCCGCAGCACCCGCACCTGGCCGGGGCTGAACCTCGGCGCCGGGCCACGAGCGTCCATTGCACTGGTGCGCTGCGCCCGCGCCCGGGCCTTGTTGCGCGGCGGCGAGTTCGTGATTCCCGACGACATCAAGGGTTGCGCGCTGGCGGTGCTGCGTCACCGGGTGCGCCTCGCGCCGGAGCTGGACATCGAAGGGCTGCAAGTCGATCAAGTCCTTCAGCAACTGCTCGACCAAGTACCGGCGCCGCGCCTGTGAAACCCTCGCGCCTGCTGTTGATCTGGCTGGCGATCCTGCTGGCCATCGGCATTGTGCTGGGCACTTTGCAGGCGCTGGACATCGAAGTGCCTTCGAGCCTGCTGTCGATCAATTGGGGATTGTTGCTGGCATTGTTCGCGCTGAGCCTGCTGGACGCCCTGCGCCTGAAGCGCCTGCCCTCGCCCCGCGTGCAACGACAGATGCCCGGTAGCCTGGCACTCGGTCGCTGGAGCGAAGTGCGGCTGGAAGTCGAACATGATTTCGACCAACCACTGACCATTCAAATCTTCGACCACGTGCCCGATGGCCTGAGTTATGAAAATCATCCGCTAACCACCGAGCTACAACCCGGCCAGCGCAGCCTGATCGGCTATCGCCTGCGGCCGCTCAAACGCGGCCACTTCACCTTCGACACCTGCGAACTCAACCTGCCAAGCCCCTTCGGCCTGTGGTCCGGCAAACGCCTGCTGAACCTCACCGACCACACCCGCGTCTACCCCGACTTCGCCCGCCTCTACGGCGGCCAGTTGCTGGCGGTCGACAACTGGCTCAGCCAGCTCGGCGTACGCCAGCGCCAACGCCGTGGCCAGGGGATGGAATTCCATCAACTGCGGGAGTTTCGCGAAGGCGACAGCCTGCGCCAGATCGACTGGAAAGCCACCGCCCGCCATCGCACACCGATTGCTCGTGAATACGAAGACGAGAGGGATCAGCAGATCATCTTCATGCTCGATTGCGGGCGGCAGATGCGCAGTCAGGATGGTGAGCTGTCGCATTTTGATCATGCGTTGAATGCGTGTCTGCTGTTGAGTTATGTAGCGTTGCGGCAGGGGGATGCGGTGGGGTTGATGACATTTGCCAGTGATCAGCCGCGGTTCATTGCACCGGTCAAAGGTGCAGGGCAGCTCAAGGTGTTGCTCAACGGTGTTTACGATCTGGATAGCACGCAACGTTCGGCGGATTATCCGGCGGCGGTGAATCAGTTGCTGGCGAGGCAGAAGCGTCGGGCGCTGGTGGTGCTGGTGACCAATTTGCGGGATGAGGTTGATGAGGAGCTGCTGAATGCAGTCCGGCACCTGAGCCGGCAACACCGGGTTCTGGTCGCCAGCCTGCGCGAAACCACGCTGGATGATCTGCGTCATCGATCGGTACAAACGCTGGATGAAGCGTTGACCTATTGCGCGGCCGTGGATTACCTCAACGCCAGCGCGCAACACCATGAGCGCTTGAGCACTCAAGGTGTTGCAGTAGTGCAGGCCCGTCCCGAAGAACTGGGGGCCGGGGTCATAACGCGGTATCTTGCCTGGAAGAAGACGGGTGTTTTTTAGGTTGCCAAACCCGGCGACGGTGGATTTGGCCCCAGCGACATATGGTTTTCTGCCGATTGATTGATCAGGCGATCCGCCGCCAGAACCAGGAAGTAAGTTCCCCCGGCCGCTGTACTGGCGGTAAATGTCCAACTCAGCCCGGCGGCAGTGAATAACCGCGCGGTACCCAATGCCGGGTTCACATTCGTGATACCCAGCTCAGCCAGAGATGACTCGCTCAGGACGCCCAGTTGAACATTACGATTGAGCAAAGCGCTTCCGGCGGCAGCCTTCAAAGTGATGGTATGAGTTGCCGGAGTGATTCGGGGAAACTTGCTTTCTGCCCCCCAGCGAGCCTCGCTCGTGGCGACGCTATTGAGAGTCATCGTGGCCTCGTCCCAGACTCCAGCCTTCACGACCGTGACATGGAAAGTATGTGACGCCGTTTTCGCCTGGCTCCCCTCGACTACTGCCGTTACCTGAACGCGTCCTTGCACGTTGGCCTTGTAGACAAACGGCGCCCACCCCCCGCTGTCTGTCGCCACTCGCACTGGCTCCGGCCCAGGCAGGGTTTCAAATACGACGTTTGCGTTGGCCAAGGCTTCACCTGTGCCAACAACGGCTACCCGGACGGCCAGTCGTACCGATTGTCCAGTCTCCGGATCGTACGAGGCGTCCTCTACTTCGACAATCTCGCCAGCCACGGTTGTCTGCATGATTGTGTTAGACATGATTCAGTCCCTTTTCCGTAAAGTTGGAATGGATGACTCACCCATTTGATCGGCGTCACGAGTACGGGAGCCAATAACCAATACGCTGAAGGTTTCGACCTGTGGAACTGCGTCGTAAGGACTCTCGGCAGTAGCGGTAACCGCAAACGTGCCGGGCGCCGTAGCGGTGAAAAGATATCGGGCCTCACCCGACTCATCGGTGAGCTCGGTCTTTACATCGTCTGCATGCTCAAAGGTCACTGGCAGCGTCGAAACGGGTTCGTTGGTGTAAAACGAACGAGCCATCAGATACAACCGTGTTGACTGCCCCACTTCCAGATCGACATCAGGCCCGTCGGCCCGAGCCAGTATTCGATTGTGATTCAACGGGACGTTTATCGACGGGTAGCTGAACCCGGCTTCATCGAGGGTCAATACAATGCCTTGCTCACCACTTTCGGTACTGGCACGGGCATCGAGTTCCCACTCTTTTCCGGAGATGGGAACAGGTTCGTTATCTTCGGCCGTCAGTTTCATTCCCAGATCGTCGCCATCCTGCAATGTCGCCGACATGGCAAGCCCGACCATGGGGCTTTGCTCGAATGGTGTAAATCGCAGCGAATGGAGCGCTCCAAGGCAGGCAGGTATCGGCTCCCCGACAGCCAACGCCCGGTCATCGAAGTTCAGTTCCCCTTCCTCCGACAGAATGGCGGATAACAATCGCCCCTGAAGGTCATTGGGTGGAAGTCCGGAATCCGGATCTTCTGAGTGGTGGAGTACTTGCAGTAGGAAAAAGGAACCGATGGGCGACGTGGAACGGACTCTATAGATCAGGCCGTCCTCGGTCACTTGACGTGGGGTGGTCAGATCAGGCTCAGCGTGAAACTCAAGATCACGCCCATCCTCAGCTGAAACCTTTATGGAAATGAATTCGCCTACCAGAAGATTTTCTTTCGGTTCGATCTTCAGTGGCACTGCCTCGGCATTGCGAAAACAGATGAGCCCCACACGCCCTTGCTCTCGCCCATCGAGCGTCACTTCCGCCAATCGGGCCCAAGGACTTTCTCCAAAGACCGGAAATTTGTACGCGTGCCGGCCATCCACTCCATCGTAAGGATTGGCAACTCTCAAAATGACTTCGGAATCGCCTTCGGGACCTGGCTCGAACGAGGTCTGAATATTGCCGCCGGGCCCCGTCGGCTCCGTGGTTTCCGGGTCGCCGTTGTCACTCCAGTAAGTGGTGACATTCTGAACACCGCCAACACCGGGCACTCGCGATTCAATTCGTGCAGACAGCCGCACTCTGGGACCGCCCGCCACTGGAAATTTCGTTAAAACCTTCGGATCGACGATGGATAGCCAGTGATGCCCCAGGTTCAGTTCCTGCGATGGAGAGGCCAGCAGCAACTTCGAACACTTGAACAACAATGGGACTTTTCCGTTTCTGCGGTTTTCACAAACCGCGTTCAATTTCACTTCACCCCCGACGACAGGTTGGACCTCAGGGGTGATCGTGATGCCCACGTCCCCGGGCGTCTCGTCTCCCTGAAACTCCATCGTCAACAATGTTTCGTCCAAGACGTGATCAGCAAACGTCGCCCTCATCACATGGCTTGCACCACGGTTGAGGTAGATCGGACTACTCCCCCAGTTCCCCTCAGGGAGTTCGTCCAGTTGAATCTTGAAGCTTTTCCAGGGATCGCTCTGGATGGCGTGGATGCTGAACGTGTACCGGGCCTCTTCCGGCCGGTAGTAGCTAACGACCGATGCCTTGATTTCGTGGTTGCCCGAGGTCGTCGGCAGCCATGACAAAGAAACCTTGCCATCCGCATCCGAGTCCTGCTCCAGCAACACCGTATCACCCAGTTTGAAAGTGACCTTGCGATTGGCCAAGGGCATCTTGGTGAAGTGGTTGACCACTTGCACAATCAGTCTCACGGACTGAGCCAGGTCGATAACCGGGAAAAACCAGGGCTCCTCCACCGCAATGATGTCCAGCCAGAAATGACCACAAACCACTTTCAACTCATACAGTTCAGCGGTGTATTTACTGCGTATGGCCAGAGTGGCAGTGACTTGCGCATCAGCCTCCGTATCCTTGCAGGAAAGTTGCCAGGCATTGTCGATGGATTGCTCCTGCTCCATCGCCGGGACTGCCCGAAGCAGGTCATCGGTATCGGCGATCGGGACCAGCCCTGCTTCTGTCCCCTCCCAGGCGTTTCCATCCTCCACCAGAAATCCGACTTCCTGGGTGCCACCAATGCACAGGCGGATCTCACCCGGAACCTGAGTCACTCCGTCGACCGTCAAAGACGACAGCTCCAGATCCTCCAGCAGCAATAACACCTCTGCATGCGTGAAACGTACGGCACCTGGCCCGATACCTCCATTTGAAGGGCTCATGACACGGACTTCGAGTTGCGTTTCACTCTCGACGAGCTTCAGCTCCTCCTCCCACTTGTTCAAATAGACGTCTTGAGGTCCTTCTTCGGTCGCCATTCTGAGTGAATTGACAAGCTTGAGATTCGTCTGGCCTGACTCGGCGCCAGTGATCCGGACAGTTCCGTGCGCGCCAGGAAGGAGCCCTGTAACTTCGTACAAGAAATGCAGCCAGTAAACCGCCTTGTCCGCCTTCGGCCGCGGCTTGTCCGGCAATACTATTCCTTGCCAGCCTTCCCCCAGATTCTTGGCAACCATCAGGTGGACATCGTTACCGTTCCACTTATCAATGTTGTGATTTACCGAACCCAAATCATTGGTTTCCCAAGGAACCAAATCATTGATGAAGTCACCATTTTCAAGAAAGCTATGGTTCATGGCCGTACCTTCCCTGCCTGAGTGGCCAGGCGTTTTTTCGGTGACTGACGCGGTGCTGCAAGCACGGCTTCTACAGCACTACCGAAAAGCGGGCCGCCATCGCGAGCGCGATAACTCACGGTCAAAATAAAATCACTCAAAGACTGCAACAGGTTGGCCTGACTCTCCCTGGTTGGCCTGGGAAACGTAATTTTGTAGTTCCCATGGACACCGGTGCCTTCAAAAGGCAGCAGGCGATCGCTGGGGGCCCGGTCGACAATACCGTTGTCATCCACGCCTCGAGACAAACCTATCTGTTGATAGGGCCGCAGGTTCTGCACCAGTGCCCCCGGAGTCGGTTCGCCACTTTCATCGTGCAGATATTTGAACGTGTCGATATCCGGTTGCAGCATTGTCGAACTGCCAAGTTGCATCAGGATGGCGCAAAGATTCTCGTATGGCCCCAACAGCCCCGGGCAGGTGCATGTCAGTTCCACTATCTGCCGGCAGTAATGCTGCGGATAGTCATTGGCGAAGTGGCTTTCCTTCAACCTGAAATTCAGGCTTCCCGATTTGATGAAGTTGTTCCATTCATCTTCGCCCACGAGCTGACTCAGGGAGAACGTCTTCGTCATTTCCAACTGACGTTCATGGCGCTGGATCCGCGCGGCCGACAGTTGTAACAGGCCCATTTTCAATGCCGCACCGGATGTGAATCCATGGCGGGTGTCATTCCAGGCATCGGAACGAATGATGTTCGTTTCGAAGTCGCCCGTTTCATACTGCAGAGCGCGTTCGGCATTCGTACAAAGACTGACGCAAAGGTCATTGAGCTGGTACAGCAGGGTCTTGATCTGCCCCACGATCCAGTTGCTCAGATCCGGGCCGGTACTGCGCTCCTTGTAAAATCGGTAAATTTCCTTTGACTGGGTATTGGCCATTTCCGATTGCTCCAGGCTGGCCCTGGCCGCCCTGATCCCGTGTTCCTGAGCCAATATCTGTTCGCGCAAGCCCCGTGCCTGGGCGCGGGATTGATTGTATTCAAGCGTCCATTCTTCACCGCGCCGACGATACGACTCGTTGATGCCGGCCTCCTCGGCTTCACCTCTCCACTGTTGGGCCACCAAATGGAGCAACTGGGCGCCCGTATAGGGAACCGCCGACAGATCAACGCCCCCAAAAGACGTCCCGAACACATTGGGCAGCAACCTCAGTCCCGCTCCGACGGTCTCGAGTGCCGCAGCCCCCATAACAACCTGACGGGCATCGCGGTTTTTTTCGATGACTTTGTTCTCGGCAGTGGACACCCCCTCCCTGATCAGGCGTTCGTAATGTTGCATCCGTTCGTTGACCATGCTTTCGCTCTGGCGCAAAGAAGCAGCCGTGGCCTCAAGCTGGGCGATGGTTGCCTCGTGAATCGAACGGGTATGTTCGGCCAGTCCCATCAAATGCTCATGCTGCAGTTCTTCAAGCTTGTTGCGGTCACGCATTTCCAGCCACGAACGCAGTTGATCCTCCTGCTGGATCAGAAACTCGACGGCGTCCCGCGCCAGTTCGTAGACGGTTTGAAATCTGTAAGGTACGACCTGTATCTGGCCACCCGGACTGCGTGACGAGCCCAATGTGCCATTCCCCTGAGCAATCAGCAGTTCTCTGGGGTCCCCCATCGGTGTGAAAAGGGGGAGCACCAGATCGTAACCGTCGATCGAGCGGTTCGAACGCAAATTGTCCAGACGCGATTTGAGTGAATCCCAAATGGCAGCGGGGCGTTCGTTGACGCCCGCCTTGAAGATGCCGCTACCGGTCAAATCCAGACGCGGTTTCCCATTCATCGACATAGGTATATCTGCCAGTGAAAGGTGGAGCCTGGTCTCAAACGCTTTAAGAGGGTCCCGATTCTTGATTGCAGCCAGCAATTTATCCAGCGTTTGCGACCTCCAGGTGCTACCCGTATCGGTACCACTTTTTTCACCGATCATCCTCCAGGCCTTGCTGTAGAGCAGGCCGGCACGGACCATGCTGTCGTAATCAAGCCGCCGAAACAGATCGTCGCCTTCTGCGATCAGGTTCTGGATGTAATGCAGGAAGACCGCAATCATGAAGTGAATCGGCGCGCAATATCCGAGCGCATCCGGATCCGTCGGCACCAGTTGCTCGTACGAGCAATCGACATGATCGATTTTCAACGGACGGCAGAGCCAGTAGGCCGGCCGTGCATTCAAATTGGTACTGCCGCGCTTTTTCACCACCTCAGGTGAAAGTGGGTGAAAGACGTACTCCAGCCAGCGCTGTGCTTCCTGGTAACGACCCTCTTCGGACAGTCGCCAGAACACCAGATGCGGTATATGAAAAAACAGTTCCCAGATGTATTTGCCGTTGCAAGCGTCAAACGGGCCATTCTGTTCGAGCGAGCCGTCCGGCAGAGGGTCTTCTTCGACATGCTGGGTATCCCAGCTCATCAGCGTATCCAACGATACCGCCGCACGGCTGGTCAGAATCGCAGCAATCTGGGAACCCAGTCGAAGGTGCCTGAGCGCCTGAGTCGGGTCGTTGAAGCTTAGAAATTGCGCGCCCCGAGCATTGGTTTCACCGATGGTCGGGGTCAGGTAATCCTTCGGCGGGGCCGTCAGCTTTACGAGGAACGTCACTTTCACGCCATCCGCACTGAAGTCCACAGGGATGTCTGCGTTGACGGGAAAAACAGGGCTTAGATAGACAACCCACGGCGATGTGACGGCTCCGTCCAGCGGGGCGGTGAATTGCGACGGGGCCGGATCGGTCGGAGTCGGATTCTGGAGGCCTATGCTGAACGGAACGGCGTCATAGAGAACTTTCTGTTCGAGTCGATTGTCATCGTTGACCACCGTCGCCCCCAGTGGATCGACAGAAAAACCGGCGCCGGCCCGGATTTCCTCCGAGGTTCTTTCGACGAGATAGCGCAATGCAGGGTCTATGAGTTTTACGACAGATTGCGCTTTCCAGGTTCTGTCGCCTGGTGCGACTTCCTCGAAATCCGTGACAGCAAACGAATGGACAGTCACGTACTGAGCGTTTTCCGTGGAGAGGAGCACCTTATGTTCAGCTACAGGTTGTCGACGCGTCGTCAGGGTGATTGTGACGTGCGTATCGTCAGCGTCTTGAATACTGACATCGGTGTAAGTGCCGGCATGCAGTGCTCTCCAACTGATTGACAAACGCTGCAAAACCCGCCCGGCTTCGCTGACGGCAGTGCAGCGACCACGAACTCTGAGCACCTGGGACCAACTACCGCCCTCCATCCTCTCGCGACTGAAGACAACATCAACTTTCAGCCCTTCACCGACGGGGCCTGTCGGTGGAGTCTGAGGCGTGATTTCGATCTTCGGATAATCGGCGGCCACGACTTTCTGTTGCACGCCGCTACGATTCCTGTAGCGTCCGTAGACCATCGCCAGCGAGGTGGAAATATCGCCCTCCACGCGTCTCATCAAATGATCGCGCACTTCATGGATCTCGATCCCGCCGGGAGTACCGTTCCTGTCGGCGGTGTGAAGATTGGTGTAACACACTCGCAGCCGATCATCGCTCGGGCTTCCATCACCATCAGAAAATACCGCCAGCCAACCATCGGAAACGTCCGATTCACATTTTCGGCTATGCAACGTCAACGGAGCGGACCACGTCTCGTCGACCGACTTGAACGCCAATTTAATGTTCAAGGTCCAGGGCGACTGCACCACGCCATTACCATCGACCTGGCGATCGATCCATTCACACCAGACCAGTGCCAACTGACCAAGCCACAGCACACAGCGGATATCGAGGACCGTGCCAGTGGTGTCGATGTTGCACTTTTGCCACTCCTCCCAGTTCGCCGGGTTGATTTTTGTACTGTGCTCGTCCACTTCGACCTTGACCTTGCGCAGGTAATGGTCGAACGGTTGCGTGCGACTCCTTGCCACCAGGTAATAAGGTGCGTTGCGGTTTTTCGTCCCGTCGATATAACCGCTCCTGACCTCCAGATTACTGAGCTTCTCGAAACCACTTGTGTACGACATGAGCGCCACTTTCACCGAAGCATCAGTCAGACGCCTCTGCATCAGCTCGCCTTCCAGTACACGGAACAGCTCGGTTTTGTTCAGGCGCAATGGCGGTTCGATGTAGTTGGCCGCATGCACTTTGAGCAGCACATTGGCCGACCATGAACTGTAATTGCTCAGGATCTTCCACCAATAGTCCTGGTCGTCCCGATCGAAAGAAACGTTTTTGTAACCGAGCTCCATACCGCCATAAACGCCATGGATGTACCGCTGTAACGTGCGCACCGTTGAGGAAACATCGGTGGCTTGCGCTTGAGCCTTGTCCTCCAGGTCAGTCAGCAGCACGTCGCTCAACGTTTCCGTAGCGGGGACGGCGACAGGGACGGGGGCCAGTCGGTGCCCCACCACCACGTCGACCATAGCCTTCAAATAACGCTCTCTTAACGAAGTATCAACGGACGCAGGCATTGTTTTTCTCCCTGTCTCGCGGTGGGAATCCGACCGCAGGTAGCCTTGGGCAGTGGGTCATCTCAGGATTTATTTGAACGGCGTCGTACCAGCGGTCGTTTGCGCAGACTTCCTGGAATCACCAAGGCCTGCGGCAACTTGTCGGCATGCACACTGATCTCGAAGTCACCGTTGCGCACGTCTCCTGTCCTGAGCTGTATGACGTGAGGGGTGTCGCCATAGGTGAACGACTCGGCCATGGGCGGCTGGAAGTCCATGGCCAGTGCTTTCGTGGAGTACTGGGAACTCCACCCCGCAGCTCCGCGGCTATCTTTGAGGGAGGCAGGATCACTCGGCTGGATCTCGATGCGATAGCGCGTGCCTCTGAACAAATCGAGTCGCTTAGGGCCTGCCGGAAGAATCGGCTCACGGTTCAACTCGTCACCGTCAGGTGTCAGCGTGAACAGAACAACGCTCCATCCGAACGCCTTGATGGCTTCAAGCGTAAAGCTGTGTACTTGCGTCGGATGGTGTTGCAGGGTTGCGGTCACCGTGTACGTGCCGACCGTTGATGTCTCGAACGGATAGACGGAACGACCTTGCTCATCCGACAGGACGGTATCGGTGACAGGAGGAACCGATTCGACTTTCCAGACGACCGGATAGAGCCCGATGGGCTTGCCATCTGCACCGGGCTTATCCGCCACATCCACCCACAATAAAGTCGGACGCGCACCGATCACCGCCATTGGAGGATTAGCCAGGTAAAGCACGATCTGGGCGGTGTCGATTACCTCGACTGTGAGCCGGACCTCGGCGTCGCTGCCCAACCTGGCGAAAATCGCCAGAGGGCCGGCCGCAGGGTTGGGTACAGAGAACGTAGCGATTCCTGATGCATCGGTGGTTTCATCTTTTGTTGTCGTGGCAGGCTCCGTCCTCCACGAAACCACCTGCCCCTCGGAAGGCAACCCATCGAGCCCGACGACCTTGCAGCTCACCGGCAATGGAACGCCCACCCTTGCTACTTCGGTAACGTAAGGCTCAGCGGAGATCCGCGGCGAATCCTTGAACAGCAGCGAATCGGCGAAAGTCATGGTATGGGAGCGATCGACAGGCCCGACCATATACCGGGCGGAGCCTGCCGAAAGGCTGGATACCCACACGAAGCTTTTGCCATCCTTGTCGGTGACCGTCTGGCGCGGCCGTATCTCGCCAAGCGTTGTTCGCCACTCCAGCGGAAATCTGGCTGGGCGGTTGCCGTACTTGTCGAGTACTTCAGTGAACAACATGACTTCTTCTTGCCTGCCTGCCAGAAGCGGCGGGATGGTCCTGAGTCTCGAACTCAACTCGGGCTCGGGCCTCAGGGATTCCGTATCAGGCCCTATGGTTACCGTCGGACCGTAGACTGGATCGCTGAGCAGCAGGTTGTAGCTGATATGGGCGGCCCCCATTGTTTTGCCGGCCTGCAGACGCGCCACCGCACGTCCCTGGTTATCGGTCTTGACTTCGGGAGTGAGCACGACGCCGATATCGGTTTTGAACTGAATCGGCACACCCTTGAGGGGAACACCGAAGAAATCCTTCAACTGCAGCAGAAACTCCGAGACTTCCTGATCCACGTTCGCGATCAGGTAGCGGTTGTCGACTGTGCACAGGGTGGTATAGCTCTGACCTGCCTCGGCCGACTCCGGTAGCGTCTGCAAATTGACGAAACGATCGTAACTTTCCAGCGAACTGCGCGCAGCCTTGGCGTATTGCGCCTGGGTATCCAGTGGATTCAGGTTGCCAAGACTGACGACGGCTTCGGCATCCAGCCCTTTGGCTGCCAGCTCAAGTGTGCGTCGCAGTACATCAAGCTCTTGCAGAGTCTGTAGCAGCGGAAGTGCGTCGCTGTCCTGAGCTTCCCCCTTCAAATGGCTGACGACTGTCAGCACATGCTTGATGCCGCAGCCGAAGAATCGGGCGAGTTTGTCAGCCGCCGCATCGCGCACCAGTCGACGCGCATCCTCGCTCAGATCGGGCTCGAGAAGGTTGACCTGAAGGAAATAGTCGAGAATCTTCTCTTCCGGCTCCCGGGCCTGCTCCACCATTCGGCCGAACATCGCCAGGTAGTAAAGGGTATTGATCGAGATTTCGTAGCGGTCACCAATACTGAACCACTGATAGTTTTCGTTTGCCTGGAGCATCTCCAGCAGTGTCGGGCTCAAGTTGAGCGTGCTGGCAATCCGGGCTCGACGCTCGACCTCGGCGAACAATCGCAGAAACTGATCCGGCTCCTCCAGCGCTTTCTTCAACGCCCAACGCTTGCGCTCTGCAGGCATGCTCAGTGCCTGTGCCAGGAATCTGTAGGGATGCCCCTGCGCCCAAGCGAGAACCTGACGGGTCAGCAATGAATCGATCCGCAGATAGACCGCAAGGTTCTCTTCAACCATCGTGCGCTGCTCGTCGCGGCAACGCAGCAGAATCAACAGCAGCAGCGCTTTCAACGCTTGCCTTTTCGCTCCGAGCGTCGGATCGACCAAATCCTGATAAACAACCAATGCAACGGTTTCGCATTGCTCCTCGGCGTACGCCAGATATTGCTCTTCTGTCTGGTCGTACTCACCGATCACCAGCCCGTGCTCGTCCACCAGCAAATTCAACAAGGACGACCAGTCGATGATCAGTTCGCTATGCGGGAATCGTACCGGAGCGCCTGCTGCCAGCAACGTCGCCGTTTGCACCAGCACCGACGGTACCTGGCTGGCCAATTGCCGAAGAAACTGTTCCTGGCTTTCAGTCCACACGGTCGGGACAACGACAGGATTGAGGTGTTGCACCAACCACAGCACCGGCAGATTGAACGCCTTGGCCCATTGCGCGCACTCGATCAACCCATGGATGGCGCTCAGCACATCCGCGCCTTCCGTGGACCCCGATTCGGACACTGCAGGCTCAGCCGCCAGCTGGACGCTCAGTCCGAGGGTTTGCGCCAGTGCGGTGTACTCGATCGGTGTCAACTCACTCAGCCGGGCAAGCCGTACCAACCGCCACAACGCCGAGAGCGTAAGCAGATCGCAGTCCAGGGAAGTCGTTTTGCCCTTGGCCTCGGCGATAACGGTGCTCAGGTAGCGACAGGTTTCGCCATTGATACGCAACGCGGTGCAAATCTGGTGCACCTTATGCTGCTCGGCTGCAGTGACCGGAATGATCGCCAACGGGCTGCCATCGATGCGCAGCGGGTCATCAACTGGAAGAGGGTCGTTGTAAACCTGATCAAAGAATGCTGCTGATCCATTCTGACCATGGACCGACAGCACATCCACCAGCCCCGCGCACTCTTCGGCGGTGCAGCCATGAACGTTGATCAGTTCCACGAACAGGCCCAGGCAGCTCAGGGTGGTGGGGCGAATCCAGAGGGATGTACTGGCGCCTGCGCGCTGCTCGGCGTTCATTGCGGCCACCAGTAGCCTGTCCACCTCATGGCTTGGCAATTTCAGGATGTGATCCAGACGCACCTTGCGGTGAATGCGCTCGGCACGGTGTTCGAGCTTGACCGCCGGAAACTCACCGATATTCGTCAGCAAATGCTTGATATCGATCGCTCCGATATCGAGCCCGATCGCCGGCTGCTCTGCGCCATTGACGTAACGCGCCCCGGCAACCTCCCCCGTCAGAAGCTCCTCCGGATTGCCTATTGCAGGAACGTTGGGCGAGAGCTTGGGCGTAAATTTATCCCACGCCAGCAAGCCGTCCACCTCCGACTGCGCGAGGCGGGTCGCAATCTTGAACAGCCCCAGCCGGCGAAGATCCTGATTGCCGAAAATGGCCGGCCCATAGTTCCTGAAATAAAAGTCTGTGGAGGTTTTTTGCGGGTCAGAATCGATGCAACCTGTCAGTGGATCAACCCTGTCAATGGACAGAAGAGCCAGCTCAGCACTCAATGGAAACACCGAGCTCTCGAGCTGCAACGCCATCGCTTCACGCCCCATTGGCAAGGTCAGTTGCCAGGCTGCGTGATCGCGTGCGCCACGGCCACCCGAGCGTATGAAATACGGATAATCGCGGTCCATCCTGCGAATGATTTCGCCCAACGAGCCATTTGGCACAACCTGGCTCACTACATGCCAGATGCTCACAGCATCCGTCTCGAACGGCATGCTGAGGGGGACACGTGTCGAGCCCAGAAATTCCTGAACCGTTGAATACTCGGGAGGCAGCGTTTTCGAAAGCACCGACTCCAGTATCCGACTGTGGATGTCGACCCGGGACTTCTCTTCGTTGATGGCCGCAGGATCAATCAACAGTTGATCGACATCCGGGCGTCGGTCTTGCAACGGAATGGCATCAGGGCCCGCGTGCTTCTCGATTTCGTCACGGACAAATTCGCGCAGGCTGACCAGATAGGCGACCGGGGAGGCATGATGCTCCGGGCTGCCTTTTGGCGCCGCCCCGTCATTATTGGGAGTGAACAATTGATCGTAGGTGGGCAAACTCACCAACGCCTTTTTGTTGCTGCGCCCCGGCGCCGCACGCAGTTCCTGCTGACGGTATAACCGGGTGATCTGCAGCGCCAATGCCCTGCCACGCTGCAGCAGGGTCTCGGCCTGCGCGTGCGTCAAACCGAGTGCCTGCAACTCACTCGGACTGTGCTTTATCAGGTCGAATACGCTGGAAAATTCCGCGAGGTAACGATCCAGCTTGCGCGGCACAGACAAACGTTTCTTGCCCTGGCCCAACACGGCTCTGACCAGTTGATGCACGGGGCTCGTTTGCGTAGCTTTCATTCAGGCGCTTCCTATTGAACGGAAAACCAATGCCAAAGACGTGTGAGCGGGCCTTGTTGACTTCAAGTTGATTTAGCGCTGATTTGGATGAGTGGACTACTGTCAGATCTGACAGGTTTTTCGACCACTGGTCGGGATTTTGATGCGAGATGAGCTGGAATAAAAAAGGCCCTCAAGGGAGGGCCTGAAAGGTTTCGGTCAAAAGCTCAGCCGAAGTCGTGTCGGTTCAAGGGTATTGAATCGACGACGGAGCGGGAGCAGCAGTCATCGCCCGCACCTCGAAACGCTCGCTCCTGCGCCATTCCGAAGGCTGACCGTTCAGCGTATCGCGCACCAGAACCCAGCCCCCACCCTCGGCCAACGCAACAGTGCTTTGCGCCTCCCAGTAGCCATCTGCACGGGCCTTGGCCGTCGCCAGTACGTTCGTGTTGTTGAACCATTGAGCAATGGTCACCGTCGCATCTGGTCTGGCCCGTCCTGAGAAAACCGGCTTCGTGCCGACCCTGTCGCCTGCCTGAGGCTGTGTGATTTGGGGGGCTGTATGCAGCAACTTGGGAATGATCTGGTCAGACGTTTCGGAATCCAGCCCGGTTCCGGCTCGCGCGATGGCAACGACTCTACTGCTGGCGGTCATATCGTGCCGGACACTTGTCGTCCAGTAACCGCGTGAATCCACGGTGACGGGAGGAAAGTCCAACGATGTCTGCAGTCGCCTGACGATAACCTGATCGCCAGGGAATGCACCGACCCCGGAAATCCACAATTGATGACCGATGTACTGATTCGTCAGAGGCGAATCGATCTTCAGTTTCTCAGGCACCACTTTCACGTTGCGAATGGTCGCGGCGCTGAGATCACCACCATCACGAATATAAACATTTACTGCTTTAGGCCCTGTGGCCAGATTGATACCGGGCGCGCTCCAGATGCCGTTGGTTATCGCAATATTGGTGCGGAGCGACGCGTCTCCAATCCACAACTCGACGGTTCCGCTGCGTGCAGTCGTCGTGCCGCTGAACGTCGACACTCGCGGCGTCGGACCGCCCTCGGGCGGAACTGTGATGTCGGCCGTCGGCATGACGAATTTCACCGCAACACGAACACTCTCGACCGATGCGTTTGCAGGACTATCCGACTGGTACTGCACGGCAAACAAGGTCTGATCACCCACAGCCTGTTTCAACAGGGCGATCTCGAACTTGCCGTCGGACTTCACGTTATCTGCGCCCAGCTCCCGATTGCCGATGGTCGTGAAGATCCTGACCCGGCAGCCCGGCCAGCCTTCGCCGCTGATGATTGCCTGGAGCGGAACCGCTCCGGTGGTAAGGATTTTCGGCTGCGGTGCGCGAACGGTGAGCGATTGTGTGGACGGGGTGGACTTTTGCCCACCGAATTCCGCTGTCACGCTGACCGTATAAGTAGCAGGTGCCCAATCAGACGTGGCGTCCAGATAGAAACTGGCACCCGTTGTGGTAGCGGTTTTGGCTGGCCCTCCATTGATCTGTACCTCGACCTTCGAGCCACTCCACATAGTGCCGCTGATCCGCGGACGTTGGTCGGTAGGTGCGATGATGGGGGTAAGTGACGGCGGGGGCGACGGGATGATGACCGCAGGGACCGGCGCAGACTGCGAATACTCATTGTTGACCAACATTTTGGCGGTCAGTTGATTGTAATTTCCAGGGGCGAAGTCGGCGACGGAAACAATGGACCACGCCTGGTTTGTGACAGTACCGGCAGGCACCCCGGGACGCATGTCCACGCCGTTATTGTAAATGACCACCACGACCTGGCTCGTGCCCCAGTTCTGCCCACGGCCCGAAAACGTCAGTTTGTGACCGTTTCGAGAGCTAGACAGTTGTGTTGGAACTGGTGTAGGGACGTTGGTGCGTAGCTGAACCCACCCATCACTGTAAATACGCGCCGTCCCGACGCCGGTAACACTTTGCCGGCAGGAGTAATGAAGAGCCCCCGGCAACTGAGACTGCGGTACATCGTATTCAAATGTGCCGTCCGACTTGATATCAACACTGAATAAAGGAGTATTAGCGTTCCCGGGCTGATGAAAATGGACTTGTCCGCCCCTGAAACCGGTGCCATGCAGTTTGACTCGTTCACCTGTAATGGTGGAAGTAACCACAGGCGGCTCTGGTTTGACATTGAATGTGACGGCCGCGCTACGCCCGGACCCCTTGCCTGAATGGAACTGCTCCACCGTGAGCGCGTGAGCCCCCGGATCCAGATAGTTTGTCGTGATGGAAAACGTATCCGTTGTCGCCGCCCCTGCTGTTCCAACTTGCGTGTTCGAGGGGCCTATGTAGGCGTCAGAGTGGCACCGGGCAGACGGTTACGGCCTGTCAGTGTGAAGCCCAGCGGTACAGTCAATGGGGTGTTGGTAATAACCGGATAACCCAGTATCTGAATGGTGTAATGATTGGTGTAATTCTGCGCGCCATCGATTTCAGCCGTCACCGACAAATTGCCACTGCCCAGAGTCAGGTTTGCCAGCACAGATGCCTGCCAACTGCTTCCTGCACCTGTATTGGCCGAGGCAGACAGGGGAGTTCCGACGCCCCCCAGGACAACTTTCACTGAAGTATTGGGCGCAGCGATTCCACCGAAGACGAGATTTTTTAAAGGCACTACTGTACCTGCTGCCGGTGAAGTAAGAGCCGCCCGATACAGGTAACGATTGTCTGACTTACCGGATCCCCATTGTCCATATAGATGCTCAGCAGTAAGACTCAGTTGATTTACACCAGAAGGAATTTGAATATCAGCCCACCATTTTCCGTTTGCTGCAATACTGGCAAAACTTGTTGACATTTCATAACTTTTGTAAACGCGCAGAGAATAAGCCTGGACCCCTTTAGTGCCGGTTACTTTGAAGGATGAGTCAGTAAAGTTCTTGGTCGGGTCAATGATGGGTCGTATGGGCGAGAACGCGTATTCATTGATGACATCGCTAAAAGGTTTATCACCCGCGCCATTGACGTAATACGTACAGCGCAACAGGAGATTGAAACGTCTGTTTTCTGAATAAATCGACCCCTGGCCATTGATTGCATGCCACTGGCCGTCCTGCACACAGTCGCCTCTTTGGTGCACCCACGAATTGCGGCTGTTGAAACTTAAATACAGTTTCCCGTTTCCTTTACCATTATTTTTGGCTCTGTATCCAATGAGTTTGCAGGTACATTGAGATCCATCGGAACGGAATGCTACCTGTACCTTAGCCTCTAACCAATTTCCAGGTTCATTGAAACCAGCACGCACGACATACTCTACAAATTCAGACCCGACCGGTATCGAGGCCTGAGTTGAGGATCCGTCACTGGGTACCTGATCGCCATCTTCACCGATACTTCCTTCATGCTTTTCCATACGGCCTTCCTCGAAACAATTTCCTGATACTCATCCGGCATCGATACCAGCGGACTTGAACCATTGAGCACCAGAACCAGCCACTTCCGACACCTGTAAAATCTGACAGTCCCGACAAGCGGTAACTCTTCCCACAGCCCGCTCCGGCAGCGTCCTGCAAGTCGTAACAACGGGCTACGACGCCTTGTGCCATTGCCTACAAATCACTCAGAATCCGCCGGCTTGTGCGCCTTGGCGTTGCCCCGTAACTTGATCCCCGTCGCTGCCAATCAGCGGCCGGGTTTAGTCGCCCGGCTTCAGTACGATGCGCATAAGCGTCATCCAGTCGGGTATTCCCTATCCCCGCACTCGATGGTGGCTGTTCGCAGGGCGCTCTCGGGCGCGCCGGTTCTCGTACTCGCCGGTCGACTAACCTGCTTACAGCCGCCACCCTTTTCTCGTTTAGTCGCGAGCCAATGGTGGCCATAACGACGAGTACGAAATACATGAAGAAGCCAGTTCCAAATCCCCCTTCGGACACCGATCCAAAGGACCCGACCGATCAACCCGATCCGGTCTCCCCCTACGCTTCAATCGATTCAAAGAAACTCCACGACGCGGCCCACAAGGCCCTCGACTTCTACCTCAATCCCAAGGCCGAAAAACCGCGCAACTCCGTGGATCGCGGCATGCAGATGTTCAAGGTCGATCCCGAGATCAATTCCGAGGCGATCGCCATCCAGACCTACGAAACCTTTTCTTCGGTGAGCATTCTGCTGCTGGACCTGGCCGACAGCCTGGACGACAAGCCGCGACACCTGGCGATGGCGATCTATCAGTTGAGCGAGATGGGGTTGTTGCTGGCGGAAAAGACGCTGGATAACGAGCGGGCGATTGCTATCGGCTAGCCGTTAAATAGAAGGTGTCAGTACTGACGCCTTCGCGGGCAAGCCCGCTCCCACAGGGATTAGTGGTGTCCTTGTGGGAGCGGGCTTGCCCGCGATGCTTTTGGCGGATTTGAATCAGGCCGAAGCCGGCAACGGCTGAAAACTGAAGTACTGCTTCAACGCCTCGACCAGCTGCCCGTATTCCGGCGGCGTGCGAAACAGGCTGAAACCGGCGTCGTAATGCCGGGGCGTGGCGTCTTCATGGCACCACAGGCAGCAGGCGCTGAGGTCGATCACCTGCTGGCAACCGTCGCCCACGGGAATCTTCAGACGCAATTTGAATTCGGCACCGATCATCATCGGCAACTGGCTGATGAGCATCAGCCCGTCTTCGGAGACGTTGCCCAGAAAGCCGATGGGTTTGTCGGTGACGCTGTTGAACACTCGCAGAAAATACGGCAACTGGTGCCGTTCGATTCGACGGTCGGTAAACATGAGCGTATCGCCATGCATGGCCCGGCAAACGGGCCGCACTGTGCTTCGGAACGAACCTGCCCGACAGGCCCGCTCTCCCCGCTTCCGGTGTGGCGCTCGCCACGTACTGCTCATGCCGGTCGCAGGTGTTGCGCCGGTACAGAATGCATCTGCACCGGTGTCATTCGACTATAGCTCACCTTGTACAGCCGGCCAGCTTTTGTATGACAACCGCCATCAGAAGCGGGCGGGTGGCACCACGGCGGCGCTGCGGGTCGGGTAGTGGCCCAGGCTCTGCAGGGTTTCCAGACGCGCACGGGCGCGGTAGGCGTATTCGCTGTTGGGGTACGAGGCGATGATGAACTGATAGGTCTGCGCCGCGTCGACAAACATTTTTTGCCGTTCCAGGCACTGGCCGCGCATCATCGACACTTCCGGCCACACATAAGGGCGGGCGCGGCTGGCGCGTTCGACCTTGGACAGTTCGAGCATCACCTGCTCGCAATTGCCCCGGTCATAGGCGCTGTAGGCGTTGTTCAGATGATGGTTCATCGACCAACGGGTGCAGCCCGAAGCGGCGAGGACGCTGAGGGCAAGGGCGGCAATGGGCAACAATCGCATGGGGGTTCTCCTGTCTTGTGCTCTGTATCGACCCATTGTGAGAAATCTTCAGAGCCGTTTGCGCCGATTGTCGCGTTCAAAAAAGAAAATCGTAAGTAGTGCAAACGAACAATGACTACACCCTTCGAGCATAGTAGCCTTCGCTGGCGCTTGAACCTGAGGAGTCTTTGCATGTCCGTCCGTCGTACCAAAATCGTCGCTACCCTTGGCCCGGCCAGTAACTCGCCGGAAGTTCTCGAACAGCTGATTCTGGCTGGCCTGGACGTCGCCCGTCTGAACTTCTCCCACGGCACCCCCGACGAGCACAAGGCTCGCGCGAAGCTGGTGCGTGACCTGGCTGCCAAGCACGGCCGCTTCGTCGCCCTGCTGGGTGACCTGCAAGGCCCGAAAATCCGTATCGCCAAATTCGCCAACAAGCGCATCGAGCTGAAGATCGGTGACAAGTTCACCTTCTCCACCAGCCATCCGCTGACCGAAGGCAACCAGCAAGTGGTCGGCATCGACTACCCGGACCTGGTCAAGGACTGCGGCGTGGGCGACGAGCTGCTGCTCGACGACGGCCGCGTGGTAATGCGCGTTGAAACCGCCACCGCCACCGAGCTGAACTGCGTGGTGACCATCGGCGGTCCGCTGTCCGACCACAAAGGCATCAACCGTCGCGGTGGCGGCCTGACCGCTCCGGCCCTGACCGAGAAAGACAAGGCCGACATCAAGCTCGCCGCTGAAATGGAAGTCGACTACCTCGCCGTGTCCTTCCCGCGTGACGCCGCCGACATGAACTACGCCCGTCAACTGCGCGACGAAGCCGGCGGCACTGCCTGGCTGGTGGCGAAGATCGAACGCGCCGAAGCCGTGGCCGACGACGAAACCCTCGACGGTCTGATCAAGGCTTCCGACGCCGTCATGGTTGCCCGTGGCGACCTGGGCGTGGAAATCGGCGACGCCGAACTGGTGGGCATCCAGAAGAAAATCATTCTGCACGCACGCCGCCACAACAAGGCGGTGATCGTGGCGACCCAGATGATGGAGTCGATGATCCAGAACCCGATGCCGACCCGCGCCGAAGTGTCCGACGTGGCCAACGCCGTGCTCGACTACACCGACGCCGTGATGCTCTCGGCCGAATCCGCTGCCGGCGCGTATCCGCTGGAAGCCGTGCAGGCGATGGCGCGCATCTGCGTCGGCGCTGAAAAGCATCCGACCAGCAAGACCTCCAGTCACCGCATCGGCAAGGAATTCGAGCGCTGCGACGAGAGCATTGCGCTGGCGACCATGTACACCGCCAACCACTTCCCGGGCGTCAAGGCGATCATCGCGCTGACCGAAAGCGGCTACACCCCGCTGATCATGTCGCGTATCCGTTCGTCGGTGCCGATCTACTGCTTCACCCCGCACCGCGAAGCCCAGGCCCGCGCGGCGATGTTCCGTGGCGTGTACACCGTGCCGTTCGATCCGGCTTCGCTGGCCCCGAACGAAGTCAGCCAGAAAGCCATCGACGAGCTGGTCAAGCGCGGCGTGGTGGAGAAAGGCGACTGGGTCATCCTGACCAAGGGCGACAGCTACCACACCACCGGCGGCACCAACGGCATGAAGATCCTGCACGTGGGCGACCCGCAGGTCTGAGTGACCGGTTGCTGAAAACGAAAAGCCCCGCCATGTGAATGGCGGGGCTTTTTCATTAATGGCGTTTGATGAACCCGGTCAACGCCGCCAAGGCCTCCGGCGACCTCAGCCGCTGGGTAAACAGCGCGCCCTCCTCCTCGATCACCTTGCGGATCAACTCGCGATCCGGCGCCCGCATCAACTGCTTGCTGATCCGCACCGCCTCGGCCGGCAACTCGTCAAACCGCAGCGCCATCTCCCGCGCCCTGGCCAACGCGGCTTCGCCACTGCCCAGCGCCTCGGTGGCGATCCCCCATTGCGCCGCTTGTTCGCCGGTGAAACCTTCACCCAGCAGCAACAATTCCGACGCTTTGGCCTGCCCAAGCAAGCGCGGCAGGATCAGGCTGGAGCCGAATTCCGGGCACAACCCGAGATTGACGAACGGCATGCGCAACCGCGCATCCCGCGCCACGTACACCAGATCGCAATGCAGCAACAGCGTCGTGCCGATCCCCACCGCCGCCCCGGCCACGGCGGCGATCACCGGTTTGCGGCATTCGAGCAGTTCGAGCATGAAGTGAAACACCGGGCTGTCGAGGTCGCTCGGCGGTTGCTGGATGAAATCGGCGATGTCGTTGCCGGCAGTGAAGCACTCGGCGCTGCCAGTGATCAGCACGGCGTTGATCTCGGGGTCGTGATTGGCTTGCTTGAGCGCTTCGGCCAACTGGCTGTACATGGCGCGGGTCAGGGCGTTTTTCTTGTCGGGGCGGTTGAGGCGCAGGGTCAGCAAACCGCGTTCGCGGGGCAGCAGGATGGCTTCGGGCATGGCAGGTCTCGCGTCTGAAAGGTCAGCGCTCAACCACGGCTCAGGAAGACATCGGCCAGCAGTTGATTGCGCGGCAGTCCGGCCAGAAACAGACGCTTGGCAAACGCGTCGACGCTGGCAGTCGAGCCGCAGACTAAAGCCAGGGTTTGTCGGGAGACAAGACGCAGTTGCGCCAAAGCGCCCGGCAACTCGGCCGCCGTCCATAATTCGACGCTGAGGTTTTCCCGCTGTGCGGCCAGTGCTTCAAGGGGTTTGGCCAGGTAATGTCCGTCGGCATCATGGGCCAGGTGAATGACGCGGATGGCGCCCCGATGATCCTGGCGCAAGGCTTCGCGCAACACACCGAACAGCGGGCCGAGGCCGGTGCCAGCGGCGAGCAGCCACAGCGGCCGGTCGTGCCAGTCCGGGTCGTAATGCAGCGCGCCGCCGCGCAGTTCACCGAGGCGGATCGGATCGCCGATCTGCAAGCGGCGCGCGGCATCGCTGAATTCGCCGGGCTGGCGGCAATCCAGGTGGAACTCAAGAAAGCGGTCTTCCTCCGGCAGGCTCGCCAGCGAATACGGCCGCGCAATGTGGCCGGCCCACAACACCAGATGCTGGCCGGCGCTGTAGCGCAGCGGTCGCTGGGGTGTCAGGCGCAGCCGCAACACGCTGTCGCCGAGCCAGTCCAGCGCTTCGACCGAGGCCGGGCGACCATCGGTAACGGGATCGAAGGTATGCACCTGCAAGTCTTCGATCACCTGACACTGACAGGCCAGCCGCCAGCCCTGATCACGCTGCTCGGCGCTCAGGGCATCCGGGCGGCTGTCGGCGGGCAAGCCTTGCACACATTGCACCAGGCAGGCATGGCAACTGCCGGCGCGGCAGCTGTAAGGCACCGCCACACCGTTCTGATTGAGAGTGTCGAGCAGGTTGCTGCCCGCCGCCACCGACCATTGTCGTTCACCGACCCGCAGTTCAGGCATCGACGTTCTCCCACGCGGCGGCGCAACGGTTGCGCCCGTCACGCTTGGCCCGGTACAGCGCCTGATCGGCGCGCTGCAAGGCGTCGTCCAGATCATCGCCCAGTTCCAGCAGGGTCATGCCGGCGGACAGGCTCAGGTTTTTCACATTCAGGCCCACCAGTTCGACGTCGGTAAAGGCGATGCGCAGCCGTTCGCAACAAGCGGTCAGGCGTTCCGCGTTGCAGTCGGGCAGCAGCACCACGAATTCCTCACCACCATAACGCGCCAGCACGTCGCCGTCGCGCAGACAGGCTCCGGCCACGCCGGCGAACGCCTGCAAGACCTGATCGCCGGCAGCATGGCCGTGCAGGTCGTTGATACGTTTGAAGTGGTCGAGATCGATCAGGGCCAGACCATGCACCACGTCCGCCTCCATCGCGTTCAATTCGCGGGTGGCCAGGCGCAGGAAATGCCGGCGGTTGAACAGCCCGGTCAGTTCGTCGGTGGCCACCAGATCTTCGAGCTGGCGCATCATCCCGCGCAAGGTGTCCTGATGCGCCTGCAAGGCAAACCGCCGCTGGCGCATGCGTTGCCGCGAGGTCTGGACGAAGCGTGCGTAGATCACCAGCCATGCCAGCACGATCAGCAGGATGCAGGCCTGCAACGCGGACAGTGCCGGATCATGCAACCGGAAGTGGTAACCGTCCCACAACGTGATGGCGCAGAAGCTGAAAAACACCAGCATCGCGCAGCGCACGAAGGCCCGCCGCGACAGATGGAACAGGCCGAACAGCAGGATCAGCACATAGAAGACCAGGAACTCGCCCCGGGCTTCTTGCAGATGCGCGATCAGCCACGTCTGCCAGCCGAGGCCGAGCAGCACTTGCGCTTCGGTCAGGCTCGGATCGGAGAAGCGCAGGTTGGCGCCCGAGAAAAACACCGCGAACAGGGTCGCCTGGCTGATGACCACCAGGGCGCTGCCGACGGCGACGCCTGCCAGCGAATCTTCGTAGTGTCCGGTGAAATACGCCAGCCACAGCAGCAGCAAGGCCAATCCATAGGTGGCTGCAGCGAGGGCGAAGCGTTTGAGCAAAAGACGTTGAATGGCGTTATGGGTCAATCGTTGACTCACCGTGCGATAAGAGGCTGACCGAGTGTCCTACTCTACAGACCGGCTGCCACTTTAGTGGCCCAGTCGATAAATGACCATTGATTTTCGGGCCGGATAATTGGCGTCAAAAAAGCCCTTGAGCCCGCCCCTCCCGGCTTCCCGGAGCGCCCGCCAAAAGCACCGGCCGCGCGTGATTTTTTGTCGGCCTTCACGGCCCCGGAACCGCGAGCCGGACACGCATCCGGAAAACCACGACAACCGGCTCCCGCCATGCGACCAACGAATGACTACCGGCGCGTGTCACCACCGGGGAGGCGCGGTATACTGCCGCGCCTTTTTAGCGTCGCGCCAGCAGCCCCGGCGTGCCTTGAAAGGTGTCTGCGACCGACCGATGCACCCAAGCCGCAGGCACCTTATTGAATGTTCCCGTCTTTTAGAGGAGCGCGACTCATGACCGTGATCAAGCAAGACGACCTGATTCAGAGCGTTGCCGACGCCCTGCAGTTCATTTCCTACTACCACCCCGTGGACTTCATCCAGGCGATGCACGAAGCCTACCTGCGCGAAGAATCGCCAGCGGCCCGTGACTCGATGGCGCAGATCCTGATCAATTCGCGCATGTGCGCCACCGGCCACCGGCCGATCTGCCAGGACACCGGCATCGTGACCGTGTTCGTGCGTGTGGGCATGGACGTGCGTTGGGATGGAGCGACCATGAGCCTGGACGACATGATCAACGAAGGCGTGCGCCGCGCCTACAACCTGCCGGAAAACGTCCTGCGTGCCTCGATCCTCGCCGACCCGGCGGGCGCTCGTAAAAACACCAAGGACAACACCCCGGCGGTCATCCATTACTCCATCGTCCCGGGCAACACCGTGGAAGTGGACGTGGCGGCCAAGGGCGGCGGTTCCGAGAACAAGTCGAAAATGGCCATGCTCAACCCGTCCGACTCGATCGTCGACTGGGTGCTGAAGACCGTTCCGACGATGGGCGCCGGCTGGTGCCCGCCGGGCATGCTGGGCATCGGCATCGGCGGCACCGCCGAGAAAGCCGCCGTCATGGCGAAAGAAGTGTTGATGGAGTCCATCGACATTCACGAGCTCAAAGCCCGTGGCCCGCAGAACCGCATCGAAGAAATGCGTCTGGAGCTGTTCGAGAAGGTCAACCAGCTGGGCATCGGCGCCCAGGGCCTCGGTGGCCTGACCACCGTGCTCGACGTGAAGATCATGGATTACCCGACCCACGCCGCCTCCTTGCCGGTGTGCATGATCCCGAACTGCGCCGCCACCCGTCATGCGCACTTCGTGCTCGACGGCTCCGGCCCGGCCTCGCTGGAAGCACCACCGCTGGACGCCTACCCGGAAATCGTCTGGGAAGCCGGCCCGTCGGCCCGTCGCGTCAACCTCGACACCCTGACCCCGGAAGACGTGCAGAGCTGGAAGCCGGGCGAAACCGTCCTGCTCAACGGCAAGATGCTCACCGGTCGCGACGCCGCGCACAAGCGCATGGTCGAGATGCTGAACAAGGGCGAAACCCTGCCGGTAGACCTGAAAGGTCGCTTCATCTACTACGTCGGCCCGGTTGATCCGGTCGGTGACGAAGTGGTTGGCCCGGCTGGCCCGACCACCGCGACGCGGATGGACAAGTTCACCCGTCAGATCCTCGAGCAGACCGGCCTGTTGGGCATGATCGGCAAGTCCGAGCGCGGCCCGACCGCCATCGACGCGATCAAGGACAACAAGGCCGTGTACCTGATGGCTGTCGGCGGTGCCGCTTACCTGGTGGCGCAAGCGATCAAGAAGTCCAAGGTGCTGGCGTTTGCCGAGCTGGGCATGGAAGCGATCTACGAGTTCGAGGTCAAGGACATGCCGGTCACCGTCGCGGTGGACAGCAAAGGTGAATCGGTGCACATCACCGGTCCTGCGATCTGGCAGCAGAAGATCAGCGAAAGCCTGGCGGTGGAAGTGCAGTAAGCGTTTCAGCTGCTTGTAAAAAACCGGGCGGTCAGCGATGACCGTCCGGTTTTTTTTCGTCTGCCGTCAGTCGGCACCTGTCAGATCTGACAGGTGCCTGGCGCATGCCGCTCTGCTAGCGTGACACCTCGACATCTTCAGGTTGCGTCGCCATGACCCCGGATGCAGATGCGCTCGTCACCCCTCCCTCCATTGCCAAGACTGCGTCCATTGCAACGAATGGACGCAGTTGGGGGGAGATCGGTGCGACCGGGCAGCGCTCTTATACCCTGCCTCTTCCGATCCTGAATGCGCGCACGCTAAATCCCGAGTTGCAGCTGGTCTACGACAGCAACGCGGGCAACGGCAAGTGCGGACTTGGCTGGGATCTGCCGCTGCCCGCCATCTCGCGCAAGACCAGCAAGGGTGTACCGAAGTACGAAGCCACCGATGTCATGCAGGCCGACGGCACCGACCTGCGTCCCGAGCTGACGACGCGCGGCAAGATCAAGGCCAAAAAGCGTACACGCGGTAAAGGCAGGAACGCCAAAACCTATTCCGTGGTGCTCTACATTCCGCGCCTGGAAACGACCTTCACCCGCTACGAGCTTTGGACCCCCACCGGTGGCGGCCATGGGTTCTGGGTGGTCTTTGGCGCCGATGGCTCTCAGTATTGCTACGGCAACACCCTGGATGCCTGCATCCATGACCCGGCGGACCCAACCCTTATCGCAGTGTGGTTGCTGGTGGAAGTCAGGAACCCCGTGGGCGAAAACATCTTTTACCAGTACAAGACCGACGACAAAACCGCTGACGCCCGTTTTGACTACAGCGCCCAACGCTACCTGCGCCAGATCTGTTATTACAACAAAAACGCCAGTACCGATTTGTATTGCCTTGATCACGCGCAACCCGAATTACTCGACTGGCTGTTCCGACTGATCGTTGACTACGGCGAACGCGTCGCCGGATATGACGATGTTCCACCGTATGCCGCCAACGAGGATGCCTGGACGGTGCGTTCCGACCCGTTTCGTATGCATCGTTATGGTTTTGAAGTCGGCACCCGGCGCCTGTGCCGGCAGTTTCTGTTGTTCAACCACACCGGCCCCACGCCGGTGCTGGTCAATCGACTGCTGCTGGAACACGAACCCACACTGCACCGGTACAACCACCTGAAAGCCGCGCACTACATGAGTTATGACGCTACAGGACGCGTCAAGCACATGCCGCCCCTCGAATATTTTTATGAAGCGCTGATACTCGACACCACCCCCAAACCCTTCCTGCCACTCGATCACATGCCCGGCCTCAACGACGGCCAGCCCTACCATTGCGTCGATCTTTACGGCGAAGGCGTGCCCGGCTTTCTCTGCCAGTACGACGGCGCCTGGTATTACCGCGAGCCCTTGCGCGGCACGCACGGTACGGACGAAATCGTCTACGGCCCCTGGACACCGCTGCCGCTGATCCCGAATGCCGACAGCAGCAAGCCCGTGGTCGTGATCCTGATCGACCTCACTGGTGACGGGCATCTGAACTGGGTTGTCGCACAATCCGGCGGCAGCGGGTATTACACACTCAACCCGGATGGCACCTGGTCGTTGTTCAAACCATTCAGCCAGTTCCCTGTGGAGTTCTTCCATCAACTGGCGCAACTGGGGGACCTGAGTGGCGATGGTCTGGATTCCATGGCCCTGATAGGCCCGAACAGCGTGCGGGTGTATGCCAATGTGCGGGAGAAAGGATTCGCCCCCGGCCAGGATGTGCCCCATGCCCCGGACAGATTGCCGCTGTTCAGTAACGCCCGTAGCGAATTGGTGTCATTCAGCGGTATGGGCGCCAGTGGCATGGAGCTGTGCCGGATCCGCCACGATGAAATCCGCTGCTGGGCCAGCCTCGGACATGGTCGGTTTGCAGAGGGTTTCAAACTGAGCGACCTGCCGTTCGACCATGGCGAATTCGATGCGGACCGGGTGCGCATCGCCGATCTGGACGGCTCCGGCGCCCCGGCCTTCATTTACCTGTCTTCGGATTACTTCGAAATCTGGTTCAACCAGGGTGGCAATGGCCTGGTCTTGACACCCGAGCGTGTGCCATGGCCCACCGGCATTCGCTACGACAACCTCTGCCAGGTGACCTTCGCCGACCTGCAAGGCATCGGTTGCGCCAGCCTGCTGTTCACCAAGCCGCACATGACACCGCAGCACTGGGTGTATCACTTCGTCAGCAAACGGCCGTACCTGCTCACCGGCTGCAATAACAACATGGGCTACAGCGCCACACTGCAACATCGCAGCAGTGCGCAATTCTGGCTGGATGAGAAACACCGGGAGTTGATGGCTGACAGGCATCCGGTCAGCGAGTTGCCGTTTCCTCAGATGGTGCTCCATTGGCTGGAGCAACTCGATGAAATAACCGGCAACCGCTTGAAGCAGTCATTCGACTATCAGGACGGTTACTACGACGGTTTCGAACGTGAGTTCCGTGGCTTCGGTCGGGTCTGTCAAATCGACAGTGAACTGGAACCTGGCAAGGCCGAAGAAGGCCATACGGCGCCGATTAAGGTGACGCACTGGTTTCATACCGGCCAATGCACTGACCCCGTCCTGAAAGGTATCTGCACACTCGACAAAGAAATCACGCCGCTGGGTTCCACCGTCACTTCAACGTTCGATTCCAAACGCTGCAAGGAGAGTATTCGCAAGCGGCGCAAGGCCGACGACAATCGCGAAATCGCCTACGCCCTGGCCGGTCGTCCGCTGCGCATCGAGGTCTGTCAGGCGGATGATCCCGCCCCGGAACGCTTGTTCTCCCTGAGCGAATTTCGCTATCGGGTGCGGGTGACCAAGGGCAACCCGTCCAGTTTGCTGGTGTTCGAACAGGAAACCCGCAGCCACCAATATGAACGCTTCATGGACGATCCGAACTGTCAGCACAGGGTCAACCTGGCGTGGGACGAGTACGGCCAATTGATTCACGGTTTCACGGTAGCGTGTGCTCGCCGTCGCACCGGGACGGACAAGCCGCCCTTCGACCGAGAAGACCAGCTTCGGGCCTGGGTGGACAGTCACGATGAGCAACAACAGTACTTTTATCTGACGGAATCACTCGCCGCCTTCATTCACCTGATCACTGACGGCCACTGGCTGCTCGGCTTGCCCTGGCGCCAGCGCAGCAACGCAATGAGACTGCCCAAGGGCGCATTGCCGGGCGGGCTGCGAGCGGCGGATATCAGTTTCGAAAATTTCGAGCAGCATAAAGACAGCGCTGAATGGAAAGCCGCGCGGGAACTGACCTCACTCTCGCAACACACGTATCTGGAATCCGCCGGCAAAATGCTCTACCCGCCGCTGGCCGGGCCGACCGAGCAGGCCGTGTTCGACAAAAAGGCCCTTGAGGCCTACGACGACGTCCCGATAGTCATCCGGGACGAGCTGACAAAGATCGGCTACACACCCATGAAGCTGTTCTTCCCGGAGGACCCTGCACAGGATCTGCTGCAAAACCTGTGGTCAGCGCAAAGCGGCTTTTTCACCTACGCCAGTGCCAGCGGTTTTTACCGCGTCACCGAGGTGCAACAGACCGCAAGCCACGGTGTGACGCACATCACCTGGGATGCAGACCACCTGCTGACCATTGCCATCACCCTGCCGGACGGCTGTGTGACGTCAGTGACCTACGACATGCACACCCTGCAGCCGTTCAGTGTCACCGACCCCAACGAGAACATTCAGGAGGTTCTCTACGACGCAGGCGGTCAGCCCCTGGTGCACAGCTTTCATGGCAGCGAAGATGGATTGCCGGCGGGATTCGCGCCTTTGTCCGCTTACCCGCCGCAGTCTGATACGAGTGTCGAGTTCGCCCTGGCCAATCCGAAAACCGTGCTGGCATCCGCCGCCAGCGTGGTACGCACCGAGCTGTTCAGCTGGATGCCGTCACTCCCGCGCAAAACGCTGTCGCGCAAAAAAAAGGAATGGATTTCCAAGGGCCTGATCCTGCCCGATGGCCGCATACGCGCATCGGCGCTGCGCTGGCTGAACCAACGCAAAAAACGCACGGCCAGCGAGCAGGCTCTGCTCAAGATCATCCGCACCGGTCTCAGACAACCAGTGCACAGCCTGAACCTGGTTGCCGACCGCTATCACACCGACTCGCTGCAACAGATTCAGATGACGATCAGCTACGTCGATGGCTTCGGTCGCGAGTTGCAAAGCAAACAGCTCGTCCCGCCGGGCGATGCGTTTGTAGCCACCCTCGAGGACAATCTCGCAACCGGCACCGACGGCAAGCCGATCGAATTGCCGGCCATTCAACGCTGGCGAGTCCAGGGTCGTGTGGAATACAACCACAAGGGTGAAACCATTCGGATCTACCGCTCTTATTTCCTCAACACCCATCGCTGCATCAATGACAGCGCCTTGCGCAAGCACGGCTACCACGACCGGATGTTCTACGACGCCCTGGGCCGGCCGATCAAGACGATCAATGCCCTTGGCCATCTGGCATACGTCCTCCTGAATCCGTGGTTCACTCTCAACTACGACTACAACGATACGCAAGAACCGCCACTGGCCAGGCCTGCAAAAAGACCGGCGCCTGCAAAACCCGCAAAACAGGTCAAGTCATGAACGCCAGCGTGCACCATCTCACGCCCGTGATGTCGGTAATCGGCCCTCGCGGCGAAGCCGTCAGACAAATCGAATACCTGCGCACGGTGGCCGGGGAAGCCGTGCGAGCGCTCATCAGCCGACTGCAACATGACGCTGCCGGCCATCTGATCGCACAGCGGGATCCGCGTCTGGCAACGCCCAATACAACGACCTTGCACAGACTGGACGGCACGGCGCTCAAGACCCGCAATGTCGACGGTGGCGAAAATACTGCCCTGCCAGGATTGGCCGGTGAGCTTTTGCAAGGCTGGGATACGAACGGCAATCACCGGGAGATGAGCTATGACCCGCAACTGCGTCTGCGCAGCGTCACAGAAAACGGGGTAACCGGCTTCGAAACGTTCAGCTATGAAACGGCTTCGGCCGATCCGACGCACAACCTGCGCGGACAAATGACGGCGCTGAGCGATCCATCGGGTACGGTGCAATTCAACAGCTTCAACATGCGTGACCAGTCAACGCAAGAAATCCGCACCTTCGAGGATGGCAAGATCTGCGCCGGCCGTCAGCGTTTCAGCGCCATCGGTGCACTGCTGCAAGCCACGGACGCCGGCGGGCATATCCAACATTCAACCTTCGACATCGCCGGGCAGCTTGCTCAGGTGCAACTGCAACTCAGCGGGCAAAGTGTGCAGCCGATTTTGAACGGCGCAGATTACAACGCCGCCGGCCAGATCATCGAACAGCGCCTCGGCAATGGCGTGACCAGCCACTGGCATTACCGCGAGGCCGACGGACGTCTGCTTCGACAGTACGCGCAAAAGGCTTCGGAGCCGGCGATTCAGGATTTCGAGTATGAATATGACGCCGCAGGAAACGTCACCCGCATCATCGATCACACCTACACGCCGACGTTTTTCCGCAACCAGCGGGTCGACGGTGAACGCACATTTGGCTATGACTCGGTGTACCGCCTGACCCGCGCCACCGGTTACAGCGACGCCCCGCCCACGGATAACCCCGGGCGGCCGCAACCCACCGATCCCAAAGACCGACGCAACTATGTCGAGTCTTTCGAATACGACGACGGCAACAACCTGAAAAAACTGACCCACGTACGCGACGGCAACACCTACACCCGCGAGATGTTCATCGACCCTGCCAGCAATCGAGGTGTGCGCTGGAAAGCGGGGGACCCGGCACCTGACTTCAGCGCCCTGTTCGACCGCGCCGGTAATTTGCTGGCCCTGCAACCCGGCCAGCCGATGAACTGGACCAGCCGCAATCACCTGGAGTCGCTGATCTTCGTGGATCATGCCAGCGGTCCGCCCGACCAGGAGCGGTATCACTACAGTCAGGGCGCAAGGGTCTACAAACGCAATGAAACCCACGCCAGCACAGTCAGCCATATCGCTGAAGTGCATTACGTGGGGAGTCTGGAAGTCCGCACCAAAAGCAGCGGAGAAGAGTTACACCGGATCACCGTCGCCACCGGTGTCGGCGAGGTGATGTGTCTGCACTGGGTCGCGGGAAAACCACCCGGTATCGATGCTGATCAGGTGTGTTATTCCCATTCCGACCACTTGGGATCGAGCGTGACGCAGATTGATCAACGGGCGCAGGTGATCAGCCGCGAAAGCTACTACGCCTTTGGCAACACCGCGACGATGGCTGCCCGCTCGCAGATCGAAGCGGACTACAAATTCATCCGCTATTCGGGCAAGGAAATGGATGTCACCGGGCTCTATTACTACGGAGCGCGGTATTACGCGCCGTGGTTGTGTCGCTGGGTGAGCGCCGACCCGGTGGAGGATGCGGACGGATTGAATCGGTATGTGTTTGTCGGGAACAACCCGATGACATACGTCGACACTAACGGGCAGACCAGGACGCCTGCCGAGCTGAAAAGGCAGGCTGACTACTCGGTGAACTTCCTGAGTGCAGCCAACAGGCAAATGGATATTCTCGAACGACAGATTGACAACCTTTCGAGTCGGAGTCGGTTCCGTACCGTCATAACTGCAAAATTTGTCGTACAAGTCGCGAAGGTCCTTGCCAGTTGGTTCTCCACAAACGATCTTTTCAGTGCGGTGGAAACATTAGCCGGAGGAGATCCTTATTCATCTATGATAGGTGAACTCAAGGGTCTGACCATCGGCAACTTCACCGCTGAACGTTCCGCTGAACTGGTCGATATGGCCTTTTCAAACTTTCAGGACGTTTCCAACCCTCTGATACCCCGCAAAACCGATATATCGGCTGAATCAATCTCGCAACAGGCGAGGGGCGTGGAAAGTGGTCCCCTCGATGCTTTCATGCACGTCAGATCTTTTGAGCCAAAGGACGCCATCGAAGCCTCGGTCAATGCCATCTCCGCCACCGGGGGATCACAACTCTACGGAGTCGGAGAGTTGATAGAACTCGCGAAAGTGGCAGAACAGGGAATCAGGGCCGAGGAAGGCATGTTTTCACAAGAGATCGAAGCCCACCTGAACGCACTCGACGCACTGCGTGAGAAAATTGTCAGAGTATCCAATGCCGGCCAAATAGCCTTCAGCGAGCTTAAGGTCATCGAGTTCTACAACTCGGATGTTGATCATCTACTCGATCTGGGGCAAGGGAGAGTCGGCACTCAACAAGCCAGAACAGTCAGACTCGACAATCTGCACGCACTCACTGAGAAAGCCTTGTACGTTGTCGATGACAGAAAGCAAATGCTCAAAACCTATGGCAGGCAGACCGCATACAAACAGAGGAACAAGTAACAACCGACAGGTGATCAAACCGGGCATGTAAAGGTGAAACTATGGTCAAGTGGCAATAATGGACGCCCAAACACATCGAAATACCCCTTTGGTGATCGCTTCGATACCGGCATTAGCATGGTGTTGCCTGGTCAGTCGGTAGAAGAACTTCATCGCAGGGATGCACAGGGCAATTACTGGCTCACGACCTACGACAATCAGTTGATGGTATACGCAATCTCTGATCCGGAAGGTACGTAGCAAGAAGTCAGCTTGTGCATGCTATCGTGCTCGCCCCGACCTGCCCTGATACTTCATATGCTCGCGACTTCCCGTACCCTGCGTCTGTCGCTGTACACCCTGCTGATCATCGCCGGTGCCGCCCTTGCTGCAACGCTTGCGATCCGCCATGCCGAGCGCCAGGCGCTGGAAGAAGACGCCGCGCGGGCCAACCAGCAGCTGGCGCTGTACGCCAATTCGCTGCACACCCTGATCGACCGCTATCGCGCCCTGCCTGCCGTGCTGGCACTGGACCCGCAATTGCGTGCGGCGCTGGCAGGTCCCGTGGATGCCGAACAGCAGGCTGCGCTGAATCTGAAGCTGGAAAAGATCAACGGAGCGGCGCAGTCCTCGACGCTGGAACTGCTCGACCATACCGGCCTCGCGGTGGCGGCCAGCAACTGGCGTCTGCCCAGCAGTTACGTCGGCCACAACTACGGCTTTCGCCCGTACTTCAGTCAGACCCGCACCCAAGGCACCGGGCGTTTCTACGCGGTCGGGGTGACCAGCGGGATTCCCGGGTATTTTCTGTCCAGCGCCGTGCTCGGTGACAACGGCGAGTTCCTCGGGGCGATGGTGGTCAAGCTGGAGTTCCCGGAGCTTGAGCGCGAATGGAGCCATGGCAACGACACCCTGCTGGTCAGCGATGCCCGGGGCATCGTCTTCATCGCCAACCAGCCCGAGTGGCGCTATCGCCTGCTGCATCCGCTGACCCCGGCCGACTATCGGGAGATCAAGGCCACCCGCCAATACGACAAGCAGTCGCTGGTGCCGCTGACTCATCTGTCCCTGCGCCGCTTCGACGACAACAGCGATCTGCGCCGTGTCGAGGCTCCGCAGGGCACGGCGGATTACCTGTGGGAATCCCTGCCGCTGACCGCCGAAGGCTGGACCCTGCACTTGCTGCGACGCCCGCAACTGTCCTTCGAAGACCAGCGCAATGCCGGGCTCGCCGCGGCCGGGGTGTGGCTGGCGCTGGTGTTTCTGTTGTTGTTCCTCAACCAGCGCTGGCGTCTGGCGAAGATGCGCCAGCGCAGCCGCGAAGAGCTTGAGCAACTGGTCGAGGAACGCACCCGGGATCTGCGCACTGCACAGGACGGTCTGGTGCAGTCGGCAAAACTGGCGGCGCTGGGGCAGATGTCCGCCGCGCTGGCCCACGAAATCAATCAGCCGCTGACCGCCCAGCGCATGCAGCTTGCAACTCTGAGGCTGCTGCTCGATCACGGCCGGGTCGATGACGCCTACAAGGCACTCAAACCGGTGGATGAAATGCTCACGCGCATGGCGGCCCTCACCGGCCACCTGAAAACCTTCGCCCGCAAGAGCCCCAGCGGTTTGCGCGAGCGGCTGGATCTGGCCACAGTGGTCGATCAGGCCCTGCAATTGCTGGATGCGAGAATGCGCGACGAACAGGTCAGCCTGGTGCTGCACCTGACCCGTCCGGCCTGGGTGCGCGGCGATGCGATCCGTCTCGAACAAGTACTGATCAATTTGCTGCGCAATGCCCTCGACGCCATGCAAGGCAAACCGTGCAAGCGTCTGGAAATCCGCCTGGAGGCCGACGAACAACTGTGGCGCCTGAGCGTCATCGACAATGGCGGCGGCATCGCCGAAGAACATCTGGGTCAGGTATTCGATCCGTTCTTCACCACCAAACCGGTGGGTGACGGACTCGGTCTCGGACTGGCAGTATCCTTCGCCATCGTCCACGAATCCGGCGGGCGCCTGAGCGCCGAGAACGGCGACAACGGCGCGGTGTTCAGCTTGACCCTGCCAATCGATCTGGAGGCGCACCTCTGATGCTCAATCGCGTGATGGTGGTCGATGACGAAAGCAGTATTCGCAGTGCCGTCGAACAATGGTTGAGCCTCTCCGGTTTCGAGGTTCAACTGTTCAGCCGCGCCGAGGAATGCCTAGCGGCGCTGCCGAAGCATTTTGCCGGGGTGATTCTCAGCGACGTGCGCATGCCCGGCCTCAGCGGTCTTGAACTGCTGGCCGAGGTGCAGCGCCGGGATGCCGACCTGCCGGTGATTCTGCTCACCGGCCACGGCGATGTGCCGATGGCGGTCGAAGCCATGCGCGACGGCGCCTATGACTTTCTGGAAAAACCCTTCAGCCCCGAGACCCTGCTCGGCAGTCTGCGCCGGGCGCTGGACAAGCGTCGTCTGGTGCTGGAAAACCGCGCCCTGCACGAACAGGCCGACAATCGCGCGAAACTCGATGCCACGCTGCTCGGTGTATCCCGTGGCTTGCAGACCCTGCGCCGGCAGGTGCTGGATCTGGCGACGCTGCCGGTCAACGTGCTGATCCGTGGCGAAACCGGCAGCGGCAAGGAGCTGGTCGCCCGCTGCCTGCACGACTTCGGCCCGCGCGCCGACAAGCCCTTCGTGGCACTGAACTGCGCGGCGATCCCCGAGCAATTGTTTGAAGCCGAGTTGTTCGGGCATGAAAGCGGCGCGTTCACCGGAGCCTCCGGCAAGCGCATCGGCAAGCTGGAATACGCCGACGGCGGCACGCTGTTCCTCGATGAAATCGAAAGCATGCCGCTGGCCCAGCAAGTGAAGCTGCTGCGGGTGTTGCAGGAACAGAAACTGGAGCGGCTGGGATCGAACCAGAGCATTCGGGTGGACTTGCGCATTGTTGCGGCGACCAAACCGGATCTGCTCGATGAAGCCCGGGCCGGGCGTTTTCGCGAAGACCTGGCGTATCGCCTGAACGTCGCCGAATTGCGCCTGCCGCCGTTGCGTGATCGTCGGGAAGACATTCCGTTGTTGTTCGAGTCCTTCGCCCAGAGCGCCGCCCAGCGCTTGGGCCGGACTTTCCCGCCGCTCAGTGGCGCGCAATTGAGCCACCTGCTGAGTCATGACTGGCCGGGCAACGTTCGCGAGTTGGCGAACGTCGCCGAACGGCAGGTCTTGGGACTGGATGAACCGGTGCAGGGCATCGATCCGGGCCAGTCGCTGGCGGCGCAGCAGGAGGCGTTTGAAGCGCAGTGTTTGCGGGCGGCGTTGACCCGGCACAAGGGAGATGTGAAAGCCGTACTTGAAGAGCTGCAACTGCCGCGTCGCACGTTTAATGAAAAGATGCAGCGACATGGACTGACCCGGGAAATGTTCGTACCTGAATGAGCGGAAATCCGCTCATTCATTCCGGTCCATCGGCAAAATCCCGCTCACCCCATCTCCCCCCCCCCTCTAAACCGGCCCTCTCCCCGTTGGCACAGCTCCTGCTATAGCCCCCGCAGGCTGCGTTTCAACGCGCTCCACAAAAACAATTAAACGAAGGATCCTTCAATGGATAACTCCAACGCCCTGCCTCTTGGGTCGGCTGCCGTGCCGGTCAAAGAAAAAACCACCGCCAGTCGCATCAAGTCGATCTTCAGCGGTTCTGTCGGCAACATGGTCGAGTGGTACGACTGGTACGTCTATGCCGCCTTCTCGCTGTACTTCGCCAAGACTTTCTTCCCCGCCGGTTCCACCACCGCCCAGTTGATGAACACCGCCGCGATCTTCGCCGTGGGCTTTCTGATGCGTCCGATCGGTGGCTGGCTGATGGGCCTGTACGCCGACAAGGTCGGACGTAAAAAGGCACTGATGGCCTCGGTGTACCTGATGTGCTTCGGCTCCCTGCTGATTGCCCTGAGCCCCAACTACGAAACCATCGGCATCGGCGCACCGATCCTGCTGGTGTTCGCCCGTCTGCTGCAAGGCCTGTCGGTCGGTGGCGAATACGGCACCTCCGCCACTTACCTGTCGGAGATGGCGACCAAGGAGCGTCGCGGTTTCTTCTCCAGCTTCCAGTACGTGACCCTGATCTCCGGCCAGCTCATCGCGCTGGGCGTGTTGATCGTGCTGCAGCAGATGCTCACCACCGAGCAACTGTACGCCTGGGGCTGGCGTATTCCGTTCGCCATCGGCGCGCTGTGCGCAATCGTCGCGCTGTACCTGCGTCGCGGCATGGAAGAAACCGAGTCGTTCACCAAGAAAGAGAAGTCCAAGGAAAGCGCCATGCGCACCTTGCTGCGCCATCCGAAGGAATTGCTCACCGTGGTCGGCCTGACCATGGGCGGTACGCTGGCGTTCTACACCTACACCACCTACATGCAGAAATACCTGGTGAACACCGTCGGCATGAGCATCTCCGATTCCACCACCATTTCCGCCGCCACGCTGTTTCTGTTCATGTGTCTGCAACCGATCATCGGCGGCCTGTCCGACAAGATCGGTCGTCGCCCGATCCTGATCGCCTTCGGCGTGCTCGGTACGATCTTCACCGTGCCGATCCTGATGACCCTGCACACCATCCAGACCTGGTGGGGTGCGTTCTTCCTGATCATGGCGGCGCTGATCATCGTCAGCGGCTACACCTCGATCAACGCCGTGGTGAAGGCCGAGCTGTTCCCGACCGAAATCCGCGCCCTGGGCGTCGGCCTGCCGTATGCACTGACCGTGTCGATCTTCGGCGGCACCGCCGAATACATCGCGCTGTGGTTCAAGAGCATCGGCATGGAAACCGGTTACTACTGGTACGTGACCGCGTGCATCGCGGTGTCCCTGCTGGTGTACATCACCATGAAAGACACCCAGAAACATTCGCGCATCGTCACTGACTGATCGCAAAAAAACGCGCGAAGGTGCAAGACCTTCGCGCGTTTCTTTCCTGTCCGATCTCCCGATCAGGACAATTCGGCAACGCCCTGTTTGCCGCCATAACGCTTTTGCGCATAAGACGCGCCCACGATCATCACCAGCAGAATCCCCGCCAGCACCGCCGACGAACCGATGGTGCCGAAGTCCAGACCGCCCTTCTCATGGGACTTGGTCATCAGGTCGCCCAGGGTCGCGCCAAACGGCCGGGTCAGCACGAACGCCACCCAGAACAGCGCCACCGACGAAATCTTCGTGAAGTACTTGAGCAGTACCACCACCGCAATCGCCGAGCCGATCAACAGCGCGCCACCGGCAAAGCCCAGGCCCGAGTCGTCCGCCAGGTAATCGCCGAGCGCGGTGCCCAGGGTGTTGGAGAACAGAATCGCCATCCAGTAGAACATCTCGCCGCGAAAGCTCTGCACCTTGGTGACGTTGAGCGAATCACCGCTCAGGCGCCACGCCGCGAAGATCGCCAGCAGGATCGCGATCAGGATCATGGAACCGGTGGCGTAGCCCAGCTCCAGCGTGCGGTCCATGAAGTCGGACATGGTGGTGCCGGCGGTGCTGGTCGACAGGATCACGATCCAGTACAGCAGCGGCTTGTAGGTCTTGGACATCAGTTGCGTGACCAGCGTCAGGACGAACACGCTGATCAGGATCAGCGAGCTCATGGCGTAGCCGACGTTCAAGGTCATCGACAGCAAATCCCCCGCGGTTTCCCCCAGGGTCGTCGCGCAGATTTTCATGACCCAGAAGGCCAGGGTGATTTGAGGCAGTTTGTTCATTGCAGGTAAAGCTCCAGTGTGTGACGGCCGGTTCTTGGTTTTCTGGCCGCCGGCAGACTGGCGTTACGAGGGTGAAAAACCGGTCGGGAATGTATGAAAAATCTGTCACACACGCCAAAAGCGGCGATTAATCACCGGTTAATGCCCCTGCCGCATCCTGCACTTACCTGATCGATTGACTGCGCGTCGCTCGCTCCCACGACGAGACGAATTGAATGCGTCGCCCTTAACATCAAGTTAATCGATTGTTTTTAGCATTATTTTGCGCTTTTTAATCAACTTAGTTGGCGTACCATGAGTCCCATGCAAGACACACCGCCAACGAATATCGAATCTGGAGAACGACCATGAAAACCAAACTGATCCTCGCCCTGACCCTGTCCGTACTGGCCGCCAACACCTTCGCCGCCGATGGCTCGGACAAAACCAAATCCGCCGATTTCATCAACGGCGCCAGCGCCGCCATCGAAACCAGCCACTCGGGCGCCTACGCTGCCGATGGTTTCGATAAAACCAACGTCGGCAAAGCGGTTGCTGCCGATGGCTTCGACAAGACTGGCACCGCTGCAGCCATCGCAGCCGACGGCTTCGACAAGACCGGCACCGCTGCTGCCATCGCAGCCGACGGTTTCGATAAAACCGGTACCGCCGCTGCCATCAGCTGATCGGCAGAATGCAAACACCAAAGCCCGGCCATTGCCGGGCTTGTTCATTTCCAAAGGTCGGGATTTGATCTTCGCGGACCGGACTTGCACTATTGGCCGCTTATAAAAGCCTTCAGGAACACCCCGCCATGCCCGATGACATCCATTTCTACGAACCGGCCAACGGCCACGGCCTGCCCCACGATCCGTTCAACGCTATCGTCGGTCCGCGCCCCATCGGCTGGATTTCTTCGCAGGATGCCGAGGGCAAGCTGAACCTGGCGCCCTACAGCTTTTTCAACGCGTTCAACTACATTCCGCCGATCATCGGGTTCTCCAGCGTCGGGCGTAAAGACAGCCTGAACAACATCGAGCAGACCGGCGAGTTCGTCTGGAACCTCGCGACCCGCCCGCTGGCCGAGCAGATGAACCAGAGCTGCGCGGCGGTCGCACCGGAGGTCAACGAGTTCGAACTGGCGGGCCTGACGCCGGTGGCGTCGAAGGTGATTGCCGTGCCGCGCGTGGCCGAAAGCCCGGTGTCCTTCGAGTGCAAGGTCACGCAGATCATTCAGTTGCAGCGCGCCGACGGCGAGACGGTGCCGAGCTGGCTGGTGCTCGGCGAAGTGGTCGCCGTGCACATCGCCAAATGGCTGTTGAAGGACGGGATCTACGACACCGCCGCCGCAGAACCGATTCTGCGCGGCGGCGGGCCGGCGGATTACTTCCAGCTGGGGCCGGAGGCATTGTTCAAGATGTGGCGCCCGGGCGCCGTCAAGTAAACGGAGTTACCAGATCAGCTCGGCGTCATCAGTGACGCCCTTGAGCTTGTCCAGCTCATTGATGGCCGCTTCATCGGCGGCAATGGCACCAGGGAAGACCTGGTCATTCAACAGTTTGTGAAAGCGTGGCGCACCGCCGTCAACCAGGGCCTTGACCGCGATTGCCGCGAAATAACCCTTGTTGCTGCCCAATTCGACGGGGACTACAGCGGAAACCGCTTCGAAGTGTTCGAACTCTTTACGTGCCATGTCGCAGGTCCTGGCTCAGTCAGTTAGGCCGGCCATTAAACCCTCAACCGGCGAGTTTGTGTATCGGCGCGCAACTCTGGCCCAGCGCCTGCGCTGCCGACACGTCTTTAAACGTATGGAAATCCAGGCTGTTGACCACCAGGTCCTGCACCAGCTCGGCAAAAACCTCCATCGACGGGCTGCTGAAATAGGCGGTCATCGATTGCTGGTTATTCCAGAAACCGGAAACCAGCCACAACTCCGGATCACACTGCGAATGCTGCAGGGAAAAGCTCAGGCAACCGGCGGCGGCACGGGACGGTTCGATCAGCGCGCTCAGGCGCATGCCGAGTTCCGCCGAGCGCCCGGCGCGCGCTCGAACGAAGGCCATATGACTGACGGGAATCTGCTTGGACATGTTCAACCCTCCCAGGGAGTCGCGTGGCAGCCGGGGACGGGCTGCGACAGGATCCAAGGTTAAGGGCCGGGCAATGCTCGCCGTTAGTCGATTCCTGCCGTCGCGTTGCACAATCCTGCGAGACTGTCTTTCAGACCTGTAACAGATCGTGAATTGCTGTCACCGTCCTGTCACACCGGTTTCGAGCAAGTTTTCCGGGAGGCGCCCTGTCATGTCTGGACGGGCCAGCAACGCCATGCAGGATCAGGCAAGCATTTCGCAGGATGTGTCTACCGCTTGCGCTTGCACAAACTTATGCTCTGCTCCCATTCCATCCCTTGCCGAGGAGGCTGTGCATGACGTCATTCGATCGTTTTCAGGCGCCGCGCGATGCCGACATGGAAGCCGACATGGAAAAGCAGCGCGAGGAACTGGCGGCGATCATTCGCCGCAACACCTCCGAAGATGGCAGTTATGCCACCGCCGTCGGCTCGCTGTTCATGTCGCGCCACACCAAATCCCACGATTTCGCCCCGGTGCTCGCGCAACCGGCGCTGTGCATCATGGCCCAGGGTCGCAAGGAGGTACGGCTGGCTGACGAGTACTTCAATTACGATCCGCTGAATTATCTGGTGGTCTCGGTCTCGATGCCGTTGAGCGGTCGGGTGGTGAATGTCTCGCCCGAGGAGCCGATCCTCGCCGTGCGCCTGGATATCGACCCGGCGGAAATCACCGCGCTGATCGCCGATGCCGGCCCGATGGGTGTACCGACCCGGCCGACCGGGCGCGGTCTGTATGTGGAAAGGATCGACAGCGCGATGCTCGATGCGGTGTTGCGCCTGGCGCGTCTGCTCGACACGCCGAAAGACATCGCCATGCTCGCACCGCTGATCCGCCGGGAAATCCTCTATCGCCTGCTGCGCAGCCCGCAGGGCCATCGGCTGTACGAAATCGCCATCGCCAACAGCCAGAGCCATCGCATCAGCCAGGCGATCAAATGGCTCAACGGCAACTTCGAACAGCCGTTGCGCATCGATGACCTGGCGAAAGAAGTGAACCTCAGCGTCTCGACCCTGCATCACCGTTTCAAGGCGATGACGGCGATGAGTCCGTTGCAGTATCAGAAGCAACTGCGCCTGCAAGAGGCGCGGCGCCTGATGCTGGCTGAAGGGCTGGAGGCATCGGCGGCGGGGTATCGGGTGGGGTATGAAAGTCCGTCGCAGTTCAGCCGCGAGTACAGCCGGTTGTTCGGCGCGCCGCCGTTGAGGGATCTGGCGCGGTTGCGGCTGACGGTCTGATCCGATTTTTTATAGCGGCCGCTGGCCCCATCGCGAGCAGGCTCGCTCCCACATTGGATCGGCGTACAACTGAACCTGTGGGAGCGAGCCTGCTCGCGATGGGGCCTTTCATTCAAGCACCCAACACCCGACATGCCTCACTCGGCAACGTCACCGAAACCGGATGCCCGATCCCCAGCCCGATGCCCTGACACGGCGTGCTCAGCGCCGTGAAGGTCACCCCGGAACATTCCACCGTGGTCTCGATGGTCGCGCCGATATCCCGCACGAACGTCACCTTGCCCAGCAGGCGATTGCCCGCCGTGGCCTGGGGCGCCGACAGTTGCAGGTCTTCGGGGCGGATCAGCATTTTCACTTTCTGCCCGACCACGATGCTGCTGCAGATCGGCACCTGCAGGGCATCGCCGCCCGGCAGTACGACCTTGCCATCGCCCAGCGCGGTGGCCGGGAAGATATTGCCGGAGCCGATGAAGTCCGCCACGAATTCGTTGGCCGGATGGCGGTAGATTTCGATCGGCGTGCCCACCTGCTGTACCCGATGTTCACCGAGGACCACCACGATATCGGCCATGGTCATGGCCTCGCGCTGGTCGTGGGTGACCATGATGGTGGTGATGTTCAGGCGTTGTTGCAGTTGGCGGATTTCCACCTGCATCGACTCGCGCAACTTGGCGTCCAGCGCCGACAGCGGTTCGTCCAGCAGAAGGATTTTCGGGTGCGAGGCAATGGCCCGGGCAATCGCCACCCGCTGACGCTGGCCGCCGGAGAGCTTCGCAACCGGACGGTCGATCATCGGTTGCAGCTGGATCAGTTCCAGCAACTCCACCACCCGCGCCTGTTGATCGGCCTTGCTCACGCCCCTCAGTTTCAGCGGATAGGCGATGTTCTCGCCCACGGTCATGTGCGGGAACAGCGCCAGCGACTGGAACACCATGCCGAAGTTACGCAGGTGCGCCGGCGTGTGGCCGATGTTCTCGCCGTCCAGGCGGATCTCGCCGCCGGTGAGGGTTTCCAGCCCGGCGATCATTCGCAGCAAGGTGGTCTTGCCGCAGCCCGACGGGCCGAGGAAGCACACCAGTTTGCCCTCGGGCAAATGCAGGTTGACGTCTTTTACCGCGCAGGCCGAGCCGTAGTGTTTCTCGACGTTTTCCAGAATCAGACCAGACATAAATCACCTCAAGAAATCAGAACGAAACGCCACCTTCACCGACCAGTTTCTCCAGCGCCCAGATCAGGACGAAGTCGATCAGCACGATCAGCACGGCAAACGAGAACACGGTAGGGTCAAGCGATGACACGGTGCGGCTGTACATCCAGATCGGCACGGTCATGACGTCGATGGTGTAGAGGAAATAGGTCACGGTGAATTCGTTGAACGAGACGATGAACGCCAGCAGCATCCCCGCCAGAATCCCCGATTTCATCAACGGCACCACCACATCGACGATGGCGCGCAACGGCGAAGCGCCAAGCATCTGCGCCGCCTCTTCGACTTCACTGCCGATGGAAAGCATGGCCGCCGTGCAGTTCTTCACCACGAACGGCAGCGCCAGAATCACGTGGGCAATCACCAGCCGCGAAGTGGTCATGTGGAACGGCAGGCTGTCGAACACCAGCAGCAAGGCCAGCCCCAGCACCACCATCGGAAACACCAGCGGCAGCGACATCAGTTGCAGCGCCACGCCCTTGCCACGGAACTCGCAACGGGTCAGTGCATAAGCCGCCGGCACCGCGATCAGCGTGGCGAAAATCATCGTCAGGCAAGACACCAGCAAACTGGTGCCCATGGCCTGGCCGAGGCTCAGCACATCGCTGGCATCCGGCGACACGAAGGTGTGCCACGCCGCCTTGTACCACTGCAGGCTGTAGCTGCTCGGCGGGAAGTCGAGGTTGGACGCGCCGCTGAACGACATCACGATCATCGTCAGGATCGGCAACACCGCCAGAAACAGGATGACGCCCGAAAGGATGCCGGCAAACTTGCCGGTATCGCCCGGCAGCAGCGACTGACGCTTCTTGATCAGGGCACTCATTGCGAAGCCTCCAGCAGACGGCGACGGCGGCCGGTGATGTATTCGGACAAGGTCATGATCGCCAGGGTGGTGACGATCAGCACCACCCCGGCGGCGGACGCGGCGGGCCAGTTCATCAGCGGGGCGATCTGGTCATGCACCATCACCGCGAGCATCGGCACGCGCCGACCGCCGAGCAGCAACGGCACCACAAAGCTGCTGGCGTTGTAGGCGAACACCAGCGTCGCGCCGGTGATGATCCCCGGCAGACTCATCGGCAATACCACCTGACGGAACACCTGAAAACGGCTGGCGCCAAGGGTCGCGGCGGCTTCTTCGTAGCTGCGGGCGACACCGCGCATGGCGCTGGCAATCGGCAGCACGGCCAACGGAAACGCAGTCTGCACCAGGCCCATCAACACGCCGTTCTGGTTGTAGAGCAACATGATCGGGCGTTTGATCAGACCGAGGCCCATCAGGGTCTGGTTGAGCATGCCGCCGGGGCCGAGGATCACCAGCCAGCCGTAGCTTTGCAGCAGCAGGTTGACCAGCAACGGCAACAGCACCGCCGCCAGAAAGATCCGCCGCACGAACGGCGAGGTCAGGCGCGACATGGTGTACGCCACCGGGATCGCCAGCACCACCGCGATCACCGCGCTGATCAGCGCCAGACGCAAGGTCAGCAGCAACGATTTGAGGTAGTAGGGTTCGAGCAACTGCGCGTAACTGTCCAGGCTGAAACCGGACCACTCCGCACCCTTGGTGCCGACGCTCATGCGCAACACCAGAAGGCTGGCGGCAATCAGCACGCCGAGAAACAGCATCGACGGCGTGAGGAAAAACCACGCCCGCGCAGTCGGTGAAACACCGCGCGCCGGGCGCACGTCACCCGCGCCGACCGGTTGGGTCAGGGATTGATGTTCCATAGCAATGATCTCGTCAATGGAAAACGAATCTCCCGGGCACCCCGATCATGCGGTGCCCCGGAAGGTCGGCGTCAGGAAGAAAAGATTTCCGTGTAGCGACGAATCCACTGGTCATGCACGGTCGCCAGGAAGGCGTTGTCATGCATGATCGCCTTCTCCGCGATCTGCTCCGGGGTGAGGATGAACGGGCTCTTGCGCGCTTCGGCGGAGATGATCGCCTTGGCGTTGACCGGGCCGTTGAAGATGTCTTCGGCCATCTTGCCCTGCACCAGCGGGTCGAGGGAGTGGTCGATGAAAGCGTAGGCCAGGTCGGTGTCGCCCGGGCGGTTCTTCGGCATCACCGAGAGCATCAGGTCGGTGTAGAAACCTTCCTTCATGCCGAACGTGGCGCCGAGGCCATAGTTCGGATCGCGGATCTGCTTGGGGAAAAACGCCGGGGCGTAGAGCCCACCCATGTCCAGGGAGCCGGTGCGGAAGAGCTCGGCAATCTGGTTGGGGTTTTCGCCCAGAGTCACCACGCGTTCCTTGAGTTCGGCGAGTTTCTTGAAGCCCGGTTCGATGTTGTGCTCGTCACCACCGGCCAGTTTGGCGGCGATGATGATCAGGTCCATCGCCTCGGTCCAGTTCGGCGGCGGCAGGAAAATATTCGGTGCCAGATCGGCGTCCCACAGCGCGGCGTAACTGTCCGGCGCTTCCTTCTGGGTGCGGGTGCTGTAAACCAGACTGTTGCACCACAGCAGGTAACCGATGCCGTGACCGTTGGCCCCGGTGCGGTATTTTTCCGGGACGTCGATCAGGTTGGGAATGCGGTTGAGGTCGGGTTTTTCCAGCAGTCCGGCAGCTGCCAGACCTTCGGCGCCCACGCCGGCCAGGGTGATGATGTCGTACTGCGGACGGTCGCCGCCGGCCTTGAGTTTGGCGACCATTTCCGACGTACTGCCGGTGCGGTCGGCAATCACTTTGGCGCCGGTCTTCGCTTCAAACGTTGCAGCGATGTTGCGCAATGCGGCCAGGCCCGTGTCATCGGACCAGGTCAGCAGGCGCAGGGTCTTGCCGGCAAATCGGGTGTCGCTGGCACTGGCCCGGATGAAGGGCATGCTCATGGCCGCCGCAGCCACCGAGGCCACGCCGACGGTTTTGATGAATTGACGCCTGTTCAGATCGTGCTCGCCCATTTGGGACTCCCATTATTCTTGTAAGTATGAGATTGACCGCAACCCTTGCCGTGCGTGATCGGAACCGCTCAAGCCCCCGGTTTCAAAGGGCTTTAACGTGATCAGCGGGTTCATCCTGAGGTCGTGCAAAACACCTGACTATCGATAAAAACTCATTGGAGCCATGACGCCGGCGCATGCCTCGTTGCGAGGCATGCGCTGACCTTTTTCGGGCATTCAGCGCGCGCGGATCACGTGCTTGATTTCCTGAAATGCCGCCAGACCCCACGGCCCCAATTCGCGACCGATGCTGCTCTGCTTGTAGCCGCCCCATGCGGTCTGCGGGAAGATCACCTGCGGTGCGTTGAGCCACACCAGCCCCGCCTGCAAGGCGTTGGCGACCCGATCCGCAGTCTCGGCATTACGCGTGACCACGCTGGCCACCAGACCGAACTGACTGTCGTTGGCCAGGGCAATCGCCTCGGCCTCCGAAGCAAAACTGCGAACGCAGATCACCGGGCCGAAGATCTCTTCACACCACAGCGCACTGTCGAGGGGCACTTCGGTGAAGATCGTCGGCTGCAAGAAATATCCGCGCGGCAGATCTGCAGGACGATTGCCGCCACAGATCAGCTTGGCCCCGGCGCTCAGGCCACGGTCGATGTGACCGAGCACACGCTGGTACTGCGCCTGATTGACCAGCGCGCCCATCTCGACTTCAGGATCGAACGGATCGGCCACACGGATTTTTTCCGCACGGGCCTGCAAACGAATCAGGAATTCATCGGCCAGTTCATCGGCGACCAGCACCCGGCTGGTGGCCGAGCACATCTGCCCGGCATTGAAGAAACCGCCGCCGCAGGCCAGCTCTACTGCGAGATCAAGGTCGGCATCTTCCAGAATCAGCAGCGAGGATTTTCCGCCCAGTTCCAGGCTCACGCCCTTCACGGATTCGGCGGCGCGCTGCATCACTTGCACACCGACAGCGTTGCTGCCGGTGAAGGAAACCTTGGCGATGCGCGGATCCGCCGACAGCGGCGCACCGACCGCCAGACCGGTACCGCACACCAGGTTGAACACGCCTTTGGGCAGGCCGGATTCGGCGATGATGGCCGCCAGTTCCAGTTCCGGCAGCGGCGTAACTTCCGACGGCTTGAGCACCACGCAGCAACCAGCGGCCAGGGCTGGCGCGAGTTTCCACGCGGTGGTGACCATCGGGAAATTCCACGGCACGATCAGCCCGACCACACCGCACGGTTCGCGGCGCAGGCGTGCGCTGAAGTCGTCGCTCGGCAGCGGCACATCGCTGTCCTGTTTCGCATCGAGGCCTTCGGCGAGTTCGGCGTAATACTCGAACGTGGCGATCACGTCATCGACATCGATGCCCGCTTCGAACTGCGGTTTGCCGTTGTTGCTCGACTGCAACTTCATCAAGTGATCACGGCCATTGCGCACGCCATTGGCGATGTTGCGCAGGATTGCACCGCGCTCGGTGCCGGTGGTTTTCGACCAGTCCTTGAAAGCTTCGGTCGCTGCCGTCACCGCTTGGTTGACGGCGCGTTCGTCACCGCCATTGACCGTGGTCAGCAGCGCTTCGGTAGCCGGGTTGATCACGCGCAGGTGCTCGCGGCCGGCGGACCATTGGCCGTTGATGTACAGGCCATCGAGTGTGGTCGGGAAATTGATCATTTGGCCACCGCCTTCATCCATTGGGTCTGGTCGATTTCGATCAGGGTCGGGCCCTGACGATCGGTGGCGGCGCGCAGGGCGCCACGCAAATGTTCAGCCGAGCTGATCGCTTCCGCCGCGCAACCCAGGGCCTTGGCCACACCGATGAAGTCCGGGGTGTAGATGTCCACGCCGACCGGCTCGATGGCGCGGTTGACCATGTATTTCTTGATCTCTTCGTAACCCTGGTTATTCCACAGCAAGATGATCACCGGGGTGCGCGCTTCCACGGCGCTGGCCAGTTCCGGCAGGGTGAATTGCAGACCGCCGTCGCCGATCAGGCACACCACCGGCGGACGTGCGCCGTGTTCGAGGTTGCCGCCGAGCCACGCGCCAATCGCCGCCGGCAAGGCGTAACCGAGGGTGCCGTAACCGGTGGACGAGTTGAACCAGCGGCGCGGACGCTCCGGGTTGAACGTGAGGTTGCCGGTGTATACCGGTTGCGTGGAGTCACCGACGAACACTGCGTTCGGCAGTTCGTGCAGCACGGTTTCGAGGAAACGGGTCTGGGCCAGCGTCGGTGCGTCCCAGGTCGCGGCCAGGTCTTCACGCAGACGGGCAGCGCGCACCTGACCCCAATCGTTACGGCGTTCGGCCAGCGGCTTGTGCGACAGCGCGCTCAGCAATGCTTGTGCGGCGTTGCGCGAATCGGCCACCAGCGCCACATAAGGCGGGTAGTTGCGCACGGTCTGGTCGGGGTCGATATCGACGCGCAGCAACTTGCCGGGAATTTCGAAGCCGCCGGCGAAGGTCACGTCGTAGTCGGTTTCCGCCAGTTCGGTGCCGATCGCCAGGATCACGTCAGCATCGGCTACCAAGGCGCGGGTCGCGACCAGGCTCTGGGTCGAACCGATCAGCAGCGGATGGCTGGACGGCAACATGCCTTTGGCGTTGATGGTCAGGGCCACCGGCGCATCGAGCAATTCGGCCAGCTCTGTGAGCTCGGCAGCCGCATCGATAGCGCCGCCGCCGGCAAGGATCAGCGGACGCTGAGCGCCGGCCAGCAGTTCAGTCATGCGGCTCACGGCGGCCGGCGCAGCACCGGCGCGGTCGATGTTGACCGGCACGCTGGTCAGCAGTTCGTCGGCTTCTTCGACCAGCACGTCCAGCGGAATTTCGATATGCACCGGACGCGGACGCCCGGCCTGGAACAGCGCAAACGCACGGGCCAGCACGCCCGGCAATTCGGACGCCGACATCAAGGTGTGGGAGAACGCCGCCACGCCGCCGACCAGCGCGCTCTGGTTCGGCAGTTCATGCAGCTTGCCGCGACCGCCGCCCAATTGGCTGCGCGACTGCACGCTGGAGATCACCAGCATCGGGATCGAATCGGCGTAGGCCTGGCCCATGGCGGTGGTGATGTTGGTCATGCCCGGGCCGGTGATGATGAAGCACACACCCGGTTTGCCGCTGGTGCGGGCGTAGCCGTCGGCCATGAAGCCGGCGCCTTGCTCGTGACGCGGAGTCACATGGTTGATGCTCGAACGGGCCAGCCCGCGATACAGCTCCACGGTATGCACCCCGGGAATGCCGAACACCTGCTCGACCCCGTAACCTTCGAGTAACTTGACCAGTACTTCGCCACACGTCGCCATGTCTTTGCCCTTCTTGTTCGTTGAGGCACCGGGCCTTGAGGGAACCGGTGATTGGCCTCATTGAAACGGGCGACCCGTAGCCGCAACAATCGATAAAAGCTCATACTAGCCATGTCCTCACGTCATACCTTGGATCCACATGAAACGACTGCCTCCCCTGCCCGCCCTGCACACGTTTCTGATCACCGCGCAGTGCTGCAACTTCACCCGGGCCGCCGAGCAGTTGCACATCACTCAAGGTGCGGTGAGCCGGCAGATCGCCGGGCTGGAGGAACATCTGGGTTATGAGCTGTTCATTCGCCTGGCCCGGGGCCTGGAGCTGACGGCCGAAGGTCGCGAATGGCTGCCACGGGTGCAGCAGGTGTTCAGCCTGATCGGCGATTCGATGGAGCAGATCGGCGCCAAGCGCGAGACCCTGCAACTCAAGGCCCCGAGTTGCGTGATGCGCTGGCTGTTGCCGCGACTGCTGCAATGGCAGCGCGAGCGCCCGGACGTGCCGGTGAAACTCACGGCGTCGTTGCAACACGGGGTAGATTTTCATCGCGAGCAGTTCGACGCGGCGGTGATCTACGGCACCGCGCCCCACGACTCCCCTGCCACGCTGCATCTGTTCGATGAACAACTGACGCCGGTCTGCTCGCCAACGCTGCTCAACGGTGGCCCGGCGCTGCACACGCCGGCAGACTTGCAACAACACCTGCTGCTGCATCCGACTCACACCGATGACGATTGGACGCTATGGCTGGAAGCCGCCGAACTGCACTTGAGCAACATCAGCAGCGGTCAGCATTTCGAGACGCTGGATCAGGCGATGTCGATGGCGTCCCACGGGACAGGCGTGGCGATTGGAGACTGGTCGTTGATCGGCGATGACTTGAATGCCGGGCGACTGGTGATGCCGTTCGATCTGAAGGTGAAGACGGGATTGGGCTATTACATCGTGGCGCCGGCGTCGGAGCCGTCGGCGAAGTTGCAGGAATTGATGGGGTGGTTGGTGGAGCAGGCTCATACGCGGTGAGCCTGTTACTGAACGTTCCCACGCAAGGCGCGGGAACGTTTGATCGGGTTACATCAGTAACCGACCGTAAACCGCTGACGCGAATGCTTCGGCGTTTCCACTTCGTCGATCAGCGCAATCGCGTAGTCGGCAAAGCTGATGGAGCTCTGGCCTTCGGCGCTCACCAGCAAGTCATCCTTGCCGACGCGGAATTGGCCGGTGCGCTCACCTTCGAAGAACAGCGCCGACGGCGACAGGAAGGTCCAGTCCAGTTCCTTCTCCTGACGCAGGGCATCGAGAAACGCCGCACCGGCGCTGGCCTCGGCCTTGTACTCGGCCGGGAAACCGGCGCTGTCGATCACTCGGGTGCCGTCCGGCAGCAACAGCGAACCCGCACCGCCGACCACCAGCAGGCGTTTTACCCCGGCCTGTTTCACCGGGCCGATCAGCGCGCTGGCCGGCACCGTGGCGAAATGCGCGGCGCTGATCACCACATCGTGACCGGCGACTGCCGCTTGCAGCGCGGCGGCATCCAGCACGTCGACATTCTTGCTGACCACACCGGCGCGGGCGCCGATCTTCGAGGTATCCCGAGCGATAGCGGTGACGCTATGGCCGCGACGCAGGGCTTCTTCCAGCAATTGGCTGCCGGCACGGCCGGTGGCACCAATGATTGCGATCTTGCTCATGACATTCTCCAGTTGGCTTGAGAGTGCTGCGTTTTTCAGAATCGGGTTACCACTTCATCTCGCCCTTGGCGACTTTGGCGCTCAGTTCCAGCGAGCTTTCTTCGCCCAGTTTCGGGTAGCGTTTTTTCATCGCTGCGATCAGCGCGGCAGAGTCCTTGGCCTTGGCGGTTTCTTCGTCGAAGGCCTTGATGTAGTCGGCAGTGAATTTCACCGCTGCCAGCGAACGGGCGCTGTCACCCAGGTAGTGACCCGGCACCACGGTTTTCGGCTTCAGGGTTTCGATCGAGTGCAGGGTTTCCAGCCAGTCGGCGTGGGATTGCGCGGTCTGGGTATCGGCCATCCAGACGTGGATGTTCTCGGCGACGACGACACCACCGACCACGGCTTTCAGCGATGGAATCCACACGAAGCTGCGATCCGGTTGCTTGCCTTCCAGGCCGACCACCTGCAGTTTCTGGCCTTCGAGCATCAGGCTGTCGCCCTTGAGCACACCCGGCACGATGGTTTTGGCCGGCACGTCGGCGCCCATTTTCGGGCCCCAGAAGGCGAGTTTGCCGTCGACGGTTTGCTTGATGTGATCAACGGTCGGCTGCGAAGCCAGTACCTTGGCATTCGGGAATGCCTTGGTCAGGGTGTCGAGGCCGAAGTAGTAATCCGGGTCACCGTGGCTGATGTAGATGGTGGTCAGTTGCTTGCCGCTGGCGCGGATCTTTTCCACCACTTGCTCGGCCTGGGACTTGCCGAACTGCGCGTCCACCAGGATCGCGTCCTTCTCGCCGCTGACCAGTACCGAAGTCACCGGGAAGATTGCGTTGGTGCCCGGGTTGTAGACATCGAGGCTCAGGTTCGCGGCCGCTGCGTGGGCAGCAAAGCCGAGGGTGGCGGTGGCCAGTAAAACGCGCTTGAGAGTGGTGAAGCCGATCATGGGTTGCTCCGCTGTTCGAATGCCGTGCTTGGCGATGGGACAGAGCTTAGTTGCCAGACTCGTTACAAAAAATGCGATGCTTAAACATAGTTTGTTTCTGAAAGCGGGCAAATCATGGATCGTCTCCAAGCAATGCGGGTGTTTGTCACGGTGGTGGATCTGGGTAGCCAGTCGGCGGCGGCCGATCACCTGGATCTTTCCCGGCCGGTGGTATCGCGGTATCTGGCGGAACTGGAAGATTGGGTCGGCGCGCGCCTGATGCACCGCACCACACGCAAACTGAGCCTGACCGCCGCCGGCAACGAAATCCTGCCACGCTGCCGGCAGATGCTCGAACTGTCGAGCGACATGCAGGCCGCCGTCAGCGAGCCCGACGATGCACCACGGGGTCTGCTGCGAATCAGCGTCAGTACCTCGTTTGGCCAAGCGCAACTGGCCGATGCCATGGCCGCGTTCGTCAAACGCTACCCCGGCGTCAACATCGACCTGCAAATGCTCGATCGCACGGTAAATCTGGTGGATGAGCGCATCGACCTGGCGATCCGCACCAGCAACGACCTCGACCCCAACCTGATCGCCCGGCGCCTGACGGTCTGTCGCTCGGTGGTCTGCGCCGCTCCCGCCTATCTGCAGGAACATCCACAACCGCAGCGCGTAGAAGATCTGAGCCGGCACAACTGCCTGACCCACTCCTATTTCGGCAAGAGCCTGTGGCATTTCGAAGAGGATGGCGAGCCGGTCTCGGTGCCGGTGCAGGGCAACATCAGCGCCAACGAGGCCAGCACCCTGCTGCGCGCCACACTGGCTGGCGCCGGCGTGGCGATGCTGCCGACCTATCAGGCCGGGGTGCATATTCACAGCGGCGAACTGGTGCGCCTGCTGCCCAACGCCGAGCCTCGGAGGATGAACATCTACGCGGTGTACGCCTCACGCAAGCACATGCCGGCGGCACTGCGCAGCATGCTGGATTTCCTGGTACTGCGCTTTCCCGAAAACCCGCAATGGGATGTCGGGTTGTAAACCCGTTCGCCGCGCGGCTGGCAACTCCCCGGCGCTGACCTATGCTGAAAGTAGTACCCAAGGGTATTCGTTCAGAGGTCAACGTCATGATCATGAGCACCAGAACAAGAAGATACCTCGCGATTTTCATCACCTGCGCGGCCACGCTGGCGCTGTACGGCACCGCGGCATGGCGCGTGGAGCAGTTGCGACAACTGCCCCGTGAGTACGCGAGCTGCAACTTCGAGCGCTGCATCCCTCACAACGCCACCCTCAACGCCCTGCGCTGATACAGGACGTCAGACGTCGTCGTTCTGCTCGGCCTTCAAGCGGTCGCGGAACGCCTTTGGCGAGATCCCCACACGGCGCCGAAACAGGCGCGTGAAGTTGGTCGGATCGGAAAAACCCAACACCTCGGACATCTCGTAAATCGTCATGCTGGTGTACGTCAGCAGACGCTTGGCTTCCAGCAACTGACGCTCATGCATGATCTGCAACGCCGGTTGCCCCGCCAGTTCGCGACAAGTGCCGTTGAGATGCGAGACGGAAATCCCCAGACGATGGGCCAGGTCCTCGACCTTGACGTGCTGGCGGTACGTCTCTTCCACCAACTGGATAAAACCGTTGAGGTACTCACGTTGACGCTGCGGGCGTTGGCTCGCGTTATGCCGGCGGATCGCCTGACGGCTGACCCAGACCATGATCACGCTCACCAGCGAATGCATGAGCATTTCCCGCGCCGGTTGATGGCCGTTGTACTCGGCCTGCAACGCGGCAAACAGACTGTTGAGGTACTCCGCGTCCTGTCCCGCCGGATAGCTTTCGGCCTGGGCCAGGGCCTGTACCGCGCTGCCCAGCTGCGCCTGCAAATGGTTGATCAACGGCGTGGCGAGGGTGACGACGAATCCTTCGACGTCCTCGGAAAAACGGAATCCATGCACCGATAGCGGCGGCAGGATCTGGATCGCGGCTTCGTTCAGTTGCGTGCGTTGACCTTCGATTTCAAGCTCTGCCTGACCTTTGAATACGAAGAGCAACTGGCACAAATCGGCGTGGCGGTGGGGTTTGATTTCCCATTGATGTTCGCGGCTGCGTTTGGAAATGGTTTCACAGTGCAGCAAGTCAGGGGTCGGCCAGTCCAGGCTTTCACCGTAGAGCTTGAACACCGGAATCGAAGGCAGGTCAGGCTTGTTCATCACTTCAATCCAGGCCTCGAAGGTTGCGGGCGATAATCGCACCGATTGGCAGAATGTACAGGTATCGGCTCAGTTTTCACCTTCAATTGACAGACCCGCAAGGGAAAAATGCAAGCACTCGAATCCTGAAAATCATTCACCGGCCGTTGTCGCGTGAAGCTTGCGAGTCATAAAAACAATGAAAACGCTGAAAACCCAAGTCGCCATCATTGGCGCCGGTCCGTCCGGATTATTGCTCGGCCAACTGCTGCACAACGCCGGCATCGACACCCTGATCATTGAGCGTCAGACACCTGACTATGTGCTCGGCCGAATCCGCGCCGGGGTCCTTGAACAGGGCATGGTAGAGCTGTTGCGCGAGGCTGGCGTGGGTCAGCGGATGGATGCCGAAGGGCTGGTCCACGGCGGGTTCGAACTGGCCCTCGACGGGCGTCGGGTGCACATCGATCTGCAAGCCCTGACCGGTGGAAAAACCGTGATGGTCTATGGCCAGACCGAGGTCACCCGCGACCTGATGGCCGCTCGTCGGGAGACCGGCGGACAGACCATCTACGAAGCCAGCCATGTCGTTCCCTATGGCATGAAAAGCGACGAGGCCTTCGTCACGTTTGAAAAGGATGGCGAAACCTGGCGCGTCGATTGCGATTACATCGCCGGTTGCGACGGTTTCCACGGCGTGGCCCGTCAGTCGATTCCAGCCGAATGCCTGAAGATTTTCGAACGGGTTTATCCGTTCGGCTGGCTGGGAATTCTCGCCGACACGCCACCGATTCACGATGAACTGGTCTACGCCCGCCACGAACGCGGCTTCGCCCTGTGCAGCATGCGTTCGGCAACCCGCACCCGTTATTACCTGCAAGTGCCGGCCGAAGAAAACGTCGACGACTGGTCGGATCAGCGCTTCTGGGATGAACTGCGCAATCGTCTGCCGGAGGATTTGGCGCAGAAACTCGTGACCGGCCCGACGATTGAAAAAAGCATCGCGCCGCTGCGCAGTTTTGTGGTCGAGCCGATGCAGTACGGGCGGATGTTTCTGGTGGGCGACGCGGCGCATATCGTTCCGCCGACCGGGGCCAAGGGTTTGAACCTGGCCGCCAGCGATGTCAGCACGCTGTTCAGGATTCTGCTGAAGGTCTATCGCGAAGGTCGCACGGACTTGCTGGAGAAGTATTCGCAAATCTGCCTGCGTCGGGTGTGGAAAGCCGAGCGGTTTTCCTGGTGGATGACTTCGATGCTGCACCGTTTCGACGAACACGACGATTTCAGTCAGCGCATCAGCGCCTCGGAACTGGACTACTTTGTCAGTTCAGAAGCGGGACAAAAAACCATTGCAGAAAATTACGTCGGACTTCCTTATGAGGCTATCGAATAGCCTGCTACCGACTTACACTGGCGAGCATCCCCGCTCGCCTGACGATCTGCGGGACCCTCACTGCCCGCAGGTTTTGCCCGTGACCAATCTCAACCACCCCGAAACGCCCAAACCGGCCATTCGCAGCGTGCTGGTCGCGCTGATGCTGGCGATCTTCCTTGGCGCGCTGGACCAGACCATCGTCGCCGTTTCCATGCCGGCCATCTCCGCGCAATTCAAGGACGTCAGCCTGCTGGCCTGGGTGATTTCCGGTTACATGGTGGCGATGACCGTGGCGGTGCCGATCTACGGCAAGCTCGGTGACCTGTACGGGCGGCGCAAACTGATGCTGTTCGGCATGGGCCTGTTCACCCTCGCCTCACTGTTCTGCGGCATGGCCCAGAGCATGGAACAACTGGTGCTGGCGCGGATTTTCCAGGGCATCGGCGCTGGCGGGATGATCTCGGTGAGCCAGGCCATCATCGGCGATATCGTGCCGCCCCGTGAGCGTGGGCGCTATCAGGGTTACTTCTCCAGCATGTATGCGGTGGCCAGCGTGGCCGGTCCGGTGCTCGGCGGCTACATGACCGAGTATCTGTCGTGGCGCTGGGTGTTCCTGATCAACCTGCCGCTGGGCCTCGGCGCGTATTGGGTGGCGCGACGCAATCTGGTCGGCCTGCCGATTCCCCAGCGCAAACCGGTCATCGATTACCTTGGCACACTGCTGATGATCATCGGCCTGACGGCGCTGTTGCTGGCGATCACTCAGGTCGGCCAGGGTCATGCGTGGCGCAGCAGCGAAGTGCTCGGTCTGTTCGCTTGCGCGGTGGCGGTGCTGGCGGTGTTCGTCTGGCATGAGCGCCGTGCCCGTGAGCCGTTGCTGCCGATGCACCTGTTCACCAACCGCAACGCTCTGCTGTGCTGGTGCACGATTTTCTTCTGCAGCTTCCAGGCGATTTCGTTGATCGTGCTGATGCCGTTGCGCTTCCAGAGCGTGACCGGTGCCGGCGCCGACAGCGCAGCCCTGCACTTGCTGCCGCTGGCGATGGGCTTGCCGATCGGCGCGTATTTCGCCGGTCGCCGCACGTCGATTACCGGGCGCTACAAACCACAGATTCTCACCGGCGCGCTGCTGATGCCGATCTCGATCCTCGGCATGGCCTTCAGCCCGCCCGATGCGACGCTGATCAGCAGCCTGTTCATGTTGCTCAGCGGTATCGCAGGCGGCATGCAGTTCCCGACCTCGCTGGTCGGTACGCAGAACTCGGTGGACCAAAAAGACATTGGCGTCGCCACCAGCACCACCAACCTGTTCCGCTCGTTGGGCGGCGCGGTGGGCGTGGCGTTGATGTCAGCGCTGCTGCTGGCGTTGTTGCAGGACTCCAGCTTTGCCCACCTGACCGGCGCATCGTTGATCGGCGAAGGTCACTCCGGCAACGTGCTGCTCGATGGCCTGAACGCGGCGCCCGGCGATGCACAGAATGCCTTGCGCGCCGAATTGCTGGTGACGTTCCGGCATTTGCTGATGGTCAGCGCCGGGGTGTCGCTGCTCGGGCTGGCGGCGGCGATCGCGATGCCGAACCGCTTGTTGCGCGGGCGTGAGCACGGCGCCCGCTGACCGATGCCGATGGCTCCCACGCGTGACGTGGGAGCACACAGGGTTCAAGCGCTGTAATAACCGACCGCCACCAGGAACCCGCCGACCTTCTTCAGGTAGGCATGCTTGTCCTCGACCTTGCCGGTCACCGGGTTCTTCCAGCGGTATTCGTACTCGCCCTCATCCTGCTTGCCGATCAACGTCAGAATCGGTTCGCCCACCGGTTTGCCTTCCGGGTCCTTGACCTTGGCGAAGTCGGTATTGATCAACCGCAGGTTGGTGCCATGGGCGACGTAGCGTTGGGTGTTCAGATCCACCACGAACACATACAGGTCATCCTGCAGGTAACCGCCCTTGAGCGAATTGATCGCCGTCAGCGTGCCCTTTTCATCCTTGGTCAGATCGGTGGCGGCTTTGTCGAGTAACGATTTTGCCTGCTCCGCCGAGGCTCGCGGCAAGTAGTAACCGACCGCCAGAATCCGCTGGCCGATGCGCTGATAGAACACATGCTTGCGCTCGACCTTGCCGTCGGCCTGGTTCTGCCAGCGATACTCGGCCTGCTGGATGCCGTTGCCTTCCGGCACTTTCAACGCGTCCTTGAACGCCTTCTGCAAATCCGGACCAAGCACTTCGCTCACATCCCGGCCGATCAACGCCGAAGACGGCCCGCCGCTGGCGAGCATCACGCCTTTGGTATCGACCACGAACACGTAGCGATCCTTGTCGACGAATTCGCCCTGGCGGCTGAAGGCCGCGAACGCCTTGTCGCCGTTGTCGTGATAGTAGGCCAGGGCCTTTTCCAGCAAGGCGATGGCGGCCTTGCTGTCGTCCTTTTCCGTGGCCGCATTGGCCTGTCCGAAACTCAACAACAGCACCGCGCCGAGCCAGGCCAGTTTTTGCACAAACCCCATGACGCATCCCTCGTTCTTGTTGGTGTTTCAAGAGCGTAGACGGCCTGAAGGCAGGTATGGATATTCAGAAAGCTTCTGAATGTTGCGAGAGGGTTGCGGCGAAGGAGCACGTTCCCTCGCCACAGAAGGGGCTTACGGCCGGGCGTTGAGCTGCTGTTGCAGGTTCTGGATCTGCGCCTGCAGGGTGTTGATGTTGCGGGTCATCTGCCCACGGAACGCGTCAAACTCGGCGGTGCTGGAGCCGCCCTGTGCAGCGGCAGGGCGGTTGTCCTGCTCGCTCTTGAGCACGACGATTTCCTGTTCCAGACGCTCGATGGCCGCGTTCGAACTGCCTTGTTTCTTCAGCGCCGTGATGTCGGCACCGAGGCTCTTGAACTGCGCGTCGAAGCCTTTGAGTTGCGCGTCGACCTTGCTGGTGTCGGCCGGCGCGCTTTTCAGCGTCGCCAACTCGGCACTCAGGGCTTTGACCTGGGCTTGCAACTGGGTGTTGGCGTTCTGTTGCTCAGTGGTCTGGGCAGTCATCAGCGCGAGGCGCTTGTCCAGATCCGTAGCCTGTCCGGCCACGCCCTGCTGCTGTTTGCTCTGATCCTGCAGTGCGCTTTGCAACTGCTTGATCTGCAGTTTCAGCGCTTCGCTGTCGGTGTTGACGTTGGTCTGGCTGGCCACGACCTTGCCGGAAATGTCCTGCAGGCGCCCCGCCGCTTCTTCACTGATCCGCGCGAAGCTTTCCTGGGTCGCCACCAATTGCTGCTCCATCAGCGAGATCTGCTGGAAACTCCACCAGGCCAGGCCGATGAAAGCAAAGAACAACGCACCGACCAGCGCCCACAACGGCCCGGTGCTGGCGGACTTGACCTTGACCACCGGCGGTGTGCGCGAATGCACGGAAGTGCGGGCGGTGGTCGGGAAATCGTCGTCATCGAGTGTGTCGGCACGCAGGCTCGGAACATCGTCGAAATCGTCGTGGGCATCGTTACGCATGGACATTGAGGCAACCTTTGTGAAACCCGGTAATGGCTGATTGCGGCGCAGTATAAACCCCGCAGCCGCAGGGATTGACCCCCAACCCGCGGTGGGGTTCAGCACTTGGTATCAACGAATGTCCTGGGCCTTCCACCAGCCACAGAACTCATCGAGGGCCGACCACAGACTGACCTTCGGATCGTAGTCGAGATAATGCCGGGCGCGACTGATGTCGAGGGTGAAATTTTTGTTCATCACCTGCATGCCCAGGCGCGACAGGGTCGGTTCGGGGCGTCCCGGCCAGAGTTTGCATGCGCCTTCGTTGAGCGCCGCCACACTGTAGGCCAGCCCGTAGGATCGGTACTTGGTGACCTGCGGGACTTCCATCTTGCGCATCACGTAATTGACCACATCCCACAACGGTACCGGCGCACCGTTACTGATGTTGTAGGCCTTGCCCAGCGCCGAACCGGCCGCCAGCAGACTGCTCAGCAAGGCTTCGTTGAGATTGTGCACGCTGGTGAAGTCAACCTTGTTCAGGCCGTTGCCGATGATTGCCAGACGCCCCTTGCGCTGCATCTTCAGCAGACGCGGGAAGATGCTCATGTCGCCGGCGCCGGTGACGAAACGCGGGCGCAGGGCCAGGGTTTCGAGGCCGAATTCCTGGGCGCCGAAGACCTTTTGTTCGGCCAGATATTTGGTCGCCGCGTAATGATGTTTGAAACGCTTGGGCACTTGCTCTTCGGTCAGGCCAAGGTGGTCGCGGCCATCAAAGTAGATCGACGGCGACGACAGATGCACCAGACGCCGCACCCGTTGCTTGAGGCAGGCTTCGACCACGTTCTCGGTGACCTGAACATTGCCCTGATGAAAGTCCTGGTACCGCCCCCACAGCCCGACCGCGCCGGCGCAATGCACCACGGCTTCGACATCGGTGCAGAGCGCACGCACCAGGTCCGGGTCACTCAGATCACCCTGAACGAACTCGGCGCCGCGACGCACCAGATGCTCGACACCTTCGGCCCGGCGGCCGTTGACCCGCACGTCCAGGCCCTGCTCCAGGGCAAAACGCGCAAAGCGTCCGCCAATGAAGCCGCTTGCGCCGGTGACCAGAATTTTCATGTAGAGCTCCGCTGTCTTTCGTTTTGCCTGATTCGTGAGTCTTGACGCTGGCCGTCAGTCCAACGGCACCAGCCATTGCGACGACGAACGCACCAATTGCTCGGTCAACAACCCCAGCAACTGGCCGCCATTGCGCCAATGATGCCAGTACAACGGCACGTCGATCGGTTTATCTGGCAACAGTTCGCGCAACACGCCGCGTTCCAGTTGCTCGCGCACCTGTAATTCCGGCACCAGTCCCCAGCCGAGCCCGGCTTCGGTCAGGCGAATAAAACCCTCGGACGACGGGCACAAATGATGTTCGAAACCACCATCGACGCCCAGGGACGCAAGGTAACGGTGTTGCAGAAAGTCGTCCGGGCCAAACACCAGAGCTGGAGTGCGCGGCAATTGTTCAGCCCGCACGCCGTCGGGGAAATGCCGCTCGATGAACGCCGGGCTGGCCAGCGCCCGATAACGCATGGCGCCGAGCAACACGCTGCGGGCGCCCGCCACCGGTCGTTCACTGGCACATAGGCAGGCGGCCACTTCACCGGCGCGCATGCGCTTGAGGCCGACGGTCTGGTCTTCGACGATCAGGTCCAGCAACAGATGCTGTTCGGCGCAGAAGTCGCCCACGGCCTCGGCCCACCAGGTGGCGAGGCTGTCGGCGTTCAGGGCGATGCGCAGCCGCTCCGGCAGACCCTCTTCGTCCAGTGCCGGCACCAGCGTCTGCAAATCCCGTTCGAGCAGGCGCACCTGTTGCACATGGTTGAGCAGACGCCGGCCGATCTCGGTGGGTGACGGCGGTGTCCCGCGTACCAGCACCGGCTGGCCGACCCGCGCTTCCAGCAGTTTGATCCGCTGGGAAATCGCCGATTGCGAAAGGCCCAGCACCTGCGCCGCCCGTTCGAATCCGGCCTGCTCGACCACGGCGGCCAGAGCGGAAAGCAATTTGTAGTCGAACATCAGTTTTCCTAATGAGCGATCAGCACTATTGGTTTTTCTTATACAGCGTCTGCCCGGAGAATAGCCAGCAAGCACTCTTTATCAAGGACCACCCCCATGGCTGGCGAAACCTCGTTGTCCACCCTGCTGCGCAGCATGAGCCCGCAGCTCAATGCCGGCGAATATGTGTTCTGCACCTTGCGCGACGGGCAGTTCCCGAGCGGTCTGGAAGTTGTCGGAAGTTTCCGTGAACAGGAAGGCCTGACGGTGATTCTCGAACGGTCCCACGCCGAACGGGTCGGGTTCAGCTTCGACTACGTCGCAGCGTGGATCACTCTGAACGTGCATTCGGCGCTGGAAGCCGTCGGCCTGACCGCCGCATTCGCCACCGCACTGGGCAAGGCCGGCATCAGTTGCAACGTGATTGCCGGCTATTACCACGACCATTTGTTCGTCGGTCAGGCCGACGCCGAACGCGCCATGCAAGTGCTGCGCGATCTCGCAGCCAACGCGGAGTAACTGTCATGTGGCAAAGCTATACCAACGGCCTGCTGGTGGCCTTCGGGCTGATCATGGCGATCGGCACCCAGAATGCTTTTGTACTGGCCCAGAGCCTGCGTCGCGAGCATCACCTACCGGTCGCCGCGCTGTGCGTCGCCTGCGATGCATTGCTGGTAGCGGCAGGCGTATTCGGTCTGGCCACGGTGCTGGCGCAGAACCCGACGCTGTTGGCAGTCGCCCGTTGGGGCGGTGCGGTGTTCCTGATCTGGTACGGCAGCCAGGCGTTGCGCCGGGCGTTTTCGAAACAGAGTCTGCAACAGGGTGAGAATCAAACCGTGCGTTCATTGCGGGCGGTGATGCTCAGCGCATTGGCGGTGACCCTGCTCAACCCGCACGTCTATCTGGACACCGTGCTGCTGATCGGCTCCCTCGGTGCACAACAGTCGGTGCCGGGCGCCTATGTAGTGGGCGCGGCGAGTGCTTCGCTGCTGTGGTTTTTCACTCTGGCGTTCGGCGCGGCATGGCTGGCACCGTGGCTGGCGCGGCCGGGGACCTGGCGAATTCTCGATCTGTTGGTGGCGGTGATGATGTTCACGGTAGCCGGGCAATTGATATTGGCTTCGTGATTTATTCCAAAAGGCTCTGGAACCTCTATCCCACACAGTTGTTGCGTGGTTATGCCGCACCCCCGGTGCTATGATCCGAACCCTGCGCCGCAAAGAGTAAAAACTCGCCGGTGCATTTCTGGCCGCCCGTGATCGGCCTTGCGCTCACCGCAACAGACCTGATTAGGAGAATCATCATGGCTTTCGAATTGCCGCCGCTGCCTTACGCACACGATGCCCTGCAGCCGCACATTTCCAAGGAAACCCTGGAATTCCACCACGACAAGCACCACAACACCTACGTCGTGAACCTGAACAACCTGGTGCCAGGCACCGAGTTCGAAGGCAAGACCCTGGAAGAGATCGTCAAGACTTCCTCGGGCGGCATCTTCAACAACGCCGCTCAGGTCTGGAACCACACCTTCTACTGGAACTGCCTGGCGCCAAACGCCGGCGGTCAACCAACCGGCGCACTGGCTGATGCCATCAACGCGGCTTTCGGTTCGTTCGACAAGTTCAAGGAAGAGTTCAGCAAAACCTCGATCGGCACCTTCGGTTCCGGCTGGGGCTGGCTGGTGAAAAAGGCTGACGGTTCCCTGGCCCTGGCCAGCACCATCGGCGCCGGCAACCCGCTGACCAGCGGCGACACCCCGCTGCTGACCTGCGACGTCTGGGAACACGCTTACTACATCGACTACCGCAACCTGCGTCCTAAGTACGTCGAGGCGTTCTGGAACCTGGTCAACTGGAAGTTCGTGGCCGAGCAGTTCGAAGGCAAGACCTTCACCGCTTAAGCTGCGCGCCAGACAAAAACCCGGCTATTGCCGGGTTTTTTTATGCCTGCGCAATCAGGTCGGCGAATCCCGTCACAAACAAGGCCATTTCCCACACGCAAAGCAGCCCTTGCCCCCTTGCTCCCAAGCCACAGCGGACTAACATCAAACAGAGGAAAAATTGTCCGACGCCCCTCAAGTTGGAGAGCAAAACTACCGACACAGTACAATCAGGGCCAATACTCCAGGCAGCCGCATTTCGGCCAAGGCCACGGACAAACTTTCCGCGGTTCGATTGTCCCTTTGACTGCCAACACGGGATTGCCAATACTCATGGCAACTTGACGCTACCCGCACGGAACAAGGAATAACCCTTTGAAGCTGGAACTCAAGAACAGCTTGTCGGTGAAGTTGCTCCGGGTCGTGCTCCTGTCGGCATTGATCGTCGGCGTGGTCTTGAGCTGCGCGCAGATTGTCTTCGATGCCTATAAAACCCGTCAGGCCGTCGCCGGCGATGCCGAACGCATCCTCGACATGTTCCGCGATCCCTCGACCCAGGCGGTCTACAGCCTGGACCGGGAAATGGGCATGCAGGTAATCGAAGGCCTGTTCCAGGACGACGCCGTGCGCCAGGCCTCCATCGGGCATCCCAACGAAGCGATGCTCGCGCAGAAATCCCGTGAATTGCAGCAATCCAGCAGCCGCTGGCTGACCGACCTGATCCTCGGCCAGGAACGCACCTTCACCACCCAACTGGTGGGGCGCGGTCCCTACAGCGAATATTACGGCGACCTGAGCATCACCCTCGACACCGCCACCTACGGCCAGGGTTTCATCGTCAGTTCGGTGATCATCTTCATTTCCGGCGTGTTGCGCGCCCTGGCCATGGGGCTGGTGCTGTATCTGGTCTATCACTGGCTGCTGACCAAGCCGCTGTCGCGGATCATCGAGCACCTCACGGAAATCAACCCGGATCGCCCCAGCGAACACAAGATTCCGCAGCTCAAGGGTCACGAGAAAAACGAACTCGGGATCTGGATCAACACCGCCAACCAGTTGCTCGAATCCATCGAACGCAACACCCATCTGCGCCACGAAGCGGAAAACAGCCTGCTGCGCATGGCCCAATACGACTTTCTCACCGGTCTGCCGAACCGCCAGCAGTTACAGCAGCAACTGGACAAGATCCTGGTGGACGCCGGCAAGCTGCAGCGCCGGGTTGCGGTTTTGTGCGTCGGGCTGGATGATTTCAAAGGCATCAACGAACAATTCAGCTACCAGACCGGCGACCAGTTGCTGCTGGCCCTGGCGGATCGACTGCGCGCCCACAGCGGACGCCTCGGCGCCCTCGCCCGACTGGGTGGCGACCAGTTCGCCCTGGTGCAGGCCGACATCGAACAGCCTTACGAAGCGGCGGAACTGGCGCAAAGCATCCTCGACGACCTGGAAGCCCCGTTCGCCCTCGATCATCAGGAAATCCGCCTGCGCGCCACCATCGGCATCACCCTGTTTCCGGAGGACGGCGACAGCACCGAGAAGCTGTTGCAGAAAGCCGAGCAGACCATGACCCTGGCCAAGACCCGCTCGCGCAATCGCTATCAGTTCTACATCGCCAGCGTCGACAGCGAGATGCGCCGCCGTCGCGAACTGGAAAAAGACCTGCGCGATGCCCTGCTGCGGGATCAGTTCTACCTCGTCTATCAACCACAGATCAGCTACCGCGATCACCGCGTGGTCGGCGTCGAGGCCCTGATCCGCTGGCAACACCCGGAGCACGGGCTGGTGCCGCCGGACCTGTTCATTCCGCTGGCCGAACAGAACGGCACGATCATCGCCATCGGCGAATGGGTGCTGGATCAGGCGTGCAAGCAACTGCGCGAATGGCACGATCAGGGTTTCGTCGACCTGCGCATGGCGGTCAACCTGTCCACCGTGCAACTGCACCACGCCGAGCTGCCGAGAGTGGTCAACAACCTGTTGCAGATGTACCGCCTGCCACCGCGCAGCCTGGAACTGGAAGTCACCGAAACCGGCCTGATGGAAGACATCAGCACCGCCGCCCAGCACTTGCTGAGCCTGCGCCGCTCCGGCGCACTGATCGCCATCGACGACTTCGGGACCGGCTACTCCTCGCTGAGTTATCTCAAGAGCCTGCCGCTGGACAAGATCAAGATCGACAAGAGCTTCGTCCAGGACCTGCTGGATGACGACGATGACGCGACCATCGTTCGCGCCATCATTCAACTGGGCAAGAGCCTGGGCATGCAGGTGATCGCCGAAGGCGTGGAAACCGCCGAACAGGAGACCTACATCATCTCCGAAGGCTGCCACGAAGGTCAGGGCTATCACTACAGCAAGCCGCTGCCGGCGAGGGAACTGAGCGTCTATCTCAAGCAGGCGCAACGCAGCAACGCCGCCATTCTCTGAAACCTCCGGCACTGGACTCCCCGCCACCGATACCGGGAAGAACCCGCGCCGTTGATCCAGCGCAACCCCTGCGCAAACAGGAAATATTTCCAGCTACAACCCTTTACACATAATGCGAAAGATTTGCATTATGTCGCAGCTTTTGCGCACCCCCGCGCCTGTCCACTCAATTACCGAAGCAGGATGTTCGCCATGATTCGTATGCCTCTGGCTACCGCCAGTCTGCTGGCCATCGCCATTTCCCTCGCCGGTTGCGGCGAAGGTAAAGACAAGGCCGCCGCTCCAGCTGCGCCGACGCCAGCCGCCAGCACCGCCGCACCGGCGACGCCTGCCGCTGCCGGTAAAGTCGACGAAGCCGCTGCCAAGGCTGTGGTCGCGCACTATGCCGACATGGTCTTCGCCGTTTACAGCGATGCCGAATCCACCGCGAAAACCCTGCAGACCACTATCGACGCATTCCTCGCCAAACCGAACGCCGAGACGCTGAAAGCCGCACGTGAAGCCTGGATCGCCGCCCGCGTTCCTTACCTGCAGAGCGAAGTGTTCCGCTTCGGCAACACCATCATCGACGACTGGGAAGGTCAGGTTAACTCCTGGCCGCTGGACGAAGGTCTGATCGACTACGTCGACAAATCCTACGAACACGCACTGGGCAACCCGGGCGCCACCGCCAACATCATCGCCAACACTGAAGTACAGGTCGGCGAAGACAAGGTCGACGTCAAGGACATCACGCCGGAAAAACTTGCCAGCCTGAACGAGCTGGGCGGTTCCGAAGCCAACGTTGCCACCGGCTACCACGCCATCGAATTCCTGCTCTGGGGCCAGGACCTGAACGGCACCGGCCCTGGCGCCGGCAACCGTCCGGCGTCGGACTACCTGGAAGGCGCCGGCGCTACCGGCGGCCACAACGATCGTCGTCGTGCCTACCTGAAAGCCGTGACCCAACTGCTGGTCAGCGACCTGGAAGAAATGGTCGGCAACTGGAAGCCGAACGTGGCCGACAACTACCGCGCCACCCTGGAAGCCGAACCGGCTGAAAGCGGCCTGCGCAAAATGCTGTTCGGCATGGGCAGCCTGTCCCTGGGCGAGCTGGCCGGCGAGCGCATGAAGGTGTCCCTGGAAGCGAACTCCCCGGAAGACGAACAGGACTGCTTCAGCGACAACACCCACAACTCGCACTTCTACGATGCCAAAGGCATTCGTAACGTCTACCTGGGCGAGTACACCCGCGTCGACGGCACCAAAATGACCGGCGCCAGCCTGTCGTCGCTGGTGGCCAAGGTTGACCCGGCTGCCGACACCGCCCTGAAAAACGATCTGGCCGCTACCGAAGCCAAGATCCAGGTCATGGTCGATCACGCCAACAAGGGTGAGCACTACGACCAGTTGATCGCTGCCGGCAACACCGCCGGTAACCAGATCGTCCGTGACGCCATCGCCTCGCTGGTCAAGCAGACCAGCTCGATCGAAGCGGCTGCCGGCAAACTGGGCATCAGCGACCTGAACCCGGACAACGCCGATCACGAGTTCTGATCGACAGTGTCTGACTGAACAAGGCGACCTTCGGGTCGCCTTGTTCGTTTCGGCCGGCCTGACTTGTATCAAGCAAACGATAATTCCTCTTATTCAAACCCCCTCGCCCTGTTAGACTTTGCGCCTTTATTTTTGCCCGTCCGCAGGAAGTCTGATGCCGTCGTTGCCTCTTCGCTTGTCCGCACTGTTTCTGGCCCTGGGCCTGAGTGCCTGCGATGACGCCCCGCGTTTCACCAAGGCCGAGCCCGGCGAAGCCCGCTCCGGCGGTGCCGCGACTGTGCGCAAGACCGATCAGAATTCATTTTCCCTGCCTTCTGCCAACCTGCCACCTTCGCGTCGGGTGGACTTCAGCGTCGGCAACAGTTTCTTTCGCAGCCCCTGGGTGATCGCGCCGTCGACCACCACCGCCCGCGATGGCCTGGGCCCGTTGTTCAATACCAACGCCTGTCAGGGTTGTCACATCAAGGACGGTCGCGGCCATCCACCGCCCCCGGATGCCCCAAACGCCGTATCGATGCTGGTGCGTCTGTCGATTCCCGATGCGCCGCAGTACGCCAGATTGATCGAGCAGGTCGGTGTGGTGCCGGAGCCTGTCTATGGCGGACAGTTCCAGGACATGGCCGTGCCTGGCGTCGCGCCGGAAGGCAAAGTGCGGGTCGATTACACGCCAGTACCGGTGCGTTTCAAGGACGGCACCGAAATCGAGCTGCGCAAACCGGTGCTGCAGTTCTCTCAGCTTGGCTACGGCCCGATGCACCCTGACACGCGTTTCTCCGCCCGGGTTGCGCCGCCGATGATCGGCCTGGGTCTGCTCGAAGCGATCCCCGAAGAAGCCATCCTCGCCAACGCCACTGCGCAGGCCAAAGAGAACAACGGCATCAACGGCCGGCCAAACCGGGTCTGGGACGATGCGCAGCAAAAGACCGTGATGGGCCGATTTGGCTGGAAAGCCGGACAACCGAACCTCAATCAACAAAATGTTCACGCGTTTTCTGGTGATATGGGCCTCACCACGAGCCTGAGACCGTTTGATGACTGCACCGACGCGCAAATCGCCTGCAAACAGGCGCCCAATGGCAACGGCCCGGACGGCGAACCTGAAGTCAGCGACAACATCCTGCGCCTGGTGCTGTTCTACACCCGCAACCTCGCCGTTCCCGCACGCCGTGGCGTCAACGATGCTCAGGTGCTGGCCGGCAAGAACCTGTTTTTCCAGGCGGGTTGTCAGTCCTGTCACACGCCGAAATACACCACCGCCGCCAACGCGGCCGAACCTGAACTGGCCAATCAAGTGATTCGCCCGTACAGCGATCTGCTGCTGCATGACATGGGCGAAGGCCTGGCCGACAACCGCAGCGAATTCCAGGCCAGCGGCCGCGACTGGCGCACGCCGCCGTTGTGGGGCATCGGCCTGACGCAGGCAGTCAGCGGTCACACCCAGTTTTTGCACGATGGCCGCGCCCGCAACTTGCTCGAAGCTGTGCTCTGGCATGGCGGCGAAGCCCGGGCGGCGAAGCAACAGGTTTTGTCTTTCAATGCCGAGCAGCGTGCCGCGCTGCTGGCGTTCTTGAATTCACTTTAAACACTTAAAAGAATCGGGAGCCCGACATGTTCCGTCCCAAGCTGTTGTTCACCAGCCTTGCCGCATTGGCCCTCGGCGCCTGTTCACCGCAGGATCCGCAAGCCGTCACCTCGGCCGCCATCGCCAAATCGGTGATCCTGCCGACCTACACCCGCTGGGTCGAAGCTGACCGGCAACTGGCCGTCAGCGCCCTCGCCTACTGCCAGGGCAAGGAAAACCTGGAGACCGCCCGCGCCGACTTCCTGCACGCGCAGAAAGCCTGGGCCGAACTGCAACCGCTGCTGATCGGCCCGCTGTCCGAAGGCAACCGCTCGTGGCAGGTGCAGTTCTGGCCGGACAAGAAAAACCTCGTCGGCCGTCAGGTCGAGCAATTGGTCACCGCCCAGCCGCAGATCGATGCCGCCGCCCTGGCCAAATCCAGCGTCGTGGTCCAGGGCCTGTCGGCCTACGAATACATCCTGTTCGACGCCAAGCCTGACGTAGCCAACGACGAACAGAAAGCCAAATACTGCCCGTTGCTGGTAGCCATCGGCGAACGCCAGAAACAACTGGCCGAAGAGATTCTGAGCAACTGGAACAACACCGACGGCATGCTCGCGCAGATGAGCAAGTTCCCCAACCAGCGCTACGCCGACTCCCACGAAGCGATCGCCGATCTGCTGCGGGTACAGGTCACCGCCCTCGACACCCTGAAGAAAAAACTCGGCACCCCGATGGGCCGTCAGAGCAAAGGCGTGCCGCAACCGTTCCAGGCCGATGCATGGCGCAGCCAGTCGTCGCTGACGGCGATGGAAGCCAGCCTCGCCGCCGCCAAGACCGTGTGGGAAGGCGTCGACAACAAAGGCTTGCGCGGCTTGCTGCCGGCCGAGCAGAAACCGTTGGCGGACAAGATCGACGCGGCGTACGCAGCCTCGCTCAAACTGTTCGGCAGCACTCAGCGCTCGCTGACCGAAATGCTCGAAGACGACGCCGGTCGCCAGCAGCTCAACGACATCTACGACAGCCTCAACGTCGTCCATCGCCTGCACGAAGGCGAACTGGCCAAGGCGCTGGGCATCCAACTGGGCTTCAACGCCAACGACGGTGACTGATGAGGGCAAGTGCCATGCTGCGACGCCAGGCTCTGACTTTAGGTAGTTTGCTGCTGGGAGCAGTGACACTGGGCGGCTGGACGCTGTTCAAGCGCAAGGATCAGAGCCCGCTGCTGCTGTCGGCGCGGGACGACACCGACGGCAAGCACTACGCCGTCGGTTATCGGCTGGACGGCACCCGGGTGTTCGCCACCGAAGTGGGTCAGCGCTGCCACGACATCATCAATCACCCGACGCTGCCGATCGCGCTGTTCGTTGCCCGCCGGCCGGGCACCGAGAGCTACCTGATCGACCTGCGCGACGGTGCATTGCTGCAAACCGTGACCTCACAACCGAACCGGCATTTCTACGGCCACGCCGTGATCCACCACAGCGGCGATTACCTGTACGCCACCGAGAACGACACCACCGATCCGGGCCGTGGCTTGCTCGGGGTCTACAAGTTCGAGGGTGAACGGCTGGTGCACAGTGGGGAGATTTCCACCCACGGTCTCGGCCCGCATCAAGTGTCGTGGATGCCCGACGGCGAAACCCTGGTGGTGGCCAACGGCGGGATTCGCACCGAGGCCGAAAGCCGGGTCGACATGAACCTCGACGCCATGGAGCCAAGCCTGGTGCTGATGCAACGCGACGGCACTTTGCTGAGCAAGGAAACCCTCGCCCAGCAGATGAACAGCGTGCGCCACCTGGGGATCGCCAGCGACGGCACCATCGTCGCCGGTCAGCAATTCATGGGCCCTTCCCAGGAGCGTTCCGAGCTGCTGGCGATCAAGCGTCCGGGCCAGCCGTTCGTGGCGTTCCCGGTGCCGGAGCATCAGTTGCAGTCGATGGGGCACTACACCGCCAGCGTCGCCGTACACAGCGAACTGCGTCTGGTGGCACTGACCGCACCGCGTGGCAACCGCTTCTTCATCTGGGATCTGGACAGCGGCGAAGTGCGCCTCGACGCACCGTTGCCCGACTGCGCCGGTGTCGGAGCGGTGAAGGACGGCTTTGTCGTGACTTCTGGGCAAGGACGTTGCCGCTACTACGATTGCCGCCAGGATGAACTGCTGGCCAAACCGCTGGATCTGCCCGCAGGGCTCTGGGACAACCATCTGCACCTGATGGCCTGAAAATCGCCGCCGGCCGTTCGGTCGGCGGTGCTCACCTCCTCCACCTCATCCCCTCCTACCCTGTAAAAACTGGCAGTTGGAATCCCTGCCGGAGTCGGGGTAATGTTCCCGCCTGTCTCGCCTGATTTTCTCCAAGGAACTGGAATATGCTGCGTCGCCGCATGCTGATCATGTTGGGTGTTGTACTGCTGATCGTTCTGCTTCTCGCCGGTTACAAGGCCTTCTCGATCTACACGATGATCCAGGGCTTTGCCAAACCGAAACCGCCGATCAGTGTCGCCGTGGCCACAGCCGCCGAGCGCCCGTGGCAGATGCGCCTGCCTACCGTCGGCACGCTCAAGGCGCTGCAAGGTGTCGAGTTGAGCCTGGAAGTGGCCGGCACCGTGACCGAGCTGAAGTTCGAATCAGGCCAGAAGGTCAAGGCCGGGCAACCGTTGCTGCAACTCGACAGCGCCGTCGAATCCGCACTGCTGGAAACCGCCAAGGCCGACCTCGGCCTGGCGCAACTGGACTTCGGCCGAGGCAGCCAGCTGGTGGGCAGCAGCGCGATTTCCAAGGGCGAATTCGACCGACTGTCGGCGGTGCTGCAAAAGAACCGCGCCACGGTCAATCAGCTCAATGCATCGCTGGCGAAAAAACGCATCGTCGCACCGTTCAGCGGCACCATCGGCATCCGTCAGGTGGACGTCGGCGACTACCTCGCCAGCGGCACGAAAATCGCCACCCTGCAGGATCTGAGCAGCCTCTACGCCGACTTCTATGTGCCCGAACAATCAGTGCCGAAACTGGCCATCGGCCAACCGGTACAGATTTCGGTAGCCGCGTATCCCGGGCAGAATTTTCCCGGCGCCGTCAGCGCAATCAACCCGATTGTCGAAAGCACCACCCGCAACATTCTGGTTCGCGCGACGCTGGCCAACCCCGATGGCAAGTTGCTGCCGGGCATGTTCGCCAGCCTTGAAGTGCTGCTGCCGGATCCGCAGAAACACATCGTCGTGCCGGAAAGCGCGATCACCTACACCCTCTATGGCAACTCGATCTACGTGGTCGGGCAGAAAAAGGCCGAGGACGGCAGCCTCGAAAAAGACGACAAGGGCCAGCCAGTGCTGATAGCCGAGCGTCGTTTTATTGAAACCGGTGAGCGCCGCGAAGGCTTGGTGATGATCAACAAGGGCGTGCAGAGCGGCGAACAAGTGGTGACGGCCGGCCAGATCAAACTGGACAACGGCGCCCACATCGCCATCAGCGAAGACAAGACCCTCGGCGAGCCGAACAGTCCGCGCCGCGCCGACTGATCAAGGAATCCTCATGGCCTTTACCGATCCGTTCATTCGCCGCCCGGTGCTCGCCACCGTGGTCAGCCTGCTGATTGTGCTGCTGGGCTTCCAGGCCTGGAGCAAGCTGCCGTTGCGCCAGTATCCGCAGATGGAAAACGCCCTGATCACGGTGACTACCGCCTATCCCGGGGCCAACGCCGAAACCATCCAGGGCTACATCACCCAGCCGATGCAACAGAGCCTGGCGAGCGCCGAAGGCATCGACTACATGACCTCGGTCAGTCGCCAGAACTTCTCGGTGATTTCGATCTACGCACGCATCGGCTCCAACAGCGACCGACTGTTCACCGAACTGCTGGCCAAGGCCAACGAGGTGAAGAACAAACTGCCGCAGGATGCCGAAGACCCGGTGCTGAGCAAGGAATCCGCCGATGCCTCGGCGCTGATGTACATCAGCTTCTTCAGCAAGGAATTGAGCAACCCGCAGATCACCGACTACCTGTCGCGGGTGATCCAGCCAAAACTGGCGACACTGCCAGGCATGGCCGAAGCCGAGATTCTGGGTAACCAGGTGTTCGCCATGCGCCTGTGGATCGACCCGGTAAAACTCGCCGGTTTCGGCCTCAGCGCCAGCGACGTGAGCAACGCGGTGCGCCAGTACAACTTCCTCTCCGCCGCCGGCGAGGTAAAAGGCGAGTACGTGGTCACCAGCATCAACGCCAACACCGAACTGAAGTCTGCCGAGGCCTTCGGCAAGATTCCGCTCAAGGTCAGTGGCGACAGCCGTGTACTGCTCAGCGATGTGGCGCGGGTGGAAATGGGCGCGGAGAACTACAACTCCATCAGTTCCTTCGGCGGCACGCCCTCGGTGTACATCGGGATCAAGGCCACCCCCGGCGCCAACCCGCTGGACGTGATCAAGGAAGTGCGCAAGATCATGCCGGAGCTGGAAGCCCAGTTGCCGCCCAACCTCAAGAGCGAGATCGCCTACGACGCCACGCTGTTCATCCAGGCCTCCATCGACGAAGTGGTGAAAACCCTGTTCGAAGCCGTGCTGATCGTGATCGTGGTGGTGTTCCTGTTTCTCGGCGCCCTGCGTTCGGTGGTGATCCCGGTGGTGACCATTCCGCTGTCGATGATCGGCGTGATGTTCTTCATGCAGATGATGGGTTACTCGATCAACCTGCTGACCCTGCTGGCGATGGTACTGGCCATCGGTCTGGTGGTGGACGATGCCATCGTCGTGGTGGAAAACATCCATCGGCATATCGAGGAAGGCAAGACCCCGCTGGAGGCCGCACTCGAAGGCGCCCGGGAAATCGCGATGCCGGTGGTGTCGATGACCATCACCCTGGCGGCGGTGTATGCGCCGATCGGTTTTCTGACCGGGCTGACCGGGGCCCTGTTCAAGGAGTTCGCGCTGACCCTCGCCGGGGCCGTGGTGATTTCCGGCATCGTCGCCCTGACCCTGTCGCCGATGATGTGCGCCCTGCTGTTGCGTCACGAGGAGAACCCCAGCGGGCTCGCCCATCGCCTCGACCGGATCTTCGAAAACCTCAAGCGACGCTACCAGAGCATGCTCCACGGCACGCTCAACACCCGGCCGGTGGTGCTGGTGTTCGCAGTGATCGTGCTGTGCCTGATTCCGGTGCTGCTCAAGTTCACCAAATCGGAACTGGCGCCGGACGAAGACCAGGGCATCATTTTCATGATGGCCAACGCGCCGCAACCGACCAACCTCGATTACCTGAACACCTACACCGAAGAATTCGTGAAGATCTTCAAGGAATTCCCGGAGTACTACTCCTCGTTCCAGATCAACGGCTACAACGGTGTGCAGAGCGGCATCGGTGGTTTCCTGCTCAAGCCATGGAACGAACGCAGCCGTACACAGATGCAGATTCTTCCCGAGGTGCAAGGCAAACTCGGCAGCATCCCGGGGCTGCAGATCTTCGGCTTCAACCTGCCCTCCCTGCCCGGCACCGGCGAGGGCCTGCCATTCGAATTCGTGATCAACACCGCCAACGACTACGAGCTGTTGCTGCAGGTGGCTGACCGGATCAAGAAGCGCGCGATGGAGTCGGGCAAGTTCGCGTTCGTCGACCTCGACCTGGCCTTCGACAAACCGGAAGTGGTGGTCGATATCGACCGTGCGAAAGCGGCGCAGATGGGCGTGTCGATGCAGGATCTGGGCGGCACGCTCGCCACCTTGCTCGGCGAGGCGGAAATCAACCGCTTCACCATCGAAGGTCGCAGCTACAAGGTGATCGCCCAGGTTGAACGGGCCTATCGCGATAACCCGGACTGGCTGAACAACTACTACGTGAAAAACACCCAGGGCGAGCTGTTGCCACTCTCGACCCTGATCACCGTGACCGACCGGGCACGCCCGCGACAGCTCAACCAGTTCCAGCAACTCAACGCGGCGAAGCTGTCCGGGTTTCCGCTGGTCAGCATGGGCGAGGCCATCGACAGCGTGGTGCAGATCGCACGGGAAGAGGCACCTGCCGGTTTTGCCTTCGACTACGGCGGTGCCTCACGGCAATTCGTCCAGGAAGGCAGTGCACTGTGGGTCACCTTCGCGCTGGCACTGGCGATCATTTTCCTGGTGCTGGCGGCGCAGTTCGAGAGTTTCCGCGACCCGCTGGTGATTCTGGTGACCGTACCGTTGTCGATTTGCGGGGCGCTGATTCCGCTGTTCCTCGGCTGGTCGAGCATGAATATCTACACCCAGGTCGGGCTGGTGACGCTGATTGGCCTGATCAGCAAGCACGGGATCCTGATCGTCGAATTCGCCAACCAGTTGCGCAAGGAAAAAGGCCTGACGGCCCGCGAGGCCGTTGAAGAGGCGGCGGCGATTCGCTTGCGTCCCGTGTTGATGACCACTGCCGCCATGGTGTTCGGCATGGTGCCGCTGATCATCGCCAGTGGCGCGGGCGCGGTGAGCCGTTTTGATATCGGTACGGTGATTGCCACCGGGATGTCGATCGGGACCCTGTTTACACTGTTCGTCCTGCCCTGTGTCTACACCGTGCTGGCCAAACCCGATCCCGCCCCCGCCCCGTAACCACCATTTTCACACGCGCACAAAAAAGGCCTCGCATCTGCGAGGCCTTTGGCACTCTTCAATCGATTCAACTCTGCGGCCTCATCCCTTGAGAAAGCCCGAACATGAACAGCAGCAAATCATGGTCGGGTTTGGTTGCCACGGAGGCTTTCGCCACCCGTGGCATCGGACAATGGGCATCGCTGCTCGATGCCCCGATCACTTGCATGCGTGGCTGTTCCCAGGCCGCCACCGCCAAAGATGCAACTGCCAAGGCTCCTACCAGAAACAAACCTCGCGCAATTTCTAGTTTCATCGCTATAAACCCTTGATAGCGCTGCCAAACGCCGTCTCATAAAAATAGACGAGTTTTTTCCAGTCCGTAGGGCTGAACGACGAGTGGCGGCGCAATTGTTTCATGTCATGGGAGGCCGCACGATAAGCGGTCAGACGCTGACGGCATTTTTCCAGATCGATCAGGGCCACTTCGACCTTGGCCGAGTCGCCTTCGCCGGTGACGCGGACAAAGACGTGCTTGATGTAAATGCAGCTGTGCTGCCAGCGGCCCTTGTGCATGCGGGCCAGGTTTTCGGCGAGGTCCTTGAGCACGCGTTCATACACGGCTTCACCGTACTGCTCGCGGCCACCTGCCGCTTCCCACTGTTCAAGCTCCTGGAAACCGTCCAGCGACTTGGTGACCAGCAACGCCCGCCACTTGTGCTGCGGATCAGGCTGGGCCCCGCAAAAAACGATTTCCGGCACCCGGACGCCGAGCTTGGTTACACCGGTCAGCGCATCCAGTTCACGCAATACGGTCGGCCGACCGAAGGGATGCAACCAGCTGCGATAGATATGTCCTGTCTGGCGTTTGGCATACAGCAGTTGACCATCGCGCCCGACCACACGCTGCACACCACTTTCGCCACCACGACGCACGTTGGGTTCTTCCACCCACTCACCGCGCTGGTTCCAGTAATAGTCAAAGCGATCCTGGGGAGCGACTCCCGTTTCTGCTGCAAATTGCACTGCCATCCTCTTACCTCTTGCGTAATACGTAAACTCGCCACATGGCATAGAGCGGAATGAAGTCCAGTTGTTCCTGGATCCTGAATCCTGCCTCTTCGAATTCCTTTTCGACCGTAGCGGCCGGTAACACAAACCGGTTCTGATAACCTTCCTGGCCGCGGCGTTTCTCGGCACGCTTGCGTTTCCAGGCCTTGAAATTGCCGTCTACCCACAACGAAACGATCACACTGTCCCGGGTAACGCGTTCGAACTCGCGCAAAATCGTCTGCCGATGCTCGGCCTCGCCGATGTGATGCAGCAGACGCATGCAGAAAATGCTGTCCACGGAGTTGTCAGGCAGCGCGATATCGAACGCCGAGGTGTGCAAGGGTTGTACCCGCTTCACCACATCCGCCGGCTGGGCCTGCATCGCCGTCTTGATCATCGACTCGGAATTGTCTGCCCCGATGATTACCCGATTGGGCTTTTCTGCCAGCAACGGCCAGAAACGCCCGGCACCGCACGGCAGATCCAGCACCAGACCCGGTTCGCCAACCAGCGTCAGCGCCTTGCGGGCCAACTGCTGATCACGCCAGTTGGACAGGCGACGCCCCAGACCATCCTGGTGCTTGCGCAGATATTTCTGCGCATGGTTGTCGTCGTACTTCTCGGAAAAATCGAGTTTGATCGGGCCGGCCATCATCGGGACTCCTGAATTGCTGATATCCCCACCTTATGCAGGGGCGTGTCAGCGTCAGGTCATCCCTTTGTGAAAAAAACGTCGCGTAAACCCACGAACTATTTCAAGGTTATACAGGTTTCGTTCAGGTTGGCAGCTTTTTTGTGCCATTTGGGAGGGATTCTTGTTTGCCCAGATCTACCTCGAAACGGCAGCCATTGGGCTCCATCGTACTCAAAGTGACGCTCCAGCCCTGGTTTTCACAGATGCGTTGCACCAATGACAACCCCAGTCCAAGGCCTTCTCCGCGTTTTTCGCTGCCGCGCACGAACGGTTTGAACATTTCCTCGCGCTTTTCCTCGGGAATGCCTACACCCGAGTCCTCGACCACGAAGCCGTTATCGTTGAGCGTCAGCCGAATGAAACCCTGCTCGGTGTAGTGCAGGGCATTACGCAGCAGGTTACCCATCACGGCATTGAGCAGTGTGGCGTTGTAAAGGGTGTCCGGCGGATTGCCCGGCTCGAAAATCAGCTTCAGCCCCTTGGATTCGATCGGCTCGCGCCACACGCCCAACAGATTGTCCGCCACCTGGCCGAGACTGTGCCGGGGCGCCGCCCCCGCATCTTCGCGCTGGGCACGGGCCAGCATCAGGAAGGTCTGCACCAGTTCGCGCATTTCTTCGCTGGCACGGGCAATTCGCTCGACCTGGGCGCGGCCGCGCTGATCGATGCCCGGGTTTTCCAGCAGCAGTTCACAGGAGGTGGCCAATACCATCAGTGGTGTGCGCAATTCGTGGCTGACGTCACTGGTGAACAACCGCTCACGGGTCAACGCCTGACGCAAGCGCCCGAGCGTCGCATCGAAGGCCACCGCCAGTTCACCCACTTCGTCAGCGGCATAGTCCGGCGCCAGCGGCGGTGCCAGCCCCAGCAACTGATCGCGATGACGCACCTGACGCGCCAGCCGGACCACCGGCGCCATCACCTTGCGCGCCAACACCCAGCCAAGGAAAACCGCCAGCGCCAGACTGAGCACGAAGCCTACCAGTACCACGGCAAACAGCACGCGCTCACGCTCTTCGAAATCGCTTTGATCCTGCAGCAACACGTAACGCCGACCGTCGACGATTTCGACCATCGCGTGATAGGACAGCTGTTCACGGAAGACTTCGTGGAACCCCGAATCCAGATGCCGCAGATCCTTGGGCAACTCGAAGTCCCCCGGACCACCGCTGAAATAGAACAACTGGTCCGGCTCCGGCCGATGGCTCCAGTCCGAAACGTTGTCCATCAGCAACAGACGCTGCAGGTCGCCGCCCAGTCCGGCAGAAATCAGTTTCTCTTCCACCAGGTGCACGGTCGCGACAATGCCCATGGCGAAGGCCCCCGCCACCAGTGCGCTCATCAGCGCAAAGGCGATGATGATCCGCTGGGCAAGGCTCTGCTTAAACTCCATCGCGGCCCTCGGCCAAGCGATAACCCACGCCGTGCACGGTGTGCAGCAGTGGTTTGGCGAACGGTTTGTCGATCACCTGACGCAATTGGTGGACGTGGCTGCGCAGGCTGTCGCTGTCCGGGCAATCGTCGCCCCACAGGGCTTCTTCGAGAATTTCCCGACGCAGGACGTGCGGGCTCTTCTGCATCAGCACCGCGAGCAGTTTCAGGCCCACCGGGTTGAGCTTGAGCAGCTTGCCTTCGCGGGTCACTTCCAGTGTATCGAGGTCGTAGCTCAGGTCGCCGACCTGCAGGGAACGGCGACCGCCGCCCTGGGTCCGACGCATCACCGCCTCGATCCGCGCTGCCAGCTCCGACAGCGCGAAGGGCTTGACCAGGTAATCGTCAGCCCCGGACTTGAAGCCCTGCAAGCGGTCATCGAGCTGATCGCGGGCAGTGAGCATGATCACCGGCGTGTCGCGACGGGCATCTTCGCGCAGGCGTTTGCAGAGGGTGTAGCCGTCGATACCCGGCAGCATGATGTCGAGCACGATCAGGTCATAGTGCTCGGTGGCAGCCAGATGCAGGCCCGACAGACCGTCCTGGGCGCAATCGACGGTATAGCCTTTCAGGCCCAGGTAATCGGCCAGGTTGGCCAGGATATCGCGGTTGTCTTCGACCAATAGAATTCGCATGGGCACCTCTTCCGTACACAGTAACGGCCGTCATGGCCCGCGCAGCTTAAGGCCTGTTTCGGCTCAGGGCCAGCGCTGGTGCCCCGGCGGATGAAATTGCCCGGAAGAAATAAATCTTTAACAAAGTTTTCACTATCGATTCACAACCTGACTACAGTGGCGCCGCGAAACTCCCGCGCCATTGATAAAAGGAAAAGAAAACAATGGGTTTCTTCAAGACAGCGCCTATGCGCTATCTGTTGTTGGTCACCGGCGCCTGGCTGGTCGTGTTTCTCCTCACCCGCACCGTACTGCTGCTGACTCATCTGGATGAGGCCGGTGGCGGTGCGCTGTCCGTGTTCGGCGTCGGCCTGGTCTACGACCTGGGCTTCCTCGCCTACGCGGCCCTGCCGATGGGCCTGTATCTGCTGCTGTGCCCGCCGGGCCTGTGGCGGCGGCGCGGTCACCGCTGGTTCCTGCAGGGGCTGTTGACGGTCAGCCTGTACGCCATGCTGTTCACGGCGGTGGCCGAGTGGCTGTTCTGGGATGAGTTCGGGGTGCGCTTCAATTTCATCGCCGTCGATTATCTGGTGTATTCCGACGAAGTGCTGAACAACGTGCTGGAGTCCTACCCGATCGGCAAGTTGCTGAGCATCCTGGCGGTGCTGGCCATCGCGTTGAGTTTCGCGCTGCGCAAACCGTTCAACGCGGCACTGGATGCCCCGCTGCCGCCATTGCGCGGGCGCCTGCTCAATGCATTGGCGCTGCTGGTGGTCGCGGGTCTGAGCCTGCAACTGATCAGCCAGGACGCCCCGCGCGCCCAGGGCGGCAACGCCTATCAGAACGAACTGGCGAGCAACGGCCCTTATCAGTTCTTCGCCGCATTCCGTAACAACGAGCTGGATTACAGCCAGTTCTACAAGAGCCTGCCAGCGGACAAAGTCGCCGGTCAGATGCGTGCAGAACTGAACGAGCCCAATGCCCGCTTCGTCGGTCAGGATCCACAGGACATCCGTCGCGATATCGACAATCCGGGCGTCACCCGCAAGCCGAACATCGTGCTAGTGACCATCGAAAGCCTCAGCGCCAAATACCTGGGCAGCAATGGTGATGGCCGCAACCTGACGCCGAACCTCGACGCGTTGCGCAAGCAGAGCCTGTACTTCAACAATTTCTATGCCACCGGCACCCGCACCGACCGCGGTCTGGAAGCCATCACTTTGGCCATTCCGCCGACGCCGGGCCGTTCGATCGTCAAGCGCATCGGTCGCGAAAGCGGTTTCGCCAGCCTCGGCCAGCAATTGAGTGCGGTCGGCTATGACAGCGTGTTCGTCTACGGTGGCCGTGGTTACTTCGACAACATGAACGCGTTCTTCAGCGGCAACGGCTACCGCGTTGTCGACCAGAGCAGCGTCGATGAGTCGGAGATTCACTTCAAGAATGCCTGGGGCATGGCCGACGAGGATCTGTACAAGCAGACGCTGAAACTGGCGGACGCCGACTACGCCAAGCAGCAGCCTTTCCTGTTGCAGCTGATGACCACCTCCAACCATCGTCCGTACACCTACCCGGAAAACCGCATCGACATCAAATCCGGCAACGGTCGTGATGGTGCGGTGAAGTACACCGACTACGCCATCGGCCAGTTCCTGGAGCAGGCGCGGCAGAAACCGTGGTTCGACAACACGATCTTCATCTTCGTCGCCGACCACACCGCCGGCAGCGCGGGCAAGGAAGACCTGCCGATCACCAACTACCAGATCCCGCTGTTCATCTATGCACCGAAGCTGATCGAAGCACGTGAAAACGCACAACTGGCCAGCCAGATCGACCTCGCGCCGACGCTGCTGGGACTGTTGAACCTGGATTACCAATCGACGTTCTTCGGTCGCAACCTGCTGGCGGACAACCCGCTGCCACCTCGGGTCGTGGTGGGCAACTATCAGCATCTGGGACTGTTCGACGGCAAGGATCTGGCGATCCTCAGCCCGCGCCAGGGCCTGCGTCGACATGACGACGCATTGACCGAAAGCCGCGAGTCCCGGGTCAACAGCGACGACCCGCTGGTCAGCCGCGCCATCTCGTATTACCAAACCGCCAGTTATGGCTTCAAGCAACAGCTGCTTGGCTGGAAAGCACCCAAGGAGGGTGCCGCGCAAGTCAGCGATCGTTAATCGAAGCGCCCCGGACTGATGCTCCGGGGCGTTTTCCCGTTCTGGACCCGTCATGTCATCAAGCGTTGTACGCCCTGCCCCTCGCCCGCTGAACTTCTGGCTGTGCCTGGGGATTCCCGCCGTCGCGGCCGCCCTTCTGATCCTGCTGGAACTGACCGATCTGGACATGAACCTGGCCCGGATGTTCTACGACCCCGCCGCCGGCGACTTCATCGGGCGCCACAGTTACTTCCTGGAAAACATCCTTCACGATCGCGCCAAGCAAGTGGTGATCGCGTTTTCGGTGTTCGCCGTCATTGGTTTCATCGGTGCGTTTTTCATCGACCGGATCAAACCGTACAAGCGTGAACTGGGCTGTCTGGTGCTGTCCCTGGGCCTGGCGACCTCATTCGTGACACCGATGAAAGCCGTAACCGCCGTGCAGTGCCCGTGGAGCCTCGAGCAGTTCGGCGGCCATGAAACCTACAGCAAACTGCTGGATCACCGCCCGCCGACCGACAAGCCCGGACGCTGCTGGCCCGGTGGTCATGCGGCAACGGGGTTCACCCTGTTTGCGCTGTTCTTCGTGCTGCGTGACCGTCGCCCGCGACTGGCGCGACAGGCGTTCATCTTCGCCTTTGCGCTGGGCTCGGTGTTCTCGATCAGCCGGATGATGCAGGGCGCGCACTTCTTTTCGCACAACGTGTGGACGGCGATTTTCTGCTGGCTGATCTGTCTGGGGTCGTATTACTGGGTGCTGTATCGCCCGACAGTCAAAGCTGAAGCGGTCATGAAGGCACAACCGGTAAACGCCTGATTACTCAAACGCCAGATAACAAAATCAGGACAATAAAAAACCCCGCCTGCTCATCGCAGGCGGGGTTTTTCGTTTCGGGGTAAGGCTGGCTTACATCATGCCGCCCATGCCACCCATGCCGCCCATGTCCGGCATACCGCCGCCAGCAGCACCTTCTTTCTTCGGTGCGTCAGCAACAGCGGCTTCGGTGGTCAGGATCAGACCGCCGATCGACGATGCAGCTTGCAGAGCCGAACGGGTTACCTTGGTTGGGTCCAGGATGCCCATTTCGATCATGTCGCCGTATTCGCCAGTCGCAGCGTTGTAACCGAAGTTACCTTTGCCGTTCTTGACTTCGTTGACCACAACGCTTGGCTCGTCGCCGCTGTTGGCAGCGATCTGACGCAGCGGTGCTTCAACGGCGCGACGCAGAACAGCGATACCTACGTCCTGGTCGGCGTTGTCGCCTTTCAGGTTGATGATCGCGTTCAGAGCGCGGATCAGCGCAACGCCACCGCCAGGTACCACGCCTTCTTCAACGGCTGCACGGGTTGCGTGCAGGGCGTCTTCAACGCGGGCTTTCTTCTCTTTCATTTCAACTTCGGAACCGGCACCAACCTTGATCACCGCAACGCCGCCGGACAGCTTGGCCAGACGCTCTTGCAGTTTTTCACGGTCGTAGTCCGAGGAAGTCTCGGCAACCTGGGCACGGATCTGAGCGATACGCGCCTGGATGTCGCCTTCAACGCCAGCACCGTCAACGATGATGGTGTTTTCTTTCGACAGGGTCACGCGCTTGGCGCTGCCCAGGTGTTCCAGAGTGGTGCTTTCCAGGCTCAGGCCGATCTCTTCGGAGATAACGGTACCGCCGGTCAGAACGGCGATGTCCTGCAGCATGGCCTTGCGACGGTCGCCGAAGCCTGGAGCCTTGACGGCTGCGACTTTGACGATGCCACGCATGTTGTTCACAACCAGAGTCGCCAGGGCTTCGCCTTCAACGTCTTCGGCAACGATCAGCAGTGGACGGCCGGCTTTGGCAACGGCTTCCAGCACTGGCAGCATTTCGCGGATGTTCGAGATCTTCTTGTCGACCAGCAGGATCAGCGCGCCTTCCAGCTCGGCAACCATGGTTTCCGGCTTGTTGACGAAGTACGGGGACAGGTAGCCACGGTCGAACTGCATGCCTTCTACGACCGACAGTTCGTTTTCCAGGCCCGAGCCTTCTTCAACGGTGATCACGCCTTCTTTACCGACTTTTTCCATGGCTTCGGCAATGATGTCGCCGATGGAGTTGTCGGAGTTGGCGGAGATGGTGCCAACCTGAGCGATCGCTTTGGTGTCGGTGCATGGTGCGGACAGCTTTTTCAGCTCGGCAACGACAGCGATGGTCGCTTTGTCGATACCGCGCTTCAGGTCCATCGGGTTCATGCCGGCAGCGACGGCTTTCAGGCCTTCGTTGACGATCGACTGAGCCAGAACGGTAGCGGTGGTAGTACCGTCACCAGCGTCATCGTTGGCACGGGAGGCAACGTCTTTGACCAGCTGCGCGCCCATGTTTTCGAAACGGTCTTCCAGCTCGATTTCCTTGGCAACGGAAACGCCGTCCTTGGTGATGGTCGGAGCGCCGAAGCTCTTCTCGAGGATCACGTTACGGCCTTTCGGGCCCAGGGTCGCTTTTACCGCGTCAGCCAGGACGTTTACGCCAACCAGCATTTTCTTGCGGGCGGAATCGCCGAATTTAACTTCTTTAGCAGCCATGATCGATATTCCTTAAATACTTTGTAGTAGCGGGAAAATGAACGGGGGTAATCAGCCTTCGATAACGGCGAGGATTTCGTTCTCGCTCATTACCAGCAGGTCTTCGCCGTCGACTTTCACGGTGTTGCTGCCGGAGTACGGACCGAACACAACCTTGTCGCCCACTTTCACGGACAGTGCGCGCACTTCACCGCTTTCCAGTGCCTTGCCCGGGCCTACAGCCAGAATCTCACCGTGGTTGGCTTTTTCAGCAGCCGAACCTGGCAGGACGATACCGCCAGCGGTTTTCTTTTCTTCTTCGCTGCGACGGATGACGACGCGGTCATGCAGAGGACGAAGCTTCATTGTCGATCTCTCCTAATTGTGGTTTTCATCGGCCGGTGTAGTCCCGGCGGGTTTAACGAATCCGGCCTGCGCCGGTTGCGGCTCGTCGAGCGAACCGCGGAAGTCTGTCCGGTTCAAATACCGGAAACCTTTCGGTGACCGATACATAAGGGCGCATAAGCTTATTACAAGGGCAGGCCTAAAATTTTTTCATCGCGGCTCGTCATGTGCACGGCCGCAAACGAACACGGCACCCGAAGGTGCCGTGTGAGTGCAGAAGTTACTTGGTATCGCGGTGTTCGAACTCGCCTTCGATCACATCGCCTTCGCGGCCCAGAGGCTGGCGCGGTGCGGGACCGCCGCGAGGTTGCAGGTCGTCGGCAAATGCACGCTGACGCATGGCCTGTTCTTCGGCGCGCTGGCGCATCTTGTTGGCGAACAGGCGACGGCTGAACGGCAGCAGCAGGATCAGACCGGCCACGTCGCTGATGAAGCCCGGCAGGATCAGCAGACCACCGGCCAGGGCCAGCATCAGGCCTTCAAGCATGGTCTGCGCAGGCAGTTCGCCGCGGTTCAGGCTTTCACGGGCACGCAGGGCGGTGGCCAGTCCGGCGATACGCAGCACGAATACGCCGAACATCGAGCCGAGAATGATCAGCAGCAGGGCCGGGAAAAATCCGATCGAACCTGCCACTTTGACGAATACGAACAGCTCCAACACCGGGAACAGCAGAAAGAGCAACAAAAAAGGGCGCATCAAAGTTTCCTCAACGCAAGAAATGCCTTGCAGTAAGCCTTAGATGACGTCGCCCTTTCGCGAATTCAAGCGTCGGCCACCGCATTTTTTGGCCAGACCTCGGCGTGAGCCAGAGAAACCAAGGCTTCGCGCACTTGTATCGGCGTATGACAAGGCGCTTGAAACGGCAGCCAGTACAGCGCCTGACCGATGCGCAGGTGCATGCCTTCGGTGTCAATCCCGGCCATTTGTGCCGGTACGGTTTTCGGCAGCCCGGCGAGGTCGACGTAATGCGCGATGGCCTTGGCGTGGTCGCTGTTCATGTGCTCGACCATGCTGATTTCGGCCTTGCCGGCGAACGGGTTGGCCAAGGTCAGGTGATCGACCCAGTGGATCGCGCCGAAACCGCCGATGTAGCGATGACGCACGGGCTTGAGCACCCAGAAATCGAAATCGTGGGCTTTGTGGTAATTCTGCGAATCGGGGAAATAACGGTAGTAACGCTCGGCGGCGGCTTCGATGGCGGCTGCGTCTTCGAGCTTTTCCGCTTCCGCCAGATAGGTCAGGCGACCAACGGCTTGCACATCGTCGGCCTCACGCTCACCCACCAGCAGCGAACATTTCGGGTCTTTCTGCAGGTTGTGGGTGTGCTGGGCGATGCGGCTGATCAGGATCAGCGGCCGGCCCTGCTCGTCCAGGCAGTAGGGAACGACGGAGCCAAACGGAAAACCGGGCATCGATTTGGAGTGGGTCGACAGCACGCCACGGTATTCCTTGAGAAGCAATTCTCGGGCATTCTTAGCCGCTTCAACGCTCAATTTATGACTCCTTAAATAGAATCCGTCGAAAAAACGGACGGGCGACACGGATAAGTATCAGTCGCCACAGGGGCAGTTCTCATGTGCAGCCGGGCCATGTCAGGCGCAGATCGAGAGGCTCTCTAAAGGACACCACTCTGACCTGCTCTCGGGGACATGCGAATGCAACTCAACGACAAAGTAATCATTATCACTGGCGGTTGCCAAGGCTTGGGCCGCTCGATGGCCGAGTATTTCGCAGGCAAAGGCGCGAAGCTGGCACTGGTCGACCTGAACCAGGAAAAACTCGACGACGCCGTCGCGGCCTGCAAGGCCAAGGGCGTCGAGGCCCGCAGCTATCTATGCAACGTCGCCAACGAAGAACAGGTGACACACATGGTTGCCCAGGTCGCCGAAGACTTCGGCGCGATCCACGGCCTGATCAACAACGCCGGGATCCTGCGCGACGGCCTGCTGCTCAAGGTCAAGGACGGCGAAATGACCAAGATGAGCCTGGCCCAGTGGCAGGCGGTGATCGACGTCAACCTGACCGGCGTGTTCCTCTGCACCCGTGAAGTCGCTGCAAAAATGGTCGAGCTGAAGAACAGCGGCGCGATCATCAACATCTCGTCGATCTCCCGCGCCGGCAACGTCGGCCAGACCAACTACTCCGCCGCCAAGGCCGGTGTGGCGGCAGCGACCGTGACCTGGGCCAAGGAACTGGCGCGCTACGGCATTCGCGTGGCGGGCATTGCGCCGGGCTTCATCGAAACCGAGATGACCCTGGGCATGAAGCCGGAAGCGCTGGAGAAAATGACCTCGGGCATTCCGCTCAAGCGCATGGGCAAGCCGGAAGAGATCGCCCATTCGGCGGCGTACATCTTCGAGAACGACTACTACACCGGCCGGATTCTGGAGATGGATGGCGGGTTGCGCATCTGACCTCGGTCGCACAATGAAAAACGCCCCGGTGCACTGGCACCGGGGCGTTTTTGTTTAAAACACAGGCATCAATCGTCGCTGATGGTGATGTTCGGCATCGCCGGCGACGCCGCTTCCTGCAACACGATCCGCGCGCCGACGTGGCGTGCCAGTTCCTGATAGACCATGGCGATCTGGCTGTCCGGCTCGGAAATCACTGTCGGCTTGCCGCCATCGGCCTGTTCGCGGATCAGCATCGACAGCGGCAGCGACGCCAGCAGTTCGACGCCGAACTGGGTCGCCAGCTTCTCGCCACCGCCCTCACCGAACAGATGCTCGGCATGCCCGCAGTTCGAGCAGATGTGTACGGCCATGTTTTCCACCACGCCCAGCACCGGAATGTTGACCTTGCGGAACATCTCCACGCCTTTGCGCGCATCGAGCAGCGCCAGATCCTGCGGCGTGGTGACAATCACGGCACCGGCCACCGGGACTTTCTGCGCCAGGGTCAGCTGGATGTCGCCAGTGCCGGGCGGCATATCGATGACCAGATAATCGAGGTCGCCCCAGGCGGTTTGCGTGACCAATTGCAGCAGCGCGCCGGAGACCATCGGCCCGCGCCAGACCATCGGCGTGTTGTCGTCGGTCAGGAACGCCATCGACATCACTTCCACGCCATGGGCCTGCAGCGGCACGAACCACTTCTGGTCCTTGACCTGCGGACGGGTGCCCTCGGGAATGCCGAACATGATGCCCTGGCTCGGGCCGTAGATATCGGCGTCGAGAATCCCGACCTTCGCGCCTTCACGGGCCAGTGCCAGCGCGAGGTTGGCGGCGGTGGTGGATTTGCCCACACCGCCCTTGCCGGACGCCACGGCGACCACGTTCTTGACGTTGGCCAGCCCCGGAATCTGCGCCTGCGCCTTGTGCGCGGCGATCACGCTGTTGACCTCGACCTTGGCCGACACCACGCCGTCGAGGTTTTCGATGGCCAGTTGCAGCAATTGCGCCCAGCCGCTCTTGAACAGACCGGCGGCATAACCGATTTCCAGCTGCACGCTGACGCGGTCACCGGCGATTTCGATGTTGCGCACGCAACCGGCGCTGACCGGGTCCTGGTTCAGGTAAGGGTCGGTGTATTGGCTGAGGACGGCTTCCACCGCTGCGCGAGTGACGGCGCTCATGGGCAACTCCGATAACAAGACTGGGAAAAGATGGCGGGTATCCTACCCCTTCTGTCCTCCGGACGGCATGTCCGGCAACCATTTGCAGGGGTGAAATATCTTTCCCGGCGCTTTATAGTGGCCGACCTCCGTTTCATCAAGTAGCGAAGCCCCACATGTCCGAACCACGCAAGATTCTCGTCACCAGCGCCCTGCCCTACGCCAACGGTTCGATCCACCTTGGCCATATGCTGGAGTACATCCAGACCGATATGTGGGTGCGCTTCCAGAAGCATCGCGGCAATCAGTGCATTTATGTCTGCGCCGACGACGCCCACGGTTCGGCGATCATGCTGCGCGCGGAAAAGGAAGGCATCACCCCGGAACAACTGATCGCCAACGTCCAGGCCGAACACAGCGCCGACTTTGCCGAGTTCCTGGTGGACTTCGACAACTTCCACTCCACTCACGCCGAAGAAAACCGTGAGCTGTCGAGCCAGATCTACCTGAAACTGCGTGACGCCGGGCACATTGCCCAACGTTCGATCACCCAGTATTTCGACCCGGAAAAGAAAATGTTCCTGGCCGACCGCTTCATCAAGGGCACCTGCCCGAAATGCGGCACCGAAGACCAGTACGGCGACAACTGCGAAAAATGCGGTGCGACCTACGCGCCGACCGACCTGAAGGATCCGAAGTCGGCAATCTCCGGCGCCACTCCGGTGCTCAAGGATTCCCAGCACTTCTTCTTCAAGCTGCCGGACTTCCAGCAGATGCTGCAGACCTGGACCCGCAGCGGCACCCTGCAGGATGCCGTCGCCAACAAGATCGCCGAATGGCTGGACGCCGGCCTGCAACAGTGGGACATCTCCCGCGATGCGCCGTACTTCGGTTTCGAGATCCCGGGCGAGCCGGGCAAGTACTTCTACGTGTGGCTGGACGCGCCGATCGGCTACATGGCCAGCTTCAAGAACCTGTGCAACCGCACGCCGGAGCTGGACTTCGACGCGTTCTGGGGCAAGGACTCCACCGCCGAGCTGTACCACTTCATCGGCAAGGACATCGTCAACTTCCACGCCCTGTTCTGGCCGGCGATGCTCGAAGGCGCGGGTTTCCGCAAGCCGACCGGGATCAACGTGCACGGCTACCTGACCGTCAACGGTCAGAAGATGTCCAAGTCCCGCGGCACCTTCATCAAGGCCCGTACCTACCTGGATCACCTGTCGCCGGAATACCTGCGGTACTACTACGCGGCCAAACTGGGCCGTGGCGTGGACGATCTCGACCTGAACCTCGAAGACTTCGTGCAGAAGGTCAACTCCGACCTGGTCGGCAAAGTCGTCAACATCGCCAGCCGTTGCGCCGGTTTCATCCAGAAGGGCAACGCCGGCCTGCTGGTGGACAACAACGCCGCGCCGGAACTGACTGAAGCGTTCCTGGCTGCCGCGCCGAGCATCGCCGACGCTTATGAAGCCCGCGATTTTGCCCGTGCCATGCGCGAAACCATGGCTCTGGCCGACCGTGCCAACGCCTGGATCGCCGACAAGGCACCATGGTCGCTGAACAAGCAGGAAGGCAAGCAGGATGAAGTCCAGGCGGTCTGCGCCACGGCAATCAACCTGTTCCGCCAGCTGGTGATCTTCCTCAAGCCGGTGCTGCCAGTGCTGGCCGCCGATGCCGAGGCGTTCCTCAACGTCGCCCCGCTGACCTGGAACGACCACACCACCCTGCTGGCCAACCACCAGTTGAACGAATTCAAACCGCTGATGACCCGCATCGACCCGGTAAAAGTGCAAGCCATGACCGACGCCTCGAAAGAAGACCTGACCGCCAGCCAGACCGACACCGGCGACGCCGCGCCTGCCGGCAACGGCGAACTGGCCAAGGATCCGCTGTCGCCGGAAATCGACTTCGACACTTTCGCCGCCGTCGACCTTCGCGTGGCGCTGATCGTCAAAGCCGAACACGTCGAAGGCGCGGACAAGCTGCTGCGCCTGACCCTGGATATCGGTGACGAGCAACGCAACGTGTTCTCCGGGATCAAGAGCGCTTACCCGGATCCGTCGAAACTCGACGGTCGTCTGACCATGATGATCGCCAACCTCAAGCCACGGAAAATGAAGTTCGGCATCTCCGAAGGCATGGTGATGGCAGCCGGCCCTGGCGGTGAAGAGATCTACCTGCTGAGCCCGGACAGCGGCGCCAAGCCGGGTCAGCGCATCAAGTAAGGTTCTGCACTGACCGATCCCACAGGCGTACCCCGTGCGCCTGTGGGATTTTTCATATCTGGCCCGCCCGTCATGGCGGCCGGATAATGCCTAATCTTAAGTGACACCCGCCCGCTCTCACCGGCAGAACCATGACCGAACTCGTGCTTACGCTCTTCAGTGCTGCGCTGATCAACAACTTCGTGTTGCACTGGCCGCTGGGCGTCGATCCGCTGCTGGCGGGCGAACGCCGTCAGGTGCATGCGCTGGGGCTGGCAACGTTGTGCCTGATGCTGATTGTCGGTGTGGCAGGTTACGCGATCTGGCATTGGCTGCTGGTGCCATTGCAACTGGAATTCCTGCGTCTGTTTGTCTTCCTGCCGCTGAGCGTGCTGCTGATCGCGCCGTTGCTGAAGTTGCTGACGCGATGGCGACCCGATATGCCGTTCGACGGCTTGTGGCCGCTGCTGCTGGGCAATGCCGGTGTGCTGGGGCTGACGCTGATCAACGCGCAAGCGGATAAAGGCCTGTTTCATGCAGCGGCGCTGAGCCTGGGCGCCGGCCTGGGTTTCTGGCTGGTGCTGAGCCTGTTCAGCGATTTGCGCGAACGCACAGCCGACAACGATATTCCCCTGCCCTTTCGTGGCCTGCCGATCCAGTTGATCGGCGCCGGACTGTTGGCCGTGGCCTTTCTCGGATTCAGTGGACTGATCAAAACATGAGTCTGATTCAACGCATCGATTCCCTGCTGCCGCAGACCCAATGCGGCAAGTGCGGCCATCCCGGATGCAAACCCTACGCTGAAGGCATCGCCACCGGCGAGCCGATCAACAAGTGCCCGCCGGGTGGCGACGAAACCATCGCGGCACTGGCCGAACTGCTGAAAATTCCGGTGCTGGAACTGGATATCAGCCGTGGCACCGCACCGCCGCAAGTGGCGTTTATTCGCGAGGCCGAATGCATTGGCTGCACCAAGTGCATTCAGGCCTGCCCGATCGATGCCATCGTCGGCGCGGCGAAACTGATGCACACGGTGATCATCGACGAGTGCACCGGTTGCGACCTGTGCGTAGCGCCGTGCCCGGTGGATTGCATCGAGATGCACCCGCTGCCGATCGGAACGCTGCCAGTGGTGGGCGGCCTGGCCACCAGCCTCGAAGAGCAACAGGCACGCACCGAAAAGCGCGATCACGCCCGCCAACGTTTCGAACGGCGTAATGCCCGGCTGCAAAAAGAAGAACAGCAGAAGCAGGCCGAACGTGAGGCCCGGGCGCAGCGAGCGGCACAGGTTGAAGTTGCGTCCGCCACGCTAGATCCGGTGCAGGCAGCACTGGAACGGGTGCGCGCGCAGAAAGCCGCAACCGCCGACGCCGCGCTGAAAAAGGCCAAGATCGACGTGGCGATGAGCCGCGCCCAGTTGCACAAATCGCTGAAAGCCTTCGGCCATCCGCCGACCTTCGAACAGCAGTCGCAACTGATCGTTTTACAGCAGCAATTCGAAGCCGCCGAACAGGCCCTGTCCAAACTGGAAAGCCAGGCTATTCCTGCCCCAGCGGCACCGGCACCGGCAAAGGATGCAGACCTGAAACGAGCGAAAATCCAATTGGCGATGCGCCGTGCCGAGCTGAAAAAGGCGCAGACCGCAGAGGCTCCGCCAGAGCAGATCGCCGTACTCGAACAAGCGCTGCGTGACGCTGAACAAGCGCTGCACGCTGCAGAAGCGGCCAGCGATCAACCGGCCCCCGACCTTGTGCGTGTGGAGAAACGTCCGATCGACAATCAGCTTCGTCAGCTGAAAACCGAACTGGCCTACGCGCGCGCCGACCTGAACAAATTGCAGCGACGCGACGGCACGCCAGCCGAGGTCCTCGACAAGGCCCGCACCCGCCTGCAAGAGGCGGAGCGGCAGGTAGAAGCCCATGTCATCCATTGAAACCAGGGACGAGCGCCTGCAACAGGCGATGAAGCTGGTTCTGCTGGCGACATTGCCGGGGTTGTTGGCGTTGTTCTGGTTTTACGGCTGGGGCGTGTTGATCAACCTGATCCTGTCCGTCGCCACAGCCTTGAGCGTCGAAGCCGCCGTGACCTCTCTGCGCCGGCAGCCGCTGCAAGCGACCCTGACCGATGGCAGCGCGGTGGTCAGCGCCACGCTGCTGGCCATCGCACTGCCGCCTTATTGTCCGTGGTGGCTGACGGTCACGGCGATCGCCTCAGGCCTGCTGTTGGGCAAACACTTGTACGGCGGCGTGGGCCGAAACCCTTTCAACCCGGCCATGCTCGGCTTTGCCTTGGTGATGGTGATGTTCCCGCAGCCGATGACTCATTGGCCTGCCCATGGGATGGATCTGACGGCGGCTTTTGGCCAAGTGTTCAATCTGGGCACGCAGCCGGACGCCTGGGTTCAGGCCACTGCACTGGACAGTCTGCGCATCAACAAAAGCCTGACCATGGACGAACTGTTTGCCGGCAATCCGGCATTCGGTCGCTTTGGCGGGCACGGCGTCGAATGGGCGAACCTGGCATTCCTCGCCGGCGGGCTGTTCCTGCTGCAGCGTCGGGTGATCGGCTGGCAGGCGCCGGTTGGCATGCTCGCCAGTCTGTTCGTCATCAGCCTGCTGTGCTGGAACGGTTCGGGCTCCGACTCCCATGGCTCACCGCTGTTTCATCTGCTGAGCGGCGCCACCATGCTTGGCGCGTTCTTCATCGTCACCGAGCCGGTTTCCGGTGCAAAAAGTCCACTCGCCCGCTTGTTGTTCGGCGTGGGCGTCGGCCTGCTGACCTATCTGATTCGCACCTGGGGCGGCTATCCGGATGGTGTGGCGTTCGCGGTATTGCTGATGAATCTGTGCGTGCCGGCGCTGGAACGCCTTGCAGTCGCTCGTCAGACGCAGGTGAAACCATGAACCGTACGAACAGTTTGATAACCCTGGCGTTGCTGGCAACGATAGGCGTCAGTGTGACCTGTGTTGTGCAACGCAGTAACGCACCGCACATCGCCGCCGAGCAGCGCCAGCTCGAAAGTCGCAAACTGCTGGACGTGCTTTCGGTCGATGCGTACGACAATCAGCCTCTGGAACAACCTCTGGAGCTGGCCGACACCCACTTGAGCCACAGCGAGTTGCTGGGTGGTTATCGGGCGACCAAGTCTGGTCAACCGGTGGCGGTGCTGCTACGCACCCGGAGCGAGGGCTATGCGGGTCCCATCGAATTGCTGATTGCCATCGATGCCAATGGCCGGTTGCTCGGCGTGAAAACCCTGGAGCAAACTGAAACGCCGGCGCTGGGCGGACATATTGGCGACTGGCCAAATAGCTGGTTGCAGGCGTTTATCGGTAAATCCGGCAGCCAACCGACCGATGCCGGATGGGCCCTGAAAAAGGATCAGGGACAATTCGACCAGATCGCTGGTGCAACCATCACGTCCCGCGCAGCCATCAACGCCATCCACGATGCCCTGCGTTATTTCGATGATCACCGGACGACCCTGCTCGGGAGCGCGCCATGAACACGTCAGCGACACTGTCGAACTCAATGATGCTGGTGCTGTTGATCGGCGCCACTGACTCAGTCGCGGGCGCGCTGGCGATTGTGCTGATGTTCGCTGTTGTGGTGAGCCTGTACGGCGTGTGCATGGCAGCGCTGCGGGCACGTCTGAGCGGCGAGAGCCTGTTACCGGTCAGCCTGGTACTGGCCGCGACGCTGGCGGGGTGCGCCGATATTCTGCTGCAACGCAGCGCTGTGCAGTGGCATCAACTGGTCAGCCTTTACGTCGGGCTGATCGGTTTGCAGTGCGTCATATTCGAACACAATGGATTCTTTCGACTGCCAGCCCGAGGACGCCTGAAACTGTGCGGCTTGTTCATCGCACTGATGACCGTGCTGGCGGTGTTGCGCGAGCTGCTCGGTCAGGGCAGCATCGGCCATCACCTGTCGGATCACTGGCAAGGTTTGATTCTGTTCGGCGACGGCCTGCATTTCGCGACGCTGGCTCCCGGCGCCTTCATATTGCTGGGGCTGTTACTGGGCGCCCGTCAGGCCTGGACTCGCCCCGCCGCCCCACCCGAGGAAACGCATCACCCATGAATGCCGCAAAACGTCTGGAGATCTTCCGCCGATTTCACGAGGACAATCCCGAACCCAAGACCGAACTCGCCTACTCTTCGCCTTTCGAATTGTTGATCGCGGTGATTCTGTCCGCCCAATCGACCGACGTCGGGGTGAACAAGGCGACGGCAAAGCTTTACCCGGTGGCCAACACACCGGCCGCCATTCATGCCTTGGGCGTCGAAGGATTGTCCGAGTACATCAAGACTATCGGCCTCTATAACAGCAAGGCCAAAAACGTGATCGAAACCTGTCGCATGCTGGTCGAGCTGCACAATGGCGAAGTCCCGCAGACACGCGAAGAGCTGGAGGCATTGCCCGGCGTTGGCCGCAAGACCGCCAACGTCGTGCTCAATACCGCGTTCCGACAGTTGACGATGGCGGTGGACACCCACATTTTCCGGGTCAGCAACCGCACCGGCATTGCCCCTGGCAAGAATGTGGTCGAAGTGGAAAACAAACTGATGAAGTTTGTGCCAAAGCAATACCTGCTCGATTCACACCACTGGCTCATTCTTCACGGTCGCTATGTGTGCCTGGCCCGCAAGCCGCGGTGTGGCAGCTGTCGGATCGAAGACTTGTGCGAATACAAGGCCAAAACTTCGGACGATTGAGCGCCTATTGGAATTATTGATATTGCGATTGAAAAAATCTTTTTTACGATCTGCCGGAATGTCGATATAAGGAGCGCCAAAGGCAGTCTTAGCCTGGAGTTAACCTTATGAGCACCAGCAAAGAGCAAGTGGACGTAGAAGACGATTTCGTCGCGGATGCGGACGACGAACCGGTGGTTGAGGTCGCCAAGACCAACCTGAGCAAACGCCGGACCATCGATAACATGCTTGAGGAACGCCGACTGCAAAAGCAATTGGCCGATTACGACTTTGATCTCTGACATTTAAAAGCCTCCGCAACGGAGGCTTTTTCGTTTCTGCTGCATGCTGATGCCGATCTGCCCATGATCCGTCAGCGACTGAAGCGGTCAGACCAGGCCATTACGCTGGGCCAGTTCGATCAGATCCACCAGCGAACGCGCGTTGAGCTTCAACAACAGCCGTGTCTTGTAGGTGCTGACAGTCTTGTTGCTGAGAAACATGCCATCGGCGATTTCCTTGTTGGTCTTGCCGCGTGCCAGTTGCTGCAACACCATCATCTCGCGCCCGGAAAGGCGATCGACCATATCCGCTTCACTGGCATTTCCCAGGCTGGTGCGTACGGTGTGCAACGCCTGATTCGGAAAATAACTGTACCCGGACAGCACAGCCTTGATAGCGCTGAGCAGTTCGGTCAGATCCTGTTGCTTGCAAACATATCCTGCTGCCCCCGACTGCATGCAACGCATGGAAAAATGCCCCGGGGCCTGGGAGGTCAGCACCAGCACTTTCAGGGGCATCGCGCTGGTCGTCAGCCGCGCAATCACTTCCAGACCATCGAGTTTCGGTATACCGATATCCAGAATGACGATATCGGGCATCTGGTCACGAGCCAGTTGTAATGCATCCACTCCGTTATCCGTTTCTGCAATGACTTCGTAGCCATGACGCTCCATCAGCATACGCACCGCAAGACGAATGACAGGATGATCATCCACGATCAGCACTTTATTCATGGGCAAGTCCAGTTTCGCTGTTCGAATTTTTAGAACCGGCACAATAACGTAGTCATTTCATCCATGGCATAGCGAAGTTCCCTTGCATCAGTAGCGAGAGACACTTCCTACAGGCAATAAAGATTTATCCTACAGAAAAGGCTCACTGGCATGACTGCTTGATAGCGAACCTTGAAAAAGATGCACTCAATACGAAAAAAAAGCCGAAACAACATACTTATACCCATCCAGCCTTTTTTACTATAAACACCAAATACCGGGAAGCACATTCTCCCAACTACAACAATTCAAACCACCCAACATGACGAGAACGATCACACTCATGAGTAAAGGATATGTTAAAGATCAACAGAAAAATCACCAACCCCATCAGTGTCATTGCCATATTCGCATTCATCTCCGAAACGTCCGCGGCGGTGTCCTTGCCCTTCCTTGACCAGGATGAAAGGGAAATCTACATCTGGTTTCTGATCAGCTTTCCATTCTATTTGCTATTCCTGTTCTTCATCACATTGAACTTCAACTACCGCTCCCTTTATGCGCCCTCCGACTTTGATAACGACAAGAACTTTCTCAAGGCTTTCAAAGATCAACCCCCTGACTTTCTCGGCGAACTTACAGTTCAATCGAATACAGGATCACACACCGTAAAACTACCAAAACCACTGCACACGCTGTGCATCATTGATACTCGAGGACCGAATACCGAATCAAAAATCGACACGTTATTGAAAAAAATCCCACATCCCGGTGAGAACTTACCAAGAATACTCCTCGTTTTAACCGACGACATGTCGGATATTTTACCGAAAGAAAATTTCGCCAAAACGCTAAAACAAGGAAAAAAAACCACGGGAACGACGCATTGTATTATTTACGACGTCCAATCGCTGAACATCACTGTATTGGGAAAAGTTTAAATTGAGGCGCGGATACACGAAGCACATCAATGCGATGCACAAAGTGCCAATTAATTCGGAAACGCTGATCGGCAACGATCAGGTAAACAGAAGGGTTTTCCAGCATAGCGGCCTTGTCACAACGACAAGGCCGCTATTTCACATCAGGCCCGAGGGGCTCAGAACAGCTTGCGGCCCTTGTTGGCAGCAATCCGCATGCGCAGCGCATTGAGCTTGATGAAGCCCGCCGCGTCGGCCTGGTTGTAAGCGCCGCCGTCTTCTTCGAAGGTCGCGATGTTGGCGTCGAACAGCGAGTCGTCGGATTTGCGGCCGGTCACGATCACGTTGCCCTTGTACAGTTTCAGGCGCACGACGCCGTTCACGTTGACCTGGGAGGCGTCGATCATCTGTTGCAGCATCAGACGCTCAGGGCTCCACCAGTAGCCGGTGTAGATCAGGCTGGCGTACTTCGGCATCAACTCGTCTTTCAGGTGAGCGACTTCGCGGTCCAGGGTGATCGATTCAATGGCGCGGTGAGCACGCAGCATGATGGTGCCGCCCGGGGTTTCGTAGCAGCCACGGGACTTCATGCCGACGTAACGGTTTTCAACGATGTCGAGACGGCCGATACCGTGTTGACCACCGATCTTGTTCAGGGTCGCCAGTACGGTGGCCGGGGTCATTTCGACGCCGTCCAGCGCGACGATGTCGCCGTTGCGGTAGGTCAGTTCCAGGTATTGCGGGGTGTCGGGAGCCTTCTCCGGGGAGACGGTCCAGCGCCACATGTCTTCTTCGTGCTCGGTCCAGGTGTCTTCCAGCACGCCGCCTTCATAGGAAATGTGCAGCAGGTTGGCGTCCATCGAGTACGGGGATTTCTTCTTGCCGTGACGCTCGATCGGGATCGCGTGCTTCTCGGCGTAATCCATCAGCTTCTCGCGGGACAGCAGGTCCCACTCGCGCCAAGGGGCGATCACTTTTACGCCTGGCTTGAGCGCGTAGGCACCCAGTTCGAAACGTACCTGATCGTTGCCCTTGCCGGTCGCGCCGTGGGAAATGGCGTCGGCGCCGGTTTCGTTGGCGATTTCGATCAGACGCTTGGCGATCAGCGGACGCGCGATGGAAGTACCCAGCAGGTACTCGCCTTCGTAAACGGTGTTGGCGCGGAACATCGGGAACACGAAGTCACGCACGAATTCTTCGCGCAGGTCGTCGATGTAGATTTCTTTGACGCCCATGGCCTGCGCCTTGGCGCGAGCCGGCTCGACCTCTTCGCCCTGACCCAGGTCAGCGGTGAAGGTCACGACTTCACAGTTATAAGTATCCTGCAGCCACTTGAGGATCACCGAAGTGTCCAGGCCGCCGGAATACGCCAGAACGACCTTGTTTACGTCCGCCATGCCATCACTCCACGGGGTTCTACGGAAAGCCGAGGAGTCTACCGCTCAAACGCGATAATTTACAGAGGCGCGACAGCTTAAGACGACAAAGCGACAGAATCTGTCGAGAGCGCGACGATGACCGACAGGTCAGGAAGTCGCCGCGGCGTTGGCAGGCGTACTGGCTTGAGGTGCTGGAGCGGCAACCGGTGCCACCCGGGCCAGCTTCACGCTGACCCGCCGGTTTTTCGCCCGGTTGGCGGCGTTGGTGTTCGGTACCAGCGGGTATTGCTCGCCGTGGAAACGCACGGTGATCTGCGATTCGGCGATGCCGTTGGCCTTGAAGAAATCGACCACCGCCAGCGCACGACGGCGCGACAGCTCACGATTGGTCAGGCGATTGCCGCTGTTGTCGGAATAGCCATCGAGCTCAATGTGATTGACCGTCGGATCGGCCTTCATGAACTCGAGCATCACTTGCAGTTTGGCTTTCGCAGCGGCGTCCAGATCGGTGCCTTCGCCCGGAAAACCGACCTGCGAGTTTTTGACCTGATCGAAATTCTGCGGGAGCAGTTTCGCCACGCAGGTCTGGTAGTCGTTGAACGCCTTGCTGAACTTGACCGGCAGCAGGCGCACTTCGGAGACCCGCCCATCGCCGGAGGCACGTCGCACCACCGGGCTGCGACCTTCCAGCAAACCACTGATCAACCCGCCGGCCTGCGATTGCGAACTGTTGAACAGCACGTTGCCGGTGCCGATCCTGACGCTGCCCAGGTTGATGTCATTGCGTCCCGGCTGCCAGGGCGCTGCCGCCGCCAGCAAGGTTGCCGAACCACCGCCCAGCATCGCGTTGTAGGCATTCAGGCGAAAGATCGCCTGCTCGCCGGCCTTGCGCACGAACTGGCCCGAGCCGAAATCGGTGATCGGCTGCGTCAGGCGGCATTCGAACTTGTCGCCTTCGACCGTCCACTCAATGTTCTCCAGACGGGTCTGGTAGGTCAATGCCATCGCGGGAAGACTGGCAAACACACTGAGCAAGGCTAAATAACGCTGGCGCACGGGAGGCTCCATTGGCTTCTACAACAAAAAAGACCGATACATACATGTTTACGGCATACCTATGGGATATCGGACGCTCGTCGCAAAACTTGATAGCGAGTGCCTGCAAGAGTCTTTTCCGGTAGCATTCGCCTCAGTTTGACCCGCCTGGAATCCCCTCATGTCCGACCGCCTGACCCTGCTGCGTCCCGACGACTGGCACATTCATCTTCGCGATGGTGCCGTGTTGACCAATACCGTTGCAGATGTTGCGCGCACCTTTGGTCGCGCCATCATCATGCCTAACCTGGTACCTCCGGTGCGCAACGCCGCTGAAGCCGACGGCTATCGCCAGCGGATTCTCGCTGCCCGCCCGGCCGGCAGTCGTTTCGAGCCGTTGATGGTGCTGTACCTCACCGACCGTACCCAGCCCGAAGAAATTCGTGAAGCCAAGGCCAGCGGTTTTGTCCACGCGGCCAAGTTGTACCCGGCCGGCGCCACCACCAACTCCGATTCCGGGGTCACCAGCATCGACAAGATCTTCCCGGCGCTGGAAGCCATGGCCGAAGTCGGCATGCCGCTGTTGATCCACGGTGAAGTCACCCGTGGCGACGTCGACGTGTTCGACCGCGAAAAAATCTTCATCGACGAGCACATGCGCCGCGTGGTCGAGCGTTTCCCGACGCTCAAGGTCGTGTTCGAACACATCACCACCGGCGATGCCGTGCAGTTCGTCAACGAGGCTTCGGCCAACGTCGGCGCGACCATCACCGCGCATCACCTGCTGTACAACCGCAACCACATGCTGGTGGGCGGGATCCGGCCGCACTTCTATTGCCTGCCGATCCTCAAGCGTAATACGCATCAGGAAGCTCTGCTCGACGCGGCCACCAGTGGCAGCGCGAAGTTCTTCCTCGGCACCGACTCGGCGCCGCACGCCCAGCACGCCAAGGAAGCCGCCTGCGGCTGTGCCGGCTGCTACACCGCGTACGCCGCCATCGAGCTGTATGCCGAAGCCTTCGAGCAGCGCAATGCGCTGGACAAGCTCGAAGCCTTCGCCAGCCTCAATGGCCCGCGCTTCTACGGTCTGCCGGCCAACACCGACCGTATCACCCTGGTTCGTGAAGAATGGACCGCCCCGACCAGCCTGCCCTTCGGCGAGCTGAACGTTATCCCGCTGCGCGCCGGTGAAAAACTGCGCTGGCGCCTGCTGGAGGAACACGCGTGAGTGAAGACCATTTCGACGACGAACTGGACGGTCAAGGTGGCGGCGGTTCGCGCCATCCGATGGCAGCACGCTTTCGCGGCTACCTGCCGGTTGTCGTCGACGTAGAAACCGGAGGCTTCAACTCGGCCACCGACGCTCTGCTGGAGATTGCCGCGACCACCATCGCCATGGATGAAAAGGGTTTCGTCTACCCGGATCACACCTACTTCTTCCGTGTCGAGCCGTTCGAAGGCGCCAACATCGAAGCGGCGGCGCTGGAGTTCACCGGAATCAAGCTCGATCACCCGTTGCGCATGGCGGTCAGCGAAGAGACGGCCCTGACCGATATCTTCCGAGGCGTGCGCAAGGCCTTGAAGGCCAACGGTTGCAAGCGGGCGATCCTGGTCGGCCACAACAGCAGCTTCGACCTGGGCTTCCTCAACGCTGCCGTCGCGCGGCTGGACATGAAGCGCAATCCGTTCCACCCGTTCTCCAGCTTCGACACCGCGACCCTCGCGGGTCTGGCGTACGGTCAGACCGTACTGGCCAAGGCCTGTCAGGCAGCCGACATCGATTTCGATGGCCGTGAAGCGCACTCCGCGCGTTACGACACCGAAAAGACTGCCGAGCTGTTCTGCGGCATCGTCAACCGCTGGAAGCAGATGGGCGGCTGGGAAGACTTCGACGACTGATGGTCGTCGGGTTAAACCCCACGCATGAAAAAACCGGCTCAAGAGCCGGTTTTTTTGTACCTCGACGTTGCGCCTTACAGGGCAGCAGCGTTCTCGGTCAGGTATGCCGCAACGCCTTCCGGCGAAGCGTTCATGCCTTTGTCGCCTTTTTTCCAGTTGGCAGGGCAGACTTCGCCGTGCTCTTCGTGGAATTGCAGAGCGTCGACCAGACGGATCAGCTCTTCCATGTTACGGCCCAGCGGCAGGTCGTTGATGATCTGCGAGCGGACAACGCCCTTGTCGTCGATCAGGAATGCGCCACGGAAAGCCACGCCGCCTTCGGATTCAACGTCGTAGGCCTTGGCGATTTCGTGCTTCATGTCGGCAGCCATGGTGTATTTCACCTGGCCGATGCCGCCATTGTTGACCGGGGTGTTGCGCCAGGCGTTGTGGGTGAAGTGCGAGTCGATCGACACAGCGACCACTTCTACGTTGCGCGCCTTGAAGTCAGCCATGCGGTTGTCCAGAGCGATCAGCTCGGACGGGCAGACGAAGGTGAAGTCCAGCGGGTAGAAGAACACCAGGCCGTATTTGCCTTTGATGGCCGAGGACAGGGTGAAGCTGTCAACGATCTCGCCATTGCCGAGTACGGCCGGGACGGTGAAGTCAGGGGCTTGTTTGCCTACGAGTACGCTCATTGATATCTCCTGGTGTAGAAACTTGAAGTTCAGGGTCCGCGCCAGCCTGTCACCCTCAGGCGACAGCCCTGTGACACGAACCCCCTTCGCAAGGGCCGACCATCATACACTGCGTTTTTCGACTGTCCTCAAAGGTTTTTCGCGAAATCCCGGCTGGCATTCAGCCATTCACCACCGTTCGTCAGTCACAGCCGTTGGCGATGAAAACCGTTGGGAAAGCACTTTGACAATCATTCTCGTTAACATTAAGATCCATCGCAATTGAGCCACAACCAGCGACGGTTCTCACTTATGTATGTTTGCCTCTGCACTGGCGTCACCGACGGACAGATCCGCGAAGCGATCTATGAAGGTTGCTGCAGCTATAAAGAAGTCCGTCAGGCCACCGGCGTAGCCAGCCAATGCGGCAAATGTGCCTGCCTTGCGAAGGAAGTGGTACGCGAAACCCTGACCAAGCTGCAAACCGCCCAGGCCGCGATCCCCTACCCTGTAGAATTTACTGCAGCGTAATTGCACCCAATTCGAAGAACCGGACTAATGTCCGGTTTTTTTATGCCTGCAAATCAATTGCTTAGCGACTAGACGCGGAACACAAACATTCTTATTCCGATTAATTTTCATATATTATTCAATAACTTAGGTTTGACACTTATAAATACCAAGCTCAAACTCTGCCGTATATACCGCTACTTAGGGCAGGACTCCCATCATGAAAGGCGACGTAACAGTCATCCAGCATCTCAACAAGATCCTTGCCAATGAGCTGGTCGCGATCAATCAGTACTTCCTGCATGCGCGCATGTATGAAGATTGGGGCCTGAACAAGCTGGGCAAGCACGAGTACCACGAATCCATCGACGAGATGAAGCACGCGGACAAGCTGATCAAGCGCATCCTGTTCCTTGAAGGCCTGCCGAACGTGCAGGACCTGGGCAAGCTGCACATCGGCGAGCACACCAAGGAAATGCTGGAGTGCGATCTGCGCATCGAGAAGACCGGCCATGCCGATCTGAAAGCCGCCATCGCTCACTGCGAATCGGTTGGCGACTTCGGCAGCCGCGAACTGCTTGAAGACATTCTCGAATCCGAAGAAGAACACATCGACTGGCTGGAAACCCAACTGGGCCTGATCGATAAAGTCGGTCTCGAGAACTATCTGCAATCGCAGATGGGCGACGACGAGTAATCAGCAAGCGCTGAACTCGAGACATTAAAAAGCCCCGCCCTCTTTCGAGAGGCGGGGCTTTTTATTGCCCGGACTTCAGACTCGCCGAAATCCGGGCTGAAACCGATCAGGCTTCGGACTTGGCCGCAGCAGCCTTGGCGGATGCTTCCTTGACCAGAGTCTGCAGTTCACCGTTGGCGAACATTTCAGCCATGATGTCGCTGCCGCCGACCAGTTCACCGGCTACCCACAGCTGCGGGAAAGTCGGCCAGTTGGCGTACTTCGGCAGGTTGGCACGGATTTCCGGGTTCTGCAGGATGTCGACGTAGGCGAACTTCTCGCCACAGCCCATGACGGCCTGAGCAGCTTTCGCGGAGAAGCCACACTGCGGGGCATTCGGCGAGCCTTTCATGTAAAGCAGAATGGTGTTGTTGGCAATCTGCTCTTTAATCGTTTCGATGATATCCATGGAGCACCTCGGCTGAACTTTCCGACTCATGGGTCGGCACGGTGGCGCATTGTAACGGAATCCCGAGCGCGCTGCTCGGTCTCCCCGACAGACATGCTCAAGCCGCCGCCACCGTCACCGGAACGCCGTTGAGCGCCGCATTGCCCGACAACTCGTCGAGCTGGCATTCATCGGTCAGATCGTTGGCGCTGGAACCCGGCTGGCCGCTGGCAATCGCCATCTGCACACCCGGTCGGGCATGGCCCCAGCCGTGGGGCAGGCTGACCACGCCCGGCATCATGTCCGCACTGCCGAGCACCTCGACCTCGATCTGCCCGACCCGGGAGCTGACGCGCACAAGCTGACCATCAGTGAGCCCGCGACTGGCGAGATCGTCCGGGTTCATCAGCAACTGATGACGCGGCTTGCCCTTCACCAGTCGATGATAGTTGTGCATCCAAGAGTTATTGCTGCGCACGTGACGGCGACCAATCATCAACAGTTCACCGGCAGCCGGCGCCTGCAAGGCAGAGAACCGCGCCAGGTCGGCGAGAATCTCCGGCGGCGCTGCCTGAACGCGTTGATTGGCAGTCTTCAATCGCGATGCCAGGTTGGGTTTCAGAGCCCCCAGATCAACGCCGTGCGGATGATCGAACAGCGTCGCCAGCGACAACTTGTGCTCGGATGCATCGCCATACAGGCCCATGCGCAGGCCCATATCGATCATCTTCGCCGGCGGCATCGTCGGCTTCAGTTCCTTGTCGGTCTTCGCCGCAAAAGCCTTGGCCAGGCCGACGAAGATTTCCCAGTCATGCAGCGCGCCCTCGGGTTTGGCGAGGATCGCCCGGTTGAAACGGGTGACGTTGCGCACCGCGAACAGGTTGAACGTGGTGTCGTAGTGATCGTTCTCCAGCGCCGAGGTGGACGGCAGGATCAGGTCCGCGTAGCGCGTGGTTTCGTTGATGTACAGGTCGACGCTGACCATGAACTCCAGCCCGTCCAGTGCCTGCTCCAGTTGTCGGCCATTAGGCGTGGACAGTACCGGGTTGCCGGCGACGGTGATCAACGCACGGATCTGCCCTTCACCTTCGGTGAGCATTTCTTCGGCCAGCGCAGAGACCGGCAGCTCGCCGCCGTACTCCGGGCGACCCGAGACCCGGCTTTGCCATTTGTTGAAATGTCCGCCCGAGGTGGACGCCACCAGATCCACTGCCGGCTCGGTGCACAGAGCGCCGCCCACACGGTCGAGATTGCCGGTCACCAGGTTGATCAACTGCACGACCCAATGGCACAGCGTGCCGAAGGCCTGGGTGGAAACACCCATCCGGCCGTAGCAGACGGCGCTTGGCGCAGCGGCGAAGTCCCGGGCCAATTGGCGGATCTGCTCGGCGGGAACGGCGCACAACGGGCTCATGGCCTCGGCCGTGAACGCCGCCACCGCTGCGCGCACGTCGTCGAGACCGTCCACCGGCAGATGGCTGTCCGACGTCAGTCCTTCGCTGAACAGCGTATTGAGTACACCAAACAGCAACGCCGCATCGCCACCCGGACGCACGAACAGATGCTGATCGGCCATCGCCGCCGTCTCGCTGCGCCGTGGATCGACCACCACCACTTTGCCGCCCCGGGCCTGAATCGCCTTCAGACGCTTTTCCACATCCGGCACGGTCATGATGCTGCCGTTGGACGCCAGCGGGTTGCCGCCCAGGATCAGCATGAAGTCGGTGTGATCGATGTCCGGGATCGGCAGCAGCAAACCGTGGCCGTACATCAAGTAGCTGGTCAGGTGATGGGGCAGTTGGTCGACAGAAGTGGCCGAGTAACGATTGCGGGTTTTCAGCAGGCCCAGAAAGTAATTGCTGTGGGTCATCAGCCCGTAGTTGTGCACGCTCGGATTGCCCTGATACACGGCAACCGAGTTTTGCCCATGACGCGTTTGAATCGCCGACAGCTTTTCAGCCACCAGCTCAAAAGCTTCTTCCCACCCGATCGGCAACCATTCACTGCCGACTCGACGCATGGGTTGGCGCAGGCGATCCGGATCGTTCTGAATGTCTTGCAGCGCCACAGCCTTGGGGCAGATGTGCCCGCGACTGAAGGTATCCAGTGCGTCACCCTTGATCGAGGTGATCTGCACATGGCCGTCGGTTTCAGTGGTTTCGATGCTCAGGCCACAAATGGCTTCGCACAGGTGGCACGCACGGTGATGGAGAGTCTTGGTCATGGCCAGTCTCTGTCTTGTTCTGGGCAGGCAATAACGCCTGCGGGAACAAAACTATGGCGCGTGGCCGGGCGTGGCGCCAGCGACGTTCGTCTTGTGAATCGACGACTATCAGGCGAGCCGATAGCCCTTCATCGCGATCAACTGGAGGGCAACTGGGGTGGCGCCGCCAGCTGGATTTCCTGAATGGTTTCGATCTGCTCGTGGGCGACGTGCACGCCGGTGAGTTCGCCGATCAGTCGCCAATGCTCGTCGAGCCCGGTGCTGATGGTCGCCATGCGATCAATCATGTGGCGGCCGGCGGTCTTGACCACTTCGTCTTCACTGCGCAGCAGCTCGAAGGACAGGGAGGTGACCGATGCGGTCAGATGAGTCAGTGAGCGTGCCGTGTGGCCCAGCAATTCCATTAACAGTTTTTCTTTCGATTCCATGCGGAGGCTTCCTGCGTCGCTCGTGAGTTATTTATAACCCAGCACTTTGCTTTAGCAAATGTTTCAGGTCTGACATCCGACCGGCGCTTCCATGGCCGACCGGTCGCAAACCGACCAGGTCTGCTCCATCCCCGCCCCGCCTGATTGCCAAGCCCTGCGGCGCCAGTGTACAAAGGTCGGGAAATCCGGCTTCAAACAAGCGCTTCGTGTGACCTCGTCACCCCCGCAAAATCCGCAAAAATCGTAGCCTATTGGAAAAACGCGACATTTAGTGTCAATATCGCGCCTCCCCCTATTTCGTCGCCCCCGTGCGGCTTACGCCGCAGGTCTCGCCCGTTGTTCCCGTAAACAAGGCTTTGAGCATCTGCGGTTTGTAGCAAAAAGGTAGTCAATGATGAGCGCAAGGCACTTTCTCTCCCTGATGGATTGCACGCCCGAAGAGCTGGTCAGCGTGATCCGTCGAGGCGTTGAGCTCAAGGACCTGCGTAACCGCGGCGTACTGTTCGAGCCTCTGAAAAACCGCGTCCTGGGGATGATCTTCGAGAAATCCTCGACCCGTACCCGGATCTCCTTCGAGGCCGGCATGATCCAGCTCGGTGGCCAGGCGATCTTCCTTTCGCCGCGCGACACCCAGCTGGGCCGTGGCGAGCCCATCGGCGACTGCGCCATCGTCATGTCGAGCATGCTCGATGCGGTGATGATCCGTACCTTTGCCCACAGCACCCTGACCGAATTCGCCGCCAACTCCCGCGTGCCGGTGATCAACGGCCTGTCCGATGACCTGCACCCGTGCCAGTTGCTGGCCGACATGCAGACCTTCCTCGAACACCGCGGCTCGATCCAGGGCAAGACCGTGGCGTGGATAGGCGACGGCAACAACATGTGCAACAGCTATATAGAAGCGGCGATCCAGTTCGACTTCCAGTTGCGCGTGGCCTGCCCGGAAGGCTACGAGCCGAATCCCGAGTTCGTCGCCAGGGCCGGTGACCGCGTGACCATCGTCCGCGACCCGAAGGACGCCGTGCGTGGCGCACACCTGGTGAGCACCGACGTCTGGACCTCCATGGGCCAGGAAGAGGAAACCGCCAAGCGTCTGCAGCTGTTCGCACCTTTCCAGGTCAATCGCGCCCTGCTCGACCTGGCCGCCGAGGACGTGCTATTCATGCACTGCCTGCCCGCCCATCGCGGGGAGGAAATCAGCCTCGATCTGCTCGATGACCCGCGCTCCGTCGCCTGGGATCAGGCAGAAAACCGTCTCCACGCACAGAAGGCCCTGCTCGAGTTCCTCGTCGAACCGGCATATCACCACGCATGAGTCATGAATTACTGCTGAACCTGCGCAACCTCGCTTGCGGCTATCAAGATCAACGTGTGGTGCAGAACCTCAATCTGCACCTCAACGCCGGTGACATCGGTTGCCTGCTCGGTTCCTCGGGCTGCGGCAAGACCACCACCCTGCGCGCCATCGCCGGTTTCGAACCGGTGCACGAAGGGGAAATCCAGCTCGGCGGTGAAACCATCTCCAGCGCCGGTTTCACCCTCGCCCCGGAAAAACGCCGGATCGGCATGGTGTTCCAGGACTACGCGCTGTTCCCGCACCTGAGCGTCGCGGACAACATCGCCTTCGGCATTCGCAAGCACCCGAACAAGGAGCGCGTCGTCGAAGAGTTGCTGGAACTGGTCAACCTGAAGAACCTCGGCAAGCGCTTTCCGCACGAATTGTCCGGTGGCCAGCAGCAACGTGTCGCCCTCGCCCGCGCCCTGGCGCCGGAACCGCAACTGCTGCTGCTCGACGAACCGTTCTCCAACCTCGACGGCGAACTGCGACGCAAGCTCAGCCACGAGGTACGCGACATCCTCAAGGCCCGTGGCACCAGTGCGATTCTGGTGACTCACGATCAGGAAGAAGCCTTCGCCGTCAGCGATCACGTCGGCGTGTTCAAGGAAGGCCGGCTGGAGCAGTGGGATACGCCGTACAACCTCTATCACGAGCCGGCGACGCCGTTTGTGGCGAGCTTTATCGGTCAGGGTTACTTCATTCGCGGCCAGCTCGGCAGCCCGGAATCGGTGCACACCGAACTCGGCGAACTGCGCGGCAATCGCGCCTACACCTGGCCGACCGGCGGCGCGGTGGATGTCCTGCTGCGTCCGGATGACATCGTTTATGCGCCGGACAGCGGGTTGAAAGCACGGATCGTCGGCAAGACCTTCCTCGGGGCTTCGACCCTGTATCGCCTGCAACTGCCGACCGGCGCGCAACTGGAATCGATCTTCCCGAGCCACGCAGACCACCAGGTTGGTGCGGATGTCGGGATTCGGGTGGCGGCGGAACATCTGGTGTTGTTCCAGGCGTCCGGTAGCACGGCTGCGCAGATTCCGGCCGTGGAAAACGGTGTTCGCCGATATAGCACTGCCCACTGACCCGCAAAAAGAGAGGGAGCCTGATGGCTCCCTCTCTTTTTGCCTTAACCCAGCATCAGGGTGCCGCTCGCAACGAGCGTCGCATTCCCGCCAATCTTCACCCGCTCGCCTTCCAGCCGACAGAACAGCTCGCCGCCCCGCGCAGAACGCTGGCAAGCGGTCAGGCTCGACTTGCCCAGGCGTTTTGACCAGTACGGAATCAGGCTGCAATGGGTCGACCCCGTGACCGGGTCTTCATTGATGCCGATGGCCGGAGCGAAATAGCGCGAGACGAAATCATGCTGATTGCCCCGGGCCGTGACGATGGCGCCGAGCCAAGGAAGCTTGGCCAGGGCGACCATGTCCGGCGTGCAATCGAGCACCGCCTGCTCGGACTCCAGCACCACGAACAGCTCGTTGGAACTCAGAACATCCACCGCCTGGACATTCAACGCCCGCTCGATCTCCACGGTGACGCCTTTCTCCACCGCTTCAATAGCCGGGAAATCCAGCCACAGCCGGCCACCTTCACGGCTGACACTCAACGGCCCGGACTTGCAGGTGAAGTCCAGACGCTCGGCGCTTTCCTTATAGATCTCGAACAGCACATAGGCACTGGCTAGCGTCGCGTGACCGCACAACGGCACTTCGGTGGTCGGCGTGAACCAGCGAATATGCCAGGCCTGGCCTTCGCGCACCAGAAATGCGGTTTCCGCCAGGTTGTGCTCGGCGGCGATCTTCTGCATCAAGTCGTCCGCGAGCCAGGCGTCGAGCCGATAAACCATCGCCGGGTTGCCACTGAAGGGCCGATCGCTGAATGCGTCGACCTGATGAAACTCGAGCTGCATAACCTTCTCCCTGTGTCAGTCGAAAGAGCATGCCGCTACGGCTTGTTCATCGCCAGTGACAGAACCGGTCAATTTTTCTCATACAGAACTCAGGCGCGACCAATGTCGGCGAACTTCGCCTGGGTGTGCTCGGCGAGGACGGCGGGCGCCAGTTCGACCTCCAGGCCACGTCGACCGGCACTGACATAAATGGTCGCAAAACCTTGGGCGGAATTATCAATAAAGGTGCGCAGGCGTTTTTTCTGCCCCAGCGGGCTGATCCCACCCAACAGGTAACCGGTGGAACGTTGGGCAGCGGCCGGGTCGGCCATTTCCACTTTTTTCACTCCAGCGGCGTGGGCGAGTCCCTTGAGGTCGAGGCTTCCGACGACCGGCACCACCGCGACCAGCAATTCACCTTTTTCACTGGCCGCCAGCAGCGTCTTGAACACCTGCGCCGGTTCCAGCCCCAGTTTTTCCGCGGCCTCCAGCCCATAGGACGCAGCCTTTGGGTCATGTTCGTAACTGTGCACGCGATGTTCGGCACGAACTTTTTTCAACAAGTCCAACGCAGGGGTCATGGCAGCTCCGGGCTCGGCAGTGACAAAAAATCCTGCGCCGGATTCTAGGCCATCGCCACGCAAAAGGCTCTACTGCACGCCACGTTTCCCGGGGCTTGCAGGCTGACAGCGGGATTGCCCGGGGAGTGCCCCCGCAGAATCATTCACCTGGCTGATAGTTTATTTGTGACCGATGGTTCACTTTCGACCTTTGACAGCTTTGTTTCTTGTCTATATTTTTTCGAATCTGAATAATGTAAGAATTATCGTCACCGCAGCACCCAGCAGTAAACCGGGAACAGGATGGGGATCCTGCCCCGGCGAAAATCGCGCCTTGCCCTGTCGGCAACCGCGCCAGACAACAACAAAAACCGAGGTTTTCAATGACAACTGCGTTACAGCAACCATCGCTCTCGAGCCAGTGCCTGGCCGAGTTTCTGGGTACTGCACTGCTGATCTTTTTCGGTACGGGCTGCGTCGCCGCGCTCAAGGTCGCGGGCGCGAGTTTCGGCCTGTGGGAAATCAGCATCATCTGGGGCGTCGGCGTGAGCATGGCGATCTACCTCACCGCCGGAGTTTCCGGTGCGCACCTGAACCCTGCCGTCAGTATCGCCCTGAGCATTTTCGCCGACTTCGAAAAGCGCAAACTGCCGTTCTACATTCTTTCCCAGGTCGCCGGCGCCTTCTGCGGCGCGCTGTTGGTTTACACGCTGTACAGCAACCTGTTCTTCGATTTCGAACAAACTCACCATATGGTTCGTGGCTCGGCCGCCAGCCTGGAACTGGCCTCGGTGTTCTCCACCTTCCCGAACCCTGCGCTGTCGACCGCTCAGGCGTTCCTGGTCGAGGTGATCATCACCGCGATCCTGATGGGCGTGATCATGTCCCTGACCGACGACAATAACGGTCTACCGAAAGGCCCGCTGGCGCCGCTGCTGATCGGCCTGCTGATTGCCGTGATCGGCAGTTCGATGGGCCCGCTGACCGGTTTCGCGATGAACCCGGCCCGTGACTTCGGTCCGAAACTGATGACTTTCTTCGCAGGCTGGGGTGAAATTTCCTTCACCGGCGCCCGTGAAATCCCGTACTTCCTGATTCCGATTTTTGCACCGATTGTCGGTGCCTGCCTCGGCGCTGCCGGGTATCGCGGGCTGATTGCCCGTCACCTGACCGGCGCCACACCTGCTACAAAGGACGCAGAACCGGCCATTGACGGCAAACCAAGAACTTCTTGAAACAGTCGGCGCGGGTTCCTGCCCATTTCGAGCCCGCGCCACGGCCCACTCACCCTTATTTCGTCCAAGGCAATCGACATGACCGACATTCAGAATAAGAACTACATCATTGCCCTCGATCAGGGTACGACCAGCTCCCGCGCGATCATTTTCGACCGCGATGCGAACGTGGTCTGCACCGCGCAGCGCGAATTCGCCCAGCATTACCCGCAAGCCGGTTGGGTCGAACACGATCCGATGGAAATTTTCGCCACCCAGAGCGCAGTGATGGTCGAGGCGCTGGCCCAGGCCGGTTTGCACCACGACCAGGTCGCCGCCATCGGCATCACCAACCAGCGTGAAACCACCGTGGTCTGGGACAAGACCACCGGCCGCCCGGTCTACAACGCGATCGTCTGGCAATGCCGCCGCAGCACCGAGATCTGCCAGCAGCTCAAGCGCGACGGTCATGAAGACTACATCCGTGAGAACACCGGCCTGGTCACCGACCCGTACTTCTCCGGCACCAAACTGAAGTGGATCCTCGACAACGTCGAAGGCAGCCGTGAGCGTGCGCGCAATGGCGAACTGCTGTTCGGCACCGTCGACAGCTGGCTGATCTGGAAATTCACCGGCGGCAAGGTGCACGTCACCGACTACACCAACGCCTCGCGGACCATGCTCTTCAACATCCACTCGCTGGAGTGGGATTCGAAGATGCTGGAGATCCTCGACATCCCGCGCGAGATGCTGCCGGAAGTCAAAGCCTCCTCGGAAATCTACGGTCGCACCAAGAGCGGCATCGCCATCGGCGGTATCGCCGGTGACCAGCAGGCTGCACTGTTCGGCCAGATGTGCGTCGAGCCGGGCCAGGCGAAAAACACCTATGGCACCGGCTGCTTCCTGCTGATGAACACCGGCGACAAAGCGGTGAAATCCCAGCACGGCATGCTCACCACCATCGCCTGCGGCCCCCGCGGCGAAGTGGCTTACGCGCTGGAAGGTGCTGTGTTCAACGGCGGTTCGACCGTGCAATGGCTGCGCGATGAACTGAAAATCATCAACGACGCCCACGACACCGAGTACTTCGCCAATAAAGTGAAGGACAGCAACGGCGTCTACCTGGTGCCAGCCTTCACCGGCCTCGGCGCTCCGTACTGGGACCCGTATGCCCGTGGCGCGCTGTTCGGCCTGACTCGCGGCGTACGTGTGGATCACATCATCCGCGCTGCGCTGGAATCGATCGCCTACCAGACCCGCGACGTGCTCGACGCCATGCAACAGGACTCCGGCGAACGCCTGAAAGCCCTGCGCGTGGACGGTGGTGCGGTGGCGAACAACTTCCTCATGCAGTTCCAGGCCGACATCCTCGGCACTCAGGTCGAGCGTCCGCAAATGCGCGAAACCACTGCACTCGGTGCGGCGTACCTGGCCGGCCTGGCGTGCGGTTTCTGGGGCAGCCTGGAAGAACTGCGCGGCAAGGCAGTGATCGAGCGCGAGTTCGAACCGAGCCTGGACGAAGCGGCAAAAGAGAAGCTGTATAAAGGCTGGAAAAAAGCCGTCAGCCGTACCCGTGACTGGGAACGTGAGGACGCTGAATAAGCCAGTCTGAGGACTGGTAACGGCATGTAACTGGTCGGGAGCGGATTCCTGCGGCATCATGGGCAAATTTTGCACGGCAGCCCAAAGGAAGCCCCATGAATCTGCCTCCCCGTCAGCAGCAAATCCTCGAGCTGGTCCGCGAACGCGGCTATGTGAGCATCGAGGAAATGGCCACGCTGTTCGTTGTTACCCCTCAAACCATCCGCCGCGATATCAATCAACTGGCGGAAGCCAATCTGCTGCGTCGCTACCACGGCGGCGCCGCCTATGATTCCAGCGTCGAAAACACTGCCTATGCGATGCGCGCCGACCAGATGCGCGACGAAAAACAACGCATCGGCGAAGCCATCGCCGCACAGATTCCCGATCACGCCTCGCTGTTCATCAACATCGGCACCACCACCGAATCCATCGCCCGCGCCCTGCTCAACCACAGTCATCTGAAAATCATCACCAACAACCTGCACGTCGCTTCGATGCTCAGCGCCAAGGATGATTTCGATGTGCTGCTGACTGGCGGCAATGTCCGTCGCGACGGTGGCGTAGTCGGTCAGGCGAGCGTGGACTTCATCAACCAGTTCAAGGTCGACTTTGCGTTGGTGGGCATCAGCGGCATCGACGAAGACGGCAGCCTGCTCGATTTCGATTACCAGGAAGTGCGGGTGTCCCAGGCGATCATCGCCAATGCCCGGCAGGTGATCCTGGCGGCGGACTCCAGCAAGTTCGGCCGTAACGCGATGATTCGACTCGGCCCGATCAGCCTGATCGATTGCCTGGTCACCGACCAGCAGCCGGTGCCGGCCCTGGCGCAACTGCTGAGCCAGAACAAGATTCGTCTGGAAGTCGTTTAACCCTCCTCCCGCATAAGGCGCCTTCATGGGCGCCTTATGCGCATCTGATGTTCGAATATTTTCTTTTAGTCGCCCTTCGATGAGTTTTTTCAATCGAAGTCGACTGGCTGCGCGCGTCTTTATGGGCTACCATTTTCGCAAATGAACATTCATGTTCGATTTCCAAGACAGAAAATCAAAAGAGCCCGAGGCCAGCCGATGTCCACCTCTACCTTGCGTACGCCCCCTATCTCCGAGATCTACGATATCGCCGTCATTGGCGGCGGGATCAATGGCGTGGGGATCGCAGCGGATGCCGCCGGTCGCGGTCTTTCGGTGTTCCTTTGCGAAAAGGACGACCTGGCCAGCCACACCTCGTCGGCCAGCAGCAAGCTGATCCACGGTGGTCTGCGCTACCTCGAACATTATGAATTCCGTCTGGTGCGCGAAGCCCTGGCCGAACGCGAAGTGCTGCTGGCCAAGGCCCCGCACATCGTCAAGCCAATGCGTTTCGTGCTGCCGCACCGTCCTCACCTGCGCCCGGCCTGGATGATCCGTGCCGGCCTGTTCCTGTATGACAACCTCGGCAAGCGCGAAAAGCTCGCAGGTTCGAAAAGCCTGAAGTTCGGCGCCGACAGCGCGCTGAAAAGTGAAATCACCAAAGGCTTCGAATACTCCGACTGCTGGGTCGATGACGCCCGTCTCGTGGTACTGAACGCCATGGCCGCCCGTGAAAAAGGCGCGCATGTGCACACCCAGACCCGTTGCGTCAGCGCCCGCCGCGCCAAAGGCCTGTGGCACCTGAACCTGGAACGCGCCAACGGCAGCCTGTTCTCGATCACCGCCAAGGCACTGGTGAACGCCGCCGGCCCGTGGGTCGCCAAATTCATCCGTGACGACCTGAAGATGGAATCGCCGTATGGCATCCGCCTGATCCAGGGCAGCCACATCATCGTGCCGAAACTGTACGAAGGCGATCACGCGCACATCCTGCAAAACGAAGACCAGCGCATCGTCTTCACCATTCCGTACCTGAACAACCTGACGCTGATCGGCACCACCGACCGCGAGTACACCGGCGACCCGGCCAAAGTGGCGATCACCGACGGCGAAACCGATTACCTGCTTAAAGTGGTCAACGCCCACTTCAAGAAGCAGATCAGCCGTGACGACATCCTGCACACCTACTCGGGCGTCCGTCCGCTGTGCAACGACGAATCCGACAATCCTTCGGCCGTGACCCGCGACTACACCCTGGCGCTGTCCGGCAGCACCGAAGAAGCCCCGCTGCTGTCGGTGTTCGGCGGCAAGCTGACCACCTACCGCAAACTCGCCGAGTCGGCGATGGCGCAACTGATGCCGTTCTTCACCCAGATGCGTCCGAGCTGGACTGCCAGCGCCACGCTGCCGGGCGGCGAAGACATGACCACGCCGCAGGCCTTGAGCGCGCTGATCCGCGACAAGTTCGACTTCGTCCCGAGCGAGATTGCCCGCCGCTGGGCCACCACCTACGGCAGCCGCACCTGGCGCATGCTCGAGGGCGTGGACAGCCTCGCCGACATGGGCGAACACATCGGCGGCGGTCTCTACACCCGTGAAGTCGATTATCTGTGCGCCGAAGAGTGGGCCACCACCGCTCACGACATCCTCTGGCGCCGCAGCAAGCTGGGCCTGTTCACCACCCCGGCCGAACAGGAAAAGCTGGCGGCGTACCTGAACCAGGTCGAGCAGAACCGCAAGATCGAAGCAGCCTGATCGATCGGCCCGTAAAACGAAAAGCCCCTGAATCACGAGATTCAGGGGCTTTTTGCATTCAGGCTGAAACGCGGCCCGCCTTATGGCATTCGGTTTTCCGAACGCGACCTGTCGGTCGGTTCGGATAACCGGATCAGAAACGCTGAAAAACACCATCACAAAACTTTAATCACCAGCAAAATCAACCAGTTAACTTGTTGCAACTGGTCTGGCACGACTCATGCTCTACACTCCTTCGACGAATGCCTGTTGCGCCAGCACAACAGGAGCCGTCAGGCATTCGAAGCACAAAAGGGCCCGCTCAACCGGCTCCATAAAAAAAACAATGTCGAGGAAAATTTGATGCGCATCGTTCCCCATATCCTGGGCGCAGCCATTGCTGCCGCTCTGATCAGCACACCAGTTTTCGCTGCCGAGCTCACCGGCACCCTTAAGAAGATCAACGACTCGGGCACCATCACCCTCGGGCATCGTGACAGCTCCATTCCCTTCTCCTACATCGCCGATGCTTCGGGCAAACCTGTGGGCTACTCCCACGACATTCAGGTCGCTATCGTCGAAGCCCTGAAAAAAGACCTGAACAAGCCTGACCTGAACGCCAAGTACAACCTGGTCACCTCGCAAACCCGTATTCCTCTGGTGCAGAACGGCACCGTGGACATCGAGTGCGGCTCCACCACCAACAACGCCGAACGCGCCCAGCAAGTCGACTTCACCGTCAACATCTTCGAAATCGGCACCCGCCTGCTGGTCAAGAAAGACAAGGAAGGCAAGCCGTCCTACGCCGACTTTGCCGACCTGAAAGGCAAGAACGTCGTGACCACCGCCGGCACCACCTCCGAGCGCATCATCAAGGCGATGAACGCTGACAAGCAGATGGGCATGAACGTCATCTCCGCCAAGGACCACGGTGAATCCTTCCAGATGCTGGAAAGCGGCCGCGCCGTCGCCTTCATGATGGACGACGCCCTGCTGGCCGGCGAAGAAGCCAAGGCCAAGAAGCCGGACGACTGGGTCATCACCGGTACTCCACAGTCCTTCGAAGCCTACGCGTGCATGGTTCGTAAAGACGATCCGGCCTTCAAGAAGGCTGTAGACGACGCCATTGTCGCGCTCTACAAGTCCGGCGAGATCAACAAGATCTACAGCAAGTGGTTCGAGAGCCCGATCCCACCGAAGGGTCTGAACCTGAACTTCCCGATGAGCGAAAAGGTTAAAGAGCTGATCGCCAATCCGAGCGACAAGCCTGCGCCAGACGTAAAAATCTGACACTGATCTAACCTTGTCACCTGAGGGAGCCAACCCTCCCTCGGGCGACAGTTAATACCTGCTGGTTTCAACTGGAACACTCGACCTGGTGGTTTTCGAGCCGATCGCGTGTGCCTGACGTTCAACGTCAGACGGGAAAGGATCTTCCCCAGGCGGGCACTTGTACATCGATCGAATCGAGGGGAGACCCTAATGAATTACAACTGGGACTGGGGCGTGTTCTTCAAGTCCACCGGCGTGGGCAGCGAGACCTATCTCGACTGGTTCATCTCCGGCCTGGGCTGGACCATCGCCATCGCCGTCGTGGCCTGGATCATCGCCCTGTTGCTGGGCTCGCTGCTGGGCATCATGCGCACCGTGCCGAACCGCATCGTGTCGGGCATCGCGACCTGCTACGTCGAACTGTTCCGCAACGTGCCGCTGCTGGTTCAGCTGTTCATCTGGTACTTCCTGGTACCCGACATGCTGCCGCAGAACCTGCAGGACTGGTACAAACAGGACCTGAACCCGACCACCTCGGCCTACCTGAGCGTTGTCGTGTGCCTGGGCCTGTTCACCGCTGCCCGGGTCTGCGAACAGGTTCGCACCGGTATCCAGGCGCTGCCGCGCGGCCAGGAATCCGCCGCACGTGCCATGGGTTTCAAGCTGCCGCAGATCTACTGGAACGTGCTGCTGCCCCAGGCCTACCGGATCATCATTCCGCCGCTCACCTCGGAATTCTTGAACGTGTTCAAGAACTCCTCGGTGGCCTCGCTGATCGGTCTGATGGAACTGCTGGCGCAAACCAAACAGACCGCCGAGTTCTCGGCCAACCTGTTTGAAGCGTTCACCCTGGCGACCCTGATCTATTTCACCCTGAACATGAGCCTGATGCTGCTGATGCGCATGGTCGAGAAGAAAGTCTCCGTGCCCGGCCTGATCTCCGTGGGGGGTAAATGATGGAATTCGATTTCAGTGGCATCGTCCCGGCCATTCCCGGCCTGTGGAACGGCATGCTGATGACCTTCAAGCTGATGGCGCTGGGCGTGGTCGGCGGGATCATTCTCGGTACCATCCTTGCGTTGTGCCGTCTGTCCCACAACAAACTGCTGTCGAACCTCGCTGGCGCCTACGTCAACTATTTCCGTTCGATCCCGCTGCTGCTGGTGATCACCTGGTTCTACCTGGCGGTGCCGTTCGTGCTGCGCTGGATCACCGGCGAAGACACCCCGATCGGCGCGTTCACCTCGTGCATCGTGGCCTTCATGATGTTCGAAGCGGCGTACTTCTGCGAAATCGTCCGTGCCGGCGTGCAGTCGATTCCCAAGGGCCAGATGGGCGCCGCCCAGGCACTGGGCATGACCTACGGCCAGATGATGCGCCTGATCATCCTGCCCCAGGCGTTCCGCAAGATGACCCCGCTGCTGCTGCAGCAGAGCATCATCCTGTTCCAGGACACCTCGCTGGTCTACACCGTGGGCCTGGTGGACTTCCTCAACTCCGCCCGCTCCAGCGGCGACATCATCGGACGCTCCAATGAGTTCCTGATCTTCGCCGGTGTCGTCTACTTCATCATCAGCTTTGCCGCCTCGCAGCTGGTCAAGCGTCTGCAAAAAAGGTTCGCCGTATGATCTCTATCAAGAACATCAACAAGTGGTATGGGGACTTCCAGGTGCTGACCGATTGCAGCACCGAGGTCAAAAAGGGTGAAGTGATCGTGGTCTGCGGTCCGTCCGGTTCGGGCAAGTCGACCCTGATCAAGTGCGTCAACGCGCTGGAGCCGTTCCAGAAAGGCGACATCGTGGTCGACGGCACCTCGATTGCCGACCCGAAGACCAACCTGCCGAAACTGCGCTCGCGCGTCGGCATGGTGTTCCAGCATTTCGAACTGTTCCCGCACCTGACCATCACCGAAAACCTGACCATCGCGCAGATCAAGGTGCTGGGCCGCAGCAAGGAAGAAGCGACCAAGAAAGGTCTGCAACTGCTTGATCGCGTCGGTCTGTCGGCTCACGCCCACAAGCACCCGGGTCAACTGTCCGGCGGCCAGCAACAGCGTGTGGCGATTGCCCGTGCGCTGGCGATGGACCCGATCGTCATGCTGTTCGACGAACCGACCTCGGCGCTGGACCCGGAAATGGTCAACGAAGTGCTCGACGTGATGGTGCAGCTGGCCCACGAAGGCATGACCATGATGTGCGTGACCCACGAAATGGGCTTCGCCCGCAAAGTGGCCGACCGCGTGATCTTCATGGATGCCGGCAAGATCATCGAAGACTGCAAGAAGGAAGAGTTCTTCGGCGACATCAGCCAGCGCTCCGAACGCGCGCAGCATTTCCTCGAGAAAATCCTGCAGCACTAAAAAACTGCGATCCCTGTGGGAGCGGGCTTGCCCGCGATGGGGCCCTGTCAGTTGTCGATGATGTCGACTGACAGACCGCTATCGCTGGCAAGCCAGCTCCCACAGGGGCAGTGGCAGCTTTCAGGTAAGTGTTGTGGTTGACCCAAGGCATCTGTGATGAAATGCGACCCCAATCTCTATCGCGCAACCACGCCATCACTTGCCGTGAAACCCCGTCTGATCCGCCATTTGTTCCTGCCGCCGCTGATCATCATCCTGATGGTCGGACTGGGTTACGCCGGCTTCTGGATCAGTGAACGCTTCGGCATTCGCAGCCTCAGCGAAAACGGCCAGCGCCAGCTCGAACTGAACGCCCGCGCCGTCGAAAGCGAAATCAGCAAATACACCTACCTGCCCAGCCTGCTGGAACTCGAATCGAGCGTTTCGCAGTTGCTCGGCGACCCGACCCCGGAACACCGGCAAACGGTCAACGATTACCTGGAAGGCCTGAACCGGCGCAGCCGCAGCCGGGCCATCTATGTCATGGACACCACCGGCCGCGTCATGGCCACCAGCAACTGGCGCGACGTCGACAGTTACCTCGGCGAAGACCTGTCCTTCCGCGCCTACTTCCAGAAGGCCGTGCGTGGCGAGCCCGGACGCTTCTACGGGATCGGCAGCACCAATGGCGAACCCGGCTATTACCTGGCCCACGGCCTGGAAGAACACGGCAAGATCATCGGCGTCGCGGTGGTCAAGGTGCGCATGGAAGCCATGGAAGAGCGCTGGCAACGGGCGCGCCTGGAGGCCTTCGTCAGTGACGAGAACGGCATCATCATTCTCTCCAGCGACCCGGCCCGACGTTTGAAATCCGTGGTGCCGCTGAGCGACGAGACCAAGGAAAAACTTGCCCGCAGCCTGCAGTACTACTGGTTCCCGCTCAACGAACTGCAACCGCTGGCCCGGGAAACCCTGGCCGAAGGCGTGGAGAAACTCACCTTCCCGGCCAACAGCGAAGTCCTGCCGCAACAGGACCGCGACGAAGAGAACATCAGCTACCTGGCACAGACCCGGCCATTGAGCGACACGCCGTGGAATTTCACCCTGCTCACGCCGCTACAGGACCTGCGGCGCGAGGCGATCAATCAGGGGATTCTGGTGGCCGTGGCCTTTGCGCTGGTGGCGTTCCTGCTGATTGCCTGGAACGAGCGGCGCAAGGTCATCGCCACCCGCCTCGCTGCCCGGGAAGCCTTGCAGGAAGCCAACAATCAGCTGGAGCGTCGGATTACCGAACGCACCGCCGACCTGCGCGCCAGCAACGAACGGCTCAAGAGTCAGATCCGCGAACGCCGTCAGGCCGAAGAAACCCTGCGCCGGGCCCAGGACGAACTGGTGCAGGCCGGCAAGCTCGCGGCCATCGGCCAGATGTCCACCAGCATCGCCCACGAACTGAACCAGCCACTCGCGGCGATGCGCACGCTGTCGGGCAATACCGTGCGTTTTCTGGAGCGCGGCCAGCTCGACGTCGCCAGCACCAACCTCAAGACCATCAACGACCTGATCGACCGCATGGGCCGGATCACCGCCAGCCTGCGCTCGTTCGCCCGGCGCGGTGACGACAAGGGCCGAGCCAGCCTCGGCAAAGCGGTGGACGCGGCACTGCAAGTGCTCGGCGCCCGTGTCGAAAAAGCCGCGCTGCAAGTGCATCGTCAGTTCTTAGATGAACAAGTGCAGATCGACCAGACGCGACTGGAACAGATTCTGGTTAACCTGATCGGCAACGCCCTCGACGCCATGCAGGCCCAACCGCTGCCGGAGCTGTGGCTGGAAGGCGAAGAATTCGACGGCAAATATCGCCTGCGGGTGCGCGACAACGGTCATGGCATCGATGCCGAAGCGCGCAAGCATCTGTTCGAACCGTTCTTCACCACCAAACCCGGCGAACAGGGTCTGGGCCTCGGCCTGACCCTTTCCGCCAGCCTGGCCGCCGCCACCGGCGGACATCTGGGTGTCGAGCACCCGGCCAGCGGTGGTACCACCTTCGTCCTCAGTTTACCGTTGGTAAGCCCTACTCCTGCCGAGCCAATATGAACAACGACCTTAGTGTGCTGATCGTCGAAGACGATCCCCATGTGCTGCTCGGCTGCCAGCAGGCACTGACCCTGGAAGACATTCCCTGCATCGGCGTCGGCAGTGCCGAAGAAGCGCTGGAGCGGGTCGGCGACAATTTCGCCGGCATCGTCATCAGTGACATCCGCCTGCCCGGCATCGACGGTCTGGAACTGCTGACCCGCCTCAAGCAACGGGACCGCAGCCTGCCGGTGGTGCTGATCACCGGTCACGGCGACATCTCCATGGCGGTCGGCGCGATGCAGAAAGGCGCCTACGACTTCATGGAAAAACCGTTCTCCCCGGAACGGCTGGTGGATGTGGCCCGGCGTGCGCTGGAGCAACGCAGCCTTGCTCGTGAGGTCTCGTCCCTGCGCCGGCAACTGGCCGAACGCGATTCCCTTGAAGGACGGATCATCGGTCGCTCGCCAGCGATGCAGAACCTGCGCGAACTGATCGCCAACGTCGCCGACACCTCGGCCAACGTGTTGATCGAAGGCGAAACCGGGACCGGCAAGGAACTGGTCGCCCGGTGCCTGCACGACTTCAGCCGGCGCCACACCAAACAGTTCGTCGCGCTGAACTGCGGCGGTCTGCCGGAAAACCTGTTCGAAAGCGAGATCTTCGGCCACGAGGCCAACGCCTTCACCGGCGCCGGCAAACGGCGGATCGGCAAGATCGAGCACGCCGACGGCGGCACGCTGTTCCTCGATGAAGTGGAAAGCATGCCACTGCCGTTGCAGATCAAACTGCTGCGGGTGTTGCAGGAGCGCACCCTCGAACGCCTCGGCTCGAACCAGAGCGTAGCGGTGGATTGCCGGGTGATCGCGGCGACCAAGTCCGACCTCGACGAATCGAGCAAGGCCGGGGAGTTTCGCAGCGACTTGTACTACCGCCTCAACGTGGTGACGCTGGAACTGCCGCCCCTGCGCGAACGCCGCGAAGACATCCTGCAACTCTTCGAACACTTCACCCAGCAATCGGCCCTGCGCTTCGACCGCGCGCTGCCGGAACTGGACAACCAGACCCTGTCGAGCTTGATGAGCCACGACTGGCCGGGCAACGTGCGCGAATTGCGCAACGTTGCCGAACGCTTCGCCCTCGGTTTGCCGGCGTTCAAGAAGTCCGGCGCCGGCAGCGGCGGCCAGGGTCTGGCGTTCGCCGAAGCGGTGGAAGCCTTCGAACGCAACCTGCTCAGCGATGCTCTGCAGCGCAGCGGCGGCAACCTGACCCAGGCCAGCCTGGAACTGGGCATGGCCAAGACCACGCTGTTCGACAAAGTGAAAAAATACGGCCTGAGCCATTAAGCGAGAACGATGTGGATCTGATTTTCAAAGCCTTCCTGGGTGCGGCGGTGGTGGTGATCCTCGCCATGCTGGCCAAGACCAAAAACTATTACATCGCCGGTCTGGTGCCGCTGTTTCCGACTTTTGCCCTGATCGCCCACTACATCGTCGGCAAGGGCCGCTCGGTCGATGACCTGAAGACCACCATCGTGTTCGGCATGTGGTCGATCATTCCCTACTTCGTTTATCTGGCGACGCTGTACGTGATGGTCGACCGGATGCGTCTCGAAGCTTCGCTGGCCGTGGCGGCTGTTGCGTGGCTGATGGCGGCGACGGTGCTGGTCAGCGTCTGGGTACGCCTGCACGCCTGAGCTGCCGTGCGGGAGAGGGCCTGGCCCGTCCCTTGCATTTACCCCCGAAAGCCCGCCCGGCCGGCGCTCATGTTCGATGAGGCCGGTGTCTGGGAGGGTCTGCCAAGGGTGAATTGCGACCTTGAATATTTTAGATCTCGACCACAGCCTGACCGGTCAGGCGTCCATCGCGCGGCTGCTCGACAGCGGCCGCGCCCGGCGCCTGGACCTGCTCGACCTGGGCCCGAAACTGCGGCTCTGGTCCAGCGAACGCACCTTCCGCCGCTTTGCCGAACGCCTGCGTGAGCGGCCCCGGCACAATGGCCCGGCACCGGAAATTTTCTTCGTCGGCTCCGGCGACTATCACCATCTGACCCCGGCCTTCCTGACTGATTTACCGGAGCCGGTAAGCCTGATCCACTTCGACAACCACCCCGACTGGGTGCACTTCGCGCCCCGCCGGCATTGCGGTTCATGGGTCAATCAGGCACTGAAACTGCCGAACATCGAACGCATCGTCACCCTCGGGCCGTGCAGCGACGACCTGCAAAATCCGCAGATCAAGGGCGGCAATCTCGGGGCCCTCAAACGCGGGGTGTTGCAGCTGTTTCCGTGGCAGCACCCGCCGTCGAAAGTCTGGGGCCGGGTCGGTGACGGCGCCGGCCATCAGCAACAGGAGAACCTGCTGCACTGGAACAACCTGGCCGATCAGGACTGGACGGCGTTTCTCGAGCGGATGATCGCCAGCCTTCCGACCCAGGCCGTGTGGATCACCATCGACAAGGACGTGCTGGCCAGTGAAGACGCCGCGACCAATTGGGATCAGGGCCAGATGCGCCTGAGCCATTTGCTTCAGGCCATTCGCAGCCTCGCCGCCAGCAAGCGCGTGATCGGCATCGACATCTGCGGCGAGTTCGCCCGCCCGGCTTTCAGCAACGCGTTCAAACGCTGGGAAGCCAAGTCCGACCAGCCGCCGGCCGAGCGCTGGAGCGAGACCGATCTGCTGCGCAACTCGGCGACCAATCAGGCGCTGATCGAGTTGTTCGAGGAGCTGTTCCCATGACCTTGACCGTGATTCTGCTGGTGGCGTTTTCCATCGTGCTCGACGTGATCGGCCAGCTCTGTTTCAAGCTTGGCCTGGACCGTTTGCCGGAACTGGAAGGCGGTTTTCGGCTCGGTGCGTTCTGGGGCCAGGTGTTCAACGCGCCGCTGCTGTGGTGCGGCATCGGCGCCTACGTGATCGAGTTTTTCGTCTGGCTCGAAGCCTTGTCCCGGGCGCCGCTGAGCCTGTTGTTCCCCGCTGCGGCGCTGGCCTATTGCGGCGTGGTGCTGACCGGCAAGGTGTTCCTCGGCGAAACCGTCAGCCGACGGCGCTGGATGGGCACTCTGGTGATTACGGCGGGCGTGATGCTCGTGTGTGTCGGCCATGCCTGATTCTCAACTCATACTCAAAAGGAATGGCTCGATGGATTGGCTGCACGGCCGCCTCGGCACCGTGGTGCTCTGGGCGTTGCTGATCTTTCTGGAAAGTGGCGGGCAGATCGCGACCAAGGTCGGCGGCGATCAACTGGGGCAGATGGACTTCACCCTGCAATGGCTGCTCAGCGTCGCCCAGGCGCCGGGCGTGCTGGTAGCAATTGCCTGCTACATCGGCGCGTTCTTTGTCTGGATGCTGATTCTGCGGCGCAGCAGCCTGTCACTGGCGTTTCCGCTCAGTTCGCTGGTGTTCGTCGGTGTACTGCTGGGATCGTGGCTGGGGCTCGGTGAAGAGATCAGCCTGCTGCACTGGGTGGGCGTGGCCGTGATCATGGGCGGCATTGCGCTGCTGGCCGAGGGCGAGGAAAACTGAGGTGAACGGTCGTGGGAGCCTGCAGGCTCCCACATTTCTTACGGTTCAATCCTTGCGATGCGCCACCAGAAATCCGAGGCCGTGGGCCACCGGAATATCCTTCACCCCCGCCTCCCGCTGCTGCCCGGCGATTTCCCGGTGAAACGCCTTGACCCGGGTCCAGTGCATTTTTGGCCGGTAGTGATGCTCGGCGTGGTAGCCGTTGTTCATCCACAGCAGGTTGTAGAGCGGGCTGTAGGCGCTGACGCCCCAGGCGATGGGCGAATCCGGGTTGCCGCCGAAATGCTCGTAATAACCGTTGAGCGACGATAGCGCCTGACCCAGATACCAGAACGGCAGCAACACCAGCACTGCCCGCCAGTCACAGATCGCCAGCCCCAGATAGAACGCCACTGTCACACCGATCTCCACCTTGACCCAACGCGCATCGGCGGGACGTTTGCGCTGCATCTCGTCGTAGATCGGCTTGGGGTCGTCGCGAAAGAAGCTCAGGAAGGTGTAGGCCCAGGGATTCTCGGGCTGACCGTCCTTGCCGCGCTGATAGATCGACAACGGATCGATGGTCTTGCCATCCGCCCCCGGCCGGTCCGAATTTCCGCGGTGATGACGGTTGTGGATATCGCGATAGAGGGTCTGGGAGAAACCGATGGTCACCGACAGCAACAGGTCAAAGGCCCGATTGAGCCATGCCGGGGTGAAGTAAGCGTTGTGGATCTGGTTGTGGGAAATGCTGTTGATGCTCCATGACAGGCTCACCGCATAGCCCAGCGCCAGCGGCAGCAGTGCCCACCAGGACAACGCGTGAAAGGCCAGGACCAGCCACACCACGAAGGCGAAATGGGCCAGGCCGAGGGCCACGGGAATCAGGTCCCACAACGAATGGGCCAGCAAACGGTAAGCAGGGCGAGCCATGAAGAACATCCTGAAACAATGGGTTCGTCACGGCTGTCTGCAAAGGCCAGACCAGTTCCCGTCTGGCCTACTTGAATTTATAGGCGATCGCCATCTGCACCTCGCCCTGATTGGTATCGCCGACGCTCTTGACGATGCTGCTGTCGGCCGCCGAACCGGTCAGGTGAATCCAGCTGGCGCTGGTCACCAGCGACCATTGCGGCCCAAGCGGGAACTCGAAGCTCTGGGTCAGCGCGATGTTCTGCAGGCCGCCGCCAGCGTTGTAGGCGCGGATGCCGGACGCCAGGGCTTCCTTGTCGCTGACCCCGAAGAACGTGTTGTTCTGCCGGGCGTTGGCGAAATGCGCGGTCAGATTGCTGCTGCCGATCACGCCGCCGCCCAGTGGATAACCGATCTCGCCGCCGACCCGACCGAGCACGCCGCCCTGCCCGCCATTACCGCCGATGGCCTGGCCAACGGACGCGAACACCCGCCAGAAGTCGGCCGGCGCGTACTGCACGAAGCCACCGGCCTCGGCCATGTCGGGCACATCGCGCAAACCGCGCAGTTCGCCGTTGGAGGTGCGGCCCGGCAGGTAATTCACATAAGGGCCGGCGCTGAAGCCGTTGGTCTTCAAGGCGCTCCAGGTCAGGCCGTCGTCGGTGCTAAGGCTGACGTCACCCCAGTCCAGATCCAGATAGGGTATCGGCCGTGTTTCATAACGGCTGCCACTCGGGTCGTGAGGCTGATAACCCAGGCCCACGCCCGCCTCCCCGGTGATGCCGTCCGCCATGGCGCTGGCTGAGAAAGCGCCCAGCGCTGCGAATAAAAACAGTGTCTTCCTCATCATGAGGCCATTCCTTTAATTGAACATGCACGCATCAATCCCCGGATGCCACCCACCGCGCAAGCACTCATGTTGTTTGTAGCAAGCTACAAAAATTGTAGCTTCAAATTACCAAAGCACCTCACCGGCCCCGCCGGCAAGGGGCTGATGGCACTTGGCACAGTCCCTGCTCTACCCCTCGGCAAGCGCACACAACGCGCTCTGACCAATAGGTAATGCAGATGATTGACTGGCATATCGTGTGTGATTTCGACGGGACCATCACCCGCACCGACGTGATCGACAGCATCCTCGAACGCTTCGCCGACCCGAGTTGGGAAACGATCGAAAACCAGTGGCTGGCCGGTGAAATCGGTTCCCGTGAATGCCTCAGCCGCCAGCTCTCGCTGGTCAAGGCCACGCCCGGCCAATTGCTGGAATTCTTCGACAGCATCGAGATCGATCCGGACTTCCCCGACTTCGTCGACCACGCCATCGGCCTTGGCGCTTCGTTCGAAGTGGTCAGCGACGGCATCGAGCAAGGCATCGCGCGGATTCTGTCGCGCAACTACGTGACCCTGCTGCCGATCCTCGCCAACCGCCTGCGACAGCTCGACCACGAAAGCTGGCGCATTGACTTCCCGCATTCCAGCGACGCCTGCCGCGCAGCGTCCGGCAACTGCAAATGCAAATCCACGCCGGGCAACAAACGGGTGCTGGTGATCGGGGACGGCCAGTCCGACATGTGCGTGTCGTCCACTGCCGACTTCGTCTTCGCCAAGGGTCGCCTCGCCGAGTACTGCGAACGCAACGCGATCCCTTACGCGCGCTTCGACAGCTTCGCCGAACTCCCGGCGCTGCTGGCGCTGCTGCCAAAAGCCAGCGCGGCCAACGCCACCGCTTTCAACTCCGACACCTTCAATACCGAAACCCAGGAACTCTTCCACCATGTCTGATATTCGAATCGCTACCCAGGAAGACCAGATCCTTCTGGAAAAAGAAGCCAAGTACTGCTCCTACGGCGACACCGTTCACTACATCGAACCGCCGCGCATCTTCAGCCGCTGCGAAGGCTCCTACGTCTGGGACACCGAAGACCAGGCCTACCTCGACCTGCAAATGTGGTACTCGGCGGTCAACTTCGGTTACGCCAACCCGCGCCTGAACAACGCGCTGAAACAGCAGATCGACACCCTGCCGCAGATCGCCAGCCAGTACCTGCACAAAGGCAAGATCGAGCTGTCGGAAATGATCGCCGTGGACGCCAAGAAGAAGTTCGGCCTCGACGGTCGCGTGCACTTCAACGTCGGCGGTTCGCAGTCCATCGAGGACTCGCTGAAAGTCGTGCGTAACGCCAGCAACGGCAAGAGCCTGATGTTCGCCTTCGAGGGCGGTTACCACGGACGTACCCTCGGCGCTTCGTCGATCACTTCCAGCTACCGCTATCGCCGCCGCTACGGCCACTTCGGCGAGCGCGCCAACTTCATCCCGTTCCCGTACCACTTCCGTGGCCCGAAAGGCATGACCAAGGAAGAATACGGCAGCCATTGCGTGCAGCAGTTCGCCCGTCTGTTCGAGACTGAATACAACGGCGTCTGGGACCCGAAAGTCGGCCAGAGCGAGTACGCCGCGTTCTACGTCGAGCCGATCCAGGGCACCGGCGGCTACGTGATTCCGCCGATGAACTTCTACAGCGAACTCAAGCATGTGCTGGACCAGCACGGCATCCTGATGGTGGTCGACGAAATCCAGATGGGTTTCTACCGCACCGGCAAGCTGTGGTCGATCGAACACTTCGACGTCAAACCGGACGTGATCGTCTTCGGCAAGGCACTGACCAACGGCCTCAACCCGCTGGGCGGCATCTGGGCCAAGGAAGAACTGATCAACCCGAAAGTCTTCCCGCCAGGCTCGACCCACTCCACCTTCGCCTCCAACCCGCTGGGCACCGCCGTGGGCCTGGAAATGTTCAAGATGACCAGCGAAGTCGACTACGGCGCGATGGTCATGGCCAAGGGCAAATACTTCCTCGAAGGCCTGCAGGACCTGCAGAAACGCTACCCGATCATCGGCGACGTCGATGGCCTGGGCCTGGCCCTGCGTTGCGAAATCTGCGCCCCGGACGGCTTCACCCCGGACAAGGCCACCCTGGACTTCATGGTCGAGGAAGGCATGAAGGGCGACATCGAGATCGACGGCCGCAAACTGGGCCTGATCCTCGACGTGGGCGGTTACTACAAGAACGTGATCACCCTCGCGCCATCGCTGGAAATCAGCTACCCGGAAATCGACCTGGGCATCGCCCTGCTCGACCGTCTGCTGGCCCGGGCGATGAAACGATGAACGCGGCCGGGATCGATCTGGGCGAAGGCGACGCCGGTTTCGTTCTCGGCACAGGGGAGGTCGCGGTGTTGTTGATCCACGGCCTCACCGGCACCCCGACGGAGTTGCGTCGGGTCGCCGTGGGACTGGCCAAGGCCGGTTGCACGGTGTACGTGCCGACCCTGGCCGGGCACTGCGGCGGCAATGCCGACCTGCAGGCCACCGGCTGGCGCGACTGGTACGAAGGCGTGCGCAAGACCTTCGTCGGCATTCGTCGTCAGCACAGCAAGGTATTCGTCGGCGGCCTGTCGATGGGTGCGGTGATGTCGATGTACGTGGCGTCCGAACACCCGGGTCAGGTCGCCGGATTACTGATGTATTCCACGACTTTGAAGTACGACGGCTGGAGCATCAACAAACTGGCGTTCCTCACGCCGTTGCTGATGAAAATCCCGTTCGGCGTACACATCTGCAAGTTCGAAGAGAAACCACCCTACGGCATCAAGAACGAGCGCCTGCGGGCCATCGTCGAACGGCAGATGAAGGAAGGCCACAGCAGTGAGGCCGGCCTGTTGACCATGGAAGGCGTGACCGTGCGCGAACTGCACCGGATGAACGCCGTGGTGCGCAAGCGCATGCCTTCGATCACCGTGCCGGCGCTGGTGCTGCATTCCATCGAGGACGACATCACCAGCCGCTGGAATGCCGACTATGTGGAACGCAAGCTCGGTGGCGAAGTGGTGAAAATCCTGCTCGACGACTGCTATCACATGATCACCGTCGACCTGCAGTACCGACGTGTCGTGGAACTGAGCGTGCAGTTCATCAACAACCATCGCACCGACCTTGCGCCCTCCGCTCATTCCCTGCCAACCGAGGAATACCGGCAGCGAGCGTGAAGCGCCTGCAAAACGACATGCCATGCCGGTTAAGGAAACGACGTGATCACGGCCCAAGCCTTTTCAACCATCGAAGCGATTGATCGCGACGCGTGGAATGCCTGCTTTCCCGAGGAGCTCGAAGACTGGGCCTATTATCGCGCCGTGGAACAGGCCGGCATCGACGGCTTTCACTGGCGCTATCTGGCGCTGTTTGAAGACGACCGGCTGATTGCGGCGGTCGTGGCCTTCACCACGGCCTATTCGCTCGACACCACCCTGCAAGGCACCGGCAAACGCTTGAGCCAGTGGCTGCGCAGTTGCTGGCCGGGGCTGTTCGACATTCGTCTTTACGCCCTCGGCTCGCCGGTGGCGGAGCAGTGCCATGTCGGCACGTACCCGTCGCTCGATCCGGCACGTTTGCCGGCGCTGTTCGCACGCCTGCTGAAACTGGCCCGAGAGGACGCGGATCAGGCCGGAGTCGGCCTGCTGGCGGTCAAGGATGCTTCACACCGCAACCCGCAATGGCTGCAGGCCTGCCGCGAGGCCGGTTTGCAAAGCATGCCGGGATTGCCCGGTGCCGAGCTGCCGATCAAATTTGCCTCGGTTGACGCTTACCTCGGCACCCTGGGCAAATCCACCCGCAAGGACCTGCGCCGGACCCTGCGCGGTTCAGGCCCGCGAATCGAATGGCGACGCTCGGTGGACGATCTGCTGCCGACCATGATGCGGCTTTACGAAGCGACCCTGGCACGCAGCGACCTGACCTTCGAATGCCTGCCGGCTGCGTATTTCCGCCAGGTGCTGGAACACCTCGACGAGCGTGCCGCCTGCGTTTTGTACTGGGTGGACGATGAGCTGGTGGCGTTCAATCTGGTGCTGCTGGACGAACAGCGGCTGGTGGACAAGTTCTTCGCCCACGATCTGGCCCGCACCCGCGAGCACAAACTGTACATGCGCAGCTGGCTGGCGAATGTCGGCTACTGTATTGAACACCGGATTCCGATCTACGCGTGCGGCCAGGCCGGTTATGCCAGTAAGCTGCGCCTGGGCTGTTCGTTCATCGGCAATACGGTGTTTTTCCGCCATCGCCACCCCGTACTCAATCACCTGCTGCGGCTGGTGAAGATTTTCATCCGCCCGGACCGTACCGATCCGGCCATGGCGACTGCGATAAGCGAACAACAATAAGCGAGCATGATGAGCAAAGACCGACGCGCCACCGCCCGACCCTTCGCCCTCTCCGGCTGGAGCCTGCAACGCAAACTGGTGCTGGCGTTCTGGCTGGTCAGCGTGATTCCGACCATGATCGCCGCGGAACTGGCGGCCACCACCCTGTCGCAGATTTTCGACAGCAACGTGCGGATCTGGCTGCAGGAATCGACCAAGATCGTCGAGGACGAGATCCGCGAGATCGTGCGCGACAATGCCCGGATCGCGCAGTTGTTCCTGCGCTACACCCGGCCACCCACGGACCGCCAGTCGGCCCGGCGCGACAAACTCACCGCCGACATCGCCGACTCCATGGGCATCGATGTGGTCGCACTGGTGCGCAACAGCGATCACAAAGTGGTGTTCAGCACCGCCGCCGATGACATCGTGCGGCAGATCAGCACCGCGCCCAAAGCCGTGCTGCAAACCCTGCAGGTCGGCGGCGTGGCGACCGGCGCCGTGGTGTCGACCTTCGAGAGCGAGCAGGACGGCACCGACTACAAACTGATCGTGGTGACCTACCTCGACAACAGCTTCCTCACCAGCGTCGCCGACGTGCATTCTCTGGACCTGCGCCTGTACCTGGCCAGAGACGCCGATTTCTCCGAGATCTTTTCCACCCAGCGCTTTGAAGATCACCCGGCAATCGTGCCCGCGAAAATCGAGGACCAGTTACGCAGTACCAAGCTGCCGATCGAGCAGTCGACCAAACGCTACAGCGGCATCTACCGACCGATTCTCAACGAAAACGGCGAACTGCAAGGCGTGGTGTTCAGCGGTCTGCTGCGCCACACCACGCTGGTCGGGCTGGTGAACCAGAGCAACCTGTTCATCCTGATTTTCATCCTCAGCTCGGCGGCTTCGCTGGCGGTGGGCTGGCTGGTGTCGGAGCGCATGACCAAGCCGCTGCGCGGTCTGGCCAAAGGCGTGCAAGCGGTGATCGCCGGGGATTACCGCCAGCGCCTGCCGGTCACTGGTGGCGATGAACTGGCGGAACTGAGCAGCATCTTCAACCACATGAGCGAACGCCTCGGCGAGTTGCAGCATCTGGAGTCGCAACTGCGGCGCCGCGACCGCCTGCATGCGCTGGGCGAAGTGGCGATGGGCCTGGCCCATGAAATCCGCAACCCGCTGGGCATCATCAAAACCGCCACGCAACTGCTGCACCGACGCGCCGACCTGCCGGAGACCGACAAGCGTCATCTGGAATACGTGGTCAGTGAAGTCAGCCGCATCAACGACCTGATCACCGAATTTCTCGACTTCGCCAAACCCAGTGCACCGCTGCGCTCGACCCAACTGGCACGGCCATTGGTGGATGAGCTGGTGGGTTTCTGCGCCCCGGAACTGGCCAGCCACAACATCGATGTGCAGATCGAGGACCGCGCGCCGGGTGCGACCCTGTACGCCGATGCACGGCAACTCAAGCAGGCGGGGCTGAACCTGATCGTCAACGCCATCGACGCCATGCCCGACGGCGGCCGTCTGACCCTGGGCATCCACAGCGATCAACACAACACGGTCATCAGCATCAGCGACACTGGCCAGGGCATCGAAGCGGACATGCTCGAACGGATTTTCACGCCGTTCGTCACCACCAAGGCGTCCGGCACCGGGCTCGGTCTGGCCAAAGTCTTCTCGATCATGGAAAACCATGACGGACGCATCGAATGCGTCAGCGAAAAAGATGCCGGAGCCACCTTCAGCCTGTACATTCCGGCCAACGGTGAAGATTTCGACGAGGACAGCGATGACGCATAACGTACTGGTGGTGGACGACGAGCCCAAGCTCTGCGACCTGCTGGCATCGGCCTTGAGTCAGAACGACATTGTGGTGTTCACCGCCGGCAACGGCCTGCACGCGCTCAAGGTGCTGGAGTCCGAAGACATCGATCTGGTGATCAGCGACTGGCGCATGCCCGGCATGGACGGCCCGCAACTGCTGGCGGAAATCAAGAACCGCTATCCGCAGTTGCCGGTGATCGTGATGACCGCCTACAGCACGGTGAAGAATGCCGTGCAGTCGATGCGCAACGGCGCCTTCGACTACATCGCCAAACCCTTCGACATCGATGAGCTGGACATCACCGTCAGCAAGGCCCTGCAGTTTCGCGACATCCTCAAAGACAACCTGCGCATGCGCGCCGAACTCGACGAGCACCAGCAGATCGACAGCCTGGTGGGCGACAGCCCGAGCTTTCGCCGGGTCTTGAGCGCGATCGATTCGGTGCGCGAAAGCAACGCCACCATCCTGCTGACCGGCGAAAGCGGCACCGGCAAGGAAATGGTCGCCCGGGCCATCCACAAACACGGCAACCGTGCCGACAAGCCGTTTGTCGCAGTCAACTGCGCGGCGATCCCGGAAGGGCTGCTGGAAAGTGAAATGTTCGGCCACCGCAAAGGCGCATTCACCGGTGCGGTGGCGGATCGGGTCGGGCGTTTTCAGCAGGCGGACAAGGGCACGCTGTTTCTCGATGAAATCGGCGAAATGCCTTTGGCGTTGCAGGCGAAAATCCTCCGCGCCTTGCAGGAACGCATCATCGAACCGGTGGGCGATCCACGCGAGCGCAAGGTCGATGTGCGGGTCATCGCCGCGACCAACAAGAACTTGCTGGACGCGGTGGCCAACAAGGAATTTCGCGAAGACCTGTATTACCGCCTCAACGTGTTCCCGATTCCATTGCCGGCCCTGCGGGAACGGGTCGAAGACATTGCCCCGCTGGCCCGGCATTTCGCCCATACCCTGGGCGCTGCGGCGGGCAAACGCTTCAGCGGTTTCAGTGCCGAAGCGTTGCAGGCGATGGCCCGCTATTCGTGGCCGGGAAACATTCGTGAACTGCAGAACTGCGTCGAGCGCGCGACCATCGTGGCGTCCGGCGCGGAGATTGAAGAGCAGGACTTGCCGGCCTATCTGTTCGCCTCACAACCGACCCAGTCGGGAGCGCTGGTCGCCGAAGGCAGCGTGCCGGCGGACCTGGAAGCGGCGCTGGCAGAGGTGGAAAAGGCCTACATCCTCGCCGCGCTGGCCCAGAGCAACGGCGTGCAGGCTGCGGCGGCGCAACTGATCGGGATTTCCGAGCGCAGCTTCTGGTATCGCCTGAAGAAACTGGGGATTCACGTCGACAAGATCGTCCGCTGATCCGGGTTCCCGGGCGTTGCCCGGGAACCTCGCGGCTTCAATTCACCGTGCCGCCCTTCGCCTCGCTCATGATCTGCCGGATCGCCCCGACAAAGGTGTCCACCGGCTGCCCGCCAGTCACCGCGTATTGCCCGTTGAACACCACGGTCGGCACCGAGCTCACACCCCGCGACAGCCACAATTGTTCTTCCTGGCGCACGTCATTGGCGAACTCGTCGGACGCCAGAATCGCCTCGGCGCGCTGCCGATCCAGACCCACGCTTTCGGCAATCTCTGCCAGTTGTCCGTGATCGGACGGGTTACCGCCATCGGTGAAATACGCCTTGAACAGCGCCTCTTTCAACGGCAACTGCAAGCCCTCCTCGCCCGCCCAGTGCAGCAGCCGATGCGCATCAAAGGTGTTGTAGATGCGGCTGTTGGAATCGGTGCGGAAGGCGAAACCGACGTCGGCGCCACGGGCGCGGATCACTTCACGGTTCTTCTGTGACTGCTCCGGGGTCGAGCCGTATTTTTCCTGGATATGCTCGCCGATGTTCTGCCCTTCGGCGCCCATCTTCGGGTTCAGCTCGAACGGCTGGAAACGGATCTCGGCCTGCACCTCGTCGCGCAGAATCTCCAGCGCCCGCAGCAAACCGTACAGACCGACGACGCACCACGGGCAGGACACGTCGCTGACAAAATCGATTTTCAGGGCAGAACTCATCGCGCACCTCGCACATTTGCTTTAGCTGAAAGCCTGCACGATACACCTCATATGAATGGGGTGTCAGACAGCTCCGGGACACATGAAGATGTCGGACGTATCCGCATGACTGAACCAGGCATACCGCTAGTCTGAAAAGTACCCTGACCTGTAAGTTCTGACAGTCGACAGTCATCAGCAGCAACCGTCCAATCAGATCTTGTACGCCATCCCGTGTTGAGAGCATGGCGCTATCTCTTGGAGGCAACCGCATGGTCAGTTTATCGAGCAACACCAACGCTTCGACTCAGACACTTGTCTTTTCAACGGATCCAAATCCCTTGGGCACAATGGCGGATGTCCCTCCGTTCATCCCGGGGGCGAAAGCGCTGGCAAATAACGTCTACGGCGTGAACCGCAACATGGTGAATAGCGATCGTCGGGGGTTATTGGGTTACTTTCTTCCGTACCCAGCCATGGACAGTCTGGACTCCATACAGTTACGCATCGGGACACCTCCCAGACCTGTCGGAGCCCCCATCCCGGTGGGACTAAACGTCGACAAACCTGTACCGTTTTACCTGCCAACTGATCTTCTGAATCAGTTGTATTCCTTCCCAATCCCCATGCCTGATGCGTTGCCGCTGGTATTCACTGTCACACGCCCCAGCGGAAATACAAATACCTCTCCACCCCTGCCTCTGCTGTTCAAACCCTTCGGTCCTGGCGAAGCAGATACCCGGCCCGATCTTCCCAACAACCAGGGGCTGGCACTGCCGATTCCCTCGGAGACGGTAATCGACAAACCCGTGCTGGACAACGGCATGATCGTCACCGTGCCGCAGTACCTGTATCAGGCAATCGGCGACACGGTTTATCTGATGGTAGGCCCGCTTGTCGTGAGCGTAACGGTCAGCGCTCTGGGGGATGTATTTTTTGACTTGCCACCCGACTTCCTGGCCAGACTGCCCAACACCGACAAGGTGCCGGTCAGTTATGAAATCGTCGATCTGGTGGAGAACGGCAGTGGATGGTCAAGCGCAGTCATGCTTTCCCTGAAGCCTACCGATGTGCTTCTCGCGGCCCCTCTGGTGGATGAAGCGGATGCTGCAAACAATCTTGACTACAGCAGTCTGGCCGGCGCTGCAGCAACGGTTCTTTTGACGGACCAATTCAGCATTGGCGATTATGTAGTACTCACCATTGCCCTGTTTACTTCAGGGGGTGACCGGGTCGAACATGCGATCGAAAGGACGGTGGCGGCCAACAGCCGGCTTTTGCAAATACCGTTGCCAAACGAGCTCATTCGAAACGTCATCAAAGGTCTGTTTACGCTCAGCTATACGAAAGAACGCGGCACGATCATCCAAAACTCCAAGTCCGCTACCGTGACCGTCAGCGCAAGCAAATCCGAAAGCCCCGCCGCCGCCCCGACCATTACCGAACAGCAAGGAGGCGAACTACCTGCGGACACCCCGCTGGCGCATGTCGTGATCCCCAGATACTGGCCATTGGTCAACGGTGCAACGATTACGATGATCTGGCAGATAACCGGATCAGACGGGGTGGTGAACATGTATATGTTCAGTCAATTCATTGTCGATGCAACCCAGGAGGTTGTCTTCACCGTGCTTGCCGAGTACATCGAACGGTTCCCTGGCAAACCATTGATCGTCGCCTACAAAATCGAAAATCCGGGAGCGCCCTCAGTCCAGTCCGAACCGTTGCAGCTTCAGATCGGTGCCCCACAAACACAGACGCCTACAATTACCGCTGCAATCAACACCCAGACAAACCAGCCTGTACCTGATGGCGGTACCACGACGGCAGGTAGTGTGACCGTGAGCGGGGATGCATCAGCAAATGAAAACCTGGAGATCCGAAACGGAACGATACTCCTAGATAACACCACGGCGGGATCGAATGGCACTTGGCGCTTCACATTTGCAGTCAGCGGATCCAACAGTTATCAAATAATGGCTAAAGCGCAGTCTGGCGGCCAACCTGTATCGAACACTTGGAGTTTTCGCGTTAGCGCACCTCTTTATCTGGGCCCCAACCATCACCTCCCCTTGTCGAACTATTTTCTGGTGCCCAACCAACCACCAATGTCACCGCCTGCCCAGGGAACCTATCTCCGCACCGCCTCAGGAGGCAGTGGAGGCTTCAACTATCAGTCCTCAAATACCTTAGTCGCGAGAGTGAACCCGACTTCGGGGCTGATAACGGCTTGCGGCAATGGCTCAGCGACAATCACAGTCAGAGACAGCTCGGGTCAAACAGCGTCCTTTGTTCTAACCATATCCGGCATTACCCTGGTGACGCTTGGTGGTCTGGTGAGCTGGCCGGGTTATCCAAATCACATAGAGGGCCAGCGCTGGCGGGCGACAGCACTTTCCGTTACAGAGATGGCTGTATTTCGAGCGATCTACTTCAACGGAACGCCAGTCGCTTCATTTCTCGGTTGGCCCGCAGGTTTGTATTGGTCAAATACCAACAATGATCAAGTGGGAGGTATAGCCTATGCCTATGATTTGAATGCGACGTATGACCGAGGCGCTATCGCCCACCCTGACACCCCTCTCTACCATGTCAGGAAAATCTGATCAGAAGCTCGTCATATCGGTTTCCGATCAGAACAAAAGCCCATCACCGTCCACTGATGCGATGGGCTTTATCGGAGGCCCTGCCCCTGCGCGCGACGGCGCCCTTACTAGAGCAGATTGCGCTCGCCCACCGGTTCGATCTGCGCCCAGTGCGAAGTGTCTTCACGGTGCTGCTGCAAATACGGCAACACCGCCGCCAGCAACGGCGCCTTGAACGCCTCCTGGAAACGATGGGCCAGCCCCGGAATCAGCTTCAACTGGCTGCCGCGAATGTGTGCAGCGAGATGCACGCCGTGCATCACCGGCAGCAACGGATCGGCGGTGCCGTGCACCACCAGGGTCGGCACCCGCAACTGATTGAGCAACGCCACCCGGCTCGGCTCGGCGAGGATCGCCATGATCTGGCGCTTCACGCCTTCGGGGTTGAAGGCCCGGTCATAGGCCACTGCTGCCTGATGCAACAGTACCTGACGATCATCGGTAACCATCGGGCTGCCCAGCGCCGCCAGCAGATCGGCCTGTTGTTCCAGCGCCACTTCGCGATTGGGTGCGCCGCGTCGCGACAGCAACTGCACCAGCGCCGCGCTCGGTGCCGGCAGGCCTTCGGCACCGGAGCTGGTCATGATCAGCGTCAGGCTTTCGACCCGTTGCGGCGCCATGGCCGCCAGGTGTTGGGCGATCATCCCGCCCATGCTCGCGCCGAGCACGTGGAATTGCTCGACGTGCAACGCGTCCATCAGGCCCAGCGCATCGTCGGCCATGTCGGTCAGGCTGTAAGGCGCCGCCACCGGCAGGCCGAGTTTGTAGCGCAGCACTTCAAACGTCAGGTTGGCGTCGGCCGGCGCCTGGCGCCAGGTCGACAGGCCGACGTCGCGGTTGTCATAGCGGATCACCCGGAAACCCTGCTGACACAGGGCGATCACCACCTCGTCCGGCCAGTGGATCAACTGCCCGCCCAGGCCCATCACCAGCAGCAACGCCGGATCCGACGCACGACCGATGCTCTGGTACGCCAGGCTCACCTGTGCTAGATCGACCCGTTCGGTCGGAACATTGACATCACAACGCGACGCCGCAGAAGACGCCGGAACGAAAAAAACCGCGGCCAACAACGCCGCGATTGCAAAAATTCCCTTGAACATGAAAAACACCGAAACGCAGAACCCCAGTAGAGCGCGAGTCTGATGAAGTTTGTTCAAGCGCGCTGCCACAGTTCGATGACAGTTTGATGAAGAGTGCCGAGCGGTCGAACGGGCCGATAACTATGTAGCACCCGGGCACCCGCTGATTTTCCTTGAATGGCGCTTGAGTGGAGCGGATCCGCCGCCCTTCCCTTGAGCTCCATTGCCATGATCGAACGCTTCTTTCTAGTGAACACTCCTGCGCCATTACCAGCGTTTCCCGGTTTTGCCGCCTTGCCGGCGTCTATCGATGAAAGCCTGCTGCACAATGCGGCCACCCGCCGACAGACGTGCAGCGAAGGATTGCGACAACTGTGTGCCGGCGTACTGTCGGTACGCGAGACGCTCAACCGGTTGCTCCGTCAGGAACTGAACCTGGACGGTGAGCAGGCTGGCCTGTCATTCCCCCCGGGCGACGGGTACCCGGAGCGCCGGGTCAGCCTGGTGACAGCCTGTGCCTTCGTCACCCAATCCCCGCGACCAGAGGAATGGCTCGACAGTCAATGCCGGGTGACCGGTGTGAACAGCAGTCATGCATTGGCGGCACTCCCCCCGTCGCAACTGCTCGCGCGGATCAAAGCCCTCGAACCGGCACTGGCGCTCGATGAGCGCTGGAATGCCTACTGGCAAAGCCGCGCTCCGGGTACGCCCCGTTCCCGCCGGGAACAGGCCAGCCGGTTGTATCGCGGGCATATCGAGGCGGCCGCGCAAATGGCCTTCGCCCGACGCACAGTGACAGCCGACCAGCTTCAGCCACTGTGGTCGCTGATGGGGGAGCCGGGTACACGGCCTGCGGCTGACGATACCCTCGGCGTCGAGCTGCCGACCTTGTGCCTGCACAATGGCGTGCGGGTGAAACCGCCGGCGGCCTGGGTCATCAGCCGTGGAGACGACGCCGCACAGTTGCTGTACGTGCCTGATCAAGCGGACGCGATCCAGGCTTTCACCCGGCGCAGTGACTTGCATGCCTGGCTGGCGCAACGACCTCTGTTGCCCGCCGGCCTGTCGCTCGAAGGCCTTCAAGTCGAATACACCCCGGCCGGGCAATCGCTGGTCACTGCGGTCAACGAATGGCTGTTGCAGCAGCAAGTCGCGCAGGTTGCTGCCCTGCGCAACGGCACGGATGGAACGCGCGGTCTGGCCGAACAGGGCCTCCACGCGCTGGACCTCGCCGACAGGGTCGACCGGCAACGCAGCATGGCCGTCTTCTGCGCCCCGCCCGGCCTGGACAATCAACCGCCCGGCGCCCAGCCAGCGGACGAAGACGAAGTCTCGCTGTTCGGCAGCCTGCACCCCGATATTCCCCGTTCCCTGCGACAGGCCAGCGTCACCCGGGCACACGATGCGCTCGAGGCATCAAGCGATGGCGACACCCTGAAATCGTTCGAGGCGCTGCAAACGACACTGGAAACGGCCGAACAGGCCGCCGATCTCGCAGCACGCGCCCTGCTCTATCGCGAACGGGTGCTGGACCTGACCAGCTTCAACCGCCAGTTCACCGCGCTGTACGACGCGCACATGCAAGGTCTGCGGGCGGAAGCCAGGATGCAACGGGCACTGAATCGCCTGAGTGTCGAAGAGCATGACCGGCTCATCGCATGGCTCGATGCACCTGACCGAACCGATGCCGACTGGGTGGTGAAAAGCCTGACACTGTCACTGACCGAATCCGCAGGAGGCAAAGTCACCAACCATCGCCAGACACTCCATGGCCCGCTCGTACTGATGTCCATGAGCTCGATTCAGAGCCTGTTGCTTTACTGGCCCGGCAGCGGTGGCGGCCTGCAGCGATTCGCCAATCGCCAGGCACTTGAACGGCACGTGTTCAAGCTGCACGCCAATGACGCACAGCAAACCTTGCAATTGAACACCCTGACCGGTGACCCGTTACTCTCTATGTTGAATCAGTTGACCGGCGAGTTTGAAACCCGGGCGGCAACGATTCGCCAGCGATACAGCGAGCCATCACAGGCACAACGGCGTGCAGATGAACTGGAGCAACTGCGCCGCAAGACACTTCCCCTGCTACAGGTGCCTGTCGATGCCGCACGACGCCTGGCGCTGCTTTATCGAATCCAGCAGGAACGCAGCGCGACCCTTGCCACACAGGCACCCGCCTGGCTGGCCAACCTGAGAGACAACGAACAAAGCACGCTCAAGACGCTGATCCAGGCCTGGATCAGCGCGATGCACCGCAGTCATGAGCTGCTGACCGTCGCGTTGCCACCCCGGGAGGACTTCACTCGCCAGCATTTGTACGCCCGACTGCGTCGGGACTTTTCTCTCAAGGGGCACTTTTCGGTACAGCTGGATCTGCCGGAGTCGGTTGCGCTGCAAAAACAGGCCTTCAGTGCCTCCGGTGCACCAGGCACCCCGCAAAAAGTGGTCGCCATCCCCAGCGCCAGCCGCAGCCGGATGTCCCTCGAAACCCTGGCCCAGCTCAATATCGACAACACCCCGTCGATGAACCTTGAACAACTGCCACTGCGCCTTGGCTTCATGCGCGTCGAAGTCAGCGCCACCGATGAGCAGGAGCGTCAGACCCTCACTGCTGGTATTACCCAGGCCTACCTGCGCAAACTGATACCGGAGCTGGACCTGCCCAAGGCCTACGAACAAAGGATTTACGACACCTTCAAAGGCACGACCGATGAACCACCGTTCCAGCGCGAGCACCGTCAGGAGTGCCTGCTCGAACCCTGGCGGGTGATGCTCAGGCTGCAAGGCCGATGCGCACAGTTGCAGCACCACATTGGCGGCTCTGACCTGAGCCTGTTCGAAACTGCAATCGATGCCGACACAGCCGACGCCTGGACCACCGCCGGTCGACGCATTGCGTTGCTTCCGGCATTCCTCGCCGCTGGTGGCACTGATACACCGAATGAAGGCCCCACCACGCTGTCGGGAGTGACCTTCATCGAAGAACAATACAGCGGTACGACGCTGCTCTATCTGCCGGACGCTCCCGACGCGAGGTTTCTGCGCCGATACGACAGCCTTGAAGCCGCCCGTAAGGATCTGTTCAATCGTTGTAGCCAGGACGAGATGATCCACTATCTGGCCGACCGGGCCTTGCAAGGCAGCGTAAACGCCCACGAACGTCGCATCGCTCAGGCGGTGGACAAACGCTTCGATGCCATGATCGGTGTCGGCCCGCGCTGGCCGGTAACCACGTCGCTGGCCGCTCATCTGCTCAATGCGCACATGGGGCGTCTGATCGAGGTCCATCGCGGCTCCTCGCGCTCCAACGATGCGTTGTATCGGGAACGTTATGCCCTGCAGGGCACACGGGTGTTCGATTACCTGAAAATGGCCCTCGGCATGCTGCCATTTGTTGGCAGTGCCATCGCCCTGTACGACGCCTGGAACGCGGCCAACCAGGCAGTAGCCGCTTTTTTGCGAGGCAGGCTCGGCGACGGCCTGGCCGAAGTCGAATCGGTGTTGCTGTGCCTGATCGACGCGCTGATCGACATCGTGCCTGGCGCCGGTGCAGCCCTGACGGCCCGCTCGGCCACCCGTGCCCGCCTGCTGCGAAATCTGATCCCGGAGGTCGGTACGCTGACCGTTCCCGATGCCCGACAGGCCCGGCGCATCGTTGAGCGTTTTGCCGGTTACGAATACGAGCATCCCATTTCGCTGGCAGGCCTGCGAGCGGCCGAGGGAGGCGTCTGGCGCAACATTTACCGCCACGCCGACGGTGATTTCATCGTCCGGCAGGGCCGGATCTATCAGGTCGAATGGAGCCGTGATTCCCGCAACTGGCGCCTGCGCGGTACTTCGCAGAATACCTACAGGCAACCCATCGCCCTGAACGAGGCCGGAGAGTGGGACACCTGGTTCGGCGTCTACGGCACCACCTTCGAAGGAGGCGGTGCCGGTGGTGGCAGTGTGCTCGGGCATATGGCCGATACACTCGACCCGCTGTGGCCACTGGCAATCCGTGAGCGTCTTCCGCGCTGGCTGGTCGACCGGACCTACCGCCGACATCACCAACTGACGCTTGAATGTGATGACCTGAGTTACCGCCTCGATCCCCAGATCGAGCGAAGCGACAGGGCGATCAACGCTTACTGCCAGGCCCCCGATGACGCTCTGCTGAGAAACGTCGCACAGAAAGCCTGCGACGAGGATATCGCCCTGCTCACCCGGCAGTACCAGACAGCCGCCGAGCTGCGCGTCCTCACCCATGGCAACAAGTTGCGCGCCCTGCTTGAAATACAAAGCCAGGACGCCGCAAGGGTGACCGACCGGCTCAAGCACCGTGTCTATATGGCCAACCACCGGATCTACAAATGGCTCGACGAGATCGACACCCGGCACGCAACCCTCGATGCCCTGCCGGACAACTCGATTGCCGAACGCCTGGCTCTTCTGCAGGAAATGCGCAGATTGCGCGTCGATGTGACCACCGCCATTGAAGAAGTCGAAGCGCTCATGGGCGATATGAACCGCTGGTACGCGCTGATCGGGGTACGTGCGGACAAGGCCAGACTGACCGAGGCCGTCACCTATTTGAACGGGCGCATGAACGACTTCAATCTGGGTTACCTGAAGACCGCTCACCGCCTGGAGTCCATCAAGAATTTCGAAAACACCGGTGATGTTTCCTGGCTCTACCTGCAACAACGGTCCTGGCAACTGCGCGTGGACATGGATCGGGCCCTCTTCACCCAGTTCAGCCTGTCCGAAGTCAGCGCCAACCGGGCGCAGCGCATGCAGATCCTGGGCAACTGTCTCGACACCTACGCCCGATACTGCCGGGAAATGAATCAGTGGACGACCAGCTATCCACAGTACTTTCACATGGAAGAATTCGAACCGTTGATGGCCGGCATCGAAGCCATGGCCGAACGCGCCAGGAAGGCTATCGATCATCCCGCCCCCCCTCGTACAGCGGGACAAAGCGAGAAGAAGATTTTCCAGACCGAAGACCAGCAATGGCTGATCGGGGTGGAAAACTGGGAACCCAGAACCCGCAAGCGGCAGTTCGTCCTGAACCATGGCAAAGCGGGCCGGGAAGTCTGGGAGCAGGCTGACAACGGCAAATTCCGCCTGCTGGCGGTGAACACACCGCAGCCCGCGCCTTCCCGGAACCTTGCATCGTTGCTGGCCGACGCCCGCAAGCGCCTGGACGGGCAAGCGGCCTATCAGGCCAAGGTGCAGGGACACGCCGAACGCGACATGCTCCCGGTGGATCTGGAACACATGATGCTCAGCGAAGCCGATGACCTGAGCCATCGGGCCAGAGACATTGAAGCGATGTCGGCAGATAATCCGATCATCGGCGAACTGAGATCGAAGGCCGACGAATTGCGCCTCACCGGGCGGCAGCTGCGTACCCGGCAAACCCTGATGAGTCGAAAACCCACAGACGGCATGCTCGATGACCTGCTCCGGCAGAACGCCGTGGAAGTGCGCAAGGTGGCCCTGATGAAACAACTGCGCAATCGCGCCGACGGTCGTCCCGACCATCTGCAGGAATACGAAATCCACGACCTGAGTGCCCGACCGCCGCGTCTGCTGTGGTATGCGCATTTCCACTACAACAAACCCAGGCCGTCATTCGCAGAGTTCGAGAAAGCGCATCTGAAACTGCCGGAGCACCGCTACCTCACTCACGCCGACAATGCGGCGCTGCCGTATGCCGACATCGGCAAACGGTCGGCGGTCCTGCCCTGGTTCGAAGCGTTGTAAAACAAGACGGGGAGCGGTTGGCCGCTCCCCGTTTTGCTATGCGTCAAGCCAACTGACTGCGCAACTGTCGCGCCGCCGCCACCATGTTCACCAGCGCCGCTTCCGTCTCCGGCCAGGCACGGGTTTTCAGCCCGCAATCGGGATTGACCCACAACCGCGCTGCCGGAATCCGTTTCACGGCCTTGCTCATCAGCTTGACCATTTCCGCCGTGTCCGGCACCCGTGGCGAGTGGATGTCGTAGACGCCCGGGCCGATGTCGTTCGGGTAGTCGAACGCTTCGAAGGCATCGAGCAATTCCATGTCCGAGCGCGAGGTTTCGATGGTGATCACGTCGGCGTCCATGTCGGCGATGGCCTTGATCACGTCATTGAATTCGCTGTAGCACATGTGGGTGTGGATCTGGGTTTCATCCTTCACGCCCGAGGCGGTCAGGCGGAACGCTTCCACCGCCCAGTCGAGATATTCCTGCCATTGTGCGCGGCGCAGCGGCAGGCCTTCGCGGAACGCGGCTTCGTCGATCTGCACGATCTTGATCCCGGCGTTTTCCAGATCCACCACTTCGTCACGCAGGGCCAGCGCCAGTTGCTGCGCCTGGACTTTGCGTGACACGTCTTCACGGGGGAATGACCACATCAGCATGGTCACCGGGCCGGTCAGCATGCCTTTCATGACTTTGTCGGTCAGGCTCTGGGCGTAGCTGATCCAGTCCACGGTCATGGCATTCGGACGGCTCAGGTCACCGTAGATCACCGCCGGTTTCACGCAGCGGGAACCGTAGCTCTGGACCCAGCCGAAACGGGTGAACAGGTAACCGTCGAGCTGCTCGGCGAAGTACTCGACCATGTCGTTGCGCTCCGCTTCACCGTGTACCAGAACGTCCAGACCCAGGCGCTCCTGGACCTGCACCGCGTGGCGGATTTCGCTGCGCATCGCGTCGTGGTAATCGTTGGCCGACAGCTTGCCCTGCTTGAACGCCTGGCGGGCCAGACGGATCGAACCGGTCTGCGGGAACGAGCCGATGGTGGTGGTCGGGAACGCCGGCAATTTCAAACGTGCCTGTTGCGCGGCGATGCGCCTGGCGAACGGCGAATGACGCTGGCTGTCGCTGGCATTGATCGCTTCGATCCGCGCCTGCACATCGGCCTTGTGAATACGCGGCGAGCGGGCGCGGCTTTCCTGAATAGCGCGGCTTTCGGCCAGTGCGCTTTGCACTTTCGGCGCTTGTGGATCATTCAGCGCATCACGCAGCACGGAGATTTCGGCGCACTTCTGCACGGCGAAGGCCAACCAGCTTTTCAGTTCCGGATCGAGCTTGTCTTCGCGCTCGACATCCACCGGGCTGTGCAGCAACGAGCAGGAACTGCTGACCCACAGGTTGTCGCCAAAACGCTCCTGGGCCGGTTGCAGTTGGGCCAGTGCCTGCTCCAGCTCGCAGCGCCAGACGTTGCGACCGTTGACCAGACCCACCGAAAGAATCTTGTAGGTCGGCAGGCGATCCAGCACCTGACCGAGCTGATCCGGCGCACGCACCGCGTCGATGTGCAGGCCCTGCACCGGCAGGCCCACGGCCAGGCCGAGGTTGTCTTGCAGACCGCTGAAATAGGTCGCCACCAGTTTCTTCAGCGGCGAGTACTGAAGGATGTGATAGGCGCGCTCGAAGGCGCTTTTCCAGGCCTGCGGCAGGTCGAGAGTGAGGATCGGTTCGTCGATCTGCACCCACTCCACGCCCTGTGCGGCGAGGCGACCGAGGATTTCGTTGTACACCGGCAGCAGACGCTCGAGCAGGTCGAGCTTGTCGAAATCGTTGCCTTTCGCCTTGCCCAGCCACAGGTACGTCAGCGGGCCGATGATCACCGGTTTGACGTTGTGCCCCAGGGCTTTGGCTTCTTCGACCTCATCGAACAGCTGTTCCCAGCTCAGCTTGAACGACTGGTCTGCGGTGAACTCCGGGACCAGGTAGTGATAGTTGGTGTCGAACCACTTGGTCAGCTCTTGTGCGTATTGAGTCTTGCCGTGCTCGCCGCCGCAGCAGGATGCCGTGGCGCCACGGGCCATGGCGAACAGGGTGTCGAGGGTCGGCAGGCCACGCTCGTCGCGCACACCGTCGAAGCGCTCGGGGATCACACCGAAGGTCAGCGAGTGGGTCAACACCTGATCGTACCAGGCAAAGTCGCCGACCGGCAACAGGTCGATGCCGGCGTCTTTCTGCAATTGCCAGTGTCTGGCACGCAGCTCACGGCCGACCTGATTCAGGGACGGCTGATCGAGATCGCCTTTCCAGTAGGCTTCGAGGGCTTTTTTCAGTTCGCGGTCAGCGCCGATGCGCGGGAAACCAAGGGTGTGGGCCACGGCCATGTCGAGTGTTCTCCATTGCGTAAAAGATGGCGCCATTGTCGACAGCCAACCCAACATGAGACAAACTCAACCTTTTCGTGTTGATCACAAATTTTCCTCATGGAGCCCGTGGTGCTTGAAATCCGTCACCTGAAAACCCTGCATGCCCTGCGCGAAGCCGACAGCCTGGTGGATGCGGCCGACCGCCTGCACCTGACCCAGTCCGCGCTGTCCCACCAGTTCAAGGAACTGGAAGAACGCATGGGCATGCCGTTGTTCGTGCGCAAGACCAAACCCGTGCGTTTCACCAGTGCCGGCCTGCGCCTGCTGCAACTGGCGGACGCGACCCTGCCGCTGCTGCGTGGTGCCGAGCGCGATATCGCGCGCCTGGCCGGTGGCACCGCCGGGCGTCTGCACATGGCCATCGAATGCCACAGCTGCTTCCAGTGGCTGATGCCGACCATCGACCAGTTCCGCGATGCGTGGCCGGAAGTCGAACTCGACCTGGCCTCGGGGTTCTCCTTCGCCCCGCTGCCGGCGTTGGCCCGGGGTGACCTGGATCTGGTGGTGACCTCCGACCCGCTGGAAATCGCCGGCATCACCTACGTGCCGCTGTTCACCTACGAAGCGATGCTCGCGGTCGCCAACCAGCATGCTCTGGCGAGCAAACCGTACATCGTCCCCGAAGACTTGCTGACGGAAACCCTGATCACTTACCCGGTGGAGCGCGACCGCCTCGACATCTTCACCCGCTTCCTCGAACCCGCCGACATCGAACCTGCGCAGGTACGCACTTCCGAGCTGACAGTGATGATGATGCAACTGGTGGCCAGCGGCCGTGGCGTGTGCGGCATGCCGCACTGGGCGCTGCATGAATACAGCTCGCGGGGTTACGTGAAGGCCAAGCGGCTGGGTGAGAAAGGTCTGTTTGCGACGCTGTACGCGGCGATCCGCGCCGACATGCTGGACGCGCCGTACATGCGCGATTTCCTGCTGACGGCCAAGGACACGTCGTTCTCGACGCTGGATGGGGTCAGCGCGGTTCGTTGAGGCTGGCGGTTGGCAGCAAAGGCGCGCACCACATATGGATCTTGTCGAAGTAATCCTCGCCGACCCGCACCGCCATCGGTTCCAGGCCGAACTGGATGAAGCCGCAGCGCTGGTACAGCTTGAACGCCGCGTCATTGCCGGCGGTGACGGTCAGTTGAATGACTTTCAGCGCCGGATGCTGCTGCGCTTCACTCAGCACGGCCTCCATCAACTTCAGACCCAGCCCGCGCTGACGAAACTCAGCCGACACATACATGCCGAACACCGTTGCCTTGTGCCGGGCCTTTTCCCGAGGCTCGAACGCCAGGCCGACGATGCCCGCCAGGCGGCCTGCTTCGAACGCGCCAAACACCGCGTCGAGCTTGCTGGTCAGGCGCGACTCCCACCAGCTCAGCGGCATCGCCGCTCGCTCGCGCACGCTGGAGGTGAAGGCCTGCGGATGCCGGTCATACGCTTCCAGCATCAATTCCCGATAGGCCAGCGCATGACTGGCATCCAGCCGTTCGATCCACATGCTCAAGCTGCCTTGCGCTGCTCAAGCATCAGGCGCACCGCCAGGCCGCCGAGCACGAAGCCCATGAAATAACGCTGCGCCGCCAGCCATGACGGGTTGCTGGCGAACCACGAGGCGATTCCCGCCGCCGACAGGGCGATCAACAGGTTGACGCTGAAACTGACGCTGATCTGGGTCAGGCCGAGGATGATGCTCTGGCTGAACACCGAGCCGTGTTCCGGCGTGATGAACTGCGGAAACACCGAGAGGTAGAACACCGCGATCTTCGGGTTCAGGGCGCTGGTGAGAAAGCCCATGGTGATGAGTTTGCGCGACGAGTCCGCCGGCAATGCCTGCACTTCGAACGGCGAACGCGCACCGGGTTTCACCGCCTGCCAGGCCAGCCACAGCAGGTACAGCGCACCGGCCCACTTCAACACTTCATAGGCCATCGGCACCGCGAGAAACACCGCCGTCAGACCGGCTGCCGCCGCGAACATATGCACGAAGAACCCGGCTACCACGCCGAGCAGCGACGTAACCCCGGCCTTGCGTCCCTGGCAGATCGAACGGGAGATCAGGTAGATCATGTTCGGCCCCGGCGTCAGTACCATCAGCAGTGCAGCGGCAGCAAAAATCAGCAGGTCTTGAAGCGGGATCATGACGAAGTCCTTTGTACGAATGATCAGGCGATCGCGGTCAGCGAGGCTCGATAAAACGGCAGGATCAGGTCGCGTGTCAATGGGGCGAGAACCACATCGCCGTCGGTGGCCGGGTCGATCCAGATCACCTCTTCGATCTCGGCCGCCGGGGAGACTTCGGCGTCGATGGTCAGTTGAAAGATCTCGGCCTGCACGACGAACCCCGGCTCGTTGGCAGCCGGTGCCGAGAACTGGCCAAGAAAACTCGCCTGCGCCGGATCAATCACCAACCCCAGCTCTTCCTCCAGCTCGCGGGCCAGCGCATGCACCGGCAGTTCATGGGCCTCGATCTTGCCGCCCGGTTGCATGAACGCGGTGGTATCGCGCTTGCGCACCAGCAGGGTCTGGCCGTCGGGGTTGAGCAGCAGCGCGGCGGCAATACGAATGATGCGGGGGGAAACAGCGGATACAGAGGTCATGGGGCAGCCACCGGCCTTGAGAAAAACCGCAAGGATCCCATGCCGGCGACACCAGCGTCACCTCATACGGTCTCAAGACTGGGCCAGAAGCGCCGCCTCACCCTCCTCCGGGACTTTCACGAACACCTTGTATTTGCCACCTTCCATGGCTTCGAAACTGATCAGCTTGTCCACCAGCAGTGCACTCAGCACCTTGCCGGCATTGAGCAGCAACATGCCGTTGTCGGCATTGAGGTTGCGCGCCAGCATCATCCCCGCTGCCAGCTCCCGGGTGCCCAGCACCTTGACGCTCGGATCGGTCAGGGTGATGTCGCTGACCATCGCGCACACCTTGATGAAATCCTCGATCAGCTCGGGATCATAGAGTTTGCCCGCGTACTGACGCAGGTACAGCAATGCTTCATCGCTGTTCATCTGCCGTTCGAGAATCAAACCGCGCTGCAACTCGACAAAATCCACCGCCAGTTTCAACAGCCGCGAGCCCAGGGGAATGGCCTCGCCCTTGAGCCGGTCGGGGAAACCGCTGCCGTCCCAGTGTTCCTGATGGTGCAGGATCAGCCGCGCGGCATCCTTCATCGGGTCCAGGGTCATCAACAGCGATTCGCTCTGTTTCGGATAACCCCGATACCGGTCGCGGTCGGTGCTGTGCAACAGGTCCGAAGGGGTGGTCATCATGCTGTCGGTCCAGCTCAGCTTGCCGATGTTGTACAGCGCGGCGGCCATGGTCAGGTCGCGGCTGGCGGCTTCGTCCAGCCGATGCACCTTGCAGTAGCCGCGCACCAGTTCGATGATCTGCCGGTTGGTCTGCTTGGCCGGCGGCAGGCGCAGGTTGGCCAGCAGCGAGAACACTTCGGTGCCGGTCACATAGCTGTGCTTGAGCTCCTCGTAAGCCAGATCAAGCATGTCGGCGGTCTGCTGCAGCTCGGCGGTACGGGCGCTGACATGTTTTTCCAGGGTGCTGTTGAGCAGCTTCAACTGATCGTTCTGCACCCGAGTCAGTTGTTCCAGACGCTCGCGCTCACGGGCCAGATGCTGATGTTCCAGGGCCTGACGCAGGATCAGCAGCATTTCCTCGTCGTTCCAGGGTTTGCTGATGTAGCGGTCGATCTGGCCTTCGTTGATGGCCTTGATGATCGCCGAAGGGTCGGCATAGCCCGTCAACATGATCCGCGTGGTCGCCGGGTACAGCTGACGAACGCTGGCCAGTAGCGTGGCGCCGTCCATATTGGGCATCCGCGCGTCACTCATCACCAGATCGACCGGACGTTGCGCCAGCATTTCCAGCGCCTGGGCACCGCTGCTGGCGAGCAACACCTCATAGGGCTGACCCCGCAGCAGGCGGCGCAGGCTGTTGAGGATCGACTCCTCATCATCGACCAGCAACACGGCAGGCCGATGGGCCGGAGTCGGGGCGGATTGCTCTTCCATGGCGTGGCCTCGCGAAAGACGATGGACGTGGCAGGCGTGTCGACAGACCTCCTCCCTTGCCCGCGCCTGAGTGACAGGCTAGATGATTTTTGCGCCGGGACCGCGCAAGTCATCGGGTAAGGCGAAGTCCCCACAGGGCAACTATGCTCAAGTCGCTGGACGACACCATCAGCCTGCGCGCAGGCCTGTGATGAGGGGAAAAGGATGCTCCCGATGACGATCGTGCGTGAACTTGCGGGTATGGCGCCATGAGTGCGCCACCCGGACCCATCAATCGCCGTGTGCTGATCGTCGACGATACCGCGTCGATCCACGACGACTTTGCGAAAATCCTCAAGTCATCCACGGTTGAAGACGACAGTCTGGGCGAAACCGAAAGCCTGCTGTTCGGTACCCCGCCCGGCGCGTCTGCCACACAGAACGAAATTTTCGAACTGGATTCGGCCTTTCAGGGGCGCGAAGCACTGGACAAGGTCGAAGCCGCGCTGGCCGCCGGTCGCCCCTACGCCATGGCCTTCATCGACATGCGCATGCCGCCGGGCTGGGACGGCCTGGAAACCATCGAGCGGCTCTGGCAGGTCGATCCCAAGCTGCAAGTGGCCCTGTGCACCGCTTATTCCGATTACTCCTGGGAAGAGATCGATCAGCGGTTGCCGCTGAATGATCGCCTGCTGATCCTGAAAAAACCCTTCGATGCGATCGAAATCCGCCAGATGGCCAGCGCCCTGACGGTCAAATGGCAAATGACCGAAGACGCCGCGCTGAAAATGAATCAGCTGGAACAAAAAGTGACCCTGCTGGCCCGCACGGACGGCCTCACCGGGCTGGCCAACCGCGCCACGCTGATCGAGCGTCTGCACCAGGCCTTCGCTGCCGCGCGCCGGGGGGCGGCGCCATTCTCGGTGTTTTACCTGGACCTGGATCACTTCAAACGGGTCAATGACACCCTCGGTCATCCGGTCGGCGACCTGCTGTTGCAGCAAGTGGCACAACGGATCAAGGCCGTGGTCCGGGAAAACGACGTGGTGGCGCGTCTGGGCGGCGATGAGTTCGCGATCCTGCAACTGGACGTCAGCGAACCGACACAATCCGCCGCCATGGCCACCAAGATCCTTGAAACATTGCAGGCCCCCTACCAACTGGGCGGCAACGCCGTGCGCATTTCGGCCAGCATCGGCATCAGCGGCTATGCCCCCGCCAGCTTCGATGCCGACAGCCTGCTGGGGCAGGCCGACATGGCGCTGTACCGCGCCAAGGAGTCCGGACGCGATCAGTTTCACTTCCACTCAGAGGACATCACTCGGGAGGTGGCCGAGCGCATGGTCCTTGCCGAGGAGTTGACCACCGCCCTCACCCAGGGAGGACTGAAGCTCGATTACATGCCGGAAGTGGACCTGCACAGCGGCAGGATTCTCGGCATGGCCGCGCAGGTCAGCTGGCAACATCCCAGGCTTGGCCTGCTGCCGGCGTCAGCCTTCGTGCCGGCGGCGGAAAAGACCGGGGCAATCATTCCTCTCGGGCGCTGGATTCTGGATCACGCCTGCTGGCAGATGCACCGGTGGCAAAACGACGGGGTGGCGCCTCCGGTGATGGCGATCAAGATTTCCCTGGCGCAGCTCAAGTCCGGCCCCGAACTCATCTACGACGTGCTGCGCACCACGGCTCGCTGGGAGTTGGCGCCATGGGATCTGCGCTTCGATGTCACCGAAGCCACCCTGGCCCAGACCCAATGGACCCACAACGATGCGTTGCCGCGCCTGCGCGAGCTGGGTGTGACCATCGCCATCGATGATTTCGGCACCGAATACTCATCGTTCGATTACCTGAAAACCTACCGGGTCAATCACCTCAAACTCGCCCAGTCCCTGATCGACAATGCGGCCCGGGATGAAGACGGCGCCAACCGGCTGCGGGCGATCGTCAATTTCGCCCGGGACCTGGCCATCGACATCAGCGCCGAGGGCATCCAGCCGGACGCTCAGGGCGCCGCCCTCGTGCCCGGCGCACCGTTGAAAAACGTGCAGGGCTTTTGCCTGAGCGCAGCGGTCAGCCCTGAGCAGGCCGCCCGACTGCTGAAGGACGCCAGCGCGGCCGCCACGCTGCCCAGGGAGGATGAAGGATGAAAACGCCTTTTCCCCAGACCAACCGGCGCATTCTGATCGTCGACGATACGCCGGCGATCCATGCCGATTTCCGCAAGATCCTCGCCCCCGAGACGGCGGCTGAAGCGGATCTGAGCGGTCTCGAACAGACGCTGTTCGGCACCCGTCAGTCGCCGCACCTGACCTTTCAGCTCGATTCCGCCTATCAGGGCCAGGAAGCGTTGAAACTGGTGCAACACGCACTGGACGAAGGTCGCCCCTATGCCCTCGCCTTCACCGACATGCGGATGCCGCCCGGTTGGGACGGCCTGGAGACCATCGAAAAACTGTGGGAGGTCGATCCGAACCTGCAAATCGCCTTGTGCACCGCCTACTCCGACTACAGCTGGGAAGCCATGGCCGAACGGCTGGAATTCGGCGATCAGTTGCTGATCCTGAAAAAGCCGTTCGACACCCTGGAAATCCGTCAGATGGCCAATGCCCTGACCTGGAAATGGCAACTGGCCCAGGACGCGGCGCTGAAGTTGCTCAGCCTCGAGCAGACCGTCGAAGCCCGGGTGCATGAGCTGCTCAAGGTCTCGCGCCTGTTGCAGTACGACAGCCTCACGGGCCTGCCCAACAGCACCTTGCTCGGTGACCGTCTGACTCAGTCACTGGCCGCTTGCCGGCGCCATGACAAACAACTGGTGGTGATGTTTCTCGGCCTGGATCGCTTCAAGCGCATCAACAATGCCCTGGGCCATCCGGCGGGCGACGAAATGCTCAAACGGGTCGGCCAGCAACTGCTGGCCTGCGTGCGCGAATCGGACTCGGTGTTTCGCTACGGCTCCGACGAGTTCGTGGTGATGCTCAGCGACATCAATCACCCGCAGCAGACCCGCAGCATCGCCGAAAAACTGCTGGCGGCCATCCGTGAGCCACAGACGATTGTCGGTCACGACGTCAGTGTCACCGCCAGCGTGGGCATCAGCCTTTATCCGGACGACGGGCTGGAAGCCATCGACCTGATCAAAAAAGCCGAGACGGCCATGCGCAACGCCAAGGAAAGCGGTCCGAACGAGATCGGTTTCTTCATCGAGGCCATGAACCAGCGCGCCCGGGAACAGCACGGCATCGAGTCGGGCATTCGCCTGGCTCTGCAACGGCACGAATTCGTCCTGCACTACCAGCCGAAAATCGATCTGGGCAGCGGCCGGGTGGTAGGCGCCGAGGCACTGGTACGCTGGCAGAAACCGGGGCATGGCTGGGTGTATCCATCGGAGTTCATCCCCGTGGCCGAAGACAGCGGCCTGATCGTGCCTCTGAGCAAATGGGTACTGGGTGAGGCGTGCCGTCAGACGCGGGACTGGCAAAAAGCCGGGTTGCCACCGATCCGCATATCGGTCAACACCTCGGCCATCGACTTTCGTCAGCGCCTGTTTGTCGAGGGCATCGAACAGGTGCTCAAAGAGACCGGGCTGGATCCCGCCCTGCTGGAACTCGAGATCACCGAAGGCGTACTGATGCAGAACGTCGACGCGACCATGAGCGCGTTGAACCGGTTGAAAGCGCTGGGTGTCAGGCTGGCCATCGATGATTTCGGTACCGGCTATTCCAGCCTGAGTTACCTGCGGCGGTTCCCCATCGATGTGCTGAAGATCGATCAGTCGTTCATTCGCGGACTGAGCCATGACAGCAGCGACGCCGCACTGGTCGGCGCGATCATCAGCCTGGGCAAGAGCCTGAACCTGAACGTCATCGCCGAAGGCGTGGAGACTGCACAACAACTGGCCTTTCTCAGGGCCCACGACTGCGAGGAGGGCCAGGGTTTCCATTTCAGCAAGGCCTTGCCGGCGGATGCCTTCGCCCGCCTGCTGGTGGCCGGGGTGCCTGGCCCCTGGAGCGTTGCATGAACACGCCGACGACATGCCTGTCGCGAAGTGTTTTGTTCCTGATGCTTTTCGCGCCCTGCGTCGGAATTGTTGCCGCACCGCTGGACGAGCCCCTGAAACCGCTGCCCGACATTCCGAAACAGGATCCGAAACGCGTCGAGCTGGGCCGTCGGCTTTTTCTCGATCCACGGCTATCGCTCAACAACACCCTGTCCTGCGCCAGTTGCCATCAACTGGACAAGAACGGCGCTGACAGCCGGGCCCTTTCCCTGGGCTTCGATGGACAACCGGTGGCGGTCAACACCCCCACCGTGCTCAACGCCAGCCTCAACTTCCGCCAGTTCTGGGACGGTCGCGTGGAAACGCTGGAAGAGCAGACCAACGTCGTCATCACCAGCCCCCACGAAATGGGCAGCGACTGGAACACTGTCGTGCAACGGATCGCCGACGATGCCGGCTATCGCCAGTCTTTCAGTGCCGCCTACCCGGATGCCGTGACGAAAGCCAATATCCAGAACGCCCTGGCGAGCTACGAACGCACGTTGCTGACACCCGGCTCACGCTTCGATCAGTACCTGCTTGGCAACACCGACATCCTGACCCTCGATGAGAAATACGGCTATCAGCGCTTCAAGGACTACGGCTGCATTGCCTGCCATCAGGGGGTAAACATCGGCGGCAACATGTACCAGAAGTTCGGGGTGTTCGGTGACTACATCGCCGATCGCGGCAACCCGACGCTGGCGGATCAGGGCCGGTTCAACGTCACCGGCGACGAAAACGATCGGGCCGTGTTCAAGGTGCCGAGCCTGCGCAACGTCGCACTGACCGCGCCGTATTTCCACGACGGCTCGGCGTCCACCCTCGAACGGGCGGTGGACGTGATGTTTCAGTATCAGTTGGGTCGCATGCCGAGCGAGGAAGACAAGGCGCTGATCATCGAGTTTCTCAAGACCCTGACCGGGCACTGGGAGGGTCAGTCATGATGACCACCGTCTCGGGGCGGCGCAGCCTGCTGTTGCTCAGCCTCCTGGCCGTATTGCTGGCCTCGGTCCTGGTGTTTCTCTACCTCAAGTCCAGTTCCGAGCAGACCACCACCTACACCGAATCCCGGGACCTGATCCGTCAGATCAAGCAACAGGATTCGCAGTGGGAAAGTGAAGTCCTCAAGGCCCGGGTGGCGATCACTCACAATTACGACCCGCTGGTCTCGCCGATGAACGAGATGAATCGCCTGTGGGCACGTTTCGAATCCATGGAATCCGGGCATGGACGCGACGAATCCAGGCAATGGGACCATGCCCACGAACGCTACCTGGACGCCATGCAGGAAAAGACCCGTCTGGTGGAACAGTTCAAGTCGCACAACGCGCTGTTGCGCAACTCCCTGGCGTTTCTGCCCAGCGCCGAGGATGACATTCAGGCACAACTGGCCAATCTGTCCGACCTCGACAAGATTCAATTGCAGAACATCGTCACCGACACCTATGACCTGTTGCTCAGTGCACTCGAATTTGCCCAGGTCGCCTCCGACGACAAAGCGTCCGACATCGAGGTGGGTCTGAATAAACTGGCGGTGAACGCGCAACGCCTGCCGGCGGATTTTCAGACTCCGATCAGGATCCTGAGCAATCACATCGCCCTGATCCTGCGCGAGCAACCGATCGTCAACCGCCTGCTCGATCAGATCGAGTCGATCCCCGTGGCCGAGCGCCTGGACACCATCACCAACATGCTCGACCTGGATCAGCAACAGGCCGAACGCACCGACCAGAAATACCATTTCTACCTGCTGCTGTTTTCTGTCCTGCTGATGTTGTCGCTGCTGTGGCTGGCCATCCGCCTGATCCGCAGTTTTGCCGAGATCAACCGGGTCAACGCGGCCCTGCAAACGGCCAACGATGTGCTCGAGCAACGGGTCGACGAGCGCACTCGCGAACTGAAGAACGTGCAGAGCGAATTGCTCGATGCCGCGCGCCAGGCCGGCATGGCGGAAATCGCCACCAACGTGTTGCACAACGTCGGCAACGTGCTCAACAGCGTGAACATTTCCTCCGACCTGATCTCGCGAAAACTGCGCAGCAGCAAAGCCCTGGGTCTGGGCAAGGCGATGCAGTTGATCAACGAACACCCGGACGACCTCGGGCCGTTCCTGACCGAGGATGCCAAGGGCAAGCTGCTGCCGGGCTACCTCAACCAACTGGTGGGCGCCATCGCCCAGGAACAGCAGGAAATGGCCGACGAACTGGCGCAGATGAACAAGAGCGTCGATCACATCAAGGACATCGTCGCCACCCAGCAATCCTATGCCGGCGCCAACAGCCTGACCGAGCCGCTGTACATCAACGAACTGCTCGAAGACGCCCTGCGCATGAATGCCGGGGCGCTGACCCGGCATCACGTCACGGTGTTCAAGGAATACGGCGACGTGCCCCAGGTGATGGGCGACAAGCACCGTCTGCTGCTGATCCTGATCAACCTGATCAGCAACGCCAAGTACGCGATGTCCGACCTCAGCAACCGCCCGCGGACCATGACCCTGGGGGTGAAGATCGTCGATGAAGGTTTTCTGGAGATCAGCGTCAAGGACGATGGCGAGGGTATCGCACCGGAGAACATGACGCGGATCTTTGCCCACGGCTTCACCACCCGCAAGGATGGCCACGGCTTCGGCCTGCACAGTTGCGCCCTGGCGGCCATCGAGATGAACGGCCATCTCACCGCCCACAGCGACGGGCCTGGCCTGGGCGCCCTGTTCACTTTGCAGATCCCGCTGATCACGGTAACGGAGAACGCATGAGCGAACTGTCGAACCGCCGCATCCTGCTGATCGACGACATGCCGTCGATCCACGAAGACTTTCGCAAGATCCTCACCCCGAACCGGGCGCAGTCGGCGGAACTGGACGAGATGGAAGCGGCCCTGTTCGGCGCCCCCGCCAAGCCCCGACGGACGATGTTCGAACTGGACTCGGCCTATGGCGGCGAAGAAGGCCTGGCCAAACTCAACCTGGCCTTGCAGGAGCAATGCCCGTACGCCCTGGCCTTTGTCGACATGCGCATGCCCGACGGTTGGGACGGAGCGAAAACCATCGAGCAGTTGTGGCTGCAGGATCCGCAATTGCAGGTGGTGGTCTGCACCGCGTATTCCGACTATTCCTGGGATGAACTGCTGGATCGCCTGCACGCCCATGACCGGTTGCTGATCCTGAAAAAGCCGTTCGACAACATCGAAGTCCAGCAGATGGCCAACACCCTGCTGACCAAATGGCAGATGACCGAGCGCGCCTCATTGCAGATGCATCACCTGGAACATCTGGTGGACCAGCGCACCGCCCAGTTCAAGCAGGCCAGCGAAGCCTTGCAGCGAGAGATCGATGAACGCAAGCAACTGGAAGGCCAGTTGGTGCAGTCGGAAAAACTCGCCTCGCTGGGGCAACTGGCCGCCGGAGTCGCCCACGAAATCAACAACCCGATCGGCTTCATTTCCTCCAACCTCGGCACCCTCGACGGTTACTTCCAGCAACTGCTGGCCATGCTCGGCGCCTACCACTCAGCGGGGCAGGCCCTGGCTGCCGAGCCGGCTGCGCAGTTGCAACAAATGCGCGAGCACTTGGAAGTGGATTTTCTGCTGGAAGACATTCCGGTGCTGATCCGCGAATCCAAGGAAGGCATCGGCCGGGTCGGGCAGATCGTCAAGGACCTCAAGGACTTTTCCCGCGTAGACACCCAGCAGCAATGGCAGTGGGCGAACCTGCAACAGGGCATCGAGTCGACCCTGAACATCGTCGCCAGCGAACTCAAGTACAAGGCCGATGTGGTCAAGGAATATCAGGACCTTCCGGAGATCGAGTGCCTGCCCTCGCAGATCAATCAGGTCATCATGAATCTGGTGGTCAACGCGGCGCAGGCCATGGGGGCCGAGCGCGGCACCATTACCCTGCGCACTGCGGTGCAGGGCGAGTCGGCGATCATCGAAGTGGCCGACACCGGCTCGGGCATCGCGCCCGAAACCCTGCAGAAAATCTTCGACCCGTTTTTCACCACCAAACCCGTAGGCAAGGGGACAGGGCTGGGTCTGTCCCTGTCCTACGGCATCGTGAAGAAACACGGCGGGGATATTTCAGTCAGCAGCACATTGGGCGCCGGCACCACGTTTCGCGTGCAATTGCCCTTGCGCCAGACCCGGCCTGCGGCCTGATGTCAGGTCAGTTCAGGTCGCTTCCTGAAAATCCATTTCCGGTGGCTGGCGACGGAAACCGCCGGTCAGCACCGCCAGATACACCACGCCAATCGCCAGCCAGCTCAGGCCCAGATACACCGCCAGGTGATCGAGGCTGACCATCAGCCACAAGTCCGCCACCAGACCGATAAACGGGAACACCAGAAACAGCAGCAGCTCGCGCGGGCCTTTTTTCTCGCCACCGATCCAGTAATGGAAGATCACCGACAGGTTGACCAGGCTGAAGGCCAGGAACGCGCCGAAGTTGATGAAGGAGGTCGAGGTGGTCACGTCGAGTTTCAATGCGAGCAAGGCCACCACGGCGCAGAGCAGGATGCTGTTGACCGGGGTGCCGAAGCGCTCGTGCAAGGTGCCGAAGAATGACTTGGGCAACACGCCGTCACGGCCCATCGCAAACAACAGCCGCGAACCGCTGGCCTGCGCCGATAGACCCGATGCGAATTGACCGACGATCAGACCGATGAGGAAGATCGACACGAACAGATCGCCACCGATGTTGCGCGCAATCTCGTAGGCCGCCGAGTCGACGTTGTCGAACTGGAACGACGGATGCGCGACCTGCACGAAGTACGACACACCGACGAAAATCAGCCCGCCGATCAGGGTGATCAACATGATTGCCCGAGGGATGGTGCGACGTGCATCGCGGGTTTCTTCGGTGAGGGTGCTGACTGCATCGAAACCGAGGAACGAGTAGCAGGCGATGGCCGCGCCGCTCATGATCAGCGGCATCTGCATGTCGCCATTGAAGAATGGCTTGATCGACCACAACGGCGTGCTGGCATCGCCGCCGATGTAATGCACGCACAGGGCGACGAACGCGACCAGCACAAGGAACTGCACCAGCATCAGCAAGGCGTTGATGCCGTTGGCCAGTTTCAGGCCGATGATGTTGATCGCGCTGGTGATGCCGATGAACGCCAGCACCCAGATCCACTGCGGGATCGACGGGAAGGCCGACGCGAGGTACGCGGCGCCGATCAGCCAGATCGCCATCGGCAGAAACAGATAATCGAGCAGCACTGCCCAACCGGCGATGAAACCGAGCTTCGGGCTGATGGCCTTGCGCACATAGCTGTAGGCCGAGCCGGCCACCGGGAACGCGGCGGCCATGCGGCCGTAACTCATGGCGGTGAAGAACATCGCTACCAGCGCCGCCAGATACGCGGCGGGCACCATGCCGGCAGTGGACTGGGCGAGGATGCCGAACGTGCCGAGGACAATGATCGGCGTCATGTAGGCGATGCCGAACAGCACCACCGACCCTAGCGAAAGGGTGCGTTGCAAACGAGCCATGGGCGACTTACTCCGGATTTTATTGGATTTATGGCAGAGGCCGAATTCGGCGAATGTTCCGGGTGTTGCTGATCGTTCCCACGCAGAGGGTGGGTTCGATCGGATATCTCTTGTTCTTTAGCGTGAAGGAATCAGCAGCTCCCGCAGTCCAGAAGCGTGTTCAACCACCGCCCCCGGCAACCTCAACCGCTGATCATCCAGATACCGATAATCCTTGCGCGCCAGTTCCAGCTGGCCGAAATCCAGTTCAACACTGAACCGCCCTTCCTCACGCCCGGCCTCGAACAGCACTGTGCCCAGCGGATCCACCAGCGCACTGCCGCCGGCGAACATCAACCCGTCATCCCCCGCCTCCACGCGGTTGACCATCAGCGCAAACGCCTGGTTTTCCTGGGCCCGGGCCATGATCGCGGTGCGGTGGGTCGGGCCGTAAGGGTCCATGTTGCCGTTGGTGACGATCAGCAACCCGGCGCCCAGTTGCGCCAGGGCACGGGCGGACTCCGGGAACTCGATGTCGTAGCAGATCAGCAAACCGACACGCACGCCGTTCCACAGGCACGTAGCGTAACGATCACCGGCCTCGAACACACCGCGATCCGAGGCCCAGAGGTGGGTCTTGCGGTATTTCAGGGCGATGCCTTCGGGGGTGATCAGCAGCGTGGTGTTGTAGAAACGGCCGTTGTCGTTTTCGGCCATGCCGATCACCACGGCGAGGTTGCGTTCGCGGGCTGCGGCCTGCACCGCGCTGACGGTCGGCCCGTCCAGCGGCTCGGCGATTTGCGCCACGGTGTCGGCGCTCGGGAAGCCCATCAGGTGGGTCTCGGGGAACACGATCAGTTGCGTGTCGGCCGGGCACCCGGCAATCGCCGCCAGGGCGCGTTCGAGGTTGTACGCCGTGTCTTTGTCACGGCCCGCCAGTTGGGCGAGTTCGACTTTCATGGGGAGTCCTTGTTATGAGCGCCGGGCGCCGAAAGATTGCCCGGCGGCTGTCTGTGGGCCAGTATGCTTCGCATTCGACTGGCCAGGGAATTACGCGGCCGGGGTAACCCGATAGGGGTAGAGGCATGACTGTTTCGTTTGACGACATCACCTGGCACCGCGCCGTCGGGCAGTTGATCGACGCCCTCGACAAGCCGAATTTCTGGGCGCAACTGGTGCGCCTGCTCGACCAGTACGTCACGTTCGATAGCTGGGTAGCCCTGCTGTTCAGCGCCGACCGTCACCCGCAGGTGTTCGCCGAATGCCCGGGGGAAGACGGCAGTCCCGACCAGTTGTTCCAGGATTACCTGCGCGGGTTGTATCTGCTCGACCCGTTCTACATCGCCTGCCGCGAGCAATCGCGCACCGGGTTGTACCGCCTGTCGGAGGTCGCGCCGGAGCATTTCGAGCTGACCGAGTATTACCAGCGATACTTTCGTCTGAATGTGGTGGCCGACGAAATCCAGTTCAATTGCCAGCTTGAGGGCGACCGCACGCTGTGCCTGTCACTGGGCAGCAAGCAGCGTTTCAGTGGCGAGCAGATTGCCCTGCTGTCGCTGATCCAGCCGTGGGTGCTCGGCCTGCTGCGCCAGCGCCTGCCCTACGAAATCAATGAAATCGTCGCCCTCGCCCCGTCACCGGCGCAACCGGACTGGCGGGTGCAGCTCGAAGCGTCGGTGCAGCAACTCAAGGGCGCGCAACTGACCGCCCGGGAACTGGATGTCGGGCGTTTGATGCTCAGCGGTTGCTCCAGTAAAGAAATCGCCCGTAAGCTGGAAATCTCTGTTGAAACCGTGAAAGTCCATAAGAAACACATGTACAGCAAGCTGGGGATCAAATCCCAGTCGGAGCTGTTTTCGATCTTCCTGCAGGCGCAGAACGCCTGACTGCCGCAAAAAAATCTGTCCGAACCAAGGAAACCGTATGAGCCTGTCACTCCTGAGCCGCTACGCCTTCTTTGCCGTCTGCGTGATTTTCACCCTCGCCAGCCTGCCCTTTCTCGACCATGACTGGCTGTGGCCGATCACCGCCGTCACCGGGGTGCTGAGCCTGCTCGGCCTGTTCGATCTGATGCAGAGCCCCCACGCGGTGCGCCGCAATTACCCGATCCTGGGCAACATCCGTTATCTGGTCGAAGGAATCCGCCCGGAAATCCGCCAGTACCTGCTGGAATCCGACAGCGACGCCCTGCCCTTCTCCCGCGCCCAGCGCTCGCTGGTGTATTCGCGGGCCAAGAATGAAAGCGCCGACAAACCGTTCGGCACCCTGATCGACGTGTATCAGTCCGGTTTCGAGTTCATCGGCCACTCGATGCGCCCGGCGCCGCTGAGCGATCCAAACAGCTTTCGCGTGACCGTCGGCGGGCCACAATGCACCCAGCCGTACTCGGCGTCGGTGTTCAACATCTCGGCTATGAGTTTTGGCTCCCTCAGCGCCAATGCAATCCGCGCGCTGAACCAGGGTGCGAAGCTCGGCAATTTCGCCCACGACACCGGCGAAGGCAGCATCAGCCCCTATCACCGCGAACACGGCGGCGACCTGACCTGGGAGCTGGGCAGCGGTTACTTCGGCTGCCGCACCAGCGACGGCCGTTTCGACCCGGAACGCTTTGCTGCCCAGGCGCAGACGCCGCAAGTACGGATGATCGAAATCAAGATGAGCCAGGGTGCCAAACCCGGCCACGGCGGGATTCTGCCCAAGCACAAGGTGACCCAGGAAATCGCCGATACCCGTGGCATTTCCATGGGTGAAGACTGCATCTCGCCGTCCCGCCACAGCGCGTTTTCCACACCGATCGAGATGATGCATTTCATCCAGCAACTGCGTGAGCTGTCGGGCGGCAAACCGGTGGGCTTCAAGTTCTGCCTCGGCCATCCGTGGGAGTTCATGGGCATCGCCAAGGCCATGCTGGAAACCGGCATCCTCCCGGACTTCATCGTGGTCGACGGCAAGGAAGGCGGCACCGGCGCGGCGCCGGTGGAGTTCACCGACCACATCGGCGTGCCGATGCGCGAAGGTCTGTTGTTCGTGCACAACACCCTGGTGGGCCTGAATCTGCGGGACAAGATCAAGCTCGGCGCCAGCGGCAAGATCGTCAGCGCCTTCGACATCGCCAGCGTGCTGGCCATCGGCGCCGACTGGGCCAACTCGGCGCGGGGCTTCATGTTCGCCATCGGCTGCATCCAGTCGCAAAGCTGCCACACCAACAAATGCCCGACCGGCGTCGCCACCCAGGACAACCTGCGCCAGCGTGCGCTGGTGGTGCCGGACAAGGCTCAGCGGGTCTATAACTTCCATCGCAACACGTTGAAGGCGCTGGCGGAAATGCTCGCCGCCGCCGGCCTCGATCATCCGTCGCAGCTCTCGGCCAAACATTTGGTACGGCGCATGTCGGCCACCGAGATCAAACTGTTCTCGCAGCTGCACGTGTTCCTGAAACCGGGGGAGTTGCTCACCGGGGAAGTGAACGGCGAGTTCTATTCGCGGATGTGGCAGATGGCGCGGGCGGACAGTTTTGAGCCGCAGGACATCGCGGCGGCCTAGTCGATGTCAAAGCGCTAGCCGAATCAGGCTGGCGCTTTCAGGTCCGAGAGCGGCGAAACAATACAAACCGGAAAAAACAGTACCCCAGCAACAGATTCAACAGCGAAAACACAGACACCGTCGCCAGCCCCGGCAAATTGCGCGTATCACCAAACACACCCGTGCCATAACTCAAAACGCCCATCACGCCCATGAACCCCAGGTACTCCAACACAGACGTTCCGGTCTCGAAGGTGTAGAGCGCGTTCATGTAAAACGAGAAAGCGGCGGCGATGCAAAACGCGGCGAAGTTACTCGCCGACTGAGTCGCCTGAACGGCGCTGGTCAATACGAAAAAGATCTGCCAGTGAATCAACGTGCCGGCAAGGCCGATTGCCGTTTGTGCGGAAAACCCTTTCCACAAGATTCTCATCACCAATCCTTGCTGTCGCGACAACCGTCGAGCGTTTCAAGCTAGAGCAGCGCGTGGGCGGGGTCTACTGTCAGAAATTACAGGTCGGCGGTGGTTTCTGACCAACGGTCACCATTGCAGCAATCGGCCATGAGGCGGCTCTTTCATGACGATGAAACCGTAATCGCCGATCAGGTAGATGCGGTAATAGAGGCTGTCCACAAGAGCTGGAAAACCTTGATAGCCGACGCGGGTGGCGTTGCGCCGTTCGCGTTCGGCGACCACGTTGGTGATGCCGGCCGAGGGCAGATTTTCCGCGAGCATGAAGTAGTCGATGTTCAGCAGATAGCGCAGCACCGGCAGCTGTTTGAACGTGCCCGTCGCACTCGCTAGCCAGCGGTCGGAGTAAGTGACCGACAGATAAATCCGCTTGGCGTCGCGCAGTTCGCGATGGGAGGAAATGTCGTGACTGAGGCTGTACAAGGCGCTGCTGGCGAAGGTTTTCTCCATCGTCAGCACCCGCCCGTAAGCGAAGGACAGCGACAGCGTCGCCAGAAGCGGAATCGCCAACAACAGGGGCAGCCGCGAGTGCAGCGACGTCAATCCGATACAGGCAAGATAGAACAGCAGCATCAGCAGCACGCCGAACCCCATCAAGGTTCGTGCACCTTCATTGAAGTCGCGAAACAACAGCGTCATGCCCGGCACCAGCAGCACAATCAGCGGCAAAGTCAGCAGGCAGCCAACGCTCAGGAGCATGCCCTTTGCGGGTGGTTCCCGGCGCAGGTGAATCTGCCGTCCTATTCGCACACCACCGAATAAGGCACACACCAGCAACACGACGAACACTGCCGTGTAGCCACCGTGAAACAGCAGCGCCACCTTCTCCAGAACCCGGCCAGAATTGATGCCGATCTGCAACAGTGGATCAGCACTGAAGTCGAGCAATTCGGTGCGTGTGGAATCCGTGAACGGATAGGCCGTGATCGCGTAGATCGACACGCCCAGCACCAGTTGCGCCAGCTTCCAGCCCGCCAGTTGCCAGAGGTCTGCCCAGGGCATGTGCCGATGAACAGCCCTGAGCAATTCCACACAGCACAGTCCGAGAAGCACGTTGAGGCTGATCTGATACAGCCCGATCGCCAGCGCCAGCAATACCGAAGGCACCAGCCATCGCTGTATCCGCGAAGTGCCGCCAAACGTGATCGCGTATATCACCGCGACCAGACTCAGGGCCATGCCGGCCCCGTCGTATTGATAGGACAGGTTCTGCAACAGGAACGGGTTGTACCAGAGCGGCAACGGCACCAGACAACAGGCGAGCGTCGGTTCGGGGAAATAGTGAAAGGTCAGTCGGGTCAGGGCCAATGACATCGCCAGCGTGGCGAGCAGCAGCGGCAACGGAAAGATGTTCGGCGCAGCGCCAGTGAGCGTCAGCGCTTTATACAGCCAGTCCATGAACAAGCGCCCCTGCCCGGCCCAGACATTGCCGGCAGCCAGGGTGCGCCAGTTGTCGTCGATATAGGGGAAGTCGGCGAGGAGCAGCGGCAGGATGTACAGCGTCGTGGCGAGCAGGAAAAACAGCACGACCTGACGGCGGCCGAGTTCGCGGTCGACAAAATCACTCATCCTCATGTCCGTGCCTCTGAAATCGTTGCCACCGATTCGATCACTAAACGTTGGAAAGCCGCTACTGTCAGGAATTACAGGTTAGCCGCCCTTTCAGACGAGCGGATGGGCATGTCCGAGCCATTGAAAATCCTCATCCCGGAAAAACAAAAGCCCCGATCATGATAATCAGGGCTTTTGGCACAACAGGCATTACGCCTTACGAAGCCGAACGCACCGCGCCTTGCGACGCATCGGCCGGTTGCAGCTTGAACACGTAGAACAGAACGGTCAGCAGCACCAGGAACGCCGGGCCGACATACAGCGCCACGCGGGTATCCGGGAAGTACGCCATCAGGCCCACCACCAGCACCAGGAACGCCAGCGCCAGATAGGAGCTGACCGGGAACAGCCACATCTTGTACTTCAGGCCGGCGCGTTCGCTGGCACTCAAGCCTTTGCGGAATTTCAGCTGGGCCAGGAGGATCATCACCCAGGTCCAGATCGCGCCGAAGGTGGCAATCGAAGTCACCCAGACGAAGACTTTTTCCGGCACCAGATAGTTGAGCAGTACGCCGATCAGCAACGCGAAAATCGACAGCAGCAATGCCCGACGCGGTACGCCGTTGGAGGTCTTGGCAAAGGCGGCAGGTGCCTGTCCGTTCTGCGCCAGGCTGTAGAGCATGCGCCCGGTGCTGAAGATGCCGCCGTTACACGACGACAGCGCGGCGGTGATTACCACGAAGTTGATAATGCCGGCGGCGGTCTTGATGCCCAGACGCTCGAAGGTCATCACGAACGGGCTGCCCTGCGTGCCGATTTCATTCCACGGGTAGATCGACAGAATCACGAACAGTGCGCCGACGTAGAACAGCAGAATCCGCCAGAACACCGAGCCGATGGCACCGGGAATGGTCTTCTGCGGGTTCTTCGCTTCACCGGCGGTCAGGCCGATCATCTCAACGCCCAGATAAGCGAACATCACCATCTGCAGCGACATCAGCACGCCCGTCACGCCGTTGGGCATGAAGCCGCCATGGGTCCACAGGTTGGAAATCCCCAGCGCCACACCGTCGTTGCCGAAACCGAAGGCGATGATGCCGATGCCGCCGAGCACCATGGCGATGATGGTGACGATCTTGATCAGGGCGAACCAGAACTCGAATTCACCGAAGGCCTTCACCGCGATCAGGTTGATCGAGCCCATGCTGACCAGCGCCGCCAGCGCCCAGATCCAGCGCGGCACATCGGGGAACCAGATGCCCATGTACACCGCCACCGCCGTGATTTCCGCGACGCAGGTCACCAGCCACAGGAACCAGTAGTTCCAGCCGGTGAGAAAGCCTGCCAGCGGGCCGAGATAATCCTGTGCGTAACGGCTGAAGGAACCCGCCACCGGGTTGTGCACGGCCATCTCGCCGAGGGCACGCATGATCACCAGGATCGCCAGACCACCGATGATGTAGGACAGCATGATTGCCGGGCCGGCCATTTCGATGGCCTTGGCCGAACCGAGGAACAGACCGACACCGATACAGGCGCCGAGCGCCATCAGACGGATATGCCGTTCGCCGAGTTCGCGTTTGAGTGGACCGCCGTTCGCGGTCTCGCCATGGGGCGGGTGATTGCCGACTGGCATGGGGGACTTCCTCGTCTTGTTATTGGATAGACCACCGAGTGTCGAAGCGTCGGCCGATAAGCCCTGGCTTCCCGACACCGCGCCGGCCTCGTGGGCGGACGCGTCCTTCAGGTCCGGGCCTGAGGATCAGAGGGGCTGGCAGTATAAAAAGCTTCCGGCAGGATATTTCACTCTAAAAACCGACTTATTCAGCGACAATCATCGTTATAAATCCGGATTTCGAGACAAACACTCCTGAAAAAACCGGATTATTCACTGCCGAAATGGGCGCCGAGTATTGCACAGCAATGGTGCAGCGTCATGCCCCTACCCAAGTCGTATTTACCCGCGAACCGCTCTGATCCGCGCTTTTTCGAGATCGGCACACACATTGCTGCCGGATTGCCCTCTGCGCAGATTTGTTCAGGGTCGAAGCTTCACAATTTTTTCACCCGCGCCAACCACCGACTAAGCTTCAGTCAAGTCCGATCAATCTGCGTGAATGGATCAATCGACTATGGGCGCTTTGTGGCAAACCGATTCGAGTGAAAAAGTGGTTCCGACTGAACGTGTGGATGAAGCGCCTGTCCCTGAGAAACCCCGTCGTAACCGGCATGGGTGGAAGGCTTTCTGGCTGTTGCTGGTGATCATTGCGATTGTGGTGGGTCTGGCCGCGATGAAGGAAATGCGCACTTCGCGTTTTCAATCCCGCGAGGTCAGCCAGTACGCCGCCAGATTGACCTATGAACTGCAACCGGGCCCCAGCGAAGCCATTCGTTATCCGGGCAACGGGCCGTTCGATCTGCGTCTGGGCTACAGCTCACTGGACGAATTCCTGCCACGACTGCTCAAGCGCAATTACGTGATCACCGAACAGACGCGCTTCTCGCCAGCGCTGCTCGGCTATACCGACAAGGGCCTGTTCGTGCCCTACTCCGAGAAAATCCAGGCCGGGCTGTCGATCACCGATTGCCGCGCCGCGCCGCTGTATCAGTACAACTATCCACAGCAGCTGTATTCGAGTTTCGAGTCGATCCCGCCGGTGGTGGTCAACAGCCTGCTGTTCATCGAAAACCGCTTTCTGCTCGACCCGAAACAACCGCTGGCCAACCCGGCGGTGGACTGGCCGCGCTTCGGCATGGCCGCGTGGTCGCAGGTTGCCAAGTTGCTGCACCTGCCGGGTCAGTCGGCGGGCGGCAGCACGCTGGCCACGCAGCTGGAAAAGTATCGCCACTCGCCCGACGGACTGACGGTGAACGGTGCCGAGAAAATCCGCCAGATGATTTCCGCCAGCGTGCGCGCCTATCAGGCCGGCCCGGACACCTTGCCGGCGCGGCGCAACATCATTCGTGACTACCTCAACAGCGTACCGTTGTCGGCGGTGCCGGGGCACGGTGAAGTCCATGGCATGGCCGAAGGCTTGCGGGTCTGGTACGGCGCCGATTTCAACGAAGCCAACAAAAAACTCGCCAGTACCGCGACCGATCCACAGACCCTGGCCGACAAGGGCCTGGCCCTGCGCGAAATGCTCTCGCTGATGATCGCCCAGCGCCGTCCTTCGCATTACCTGACCAAGGGCCGGGAAGAGCTGGCCGATCTCACCGACAGTCACCTGCGGCTGCTCAAGCAGAACGGGGTGATCGACAACGCACTGGCCGATGCCGCCCTCGCGAGCAAGGTCACCTATCGCGACTGGCAGACCCAGCCGACCATTCAGCCGATCGAAACCAACAAAGGCATCAGCGTCGCCCGCAGCCGTCTGGCCTCGATGCTCAATCGTCCGCTGTACGACCTCGACCGCCTCGACCTCTCGGCCACCAGCACCCTGCAAGGCGAGCTGCAAACCCAGGCCACCGCCTACCTGAAAAAACTCGCCGACCCGGCCTACGCCGCCGAAATCGGTCTGCTCGGCGAACGTCTGCTGACGCCCACCAGCACCACTCAAGTGCGCTACAGCTTCACCCTGTTCGAACTGACCCCGGACGGCTCGCGGGTGCGGGTACAGACCGACAGCACCGACCAGCCGTTCGACATCAACGAGGGCAGCAAACTGGAACTGGGCTCCACGGCGAAGATGCGGGTGCTGACCACCTACCTGCAAATCATCTCCGAGCTGCATGACAAGTACGGCGCCATGAGCGTGCCGGAACTGAAGAAAGTCGACGTGCCGGATCAGGACCGCCTGACCCAGTGGGTGATCGATTACCTGATCCAGAACAAGGATCACGATCTGTCGAAGATGCTCGGCGCCGCCCTCGACCGCAAATATTCCGCCAGCCCCGGCGAGGCGTTTTTCACCGGTGGCGGGCTGCACGTGTTCCATAACTTTCGCAAGGAAGACAACGGCCGCATGCCGACCTTGCGCGATGCCCTGCGCGAGTCGATCAACCTGCCGTTCATTCGCCTGATGCGCGATCTGGTGCGCTACACCACCTACTCCGGCCCCAACAACAGCGCCGAGCTGCTCAAGGATGATCGCGACCCGCGGCGTCAGGAATACCTCGCTTCGTTCGCCGACCGCGAAGGCACTTCGTTCCTGCTCAAGTTCTGGAAGAAGTACAAGAACAAGGACACCCAGGCCCGCCTCGACACCTTCCTCGACAGCATGCGCCCGACGCCGATCCGCATGGCCGCGGTACACCGTTACCTGCTGCCCAACGCCAGCCAGGAAGACTTCAACAGCTTTGTCCGCTCGCATCTGAAAGGCGTGAAAATCACTGAAAAACTCACCGACGAGCGCCTCGAGCGGCTTTATCTGGCCTACGGCCCCGGCACCTACGATTTGCCCGACCAAGGCTTCATCGCCAAGGTCCACCCGCTGGACCTGTGGCTGATCGGCTACCTGCTCAACCACCCGGACGCGACCTGGGGCCAGATCGTCAAGGCCAGCCAGTTCGAGCGTCAGGAAGTCTACAGCTGGCTGTTCAAGAGCAAGCACAAGGGCGCCCGGGACAGCCGGATCCGCACCATGCTGGAGATCGAAGCCTTCCTCGATATCCATCAGCGCTGGCAGAAAGTCGGCTATCCGTTCGATCACCTGGTGCCGTCGCTGGCCACCGCCATCGGCAGCTCCGGCGACCGCCCCGCCGCGCTGGCCGAGTTGATCGGCACCATTCTCAATGACGGCGTGCGCATGCCGACCCTGCGCATCGACAGCCTGCACTTTGCAGCCGGCACGCCTTACGAGACCAAAGTGGTCAACGACCCGCATGTGGGCAAACGGGTGATGCCGTCGGAAGTCGCCACGGCGATGCGTGAAGCGCTTTCGCAAGTGGTGGACTCAGGCACGGCCAAACGTGTATCAGGCAGTTTCAAACTGAACGACGGAACACCGCTGACCATGGGCGGAAAAACCGGCACCGGCGACAACCGCATCGAGGCCATCGGTTCCGGCGGGCGCATTTTGAGTTCCAAGTCGATCAACCGCACGGCGACCTTCGTGTTCTACATCGGCGACCACCATTTCGGCACGCTCACCGCATTCGTTCCGGGACGCTCGGCGGAGAACTTCAAGTTCACCTCGGCCCTGCCGGTGCAGGTACTCAAGGGCATGGCGCCGATCCTGATGCCATATCTGCAGCCGGGCAGCGATTCGCAATGCCGACCACCGCAGGTTCCCCAGGTCGCTCTGATGAACCTGCCATCGCATAACGCTGATTGAAGCGGTGGAGGCAATAACTAATTATTTTATGCATTCCAATATTCAATGTTTCACCTGCCAGGTTCGCACTCGAACAACAGGCTTTTGAACTAATACTCCGCACTCTTGAACGTTAGGCTGAATCTTCCTGACTTATTCAAGGCTGTACCCATGACTGCAACAACTGAATACAAAGGGCAACATTACGAATTAATCAAATCGCGGATCGATCCGGTATTTATCGATATGAAGCCGTACCACGGTGAAGCGTTGAGAAAGATCAAACTTCGTCGTGAATCGTGGATGACGCCGCCACTGGCCCGGGTCAATAAAAACGCCTGGGCAGCCCGTAACAATGCCGACAAGGCACTGAACCGACTGAAAGACATTCACTCGTTTGCCAAACCGCTGCTGAAAACCCGTTTGCGGGAAAGAACCGGCATCGACGTCGATATCGAGAACACGGTTCTGATGCTGTACCGCGAAGCCAGATCGCCCTGGTACGTGATAGAAACATTGAGTGGCTCAACCACAAGAAAAGTGTCATTGCTCGAAGCCGCATTGAACAACTTTTCCCATAACGAAACTTACGCCTCGAACTCCGCGTTTCTCGTCAAAAGAGAACATGTGAACGATCAGTACGATATTTCGCCACTTGATCGGCTGATGACCGTTGCCCAGTTCCAGACGCTGTGTCGGGAACTGGATATCGGCAGGCTCTATCAAGCGCACCTGCAGGACATGCTGTTGAACGACGAGCCGGTGGCGCGCAGCTATATGCAGTCACTGATTGTGCAGAGTCACAAGGCCACGCTGCAGGCAGCCGCGCACATGGCGCTGGCGCGAAAGGAGATCAGCCGCGAAGGTTTTCAACTGATCCGCGCCCTGCTCGATGGTCGCGTGGCGCTCAAGCTCGGCCAGCAGCCGATGCACGCCTGCGAACTGAACATCATGGATCTGAAGCTGACCGGCATCCTGATCCTGCGTCCCGATCCCGCTCAGCCGCTGCATTCCTCGCGGGTCATCGTCTACGTCCCCCACGACCCCGAACATCCGTTGAAGGAATACGACTCCCACCTCGCCTTTCTCAAGGAACTGTCTGCTCAGTTGCAGAGGAACGAAACCCTGGCCTCCACCGGTGGCAATTACTGGCAGTTCTTCAGTCAGTTCGTCGATCACCATGAGCGCGGGCACTTTTTTGCCGATCTCAAACAGCGTCTGACGCATGTGAATTGGTATCCACACGAACGCGGAGACTCGCGTCCGTCCTGGCGCGAAACACCGATCAGCAACCCGAACCTGCAATACGGCGCAACAGCCATCACCGGGGCACTGTGGGAGTCCCTCTATCAGCGGCAGCTCGACAAGATCCTCAACGATGCACGCAACATCGCCGTGCCTACCGCCGATGCAGACAAAAATGCTCGCGCAGACTGGTGGGCGAACATCTTCAAGATTGCCCAGGACATCCTGAACGTGGCGGTGATGGTGGCTGCGCCCTTCGTGCCTGTCGTCGGCCTTGCAATGCTCGGCTACACCGCCTGGCAATTGACCAACGAGGTCATCGAAGGTGTGGTGGATCTGACACTGGGCCATTGGGAGGAAGCCGCGGAGCATGTGGTGGGGGTGGTCAACGATGTATTGCAACTAACGGCTTTCGCCATTGGCGGCGTCATCGCCAAGCCGTTGCTGCTGAAGCTGTCTCCCTTGATTGAAAACATGAAAACGATACGTTCGTTCGATGGCAGCACACGCTTGTGGCACCCGGATCTCAAACCGTACGAGCAGTCGCGACTGACGCTGCCGGGTGGCTCAAAACCTGATGCTCTGGGCCTGCATCAACATGCGGGCAAGACCGTTCTGCCGCTGGAGGGCAAGCACTATGCGGTCAGGTTCGATCGCCACAGCGGTCACTATCGTGTCGAGCACCCTTCCCGACCGCAGGCTTATTCACCACGACTGCAGCACAACGGTCGGGGGGCCTGGACTCACGAGGCCGAGTCACCCCATGAGTGGGAAGGCGCGCGCCTGATGCGCCGGATCGGGCATTCGGTCGACGGTCTGAGTGACGCCGAGCTGGAACAAATACGCCACATCAGTGGCACGCCGTTCGACTCGCTGCGCCGGATGCATGTGGAAAACACCCCGCCACCGCCGTTGCTGGACGATACGCTCACCCGCTTCAAGACCTGGCAGGAAGCCAGAAACATCGGCGAACTCATTCGTACCGGGCAGCCGCTTTATCCGGAGTCGCACTGGTTCGACCGGATAGTCCCTGACATGCCGGGCTGGCCTGCCGACAAGGCCCTGAAGGTCTGGCAAAACAACGATCTGACCGGTGCTTACAGGCTATACGGCAATCCCCGGGCTTCTGAGGGTCATACACTGTCCATCGGCATTGCCGATGTAATGGACAACAAACTCCCTGAACGGCTGGTGGACTTTCTCGGCGACGCCGACATGCAATCCCTGCTCGGCGGGAACTACCCGAAAGCCCGACGAGCGCAAATCCTGCGCATCCGCCTGGCCGATATCGTGCGAACCCGGGAAGGCGAAATCTTCGATTATCACTACCGCTTCAAGAATCGCACTGTCGATACGCTGGCCCAGATAGTCCAGCGCCGGTTCCCGCGCTTGTCCGCACGGCTTGCCGAATCGGTGGCCAGCGAGGCGACAGCTGCCGAACACAGCATCATGACCGACCAGCAACGCATCCCGTTGCGACTGAAGAGTCAGGCTCGCGAAATCGAATTCGAGGTTCTGGCGACCCGGGCAAACGAGGTGATGCACGATCCGGCGTTGTTGACACCCGACAACGAACGGCTCGCCCTCAATGCCCTGAAAATTTACACCAACGTCTTCGAAAACCTGCGCATTGAGGTGCGAGATGGCTCTGATGACGGCCCGTTGCGGTGCAGCGCCGGCCGAGAGGATGCCGCCACGGTGCACAGGCTGATCAGGAATGAACACGGCCGTTATGAAGTGCATGACCGCGCTGACAACAGGCTCCAGGACGCCAGCGATTTCTATGAAGCCGTTCTGTCGGCCATTCCCGAAACCAGGCGCACGGCGCTGGGCTACCGCACAGGTCAAGGGAGAATGCTCAAGCGATGGGTGATGGAATTGACGGAGGCGCCAGCCGAGCGCCGGATCGTGCTGGCGCGCCCTCCCATCCGCCCGTTCGTAGCGCTGGAAACCGAATTGTTGTTGCGCGGCCCGAGGCTTTCCAAGGCGCCGCTGACCGTGGAAGAGAAAGTCAGAAACCTCTACCCGCATTTCAGCGAAACAGAGGTGGCGACGTTCACCCGGTCATTGCACGGCACCGGGGATGCCCACTGGAAAGTCGAACAGTTGGAGCATGAACTCAAAAAACTGAAGAAAATACTCGAATCCTGGGAGCATAAATTCCGGGCAGAAGGTGCGCCGGTTGACTTCGAAAGCATGGGGGTGCCGCAAACCTACTGGGAATATCGACGCAAGGGCGGGCGCTTTATCGCCGACCGTTTGCTGGAATGTTTCGAACGCAGATCCGAGGTCTTCCAGGAACGCAGTACCAGTCTTGAGAGCGGGTATGCGCTGGATTTGTCGAAAGAGATGCTGCCCCATGACCTTCAACATTGGTGGGGACAGTTGCCCGACGACCTCAAACCCTGGCTCGATCAGATCACGACACTGAACCTGGATGGTCAGGGGTTTTCTTCGGCCTCCAACGGGTTGTTGAAGCATTTCCCTCAGTTGCGTCAATTGAGCGCCAGACACTGCGGACTAAAGACACTGCCGGCCGGCATCAGCCAGATGCAGCGTCTGGAAACCCTGCGTCTGAGCGACAACCAGCTGCAACTGACACCCACCAACACGCAGCATCTGAATACGCTGACACGCCTGGAAACCCTGAGACTGGACAACAATCCCATCAGCATCCCCCTGTCGGTCGGGCGTATGCCGAGGTTGCGAATCCTGAGCCTGATCAATACGCAGATCGACGCCTGGCCGTTGGGCCTGTTCGATGTTCCACGCCCCCGAGGATTTTTTCTCGATCTGGGCAACAATCCGCTCAGATACATCCCCGAAGTACGGCCCGGTTCCGATGAGGCACGATTGATCGCCCGTACTCGCGTCCATCTGGATCAACTCAACAGACGAGCCCGCACCACCTACGAGCAATATCGAAGGTCAGTGGGTATGCGCCCTTCGCAAAGCTACGCGACCGTTGCCGAAGACTTGCTGGAGCAGTGGCCGGTCTCCGTGGACACCGAACTGGCCGATGAAACACCCGGCATCGGCGCTCTTCGCCCCGAGGCGTGGCACGAACTGGCAAGCGAGCCCGGCTCCGATGGATTTTTTCAGGTGCTGCAGGATCTGACCCGTTCTGCCGATTACGAGCAGGGTGGCGAGGCGCTGGATCAGTTGACCGACCGCGTCTGGCGCATGATCGACGCGATGGACATCGACACCCGGCTGCGCGAGGAGCTGTTCCTGATGTCGACCGATCCCGAAGGTTGCGAAGATGCCGGAGCCCAGTTGTTCAACAGCATGGGAATACGCGTACTGGAGTCGGAGGCTCGCACTTTTTCCAGCTCTCCCGAGGAGCTTGAACGCCGACTGGTGAGACTGGCCAAAGGTGCTGCGCGACTCAGGCAGGTCAATGAGATCGCCCGGGCCGATATCGCCGCCAGGCAGGGCGAACCGGATGAGGTGGAAGTCCATCTGGCCTATGAAACCGGTCTGGCCAGACGCCTTGAACTGCCCTGGCAATCCGAAGCCATGAAATTTCGTCGGGTCGCCGGGGTAAGCGATGAAACCATCGATGCCGCCTACGACCGGATCATCGACGATGAAGCCGGTGACGGACTGGTAGCGCAGATGCTCGACCAGCCATTCTGGGATCGGTATCTGCGTGAAACCTGGACCGGGGAGCTTGCGGCCAATACCCGCCGGTTTCAGGAAAAAGCCGATCTGCTGATCGATCTGCAGGCAGCCCAGGAGCGCTGGGTCGAGTCGGACGACCGTTCACCGCCACTCAGGCAGGCGCTCGCCGAACTGGCGCGCCGATTGTCCATACCGGACGCCGTCGTCTTCACACCTGAAAAGATGAGCCAGCAGGCCTTCGACCGGCTACTGGAGGACTTGGGCAAGCAGGAGAAAGCGTTGGACAGAAGGCTGACACGCGAAGCGATGGCACGCGCAGGTATCTGAGCCCTTGAACGGCATCCTGAAGACAACCCTTGCTGGTTGTCTTCAGGACCTGCGCTACACCTCCGAATCCCAGATCACCGTGACATTACCGGCGTATCGCCTGGCCTGGCCGGGCTGCAACATCTGTTCGACATACTCCCTGGGTATTTCGAAATGCAACGTGCCCGCGGTCCGGTCCAGAAACCGGTCCGGTTGAAATCCCGCAGCATCAGGGCTGGAGGTCAGCGGCCGACGGCGCACCGGCTGGCCTGCATGGTCGGTGATACTGTCGGGCAGGCTGACACTCACGAACACCTGTGCATCGGCTCCGCCGCCCTCCGTGTCCCGTAACCCGCAGGACTGCGCGCCGCCATGCTGGCATTCGATAAACATCTTGAACCGCGACGACGACGAAATATTGAAGGTCTGATCGCGGAACAACCGAACCGGTTTGCGCCCCTGCTGCAGCCAGGTCTGCCAGCCGCCTTGTGGCACCAGTACGACCTTGTTGCCGCCGGGGGGAATGTCGACCTTGAGCACATGCTGCACATCCAGTACGAACCTGAAGGTCACGGCCGAATTGTCCGGCAACAGATTGTCGCCGGTATCGATGTCCATGCCGGGACCGACGCCATAGTTCAATGCGCCGGTGTACAGGCCGGCCGACATCTGCAGCGGGTTCGGCGTACGCAGCTCATAGGCCACATCCAGATAGCCGTAAGACATCCACGGAATCATGAACGCCGTCTGTTTGGCGCATGTGCCTTCGACGGGCATTTTCCAGAAGAAACGGTAGAAGTCCGGTCCGTGAGATGACATCGCCGCTGCGCGGCAAGGTAACGGCGCAAATCCCCAACTGGTTCCCCACAGTCTGTGGTGCGCCTGCTGATCGTTGGCTTCACCCGTCAGGTTGACCGCCGTGTCGCTCAGAACGTACTGAGAGCCGAAACCGCCGATGCGCATTTCCACCGTCGCCGACTCACCCGTGAACACATTGGTGACCACCAAACTGCGCCATTGCGCGGGCATGCTGAACATCGCACCGTTGCGCTCGGACGCCCCCGGTTCGACCGCCTGAACCGAGGCGAAACGCAACGGCAGCCTGACACCGGACAAAGGTTTGCAATCATTGGGGTAATTACCGCAATAACCACTCTGGGGCGTCTGGTTGATGAAGGTGTTGGTCTGTGGATTGGCCGGATCGGGGATGTAGACCGCACGAATTTCCTGCGTCACAGCCAATGCCGCTGACGACAGCAGTCCTGCGCACACACCGAACCACCCTTTTGCCTGATTGAACCTGTTGATCTTGCGCAACCCTGAAACCATTACCAGCTCCTTGCTCAGCAATCGGTCTGTTGTACTCCAAACGATCAGCCCGCCGGGGCCGCCACGTTGAAAATGATGTTGACGCTGCCGTAGTAATCGCCGGGCTTGTATCCGTCCGGGAGGGCCCGTGGTTCGATTTCCAGTTGCACCCGTTTACCCGCCACCGCCTCCTCGCGGGACACGACCTGACGCGGCACCGGATGATTGCTCAGTTCCGTGCCGTTGAAAGTAACGCGCAGGCTGATGTCGTTCCGTGAGTCCTGGCCGCTGGAGAGAATGGCGAAGCTTTCGAGACGGGCTTCGATGGCACTGCTGTCGGTACGCACATCGAAGTTCTTGCGCAAGCCACCCAGCGTTGAAGTCGTCAGATTCCAGGGCAATGTCTGCTGAAGGTGAATCCAGTCCGCTTCAGTGGGGATCACGTAGAACTCCAGGGTCGGAATATCCACGGAGACTTCGAAGATGTGTTTCTCCTGGGCCGCAAATACGCCTCCCACCATTGGCGTCGAAGCGCCGAGGGTCACGGCAATGACCGCTTGCTTGATCATGTCACTTCCTTTTGCGTGGATAAAAACCGCCTCCCTGGCGGCTTCGTTTCCGGACGGTGACCCCGTCACGCAGGATCGCCGATACCTTTCATTCCCCTGGAGATTTGGCGTTGAACACCAGATTGACCGTGCCAGAGTAGTCGCCGGGTTTGTATACCCCTCCTATCTTGACGGGTTTGATTTCCAGCAACACCCGGGCCCCCCCGGCGGCCATTTCACGGGATACCACTTCACGGGAAGGAGTACTCGCGGGCAATTGCACACCGTTGAAAAAGACATGCAACTGAATCAGTTCATCCACCTTGCCGGTTGACAGGTAAGGCGACCCCTCAAGACGCGCTTCGATGGCACTGGTGTCGTTACGTACATCGAAATGCTTGCGCAAACTGCCCAGTGTCGAGCTCACAGGATCCCAGTCGAGCCGCTGGGGGCGGTGAATCCAGTCCGACTCCGACGGAATAACGTAAAAGGGCCGGCTCGGGACCGACAATGCCACCTGGAAAGTATGCTCTTCACGGGCAGCCTGGCTCTCCTCGCTGCCCCAGAGCGCCATCAATGCAATCCCCATCCACAGCTTGTTCATGGCCATTACCCGCCCGCCACTTTCAGGTCCTTGCGGTGCTCACCCTCGATCAGTTTGAAGCGGTACTCACGGCCCGCCTCCTTGTCGAAAGCAAACGTTTTGCCGGCCAGCACATGATGCTTGGTGGTCGCGCCACATTCGCTTTCCCGTGCTTGCGAGCAGTTCTTGAACTCATCGACGACCAAAACCGTATTGCCGTTGTTACGCAACTCAAAACGTTTCGGGGTTTCATTGACCACCGTGTCATAACGGCTGTCCTTGGGGCGCACAAAAAACACAATGCCAAAACCGGTCATCACGTTGACACCCGCCGACAAGGCTTTCCTGTAGTCCTCGCGCTCCTCGCTGGACACCACGAAGTTGTCCTCCTTCTCCGGTACCACCGGCACGAAACGCACCCGGAAGTAACGTTCGCGGTCACGCTCGCCCATATACAGCAGGCGCGTGCCCTGCATCCCCTTCGCCGGAATGATCAACCGCGCCGGACTGGCCATCAGACCATTGCGCGAAGCGCCGTCGACGGAAGCTTCAACCGGAATTTCCCGGGGCTTGCCATCAGGGTCGTAGACGATTTCCAGTACGTTGACCTTGACGAAGGCCGTGCTGTCGCCGCTGTTGAACACGCGCTTCAGATAGGTACTTTTACTGCCATCCAGATAGTCGTATACGGTGCCGACATTGATCTGCGGCCCGGCATTCGCTGCTCCGCAGAGCAGTCCCAGCACACTCGACAAAAACAGACGTTTCATCGCTTTCACTCCATGAAAAAAATAACGGCCGGCTCGGGCGATCAAGCCTCCGAGTCCCAGACGACGGTGATGTAACCGAGGAACGTGTCGTTCATCCCTGGCTTGAGCAGATTCTCGATGGAGCCCTTGGGCATCTCGAACCGCAGTGAGCCCTGTTTTCGGTCAACGTAATGCCCCGGCTGGAACGGGCCTGCCCATTCCTTGTGCCGCAAGCCGAGATGAGTGACGGTCCCGCCGCCACTGGGCCCCTCGATGCCCGGGGGCAAACTCAACTTCACCTCGACATAAGTACGGTCACCCGAGGTAGGGCTACGCAAATTGCATTGGCTGGGAGCAAACGATTCGGCGCACTCGAGCATCACCTTGAAGCGCGATGAGGCCGAGATGAAGAATGTCTGGTCGCGATAGATCCGCGATGGTTTGTGACCTCCATCGATCCAGCGCTGCCATCCGCCCTCGGGCTCCAGAGAGACTTTGTCGCCGTGCGGTGGCAGGTCGACCTTCAGGGTGTGTTGCACATCCAGTACGAAGTCCAGAGTCAGGTTGCCGTCGTCCGGCACCATCATCGACCCCATCTGGAAATCGCCGGTGGGACCGAGGGTGTAGGACAGCGATCCGGTGTACAGCCCGGAGGACATGCCCAGCGGATTGGGTGTACGCAACTCATAGGCGAAATCGAGGGTGTTGAACGATATCGAAGGAATCTGGTACGCGGCCACTTTGGTACAGGCGGCCGCTACCGGCGCCTTCCAGAAAAACCGGTAGGTCGCGGGACTATAGACACCTACGCCACTGTATCCACACGGAGACGGAGCGTAGACCCAACTGCTGCTGGTCCAGAGTTTCTGATGTCCTTCAAGGATGTCTGTCACCCCCACCAGATTGGCGGCCGAATCGCTCAGGGTAAAGTTGGACCCGATACCGATGATTCGCACTTCGACGGTTTCGGTTTCCTGTGTGTCCCGGTTCGTGATCGTCAACCGCCGCCAATTGGCAGGGGCCTTCACCCCCAGCCCATCGCCGGGATTCACGGCATGCGTGGACGAGAACCGCACCGGCATCTGAATGCTGAACATATTGTTCACGGAGCACTGATCGGGATAAGTCGCGCAATAACCGCTGTTCGGCGTTTTGTTGACGAATACGTTCTTGTTCGGCTGGGAGGGGTCAGGCTGGAACAAAGCCCTGATCTCATGGTTGGCCGCCTCTGGCGAAGACGCGATGAGCATCGCCAGCAGCCCTGACCAATACGAAGTCTTTTTCATGGTCTCATCCCGCCTTCTGTTCCGTAGAGGAGAGATCGGCCAGAGTGTCCGGCGTGCAGCGCAGGTCGCCGATCATCAGCACATTGTTTTCGCTGCGATGCTCCTTCTCGTTGAGGCGGAACTGGCAAAGCAGGTTGTTATCGCGGCGTACTTCGAGGGTCGGTGAGCCGGCGTTCATTTCCATCGAGAAGAACCCGTCGACTTCCGTCACCCCACGACTGGCGTGGTTGATCACATGATGTCCCTTGAGAGGCCGCCCCTGCTCATCGAGCAGACGGCCAAGAACGGTGAGGGTTTTCATCACCCGGATATGTCGGTAATCCACGCCGCCCTTGTTCAGGTGATAGCGGGTGCGGGCCGGCGCGATGGTCGCGGCGGGCACATGATTGCCTTCGAAGTCGAAGCTTACGGAGCTGTTCTGGTAAGCGGTCAGCGGAATGAAATTGCGCCCCGGCTTCAACGCCGCACCGCCACCGCTGAGATCGTCGGCCCGCAGGACGATCCCGTCGATGTCCGACTCCACGTCGACGATCATGCCGGCCCCGCGCATCTCGTATTCGCTGGTCATCAACATCTTGTCTCCGCCCATCACCAGCGTGCTGTCAAGGTTCAGACCACCGGTGAACTTGTTGTTGTAGGACGAGCGCTGAACGAAACCGTCGCCGTTGACCGTGTCGGTGCGGAAATTGGCCAGGCTCGACAGGCCCATGCCGTAGGTGTCGCTCAGCGCGGTGACCGAGACGTTTTGCAGCACGTGATCCTTGAAGTCCTTGCGCCAGCCGAGCGAGGCATTGTTGTCACGGCCGCCGTCGCGATCGGTGCGAGAGCCAATGCTGCCGGTCAACTGCTGGCCCGGTGCGCCGATGGCCAGGTTCAGGCTCAGGTCAACGCCCCGGCTGCGGTCATCACCACTGCTGAAACTGCCCGGCCGGTCGAACAGCGACAGGCGCCAGTTGGCATCGTTGCCGAACAGCACCGCGCGCCGGTTCCAGCCCAGATCCACACCGACGCCTTCGACGTTGCCTTCGCTGTGAGAAACCCGGGCGTTGAGGGAGTTGCGCTGATCGACCCGATGGTTGATCGCCAGTGACGAGTTGCTGGTCTGGCCGACAAACACGTTGCGCTGCCGGATGCGGGTACCATCAGGCAGGGTTTCGTAGAGGTTGGTGGTGTCCAGCCAGCTACGGTTATGGCTGAGGATCAGGCTGCCGGCACCGTAGTTGTAGAGGCTTTGCAGATCCAGACCGGTGCCGTAATCCCGGGTCTGGTAGACGTTGGCATACAGACTGAGGTGATTGGCCAGGGTCCAGTCGATAGACGTGCCATATTGCAGTTTTTCCCGGATCTGTCTTGCCGATAACCCGAGAATCACCCGTGGATGCGCCAGGTAGTTGATCGACGCGCCGGCCGTGGGACTGCCACTGGCCTGTTGATCCCAGTTGCTGAGCAGCTTGCTCTCTTCGCCGGCGAACAGGTTGTAGCGCCAGCGCTCGTCGAGGTTGCGCCAGTTGTTCGGTTTGTAGACCAGCTCTTGAGTGGTGGAGGTGATCTGGCCGTCTTCGATCAGTCGCACTTCCACTTCATAGATGCCACCGGGTAATGGCCTGGTGTCCAGGGTCTGCAATCCGGCAGGCACCGACTGGGTATTGATCAGCAGGCCGTCGCGGTAGATCTCCACCGACCCCTGACGGTTGGCGGTGACATAAATCGGGTAGACGCTGGGCATCGCATTGTTGATGGCCAGACTGTCGGAGCTGCCGTACATCACACCGACCGCCGTATCGGGGCTGGTGCCGAACGTACGCGGCTGACGGGTCAGGCCTTCGGAATTGGGGGTGAAATAGCCCAGGCGAAAGAAGCTGCCTTGCAGCTCGCGCTGGGTGTAAAGCTCGTGCACGGCGTGGTACAGCTTGTCGTCGGGACCGCCCATGCGCGCCAGTTGCATGTTGAACGTCTGGCTCCAGTTGCCCAGACTGCCGCTGGCCTCCAGGCCATAGCGCCCGCCCAGGTCCTGATCCTGGCCACCATTGAGATTGAGCTGGTTACGCACCATCAGACCACTGCTGCCTTCCTGAGGCTGGTCGTGATAACGCTTGGCCTCGAGATCGCGCTCGGCATTGCGGGTAAGGATCGAGACCAGGGAGCTTTCCAGGTTGTAGTGCACCGCCAGCACGTCATTCGGGCACGCACCGGTGCAATCGCCCAATGGCACACCCGGCTTGAGATAAGCCGCCCATTTCTCCCGCTCGGCGGGGCCGTAGCGGTTCTCGCTGGTATCGGTGAATTCGAGCAGGGTGATGCGATCATCGCGCGAGAGCACCACCAAAGCCTCGCCCAGCGGTTGTTGATCAAGCTCGACCCGCACCGCCAGGGGGACGTCGAAGAAATGCTCCTCGAAATCCGCCGGCAAACCTTTGGCTTGCGCCAGCAGACTACGAGGTGTCGTACCCGCAGGAGCAGGGGCCGCCATCGCACCGGCACAAAACAGCAGCGCAAGGGCGACCGCGATGGGTGTCATCGGGAACATGAACGCTTACTCTGATTTCGAACAAGTTGAAATCCGGCGGGGACAATCGGGGAGTGATTGCCCCGCCGGGAAACGCTATCGGGCAGTCAGCGCAGATCGCCCGATCAAGGCGTGATCACTGGCGGTACAGCGTCGAATGTCATAGCGACAGTGCCGGTGTAATCACCCGGGTTGTATGTCGTGCCCTTGGCCGTGATTTTCAGCGGTGCGCGGTAGTTCACGTCGGACTCGGACTCACCCACGACCATTTGTGGAGTCTGGGTCAGGACCTTGTTATTGAAGGAAACTTCCAGCGGGATGGTGTCGCTTCCGTAGATCAATTGCGGAACACTTTCCAGGCTGGCGTGAACCGAACCGTTGTTGTTGCGCACATCGAAGAAACCATTGATGTCACGCATCTTGCCGGTGCTTGGCTGAAAGCTCATGTCCTGGTCCTTGTTGACCAGATCCGAATCGGTCGGCACCACGTAGAAACCGTTGGTCGGCACGTGAGCGATGAGGCTGATGGAGTGACGCGCTTCACCGGCGGCGAAGGTCACGGAAGAGCTCAGGGCCAGGGCGGCGAGGGAAGCAGTGATTGCGATTTTCTTGAACATCGGTCAGTACCTGTTTTCTTTTTTAAGGAATCGAAACGTTGAAGTTCATGTCACACCGGCCGATAAGACCTGAAACATGGAAGTTCAACGCCGGGGCATGATCGACTCTTGAATCGAGAATGTAAGCAGGCAACTTCCCACGAACGCGTAGTTCAACAACCTCGCAACTTGAAAGAAAAAACATCGAAAATCGAATATATGAAAAAGTGACTGTAAGGAACACCCTACCCACAGTTAAAAAGAAAAAACAATACAGCACTTCCGCCAATATACAACGGCACTTTCTTCTGCTTTTAGAATATAAGCTCGATTATCAATAGAGTGATAGCTTTAACTTTATGGTCATTGTTGTCTGGATGAACAAGTAACCCCTGTTCGTCCGGCAGCGTGCCCTGCTCAGCCACTGACCGCTCGTCAGCTCTCAGGCCAAAAGACCTTGCCTCGTCGCAAAGATATATCTTAAGTTGTATCTAAACACGACGAGAGAAGACTGAAATGAGAGACCATCATTCTCCCCACCGCGATCACGGCGACAGCCGGGACGGCTTCGAAAAACGTCACGGCCGCGAGCGCGGCGGACGCGGCCCGCGGGTATTCGCCCCTGGCGATCTGAAATTGCTCTTGCTGGCGCTGATCGCCGAGCAGCCATGCCACGGCTATGACCTGATCCGCCAGATCGAAACCATGTTCGACGGCGCCTACAGCCCAAGCCCCGGCGTAATCTACCCAACTCTGACTTTCCTTGAAGAAAGCGAAATGATCACTGGTGATGCCGAGGGCGGCAAAAAGCGCTACGCGATTACCGATGCCGGTCGCCAATCGCTGAGCGAACAGGCCGTGGCCCTCGACGGCGTGCGTATGCGTATCGACGTCAGCAAGCGCTCATTGCGCGGCCACGACCGGCCGCCGGAAATCCATGAAGCGGTGCACAACCTGCGCCACGCCTTGCAGATGCACCACGGGCGCTGGAGCCCGGAAGAAATCCTGCGCGTACGCGACCTGCTCAACGACACCGCCAAAGCCATCGTCGACGGCCCCGCCGTTCAACCTGCTCCGGAGAAAGCCGAATGACTGAAGTCCCGACCCAAGGCATCCACCGTGTGATGCATGAAATCAAACGTCGCCGACTGGAAGTGTTGCGGGTGGTCGACCTGACCCCGCGCATGCGCCGCATCACCCTCGGCGGACCGGAACTGGCCGGGTTCATCAGCCTGGGCACCGACGACCACGTCAAATTGCTGTTCCCGCAGAACGCCGAACAGGCCGCCGCGCTGGAAACCCTGGTGCTCGGTGCCGGCAAAAGCGACGTGCCGATGCCCGAAATGCGCGACTACACCCCGCGCCGCTACGACCTCGACAAGCTTGAGCTGGACATCGACTTCGTCCTGCACGGCGACGGCCCTGCCTCGACCTGGGCCGAACAGGCCAAACCCGGGCAGTTCCTGCACATCGGCGGCCCGCGCGGTTCGATGATCGTGCCGGACATCTTCGACAGCTACCTGCTGATCGGTGACGAAACCGCCCTGCCCGCCATCGCCCGCCGCCTCGAAGGCCTGGCGGCCAATCGCAAGGCGCTGGTGGTGATCGAAGTGGAAAACGGCAAGGAACAGCAAGCGCTGGAAAGCGCGGCGCAGGTCAACGTGATCTGGGTATTGCGCGGCGCGAACAAGGACAGCCTGCTGACCACCGTGAAGCAGTTGCAGGTGCCCAAGGGCAATCTGTATGCGTGGGTGGCGACGGAAACGAAAGTCTCGCGGCAGATCCGCCGGGTGCTGCTCGATGAGCACGGGCTGGACGAGCAGTTCGTCAAGGCCGTCGGTTACTGGCGTGCCGAAGGCTCCGAAGAAGAGTGATATCCCCTGTGGGAGCGAGCCTGCTCGCGAAAGCAATTCGTCAGTCACATTGATGTTGCCTGACACTCCGCATTCGCGAGCAGGCTCGCTCCCACAGAGGTCTTAACTTCGTGCGGATTGCCAGCGATCAATCCCGATCACCAGCAACGCAATCAGCACAAACCCCGCCAGAATCCCCCCGGCATTGACGAACACCTGTGGATAACCCAGCAGTGCCACGTCAATGAACGGATACGCGTAAGCCCCCAGCAGATGCCCGCGCAGCAGCGCATAGGCAAAGTACACCAGCGGATAGATCAGCCACAGCGGCAGATGTTTCAAACGCAAGGTGCCCTTCGGCACGCACACCCACCAATAGGCCAGAAACAGCAGCGGCATCACGTCGTGCAGCAATTCGTCGGCGATAAACTGCCAGCCCTGCGGATGCCACAAATGCCGCAGCAAAATGCTGTAGGCCAGACCGACCACGGCAATGCTCACGGCAATCCCGCTGCTGACACAGGGTTGCAGAAACCAGCGCCGTGCAGAGGATTCGCGATCCGTCACCGCGCAGGTCAGCACCACCGCCACCAGGGTGTTGGTGATCACGGTGAAGTAACTGAAGAAACTCACCAGCCCGCCCAGCAGACTGGCGCCGACACTCAGGCGTGCGAAGAAAATCAGGTACAGCTGAATCCCCAGCCCGGCCCAGCCCAGCACCGCAACTGAAGTGATGAGGCGTCGCCGCAGCACGGCGTTCATCTCAGAGCGGACGCTTGGTGCGCATCAGCTTCACGTACAGCCGCTCGACCTTTTCCCGCGCCCAGGGCGTCTTGCGCAAAAAGGTCAGGCTCGACTTGATGGTCGGATCGCTCTTGAAGCAACGGATGTCGATGCGCTCGGCCAGGCCCGACCATTCGTAATGGGTCACCAGTGCATTGAGGATCTGTTCGAGGGTCACGCCGTGCAGCGGATCGGGGTTGTGGTCGTTCATGCCGGGCCTTTGGGCGAAGTGAAAATGCAGAAGCCGCGCACCTTAGCCGAGGGGCTGTGCCGGTGGAAGGCCTTCCTTCAAATGTAGGTGAACCGTGCAAGATCGCAGGCTCCATCGACACCGGCAATGTGATCGATTGCCGCACTGTTACCGAATCCGAAAGGGTTCATGTCTGCAAAAGCACTTTGTGTTTTTGTAACAGGACATTATCCTGCCGCCCTTCTGCTGAATCGCTTCACTGCCTGCGTCAAATCGTAGCGGTCAGCCCGTCCCCTAAAAAAGATCAAGAAAGACCATTTCATGCCCGATTTTCCGTTCTCCCGAGACAGCGCTATCTCAACCCTGCGCCTGATCGGCGGCTGCACCGCCCTTGGCCTCGCCACCTGCACCCAGGCCGCTCCGGCCTTCGACAGTGAATCACCGTACATGCTCGGTGACTGGAACGGCACCCGCAGCGAACTCTCGGCGAAAGGCATCGACTTCAAGCTCGATTACACCGGCGAAATGGGCAGCAACCTGCACGGCGGCTACGACCACGACCGCACCGCGCGCTACAGCGATCAATGGGGCCTCGGCACTCATCTGGACCTGCAAAAACTGCTGGGCTGGAACGACGCCGAATTCCAGTTGACCGTGACCAAGCGCAGCGGCAACAACATCAGCAACGACCGCATCAACGACCCGCGCGTTGGCGGCTTCACTTCGGCCCAGGAAGTCTGGGGCCGTGGCCAGACCACCCGCCTGACGCAGATGTGGTACCAGCAGAAATTCTTCGATCAGAAGCTCGACATCAAGGTCGGCCGCTTCGGTGAAGGCGAAGACTTCAACAGCTTCCCGTGCGACTTCCAGAACCTGGCGTTCTGCGGCTCGCAGGTCGGCAACTGGGTCGGCGGCATCTGGTACAACTGGCCGGTCAGCCAATGGGCGCTGCGCGTCAAATATCACCTGACGCCGGAGCTGTACGCGCAAGTCGGCGCCTACGAGCAGAACCCGTCGAACCTCGATCGCGGCAACGGCTTCAAACTCAGCGGCAGCGGCACCCAGGGCGCGATCCTGCCAATCGAACTGGTGTGGACACCGAAGCTCAACGGCCTGCCGGGCGAATACCGCGCCGGTTACTACTACAGCAACGCCAAGGCCACCGACGCCTATAAAGACAGCAACGGCCAGCCGGCGGCCCTGAGCGGCGAGGCCTATCGCAGCGCTTCGAGCAAACACGGCGTGTGGCTCGGCGTGCAGCAACAGATCACCAGCGTTGCCAGCGACAACTCCCGTGGCCTGAGCGTGTTCGCCAACGGCACGATGCACGACAAGAAGACCAACGCCGTCGACAACTACGTGCAGGCCGGCGTGGTCTACAAAGGCCTGTTCGACGCCCGCGCCAAAGACGACATCGGTTTCGCCCTGGCCCGCGTCCACGTCAACCCGGCCTACCGCAAGAACGCCGAGGCGACCAACCAGGCCCGCGCCGTCTACGACTACGACGATCCGTCCTACCTGCCACCGCAGGACACCGAATACAGCGCCGAACTCTATTACGGCGTGCACGTCACCAACTGGCTGACCGTGCGCCCGAACCTGCAATACATCCGCCATCCGGGTGGTGTGAACGACGTCGATGACGCGCTGATTGGCGGGATCAAGATTCAGTCGTCGTTCTGACCTGATGCAGGCCGCCAGGCCTGCAGATGAAATTCGATAGCCAGACAAGTTTTTATCTGAACCATGCCCGCGCCCAATCGTCATCTACAGTGACTACAGCGCGGGACTACTTGAAACGTCACGGAGAACCACACTATGAGCACCGAAAGTGCTTCGAGTCGAGGCCGTCTGCTTCCGAGCCTGCTCGGCATTCTGCTTCTACTGATGGGCCTGGCCATGCTGGCCGGGGGAATCAAGCTGAGCACGCTCGGCGGCTCGCTGTACTACCTGCTGGCCGGTATCGGCATCACGCTGACCGGCATTCTGTTGCTGATGCGTCGTCGCGCAGCACTGGGCCTGTACGCCATCGTGCTGTTTGCCAGCACCGTCTGGGCGCTGTGGGAAGTCGGTCTGGACTGGTGGCAACTGGTGCCGCGTCTGGCGCTGTGGTTCGTCCTCGGTTTCGTGATGCTGCTGCCATGGTTCCGTCGTCCACTGCTGCTCAACGGTCCTGCACCGATGGGCACCGGCGGCCTGACCGTGGCCGTGGTGCTGGCCGGCCTCACCGCTCTGGCCAGCCTGTTCACTCACCCGGGCGAAACCTTCGGTGAGCTGGGTCGCGACACTGCCGACACCACCAGCACCGCGCCAGCCATGCCCGATGGCGACTGGCAGGCCTACGGCCGCACCGAGTTCGGTGACCGCTACTCGCCACTGAAGCAGATCACTCCGGCCAACGTCGGCAAGCTGCAGGAAGCCTGGCGCATCCAGACCGGCGACCTGCCGACCGCCGATGACCCGGTGGAGCTGACCAACGAAAACACCCCGCTGAAAGCCAACGGCATGCTCTACGCCTGCACCGCCCACAGCAAAGTGCTGGCGCTGGATCCGGACACCGGCAAGGAACTGTGGCGCTTCGACCCGCAGATCAAGAGTCCGGTCGGCTTCAAGGGCTTCGCCCACATGACCTGCCGTGGCGTGTCGTACTACGACGAAGCCGCGTACGCCAAGTCTGAAAACGCAGCCTCCGCCGTCATCTCCGAGGCCGGCAAAGCCGTCGCTCAGGCCTGCCCGCGTCGCCTGTACCTGCCAACCGCCGATGCCCGCCTGATCGCACTGAACGCCGACACCGGCAAGATCTGCGAAGGCTTCGGCAACAAAGGCGTGGTCGACCTGACTCAAGGCATCGGCCCGTTCACCGCCGGTGGTTACTACTCCACCTCGCCAGCCGCGATCACCCGTGATCTGGTGATCATGGGCGGTCACGTCACCGACAACGAATCGACCAACGAGCCATCGGGCGTGATCCGCGCCTTCGACGTGCGCGACGGTCACCTGGTATGGAACTGGGACAGCGACAAGCCGGACGCCACCGAGCCTTTGGCTCCGGGCCAGATCTACAGCCGCAACTCGGCCAACATGTGGTCGCTGGCCAGCGTCGATGAAAAACTCGGCATGGTTTACCTGCCACTGGGCAACCAGACTCCGGACCAGTGGGGCGCCGACCGCACCCCGGGCGCCGAGAAATTCAGCGCCGGTGTAGTCGCCCTGGACCTGGCCACCGGTAAAGTGCGCTGGAACTATCAGTTCACCCACCACGACCTGTGGGACATGGACGTCGGCAGCCAGCCAACCCTGCTGGATATGAAAACCGCCGACGGCATCAAGCCTGCGCTGATCGCCCCGACCAAGCAGGGCAGCCTGTACGTCCTCGACCGTCGTGACGGCACGCCGATCATCCCGATCCGTGAGATCCCGGTTCCGCAAGGCGCCGTGAAAGGCGACCACACCGCACCGACCCAGGCCCGTTCGGACCTGAACCTGCTGGCCCCGGAACTGACCGAAAAAGCCATGTGGGGCGCCAGCCCGTTCGACCAGATGCTGTGCCGCATCCAGTTCAAGGAACTGCGCTACGAAGGCCAGTACACGCCTCCGTCGGAACAGGGCAGCCTGATCTATCCGGGTAACGTCGGCGTGTTCAACTGGGGCGGTGTTTCTGTCGACCCGGTTCGCCAGATGCTGTTCACCAGCCCGAACTACATGGCCTTCGTCTCGAAGATGATCCCGCGTGCCGAAGTGGCCGCCGACAGCAAGCGCGAAAGCGAAACTGCCGGTATCCAGCCAAACACCGGTGCGCCATATGCCGTGACCATGCATCCGTTCATGTCGCCACTGGGCGTACCGTGCCAGGCCCCGGCCTGGGGCTACGTCGCCGGTATCGACCTGACCACCGGCAAAGTCGTGTGGAAACGCAAGAACGGCACCAGCCGTGACAGCTCGCCAATCCCGATCGGCTTCACCCTGGGCGTGCCAAGCATGGGCGGCTCGATCGTCACCGCTGGCGGCGTCGGCTTCCTCAGCGGCACCCTCGACCAGTACCTGCGCGCCTACGACGTGAACACTGGTAAAGAGCTGTGGAAATCCCGTCTGCCTGCGGGCGGCCAGGCAACCCCGATGACCTACACCGGCAAGGACGGCAAGCAATACGTCCTGCTCGTAGTGGGTGGTCACGGTTCGCTGGGCACCAAGATGGGTGACTATGTGATTGCGTACAAACTGCCGGAATAAGTTTTAGCGGCGCTAAAGAGAAAGGCGATGCCCTGTAAGGGGTGTCGCCTTTTTTGTGGGCGCCAATCGCCAATCGATATAAAAGACTGTCAACTTTGACAGGCGCTGCCCTGCCCGTTTGCTCCGATCATCAACCTCACGCAGCGGTTGAATCTCGGAGCCTTCCATGTCAGATACGCGCTTTGGCAACCACTGGATCGAAGCACTGACCAAAGGGCAGACACGCTTTCACCAGTTGCCCGCCGATCTTGATCACAACGAAGCCGCCCTGATTCGCCGTGAAGCCCTGCAACACATCAGTGGAGCTTCGCTGCGCAGCATTGGCGATTACACCCGCGAACCGCAGCCAGCCCATTGCGAGAACCGGATCGGCTCCATCCAGATTCCGCTGGGCGTCGCCGGCCCATTGCTGGTCAAAGGCCAGGCCATTACGGCCCAGGAACCCGTCTACGTTCCCATGGCCACCACCGAAGGCGCGCTGGTCGCCAGCACCTCCCGTGGCTGCCGGGCATTACACGCCGCCGGCGGCGCGGTGGTTCGGGTCGAAGAGGTGGGCATTACCCGTGCGCCGGTATTTCGCTCCAGTGGCATCCTGCAGACCGAGACCTTTCTGGCCTGGATCCGCGACAACTTCCAGCGAATCAGACAAGTCTGCGAACAGGGCAGCGTTCATCTGCATCTGCGAGACATCAAGTCTGCAGTGGTCGGAACCACGATCTATCTGCGCTTTCGTTTCCGTACCCACGACGCGATGGGCATGAACATGGCAAGCATTGCCTGCGACCGGGTCATCCGTGAATTGATCACCCCCGCAACCGGCGTCCCGTGCCTCAGCATTTCGGGCAACTACTGCACGGACAAGAAACCGGCGATGGTCAACTTCATCAACGGCCGCGGCCAGCGGATCCACGCCGAAGTCCGGCTGAGCCAAGACATACTGCGCGACATTCTCAAGACCGACGCCAAGGCACTTCGGGAGCTGCAGTACCGGAAGAACCTGCTGGGTTCGGCCATGGCCGGCACCATCGGCTGCAATGCCCATCATGCCAACATACTCGCTGCGTTCTTCATCGCCACCGGCCAGGACGTCGCTCAAGTGGCGGAAAGTGCCATCGGCATCACCTGCCTGGAAGCCTGTGAACACGACGCCATCTACGCCTCGATCACGATGCCGGACGTGCCGCTGGGCACCGTCGGCGGCGGTACGTCCCTTTGTACCCAACGCGAAGCCCTGGCCCTGATGGGGATCATCCCCGGCAGCAAAAAACCGGGCATCGATACCCGGCGGCTGGCGGAAATTCTCGGTGCCCTGGTACTCGCCGGAGAACTGTCGATCATGGCTGCTCAGGCCTCGCATCAACTGGTCTCGGCCCATCAACGGCTGGGGCGCTGACCCCGTGATCCATGCCAGAGCGCCCGGCAAAATCATCCTGATGGGTGAACATGCGGCGCTGCACGGATGCCCGGTGATCGCCTGCTCCGTGGGCCTTTACTGCAACGTGTGGGTCCAGCGGCGCCAGGATCGCGAGCTTCAGTTACAACTGCCTGACCTGCCTTTCCAGCGGACCTACTCACCGTACCAATTGACCGACTACGTCGGCCGCATGCGCCTGGCATCAGAGCACTATCGCGCCGCCCCCAGCGCAAAAAGCTTCGCGCCACTGGGTACCGGCGGTCCCGATCATCTGGTCAAGTGCGCCATCGGTGAAATCCTCCACCGACTGCCTCCGCCAAACTGGCGCGGCTTCACCTTGCGAGTGCAATCGCAGATTCCGCCCGGTGCCGGCTTCGGCAGCTCCGGCGCCCTGGCGATCACACTCACGGCTGCGCTGACACAATTGTTCGGGCTGACAGAAACCGACTGCCCGCTCGAACCGCTGGCGATGACGATAGAACGCTATCAGCACGGCGAGCCATCGGGCATCGATCACAACACCAGCCTTCTGGGCTCGGTCATCGAAGGCCGACGCAACGCGAAAGGCGAATTCACTCTGCACACGTTGCCCGCCATCGCCCCGAACCTGCTGCCAGATGCCTTGCGCCTGTTCAACACCGGCACCGCCAACGAGAGCACCGGCCAGGTCATTGCCGCCACCCGACATCGACTGACGGGCGCTGACAATCCCCTGCTGGCCAGCATGCGGCACAACACCGAGCGCTTCGGTTGGTTACTGCGTCAAACACGTCCGATGCCTGAAACACTTCGTGCGGTGATACGCGATTACCAGGCGGATCTGGAATCCCTGGGTGTCGTCCCCGCCACCGTTGCCCAAGTGATTCGCGCGGTAGAAAAAGCAGGCGGTGCAGCGAAGATATGCGGCGCCGGCGCATTGTCCGGAGATCAGGCCGGTGCGCTGCTGGTGATAGGGGCTGCGAATCTGCCGGAGCTGGCGTGCTATCGGCAGATCGACGCCCCTCTCGCGGTGGCAGGTCTCGAGATCACCCGGTCATGAACCGCACCAGCGTCTCCTCCCCCGCCAACATCGCGCTTATCAAGTACTGGGGCATGCGCGACGCACTGAACACACTGCCCAACAACGCCTCGCTTTCAATGACCCTGAGCCGCTGCGTCAGCCTCTGCACACTGGCCCCGCTAGCCAAGGGCACGACCGACGAAATCCTGTGGAAAACCGCGCGCGGTGCACTGGTGCCGGCCGATCCCACCCTGCGAGCCGGGATCGAACATCACCTGCAAGCCTTGCGCGAACATTTCGATCACTGGCAACCGCTGCGCATCGCCACCACCAACAGTTTTCCGACCGGCGCCGGAATCGCCTCGTCGGCAGCCGGTTTCAGCGCCCTCGCGGCGGCATTTGCCGTGTATCGCGGACACTCGCTGACGCATCCCGCCCTCAGCGATCTGGCGCGCCTGTCCGGCTCCGGCTCGGCGACACGCTCGGTAACCGGTGGTTTTGTGCAGTGGCCCGGCAATGCGCAGCTACTTTCGGGGCCGGCCCTGCAAATCGCCCCCGCACGCCACTGGCCGCTGCACGACCTGATCGCCGTGGTCGACGCCCGACACAAAACCATCAGCTCTCGCCAGGGTCACCTGCTCGCCGACAGCAGCGAATTTTATCCGACCCGCCTGACTCTGCTGCCGGAACGTCTGGAACAAGTGCGCCGCGCCATTCTCGAACGCGACTTCACCCGACTGGCCGACGCCGTGGAACGCGAAGCCATCGAACTGCACCTGATCGCCATGACTTCACAGCCACCGATCTTCTATTGGCAACCGGCAACACTGGCCGTGCTGGAACAGGTCCGCCAGTTGCGTCGCGAAGGCCTGGACGTCTGCGCCACCCTCGACGCCGGCCCCAACGTGCACGTGCTGTGCACGCCGCAACATTCCCCCAGAGTGTTTGCCGCGCTGCGCAAACTGCCTGACATCCAGCGCTGGATACTCGACAGAGCGGGCGACGGGCCCCGGCGGCTGGAACAGCATCTGTTTTGAATCTTGCGTCCTACAGACGAGGTGTTTTTCGGGGACGATTCCGACAAGTCGCGTCGGTTGTCCCTAGGAAACGGGGTGGATAGGCTTTGGGGGTCGCTGCAAATTCAGCGATGGGGCGTCGCGGCCCGACTTCTGAGGCATAATTGCCGCCGCTAAATAGCAGCACCTCAAGTGCTTGTTTATGGTGGCTGTGCGCGGGATACCTTCGGGTATGCCGAATGCCTCAGGTCGGTCCGCGAACCCGCGTACAGCTGCCACCCCTCTTTTTGCGTCGCGGCAATTAGAGGATTGGACCCATTCCTGAGGAGTAAAAAATGAAAAAACCAACACCGAATCCCCCCGAATCAAACGACGCGTCGCCCTACGAATCGCCAGATTCCAAAAAACTCCACGAAGCCGCCGAGCGCGCGCTCGACCACTACCTGAAACCCAACGCCACCACCCTGCGCTTCCACAAACCCAGCACCATGTTCCAGGTCGCACCCGATCAGGACAGCGAAAGCCTGCTGGTCCACGCCTGCGAATCATTGGCACAGGCCAACCTCATGACCAGCGACATCGCCGCACACATCGACCTCCCGCAGCGGCGGACGATTCTGGCCATTCAGCAAATCATCATGCTGGCCGAGCTGGCGGTGAATCGGGTGCTGGATAACGTCGAAGTGCAGCGTTACCCAACACACAGCTGAGCCGCCCTGACGAAACCGACCTGCCAGCGAACGGCTGCATTCGCTGGCAGATCGATTGGGACGCAGAGCGTCCCGGGCTGCATTCCCACGCAGAGCGTGGGAGCGATCAAGTTACAGCCATGCGCGGGAGGGCCTACGCCCTGCCAGGTTCCATTCCCCGGTCGACCAACCCGCGCATGGCGCCCTAAACAAACCGGATGAGCGTTAGCTCGACAACGCTTTTGATCTTGATCCACCCGCCCCTTCGGAAGGCTGAGTGGAGGTGTTCATCCGGGGATTGGCGCGCAGCGCCGTTTGGCGAAGCCGAACTCATCGACGAAGTCGATGCCCCCGGAGGGACACCGGAACGAAGGGACCCGAGCTTGCGAGGGCCGAACGCCGGGGCGAGACCTTTTGGTTCCTTTTGGGGCGTTTGCCAAAAGGGACTCGCTGTAAAAGCGAAACCGCCAGCGGGCGCACCCGCAGAAACGGATATTCACCCACCTTCCGGGGAGCTTGGTCGGCCCAGAGGCCGCCAAGCCCAAAACCCTGTCAAAACCCTGAACACACAACCAGAAACATCCAGACCCATTGAAACCACCAAAACCCTGCCCCATCTAAGACCCATACCCCATTGCGCAGGTGCCCCATGAGCGACCAGCAAGAATTCCCCGAGAACCCCGACGACATCACCGAAACCGACGCCGAACACATCGAGCACCACGTCCCCGGCAAAGGCCTCGCCCTGCCCGGCCAGAACCTGCCGGACAAGGTCTACATCATCCCGATCCACAACCGCCCGTTCTTCCCGGCACAAGTGCTGCCGGTCATCGTCAACGAAGAACCCTGGGCCGAAACCCTCGAACTGGTCAGCAAATCCGAACACCACTCCCTGGCCCTGTTCTTCATGGACACGCCCCAGGAAGACCCGCGCCACTTCGACACCAAGGCACTGCCGCAATATGGCACCCTGGTCAAGGTGCACCACGCCAGCCGCGAAAACGGCAAGCTGCAATTCGTCGCCCAGGGCCTGAGCCGTGTGCGCATCAAGACCTGGCTCAAGCACCACCGCCCGCCGTATCTGGTTGAAGTCGAATACCCGCACCAGCCCACCGAGCCGACCGACGAGGTCAAGGCCTACGGCATGGCGCTGATCAACGCGATCAAGGAACTGCTGCCGCTCAACCCGCTGTACAGCGAAGAGCTGAAGAACTACCTCAACCGCTTCAGCCCCAACGATCCATCGCCGCTGACCGACTTCGCCGCCGCCCTGACCTCCGCCACCGGCCCCGAGCTGCAGGAAGTGCTCGACTGCGTGCCGATGCTCAAGCGCATGGAAAAAGTCCTGCCGATGCTGCGCAAGGAAGTCGAAGTCGCGCGCCTGCAAAAAGAAATCTCCGCCGAAGTGAACCGCAAGATCGGCGAGCATCAGCGCGAGTTCTTCCTTAAGGAACAGCTCAAGGTCATCCAGCAGGAACTCGGCCTGACCAAGGACGACCGCAGCGCCGACCTCGAACAGTTCGAGCAGCGTCTGGAGGGCAAAGTCCTGCCGACTCAGGTGCAGAAGCGCCTCGAAGAAGAAATGAACAAACTGTCGATCCTCGAAACCGGATCGCCGGAATACGCGGTCACCCGCAACTACCTCGACTGGGCGACCTCGGTGCCGTGGGGCGTGTACGGCGAGGACAAACTCGATCTCAAGCACGCGCGCAAGGTGCTGGACAAACATCACGCCGGCCTCGACGACATCAAGGACCGCATCCTCGAATTCCTCGCAGTCGGTGCCTATAAAGGCGAGATCAGCGGCTCCATCGTGCTGCTGGTCGGCCCGCCGGGCGTGGGTAAAACCAGCGTCGGCAAATCCATCGCCGAATCCCTCGGCCGGCCGTTCTACCGCTTCAGCCTCGGCGGCATGCGCGACGAAGCCGAGATCAAGGGCCACCGCCGCACCTACATCGGCGCGCAACCGGGCAAACTCGTGCAGGCGTTGAAAGACGTCGAAGTGATGAACCCGGTGATCATGCTCGACGAGATCGACAAGATGGGCCAGAGCTACCAGGGCGATCCGGCCTCGGCGCTGCTGGAAACCCTCGACCCGGAACAGAACGTCGAATTCCTCGACCACTATCTGGACCTGCGGATGGACCTGTCGAAAGTCCTGTTCGTCTGCACCGCCAACACCCTGGATTCGATCCCCGGCCCGTTGCTGGACCGGATGGAAGTGATTCGCCTGTCGGGCTACATCACTGAAGAAAAGGTCGCCATCGCCAAGCGTCACCTGTGGCCGAAACTGCTGGAAAAGGCCGGCGTGTCCAAGGGCAGCCTGAGCATCAGCGACAGCGCCCTGAAAGCCCTGATCGACGGCTACGCCCGTGAAGCCGGCGTGCGCCAGCTGGAAAAACAGATGGGCAAACTGGTGCGCAAAGCGGTGATGAAACTCATCGATGATCCGAAAGCGGTGATCAAGCTCGGGCCGAAAGATCTGGAAGCGTCCTTAGGTCATCCGGTGTTCCGCAACGAACAAGTGCTGTCCGGCACCGGCGTGATCACCGGTCTGGCGTGGACCAGCATGGGCGGCGCGACCTTGCCGATCGAAGCCACGCGGATTCATACCCTGAATCGCGGTTTCAAACTCACCGGGCAACTGGGCGATGTGATGAAGGAGTCGGCGGAGATCGCCTACAGCTACGTCAGCTCGCATCTGAAGTCATTCGGTGGCGATCCGAAATTCTTCGACGAGGCTTTCGTCCACCTGCATGTGCCGGAAGGCGCAACGCCGAAGGACGGCCCGAGCGCCGGCGTGACCATGGCCAGCGCCCTGCTCTCCCTCGCCCGCAATCAGCCGCCGAAAAAAGGCGTGGCGATGACCGGTGAGCTGACGCTGACCGGGCATGTACTGCCGATTGGCGGGGTGCGCGAGAAGGTGATTGCGGCGCGGCGGCAGAAGATTTTCGAGTTGATTTTGCCGGAGCCGAATCGCGGCAACTTTGAGGAACTGCCGGATTACCTGAAGGAAGGGATCACCGTGCACTTTGCCAAGAAGTTTTCGGATGTGGCGAAGGTGCTTTTCTGATTACGACTTGAGTTAAAGATCATTCCCACGCAGAGCGTGGGAATGATCACACCTTCCCCCGACTGTCACACTTTGTCTCATCTTCAGTTATGCTCGCCGTTCGTCGCCAACGCCGGAGCTGCTGAGCCTATGTCCCCCACTCGCCTGTTTGTCCCCCTGTCCCTCGCCCTGCTGGCCGCCTGCGCCACGCAACCGAAAACCAACGTGACCGTGGAAAAACAGAGCGAATGCCCGGTGCGGCTGACCAACGGCCAGAACCTGACCGTCATACTGCCAAGCAACCCCACCACCGGTTACCGCTGGGCCATTCAAGACTCGGCCGGCGGCGTGTTGCATGCGCTGAGCCCCGAGGTCTACAGCAGCCCGAAAGATTCCGGCATGGTCGGCGCGGGCGGTTTCTCCACCTGGCGTTTCCAGGCCTTTGCCACCGGCACCGGGCGTCTGCGCCTGACGTCGCAACAACCCTGGGAGCCTGAAGTCGAGCCGGTGGAAACCTTTGACTGCGCGATCTCGGTGAACTGACCGTGGGCTGGCTGATCCTCGCACTGATGGGCGCAGTGACATTTCTCTATGGCGTCAGCACCCATGCGGCGTTGCTGTGTCTGCTGGTCAAACCATTGCCGGTGCTGGCGCTGCTGGGCTGGCTGCACGATGCGCCGCCGAGTGACTATCGCCGCTGGATCAGCCTGGGCCTGATTTTCTCTTTGCTGGGCGATGTGCTGCTGGCGTGGCCGGGGGATCTGTTCGTGTTTGGCCTGGGTGCGTTTCTGGTGGCGCATCTGGCGTATCTCAAGGCTTACCTGAGCGATTGCCGTCGTCTGGCTTTGTTGCCGCTGGTGCTTGCCCTTGGCGTTGGCGCTGTGCTGTTGGGCATATTGATCAGCAGCGGACTCGGACCGTTGACCGTGCCGGTGATCGTCTACGGCACCGCCATCAGCGCCATGCTCTGGCGTGCCCTCGCCCGCCTCGGCAGCGGCGTACCGCAACGCTCGGCACTGCTGGCAGCGGGCGGCGCAGTGGCGTTCGTGTTCTCCGACAGCGTGATCGGCATCGATCGGTTTGTCGCACCGTTCCACGCCGCGCCGTACGTCATCATCATTAGCTACTGGCTTGGGCAGTGGGGCATCGCCGCCTCGGCATTTTCCCAGAGCAAACGCCCGGTCCTTTGATCGGGCGGTTTATCAGACAACCCGCGCATCTGCGCGCCAGTTTGGCTAAAATGCCGGCCTTTTCATCGACACCGCCGGAACCGCCGTGAGCAAAGAACCCGATCGCATTTTCGCCCAGCCGATGGCCCAGGTGCCTGACTTCGCCTTCAACGAGGACGTGGTGCGGGTGTTTCCGGACATGATCAAGCGTTCGGTGCCGGGTTACCCGACCATCGTCGAGAACCTCGGCGTACTTGCGGCGCAATTCGCCCAGCCGAACAGCGTGCTCTACGATCTCGGTGCCTCGCTGGGTGCCGTGACCCAGGCCCTGCGCCGCCACGTGCGCACCGACGGTTGCCGGGTGATCGCGGTGGATAACTCGGCGGCGATGGTCGAGCGCTGCCGCGAGTACCTCAACGGTCAGGACTCGATGTTCCAGGAGTTGCTGCCGGTCGAAGTGATCGAAGGCGACATCCTCGCCCTCGATTTCAAACCGGCCTCGGTGGTGGCGCTGAACTTCACCCTGCAATTCATCGCCCCCGAGCAGCGCACGGCGTTGCTGTCGCGCATTCGCCAATCGTTGCTGCCCGGCGGCGCGTTGATTCTGTCGGAGAAGCTGCGCTTCAATGACGCCGAGGAACACGCGCTGCTGACCGACCTGCACGTCGCGTTCAAACGCGCCAACGGCTACAGCGAACTGGAAATCGCCCAGAAGCGCAGCGCCATCGAAAACGTCATGAAGCCCGACAGCCTCGAAGAACACCGCGAACGCCTGCTGGCCGCCGGGTTCTCGAAAGTCGTGCCGTGGTTCCAGTGTCTTAACTTTGCCTCGTTGATTGCCTTGCCATGATTGATCTGTCCCCCCTCGCCCGCCGTCTGGCTGGCACGCCGCTGGCCGACTGGGCCAACACCCTGCAAGCGCAACTCGACAAGAAAATGGAGAAAGGCCACGGCGATCTGGAGCGCTGGCAAAGTGCGCTGGACGCCTTGCCGAAGATCCAGCCGACCGAAGTCGACCTGCTCGATGGCCTGAAACTGGACACCGATTGCGACGACGAAACCCGCGCACAGATGCGTACCGCGCTGATGGGATTGTCGCCGTGGCGCAAGGGGCCGTTCGATCTGTTTGGCGTACATGTCGACACCGAGTGGCGTTCGGACTGGAAGTGGTCTCGGGTCGCTCCGCACCTGGACCTGAAGGGCAAGCGTATCCTCGATGTCGGTTGCGGCAACGGCTATTACATGTGGCGCATGCTCGGTGCCGGTGCCGACAGCGTGATCGGCGTCGATCCGAACTGGCTGTTCTTCTGCCAGTTCCAGGCAGTGCAGCGTTATCTGTCAGAGCCGAATGCCTGGCACCTGCCGTTCCCGTTCGAAGACTTGCCGCCGAATCTGGAAGGCTTCGACACGGTTTTTTCCATGGGCGTGTTCTATCACCGCCGTTCGCCGATCGAACATTTGCTGGCGTTGAAGGATTGCCTGGTGAAGGGTGGCGAACTGGTGCTGGAGACGCTGGTGGTCGAGGGCGACAAGCATCAGGTACTGGTGCCGGAAGACCGTTATGCGCAGATGCGTAATGTGTGGTTTTTGCCGTCGGTGCCGGCGCTGGAATTGTGGTTGCGACGTGCGGGATTCACCGACATTCGTTGCGTGGATGTCAGCATGACAACCGTCGATGAGCAGCGCGGGACCGAGTGGATGAAGTATCAGTCGCTGAGTGATTTCCTCGATCCGGAAGATCACAGCAAGACGATCGAAGGGCTGCCGGCGCCGATGCGGGCCGTAATTGTCGCGAAGAAATAATTCCTCCGAACACCCAAAAAACTGTGGGAGCGAGCCTGCTCGCGATTGGATCTGACAGACACCGAAGTATTGAATGTCAGACCGCGATCGCGAGCAGGCTCGCTCCCACATTGGTTTTGTATTCAGTCTGAGGGTTTTGCCCGCCGCGCCCTGAAAAACTCGGTCAACACTGCTCCGCACTCCTCCGCCAGCATCCCGCCTTCATACAGCACTCGATGGTTGAGAAAGCCCTGGGTGAAGAACTGCCCCTGACTCTGCACAATTCCGGCCTTGGGCTCCAGCGCGCCGTACACCACGCGAGCAACCCGCGAATGCACGATCAGCCCGGCGCACATGCTGCACGGTTCAAGCGTCACATAGAGCGTGCTGCCCGGCAGACGATAGTTATCCACCGCTTGCGCGGCGGCGCGGATCGCGACCATTTCTGCGTGTGCGCTGGGGTCGCTGGTGCTGATCGGGCAATTGAATCCACGGCCAATGATCTCGCCGTTCTGCACCAGCACCGCGCCCACCGGCACTTCGCCGAGCGCTGCACCTTGAGCCGCCAGCTCCAGCGCCTCGCGCATGAAGTCGCGGTCACGGCTGCGGTCGATGATCGCCGCGGGGCGAATCTGGCGCATCACTTCACCTCGATAGCGGCCATCAGGCCGGTTTCCATGTGATCGATCACGTGGCAGTGGAACATCCAGACACCCGGGTTATCCGCCACCAGCGCCACTTGCGCGCGCTCGTTCTTGCCCAGCAGATAAGTGTCGGTGAAATACGGCACGATCTTGTGCCGGTTCGACGCAATCACCTTGAAGCTCATGCCGTGCAAGTGGATCGGGTGCTGGTACTGGGTCATGTTCTTCAGTTCGAAGATATAACTCTGGCCCAGTTTCAGGCTGGCAATCGGCCGGTCGGCGCAGGTCTTGTCGGTGATGTCCCAGGCCTTGCCGTTGATCTGCCACAGGCTCGGCGGCTTGCCGTTGTCGACATTCACCGACACCGAACCGACCCATTCGAAATTGAAGTTGAGTTTCTCGGCATTGGCCAGATCCGGTTCGGCCACCGGGTTGGCGGGCAGTGCCTTCGGCCACTCGGTCGGCGCGTCACTATTGGCCACCGAACGCAGGGTGCCCAGGCGTACCGGGCCATTGCGCAGCGACAGTTCCTCACCGGCCGGCGGTGCCTTGATCGCCAGACAAATGCGCATGCCCGGGCCAAGCCAGTATTCCTTGCCCAGCGGCCGCGGCTCGACCGGGTTGCCGTCCAGCGCATAGATCTGCGCTTCGACGCCAGGAATATTGATGCGATAGGTCAGGGTGTTGTCGAGGTTGAGCAGGCGCACCCGGGTGATCTGCCCGGCCGGCAACTCGATCACCGGCGCAGGCACACCGTTGATGGTCGACAGCCGCCCCGCCGTGCCGCCACGGGCCGCTTCGCGCGGAATGCTGAACTCGACGAAGTTGCCCTCGTCATCGACGTGCCAGCTCTTCAGGCTCAAGGTCTTTTCGTACTTGAACCCGGTCGGCTCGCGCTCCTCGACGATCAACGGCCCGACCAGCCCGCGACCGAGTTCTTCGCTGCTGCTCACGTGCGGGTGATACCAGTAGCTGCCGGCGTCCGGCACGCGGAATTTGTAATCGAAGTATTCACCCGGCAGCACCGGCAATTGCGAAACGTAAGGCACGCCGTCCATTTCCAGCGGCAGGCGGATGCCATGCCAGTGGATGGTGGTCGCCACCGGCAAGTGGTTGATGAACCGTACCCGCAGCCACTCACCCTGACGCACGCGCAACTCGGTGCCCGGTGCCGACGGACCGAACGCCCAGGCTTCGGTCTTGTGCCCCGGCACCAGCTCGACGTCCAGCGGTGCAGCGATCAACTCGTAGTCGTGGCCCGCATTGGCATCGGCCACCTTGCCCAGCCAGTAACGCGTCGCACCACCGGCTCCCGCGCCCACCACTGCAAGACCGGCCAGGCCACCGAGAATTTGTCGACGGGTAAAGGACATGGACACAACTACCTCACGTATCAGCCGCGGGCCAGGGCGCCCGCAAAAGGCGAATACGATACACCTGCGCTTGTGAAACAGTAAGGGCAGCGCGGCGGATGGCCGCAGACTACAGGCAGAAAGCCTGCTTCCGATGCATCTTTTAACTTCAGATGACAGGCCGGCTGCGCTGCGTCTGACAGACGTGTCCTGCGTCTCCTGAAATGATCGCGGTCGTTTTTTATCCACCACGCTCAAGGAAAGATTGTGGACACGACACACGACATGACACTGCCCAACACCGCCGACAGAAACGCCCTCAAGGCACTGGTTCCCGCCCTGGTCCAGGCCTGCCCCGACATGTATGAAATGGCCTGTGCGATTACCAGAGAGATCCTCGCCAGCCATGACCTCGCTCACCTGGAACCCGAACAGGTTTACTGGCATCGGTTCCACGCAACCCAAAGCAGCCCGCGAACCTTCACCGGCTGGGAGCACCTGTTTGAAACCCCGCGCGAATCGATGACCCTGCCGCAACTGGTGATCCAGCGCTTCAGCGTTCACGACCAGGACAACGCCGACCTGCTCGATTCCGATGCCGGTTTCTACACCGCCGGCCCGGACGCCGGCACCTATAACGAAACCAACGAAGTGAAGCTGCACAGCAGCGACGTACTCAAAGCGTTCTGGAAGATCAACTTCGCCGACCGCTACCGGAAAAAGGTCGATTCGTTCTGGACCAAGCATGGCAAGACCTTCCGAACCCTGGCCAAGTGCACCTTTCTGGCCAAGGCCATGGAAGACCGGGAAGGTGGTCGGCTGTCGGACGACAATTTCCGCACCGCCGTCAAAGCCATCGCCGGCAATGTCAGCTGGCCGGTGACCCGCGAAATGCTCGAAGAGGAAGCTGCGCAAGCCGATGGCCTGCGTATCGGCTTGCTGAAAATCGGCGATTTCGTCGCCACCGACATCCTGTGCATCACCGATGGCAAGGGCGGCGCAATTCTCTACGTTCCGGGAGAAATCTGGGGCGTGCACGCCCTGCAGAACGCCCGCGACCTGCATTGGTGGGTGCTGTCGCAGATCAGAAATCCGTCCGATCGAAAACGCTTCATGTCGCACTTTCAGGTCGCTGATCACGACATCACGGAAGACACCTCCTGGCGAGCAGTCGCGAAACGGCGCTGGCTCTGGGCTTTCGGTCCGCTGGCGGGGGGCATCTCGGAGCTATGGCGCGCACCGCATATCGAGAACGTCGGGCTGAACCACGTGCTGGACCTGCTCGTCAGCACCTGGGACAGCGACGATCACACGCTGGTGGCTCACACCGGTGTTGCGCTCGATGGCGATATCTTCAGTTTTCTGGCGACCGCCACCCACGCCCGTATGATCAGCGATGCGGAATTCATGCTGCATTCCAATGGTGATCTGCGCAAAAAACTCTGGATCGGTTACCTCAACGCCTTCAACCGCGTATTCGGGCCGATGGCGGCAGTGGGCTGGCCGGTAGCGCTGGCCGTGGTCGGTGCGGGCATCGCCAATGTCGGGTTGCAGATCGATCAGGCGGTCAACGGCAAGACGCCTCAGGCACGCAAGGCCGGCGTGACCGGAGCGATATTCGCGGCCATCGATACGTTGTTCAACGCCACGTTCATCAAAGGCGGCGGACGACTGCCCGAGATTGCCGAGACCGAGACCTTCATCGCGCCGGAGGAGGACCTCGCTCAAACCGGACTGTCCGTAAAACCTGAAGAAAAACTGGCCGAAGCCGCACTGGCGCGTTCACCACTGCCGACACTGGCAGAGATCGCACCGAAGCAAGTCCTGCCGGCAGCGCCGGAGGATTTTCTGGCGTCCTTCAAGACCGAGATCGGTGAAGGTACGCGGATGGAAACCGGTGACCCCAAATTCCAGGAAATCATTCAGACCGCGTCCGGCAAGCACTACATCTACATGCGCCGGGCTTGGGGTAACCAGGGTTTCTACCAGGTACGTTATGTTGAGCAGATGCGCGGTTGGGTCATCGTCGATCCGGCCAGTCCCTATTCGTTTTATCGCAACGTGCCGGTACGCCTGAATGAAGCGTTGAAATGGCAGCCGGTGGCCCGCCCCGGCCTCAGAGGCGGGATGAAATTGTTCGGCGAGTGGCCTTGGGGCCATACGGCTGATCCGTTGCCCGAGATGGCAACACAAACGATGCCCTATGACACGTCACCGGGGTCCAGATCGACTCTGCGCCCAGTGGCGGAAAGTCGTGTCGATGACTTTCCGTTGAACAGCCAGACCGGGAGTGACAGCCTTTATCAGGACTTCAAGACGCTTCGACGCAGCCTGTATGACGACGCCATCGATTTTTACAGCGCTCCGAACTCACCGCCACATCCGGCGATATCGCCCCTCAAACCCGCAACACCGTTCGCCGACATGGCCAAGCGCCTGCTCAAGGAGACACCGGGGCTGGTGATCGGACAGGACAGCACCGGCGCGGGTGCCAGAGGCATGCTGATCGACAACTTCAAGGCCTTGAACAAACAGAAGGTTCGAACCTTGTACCTGGACCATCTGCTGAGCGATTTCCACCAGGCGGACCTGGATGCGTTCCACAAGTCCGGCAAGATGCCGCCCGCGCTGGAAGATTATCTGAAATCACTGGATACCCGCTTCGGCACCGATCCGACAGGACCCCACTCGTATACGGAACTGGTCAGGAACGCACAGAAAAACCATATCCGTGTGCAGGCTATCGACTGCATGGCCAGCCGGCGTTTCCCGAACCTGGAACACACGTCTGAAGTCAGCAGCCGCAAGATGCAGAATTATTACTCCGACACCGTGATCAAGGCCGATCAGGCAGCACGGGGCGCTCATCGCTGGGTGGCACTGCTGGATGAAGGGCGCGCCAGCACCTTCGACAAGGTCGCCGGCCTGGGTGAACTGGAAGGCGCGCCAACGCTGCGGGTCGAGGAGATCACCGTAGGTCAGGCGGAAGGCCTGACAACTGATCCGGGTAAAAAGGTACGTGATCTCGTCGGTAACCCCATCGACCTGCTCAAAAGCGACCTGCGTCTGCAATTGAATGGACCGCCCCCGACAATCACCGCCCGAACGGTCGAAGAAGCCTTGCCCAGAAGGGGCATGTTCATGATCCAGGAACCCTCAACACTGATCCATCGCAGCGGCGACGGCACGCTGGTGCAAACCGCGATCCAGCGAGACTCCGGAGGCTTTTTCATCGTCCGCCCCAAATGGATTTCAGTCAGCGATCGGCACTTTGACAGTGTTCAGGAACTGGCCACAGCTCTGAACGATGAGGGCTTGAGTCTTCGGCGCGTGCGCATTGATCCACTGGCAAGCGAGGGACAATCGCCGGGCATCGAGCCGTCAGCATCTGCTTCCGGTGCCACGGTCAATCCTGAAGTGTCGCTGCCTGATACTCCATTGATCAGTTCGCCTTATGAAATTCCCGTGTCGCTTCGCAGTGAACTGAAAAATGTAGCTGTCTTCGGCAACCAGCGAACACTGGGTGACGCTTTCGAGAGCCTGGAAGGTAATCGGCCCCTCGACACGTTCAGGGCGCTGCGCAAACAATTACGTGAAGCCGCCAACGGCTTTTATGCCCGAGCCAATCCTGCGCCGCGTACGACGCTGGCGCCCATCGATCCGGTCGCGAGCGCCGAATCGTTCATCGAGAAATCCCTGGAGCAGTTCAACGGTCTGGTCATCGGCGAAAGCCATGCAGGCATCGGCAGCAAACAATGGCTTATCGAACAGATGCCAGTGCTCGCTCGAAAAGGCGTGAAGACCCTGTACATGGAACATCTGCTCACGGACTTCCACCAGACGGCGTTGGACAACTTTGCCAGAACCTCGGTCATGCCTCGGGATCTTGAGCTGTATCTGGAGGGCCTCGACCAGGGTCACATCACCGATCCCACAAGACGCTACACCTTCCTCAACCTGGTAAAAGAAGCCAACCGTCAAGGAGTGCGCATTCAAGCCATCGACTGCATGGCCAGTTATCGGCTGGAAGGTATGCGAGGCCTGGAGCCAACGAGTCGACAGAAAATGATGAATTTCTATGCCCACACGATCATCGAGACCGATCAGGCCGCGCGCGGACCACACAAATGGGTCTCGCTCATGGGCAATTCACACTCCAACACCTACGAGGGTGTCGCTGGCGTCAGTGAACTGGAAGATGCCATGGGCCTGCGTATCGAAGACGTTGGCTATGGCAAGTCCCGCGGATTCGAACCGGATCCCGGCAGGACTTTTTTCGATGAAAAGGGCAAGCCAGCCGGGCAGGTAAAAGGTGATTTGCGCCTGCAGGTGCAGACACCGTGGAACGCCCAGACGCAAAAGGAGATCGATCAATTGCTGAATCGTCCGGGCATGTACACCTTGAAACAGGAACCCCGCTCCACCTTGCTGGTTCACCGCAGCCGCGACCATGCACTCGTGCGTACGGAAATCCATTGGGAGTCCGGTCGCTGGTTCATCGAGCGCCCCGCCTGGCCCGCCCTCGATGGGAAACGCTTCAACAGTGTCGAAGACCTGTTCAAGGCACTGGACGACCGGGGCATGACCCTGGCCGGCTGGTCCGGTCCCTTGTAAGCGGCAATAAAAAGGCCGCGTGAACAGTGTTCACGCGGCCTCGGGGTTGCCTGCTCTCACGCCCTCAGGGCGTGTGCGGGATCACTCCCACTCAATGGTCGCCGGCGGCTTGCTCGACACGTCGTAAGTGACGCGGGAGATGCCTTCGATTTCATTGATGATGCGGCCGGAAACGGTTTCCAGCAGTTCGTAAGGCAGGTGTGCCCAACGCGCGGTCATGAAGTCGATGGTTTCCACGGCACGCAGGGCCACGACCCAGGCGTAACGACGGCCATCGCCTACCACGCCAACCGACTTCACCGGCTGGAACACGACGAAGGCCTGGCTGACCTTGTGGTACCAGTCGGCCTTGCGCAGTTCTTCGATGAAGATGTGGTCGGCGCGACGCAGCAGGTCGGCGTATTCCTTCTTCACTTCACCGAGGATCCGCACGCCCAGGCCCGGGCCCGGGAACGGGTGACGGTAGACCATGTCGTACGGCAGGCCCAGTTCCAGACCCAGACGACGGACTTCGTCCTTGAACAGTTCGCGCAGTGGCTCGACCAGTTTCAGGTTCATCTCGTCCGGCAGGCCGCCCACGTTGTGGTGCGACTTGATCACGTGCGCCTTGCCGCTTTTCGCGCCAGCCGACTCGATCACGTCCGGGTAGATGGTACCCTGGGCCAGGTACTTGATGTTGTCCAGCTTGCAGGATTCGGCATCGAACACGTCGATGAAGGTACGGCCGATGATCTTGCGCTTCTTCTCCGGGTCGGCTTCGCCGGCCAGGTTGTTCAGGAACTGGTCTTCAGCGTTGGCGCGGATCACCTTGACGCCCATGTTCTCGGCGAACATGGCCATCACTTGCTCGCCTTCGTGCAGACGCAGCAGGCCATTGTCGACGAAGACGCAGGTCAGCTGGTCGCCGATGGCCTTGTGCAGCAGTGCCGCAACCACCGAGGAATCCACACCGCCGGACAGGCCCAGCAGCACGTTGTCGGTACCGACCTGTGCGCGGATGTTGGCGATCGCGTCTTCGGCAATCTTCGACGGGGTCCACAGGGCTTCACAGCCGCAGATGTCGAGAACGAAACGCGACAGGATGCGACCGCCCTGCTTGGTGTGAGTCACTTCCGGGTGGAACTGCACGCCGTAGTAAGCGCGCTCGTCGTTGAACATGCCGGCGATCGGGCAGCTCGGGGTGCTGGCCAGGATGTGGAAATCGCTTGGCATCTTGGTGACCTTGTCACCGTGGCTCATCCATACGTCGAGGCCGAACAGGCCGTCGGCGTCGATGTGGTCTTCGATGCCGTCGAGCAGACGGCTCTTGCCGACCACGTCAACGCGGGCATAACCGAACTCACGCAGCTCGGAACCTTCAACCTTGCCGCCCAGTTGCTCGGCCATGGTCTGCATGCCGTAGCAGATACCGAAGACCGGAACGCCCAGGTCGAACACCGCTTGCGGGCAGCGTGGGCTGTTGGCTTCGTGCACGGACTCGGGACCGCCGGCGAGGATCACGCCTTTTGGAGCGAATTCGCGGATCGCATCCTCGTCCATGTCGAACGGGTGCAGTTCGCAGTACACACCGATCTCGCGCACGCGGCGGGCGATCAGTTGGGTGTATTGCGAACCGAAGTCGAGGATCAGGATGCGGTGAGCGTGAATGTCGAGGGCCATGATTCAGTCTCGTCTAAGTAATTCAGAAACAGTCTTGATTCAGAAACGACTCGGGGCTGAATAAAACAGCCCCGGTCATTTGACGTTTTGCTTGAAGCCTCAACCTACGCGGTAGTTTGGCGCTTCCTTGGTGATCTGCACGTCGTGGACGTGGGATTCGGCCATGCCGGCACCGGTGATCCGCACGAACTCAGGCTTGGTGCGCATTTCTTCGATGTTGGCGCTGCCGGTGTAACCCATCGAGGAACGCAGACCGCCCATCAACTGGTGAATGATCGCGCTCAGGGTGCCCTTGTAAGGAACACGGCCTTCGATGCCTTCCGGAACCAGTTTCTCGGCGCCTGCCGAGGAGTCCTGGAAGTAACGGTCGGAAGAACCTTGAGCCTGGGACATGGCGCCCAGCGAACCCATGCCGCGATAAGCCTTGTACGAACGCCCCTGGAACAGCTCGATCTCACCCGGCGCTTCTTCGGTACCGGCGAACATCGAGCCCATCATCACGCAGGACGCACCGGCCACGATGGCCTTGGACAGGTCACCGGAGAAACGGATGCCGCCGTCGGCGATCAACGGAACGCCGGTGCCTTCGAGGGCAGCGGCAACGTTGGCGATGGCACTGATTTGCGGAACGCCGACACCGGCGACGATACGGGTGGTGCAGATCGAGCCAGGGCCGATACCGACCTTGACCGCATCGGCGCCGGCTTCGGCCAGAGCCTTGGCGGCTGCGCCGGTGGCGATGTTGCCGCCGATCACCTGCACTTCAGGGAAGTTCTCTTTCACCCAGCGAACGCGGTCGATCACGCCTTTGGAGTGACCGTGAGCGGTGTCGACCACCACCACGTCCACACCGGCATTGACCAGCGCGGCAACGCGGTCGCCGGTGTCTTTACCGGTACCGACTGCAGCGCCAACGCGCAGACGACCTTGGTCGTCCTTGCTGGCCAGCGGGTAGGCCTTGGCTTTTTCGATGTCTTTGACGGTCATCATGCCTTTGAGGGCAAACTTGTCGTCGACGATCAGGACTTTTTCCAGGCGGTGCTTGTGCAGCAACTCGCGAACTTCGTTCTTGTTGGCGCCTTCGCGAACAGTGACCAGACGCTCTTTCGGCGTCATCACTTCACGAACGGTGGCTTCCAGACGGGTTTCGAAACGCACGTCACGGGAAGTGACGATGCCGACCAGGTCGCCATCGTGCAGCACCGGAACGCCGGAAATGTTGTGCATGCGGGTCAGTTCGAACAGATCACGAACCGTGGCGTCAGCCTCGATGGTGATTGGATCCTTGACCACACCGGCTTCGAACTTCTTGACCTTGCGGACTTCGGCAGCTTGCTGCTCGATGGTCATGTTCTTGTGGATAATGCCGATGCCACCTTCCTGAGCCATGGCGATTGCCAGACGGGCTTCGGTGACAGTGTCCATGGCGGCAGAAACCAGAGGAATATTCAGTTCGATGCCACGGGTGAGGCGGGTCTTGAGACTGACTTCGTTAGGAAGCACCTCGGAATAACCAGGCACTAAAAGAATGTCGTCGAAGGTCAGAGCTTCTTGGCTGATACGCAGCATCGCGGGGGCTCCCGAGCGGGAAAATGGAAGCGCGCCATTATAGTCAGACACCCCTTCGGGTTCAATGTAAAACTTGTCTTATATCAATGTTGCTGATGTACGGGAAAAGCCGCCCCTACAACTCGACCTTGACCCAGCTCACCGGTTGATCCAGCCAGTCGGCGAATTCGTCGATGAAACTCTGCTTGAACCCTGCCTCCAGCCAGTTGTTGAAGATGAAACCAAGGTTGGAAAACCCGCACTCCTGCAAATACAGAAAACCGTTGATGTCGTCTTCATGCCCACACTCGGGGCAGGTGAAATTGTCGGTACGACCCGGCATCCAGTCTTCCAGGCTTTCGAACAGCGCTTCGCCGATTTCCTGGCGACACTCGGCACAACCGGCTTCTTCGAGAAAGCCCTTGGCCGGGGTGTAGATGCAGCGTTTGGTCACGACCTCCAGACCATTGATCGGCTCACCGAACGGCAGCGCCTCGGGGTGCAGCACCACCGCGCGGGCGCCATCGGCGATGGCGTAGGCCATGCGATTGCCGGTGCGCCCGCAGGTGCTCAGCTCTTCCTTGACGATGTTCTTGCGCACCAGCCAGCGCAGGATCGCCCGGGCCCGGGGTTCGTGCACCGGCAGGTTGGAGATTTTCGGGACGATGATGCTTTGGGAATTCATGGTGCAAGCCTGCTGCAAAAACCGAAGGTTACCCCTGTGGGAGCGAGCCTGCTCGCGATGGCGGTGAGTCAGTCACTTCAATGCTGGCTGATACGGCACTATCGCGAGCAGGCTCGCTCCCACAGAAACTGCGGCCGGCAGCTTAATCCCTGAGACAATCCGGTCAAGTGCTTAAATAGCGGCCGATCAGCGCCAGACCACTCGCCAGCACCAGCCAGGTCACCAGCCGCACGAAGGCCTCGCGGGACAAACGCATCGTCAGCCGCCGCCCGATCCACAAGCCCAGCGCCATGGCCGGCAGCAGGCACAGCGCGAGCATCAACAAGGGTAGCTCGGCATACACCCCTGCGATGGCGAACAGACTCAAACGCACCACTGTGCTGCAACTGATCAGCGCACTTTGCGTGGCCCGCGCCGCGTCCTTGGGCAGCCGGCTGTTGAGGTAGATCGCATAAAGAAAGCCGCCGCTGCCGAACAACGCCCCGAACAACCCGCCCACCGTGCCCATCGGCAACGCCCACCCGGCGGACAATTGCGCCGGCCGCGCCTTGATCCACAAGCTGTAAACCGCATAGGCACTGATGAACAGTCCCATCAGCAACAACAGCAGATCGGACTTGAGGTTGAGCAGAAAAATCACCCCCAGCGTGCACCCCACCGCCATGCACGGCAGCAGCCGCAGCAACTCCGGCTTCGCTACATCACGCCGCGACGGCAGCAGATTGCCGAACGCGGCAACGAAATCCAGCAGCACCAGCAATGGCACGATTTTCGACAGCGGCATGAACAGGATCAGGATCGGCCCCGCCACCAGCGCCGTGCCGAAACCGGCAATGCCGAACACGATGTAGGCCAGCGCGACCCCCACTCCGATAACTGCCCAGCCCCCGAAGCCCCACGACCATTCGCCCAACAACCCCGCCACACTCATCTGCTCGCGTCCTTTAATAAGCCTGCGATGACTTTAGCCAGCGCCAAGGGTTGCGACTAATATCATCGAAACCGCCAAGCCATCTCGAAAAGGCATGCCTCGTGCTTTCAACCCGTCAATTACGTTATTTCGTGGAAATCGCCGAGAGCGGCAGCTTTAGTGCCGCAGCCGAACGGTTGTTCATCGCCCAGTCGGCACTGAGCCGGCAGATCAAGGACATGGAAACCCGCCTGCAAACGCCGCTGTTCGAACGCACCGCACGTCAGCCCCGGCTCACTGCCGCCGGCGAAGCGTTTTTGCCTCGAGCCAGAAACCTGCTCAACGAACTGAACAAGGCCAGCACCCTGGCCACGGAAATCGGCCAGGGCCAGCGCGGTACTTTGCGCGTGTGTCACTCCAGCACCGTGCCGATCAGCGGCCAACTGTTGCGCGACATGAGCGCTTACCTGGAGCAGCAACCCGGGGTTTCGCTGGACATCGGCACGTTGTCTTCGGAGGCCCAACTTGAGGAGTTGGCCGAGGGGCGGCTCGACATCGGCTTGCTGCGTCTGCCGGTGCTGCGCCAGCGCGAGGGTGTTCAGGTTGTTCCGCTCTACACCGAGCGCTTGCTGCTTGCCCTGCCGGCGGAGCATCGACTGGCTTTCGCGGAGGCAGTCGATCTGGCGCAATTGAAGGACGAAGCGTTCATATCCATTCCGCACCCGCAGCGCGGCGGGCTGAGCTATTTGTGCGCAGACCTGTGCATGCGCCACGGTTTCTTCCCCCAGGCTGCGCGAGTGATGTCGCGCAAGACCACGCAGCTGCAATTGATCCAGGCCGGATTCGGCATCGCTCTGCTGCCGGAGTCGATGCAGGACATCGCGCCCGCCGGTGTGAGATTTGTGCCACTGGCCGGCGATTGCCAGAGCCCTGTCGCCCTCGCGTTTCGGCAAAATCCCACACCCTTGGTGCAACACTTCCTCCAGACATTCACCGGCGAAAGCCTTTAAACTGCGCCCCATGATTAAAGATCCCTTTGCAAGACTCGGCCTCGACCGCGAAGTCCTGACCGTCAGCCAGCTCAACGGCCGCGCGCGGGTGTTGCTCGAAGACGTGTTCAGCAACATCTGGGTCGAAGGCGAAATCTCCAACCTCGCCCGCCCGGCGTCCGGCCACGTGTATTTCACCCTCAAGGACAGCGGCGCGCAGGTGCGTTGTGCGCTGTTCCGCCAGAATGCTGCGCGGGTGCGTCAGGCGCTGAAGGATGGTCTGGCGGTCAAGGTGCGCGGCAAGGTCTCGCTGTTCGAGGGCCGTGGCGACTATCAGTTGATTCTCGACACCGTGGAGCCTGCCGGTGACGGCGCCCTGCGCCTGGCCTTCGATGCCTTGAAGGAAAAGCTCAGCGCCGAAGGCCTGTTCAGTGCCGAGCGCAAAGTGCCGCTGCCGGCGCACCCGCAGCGCATCGGCATCATCAGTTCGCCGACCGGAGCGGTCATTCGCGACATTATCAGTGTGTTCCGACGCCGTGCGCCGCAGGTACAACTGACGCTAATTCCCACCGCTGTTCAGGGCCGCGAAGCCACAGCGCAGATCGTCCGCGCCCTGAAACTCGCGGACGCCCGGGGCTTCGACGCGCTGATCCTGGCGCGCGGCGGCGGTTCGCTGGAAGACCTCTGGTGCTTCAACGAAGAAGCCGTGGCCCGGGCGGTGGATGCCTGCGTGACGCCGATCGTCAGCGCCGTCGGCCACGAAACCGACGTGTCGATCAGCGACTTTGTGGCCGACGTCCGTGCGCCGACACCTTCTGCAGCAGCCGAATTGCTCGCCCCTGATTCCAGCCACCTGATCCGCCAGGTCGAAAGCCTGCATCGCCGACTGGTGATGCGCATGCGTGACCGTTTGATGCGTGATCGTCTGCGGCTTGAAGGAATGGCTCGCCGTCTGCGCCATCCCGGCGAACGTCTGCGCCAGCAGGCCCAGCGTCTGGATGATCTGGACATGCGCCTGCGCCGGGCGTTCGAGCGCCAGCTCAATACCCGCCGCGAACGCCTGATTCGTCTGGAAACCCGCCTCGCCGGGCAACACCCCGGTCGGCAACTGGCCCTGTTGCGCCAGCGTCTCGACAGCCTCGCCGAGCGCCTGCCACGCGCCATGAACGAAGGCCTGAAACGCCGACGCCTGCAGTTGCAAAGCCAGATGCAGACCCTGCACGTGGTCAGCCCGCTGGCAACCCTCGGCCGTGGCTACAGCATTCTGCTCGACGAGCGTGGCAACGCGATCCGCGACGCGGCGCAAACCCACACCGGCCAGCGTCTGAAAGCCAGACTGGGCGAAGGCGAACTGCAAGTGCGCGTCGAGGACAACCACCTGACGCCCGTCACTCTCTCTTTACTGGACTGATCCATGCCGCGCTTTCTCGCTCCGCTGTTGTTACTGTGCCTGACCTTCAACGCCCACGCCGACAGCTACATCACCCGGCTGCTGAACAAACCGGTGCCGGGCGGCGTAGCCGTCGTCGATCTGGGTGCCTCCGCGCAAGCGCCGAAGGCCACGTACCAAGGCAAACCGGTGTTGGTGGTCAAGGAACAGAACAACTGGCTGGCGATTGTCGGCGTTCCGTTGACCGTCAAACCCGGCACCCAGCAGATCAGCAGCGGCGGTCGAAACCTGAATTTCACTGTCGGCAACAAGAAGTACCCGGAACAGCACATCACCCTGAAGAACACGCAACAGGTCAATCCGAACCCGGCGAACCTGAAGCGCATCGAGGGTGAACTGGCCGAGCAGATCAAGGCCTACCGCAGCTTCAGCCCGAACACACCGAGCAACCTGTTGCTGGACAAACCGGTCAACGGGCCGCTGTCGAGCAAGTTTGGCGTGCGCCGCTTCTTCAACGGTGAAGAGCGCAATCCCCACGCCGGCCTCGACTTCGCGGTGCCGGCCGGCACACCGATCAAGACCCCGGCGGCGGGCAAGGTGATCCTGATCGGCAACTACTTCTTCAATGGCAACACCGTGTTCGTCGACCACGGCCAAGGCTTCATCAGCATGTTCTGCCACATGTCGAAGATCGATGTGCAAAACGGCCAGCAACTGGCTCGCGGCTCGGTGGTTGGCAAGGTAGGTGCCACAGGTCGGGCGACCGGGCCGCACATGCACTGGAACGTCAGTCTGAACGATGCGCGGGTCGATCCGGCGATTTTCATTGGGGCTTTCCAGCCTTGATTTGCGGGTGAGGCGACTGGCCTCATCGCGAGCAGGCTCGCTCCCACAGGGATTGCGCGCGACGAATGGTCCGCGCAATCCCCGCCAACAATAACCGCCATATCAAGAATAAAATCTCGGAAAAAAGCGCTTTCCGAGTATTCCTCTCAATTTTTTTCGACTGCTTGCCATCCTCATCCCCCGCGGTTAGGGTTGAAGGCATGAAAACCTCTCACACCCTTATTCAGCTTCGCCAGCACCGCAGCCTGTGCCTTGTCAGCGCACGACTGCCGGGCTGAATCGCTGCGCCTCGTCCCAAGCTTCTCCGAACATTCGTTCCACCGGCAGGCCGCCTCTTTTCGGCCCAGACAATAAGGAATTTCCCGATGAGCATGCTCAAAGACCCGTCTTCGAAATACCGCGCGTTTCCTGTGATCAACCTGCCGGATCGCACCTGGCCGTCGAAAACCATCGATGCCGCGCCGATCTGGTGCAGCTCCGACCTGCGTGACGGCAACCAGTCGTTGATCGAGCCGATGGACGCGGTGAAAAAGCTGCGCTTCTGGAAAACCCTGGTGCAGGTCGGTGTGAAAGAAATCGAAGCGTCGTTCCCGGCCGCTTCGCAAACCGACTTCGACTTCGTGCGTACCCTGATCGAAGACGGCCACATCCCGGACGACACCACCATTCAGGTGCTGACCCAGGGCCGTGAAGACCTGATCGAGCGTACTTTCGAATCCCTGCGCGGGGCGAAGAAGGCGATCGTTCACCTGTACAACGCCACTTCCCCTTCTTTCCGTCGCATCGTGTTCAACCAGGACAAGGACGGGATCAAGGCCATCGCCGTGAACGCCGCCAAGCTGTTCGTCAAATACGCCGCCATGCAGCCGGACACCGAGTGGACCTTCGAATACTCGCCGGAAACCTTCAGTGCCACCGAGCTGGAATTCGCCAAGGAAGTCTGCGACGCGGTGATCGAGGTCTGGAACCCGACGCCCGAGCACAAGATCATCCTCAACCTGCCGGCCACCGTTGAGTGCGCGACCCCGAACGTCTACGCCGACCAGATCGAGTGGTTCCACCGCAACATCAACCGTCGTGACAGCGTGATCATCAGCCTGCACACCCACAACGACCGTGGTACCGGCGTGGCCGCCACCGAGCTGGGCCTGATGGCCGGCGCCGACCGCGTCGAAGGCTGCCTGTTCGGCAACGGCGAGCGTACCGGTAACGTCGACCTCGTGACCGTGGCACTGAACATGTACACCCAGGGCCTCGACCCGCAACTGGACTTCTCCGACATCGACGGCGTGCGCAAAGTCGTCGAAGAATGCAACCAGATTCAGGTACACCCGCGTCACCCGTACGTCGGCGATCTGGTGCACACCGCGTTCTCCGGCTCCCACCAGGACGCGATCCGCAAGGGCTTCGCCCAGCAGAAACCGGACACCCTGTGGGAAGTGCCGTACCTGCCGATCGACCCGGCCGACATCGGCCGCAGCTACGAGGCGGTGATCCGCGTCAACAGCCAGTCGGGCAAGGGCGGTATCGCTTACCTGCTGGAGCAGGAATACGGCATCAGCCTGCCGCGCCGCATGCAGATCGAGTTCAGCCAGGTCGTGCAGCGTGAAACCGATCGCCTGGGCCTGGAAATGACTGCCCAGCAGATCCACTCGCTGCTGCACACCGAGTACCTGCAAGCCAACACCCCGTATGCGCTGGTCAGCCATCGCCTGCAGGAAGAAAACGGCCACAGCGCCGTCGAAGTGGAAGTGGCGAGCAAGGGCCAGGGCGAAACCAACCTGCACTGGCGCGGCAAGGGCAACGGTGCGCTGGAAGCACTGGTGGCCGGCCTGCCGATTCCGGTGGAGATCATGGATTACAACGAACACGCCATCGGCGCGGGCACCAACGCCAAGGCAGCGGCTTATATCGAGCTGCGTGTGAATGGCGAACGTGCAGTGCACGGCGTGGGTATCGATGAAAACATCACCACCGCCAGTTTCAAGGCACTGTTCAGCGCGCTCAACCGCTCGCTGAGCCAGCCGGAAGCGAAAGCGGCGTAAATTGCCGCTGAAATGCAAAAGGCCCCGGAGTGCGAACTCCGGGGCCTTTTTTATGCCTGCTGGCTTTATGTTGCCTGAACTGGCCTCTTCGCGGGCAAGCCCGCGATGGGGGCCGCAGTGACTACGCAAAAACTCAGGTGAACTCGAACGTGTCCGCATCCAGATTCGCCGGAAACCGCTCGCGGTAAGCCGCCAGCGGTGCCGCTTCCAATATCGCCTTGAACACCCCGTCCGCCTCCCCCGCCGCCAGCAAGGTCTCGCCCTGGAAGTCCAGCACCTGACTATCGCCGGTGTAGGCAAACCCCTTGCCGTCAGTGCCGACACGATTCACGGCTGCCACATAGCACAGGTTTTCAATCGCCCGCGCCGGCAGCAAACGGTTCCAGTGCAGACGCCGCGCCCCCGGCCAGTTGGCGGTGTACAGCAGCAGGTCGGTATCTTGTGCATCGCGGCTCCACACCGGGAAACGCAAGTCGTAGCAAATCAACGGCCGGATGCGCCAGCCCTTGAGCTCGAACTGCACCTGGCGTTCGCCGGGCGTGTAGTGATTGTGCTCGCCGGCCATGCGGAACAGGTGGCGCTTGTCGTAATGCCACACTTCGCCGTCCGGGCGTGCCCATAGCAGGCGATTGCGATGGCTGCCGTCGGCGGCCTGGATGATCACGCTGCCGGTGATCACCGCATTGAGCTTCGCCGCCTGTGCCTTCATCCATTTGCTGGTCGGGCCATGCTCGGCTTCGGCGAGGGTTTCGGATTCCATGGAGAATCCGGTGGTGAACATCTCCGGCAGGATAATCAGATCCGCACCACGCGCCTGCTCCAGCAAAGCGTCGAAATGCTCGAGATTGGCCTGACGATCATGCCAGGCCAGGCTGGTCTGGATCAGCGCCAGGTTGAGATCGGGTAAAGCACTCAAATCACGCATAGTTTTGCCGCCGCTTCCCGCAGCGTCTCCTCGCGTTTGGCGAAGCACAGGCGCACCAGGCGCTGGCCTTCAGGTGGATTCTGGTAGAACACCGACACCGGGATGCTCGCCACACCATGTTCGCGAGTCATCCACATCGCCATCTCGACGTCGTTCAGGTCGGGACGGATCTGCGAGTAATCGACCAGTTGGAAATAAGTGCCGGTGACCCGGGTGAAGCTGAATCGCGACGGCTCCAGCAGATCACAGAACAGATCACGCTTGGCCTGATAGAAACCCGGCAGTTCTTCGACGTGCTCCGGATGCTCGGCCATGTAATCAGCCAGCGCATATTGCAGCGGCGTCACGCCGCAGAAGCTGACGTACTGGTGCACCTTGCGCAGCTCGACGGTCAGCGCCGGCGGCGCCACGACGTAGCCGGTTTTCCAGCCCGTGACGTGATAGGTCTTGCCGAACGAGCTGACCACGAATGCGCGCTGATACAACTCTTCATGGGCCAGCACGCTCACATGGGGAACGCCGTCGTACACCAGGTGTTCATAGACTTCGTCGCTGATCACATAGATGTCGCGGTCGCGGATCAGCGCCGCCAACTGGTCCAGCTCTGCGCGACTGATCAGGGCGCCGCTCGGGTTGTGCGGAGTGTTGAGGATAATCATCCGCGTGCGCGGGCTCAGCGCTGCACCGAGCTTGTCGAAGTCGATGGAGAAATCATCCAGACCGAGTTGCACATGCACGCAGCGCCCACCGGCCAGCTCCACCGACGGCTCGTAGCTGTCATAGGCCGGGTCGAACACGATGACTTCATCGCCGCTGTGGATAACCGCCTGGATTGCACAGAAGATCGCCTGGGTCGCGCCGGGGGTGACGGTCACCTCGTGATCGGCATCGACATTCACGCCATAGCTGCGGGCGATCTTCGCTGCAATCTGTTGGCGCAGGGCCGGCAGACCGGTCATGGGCGAATACTGGTTATGGCCGCTGGCAATGTGCCGACCGACCGCATCGCGCAGCGACTGCGGGCCGTCGAAATCGGGAAAACCCTGGGACAGGTTGATGGCTCCGGTCTGTGCCGCGAGCTGAGACATCTGCGTGAAAATAGTGATGCCGACATTCGGCAGCTTGCTGTTGATCATCGGGGTTCCCTGCTCTGCCCCGGCACTGACGACGGCGCGGGAGAGCCCGAGGATAGCCCATCCGGCGCCCATAAAAAAAGGGCGCCAGACGGCGCCCTTCTCTCTTGATGACCGGGATCAGCGCTTGTCGCGGCGCTTCTTGCTGGCCTTCTTGTTGTGCGACATCAAACGACGCTTCTTGTTGACCTGGCGGTCGGTCAGCGTGTTCTTGTTGCCTTCGTACGGGTTCTCGCCGCCCTTGAACTCGATACGGATCGGCGTACCGACCAGCTTGAGCACACGACGGTAAGTGTTTTCCAGATAGCGCACGTACGAGTTCGGCACTTTCTCGATCTGGTTGCCGTGGATCACGATCAGCGGCGGGTTGGCGCCACCGAGGTGGGCATAACGCAGCTTGATCCGGCGGCCGTTGACCATCGGTGGCTGGTGCTCGCTGACCGCGTCTTCGAGGATCTGGGTCAGGCGGCTGGTCGGCCAGCGGGTGACCGCCGACTTGAACGAGTTCTGCACCGAAGCGTAGAGGTTGCCCACGCCGGTACCGTGCAGGGCCGAGATGAAGTGGATGTCGGCGAAGTCGACGAAGAACAACCGGCGTTCAAGCTCGGTCTTCACGTAGTCGCGCTCGCCCGGCGTCATGCCATCCCACTTGTTCAGCGCGATGACCAGCGCACGGCCGGACTCGAGGGCAAAGCCCAGCAGGTTGAGGTCGTGATCGACCACACCTTCGCGGGCGTCCATCACGAAGATCACCACGTTGGCGTCTTTGATCGCCTGCAGGGTTTTGACCACGGAGAACTTTTCGACTTCTTCGTGGATCTTGCCGCGCTTGCGCACACCGGCAGTATCGATCAGCGTGTACTTCTCGTCGTTACGCTCGAACGGGATGTAAATACTGTCGCGAGTGGTGCCCGGCTGGTCGTAGACGATCACCCGCTCTTCACCCAGCATGCGGTTGACCAGAGTCGACTTGCCGACGTTCGGCCGGCCGATGATGGCGATCTTGATGCCGTCCTTTTCGCTCGGACCTGGAATGCGCTTGGCTTCCTCGCCTTCGGCAACTTCTTCCTGCTCTTCGCCTTCCTGCGGCTCATCCTCATCTTTCGGGAATTCGCTCAGGGCGATTTCCAGCAATTGAGTGATGCCACGACCATGGGCGCCGGCAATCGGGATCGCATCGCCCATGCCCATCGGAGCGAATTCGGCGCGAGCCATTTCCGGATCGATGTTGTCGACCTTGTTGGCGACCACGTAGGAACGCTTGTTACGCTTGCGCAGGTGTTCGCCGATCATCTGGTCGGCGGCGGTGAAACCGGCCTTGGCATCTACCAGGAACAGAACGACATCCGCTTCTTCGATGGCCAGCAGCGACTGCTCGGCCATTTTTTCGTCCATACCATGTTCGTCACCGGAGATACCGCCGGTGTCGATCAGAATGTAGGAACGCCCTTGCCACTTGGCCTCACCGTACTGGCGATCACGGGTCAGACCGGACAAGTCGCCGACGATAGCGTCGCGAGTCCTGGTCAGGCGGTTGAACAAGGTGGACTTGCCGACGTTCGGTCGGCCCACCAGGGCGATTACGGGAACCATGCGGCTCTCCACTTCGTTATTTCAGAAAATACAAAAGCCGCTGCGAGGCAGCGGCTGGTGCTCGGGGCAACACCCATGGGTGTTGCAAACCCTGCCGGAGCAGGGCCGCTTGGGGTTCAACCCCAAGCATAGTCAAACCATTACTTGATGGTCAGGGCTTCCAGTTTGCCGCTGTTGCCATACACGTAAATCGTGTCACCCACCACCAGCGGACGGGCACGCAGGCCGTCGCTGTCGATGCGCTCGCGGCCGACGAAACGACCGTCCACCTGACTCAGCAGATGCAGGTAACCTTCCAGGTCACCGACTGCAACGTAGCTGGAGAACACTTCCGGAGCCGACAGTTGACGGCGGGCCAGCGAATCGTTGGTCCACAGTGCAGTGGTCGAACGCTCGTCGACGCCTTCAACGGTGCCCGAAGACAGGCTCACGTAGACGTTGCCGAAGCCCTGGGCGATACCGGCGTAGCTCGACGCATCGCGCTGCCACAGTTGACGGCCGCTTTCCAGGTCCAGTGCCGCAACGCGACCCTGATAGCTGGCAACGTACAGCGTGCCACCGGACAGCAGCAGACCGCCGTCGATGTCGACCACGCGCTCCAGTTCCGAACGACCTTGTGGAATCGCGATCCGTTGTTCCCAGACCGGCACGCCGTTGGAAATGTCCAGAGCGACCACTTTACCGGTCGACAGGCCAGCCACTGCGAGGCGGTTGGTCGCGAGCGGTGCACTGGTGCCACGCAGGGTCAGTACGGCCGGAGTGCTGTCATACACCCAGCGCTGGTGACCGGTGGATGCATCCAGACCGATCAGACGATCGTCCTGGGTCTGCACGACCACGATGTCGCCGTTGCTGGCTGGTGGCGCCAATACTTCACTGGTCACGCGAGCGCGCCACTTCTCTTCACCATTGATGGTGTCGAGTGCGATGACGTCGCCACGCAGCGTGCCGACCAGAACCAGACCGTAACCCACGCCGACGGCGCCGGAGACTGGCACATCCAGTTCTTTCTTCCACTTCACGTCGCCGTTGCTGCGATCCATGGCCATCACGATGCCGGTCACGTCGGCGGCGTAGATGGTGTCACCATCGATCGCCGGTACCAGCATATTGTAGGTTTCGCCCTGACCGTCACCGATCGAACGGCTCCAGACTTTTTGCAGAACCACTTCTTCCTTGAAGGAAGTCAGTTCGGCTGGTGGCAGTTCTTTTGTGCTGTTGCTGCTGCAACCCGTGGCCAGAATGGCCAGAGCCAGCAATGCTGCATGCTTCCAACCGATCACGTCACGCATCCCCTTTGGCCAGGTCGTCCAGCTTGATTTGAAGGCCGCCGACTGCCGCTTCATCCGACAGTGCCGCCTTGGCTTTTTGATACGCCGCGTTCGCTTCGTCAGTGCGGCCCAGCTGTACCAGCAGGTCGCCCTTGAGTTCTTCGCGAGTGGCCAGGAACGACTTGTCGGCATCGCCTTCAAGCAGTTTCAGGGCTTCATCCGCCTTGTTCTGTGCACCCAGCACCTGCGCCAGACGCTGACGGGCGATTTCGCCCAGCGCCGCGTTGGCCGGTTTGGCAACGATTGCCTTGAGTTCGGTCGCTGCGTCATCCAGCTTGCCGCTGTCGACCGCAACCTTGGCCACGAACAGGCTGCCGTACTGCGCGTAGGCCGTACCACCGAATTCGCTGTTGAGCTTGCCGGCCAGATCCGCGACGCGCGCAGCGTCAGGCTTGCCGTCCGGGGTCAGCGTGGTTTCCAGCAATTGCTGATAGAGCACCGAGGCGCCTTGCGACTGGTTGCTCTGATACTTGTGAAATGCCTGCCAGCCGAACACGATGACCAGCGCCAACAGGCCGCCAGTGACCAGAGGTTTGCCGTTGCGTGTCCACCAGTCCTTCAAATCCGCCAACTGTTCGTCTTCGGTACTCGACACCCCAATACTCCTTAATCGCTAAATCGGCTGTTTAAACAGCTTCAACCCTGCACGACGCAGGTGGCCAGGTGAGCGGCAAGCGCATCCCAGGCAATGCTTTGTTGTTCGCCCTGGCCACGCAGGGGTTTGAAACCTACCACTTGCTGGGCCATTTCGTCGTCACCGAGGATCAGCGCGTACAGCGCACCGCTCTTGTCGGCTTTCTTGAACTGGCTCTTGAAGCTGCCGGCACCGGCATTGACCTGCAGGCGCAGGTTCGGCAACTGGTCGCGTACACGCTCGGCCAGGGCCAGACCGGCGAGTTCCGCCTCTTCGCCGAAGGCGCAGAGGTAGACGTCGACCTGACGGGCGAGTTCTTGCGGGATCTGCTCCAGGGTTTCCAGCATCAGCACCAGACGCTCGATGCCCATGGCGAAACCGACGCCCGGGGTCGGCTTGCCGCCCATCTGCTCGACCAGACCGTCGTAACGGCCGCCCGCGCACACAGTGCCCTGGGCGCCGAGCTTGTCGGTGACCCATTCGAATACGGTTTTGCTGTAGTAATCGAGACCGCGCACCAGTTTCGGGTTGAGCACGTAAGGAATGCCGACGGCATCCAGACGCGACTTCAGACCTTCGAAGTGGGCACGGGACTCTTCATCCAGGTAATCCGCCATTTTCGGCGCATCGACCAGCACGGCTTGCGTGTCGGCGTTCTTGGTGTCGAGCACGCGCAGCGGGTTCGTCTTCAGGCGACGCTGGCTGTCTTCGTCCAGCTTGTCGTGGTGCGCCGAGAGGTAATCGACCAGCGCTTCACGATAACGGCCACGGGACTCGCTGGTACCCAGGCTGTTGAGTTCGAGCTTGACCGCATCACGGATGCCCAGCTCGCCCCACAGGCGCCAGGTCATGATGATCAGCTCGGCGTCGATGTCCGGACCGTCGAGGTTGAAGACTTCCAGACCGATCTGGTGGAACTGGCGATAACGGCCTTTCTGCGGACGCTCGTGACGGAACATCGGACCGATGTACCAGAGTTTCTGCACCTGGCCACCGCCGGTGATGCCATGCTCGAGCACGGCACGCACGCACGCAGCAGTGCCTTCCGGACGCAGGGTCAGGGAGTCGCCGTTGCGGTCGTCGAAGGTGTACATCTCTTTTTCGACGATGTCGGTCACTTCGCCGATCGAGCGCTTGAACAGCTCGGTGAATTCGACGATCGGCATGCGGATCTGCTTGTAACCGTAGTTATCCAGCAAACGCGAAACGGTGCCTTCGAAGTAGCGCCATACCGGGGTCTGTTCCGGCAGGATGTCGTTCATGCCACGAATGGCTTGCAGGGACTTGCTCACAGAAATTCCTTAATTCGTTCGATCAGCCGCGCGCGATGACCGCTGCGTCGGCTTCGACCTTCTCGGCCGCTTTCTCGCGGATCAGCTTTTCCAGCTCGTCCACCAGATTGTCATTCGTCAGTTTCTGCGACGGCTTGCCGTCGATGTAAATCAGGTTCGGCGTACCGCCGGTCAAGCCGATATGGGCTTCCTTGGCTTCGCCGGGGCCGTTGACCACGCAACCGATCACCGCAACATCCAGCGGCACCAGCAGGTCTTCAAGGCGCCCTTCCAGTTCATTCATGGTCTTGACCACATCGAAGTTCTGCCGCGAGCAGCTCGGGCAGGCAATGAAGTTGATGCCACGGGAACGCAGATGCAAAGACTTGAGGATGTCGTAACCGACCTTCACTTCCTCGACCGGATCGGCCGCCAGCGAGATGCGGATGGTATCGCCAATCCCCTCGGCGAGCAGCATACCTAGGCCCACGGCGGATTTCACTGTGCCGGAGCGCAATCCACCGGCTTCGGTGATGCCCAGGTGCAGCGGCTGGACGATTTCCTTCGCCAGCAGGCGGTAGGCTTCGACGGCCATGAACACGTCGGAAGCCTTCACGCTGACCTTGAAGTCCTGGAAATTCAGGCGTTCGAGGTGTTCGACATGACGCAGTGCGGACTCGACCAGCGCGGCCGGGGTAGGCTCACCGTATTTCTTCTGCAGGTCTTTTTCCAGGGAACCGGCGTTGACGCCGATGCGGATCGGAATCCCGCGGTCACGGGCGGCATCGACCACTGCACGCACGCGGTCTTCGCGACCGATGTTGCCCGGGTTGATGCGCAGGCAGTCCACACCCAGCTCGGCCACGCGCAAAGCGATCTTGTAGTCGAAGTGGATGTCGGCAACCAGCGGCACCTTGACCAGCTGCTTGATCTTGCCGAACGCCTCGGCGGCGTCCATGTCCGGCACCGATACGCGAACGATGTCGACGCCAGCGGCTTCCAGACGGTTGATCTGCGCCACGGTGGCCGCGACATCGTTGGTGTCGCTGTTGGTCATGCTCTGCACCGCGATAGGTGCATCGCCGCCCACAGGCACGTTACCGACCCAGATCTTGCGCGATTCGCGACGTTTGATTGGAGATTCGCCGTGCATGACTTATTGACCCAACTTCAGGCGAGCAGTCTCGCCACTGGTGAACGGAGCGACATCGACCGGCTGGCCGTTGTAGCTGACCTGCGCTGCCCGGGCAACACCCAGACGCACGGCCAGCGGTGGCTTGCCTGCCACGGAGACGCTGTCGCCTTTATGTTTCAGACCGCTGAACAGAACCTTGCCGCGACCATCGGTGACCTGTGCCCAGCAATCAGCGGTGAACTGCAGTTGCACCTGACCTTCGCCTGCTGCCGGAGCAGTGGTTTCTGCGGTGGGTGCCGGGGTGGCCGGGACAACGGGTGCGGTGACGGTCGGGGCCGGAGTCGCCGGAACGTTAGGGGCAGGTGCAGCCGGAGTGGCGACAACCGGTGCCGGGACATGGGCCGGAGCAGCTGGCGCCGCCGCCGGGGCAGCAGGTACGGCCGGTGCGGTTGCCGGAACGATGGGCTCGGCGCCGGTCGATTCGGCAGCGGTTTCCGATTGGGGCAGTGCCAGCGCCGTCGCGCCCTCGGTCTGACCTTCGGTAACGGCCTGGTCTTCCGGCTCGTCGATCGGATGAATCTGCGTGGTGCCATCGGCGCCTTCAACTTCAACGTGCTCCGGGGCCAGACTGGTCAGGTCCTTGGTACGCAGCGAGGTCTGATCCTGCCACCAGACAAAACCGCCGCCGATGACCGCGATCAGCAGCAACAGGCTGACGATCCGCAAAATGGTATGGGAAACACGAACCGGCTCTTCGATCCGGCCCAGGGCGTGGACATTGCTGCCCTGGGAATCGGTGCCGGTGGACTGGTCGAACTGCTGGACCAGGACCGCCTGATCCATGCCGAGCAATTTGGCATAGGCGCGAATATAGCCGCGAGCGAAGGTATGCCCCGGCAACTTGTCGAACGCACCGGCTTCGAGGTTGGTCAGGGAAGTCACGGTGAGGTTGAGCTTGAGGGCCACTTCGGCCAGCGACCAGCCATTGCTTTCGCGGGCCTGGCGCAAGGTCTCACCGGGGTTAACGCGATTCGCTGCTACAACTTCGGGATGCGCCGCTTTCATCATTGCTCCGACAGGTATTGCTGATATTCCGGCGTACCGGGATAGAGTCGTTTTAATTGCAGGCCCGCACTGGCGGCCTTGTCGCGATCTTCAAACACTTTTGCCAACCGAACCGCGAGCAACAGACTACGTGCATTTTGCTCGGACAGCTGGCTGAAACGGTCGTAATAGTCACGCGCGGGCACATAATGCCTGTCTTCGAATGACAACTCAGCCATTTCCAGCAACGCCCGGGGTTGCTGACGGTTCAAACGCAATGCTTTTTCCAGTTGCTGCTGTGCCAGCTCACGCTGGCCAAGCTTGGACGCCGTCATGCCGAGGTTCTCGAACACACGGGAACGCTCAGGATACAGGGTATCGGCGGCGGCCTGTTCAAAACGCTCGTAGGCTTCCTTGTAACGCTGTTCTTCGTAGAGAAAACTGCCGTAATTGTTGAGGATGCGGGCATCGGCGGGACGGGAGGACAGTGCCTTGCGAAAGTGTTCGTCGGCCAGCTTCGGCTCCATCTCGGACTGAAAGACCAGCCCAAGAGCGGCGTTGGCGTCGGGATCGGAACCGTCCAGCTCGAGGGCCTTTTTCAACGGCACCTTGGCCCGCTCGGTCATGCCTTGCTGCAAGTACCCCAGCCCCAGCTGCACGTAGGCAGCCCGCGCTTCGTCGCGGCCCTTGCTGGTCTTCATCGGGTTGTAATCGCCCGACAGGACACAGCCAGCACACAGGCTGGCCAACAGCAACAGCAGCGCAAAGCGCAGGGACATAGAGATCCTCTCTTAGTTAGTGTTCGCGGCGTTCTGTGCCAGATCGCTGTCGGCGCTCAATTCGCGTACGGCGATGTAACGTTCGCTGCGACGGGTGCGATCCAGCACCTGCCCTACCAATTGACCGCAAGCCGCGTCGATGTCTTCACCACGGGTGGTGCGCACGGTCACGTTATAGCCTGCCTGATGCAGCTGATCCTGGAACCGGCGAATCGCGTTGTTGCTCGGCCGCTCGTAACCGGAATGCGGGAACGGGTTGAACGGAATCAGGTTGATCTTGCAGGGAATATCCTTGAGCAGCTCGATCATTTCCACAGCGTGCTCAAGCTTGTCGTTGATGTCCTTGAGCAAGGTGTACTCGATGGTCAGCACACGTTTCTCGCCCAGGGCGGACATGTAGCGCACACACGAATCGAGGAGCATCTTAAGCGGATATTTCTTGTTGATCGGCACCAATTGGTTACGCAATGCGTCATTCGGTGCGTGCAGGGACAACGCCAGGGATACGTCGATGTGCTTGGCCAGCTCATCGATCATCGGCACCACACCCGACGTGGACAGGGTCACGCGGCGCTTGGAGATCCCGTAGCCCAGGTCATCCATCATCAGATGCATGGCGGCCACGACGTTGTCGAAGTTCAGCAGCGGTTCGCCCATGCCCATCATCACCACGTTGGTGATGGCGCGGTCGATGGTAGCCGGAACACTGCCGAAGGATTTGTTGGCAATCCACACCTGGCCGATGACTTCGGCGGCGGTGAGGTTGCTGTTGAAGCCTTGCTTGCCGGTGGAGCAGAAACTGCAGTCCAGGGCACAGCCTGCCTGGGACGAAACGCACAGAGTGCCGCGTTTGCCCTGGGGAATGTAAACAGTCTCGACACAACTGCCGGACGCCACGCGCACCACCCACTTGCGGGTGCCGTCGCTGGAAATGTCCTCGCTGACCACTTCGGGACCGCGAACTTCAGCAACAGCCTTGAGCTTTTCGCGCAAGGCCTTGCTGACGTTCGTCATGGCGTCGAAATCATCGACGCCAAAGTGGTGAATCCATTTCATTACCTGACCGGCACGGAAACGCTTCTCCCCGATTGAGTCGAAGAATTTTTCCATTTCCGGCTGGGTCAGACCCAGCAGGTTGGTTTTAACAGTCGATGTAGTCATGGATTCACCTTCACTCTTAAGCCAATGCTTAGCGAGTGGTTACTTCAGTAGCTGCGAAGAAGTACGAGATTTCGCGAGCGGCAGCGGCTTCGGAGTCCGAACCGTGAACGGCGTTGGCGTCGATCGACTCAGCGAAGTCAGCACGGATGGTGCCGGCAGCAGCTTCTTTAGGGTTGGTAGCGCCCATCAGCTCACGGTTGCGAGCGATGGCGTTTTCGCCTTCCAGAACCTGAACGACAACCGGACCGGAGATCATGAAAGCAACCAGGTCACCGAAGAAACCGCGCTCTTTGTGCTCAGCGTAGAAGCCTTCAGCTTCGGCTTTGGACAGTTGCTTCATTTTCGAAGCAACCACTTTCAGACCAGCCTTTTCGAAACGGGTAACGATTTCGCCGGCAGCGCCTTTTGCAACGGCGTCAGGCTTGATGATGGAGAAAGTACGTTGAACAGCCATGGTGTAACTCCAGAAACGGTAATTTGCGAAAAATTAAACCCGCGAATTATACGCGGGTTCTTGGGTATTGCCTAACCTGCAAGGATGATCAGTCTATTTCATCATTCCAGAGCTGCTGAACCGCTTCCAACACCTTCTCGCCGACCCGGCCAGAGTTAGCGTCGAAGTCAGGCAGCTCCTTGATCCACTGCTGCAACTCGACGAAATTGACAGAATACGGATCTACACCCGGCTTGGCCTCAGCCAACTCTTCTGCAATACGTTGAACATCATTCCAACCGTAGCTCATGACAGTCTTACCAGTCAGTGCGGCGCTTCGGCCGCATGGTTAAGCGAATATTTCGGAATTTCGACGGTGAGGTCTTCCTCGCCGACGATCGCCTGACAGGCCAGGCGCGACTGCGCCTCCAGACCCCAGGCACGATCTAGGAAATCTTCCTCCAACTCGTCAGCTTCTTCCAGCGAGTCGAAACCCTCGCGGATGATGCAGTGACAAGTGGTGCAGGCGCAGACGCCGCCGCAGGCGCTTTCCATCTCGATGTGGTGTTCGTGGGCCAGCTCGAGAATCGAAGTGCCGGGCTCAGCCTCGACCACCATGCCTTCAGGGCAGAACTTCTCGTGGGGCAGAAAAATGACCTGCGGCATCAGATATCCTCGATTTCATTCAGGTTGCGCCCCGACAGAGCGGCTTTCACCGTCTGATCCATACGACGGGCAGCAAAGGCATCGGTCACTTGCGACAGACGCTTGGTCTGCTGCTCGATGGCGTAACCATCGGTACCTTTCATCAGTTCGGTCAGTTCCTGCACCTGCAGGTCGATGACCATGCGCTCTTCGGCGTCGAGCAAACGCTCACCATCCGCCTCCAGAGCGCCCTGCACCGCTTCGATCAGGCGCTGGGCATCGACTTGCTGCTCACGCAGGACGCGAGCGACTTTGTCGTCATTGGCGTGCTGGAACGAATCCTTGAGCATCTTGGCGATTTCGCCGTCGGTCAGACCGTAGGACGGCTTGACCTGAATGCTGGCTTCAACGCCCGAACCCAGTTCACGGGCAGAGACGCTGAGCAGACCGTCGGCATCGACCTGGAAGGTCACGCGAATCTTGGCTGCACCAGCGACCATTGCCGGAATGCCGCGCAATTCGAAACGTGCCAGGGAGCGGCAGTCACTGATCAGCTCGCGCTCGCCCTGCAACACGTGGATCGCCATGGCCGACTGGCCGTCTTTGTAAGTCGTGAAATCCTGAGCGCGAGCGACGGGGATGGTGGTGTTGCGCGGAATCACCTTCTCCATCAGGCCGCCCATGGTTTCCAGCCCCAGGGACAGTGGAATCACGTCGAGCAGCAGCAGCTCGCCGCCATCGCGTTTGTTGCCGGCCAGTGTATCGGCCTGGATCGCGGCACCGATGGCCACCACTTGATCCGGGTCGATTTCGGTCAGCGGTTGACGACCGAAGGCTTCGGCGACAGCTTCACGAACACGTGGAACGCGGGTCGAACCACCGACCATGACCACGGCATGCACGTCTTCCAGCTCGATACCGGAGTCGCGAACGGCACGGCGGCAGGCTTTCAGGCTACGGGCAACCATCGGCTCGATCAGTGCGTCGAAGGCGTCGCGGGTCAGCTGTGCTTTCCAGTCACCATAAGCAACTTCAACACTGTCGGCATTCGTCAGGGCTTCTTTGGCCGCACAAGCGGTTTGCAGCAGATTGCGCTGCGCACCCGGATCGAGATCGGCGGACAGGCCCGCGCTCTCAATGATCCAGCCGGCAATTGCGTGATCGAAATCGTCACCGCCCAGCGCGCTATCGCCGCCGGTGGCCAGAACCTCGAAGACACCGCCGGTCAGGCGCAGAATCGAAATATCGAAAGTACCGCCGCCCAGGTCATAAATGGCGACCAGGCCTTCGGCATGCTGATCCAGCCCATAAGCCACCGCAGCGGCGGTCGGCTCGTTGAGCAGGCGCAGTACGTTCAGACCGGCGAGTTTTGCCGCATCCTTCGTAGCCTGGCGCTGAGCGTCGTCGAAATAGGCAGGAACGGTAATCACCGCGCCGACCAGTTCACCGCCCAAGGTCGCTTCAGCGCGCTGACGCAGCACTTTGAGGATATCGGCGGAGACTTCGACCGGGCTTTTCGGACCCTGCACGGTGTCGATGAACGGCATGTGCGATTCGCCGCCGACAAAACGGTACGGCAGTTGATCGCCCAATTGCTTGACGTCGGACAGACCACGGCCCATCAGGCGCTTGACCGACAGCACGGTATTCAGGGGATCGGAGGACGCGGCCAGTTTGGCCGACTCGCCGACTTCGACGCGATCGGCGTGATAACGCACGGCGGAAGGCAGAATGACCCGCCCTTCGGCATCGGCCAGCGGCTCGGAAAGACCACTGCGCAACGCAGCGACCAGCGAATTGGTAGTGCCCAAGTCGATCCCCACAGCCAGACGACGCTGGTGCGGTTGAGGACTTTGGCCGGGTTCGGCGATCTGCAGTAGGGCCATCGTGATCAGGACTTATCTGTATATCAGGCGTGCGACCGGAGCGGCACTGGGTTAATCGTCGAGGCGCTCTTCTAATTGGCGCACTTCGTAGGTGAGCTTGTCGAGGAACTGCATGCGCCGCATCAGGCGTTCGGCCTGTTCACGTTGCGCTGCATCATCCCAACAGGCTGCGAAGCTTTCGTTCAGCTGCTCCTGGGCGGTCTTCAGGCGACGCTTGAAGGTCGCGACACCCGCCAGGTCGGCACTGTCCTGCAGATCTTCGAGCTCTTCGCGCCATTGCATCTGCTGCAAAAGAAACTCGGGATCGTGGACCGTGACTTCCATCGGCACTTCATGACCGCTGATGGTCAGCAGGTAACGTGCACGCTGGGCCGGGCTCTTGAGCGTCTGATAGGCATCGTTGAGCCGTGCAGACTGCTCGAGCGCCGAACGCTGCTCACGCTCGGAAGCGTCGGCAAAACGATCGGGATGAACGCCGCGCGCCAGCTCGCGATAGCGCGTGGCCAGTTGCTCGAGATCCAGACGAAAGCCCGGTTGCAGCTCGAATAAAGCGAAATGACAAGGAGTTCCCACGACCAGCCTCAGATGTTGAAGCTTTCGCCGCAGCCACACTCACCGCGCACGTTGGGATTGTTGAACTTGAAGCCTTCGTTCAACCCTTCCTTGACGAAATCGAGCTCGGTGCCGTCGAGGTAAGCCAGGCTCTTGGGGTCGATGATCACTTTTTCGCCGTGACTCTCGAACACCTGATCTTCTGCAACCACCTCGTCGACAAACTCCAGCACGTAGGCAAGGCCGGAACAGCCCGTGGTGCGAACACCCAGACGAATCCCTTCACCCTTGCCGCGCCCGTCGAGGGAGCGTCGCACGTGTCGAGCAGCCGCTTCTGTCATGCTGATAGCCATCGTTGACTCCTTACTCGTCGCCCAATGCTTAGATCAAGCCTTTCTTCTGCTTGTAGTCGCGAACAGCCGCCTTGATGGCGTCTTCAGCGAGTACCGAGCAGTGGATTTTCACTGGCGGCAGGGCCAGTTCTTCGGCCAGCTGGGTGTTCTTGATGGTTTCCGCTTCGTCCAGGGTCTTGCCCTTCATCCACTCGGTGGCGAGGGAGCTGGAAGCGATAGCCGAACCGCAGCCATAGGTCTTGAACTTGGCGTCTTCGATAACGCCTTGGTCGTTGACCTTGATCTGCAGACGCATCACGTCGCCGCACGCCGGAGCGCCGACCATGCCGGTGCCGACATCTGGATCTTCCGCGTTCATCTTGCCGACGTTACGCGGGTTTTCGTAGTGGTCGATGACCTTTTCGCTGTAAGCCATGATTCTCAATCCTCACTCATCAGGGCCGCTCTTGAGACCCTGCAACTGCGCTGCGCAAACCGCCGCGTCGCTACAGGATCCGTATCCGGCGGCTTCTATGTTTAGTGTGCCGCCCACTCGATCTTCGAGATATCGACGCCGTCTTTGTACATGTCCCACAGCGGCGACAGAGCGCGCAGCTTGGTAACGGCCTCGCAGACTTTCTGCGCGGCGTAATCGATTTCTTCTTCGGTGGTGAAACGGCCGAAGGTGAAGCGGATCGAGCTGTGTGCCAGTTCGTCGTTGCGGCCCAGGGCGCGCAGCACGTACGAAGGCTCAAGCGACGCCGAGGTGCACGCCGAACCGGACGAAACCGCCAGATCCTTGAGCGCCATGATCAGCGACTCGCCTTCAACGTAGTTGAAGCTCAGGTTCAGGTTGTGCGGAACGCGGGCGGTCAGGCTGCCGTTGACGTACAGCTCTTCCAGGTGCTCGACCTGCTTGTAGAAGCGATCGCTCAGGGCCTTGATGCGCACGTTTTCGGCAGCCATGTCTTCCTTGGCTACACGGAACGCTTCGCCCATGCCGACGATCTGGTGGGTCGCCAGGGTGCCGGAACGCATGCCACGCTCGTGACCGCCGCCGTGCATGGTCGCTTCGATGCGCACACGCGGCTTGCGGCTGACGTACAGCGCGCCAATGCCTTTAGGACCGTAGGTCTTGTGGGCAGAGAACGACATCATGTCGACTTTCAGCTTCTGCAGGTCGATCTCGACCTTGCCGGTGGACTGAGCGGCGTCGACGTGGAACAGGATACCTTTCGAACGAAGCAGCTCGCCGATGGCGGCGATGTCGTTGACGGTGCCGATTTCGTTGTTCACGTGCATCACCGACACGAGGATGGTGTCTTCGCGCAGCGCGGCTTCGATCATGGCCGGGGTGATCAGGCCATCTTCGGTCGGCTCGAGGTAGGTCACTTCGAAACCTTCGCGCTCCAGTTGGCGCATGGTGTCGAGGACAGCCTTGTGCTCGATCTTGGAGGTGATCAGGTGTTTGCCCTTGGAGGCGTAGAAATGTGCCGCACCCTTGATTGCCAGGTTATCGGACTCGGTGGCACCGGAGGTCCAGACGATTTCGCGCGGGTCGGCGTTGACCAGATCGGCCACCTGACGACGGGCGTTTTCGACGGACTCTTCGGCCTTCCAGCCGAACACGTGGGAACGGGACGCCGGGTTACCGAAGTTTCCGTCGACCAGCAGGCATTCACTCATCTTTTGCGCAACGCGCGGATCGACCGGGGTGGTCGCAGAGTAATCAAGGTAAATCGGCAATTTCATGGACTATCTCCTAAATCAGGCTGGCTGGCGTGCCGCTAGCTCTCTGGCTGTCATTCGACGGCGGACGCTTCAATCTTGTCCAGGCGCGGCGCCTTGCCATTGCAACGACGCTGATCCTGACGCTGGGCCACTTCCTGCACCTCACGGCGAGTTACGAGGTCGGCCAAGCTGATACCGCTGAGAAATTCGTGAATCTGCAGGCTCAGGTCGCACCACAGGTGATGGGTCAGGCAGGTGTCGCCGGAATGGCAATCGCCCTGGCCCTGGCATTTTGTTGCATCGACCGATTCGTTCACCGCATCGATCACCTGGGCGACCTGGATGCCCTGCATGTCGCGGGACAACTGGTAGCCACCGCCCGGACCGCGAACACTGGAAACCAGGTTGCTGCGGCGCAGCTTGGCGAAAAGCTGTTCGAGATAGGACAGGGAGATGCCTTGGCGCTCGGAGATATCGGCCAGGGACACGGGCCCGTGCTGCGCGTGCAACGCCAGGTCAAGCATGGCGGTCACGGCGTATCGGCCTTTTGTAGTCAGTCGCATGGACAATTACCACGGAGTTCGGAATGGGCGGGAGTATGCAATTCCCGAGCATTTAAGTCAACTATAAGACCTAGTGCTTTAGTCGGGTTTACCCGCAAAAGAGCGCGCGAATGATAGCAGGGTCTGCGGCTTAATGGCACACCGGCCGGCAGCAGCCCTGCAAGCGCATCAATGCGTCGTGGATTCGTCCTTGCCCTTGACGCAGGCGAAATCTTCTTCGCGCAGTTCAGGCAGATCTTTCGCACAATAATTGCTGCCCAGATCCTTCAACGCCCCGCACATCCCTTCCAGACGGCCATCCACCGCCTGCAGGTGATCGAGCAGCTGACCAATGGCACGCGCCACCGGGTCCGGCATGTCACCGCTCACGCCATAGGCATCGAAACCGATTTTCTCGGCCATGGCCTTGCGCTTGGCATCGGCTTCATCATCGGATTTGACGATGACCCGCCCCGGAATGCCTACCACCGTGGCGCCCGGCGGCACCTCTTTGGTCACCACCGCATTGGAACCGACCTTGGCGCCAGCGCCGACCGTGAACGGACCTAGCACCTTCGCGCCGGCCCCCACTACAACCCCATCACCCAGCGTCGGGTGACGCTTGCCCTTGTTCCAGCTGGTACCGCCAAGGGTCACGCCTTGATAGATGGTGACGTCATCGCCGATTTCTGCGGTTTCGCCAATGACGATGCCCATGCCATGGTCGATAAAGAAGCGTCGACCCACCTTGGCGCCCGGATGAATCTCGATACCGGTCAGCCAGCGACCGAAGTTCGACACCAGCCGCGCCAGCCATTTCAGATCGTTGCGCCAGAGCATGCCGGCCAGTCGATGAATCCAGATCGCATGCATGCCGGGGTAGCAGGTCAGGACTTCAAAAGCGTTACGCGCCGCCGGGTCTCGGTGGAATACGCTCTGGATATCTTCACGCAAACGCTCGAACATCATTAATCCTTCCGCTTAAGGAGCTCGCCACGGGCCGCTTTCTGGGTTTCCGTGAGGATGCCACGCAAAATATTCATTTCCGCCCGGCTGACCGAGCTGCGTCCGTACAACCGGCGCAGGCGCGCCATCAAATGCCGGGGCTTTTCCGGATCGAGAAATTCGATGGCCACCAGGGTCTGCTCCAGGTGCTCATAGAATCGCTCCAGCTCATCCATGGTCGCCAGCTCGGCGCTTTTCACGGAGGCCACTTCTTCTTTCTCGATCTTGGTCGGCTGCCCTTGAGCGGCCAGCCAGGCCATGCGCACTTCATAACTCAACACCTGCACCGCCGCCCCGAGATTCAGCGAGCTGAATTCAGGATCGGAGGGGATATGCACGTGATAGTGACATCGTTGCAGCTCGTCGTTGGTCAGGCCGGAGTCTTCACGCCCGAACACCAGCGCGATTTCCGCGCCCTGCCCGGCCTCCTCGACCACTTTGGTCCCGCACTCGCGCGGATCCAGCAGCGGCCAGGGAATGCGGCGGTCACGGGCACTGGTGCCAAGCACCAGATTGCAGCCGACCAGAGCGTCTTCCAAGGTGGCGACGACTTGCGCATTTTCAAGGATGTCACCGGCACCCGAGGCGCGGGCATCGGCTTCGTGATGCGGAAAGACTCGCGGATCGACCAGCACCAGCCGCGACAAACCCATGTTTTTCATGGCGCGCGCGGTCCCGCCGATGTTTCCCGGGTGGCTGGTATTGACCAGGACGACACGAATGTTTTGCAGCACGGCGGGCGCTCTCGGACTGGGGAAAGGGGTGCAAATCTTACAGAACAGCCTACCGTTAAGCTATGAAAGCGAACAGCGACCTTCACCTGAAGAAAAGTTCTGATAGAATGCGCGGCTTTCTTTAACAACCTTAGGTGACACATCCATGCAGCCCATGCTGAATATCGCGCTGCGCGCCGCCCGCAGCGCCAGTGAACTGATCTTCCGCTCCATCGAGCGCCTGGATACCATCAAGGTCGACGAAAAAGACGCCAAGGATTATGTATCCGAGGTCGATCGCGCCGCCGAACAGAAAATCATCGACGCCCTGCGCAAGGCTTACCCGAATCACTCGATCATGGGTGAAGAGACCGGCATGCACGCCGGCAGCGGCATCGAAGGCGAAGAATACCTGTGGATCATCGATCCACTGGACGGCACCACCAACTTCCTGCGCGGCATTCCTCACTTCGCTGTCAGCATTGCCTGCAAGTACCGTGGTCGCCTGGAACACGCTGTTGTTCTGGACCCGGTTCGCCAGGAAGAATTCACCGCCAGCCGTGGTCGCGGCGCTCAACTGAACGGCCGTCGTCTGCGTGTCAGCGGCCGTACCAGCCTGGACGGCGCTCTGCTCGGTACCGGCTTCCCGTTCCGTGACGACCAGATGGACAACCTCGACAACTACCTGGGCATGTTCCGCGCCCTGGTTGGCCAGACTGCCGGCATCCGCCGCGCCGGTTCGGCGAGCCTGGACCTGGCCTACGTTGCTGCCGGCCGTTTCGATGCGTTCTGGGAATCGGGCCTGTCCGAGTGGGACATGGCTGCAGGCGCCCTGCTGATTCAGGAAGCCGGCGGTCTGGTGAGCGACTTCACCGGCGGTCACGACTTCCTTGAAAAAGGCCACGTCGTTGCCGGCAACACCAAATGCTTCAAGGCAGTTCTGACGGCGATCCAGCCGCACCTGCCGGCCTCGTTGAAGCGCTAAGCTTCTCGCGAAACCAGAAAAGCACCCTTCGGGGTGCTTTTTTTATGCCTGTCATCACGTTAATCCCGGGCACAAAAAAGCACCCCGAAGGGTGCTTCTTTTTTACTGCAACCGCTTATTGCCCAGGCTGCGCCTGCGACAGGATCAGCTTGCCTTCCTTGTCGACCGGAATCTGGTTGCCCGGATCACGATCCATACGCACTTTGCCTTCCTTGCCGTCCAGCGAGTAGCGAACGTCATAACCTACGACCTTGTCGCTGATGTCATTCACCGTATTACAGCGAGTCTGAGTGGTGGTGTAGGTATCGCGATTCTGCATGCCTTCCTGCACCTTGTTGCCGGCGTAACCGCCACCGACCGCGCCAGCTACCGTGGCAATCTTCTTGCCGGTGCCGCCGCCGATCTGGTTACCCAGCAAACCACCCGCCACGGCACCGATGGCGGTACCGAGAATCTGGTGTTGATCCTTGACCGGCGCCTGCCGGGTCACAGCGACATCCTTGCATACTTCACGTGGCGTCTTGATCTGTGTCTTGACCGGTTCAACGGCCAGAACCTGCGCATACTCAGGGCCGCTTTTAACCAGGCTGTAGGTGGCGACAGCGCCCCCGGCAGTCACACCGACAGCACCCAGTACCGCACCAACCAGCAACGACTTGTTCACATGAACCTCCTGACCATCACATGCGGGACGCGCCCGCGCTTCTCCCAGCCTTGGAGCAATAAAAAAGGCGCGAGTTCAACTCGCGCCTTTTTTGACTGACAACCGGGGAAACGATGGCCGTTATGGACGGTCGTCGACTTCCTTCTCGGTATTGGCCGGCGGAATCAGGTCTTCCGAAGACAGGTTCAGCCAGATCAGCACCACGTTGGCGATGTAGATCGACGAGTAGGTACCCGCCAGAACACCGATGAACAGGGCGATCGAGAAGCCGAACAGGTTGTCGCCACCGAAGAACAGCAGTGCCGCGATCGCCAGCAAGGTGGAGATCGAAGTCGCCATGGTGCGCAGCAGGGTCTGAGTGGTCGAGATGTTGATGTTCTCGATCAGCGAAGCCTTGCGCAGCACGCGGAAGTTCTCACGCACCCGGTCGAACACGACGATGGTGTCGTTCAGCGAGTAACCGATGATCGCGAGCACCGCCGCCAGCACCGTCAGGTCGAAGGTGATCTGGAAGAACGACAGGATACCCACGGTCACGATCACGTCGTGAATCAGCGAAACGATGGCACCGACCGCGAATTTCCACTGAAAGCGGAAAGCCAGGTAGATCAGGATGCCGCCGAGCGCCAGCAGCATGCCGAGGCCGCCCTGGTCGCGCAGCTCTTCACCGACCTGCGGGCCGACGAACTCGACGCGCTTGACCGTGGCCGGGTTTTCACCGCCGACCTTCTGCAGCGCTTCCGCCACCTGATGGCCCAGCTGCGGGTCTTCGCCCGGCATGCGCACCAGCAGGTCGGTGGTCGCACCGAAGTTCTGCACGACCGCTTCGTGATAACCGGCGGTAACCAGTTGCTCACGCACCTTGGTGACGTCGGCCGGACGCTCGTAGGTCAGCTCGATGAGCGTACCGCCGGTGAAGTCCAGGCCCCAGTTCATGCCCTTGTGGAACACGCTGAACAAGGCCAGCACGGTAAGGAACAATGTGACGCCGAACGCGAAGTTGCGAACGCCCATGAAGTTGATTGTACGTAACATGGCAGCCCCTTAAATCCACAACTTCTTGAAGTCACGACCGCCGAAGATCAGGTTGACCATCGCGCGGGTCACCATGATGGCCGTGAACATCGAGGTAAAGATCCCGAGGGACATGGTCACTGCGAAACCCTTCACCGGGCCGGTGCCCATGGCGAAGAGGATGCCGCCGACCAGCAAGGTGGTCAGGTTGGCGTCGAGAATCGCGGTGAATGCCCGGCCGAAGCCTTCGTTGATTGCACGCTGCACAGTCATGCCGGCGGCGATCTCTTCACGGATCCGCGAGAAGATCAGCACGTTGGCGTCGACCGCCATACCCATGGTCAACACGATACCGGCGATACCCGGCAGGGTCAGGGTCGCACCCAACAGCGACATCAATGCCAGCAGCAGCACCATGTTCACCGCCAGAGCGACGGTGGCGATCAGGCCGAAGAAGCGGTAGATGGCGATGATGAACAGCGAGACGAACAGCATGCCCCACAGCGATGCATCGATACCCTTGGTGATGTTGTCCGCACCCAGGCTCGGGCCGATGGTACGTTCTTCAGCGAAGTACATCGGAGCCGCCAGACCACCGGCACGCAGCAGCAGCGCCAGTTCGGACGATTCGCCCTGGCCGTTCAGGCCGGTGATACGGAATTGCGCACCCAGCGGCGACTGGATGGTCGCCAGGCTGATGATCTTCTTCTCTTCCTTGAATGTCTGCACGGCAACGTCTTTCTCGACGCCGTCGACCATCTGCTTGACGTAGGTGGTCACCGGACGCTGTTCGATGAAGATCACCGCCATGCTGCGACCGACATTGCTGCGGGTCGCGCGGCTCATCAGCTCACCACCGTGGCCATCCAGACGGATGTTCACTTCAGGCGTGCCGTGCTCGCCGAAACCGGCCTTGGCATCGGTCACCTGGTCACCGGTGATGATCAGGCTACGCTCGATCTGTGCCGGAGGACGCTTGCCTTCGCGGAACTCGAAAGTCTCGGAAGTGGCTTTCGAAGCACCCGGCTCGGCGGCCAGACGGAATTCCAGGTTGGCGGTCTTGCCGAGGATTCGCTTGGCTTCGGCAGTGTCCTGCACGCCCGGCAGCTCAACCACGATGCGGTTGGCGCCCTGACGCTGGACGATCGGTTCGGCAACACCCAGCTCGTTGACGCGGTTACGTACCGTGGTCAGGTTCTGCTTGATGGAGTATTCACGGATTTCCGCCAGCTTGGCCGGGGTCATCGCCAGACGCAGCACCGGTTGACCGTTGAGGTCGGCCGGAACAATGTCGAAATCGTTGAAGTTCTTGCGGATCAGCGCACGGGCCTGTTCGCGGGAGTCAGCATCGCTGAAGCCCAGCTGAATGGCACCATTGAGCTGCGGCAGGCTGCGATAGCGCAACTTCTCTTTGCGCAGCAGGCTCTTGACGTCGCCTTCGTAGACTTTCAGGCGTGCGTCGAGGGCTTTGTCCATGTCCACTTCCAGCAGGAAGTGCACACCACCGGACAAGTCCAGACCCAGCTTCATCGGGTGCGCGGCCAGGCTGCGCAGCCATTGCGGAGTGGTCTGTGCCAGGTTCAGCGCGACGACGTAGTCATCACCCAATGCCTTGCGCACAACGTCTTTGGCCGGCAACTGGTCTTCAGCCTTGGTCAGACGGATCAGGCCGCCCTTGCCGTTCGCTGCCAGGCTCGAAGCCTTGACGTTGATCCCGGATTCCTTGAGCGCGGTGCTCACGCGGTCCAGGTCGGCCTGGTTGACCTGCAGGGCCGTGCTGGCGCCGCTGATCTGGATGGCCGGGTCATCGGGGTATAGATTCGGAGCGGAATAAATCAGACCGATCGCCAGCACCGCCAGGATCAGAATGTATTTCCACAGAGGATATTTGTTCAGCATCACGCCGCCCGTTATGACGCGGGGCGCCTTGCGCGCCCCGTCGATTGAGTAGAAGTTGTTGCCCTTAGATCGCTTTCAGCGTGCCTTTTGGCAGCGTGGCGGCGATGGCGCCCTTCTGGAACTTCATTTCCACGGTGTCGGAAACTTCCAGAACCACGAAGTCATCGGCCACTTTGGTGATCTTGCCGGCGATGCCGCCGGTGGTGACCACTTCGTCGCCCTTCTGCAGGCTGTTCAGCAGGTTCTTCTGCTCTTTGGCGCGCTTGGCCTGTGGACGCCAGATCATCAGGTAGAAGATGACCAGGAAGCCGACCAGGAAAATCCACTCGAAGCCGCCGCCCATAGGCGCTGCAGCCGGTGCAGCCGCGTCAGCCATGGCGTTAGAGATAAAAAAGCTCATTTAGCACTCCAGTTGCAAATGTTGAATCTTGGGGTCAGAAAACTCAGTCCAAAGGCGGAACGGGGAGCCCGCGTTTGGCGTAGAAGGCATCGACAAAGGCGGCCAATGTACCCTGTTGAATAGCCTCGCGCAAACCAGCCATCAGCACCTGATAATGGCGCAAGTTATGGATGGTATTGAGCATGCTTCCCAGCATTTCGCCGCACTTGTCCAGGTGATGCAGATAAGCGCGGGAGAAGTTCTGGCAGGTATAGCAATCGCAGGTCGGATCCAGCGGCGAATCATCATGGCGATGGAACGCGTTACGGATCTTCAGCACGCCTGTATCAATGAACAGATGCCCGTTGCGGGCATTACGGGTTGGCATCACGCAATCGAACATGTCCACACCGCGGCGCACACCCTCAACCAGATCTTCCGGTTTGCCAACGCCCATAAGGTAACGAGGTTTGTCAGCCGGCATCATGCCCGGCAGGTAATCGAGCACCTTGATCATTTCGTGCTTCGGTTCGCCCACCGACAGACCGCCGATGGCCAGGCCATCGAAACCGATCTTGTCCAGGCCTTCCAGCGAGCGCATGCGCAGGTCCTGGTGCATGCCACCCTGAACGATACCGAACAGCGCCGCCGTGTTGTCGCCATGGGCATTCTTCGAACGCTGGGCCCAGCGCAGCGACAGCTCCATGGACACGCGGGCGACGTCTTCGTCTGCCGGATACGGGGTGCATTCGTCGAAAATCATCACGATGTCCGAGCCCAGGTCGCGCTGGACCTGCATCGACTCTTCCGGGCCCATGAACACTTTCGAACCGTCGACCGGGGAGGCGAAGGTCACGCCCTCTTCCTTGATCTTGCGCATGGCGCCGAGGCTGAACACCTGAAAACCGCCGGAGTCGGTCAGGATCGGGCCTTTCCACTGCATGAAATCGTGCAGGTCGCCGTGGGCCTTGATCACTTCAGTGCCCGGGCGCAGCCACAGGTGGAAGGTGTTGCCCAGAATGATTTCCGCGCCAATCGCCTCGATATCCCGCGGCAACATGCCCTTGACCGTGCCGTAAGTACCCACCGGCATGAAGGCCGGGGTCTCGACGGTGCCACGGGGGAAGGTCAGGCGACCACGACGAGCCTTGCCATCGGTGGCCAGGAGTTCAAAGGACATGCGACATTCGCGACTCATTCTGTTTCCTCTGGGCCTGTCTGTTCAGGGGCAGTCGGTGCGGGATTACGGGTGATGAACATCGCATCACCGTAGCTGAAAAAGCGGTAACCGTTGTCCACGGCGGCCTTATAGGCGGCCATGGTTTCCGGGTAACCGGCAAACGCCGAAACCAGCATCAACAGCGTGGATTCGGGCAAATGGAAATTGGTCACCAGGGCATCGACCACATGGAACGGCCGGCCCGGGTAGATAAAGATGTCGGTATCGCCACTGAACGGCTTGAGCACGCCATCGCGGGCGGCGCTTTCCAGCGAACGCACGCTGGTGGTACCCACGGCAATCACCCGACCACCGCGTGCGCGGCAAGCGGCGACTGCGTCGACCACGTCCTGGCCGACTTCCAGCCACTCGGTGTGCATGTGGTGATCTTCGATCTTCTCGACGCGCACTGGCTGGAAGGTACCGGCGCCAACGTGCAGCGTAACGAAAGCTGTCTCGACGCCCTTGGCGGCGATCGCTTCCATCAGCGTCTGGTCGAAATGCAGCCCGGCGGTCGGTGCAGCCACCGCGCCCAGCTTCTCGGCGTAAACGGTCTGATAACGCTCGCGATCCGAACCTTCGTCCGGGCGATCTATATAAGGAGGCAGCGGCATGTGCCCGACGCGGTCGAGCAGCGGCAGCACTTCCTCAGAGAAACCCAGCTCGAACAGCGCATCGTGGCGCGCCAGCATCTCGGCTTCGCCACCACCGTCGATGAGGATCTTCGAGCCCGGTTTCGGCGACTTGCTGGAACGCACATGGGCCAGCACGCGGTGCGTATCGAGCACCCGCTCGATGAGGATTTCCAGCTTGCCGCCGGACTCCTTCTGCCCGAACAGGCGCGCCGGAATCACCCGGGTATTGTTGAACACCATCAGATCGCCCGGGCGCAAATGCTCAAGCAGATCAGTGAATTGACGGTGTGCCAGGGCGCCGCTGACCCCATCCAGGGTCAACAGGCGACTACCGCGACGCTCGGCCAAAGGGTGGCGGGCGATCAGCGAATCAGGAAGCTCGAAGGTAAAGTCAGCAACGCGCATGATGGGGTTCGTCTAGCAGGGCCGGAAAGTCTAGCGGAAATATCGAAAATTGACCATGAAACGTGATTGACCAACGGTAGGCACCTCTCTATACTTCGCCGCCATTGAGCCCTGATGGCGGAATTGGTAGACGCGGCGGATTCAAAATCCGTTTTCGAAAGGAGTGGGAGTTCGAGTCTCCCTCGGGGCACCAGCACAATGAAGAAAGGCCTTGATTATCAAGGCCTTTTTTTTCGTCTGGCGTAAATGTGGCGTAGTGGCCGCCACTTCTCACCGTGTGAGAGAGCCAGCGTGGACGATCACCTCTAAGAAAATATCGGGAGCGGGGCTATGGCTGGATCGAGAAGAAACGAGATCGTAATCGCCATCATTGGCTTGGTCGGAGTCATCTTCACCGCCGTTATTTCGAACTGGGACAAGATCTCTCCGTCCACGGCAAATTATCCGGTCGCCAGCGACGATATCAACGTCCAGGCTCAGTACTACATAGAGACAACAGGATTCCGAGCGACCCTCGAGGCATTCGAGAAAGCGAGAGTTGAACGCTATCGACGTGAATACAAGGTCTCCGCCGAAGTGGCGGATTGCATGATCGATATGGGCATCCCCGCTGCTCAACTGGTCAGTATCGCTACGAACGTTCTGAAGGCGCATTACACGCTCGAAGAGCTAAAAGAGATGAACCGCATTGCTTCACTTCCTCTCATGCGGAGAGTGACTGAAAAGCAACCCGCGATCGGGTTGGATCTCTTCAAAGGCATTGAGGAAGCGGCCGAAAGAGCGCGTCGACGGAATTTAGCGATCGCAGGCGGGGAAAGGAAGGTCGCTCAGCAGAGTACCGCATGCCCGGCGCAGTAGGGCCACGGCAAGACTCTGAATGTGTGGCTGCGCATAGGCCGCAACTCTCAAATGTGCAGCGCGTGAATCTGCGTGCGGCACACACCCTACGCGACGGAAAATTTTTTCCCTGCCCTATGCTCAAAAGCACGTAAGAAGTGTAAGTGAGAGATGTAGATTCTCTGTATCCCTTATAGATAGAGGGATAGAGGTTTCTCTATTACTGTAAGTTAACTGTCGGAAGGCTGTTTTTACCTAACAGTCGGCACCTGTAAGTTGGAATTCTCCCAAGCCCTTGATTTACAAGGCTTTCAGCGCAGTCAAAATTCCCCATACAGTTTCCTACACTCACACTGTAAGCAGCGATCCTCAATGAATCCGGGGTGTTGAGCCGTTTTCTGACACACCCAACACCACTTACACGTCTGGAAGGGACTACCCAAGAAAGTGTTTTTGGTGATCGACCAGGCCTGGCAGTGGCCCGCACCTGAACTCCCGCGCTGCGTGTGAGACTTTGAAACGCATCGAATAGCCCGCAACCCTTGATCCGTGAGGGCTACAGCGAAATTCTGCATCCCGAGAAGTCAGCCAGGTTTCAGGCGTAAAAGACCTACGCCCGCCGTTAAAACCTGCTGAAACCCGAGTTTTCAAAGTCTTCGGCCAATCAAACCGGGCACTTCAGCGACCCTCCCCCCGTTGGCGCACCCTGCACCTCTGTGCAAGCGCGCTGCATTTCTCTTCAAAACTTTGCACATTGTGAAACGCCCGCCTTGCTGCGAAGCCCCACGGCCCGCCTGGGCTGCAGGATCATTTGCACTACATCCCGATTTGCACAAAAAAAGGACGTAAAGCCCGTCGGCGGGAGGGGGATAAGTGATTTCTCGTCAGATTTTTTCTTCGTGCCAGAAGTTTTGCGGGGGATGAACCGACACCAAAAAAACCACCAGCCGGGGGCCGTGGGGCTGAACTGTTTACCGCCAGTCGCGAGCCGGTGCAGCAGTGAATCCCGGTCGATATACTGTTTGTACATACAGTGTTTAGAAAAGCGCAGGTGATGCAATGGATCGAGATTTTGCGGGCAACATTGCCGATCGGGCATCGCTCATGGGCAACTGGCGAGGACTGTTGCAGGATAAAGAAGCGCTGCTGAGTAAACCGGGCACGCATCACAAGGCGTTGCTTAGGCATGCCCACCAGTTGCACCAGGAACAGGTGATAGACGATGGCGAGCTATGCGACTTCCTGGAACTGGCCGACGCCGCGCTGGCCTTCGCTATCGAATCACTGCACGACATCAAGACAGACGAATAGAGGTCACCACATGCATATGCTGGTCACGCCGTTGCGCTTGCGCGGTGTTCCGCTCACACCGAAAGAGCGCCGTCAGTACCCCGCGATCAGGTGCAACGTCATGGTCAATTCAACGATGTGTGATGTAATGGGCAGAGCGTCCAACCATGCACGCGTCGAGGTGGGCATGCCGCTAGACCCCGACCCACTCCCACCATTGGTTGACGCTTCGCTGGCAGGAATGTCGGTTACGGGTTTCGTTATCTCCGGCATCGAGATAATCGACGGCTGCGCTTATGCGCAATCATGGTGGTGTCGAGAGGGTTAAATTATTTTTAAAGCGATGAAATAAAATAAATCAATCTCGGCGCTTGTTCAGCTAAACACCGAAGCAAATCGGCTGTGAAGAAAATACATTGTTATGACATTGATATATAACATGGCGATTGTATATCTGGAGGGCTTCTAGGTCGTTGTGTAGGTGATGCGCTACAACTTGCTTTGTCTCTTTAAATAAGTCGATAACTCTTTTAGGTGTGCCGGGTGGCGCAACTAGGTCAATAGTGCTAAAGGTATATCTAATAAATCCTTTGGCGTACAGATTAAAATCGAAGGCCATTCGATCATTTCCGCTTATCAGTGGCTCACTGAAGCCTCTATCAGAAAGCAAGCAGGCATGGTCATCATAAGTATAAATAATGACCATCATAAAGAGGTCTTTAGACTCGAAAAGGTTGCGAACTGTGTCGTTTAAAAAATTCTGCCCTCCCTCCGAGACTGGCGTTAGCAGAAGAAATATTACAGCCAACCAAGCAATATAGTCCTTTTCAGAAATGTTGAGTGTTTGACATAGATAAGCTTGCTGCGGCTTGCGCCCAGCCAATACCTTCTTGAAGTTCTCTAAGTGTACAGGGTCGGTAGGCTGGACATTCATTAAGACGGGAAACGTATTCAGGATTTTTTTTATAGAATATGGATTTCTAATAAAATTTAAAAACTTCATGGAAAACAGATTTGTCACTTCTGAACCAATGTCTTCGCCAGCAATTTGAATTTTTCTCAGCAATTCCAATGTAGTTGATTTTATTCTTGGCTCGTATTGATTAAACAACTCTTCAAAATTGTGTCGATCTCCCTTTCTGTCAAGTATGTCAAAACTAAAGAGATCATGAAGGCTGAGTGTATTTTCTATCAGTATGCCTTTTTTTGATCGAAGCTTTATTTTGTACTCTTCTCTATCGACAATCTCAAACTCATAAATTCTCTGATTTTTCTGGTTGCATGAATCAGGATTTGTCGAATTCAAACGCTGTTCGGTTTGCGACAAAAAATGTTGGTTTTTGGTGGCGCTCCTAAGATCCATGCGACTTGTGCTCCGTAATTTTCTTGCGAGTTGGATAAAATTTAGACGTAACCTATTTAGCTGGTAACTGATTGTAGCGCTACAGATAGTTTCAAAGCTTTCGCGGCATTGGAGGTAAAGGCTGTTGCGTCGCTGGGGTTGGGGGCTGGGCCGGGTAGGTGTGTATGGGCGGCCAATAGAGTGTTCATTTCTTGCAGTAAGGTGAGGGTTTCGCAAACCACTTGGAAAATATTGACCGTCTCCGATCCAACCCAGTTTTTTGGCGCTTGCAGATGCTGGCTCTTTCCGGACACGCTCTGGCGTAAGCCTTCAATTCGCTCCTGCATATCACCGCCTACCGTGGCATTGTGCTTCTGACCCACCACCAGGTTCAGATCTCGCCCCGTCGCCTGGTGCAGATCGTCCACCGCCGCCAGGCTGGCTGACCCTCCCGACAGCAATTTGACCGCGCCCAGCGCCTCGATCTTTTTCACACCACCCACCGTCTCGGTCGAATGGTCATCAACCGCCCGTGTGTGGCTCTGGAACTGCTCGCGGTTGTCCAGGGCTTCAACCTCGCGCTCGATCGCTTGATCCCGGATCTTGCCATCGGTCTGGCGTAACCAGTTGCCGTCCGCGTCGACCCGCTGCTGGGCGGTGCCGCTGTGCTGCCACACCTGGTCACCTTTGGGCACCTTCGGCATGCTCAGCCCGTGAGGCAAAATCGATTGGATGTAGGGCTTGTTCGGTAGGCCGTAGGCGAAGCACACCACAACCCGCGTCCCTTCCTCCGGAAAGGCGTAAATGCCCATTTCCTCGCCGCCGGTGGGCAGTGGCAGCGGCACGCCGGTCAACGGCGGCATGGCCGGATCTGGCGCGTCGTCAGGGCCGAGAACAACAATGTCCACCGCGTAGCGCGGACGGAAGTCGTCGCAAAGTCCGGCGTCCGCCGGCGCATCGGCCACTGCAGTGACCTGGGCGAATCTAGGCAGGTGATAACCGCCGGTGAGTTCGGGGAATTGGCGCTCTACAGCGCGGCGGATTGCGTCTTCCATCGGATGGCCATCTGGTCATTGGCGAGCGCCACACTGGTGACGCGCTCGCCGGCGTTGATCGTTGCACCTGGTCGTAGCCCCGGAAGGGCCGCGACCATTGCGCTCTGGTTGCCCTGGTAGCCGTCGAACAGCTCCGTGGGGATTTGCAGCGGCGCCCGGGCGCCAAAAAAACTGTCGGCCCAACTGCCGGCGAACACTTCGCCGTTGCCCAGTTGATGCCAAGTGAAGTCGGGAATGCTGAACACGCGGGCCAGACTGTCCATCGCCTGGTAGCCGGCGGCGAGGCTGTAGAAATACGGTGCTTTCATGCCAGCATAGGGTTGATCCGGAACACGAAAACGCAGGCCGGTCTGCTCACTGATAGCGGCCAGCACGGCACGCAGGTCAACGTGACGCAGATTCAGCGGCAAGGGGTTGGCCAGCACAGAGGCCAGCTCGCGGCAGAACAGCACCTGCTCCACCGCGTTGGCGGCAGTGCAGCGCTCGACGTAGCCGATGAAATGGCGCTGCAGCGTCCGATCGTTATAGCCGATATCCAGCGTGACCAAGCCCTTCAGCGGCTCGGCAGACTGAACGGTGAAGTTCGCCCGCCCTGGACTGGTGGCGTCCAGCCGGACGTCTTCCCTGACCAGGGGAACAGGCGTGCCATTGATCGACAGAACCTTGTGCAGCTTCACTTCTGCTCACTCCCCAGCCACTTGTCCACACGGCCCAGCACCTTTTCAAACCCGCTCAGCTCCGGACTATCGCCGGAGTCGGTGCCGGAACCACCGCCCTCCCCAACTGAGCTACCCGGAGCGCCCTGGGCGTCAACCTTGTTGCCGGCACGTCGTCCCTCAACCTTTTCCGGGTTCGATTCGCGCTCGCTGAGGGTGAATTGCACCAGCCAGGCTTTCAGGGTGTCCGCCTCGCGGGCGCTGACACCTTCGGAGAACTCCACCTGACGCACGCCGAAGGCCTCGGCGGTGTCATTCACCACGCGGTACAGATGGAGCTGGCCACCGCTTGCCGTGGCTTCGGCCATGCGCATCAAGTCAGTCAACTGCACCCGATCAACGAAGGGGATCATCAGCGACACGGCCAGCGTTTTGGGCTTGAACCCCTTGTGCGCCTTGTCGGTGTTGCTGGTCTGCCCGGACATGTCGCCGCTTTCAATTCGCAGGTTCGCCGTGACTTTAAGGTTCTTCCCCTGGACTTTTTGCCCGTCGAGTAACAGCGTCATAGGCCCACCAACTCCTGTACAAAACTCAGCCCTTCCTTGGTGCCGACCAGCAGCATTCCGGCGCACTGCACCCATTCATGCCCTGGCGCGTCACCGGCCAGCAGCTCCTGGCGCAACTCGCTGGAATTACCCGGGCCGATCAGGCGTGCGCGGATGCTGATATCCGGATTGCCCTCGGCCAGCAGGTTTTTCAGGTCGGTCAGTTGTTGATCCCGGCCCTTTTGCTGGGCGACTTTGCGAGCGGCCAGCGCTGCCAGATCGCCCAGCGGGGAACTGTCGGCGGCGTAGCCCTCCAGCACGGCCAACTGGCCGGCCATGGACTGTTTCGCGGCCTTCACCAACGTGCAGCGTTCTAGCGGCAGCGCTTGCCAGCGCGGGAGCGGGCCGGCGCCGGGAATCTCCCACTTGTCGTTCTCCAGTTTCATCAGGTGCTGGGCGCGCCGTTCCGTGCGCACCAGGTCGGGAATCGGCAGCAATGCATTGAACCGCGACAGGCCGCTGGCCAACTGCTCCAGGCGCGTGCCCAGGAACAAAATCGACAGGGCATATTGCGGCCCCGCCGGACGCCCGTTGTCGGTCGCGTCCTCCAGCTTTCTGGCCAGGTGTTCCAGCACGTTCGGCGCCGACAGGAACCGCTGATAGCCTTGGCCCTGGCCGATGCCACTTTGAAACGGCGTCACCACCAGGCACGCCGGCACCTGGCCCAGTTGATCGGCCAGCGCCGCCCGACCGGCTTCAATGGCGCCTTTCGCGGCCTCCGCGACTGGCCCCGGGTTGGTGTTGGCCAGCCCGTCCAGACCGGCCAGCCGTTGCGCGGTGCTGGCCAGCTCGCAGGTGGCAAGATCCTTGGCGGCGGACAGCCCGCCCATCCATTGTGTGGCCTGCTCCGGCCATTGCATCGTCACCGGTGCCCAGTTCATGCCGGCGGCGTCCAGGTGATGGCTTTCATGGCCTTGAGGTTTTTGTCTTTCAGCGCTTTATCCACAGACTGACGCAACGATTCCGCGCACTGCTGGGCAGCCTGGCGAAAGCGCACCAGGTCATGGCTGACTTTCTGCAGCTGGGCGATCGTGTGAGGTCTGAAGGCCAGCACCTGTTCGGCGTCGTAGCATGGATAGGTATCGTCCAGCCCCAGCAACACCTGACCATTCAGATTCACCTGGTCATCGATCGCACTGCTGTAGCGGTATACCTCGCCCAGGGCGTTGGAGTTGAATCCGCCAGCGATGTATGCCGCACAGTCGGCGGCGATCGCCTGCAGTTTTTTGTCCCGAAGTGCGGTCAGTACGGCGTCGATGTCATCAACCCATTCGCCGTTCTTCCAGATCTGGTTCGGCCCGGGCTTTTTCATGGTGAAACCCGCCGGCACCGGCTCGAAGCCTTCGAGCGTGCGCGGCTCGCCGGTCGCGGTGTTGTACACCACCACGCCGCCGAAATAGTCCACCAGCTGCCAGGCGCTACCGTTCCACCACGCGGCTTTGTGTTCGGGGATCAGCGGCGGCGCTGTTTCCACGCAGCCGCCGGGGATCATGTACACGCCTGGTTCCAGCGGCGATTCGTCAGCCTTCACAGCACCGACGAGGATGCCCAGATGGTTGGTCTGATAGACGATTTTCTCGGTCATGCTCGATCTCAATACTTGATGCAGTAGAAAAGGGCCAAGTTCCTAGGCCGGGTTTCAGTGCCACCGGCGGCGGCGACGGTGACGCCGTGGGTGTGCGCGCCGCCCCCGCCTACGCCGACGTTGTGCGCGTGGTGGCCGGCGGCATCCATTCCGATGTTGTGTGCGTGCGCGCCCGCCCAGGACGTTTCGTGTGCGCCACCCGATTGTTGTACCGAGTTGAGACCACCAGCACCTTGGCCAATACCCGGCGAGCTGGGCGCCGAGTGATTGTGTGCGCCCTGAGCGTCAGTCCAGGTTCGGTGAACGTGGTTGCCCTGGGCATCCGTCCAGGCAGCGTGAAGGTGGTCACCCACCGCTGCAGCAGAGGCGGTGTGCGCGTGGGAATGGATCATCATGTCCTGATAGACACCGAACGCCCGACCAGGATCGAGGCCGCGCCCGTCGTCCCAGCCGCGAGGGAACAGACCGCGCATATCGGGCAAGTTGAACGTGGTTGTTCCGTCACCGGCGCCGTAGTGCGTGCCTAACCATCCAAACAGCCGTGGATATGCCGTGCGCGACACCGCCGCACCGTTGCACTTCAGCCATCCCGGCGGGGCAGCAGTCATTGCGAACGCCGCCACCATGCCGGTCATCGAGTCGTCGACCTGCTTCTGCAGCTTGTTCAACGCTGCTGTAGACGCAATGATCTTGCTGCTGTTGGTAGCGGGATCGTCGCTGATGGCGTTGGGCACGTTTTCCAGCTCGACGTCTTCTTTTGTCGTACCACGCGCACGAAGATTCGCGTAATCGCCATTGCGCGCCGCGAAATGCTGCATAAGCGCGCCGGCGATCGGCTCCGCTGGGCGTGCATCGTAGATTTCTGTCGCAGAGGCGAAATAGACGATCGGCACGCAGTAGTGACGGACACCTGCCGCGTCGGTGTAATCGCCCTTTTCTCCATAGACAACCTTCCACGTCGCCACCCGATCGTTCAACTGCCGTTCCAGGCACACGTCGAGGGTGATAGTTCCAACGGGAATAACACCAGTGAATGGCCAAGGCTTCGACATGAACACCCGAATGCCTTCGATGTACGCCGTACCGGCATTCAACTGGAACCCGTTTTCGCTCTTTGCGAATGCCAGCGAGTTACCGAAGAAACAGGCCCGACCGTACATTTCACGATTGCTCAGTCGCTCGCGCTCATCGATTCCGGCCAGGCGCACGGTAAAGTCGTGCTGCCAGGTGCTGGCATCGATCTTCACGCCTGTCAGCGCCTGGGCGCCGTCGAACGCGACCAGAAAATTACGGGTGACGTTGTTGCCGATCTGCAGCGGCGGGATGTTCTTGCGCTTCTGCTGCAGCGGCACATAGGACACTGCGAACAGCAGGCCGTCTTCATCTTCCAGGCCGACCCAGTTGAAGTCCCAATCGCCAATGTCGGAACCCAGCTGGGCGCTGTACACGACCTGGTTGGGATTCACGAATCCGGCGTTTTCCTTGGGTATGTCATAGGTCTGCACGATCTGCCCTGCGGGGGGCTTGCCGGCGGCACGATCCACCGGGGCTTCGGTGTTCAGCCCGGGCACGTTGGCAAAAATGAATTTCGTGATGACCAGGGGCTTTTTCTGACTTTGTTTCAGGGCGATCTGGCCTTCACCGGCCAACGTAATACTGGCGCTCACAGTGCGCTCCTACAGGCTGGCGACCAGCGTTTGCTGGTCGTCGTTGAAATCGACAAGGCCCACTTGAAGGCCCACGGGGGTGATGGTTACGAAGTCGTAGCGCCGGCACGTCCGACCGTATTGCTGGATCAGCACGCGCAGCAGTTCGGGATTGAGCGACAGCTGCGCGTTGCTGAATTTCAGCAGCACCACGTCCCAATCACGGTCGGGCTGGCGTTCCTCGATCTCGACGTAGCCGACGCCCAGGCGCTCGAAAATACGTTTCATGCCGGCGGTGCTACCGGCGTCGACCGAGTTGATGAAGGCGAATTTCACCCGCAAGCGGAACAGCGATTCCGGCTCGCCGGTGAAGCGCGTCACGTCGCGCTGCCAGGCCCACAGTTCAAGGATGCTCAGGTGGCAGGTGTCGGGATCGATCTGCGAGTAAGGCCAGCGCAGCCAGCCGGTGACGGTTTCCCACCAGGACTGTGCGGCAGCGGTCAATTTCGACAGCTCGGTGCCGGCGAGCCAGAACGGCAATTTGAGCTTTATCACTTGATGTTCACCGTCAGATTTTCCAGCCGGGGAATCGACAGGCCGCTGACGATGTCGACCACGGGCGTGAATTTCACCGCCTCGATGCCGGGAAACTGTCGGTGCAGTTCTTCGGTCAGGCGACTGGTGCTAAATCTCGATTGCGGGTAAGTCAGCGTCGGCTGGTAGTCGCGAGGCGTGCTTTCGCGAAACGCGGCGCGCACAAACAGTTCAATTTCGTGCTTGAGGTCGGCGATCTGCGCCGGCGTCTGATTGGCGAAAGGCCAGACGTTTACCAGGATATTGACCAGCGTTTCAGGCATGACCATGGCCAGCAAGTCGTCGCCATGGCCGTGGTTGCCCAGGTCGCGGATATGCGCGTTGATTTGCTCCAGGTACGTCGCCGCCGGCACACCTGCATCAAACAGGATGTAGGCGTTAGCGCTGCCGGGGCCACGCGGGGCGCCGTGTTCGAAGTACACGCCGTCAGGGCGCACGCCGGGGAAGGCGGAAATCATGGCGCGATAGACCGCGTCGGTGTGCCACTGGTTGACTGCCGAAAACTGGTTACGCACGCGCAGGCGCAGCTGCTCGTTGGGTTCCGGATCTGCGCCTGGTGAATCCAACCACCCGTCTTTGTTGACCACCTGCACGATGCCAGGGATCGGCGCCGGCAGGATCGCGTAATAACCCGGCGCCAGGTTAAAACCACTGCCGGCCTCGATCGCCTCGACAGGGACGTCCAGCTGCAGCTGGCCCTGCTGGAACGTCGCCGGCGCCGTCGTGACCAGTTTGTAGACGTTCCCGTTGATCGCGGCAGACTGCACCACGATGCCCTTTTCCAGCTCCAGCACGCCGTCCGGAATGGCCCGGGTAAACAGCAATTTGCCCTTCGCCTTGGTCGCGCCCTTGCGCTCGACGTTGACCGCCCATGCGAGCGTGTCCAGCCAGGCGTCGACCGCCGTTTTCACAAAGAAATTGGGCAGCACGGTCAAGCACAGGAAGTCCAACAACCACAGCACCGGCTTGGTGACTAGCGCGGTCATCACCCGCCAGAACGGCGAATAACTACTGGTGTTGGCGACTTTCGCGCCCTGGGCTTCCACCTCTTTTTCCCAAGCAGCCTTCAAGCCTGCTTCGGTGGTCGGGATGCCAGTATCGGCAATCACCTTTTTGAAATCGACGCTCACAGACTTACCTCGATCGATCCGAATTTGATGGTTTTGGCGGTAACCAGGTACACGCCTGGCGCCTGCTCGGTGATGTGTGCCGTACCCGGCACCAGACGCACGTCGTCCTCCACCAGCAGCTCCATCTGCTGTATGCAATCACGCTGACGCAGGCGATCACGCTCGGCCACCAGCGTCACCAGCAGGCCGCTGTCGCGGATCATGTGGGCAATGTCCTGGGCGATGCAGGCGCGGTCATCGACCAGCTTGGGCTGGTTCGATGGATCAAGCGCCAGGTCGTTGTCGGCGATCAGCAAATCCACGTATTCGCTCATCCGCCCACCGCCATCGCGACCATGTTTTCCATCTCCAGCGGCGTCATCTGCTTGCCGGTGTGGATGTTCACGTTTTCCACATGCGTGCCCTTGTTCTGGCTGCTGTTGTTGTTCTGGATGCTGGTCAGCAGGCCACCAGGCGGCACCGCTGAAGGACGCGCCGGCGAAAGGCTTGGAATGGCCGCATTGATGGTCTGTTGGGCTTTCTGCGCGGCGTTGGCGGTGTCGGAAGCGCTGGCGGCCGCGTCGACGCCTGGCACTTCGGGCATACCGCCGAAACGTGCCTCGATGTTCACGCCCGGGATGCTGTTCAGCAGCTCGATCACGCCGTTTACGGCCTTGGTGAAAATACCGACGATGCTGTCCCAAGCGGCCTTGGCCATGCCCGACCAGCCGCCCATGGAGTTGAACCAGTCGGACAGTTTCTGGAACGTTTCGGCAACGGCTTGGAACGCGGCGGTGTTCATCAGGGCCGTCGTCCATTCGTCCCAGTAATAGACCGCTGCAGCGATCGCGGCGACCAGGGCAGCGATGCCGACCACGATCCACACCACCGGGTTGGCCAACAGCGCCGCGTTCACCAGCCAGATCGCGCCCTGCCACAGCAACATGGCGGCACGAATGACCGCCAGAACGGCGCTCAGCGTGTGAATCACCACCACGTAAGCCAGGATTGCCAGTTTCTGCAGGATGAACATCGCGACAGTGCGCAGGCCCATCAATTGGAAGAGTTTCCAGACGGTCAGCATGCCCAACCAGGTCATCCGCGCGATGCCCACCACCATGGTCAAGGCGGACATGGCGGCGACGATGCCCATGATCGACAGCGCAGTGATGCCGATCACGCGGGTGATGTTCGGGAACAGCTGCGACCAGCGCACCAGCGTCTTGCCAATGTCGACCATCTTGGCCATGAACGGCGACAGCACCGGGATCAGCACCTGGCCGAACACCACGCGCATGACTTCGACCAGGGACGCCCACTGCTGCCACGGATCGACCATGGCCCGCGCCATTTGCTCGGCGTTCTCCAATCCGCGCACCTTGCCCAGCTGCTCGATGCCGTTGCGCAGCCGATCAGTGTCCTTGGCCAGCGCACCGATCACCTGGGCGCCTTCGCCGCCGAAAGCCTCCATCAGCTTGGCGCCGGCGGAGGCGCTGGTCAGGTCGCCGAACTTGCCCTGGAGCTTGTCCAGGATGGTCATCATCGGCAGCATTTTTCCCTGCTGGTCGGTGAACTTCATGCCCAGCTTTTCCGAGGCGGCGCCGATGTTTTCGAAAAACGCCTTGTAGCGTCCGCCGGCGTCGCCGCCCTCCATGGTGCTGCTGAGGGTGCCGATCACCGCCATCTGCTCCGCCAGGTCGACGCCGGACGTCGTGGCGATCGCCCCGGCTTCCTTGAAGGCGTCTTTCATGGCCGCGCCGCTGGTGCGGAACAGTTGCACCGCAAGCGCCGTTTGGCCGCCGAGCTTTTCCACCCACGCGCCCTTCCCCATCGCATCGGCTTGGGACTTCTGCAGGTTGTAGAGCGTGCCGACGTACTCGCCCATCGTTTCGGCGTCGGATTTGGTGGCCTTGGCCAACAGGTTGCTGGTGTTGGTAAACGTAGCCAGCTGGTTGCCGGCAAGCCCCTTGATAGCGCCCTCGATCAGGTACGCGGACGCCACGAAGTCCTTGGCGTTCTCCCCGTAGTTCACGGCGAATTCCAGCGACTTGGCGTTGAGCGCCGACAGCGCGTCTTCAGCCACGCCCAGCGAGCGCACGTCGCCCAGGGCGCGATTGACTTCCAGCGCTGGTTCCATGGATTCGCGAATGGCGACCACGCCCGCCGTCAGCCCACCCAAGCCCAGGCCGATCGTCTTGATGTGCTTTTCGCTCTGGTCGGCAAGCTCGGAAAAGCCCATTTTCACCTTGCCCAGGGGCGCGGTGACCTTATCGGTCAGGCTCAGGATGAAAGCCAGGCTGGCGCTACGGTCTGCCAATGTCGTTACCCGTTCAGCGCAAGGGCGATGCCGTTAGCCACGGCAAACTCCATGCGTCTCCAGTGTTCGTCCTCCAGCCACTTGGCCGTACCCATTGCCTCGGGCGTGGGTTCGGCACCAGGTAGCCAGCGGTTCGTCAGGGCCATCAACTGGCCCAGGCCGTTTTCGCTCAGGCGCTCAGCGTGCTCGAGCGCTTTTTTACGATCACCTCAACGTTGGGTGCGTATTCCTCCAGCAGCGCGCCGGCCAGCTGCATCACCATCACCGGGTTGGCCAGCAGCGGTTTCAGCGTGGCCTTTTCCTCTTGCTTGACGGTGTTCATCAGCAGGTTGTGGCCCGGGGCGACCTTGTTGGTTTGGGTCAGCGCGTTGAAGTATTTGGTCACGTCAGCCGGGGTCAGGCTGAAGGTGAATTCGTTTTCGCCGACTTCCAGGGTGATTTCTGCGTTTTGTTCGTTCATTGGATGACTCACTTGTTGAGGTTGGGTGAAGGGTTGGCCAGGGGCGCCGGCGATCGCCGGCAAACGCCCATGGCGTATTGCTGCAGTCCGACGATCATTTGCCGGCTTTGGGCGAGTTGATCTCGGAGGGTGAAATAATCCTGTCGAGCGTCTGCTGCGAGTTCGGCGCGTCCTGCATCAGCCACGCGGGCGGCGCCGGCGGTAGCGGACACAGATCCGGTGGCGGGACAGGTGGCGCTGACGTACAGCCGACCAGTGCCATCGCCAATAGCGCGGCGCAGGCGTTCGTTTTCAGTGCGTGCATCGGTCAATTCCTTGGTGTTTCGTTGGTCGATCGCGTCCCGCTCGGCGAGCATTTCGCCGCTGATGCGTGCCGCTTCGCGCAGGCCGCTGGCCTCCCATTTCGCGCTGTCGCGCTCGCGCCTGGCTTCGTCGCGCTGGCGTTCCAGTACGTCAAAACCGATCCAGGCAACCAGGCACAGCACGACCAGGAACAAGGCTTCGCGCAGCATCAATAGCCCTCCGCACACAGCTGGGATTCGGCCAGCCGGCGGTTGTGCAGCCCCGGCACAAAGCGCTTCTGGCCCTTGGCGTCGGTCACAAAGGCCCATACCGGCGTCTTGCCGTCCGGCGCCCATGCCAGGGCTTTGCAGCCCTCGGCGATGCGACCGGCGTTGATGAGCGCGACCGCTCGACTGGCGCAGGTGCTGGTCACGCCGAAGTTGTGGCCGTGACTGGTCAGTGCGTCGAACGTGTTCTGGCCCGCGTTCGGGTTTGTGATGCACTCGGCCAGCTGCAGCTGCGTTTTGCGGATCACCAGCTGCTCCACCTCGGCGCACTTGGCGGGCGACCAGTAGTCTCCGACGACAACCGGGTACGGGCTGGTAAACCGGGTGATGCCTTTGCAAACCGTGGGCAGTCCGCCGGCGAGTTTGTCCGCGTAAACGGTGTTCTGGCCGTTGCCTTCCCAGGTGCCCAGGAAGATCACCAAGGGGGCGCTGGCCAGCGCGATCAAACCGGCGGTGATACGTCCGCGTAGGCTCATGGGAACCACACGCGCAGCAGTGCCGGCACGACCATCTGCAGCACTGCACCGACCAACGTCAGAATCGTGAGCAAGCGCCCGACCTTGGAACCGATCACGTTCACGGCGACCGTCAGTTTTTGCTGGCCCTTGTTCAGCTCTACCAACTGGCTGGCCAGATGTTCGAACTGCTGTTCCAGCTTGGAAACTCGTGTGGGCACGGTTTCGTGGCGGTCTTCCAGATCGCCCAGCCGGTGTTCGAAGACGGCAAATCTCTGTTCCAGCGCGGCAAGGCGCCCGGATTCAGTGGTCATCGGCGTTTACTCTTTTCAAAGCCCGTCTGGCACGGGACACACCGCTTAATGCCGCCCAGCGCCTGACGCGCCGGCGGGATTTCTTTGTCGCAGTCCTGGCAATGGGTCAGGCTTGGCCCGACCGGCGCAGGCTTGCTCAGCTGGGCCTTGATCGCCTGGTCACGTTGGCGCTGCTCCAGCTCCTGGGCACGATCGAACCAGTCCACCATCAGCGCAGCCCCTCGATCTCGGTCGCAGCCAGGTACGGCACGCCGTTGATGTGGATGAAATCCGGGCTGGTGACGTCGAACGGAACCTTGTGTTTGGATTTCTCGCCGCCCTTCGGATCGATCGCCAGCAGGCTGGACAGCTTCACCTTGCAGCCGAAGGCTTCCACCCGCAGTTCCTCGTCTTCGCCGGCCTTGGCGAAGAACACTGCATCGAAGGGTTTGAGGCCTCGGAAGCTGCCCGCCGAGCGCGCTGCGTCGATCAGCAGATTGAAGTTGGTGGTATCCAGCTCGAATTCGCCGGCAGCGGCCACGTCACCGTCCACGGTGCCGTCTGGCACGCCCCGGGTTTGGGCCACTGCAGAGTTGTCGGTGATATCCAAAGTGCAGCTTTCGACGTGCAGCGCGATATCGCCCAGGCTCACGTCAAAGTTCTTGCCGCCAATCTTCGCCATGGGGCGTTACTCCTGTTTGTCGGTGGAAAGATCCAACGCGATGTTCGCGGTCAGGTCTTTCGGGCAGTTGTGGGGCTTGAGCTTGATGTAGGCCGCGACCTTGGTTTTCGTCTCCCAGGTCAGCACCAGGTCGCCGTCCTTCGGCGGCTCGATGTCGCCCGGGAAAACCTGCCCCGCGAACGTGGTGGACTTGGCCATGGCGCGCAGCGGCGCCATCAACTGGTTGGTGTTGACGGCCATGCTGTTGGGGGTGTTGTTCAGGCGGCGATCGGCCACGCGGCGAATCAGCAGCGGGCGGATCTGGCGAGCGGCCTTGTCGGTGATGCGCAGGTATTCCACGACCTGAAAGTCACTGCCGGCGGTGTCCAGCATGTTGCCGTCGCCCCAGTACACGCCCGGGTAATCGGGATAAGTCTGCGAAACCGAGTAGCGCGCTCGATCCAGTTCACTGCGCACAGCCGAGGTCAGCGGGACTTTGTCGCCATCGATCGGGACAGGGCCGAGGCCCAGCACGGCACCGGTGGCCACACGCATGGGGCTGTCAGCGATGCTCACAGAAGCGTTGGCCAAGCGACCGGCCAGCACGCCCAAGTCATTGCCATGCAGTTGCGGCACGACCAGCACACGCGGCGCCGCCAGATTGGCCAGCAGCCCTTTGCGCTCGCTGACGTACTGCGCCCAGGTCTGTTCGGCGGTGATGCCAGGCACGGACGCCATGACGAACACGCGGCGCCCGTAGGTGTTGTTCAGGGCGATCGCCGCGTCATGCATGGCCGACAATTCAGCGGCAGTGGTGACCGGGTTGGTAATCACCACGGCTTCGACGGAGTAGCCCTGTTGCTGGGCCTTTTCCAATGCGCTGGCCCAATCGCCCTCGGCGCCGATCGGAGCCGCCACGCACGCCCAGCGTTGGCCACCATTGAGCTGGGCGGCGGTGATTTGGGTTTTCAGGTCGCTTGCCGGGACGCCCAGTTGGACGTCCAGGTCGCTGTCCATGTTCAGCGGCAGGATCTGCCCGACGTTCTTGCCGGCGGGGCCGATGAAAAGAAAGTAACGCTCAATCTCGCTCACTGGCCCCTGGCCCAGATTGAGATTGTCGACGGTGACTTGACCGAGTGCCATGCAGTGCCTCGTTAGCGGGGTGAATTAAGGATTTGTTGCAACACCTGGTTAATCAGCAGGTTGGTGTCGCGATCGGAGTTAACGCCGATGAACTGACGCTTCGGCAGGGTGATTTCCCAGCTCTGCGCGCCCGAAGACTCGCTGCGCTGGTCGTCCAGGATGCGGATCAGCAAGCCCGCCTTGGCGTAGTTCACATGCTCCTGAATCCACGCCACCGACGGCCTGGTCAGGCTCTTTTTGCCAGCCTGGCGCACGCGAAAGCCCAGCCGACGCAGGCGCTTGGCTTGCTTTTCGGTGGCCGCAAGTCCCGGCGGGGTCTTGTTCCAGCGGCGCATCTGCGCGGCGGTGCGGCGTTCACTGACGCCGTTGTGTTGCTGGGCGGCGACCCATCGGGTCAGGGCGTTTTTCCAGCCCAGTTCCGCTTCATCAGCGGTCAGTCGAGTGACCACCATCAGCTTGGCCAGACCGGCTTCCATCTTCTTTTTGCCCTTGCCGTCGCCCTGGCGCGGAGCGAACGCCGAGCCGTCAAGGTTCTGCTGGGCACGCTGACGTTTGCGGCTCATCGTCCGCACGCGCTTGGTGACCTGGTTCAACAACCGGCGGCGCAATTGGGGCGGCATGGCCAGCAACGCCAGTTGCTCGCGCACGCCCAGGCGACCCAGTACGTCGAGTTCGAACGTGCTACGCCCCGCCATTGGTGGCCACCTCGCCATGCTCAGCGACCCACAGGTCAAACGGGATGAACGCCCAGGTCTTGCCGAAGGCCTCGACTTCGCCGTCCGGATCTTCGGAGAGGTACTGCGGTTCAACGAATTCCAGCGTGACTTCCACGTCGAATAGGTCGGTGTCGACCGGCTCCACGGTGAATTCCGGCGCCGGCAGTTCGTGGCGGTCGCGATCGGCGTCGTGGCTTTCCAGCCAACTGCCGACCAGGGCCATCAGGCGCGCCGGATGATCCGCGAAACGCTCCATGACGATTGCGGCGCGATAATGCATGTCCGCGAAGTGCATGCCGCCGACGTCGGGTTTCCAGATCAGCGACAGCCTTACCTGCTCGGTGAAACTGTCGAGTTGTTCAGGCTCGACCAGGCGCCGTTCCAGCAGGTAGGCGGTCAACGCCTGCAGCTTGGTCATAGCAACTTCGCCGTGATGCGGCCACGGCCCTGCAGGGCGCGCACGGCTTGCTGACTGAATGCCAGGAACGCGTCTTCACGCTCCGGCGCTTCCTTGCCGGTGTTCTCGGCGCTCTCGCGACGGGTCACGGTGGGGAACTGCTGCAGGGCGCTGGCCTTGGCGCGGCAGTAAACGGCGCGCTTGTAGAGCATGGCCTTGTGCGCGTAAGCCCAACCCGTAGGGGTGGCAATGTCTGTCACAGAAACCAGGTCTGATACGCCGCTGTCCTGCAGGACGGCTTTCACGGCAGCCAGATCGGTATTGACCTCGAACATCGCAATGGCGAGGGCGTCGGTCAGCAGGTCGCCCAGGAACTCCGCCGGCAGGCGATAGCCCTTCTGGAACTCGGCCACGGAGAGGTTCGGCCAGAAGCCGTCGTTCTCGATCGCCTGTTCCACGATGGTGGTGGGTTTCCCGGAAAAGCTCATTGCTGACCGCTCGAATTAGGGCGGGGAGACTGTTTCTCGTGGGGCTGTCCATGAATGGCAGACACACGTCCACAGTTCCCCGCTGGGGGGGTAGTCGGTTATTGGGCGCCGGTGACGGCGGGTGTTTGTTTGGCGATCGCTTTGCGGCATTTCGCAATGCGCGTCTCGTTGCCGGCCTTCGCGTACAGCTCGGTGGAACGCTCCAGGTGCTTGAGCGCGGTTTCCCACTGCTCGGCCTCCATGGCGCGCATGCCGATCAACTTGTGGAACTTGCTCGGGATCTGTTCGGGCAGATCCCATTCACCGTCGACGCGCGGCAGCAGGTCGGACAGGTAGGGTTCCGGACTGCGCTCCGCGTTGTACTCGCGGAAAGCCCAGTCGATCACCGCGTCAGCGACGAACGTCTGCACGTTGCGCTTGAAGCGCTCCGGCATTTCTTGCCCCTGCCCGATCGCGAAGTCCGCCAGTTCCAGTCCGTCTTCGAACTGCTCGGTGTCGAACAGCCAGACCATCACCTGCACCAGGACGGGGTTCTGCATCACCAGGCCCGAGTCCATGTAGCGCTGGATGAAATCCTGGTACTTGGGCAGCAGTTCCTCACGCTTGAGTGCCTGGCGACCAGCCAGTCCCTTGATCGCGCTCAGGCGCTCCAGGTCTTGAGCCATTGCCGCTTCCTGCAGTTGCAGATGCTTTTTGGCATTGGCCGGACTGCTCAGGGCTTCCGCCGGCGAATACGCCAGCGGTGCCGCTGCAGCGGCGATCACTGCAGCGCTTCCCAGGGCCAAAGTGCGGCGCTTGTGGGCAAGGGCCAGGCTCATGCGACCAGCTCGACGTTTTCGGTCAGGGCGATTTTCTCCAGCTGCTCGATCACGTAGCCCTCATTGCGGCTGTTGTAATCCTCGACACGGGAGCGTTTCGGGTTGTCCACGGTTTGCTTGCGCCAACTGGTGTCTTGGAAGTAGATCGACAGGTTGTCCCAGCTGGTGACCAGCACAGCGTTGACCGGGAAATTTGGCACGCTGAAGGCCGGCATGCCGCCATAGGTGGCGATCACCTGGGCGTCCTCGATCCGCTCTTTCTCGGTTGGAGTGTCGCCTTGTTTGGTGTAGAGCTTGGCCTTGTCGGCGGCCAACAGATCCGTGCCGATAATGGCGACCAAATCGCCGTCCTCACGCAGGATCTCGTCCACCATCTGTTTGGTGTCATGGACCAGCGCGTCAAGGTTCGCGTAGTCGCCACCTGCGCCCAGGGTGACCTTGCCAGCGGTTTTTCCTTCCTTGAGCACCTGTTGCGGTGCTTGCTCGCGCAATTGCTGCAGCCAGCCTTTGTTTACGTCCTGCAGTTTCGGGTTAGCGCCCAGGTCTGTTTGCGGTGCCGCGTGGGTGCCGTGGAAACCAATAACAATTCGATCCTGCGCGATTCGCTTTTGAACGGCCGCTGAATAGCGTTCTTGGAAGTCGGAAAACTTCGCCCAGGCGTCGATCTTGGCGTAAGGCAAACCGACGTCAGACTGAGTATCGGCTAGCTCATAGGTGGTGTTGTCCAGCGCCGAGGCATCTTTCGCTTCGCGGTCGGTGGTCTTGGTGTTGGTGCGGCCGGTGACTGGGCCGTTAACACCGATGAACACCTTTTCGCCCTTGATTTCGCTGACCGGGACGACGTTGATACGCTCCAAGAAATCAGCTTTGGCGGTGATGGCGTCGTTGAGTTCTTGCGCGATCGAAGGCTCGACGCTGAACATACGGCTGGATTGATCAACACCGTAACTTTCAGCGATCGCCGCCTGCAGTTCGGAATACTTCTTTGCGCCGTTGGCGCTCAGTGGCTGAGCCATATCAGAGCACCCGCACTTTGGATTTGTCGGCGGCGCCGGTGGTGCGCGGCAATTGGCGACCGGCAGGGGTGTTTTTCAGTGCGGTGAATTGCTTCTGCAGGCCAGCCAACGCCGCCAGCACGGCCTTGTTGCCGGCGCCGTTGCGCTTGAACTCGCGTTCTTCCTCGGCAGTGGTGACGATTTCGTCTACTGCAGCGCTGACGTCATCGATCGGGGCCTGGTCGGGTTCTGGTGCTTCTTCGGCTGCAGGCTCGATCACGGCCTGAATGCCGGCAGCGACGACCAGCAGCTGGGCCAGCAGGGCTTTCAAGGCCGTTGCGGTAGCTTCATCCATTGGGGGTTTGCTCTCGGTTGGGGTTTGCGGAGTGGTTTCGGTGGGCGTGTCTTCGATGCCGAAGCGCTTGAACATGCGGGTGAACATCGTGGCGAGCCGCCCGATCTCGCCCTGCGGCTCGGTTTCGCTGAATGAGCCAAGCTCGTGGGAGGCGGCGTAATACGAATCGCGGCTGGTTCGGCTGGAGAAGTAGAGTTCCTGAGTGCCGACGCTGGCCGGTTCGTCAGTGACCGCGATGCCGGTCATGTAGGCTTTGCCACGGCCCCGGAAATTCGGCTTGATCTCGATGCTGGTAAACAGCTTTTCGCCGGCGTCGTTCAAGCGAAGCAACTTGTCATTGGGCTTCAGTTGCGCCTCAAGGGCGACTTGCCCCGGCTCCAGGTCATCGCCTTCCTCAACCAGGCGCACGTTGGCAACGGTGCCGAACGAGCCGAACCAGCGATCGTGCTCACACCAGATAACGGCGGTGTACAAAGACGACGCATAGGTCTCGGCGATGTCGCGCAGTTCCTGGGGCAGGATTTCGCGGCCATCGACGGTCGGGCCGCTGGTGGCAACACGTTTCCAGTAGGAGACAAGGGAACGGGGCATAGTGGGTGACTGCGCTCAATCGTTGAATGAGCCGCCACGATAGGGAGCCGATTCCCCTCAAACAAACGGTTGGTTTTCAGCGTTCTCCTATTTCCCGGATATAGGCGAATGGTGGGATTTCACCCCGCGTTTCCGGCGTTTTCGCCGCATAGACTGCGGCCCATGAACTACCCGACCGAAGTCAAAGAAGCCGCAAAACGCCTCTACCTGCGCCGCTGTTCGGTGAAGGAAATCCAGGCGCATTTGAAGCTGCCCAATATCCGTATCGTCTACTACTGGATTCGCCAAGGCGGCTGGGACGAGATGCTGACGGATGAAGAACCGTTGAGCGCTGTCAACCGGCGAATCACCCTGATTCTGGAAAAGATCGATCCGCTGACGGATGCCGAACTGAAAGAACTGGAGCGGCTGACCGGCCTGCTGGAGCGTCTGAAAAAGCTGGCTGCGACACCCGCGCCGACAGCGCCGTCAGACCGTCCGGACGAGCCTCGCGAGCGCCCACCTGGTCAGCGCCGTGAGCGCAGCGAGGGCGGCGGCAAGAAGCGCGAAAAGAAAGCGAAGAACGACATCAGCGGCCTGACCGAAGTGGACTTCCTGGATAAGTTCATCTCGAAAATGTACGGCTACCAGAAAGAGCTGTTCGAGGCGAAACAGAACCCACTGACCCGCCGTGTCCGGAACATCCTCAAAAGCCGTCAGGTCGGCCTGACCTACTACTTCGCCGGCGAAGCATTCATGGACGCCGTGCTGAGCGGTGACAATCAGGTGTTCCTGTCGGCCAGCCGATCACAGTCGGAGATTTTCCGCAGCTACATCATTCAGTTTGCCCAGCAGTGGTTCGGCATCGAGCTGACCGGTAACCCGATCACCCTGAGCAACGGCGCCGAACTGCGCTTCCTCAGTACCAACAGCAGCACCGCCCAGGGCTACCACGGCCATGTCTACGTGGATGAATACTTCTGGATACGTGACTTCGAAAAACTCAGCACCGTGGCCAGCGCCATGGGCACCCACAAGAAATGGCGCAAAACCTATTTCTCGACCCCCAGCGCGGTGTCGCACCAGGCGTACCCGTTCTGGTCGGGCGACGAGTTCCGCAACAGCAAACGCGGCAAGAAGGCCGGCGGCGAATGGCCCAGTGAAGCGGCCTACACGCAGGGCGCGCTGTGTCCGGACGGCCAGTGGCGCAAGACGATCACCCTGGACGATGCGATCGCCGGCGGCTGCGATCTGTTCGACCTGGAGCAGCTGCAGCTGGAGTACGACGAAGACAAATTCCAGCAGCTGTTCTACTGCAAGTTCATCGACAGCAGCCAAAGCGCGTTCAGCCTCAAGGATCTGGAGCGCTGCTATTCGGATGTGATGTTGTGGGAGGACTACAAACCGGATCTGGATCGGCCATTCGGCAACAGCCCGGTGTGGCTGGGCTATGACCCGAGCCGCACCCGCGACGATGCGACCTGTGTGGTCATCGCGCCGCCGCTCGAAGCCGGGGCGAAGTTCCGCATCCTGGAGAAGCACAGCTGGCGAGGCACGTCCTTCAAGCACCAGGCCAGCGAAATCGAAAAGCTGACCAAGCGCTTCAACGTCCAGCACATCGGCATCGATATCACCGGTATCGGCTACGGCGTGTTCGACCTGGTGCGCGACTTCTACGCCAAGGCAACGCCGATTCACTACAGCCTGGAAGCGAAAAACGCCCTGGTACTGAAAGCCCAGGACACGATCCAAGGCAGTCGCATCGAGTGGGACGCAGGATGGACAGATATCGCCCAGGCGTTCCTGACCATCAAGCGCGGCGCTACCAACAGCGGCCAGATCACCTACAGCGCATCTCGTACCGAAGCGACCGGTCACGCCGACATTGCTTGGGCGGTGATGCACGCACTTTTCAATGAACCTTTGAACACCAACAAGCGGCGCCGCAGCCGCTACCTCACGAGTAACCAGAGCAGCCATGGCCAACCGCAAACGCAGAAAACACCACGTAGCCCAACCACAGCAACAGCCAATGCGCTCGTTTACGTTCGGGGAGCCGGAGCAGGTGTTGTCCGGCAACATCGGCGAGTACGTGGGCGTGTTTCCCAGCGACGACGGCAAGATCTACAAGCCGCCAGTGTCGCGGGCAGGCCTGGCGAAGCTGCTGCGCGCCAACGCGCACCACGGCGCCATTCCGAAGTTCAAGCGCAACCTGCTGCTGCGTGAGTTCATCGCCTCGGCTGGCTGCAGTACAGAGACGATGGGGCGCGCCGGCCTGGACTACATGGTGTTCGGCGAAGCGTACTTCTACAACGACACCAATGCGTTCGGCCAGGTGCTGGAGCTGCAGCACCTGCCGGCGATCAACATGCGCGTCAAGGTCGACGGAGGTTTCGTGATGCTGCTGCCAGACAACAAGGAAATGGAATTCGAGGCGCACGAAATCTCCCACGTCCTGGACTACGACGTGGAACAGAACATCTACGGGATTCCGGACTACCTGGGCGGCCTGCAGGCGTTGCTGCTGAATGAGGCCGCCACCCTCTTCCGCCGACGCTACTACAGCAACGGCGCGCACGCCGGCTACATCTTCTACACCAACGACCCCGACCTGACCGAAGAGGACGAAGACGAGCTGCGCGCACAGATCAGCGCGAGCAAGGGCGTGGGCAACTTCCGCTCGATGTTCGTCAACATCCCCAACGGCAAGGAAAACGCGATTCAGATCATTCCCGTAGGTGACTTTCAGGCGAAAGACGAACTGGAGAAGGTGAAAAACATCACCCGGAACGACGTCATAGCAGCGTGGCGAATGAACCCCGCGCTGGCCGGCATCATCCCGGAAAACACCGGCGGGTTCGGCGACATCGAGAAGATCGACCGAGTGTACACCAGCAACGAGATTCGCCCGATCTGTCAGCTGTTCAACCAATTGAATGACCGACTGCGAGAAGACAGGCGCTTTAGCTGGAAACCTGCACCAGACGCAGTGGAAGCCACTGTATGAAACACTTTTCGGAGCAAATGCCACTACAAAATGTGGCAATATGGTGGCGATCAGCTGCCCCTGGGGAGGGACACTATGAGAGTTGTATGCAAGTGCGGCCACAAAGGCCGGATTGCTTCACGGGAAGAGGTTACGACGGAGTTCGTCAAACTCTACTGCCAGTGCCTGGACGCAAAGTGCGGGCACACTTGGGTGGCGAATCTGACGTTCTCACACACGCTCAGCCCGTCATCGCAGACATTCGAACGCATGTTGATGGATCGTCTACGCGAGATGCCCAGGGCGAAGCAGCGAGAACTGTTCGAGCAGTTGGGAACACAGGCGGTGGCGTAAGGCACAAACCGCCGACCCAATTGCCGGCGATCGGTTATATCGCTGAAACCAATCAGAGATTAGGCGACTTCCGATTCTTCCGGAATCGTGGCCAACGCCTCAGTAAGGCGTCTCAATTGTTTTCGATCTTCCTCGGTCAGCTGGCGATAAAGCGCTACCAGACGACGTTCGATTTTCGAAAGCGCATCCCATTCCAACTCGCCAGATTGGAACTGTTCATTATCAATTACTGCGCGATCCAACATGCTCACTACTCCATAAAAGTGCATTGCTGGATCGACGTTATCGAGGCGGGGAAATGCTGTAAAACGGAGCGGTTGCGAATGCATTACAACCCTTTTCCACAGTTATTTTTGTTTCGCTACGTCATCCGCGATCGCTTGGAGAAAGCGACGCACAGATTTTTGGTCTTCAGCCGGCATGCTTCGATAGCGCTTAATCAATACCTCCTCATCCTCGCTCAACACCCCCACCGGCGTGGGAGTTCGTTCGCCTGTAATGACGTAGAGAACGTCCAGACCTACCGCATTCAAGGCTTTCAAATAGCCCGTATCTGGCCGGCGCTCGTCTCTCTCGTAACTTCCTTGAGTATTGCGGGTTACGCCGCCGATCTGAGCCATTTCCTCTTGTTTTAGGCCGAGTCGAACCCTTTCTTCGCGCAAGCATTCGCCTGCACTCACCTCCGAGATTTCTCCCGCTGACAAATTTTTCAAACTCTAGCCCCTTTACAGGACAAATAAACTGGTCATAATCTGCGTCGTACAAACACGAACCTACACGAACGCACACGAGCGAACACTATGCCCGCCACTGTTACACCCGAGCAAGCCCGCGAGGCGCTTGATCGTAGAGGGATCAGCATCGCCGAGTTCAGTCGCAAACATGGACTGAATAAGAATTTGGTCAGCGACCTTTTAAACGGTCGCAAAAAAGGTCGCCGTGGGGAGGCACATCGCGCCGCCGTACTGCTTGGAATCAAAGACGGCGAAATTGAACAGTAGTGCCACGGCTCAACAGGGAAAAGTAGAAGATGAAAAGCCTGATCCTAGATACACGCAAGGAAGTGACGAGCGAAATCATTCGTAGCTATACCGGCGGACGCGAGGCTGCTGCGATTCGCTTGGGACTCAAGCTCAAGAAGTTTGATAACCATGCATACGAAAGCGCTGGCTGCTCCCCACTCAGTGACGCGCAGATCTTCATGCTGGAAAAAGAGTGTGGTTCCTACCATCTGCCGAACTACATCGCGTCAATGTATGGCGGTCGATTCGTACCGGTCGTCAGTCCTGAAAACCTCGATAACGTCGAGCTTTACGCCCGCTCGTTGCAGGTCGCAGCCAAACGCGGCTGTGTTGACCAGGCTATCGCCGAAGCGCTTGAAGATGGATTTGTGAGCGAAGAAGAAGCCGAACACATCCTGGACGCGAACGACCTCCATCTGGCGGCGCGGCACTCGGAAGTATTGGCAGCGATCGCCCTCTACCGCGAAGGGAAAGCCCAATGAACACCATGCACGCAGTACAGGAATATCAGGACATGCTCAAAGCTGCAGCGCTGCTTTTTCTTGAGCGGCATCAGTGCGAACACCTGAGCGACGACCAGCAGCTGGTGAAGCGGGCAGTTCAGCACCTGGTCGCAGACTTCGACGTACTCACACCGACTGCCGAGAAAATCGTTCATCTGGCCCACAGCGATCTATCAGCAGCCAACAGCCGGCAGCGTCTGGACGTTCTGACCAGCACGCCGACCCACACGGTCATCACCGACACGGGCACCGGTGAGGTTTGGGCCATCCCTGTCAGCCTGATCTATGAACGCATTCTGAACGCGCCGGACAACGGGCGTTTCCGCATCACCACGCCGTAACACCCAACCAACAAATTCCCGATTCCCCATTGCCGTGGGTTTGGGTGAGCTGCGCCCGAAATTGAGGTTTGACGATGGAAAACGCCCTGAACATCAACGCAAAACTGACGCCTGTAGAGGCTCAAGCGCTCTTGGCCAACCTGCGCGAGCAGTACCGTCTCAGCTTCAACGAACTCTGGTACGCAGACCAGTTCCGCTTGATTCCCGATGGCCTCCGCCACGGATCGATCCTTGCCAACTGCCCGGTGATGGCCGCTCAGAAAAGTCTGATCGGCGCCCTAACTCACAGCCTTAGCCTCAGCCTCAAAGCAGCGAAGAAAACATCATGATGAAAGAAGACCTCAGAGATACGGTCATCGAGCGACTGCAGTTCGATTTCGACCTGAAACTTCGCGCCGGCACGAAATACATGCGGGGTGGCACCTGCCCCAAGTGCAAGAAGAAAGAACTCTACGCTCGATACGACAACCCTTGGCAGATCCGCTGTGGTCGCCCTGAACGCTGCGGTCACATCGAGCATGTGAAAAACCTATACGAAGACCTTTTCGAGGACTGGAGCAAGCGCGCGCCTGCAACAGACAACGATCCAACGGTTACAGCTCGGGCTTACCTTGAGTTCGCCCGGGGCTTTGACGTTGGGATGCTGACCGGGTGGTTCACGCAAGAAAACTACGTCAATCACGAGACGGGGCACTCCAGCGCCACAATCCGCTTTCCACTCCCGAACGGGGGTTACTGGGAACGTTTGATCGATCGCCCATCCCGCTTCGGCAAAATGAAGGCGCGGTTCAAACCCAAATATAGCGCCCTCGGTTACTGGTGGTGCCCGCCCTCCGTCGACCTGGCCACCGTAGAAGAACTATGGATTGTCGAAGGGATCTTCGACGCCATCGCACTCCTGCAGAACGGCATCGCGGCAGTATCTGCCATGTCGAGCGTCAGCTACCCCGCTCACGCGCTGGAGCAACTGGCCGAGCAACGTAAAGGCAAACTGCCGCGACTGGTCTGGGCTTTGGATAACGAACCGACAGCGCGTGGCTACCTACAGCGCTGGGCGAAGTTGTCTCGTGAGCTGGGCTACAGCTGCAGTGCAGCGCTGATTCCACAACGCCGCCGGCAGAAGCTCGACTGGAACGATCTGCATCAACGCTGGGGTTTCGAAGACTCCGACAAGCGCGAACAACGCCGTCAGCGTGATCTCCAAATTGCGCGCCACGAAGGCGACTTGCTTCTGGCGGCTTCGCCCCGCGAGAAAGCGATTTTGATGTACACCTGGGAAGACGCAACGTCGGAATTCCATTTCGATTTCGCCGACCGGATGTACTGGGCAAAGTTTGACCTGTCTAAGCTGGAAGACGAGCAACGCGCTCTTATCAACAGTGACGATCACGACGATCAACTGCTGAACGATCGCCAAGCACGTCACAAGGTTCTGGAGTCTGTCTGCGCGCTGAAACAGATTGCCAACTGCAAATTTGAGGCGCTTTACAAGCAGGTAAACGACGTGACCGGCGACGCCTGGTTCTATTTCCAGGTTGATACCCCGAGTGACAACGCACCTGAAAAATTTACGTTCACCCCCAAACAAATTTCGTCGAGCAGTGAATTCAAGGCGCGCTTGATGTTCGCCGGCGCGACTTGGCTTGGCACACAAAAATACCTAGACCAGATCGTCATCCGCCAGACGGAAGGGCTGCAAACGGTCGAAACCATCGATTACATCGGGTACAGCAAAGAGCATCAGGCCTACATCTTCAACGATATCGCCATCCAAGGTGGGAACGTCTACAAGGCCAACGAAGAAGACTATTTCGAATTCGGTCAGTCACGGGTCAAGTGCCTGATGAAGTCCATCAAGATCGCCATGGCGCCGACTGCCAAGGCCTATCGCGATGACTGGCTACCGAAACTCTGGCTGTGCTTTGGCGAAAAGGGACTCGTTGCCCTCACCTACTGGTTTGGCTCGTTATTCGCCGAGCAGATCCGTGCCGACTATGAAAGCTTCCCGTTCCTGGAAATGTCGGGCGAGCCTGACTCCGGCAAAACGACCTTGATCAAATTTCTATGGAAACTGTTCGGGCGTCTCTATGAAGGCTTCGACCCTGCGAAGGGTTCCACCTCCGGCCGTAGCCGTGCAATGGGTCAGGTTTCCAACATTCCCCTGGTACTGCTCGAAGCCGACCGCAACACCGATGCCGATAACGCAAAATCGTTTGAATGGGATGAATTCAAGGACTACTACGGCGGTGGTCTGCTGCGCACCCGGGGCGTGAAGAACAACAGCAACGACACCTACGAACCGCCCTTTCGTGCGTCGATCGTAATTGCGCAGAACGCAGGCGTGTCCGGTCATGAAGCGATTCTGAGCCGGATCACCAAGCTGTATTTCCCAAAGCCCAACATCACCGAAGACAGTCGCGCAGCTGCAGACTCGCTCGTGCAGACGCAAGTCGAAGACGTCAGCCACTTCATAGTCAAAGCGATGAAAGCAGAGTCGCAGGTGATGAAGCGCTTCGCCGAAACATACCCGAAGTACCGGGCCGAACTATGGGCCAGCAAAAAGCTGACGTCGGATCGGATCATCCGCAATCACAGCATGCTGCTCGCCCTGGTCGACTGCCTTCAATTGGTACTCCAACTGCCTGAACAAATGGTTCGAGAAACCCAGCAATACATCAAGGGCATGGCCAACGATAGGCAGGCGGCGATCACCACCGACCCGCAAGAGCTGAACGACTTCTGGCAGGTCTATGACTACCTGGAATCCCTCCCTGGCGCCCCGCTGGTCAACCACAGCAAGAACGCCGGCGTCATCGCGATCAACCTCAACCAGTTCGCAGAAGTCGCCCACGAACACCGTCAACGCATTCCGGACTTGGCCACGTTAAGACGAATGCTCAAGGACGGTCGCACCCACAAGTTGCTTGAGGCAAGTAAGCCCACCGAAAGCAGTATCAGGGCAGCGCTGCAGGCGCGCACTCCGTTGACCCCAATCCCGCAGACGGTTCGCTGCTGGCACTTCAAGGCGTGAGGGCAATGCCATGCAAATTCAAGTGATTAATAACCAAGAGCAAGACCACGCAACCGCCGAGATAAGCCGGCTGAAATTGGCCGAGTTCGGGTCTGGAAATCGAACCATCTTCGCCGAGGCGTATGCGATTTGCGGGCTGGTAGATGCGTTGGAGGTTCGGGCCAACCGTGGAGAGCGCGAAATTCTCGTTTTGAACTGCACAGACGCGCAGATCCGGGGCGTTCTGGAATGGAAGTCGTGGGACGAAGAGGGAGAGTTTGAGGGTTTAGTAATCCACCTGGTTCGAAAGGCGTAAGCCTTGCCACCTAAACCAATACCTGGCTTGACCAAGAAAGGAGCAGCAAATGATGAGTACCAACCACGACCAGCTGAGCGCCCCCCAGGCGCCGACGTTCACCGTTAGCGAGCCGCTGTGCGCGACCTACTGCCAACTATTCGCCAGAGACTTTTCAGCAGCAGAAGTGAATCAGTCAATCAGCAATGACTACTCCATTGATATGGAGGGGTTCGAGGACAAGCTGAGTAGCTTTCATGAAGGACTCTCGCATGGCCGGCTGGAGCTTTCTGGTCGCCTGGACGACGTGAGCGGGTGGCTGCTGTGTTACGTCGAGGCATACGTCGACCCCGAGGACGTGCGCGCTGCTTTCCCCAGCTCGCCGGATCTGACCGACACAGAAGTGGAGGCGCTAACCACAGACGCAAACCGGCTTTCACCGATTTTAAAGAGTGCTTGGACAGCCGCCATTATCGGCTGAAGAGAAATACCAACAGCACCGAGGAGTTGCAGCTCCTCGATGCCCACCGCAACTGAGGGCAACACTATGCGAGTACAGCACCAAAGCAGCAGCGACCCGAAGGCTACCACATCACCAGACTACGGCACTGAAAACGCACGCCACCTAATGGCTATTCGCATCGTCGGCACTGCGCTTTTCGACTACCAGGTGCGCAAGACCACCGATGCGCGAATCCGCCTTGAGTCATTGACCGACATGGCTAGAGCGCAGGGCGACCTATCCGACGTTGAAACGCTTGTTGTCGCCCAGGTACTGGCCGACAACAACTCAACTCAGCATTTGCAAGGCAGAAAGAATGTCTGAACCCAAAAACCCTACCCGTATACGGCCAGCGCTGGCCAGCAAGCGGCTCGACCTGCCCAGCGTCTGCGACATCTGTGGTTTTGCTCGATCCATACCCCGGCATAGTCGCTGCAGTAAGCTCCGTCAGCAACGCAAAACAGAAGAATGGGAAAACGCCATGGCGGAAAAATTGGCCGCGAGATTAGCGAAGGAGCGCCGGTATGCCCGCTGATGTACCAATGGAATCGCCGGATCTTCTCAGTTCGATACACGAACTGATTCGGCAGCTGCAGCGCCCCGCCGTTGCAGCGGAGCATGAACTATGGACAGCCCAGGATATCGCCGCGTATCTAAAGCTATCCGCCTATACGGTCGAGCGTCGGGTTGTGGTTCAACCTGGCTTTCCCACGAGCGTTCAACCTTGCGCGACTGGATTGAAGGCAGCGAAACGATGGTTCGCGGTAGAGGTGATTACCTGGTTGCGGCAACATCGTGCCCGGTTGCCCGCTGCGAGACGGGCCAGGCAAACAGCGTAAATAAAAAAGCCTGCGTACTCCGCAGGCTTTTTTTATCCCAGACGCTGCGCCAGCTCCGACGCAGTGGCGTTGTAGTAGATCATCAACGACTTTAAATCCTTGTGGCCGGTGATACGCGCCAGATCCAGCACATCGACCTTACGAGCCAGGCGCGTGATGGCTTCATGCCGGGTGTCGTGAAACGTCAGACCATCAATTCCCAGTTCGTCGCGAATCCTCCGAAACATCGCGTCTGCAGATCCTGACTCCAATCTGAATAGCCGATCGCCTGCGCCCTTGCCCCTGTAGAGCGGCTCCAACAACTCACCTGCACGCTTGCTCAGCGGAACATTCCGACTGGTGCCGTTCTTTGTCATTGGAAGATGGACGAAGCGCTCTCGCAGGTTCACCCATTTCGCGGTCAGACCCAGGATCTCGCCTTGCCTCATCGCTGTTTCAATCGCGATGAGAAACGCATATGCCAACTCCTGCAGCAGCGTCACCGGTGACTCACCCTCGATGTAGCCAAGTCGATTCAGCAGCGCACTGATCTCGCTGGGAGCAACACGACGTTCGCGGGGCGCACCATTGCTCGGCCGTTTCGCATCTCGGACAGGGTTGGCCAGGCACGTTTTCCATTCCCGTCTGGCGAGTTCAAAGACGGACGACAGAAGCGTCATTTCACGCCTGACCGTCGCAGTCTTCACCACCTTCAACCGTGCATCCCGCCATTGAGCGACCTGCTCGGACGTTATGCTATCCATCAACTCTCCGACCCACTCCAGTTCCCTGTCGAATTTATCAAGCCGTAGCTCTTCCCAGCGCTGACCTGCCTTCGTTGGTGACACATCCCGCTTGTACCTACGCAGTGCCTCCGAAAGCGTCATAGCGACGGTTGTGCGAGACTTACCACTCTGCGCAATGATTTCAGCCTCACGAGCAGTTGCCCAAGCAATAGCCGCGGCCTTGGTGTCGAAGGTTTGAGAGTCACGCACACCCAGCTTCGCGACCTCAGCGCGCCAACCACCACTTCGTTTCCGGTACGAAGCCATTCCACCCTCCTGGCGTAAAAATGGCGTAAAGGCTACCACGCACTTGCACGAAACTGCCGCTCACTGTCTTCGCGCAACACGGCCCATAACCAGCATAGACGGGCTTCGCAGGGGTTTGCCGCTTATGGTACGTTACCGTCGCATTCAGACCGTTGCCCCCTCGGGGCACCACATAGCAGTATCTGAGAGTCTCTACCAGCCTCTCAGACCCAAAGAAACCGGCCACTTGGCCGGTTTTTTTGTGCATGCCTGACTACCCCTGTCTCCCCTTATCCGTTGTATCCCTGTATCCCTGCTTGTATCCTGAGAAAAATACCTAACTTTGGGATACAAGGATGAAGCGCGCAGACATCAAGCGCCGCCCTCTCGCTGACACGACACTTGCGGGATTGGAGCCGGAATCAAAGGAATACCGGGAGCGGGACGGAAACGGCCTCTACTTCAGGGTTAAACCTGATGGTGGTAAATCCTGGCAGCTCCGCTACAAACGTCCGGCGGGCAATTGGGCTTGGATGGGGCTAGGGGGTTACCCGGAAGTGAGTGGTGCGTTGGCGCGGGACAAAGCTGCCGAACTACGCAAGGTAGTTAGCAGCGGGGCCGATCCTCTCGAACAGAAACGCTCTGCCAAAGCTGCCATTGACGCTGCCAGGACTAAGACCTTCCGAGCTGCTGCGGAAGCTTGGCTTAAGGCCAAAGAAGAAAAGGGCCTCGCTCCCTCCACTCTTAACAAAATCCGCACTTACCTCGATAAGGACATCCTCCCGGCATTGGGAGATAAGCCCCTCGACGAAATCACCCGTACCGACTGCGCAGACCTCCAAGCGTCCCTCGAAGCACGAAACGCACACAACGTGGCGGAAAAGTGTCGCACCTGGATCAATCAGATCTTCGGCCGAGCCATCGGTTTAGGGCTCACCGAAAACGATCCGGGTAGTCGCCTCCGTGACATTGCAGCCCAAGCCCCCAAGACTCAGCAGCATCCACACCTGCTGGAACCTGAGCTGGCTGAATTCCTCCACGCACTCAAAAACACACCAAGCAGACTGACAGCCCGCACCGCCGCTTGGCTTTGTGTCTGGACAGCATCGCGCCCTGGCATGGTCCGCTTGGCTGAGTGGAAAGAGTTCGACCTTGAGAAAGCTATTTGGACGACACCCGCTGCCAAGATGAAGATGCGTCGGGATTTTGTATGCCCCCTTCCCCATCAAGCTGTTACCGCTCTGAAGGATCTGCACTGCTTAACAGGACGGAGTCGCTGGCTTTTCCCCGGCGTAGGAGCCAAGAACCCAACTATTAGTGAAAACACAATCAACAAAGTCTTTGCAACCATCGGCTACAAGGGTCGCCTTGTTGGACACGGTACTCGGCACACCGCAAGCACGTTGCTTCGAGAACATGGCTGGCCGAAGGAGCATGTTGAAGCGCAGCTGGCTCACAAAGAGGAAGGCATCTCAGGGGTATACAACAAGGCCCAATACCTTGAGCAACGCGTAACGATGATGCAGTGGTATGCCGATCATCTTGATGGACTCGCAGCTGGCAATGTAGTGCAAGCCCAGTTTGGAAAGGCGGTATGAGATCACTTACCCAGCCTATCTCTAAAACCGGTGTAACGGATGTTACTCGTGTAACGACCCAACCCAACATGTTGAAAACATTAGACTTTCTTAAAGTTACACCGGATCCGAGCTCGACAAACTCCGCGTGTAACGCTGCTGACATGTGTAACCGTCATCGAACCACAAGCCCCCTGCTGGCAGCTGTTTTGCCAGATACACCTCGCTGGGGCAGTACGCACGGTATGGGGCGAGGGGTATCTTAATGAACAGGAATCTTGGCACCGAAGCTTTAGAGCTTGAGATTGCCGGGGTAGACGTTGGCTGCCTGCTTTGGGATCTTGATGAGGTCGAACTCGCTGTCCGTGAGTTGGCGCTATACAGCCAATTCTCCGAGCACTTCCGTGACGCGTTTACCTGCATCCACAATGCAACATCTTTCTGGCTCGAGGACGGCCAATACGCTGACTGTGCTGAATCAGCGACAAAGACAATGTTTCGACTTCGCGACCCTATTGAAGAGCATTTCTACTTTTCCGAACCGACCTCACTGCCCAGAGTCGTTCGCCGCTTCCTTGGCATTGATCATCCCGCAAGCGACACGCAACTCGTAGCGACTTATGCGCTTATTCAAGCTGTGCAGGCGGTTGAAGTCCTTGCGAACTGGCTCTTCGACCTAGAACGCTCCCTCTACGATCTGGATCTAGATCTGGTGGAGCAGATCAGACAGACAGACCCCAAACAATACCTCCTCCTCATTCAGAGAGAACGAAAGCGAAAGAGCGACTTCGAAATCGAGGCACGAGAGGAGTTTGCTGATTTCAATGGCGAGGCCTCCAAGATTTTGATGCTTGCTTCACTTTATCAACAAGCGGACTGGGCGGACATTTCGCGCAATGACTTTAGCGCATCAGGTTTTCTGCGAAGAGCGCTGGAAAAGGCTTTTGCCGCAAAAGCGTCGGAAAAGGGCAAAGCGGCCGGAAAGGCTAACGCCAAGCCAGGCACAATCAAACAAGAGAACACCAAGAAGCTTTTTGAGGACATAAGCAAAGCGGCAAAAAGCCAAATCTCGTCCAACCCCAACATAACGGAAACTGAATTAGTCAAAGCGCTAGTCGACCTGGGCAAGGCATCAGCCCCGACCGTTAGAAAATACCTGAGAAAAGGTAAATTTCTCCCTAGATAAAATTTCGCTGTACCGACGAAAAGCAAACCATGTTTGCTTTTTTTTCGTCTTTTAGTCTGCGCCTGTCTCTCACCTTACAGGCACGACTATGTCTAACTCCCGCGCGTCAACAATCAACCAAATTCCTTATCGCGACCCCGCGACAACCTTGATCAGAATATCCGAAGTCATGGCTATCGTTGGCCTGGCACGCCCCACTATTTACAAGCTAATGCAGTGCCCAAAGAGCGGCTTTCCACGCCCGGTAAAACTGAGCACAAGCACCGCACGCGGAGCGCCAGTGGCGTGGGTTCTTTCCGAAATCCAAGCATGGGCACGCAGCCGCATTGAGGCGCGTGATCAGGTGGCCGCATGAATCGCAAAATCGCAGAGAAAGCTTTGATGCATCCGTTTTCAGTGCTGCGTCAAATCGGGTTTTCACCTCGCCTTATGCAGCGCCTCGAGCGCTATCGCAGCAAGCAGGACAAATTAGGTCGCGTAGTCAGCGTGCTCAGCTGGGCCGACGGCACTTGGTGCGCCCTATCCCTCCATTGCGAAAAGACCGGGGCTGTTGTCGTCGACGAAGGCCAGCAGGTCGACGCTTACGAAGACGCCCGCTCCATGCTCAGCGGCGGCTTCCTGCCTCTTCTATCCCTGCGCTGGGAAGCCCACGCCTGAAACGAAAACGCCTCCGGGGGCGATCCGGAGGCGTTGAGGTCAATCTACATGCACAAACAATTTATGCCGCACCTGAAAAATCCGCAAGCCATCAGCGCTGTTGCACTTTCGAAACACGGACGTTACTCTCTGGCCGTCGCTGCAAATTCAGCGACCGGGTTTGGCGACCCGAGTTACTTGGCGCACAGGCGCCCCATCCGACAGCAGGCGCTTTTTTTGTGCCCGCCGTTTCGTGTTATGGCAGCTGTGCGTGGGAGACCTTCGGGTCTGCCGGGTTCCAAGTTCCCGGTTCGCCAACCTGCGCACAGCTGCCACCCTAAATCGTTTGGCGACGATCAGTGGCAGCTCCATCTTCAAACTTGGAGTGTCACCTATGCCTGCCCTCAATCCGTCCAAAATTCGCGCCGCTGCACACCGTGCAATGGCTCTCGCCGCTTTACACGCCAACTCCAGCCTCGCTACACGCCTCTCCCGCTACAACGCTCACATGGCCAAAGCCCGCGCACTCGAAACCGCAGGCGGTGCCCAATGAACAGCGCCCTGAGTTTTGCCCTGCCCGAAGATCTGCTCTGCGTGAATCCGAGCGCAGAGGCCGGCGTACCTATCGATGCTATCACCTGCGCGATTGATCGCGCTGACTCGGTACTGACGCTGCTTGAGGATCACTTCGAAAACGAATCCTCGCGCCTTGCCAATCATGTTATTGCCGCCGTCCTCTGGGACGTGCGCGGCACCCTCGGCCTGATCAAAACGCTGGCCATGCACGGTGACAACACTTCGACGCCTGCGGTGCAGAAAGGCGGTGCGCTATGAGCATTTCCACCACACCGGGCCACGCTACCTTTTCTCGCGTTAATGCCACCGACCTGAAGCTATTTCGCGTCAATGCCGGAGTACCCGTCGAAGACGCACTGGAGATGGTGTCGTTGCTGCAACATCACGCGAACCAGCTCAGTTTCGACGCGGCCATGAGTGACCACGGCGAGCGTTTCAGCTGGCCCGCCCTTTACTTGGGCGAGATGGCCAAAGCATTGATCGACGACATCAACGATGCGCTGTTTTTGCCGAGGGCTGACACATGAGCCAACGCCCGAACAGCACCACGAAACGTCCAAGCTTTGCCGACGTGAAAGCCGCCGCGCTGAAAGACATTGATCGTGTCCTGTCGCATTGGCTGCCCAACGGCAAGCGTGTGGACGGCGGCAAGGAATACACAGCCCCGAATTCGACTCGCAGCGACAAGCGCGCCGGTTCGCTCAAGGTCAATTTGAACAAGGGCACCTGGGCAGACTTCGCCACCGGCGACAAAGGCGGCGACCTGATTGATCTGGTGCGCTATCTGGACGGCGGCAGCGACGTCGAAGCCTGCCACAAACTGGCGGATTGGCTGAACGTTGCGCCCGGCGCCGCCAAGATAGAAGCAGCCTCGAGCAAGCCCAAGGCAGCAACATGGAACGCTATCCAACCGATCCCGACCGAGGCCATGAACAAGTGCCCGGCCAAGCACCGTGATCATGGTGTGCCGTCCAAGGTCTGGATCTATCGCGATGCGCAGGGTCAGCCGCTCATGGCGCTGTATCGCTTCGACCTCGGCCCGGATGAAGACGGCAAGCCGAAGAAGGTCTTTGCGCCACTAACATGGTGTCAGCGCGCCGATAGCCAAACCAAACAATGGCGCTGGCAGGGGCTGCCGGATCCGCGTCCGCTAATGAACCTTGATGAACTGGCCCAGCGCGCTGACGCACCAGTGGTTCTGTGCGAAGGCGAGAAAGCTGTGGATGCCGCCGCCGAGTTACTGCCGGACTACGTGGCCACCTGCTGGCCGAACGGCTCCAACTCCTGGCATAAAGCCGACCTGACGCCGCTCAAGGGACGCGAAGTTTTGTTGTGGCCGGACAACGATGACAGCGGTAAAGCCTGCATGGCCACCGTTGCCGAAAAGCTGCGCGAAATCGGCGCCGCTTCGGTCCGGGTTATCGCGCTGGAGGTGTTCAAAGGCAAGCCGACGCTGAAGAACGACCGCGCCGCGTTCGCAAAGGGTGGTCAATGGGATGACGGCGACGATGCCGCCGATGCGCTCGAAAAAGGCTGGACCGCCGGCCACTTCACCACGCTGGAAAGCAGCGGTGAGCTGTTCGGTGTGATCGAAGAAAAACCGGTAGTTGCCCAGGTGGAACCCAAGCCGGAAACAGAGCCGGAAGTGAAACCCAAAGCAGCGGCCAAGCGACCGGCAAAATCGAAAAACGACCTGATGCCGGGAGGCTTTCGCCTGACGCCCGAAGGTGTGTTTTATGCCGGCGAAGACGGCGAAGCACGCCCGGTGTGTTCGCCGCTGGCAATCCTTGCGCGTACTCGTGACGAGAAGGGCCACAACTGGGGCTTGCTGGTCGAATTCGACGACCCCGACGGCACCAAGAAACGCTGGAACATCCCAGCGCGCACCATGACCGGCGACTTCGGTAAGGACGTACTCGGCCCGTTGGTGGACATGGGCTTGCGTCTGGCCGGCAGTCGTTCGGGGCGCAACGCCCGCAACGATTTGCAGAGTTACCTGGGCGGCTTCGACAGCGCACAACGTGCCCGTCTGGTCACCCGTTTAGGCTGGCATGACAACGCCTTTCTGTTACCCGAGCAGCAGGTCGGCAAGCACGCAGAACACCTGCACTTCTACGAGGCCGGCGCGCAGCTTCCGCCGATCAGCGAAGCGGGCACGTTGGAACAATGGCAACAGCAAATCGGTGCGCTGTGCATCGGCAACCACCGTTTGGCGTTTGTCGTCGGTGTGGCGTTCGCCGGTCCCCTGCTGCACCTGCTCGGCCACGAATCGGGCGGTTTTCACTTGTACGGCGACAGCTCCGGCGGCAAGACAACGCACCTGCAAGTCGCCGCCTCGATCTACGGCGGGCCGCGTCTGGTGCGCTCGTGGCGCTCGACCGACAACGCGCTGGAGTCGATCGCTGCCGCGCATTCCGACGGGCTTCTGGTGCTCGATGAAATCGGCATGTGTGATGCCCGCATCATCGGCGAGACGGTGTACATGCTCGGCAACGGCACCGGCAAGGCCCGCGCCAATGATCGAGGCCAAGCAGGCCGGCAGGTGCAAGAGTGGCGCTTGCTGTTCCTCTCCACCGGCGAGAAGACCTTGGCCCAGCACATGGCCGAAGCCAACAAGGAACTGAAGGCCGGCATGGAGGTGCGGATGCTCGCCGTTCCGGCCGACGCCAGCAAAGGCCTTGGCATGTTCGACACGCTCAACGGTTTCGAAGATGCCGCCGCCCTTTCCGACGCACTCAAGGCTCGCGTAGCGAACTATTACGGCACACCGCTTACCGCGTTCCTGACGGCGCTGTGCGAACCCGGCAAGCGTCACGGCTGGGCGGCAATCCTGCGCCGCACGCTGGAAGGCTTTATTGCCCAAGCGCTCCCGGCGTCCGCCAGCGGTCAAGCACACCGTGCCGCCGCTCGCTTCGGCCTTGCAGCTGCCGCCGGCGAGCTGGCCACCGCGATGGGCATTACCGGCTGGCCGGACGGCACCGCCACCACCGCCGCTCGGGTGTGCTTGAACGCCTGGCTCCACGAGCGCGGTGGTGCCGGTAACTTCGAGGGCGATGCGATCTTGGCGCGGCTGCGCCAGGTCATCGAGCGCTTCGGCGAAAGCCGTTTCACCCGCTGGGAATCGGCGGCAGCGAAGATCGACGAACACGGCCCACGCACCATTGACCGCCTGGGCTTTCGCAAGACGCTGGAGCACGGCATGGGCGACACCATGCACACCACCAACACTTATTACGTGCTGACCGAGGCGTGGCGCTCCGAGATCTTCCGCGGCATGAACATCAACGCGGTGAACAAGGAACTGTTGCAGCGCGGCGTTCTGGAACCGAGCAGCGACGGTAAGGCGTCGAGCTTGGTCCGCCTGCCCGGCCTCGGCCAGCAACGCTGCTACATCGTGAAGAGGATTCCGGGAACGGATGAGAGCGAGGCTCGGGCTGCCTGAAGGCACGTCCGCTGATCGAGGTAGCGCCGGCTTATTCCCGGCCTCGCCAGCCGCTCATTCAACCCAAACCCATTTTTGAAGGAACAAGACAGATGAACGAATTCCACGCTTCTACCGAACAACACGAACTGCTCGGCCGCGAGTCCACCGGGCTGGCACGGCCGGTTTCGGACAACACTGCCGCGACCGGTCATTGTGACAAGAAACAACGGTTGATCGACGAGATTAACCATCTGACCGCCCAACGCGATAAACACTTGAGCGACGCTGAACAGCACCACACCAAGATGGCGCCGTTGGAGGCGCTATTGGAAGGCGACGAAGTCATCGAGGAGGAACGGCTGACCGCAATCCGCAAGGAGCACAGCAGCCTGAAAGTTCCTTACGACGCCAGTAAGCACCGTGCCTGGCTGCTCGATGCGAAGATCACTCGCCGCGAGAAACTGCTCAATCATGAAACCCTGATGGCGGGTTACACCGAGTCGATGGCGAACTGGAAAGCCGACGAGCAAGAACTCAACGAAAAACGCGACAGCCTCAGCACCCGCTTGGCGCAGATTCAGCAGCAGGCGGAAGAGGACATGGCCAAGGCCCGGCAAGCCGAAACCGATGCCGCCACCGCTTATGCGCAGGCAGTGGCCTGGGGCGATACCGAGGGCGAAAAGAACGCCAATGCCGATGCGCAGAAGGCCGCGAAAAACCTCGCGACGGCAACCGAACACAACCGTCGCCAACACCTGATCATCACTGCATTGGAACAGGAGCTGTCCATCGTTGACCAGCACATTGCCGAAGCGCAAAGAGAATACAGTTCGACCCAAGAAACCGCGATGTACCTTGCCCGCATCGTGCTTGAAGAACAGTGGAACGAACAAGCGCAAGCGCTGATGGAGCTGGGCGGCAAGCTGTGGGCTACCGAAGGGATGCTTGGAGGCGAACACCTCAGCCTGATGAAGCTGGTACTTCCACAAGAAGGCGAAGACTTCCACAGCTGGAACTGGCACGAACTGTTGGAGCGATCCCGCCAGTACAGCGTGCAAGACATCCTTTCACTGTAACTCGCTGAGCCACCGAAACAGCCTACGTAGGTAGGCTGTTTATACCTCCACAGGCTACAAAATGATCATTCAATTTGACCTTAGAAACACCCCAAACTGGAAAGAGCTACTGAGAGCACGAATAGTCTCCTTGAAGGAAATGCTGGAATTCGTGGACAAACCTCGCATAAAAACGAAAGTCGAGATTCTCACCGTGAAATTGATAAAAGCCGAGATCATCAGCATCCGAGAGGATGCTTAAACTGTCAGAATAGCGCTGAACTTGTGAGCCGCACGAACATTCAAACTTTCATCAAACAAATGTAGGAATCAAACATGTCCAAACTTGCCGAATACCGCCAGCTCGAAAAGCACCTCGCCGAACAGCTTCAGGCTTTGGAAGCACTGAAGAGCGATGGCGCGTTGAAAAAAGAGATCGAGTTCGAAACCAAGCTGCGCGAGTTGCTCAACCAATACGGCTTCAGCCTCAAGCACATCATCAACCTGCTGGATCCGCAAAGCACGAAGCGCGCTTCAACACCAGCGGCGGCACCTGGCAAGCGTAAGCCTCGCGCTCTGAAGGTCTACAAGAACCCGCACACCGGCGAAGTGGTCGAAACCAAAGGCGGCAATCACAAGACGCTGAAGGAGTGGAAAACCAAGCACGGTGCCGACGAAGTTGAAAGCTGGGTGAAGAAATAACGCAGCTGAATAAAAGGCCTCTCAGAGGCCTTTTCTTTTGTTGATCACATCCTTCGCGCCTGCGACCTCACCATCTAAGAATCGCTACCATCAGCAAAAGGAGTCAACGTTGTGGACACAATGAGCAGACGTGAAATTGATGGCCTGTTATCTCGCGCCTTCCACAATGCACCATCACCTGCTCGATAAATGCCACCCGTAGCCTGTAAATCGAAGTGATCGGCCCCGACCAATGACAATTCACGAATGCCAACATTGATCGCTCCAGGCACCATGGCGAAGCGGGAATTAATCGCCTGCTCCACTAGATCCTCGAAGAGATGATCATCTCTCTCCGGTCTACAAATCTGGACTAACAATAGGAACCTTGCCTACGCCCTCGACTGCTTCCCTATAGCTCGCGGCAGCCTTCTCGATCGTCGCTTTACGCTCGGGTAGGTGATGAAGCCTTCCGCGAAGTATCGCTCGGCCCGCCCAACCTGATAGAAAAGAGCTGCTCCTAGCTGTCCTCCACGATTTTTTCTTAACGACCGCGTCTACCCACTAGCCGACGCTCACGGACGTCTGCTTTCGGCCAAAAGCGGTCATCCTCGGGAGGCAGCTATCGTCCCATAGCTGCCAATGGAGACTGGCAAAATCCGGCCAAAAGCTCTCGGCAGGCATTAACAAAACATCTCCTAAATACTGTCTCCCAAGCATATTTTTGACGCGAAATTTCGTATATAAATAAGTCAGACAGTTTTTTAATAATGGATTATCAATGAAAAATGATTTTGATTTCTCTAGCAAATTTGAGTACGACGTAGAAGTTTATGATGACGACCAAGGCGTCATAGGTCAGGGACAGCTTTCGTTTGGCGACGGAACGTTGATTCGCATACAGTTTGATTTGACGAAACACTATGAAGCTCCGCGACGTGAGTTCTCGATTCTTAGGGCAAAAGCAAAAAATGGCCAGAAGCTCACACTACTCAATTGCGAGCTTGAAAGGTATTCGCTATACGCGGACTTCGTCGTACTTGGCGACATCATATCTGAAATCACCTATTTTCATATAAAATATGGAGATGTATCTGATTGGTTTTTGCGTGGACAATATGTTACCGGCCAAATTGGCGAAAATATTAGCTGGAAAAACCAGGTACCTCAGCTATCGGTAAGCGTCAATACGACGGATGAGAACTTCTCTTTAAAGACCGATACAGTTGGCAGTCTAACCAAGCGTGGCGAAGACCATATAATACATGAACATACACGCTTTATTTTTGAGCGAACGGATGGTGGATTTTCAGTAAAGGAGGTAAAAGACAAAACGTTTGAGTTATCTACTTTATTGTCTGTATTAACTGCCAATGCTATTTCTATTGCAAATGTATGGGTTGGATGTGGTGCGAGCTACGCTATGCCTATTTACTTTTCGGCATTTAGAAAAGTAGATCGAGAATCTTCAAGAGGCGAGTTTTGGCTAAGCTGCTTAGCTCAAAGACACTCGTTAGATGATAAATGGCAGTCAGTGTTTGAACGATACTACGCATCCAATTACAGGAAGACGTCGTGGGTTCGGCTTGCCGGCATGCAACGTTATGAGGGGTTCTGGGAGTTCAAAATTCTTGGCTATGTAAGTTTGCTTGACGAGTACGTTAGCTCCTATACAGCAATGGCTAATCAGAAAGCTACCAAAGCTGAAAGCAAGCGGGTAACTAAATTTGCAGAGCAGTTAAAGTTAATAAAGCACCCTTTAAATGATGCGCAATTTAAAGATGTAGAATCTCTCGTCGGAACAGTTTTTTTGACGTCGCGTGGTTTGTCATTCAGAGAGAAATACGACTACACGATAGGATTAACAGACAAGGATATTCTAAAAGTTATAAATTTGACAGATGACGACTTTTCATTAATAAAAAGGATTAGAGATAAAGTTGCGCATGGGGACACGCCAGACTTAGCTGATACCTCGTACCAAGAAATTCATTTTATTGTTGAGAAGATCGCACTGTTGATGACCTATTGGGCACATGTCGATCTCGGATTTTCACCTTCTGAATTCTCCATCGCTTTGATGCGCACTCATAATTACCTTCGTTTTAATCCTCAGCTAGACAAAATCCATTTAGAGCGCATAACCAACTCAGCACAATTTATTCCCGTTTCGCAAGAGCTTTTTGTGAAATTCGCATCCGGTGACGGTCCCATTATCAATGCTTGTTTTACTCAAAGTTTGAGCGGTGAGCTAACATACTCTGAAGAATACAAGGCGATGTACGAGGCATGGATTAAAGATCGTTCTCGGGCGAGCAATAAAATTATCGATGCCTTTGGAGTCGCGCCGGAAAGATTCAGCGCCGTGGGGAGTCTGTATTTAGAGCATGGAGATGAAATAAAAGAACTACATGGGGCATACATCATTAGAGATGTTTGATTTAATATTTTTGCCAGTTTGGGTGGCAGCTCAAATCGATCAAACAACTGATCGCTTCGACTAGGGGCATCCCGACGCAAAATTAATGTCTTTTTATGGATGGCCGAAGGCGGTCGTTTGCCAATGTCCGCTTCTGGCCGAATGCGGTCGCTCTTGGGGTAATGGATGGCTGCCGTGACTCCAGAGGGCAGGTAGATGGTAAACGCACCGGCCGCCGTGATTGCCAAGCGCGCAAGAAAAGGCCCCCACACCGGCCCAGGTGTGGGAGCCAATTGAACATAGGCCGGAATTCGACGCATCTGACGCCGAGGACGGCTATCGACCAAAAGCCGATCTTATTCGCCTCAAGAACTATGGTCGGAGTAGATGCCGTCGGCTGAGCCCCAGCGCTAGGTAACCGCTAATATCTTAAGTCTCGCCCGTATGCTCTGACAGAGCACTTCGAAGCGCTGGAGTTGCTGCTCCTCATAGAAAAAATTTCCCTGGCTACGTGTCGGTGCCTCAATGATCGCGGTTACTGACTCTTCAATTGCACTAACAATAGACTTGCGGTCTATGGAGAGGTGATCTGTGTTGAAGTGAATAAATGTGTTTCTGGACCCATTCAGCCAGCTTATCAAGTCTCGGTTTATTCCGGACTCTTTACCGAATAGCTTGTCGAATAGCTCCATAAAGAAGTCGAGTTGAGGATCAGGTAAATCCTCATTATTTTCATACGCCGCTAACCACTTCTTGAGGTGACTTGGCTTCCATGTATCAAAACCTGCGCTACCTCGAAGCGCAATGCATACAGCTCCCTGCAGGGCAGAATGAGCGGCGATGAGCGACCACTTCCAACAGGTCGCAGTCATTGGCGCCCCTTGAATTTGAGCAAGAAGTTGCTCGAGCGATGTTTCCAGATCAATAAAACGATCGAACCGAATATAGCCTTCCATGTTCTGCCAACCCTTCTTGGTGCCTAATGGAGCGACTCCTTACGACTGCCGTAGTCGCATAATCGCATCTGTGATCGCTTTTGCATTTGTATCTAAGGTCTCCATAGCCATCACAGCGTTATCTGCAACCACTGCCACTCCATTGGCTGCAAGCCAAACGGCGACCTCCTCGATTGCCGCCGCCAGTGCATGCTGGTTGTGCAGGAGCAATGTCAGGGCGTCCGCAGTGGCGATATTGGAAGCCGAGTTACTTGGCATGCTGTTCATCCTGGAAATGAGGGGTTTGCAAAGCCTAGCTCATGCGTCGGCAGGAGAATGGTTTGGATACGCATCATCGGAGCCTGCAGCAGCTTTCGACCCTAAGCGGACCTTCGGCAGCAAATCTGGCAATATGCCTTTCTGACAAGCCTGTCCTGAATCCATGGCAAAACTGAATTGACGAGTGCTGTTACCCCATGAACAAAGGTCTAAGTGATTACAACCTTGATTACGTACTTACGGTCATTGAAAAGGCCCCAAATACGGAATTGAGTGTGATGTGTGAGCACCTACAGATCGACAGTAGCGATCTTTTGAATCAGTTGGCGATCTCAGTTGCAAGATTGTTTATTACAGGCACTCGCGATTTTCATTACTGTGATGAGGTGATGAATACTGTCATCAGCGATATCATCGACTTGTCCATGCACGCGGATATGCCCCAACCGGCATTCTCTATCTATCAGGCATTTGATGCAGGCGAGTATTGGCACACCGGTGATGACCGGGATGTATTTCCTTGGGAGAAATGGTCGCGACCTGAGCTCGAGCGGATTTTGTGTGAGATCGACGACGGCGCAAACGGGCTTTCGAAGTAAGTGCGACTTGAGCCTCCGAAGGGCTGCTTTTGGCCGAAAGCGGCCCGTTACTACTTCTGACTGATCGCTGGCAGAGCGGCCAAACTGATGATTACAGCCCGTTAATCGCGTCTATTGGGCGGACTGGGAGTGGGGAAGTACCTGGTCTCCTGCGCATGGACATGACCTCCTCCGTCCCTCTTTCAAGCATCGGAGTGTTACACCAGATGCCAGAGTTATACGCCTAAATGTTTGTGTACGCAGCCGATGTAACATCATAAATATTCAATAAATACAGTTACTTACTAACCATCGTTACACCAGTTACACGAGTTACACCGCATTTTTGAGGGGGACATACCCCCACACCCCGTAAGCATCATTCCCACCAGCGAACGTCAGGTGTATCTGCCGCAGTGTGCCGGGGCCCCTGAGGTTTTCTTCAAGACACGGGGTCGGAAACCCGCCGGACTTTGTTAGCGGACAGGTGCGCAGCTTAGTGAACCGGGTGAACCGGGTGAACACACAGTTCACCAGTGCGATTGCACAAGGTGTTGAGAGGTCGCCGGGGACCCTGAGTATTTCTGAATGGCACGGGGCACAAAACCCGCTTGATCTTGAGACCGGCTGATTTTTTTACATTGGTTGACAGGTTGAAACGGTTGACGACCGAAGACGTGCGGAATCATCAACACAATAGGCCATCGTTACCTCCCCTGTAACGATGGCCTTTTTTCAACGGAATCCTTTCGATTTCAATGATTGAAATTCAATAAGCTCGAAGTCGTGCCGCTAACAAAATCCCGCGGGTTTCCGACCCCGTGAAGCAGGTATTTCTCCAGGGTCCCCGACCCGTTCGCTGCTTCGTTGGATGTGCTTATCTCCACACCCGAGTGACAGGCAAGAATCACTGCCAGTGGCGACGTTAAGCATAGGTCTAGGTTGCCTTCCTTTCGTACACCGCGCTACGCTCGGACGATTCCGTATAAAGCACGCAAAAGGACCTGCAGCTTGAATGTCCCCCTGTCTTTTCCCCACGCGACAAACCACGACCCCGCATTAGCCGGTCGACCACGTGCGAATAAAAAACTTACCTAAAACCTGTATGCCATAAATCCGCCGACACGATGTAGAGCCCAATTACTCGGAGTAAAATAAGAGACATGAAAACCCCTGAAAAAACCAACGTTGATGGAACGTTCGACGGATCGGTGAGGTACTCGGCACCTGTATATCAGCGATATTATGTTTGGGGGGACGAACCTCTGCAGGCACTTCTTGAGGATATTGACAACTCAGGCGTAGAAGATCTCGAGCAATTCATAGGCGCCACAGTCGTCCAAGACTTCGGTAAAAAGGGCGGCACTCAATCACCAAATGAATACCTCATGATTGATGGCCAGCAACGCCTTACAACTATTTACTTGCTCATATGTGGACTGGCTTGGGCATATATAAAAGGCGGAAAAGAAGAAGACGCACTTACTCTTGCACAAATGTACTTAGCCTTTACCGCAGGCAAGTACAAAGGCATGCCTAAGCTACTACCTACAGTGCAAGACCGTAGGCAACTCTTCGACTTATTGAGCTATGACATCACTTGCATTGAATGGAACTTCAAAGAAGAAACAATTGACGAACACTCCAATCGCCATGGTATATCCTCTCAGTGGGAAAACATTAAATGGCAATTCAGTGAAATCTTTTTTGATGAAGATGGTAAGTTTCTTACAGACAAAATCGAGTCTTTCCAAGAAAGACTCTTGAATAAGATTGTATTTATCCAGATCACCTTAGAGGCCACCGACGACGCTAACACTGTGTTCTCTAAGCTAAACTATGAAGGTGTAAAACTTTCGCTATCCGACCTAGTCAGAAACGACGTAATCTCTAGAGTCCCGAACAACTGCAGAGATGCACTCGACAAATTCTATGACTCGACCTGGAAGCCGTTTGAAAAATCTTTTCCTCGGAACTCATTTGATCAATACATCACTATTTACTCTTTTATCAAGTTCAATGGCTTAATCTCAAAATCCCGTGCCTTTCCAGAACTACAAAAAAAATGGACTAGTTCAACTCCCGACTCCATCGTAGCGGAAATGAGTACTTACGCGGACTTGTATTGTGCACTGGTTGATTATAACCCGATAGATGGTATCAGCGACCAGGTGGGTGAACGAGTGCATCGATTTAGCTTAATGCCAAAAACAACTGTTACCTGGCCCTACATTTTGGAACTTTTGAACGCACACCGAGAAGGAACGGCTTCCAAAAGGCAAACTGTACAATGCCTTGCCATCGTCGAGTCTTTTTTAGTGCGACGTGCAATAGTTGGATTAGAACCAACAGGATTACATGCTGTATTCAAAGGTCTGTGGGGAAAGGCTGGTGCCGATCCAAAAACTCTTAAGGAGCGAATCATAACGGGTACAATTAGATGCCCAAATGACAACAGCATTAGAGAAACTTTAAGCAATGAAGACATGTACTCTAGAAAGATCACGAAATATCTTCTGATCCAGAGAGAACTTCAACACAACAGTACGCATGGCTATGACAACGCTACAGATGACTTTACCGTAGAACACGTTTTACCACAGAGTCTGACGGGAGACTGGCTTGATTGGTTTAACAGAGAAGACCACAAAGCACTTCTTCATACAATTGGAAATCTGGTTCCTCTTACAAAAGGTCAAAATGGGCGTATTAAGGACCTCAGCTGGGCTGAAAAGAGGGTCGTGATTAAAGGGTCAAACTGGAAAATCACTCAGGAAGCAGCGTCAGCCAGGACGTGGGATAAACGGCAAATTCAGCGGAGGGCAAAAAAGTTTGCCGACTGGGCTGTTGGAGAGTGGCCAGATATTCATTGAGGCTACCTGTAGGCGCTCAACCTTGTGGCTTCCAAGAAGGTCACAAGGCTGAGTTAAGCGAAATAGCTCTATTTTTCTCGATTCGGCAAACGGTGTTGGTAAAATGCTGCCAACGCGGAGAAATGTGTATCCCCACTTGTATCCCCGACTCAAAAAAGCGCTTGCAAGCCACGCAAAACCTAGTTCTTTCTGGTCTCCCTCGGGCACCAAAATTAGAAAAGGTCTTGCTTTGCAAGGCCTTTTTTTTTGTCTGCCGGAAAGTGCCGCTGGCTGTCCGGCGAGATATCACACAGGTTCACAGCATGGAATCGTCACTGGAAACAGTCGCCCTTTTCTCCCTGAAACTCGCCTACGAGGAAGAAGGCCTGAGCCCGATTTTGCGGGATGATCTGGTCATGGGCGACTATCAGAAAGACGTGTTCGAGCTGCTGGTACGCCGGGAGGATGTCGAAACCATTCAGTTCAAGATGAACGAATGCCTGGGCCTGGCGATGGATGCCCTGGGCGGTATCGAAAAACCGTTGGGGCGTGAGTTGAACAGGTTGTCGGTTGACTTCGGCCAGGCACGATCGGTGGCGCAGATGGATGCACCACTCCTCGCCCTTAAAAGCTACCTGAAGGACATCCTGTAATTCGTCATCAGCGCAACGCTTTCACGACACGGATATCCATGGGAAAGCCATCCGCGCCAACCAGCTTCTTCCATCCCACGTACTGGAACGTCCCCCGTTCATCGATGTAATCGCTCTTCTCCACGGATCGGCCTCCCAGCACCGCCACGCGTTTTTCCTCACCGCACCCGCCATCCGATGGCCTGACGGTATAGATCACATACGGTTTCACATACTGCGTGGCGCGAAAATGTCGGCCACAGACTGCATCGACGGTGATCATCATGGTCTTGAGGCGAGCTTCGCCATCCATGTCTTCATGCAGTTTCAGGAATGAGAGCTCACCCACATCGCTGAATCCCAGGGAGCGGGCGCGCTGGTACTCGGGGGAGTTCTCGTGAGCGATCCGGCCTTCCTGAACGGCACGCTGAGTGCTGGCTGCATAATCGGCCTTGCCTTGGGCGATCATCGATTCAGCTTGCGCGATGGTGCTGTCGCACTGAGCGTACTCGCGGGAATAGAGATATTCGGGCGTCAGGTTCGGGCGGCGCTCATCGAGGACTCGCAGGTTATCCTCCAGGCCAAACATAATCTCGAAGGCCGTGGTGCGACCACTCTGGACGTCAGCCATTTTTTCCTGCATCCGCTGACAGTTGGCGCTGTAGTACTGCCAACTGGCCTGCGGAGCTTCTGTCCAGGCTGCGAACGCCGGAATTACCGCGAAAACGAGTGTGATCGCGCCGAACAGACGCGAGGCATTGAAGGCGGCAAACATAGGTAATCCATTACAGGAGAGAAGTGGCGCGACGCTACTATTTTGATATCTTCCCGTCCACTGCTGACAAGCGCATCAACAGCACCTCACTCCAAAAATCGCATTCAAGGAACGAACCGCATGTATGCCTTGTTTTACTTCTTCGCCTGGGCCGCCATGTGGGTTTGGGTCGTGAAGACGCGCGGCAACTGGAATCTGCTTTTGGCCAATCTGGCAGGCGCCGCCAGCGGTTTCCTGGTGGCGCTGGCCATCTCGATTGTATGTTCCGGCCTTTTCCCCTCAGCCGTCCCGCCGTCCTCTGCAAATCTACTCCGCGACCTGCTGGAGGTGATGACAACCGTCGGGGTGCTCGCGGGGGTCTGGATGTGGATGCTCCGCCGCCCCCAACCCGAACAACCGCTGGCCCGCCACCTGCTCGCTGGCCTGTGCGGAATGACTGCCGGTATCACCACGCTGATGTTTTTCGTCCTCAACTTTCGCTGAACAATGTTTTCGTCACTGGTATCACGCTTCTATTTTGATATCTTGCCGTCCATCTTCAGCGCTCATCGTCGGGGCGACGCTGATTTCCGGTTTTTGCAGGTTTAAGGAAAGGATCGAATGGAGTTTCTGCGTTTTCTGGCATTTGTCGCGGCCTGGGGTTTCATGTGGCGCTGGGTGGTGAAAAACCGCGGCAGCTGGCATCTGTTTTACGGCAATCTGGTCGGTGCGGCGGGCGGTTTCATTGTGGCGATGGTGGTGCTGTCGATCACGCTTTCACTGTTCCCGTCAGCCCATCGCTACGAAGCCGAGCAGACAGAAAACGTTGTGACACGGGAAGCAGAGCCAACCTCGTTGCTGCCGGAAGCCGAGTCGGCTGCAAGCCCCGATGCGCTGCAAGCCGCGCCAGTGTTTGCCGCTATCGAGCCAGACGACAAACCTTCGCCGCCGGACTCAGCCTTGCTGCCGAACTACGCCAGTCGGGCGCCGAAGACCCTGTCGGTGCAAACCGTGATTGACCAGAGTGACGACCAGGGGCGCAAAGCCCTGACAGCCCTGAGCAAAAAGCTGCGCAGCGACGCGCAGGGTGACAAGTCGATGCTCGCGTATGTCATGTGCAGCCCGTTCGTGACCAGTACCTTGCGCTTTCCCGCTTCCGCGCGGTTTGCCGATAGCAAAAGCATCGCACCGCAACGCTTCAAGGATCAGGTCTACACCTTCAGCAATACCGTCACCGCGCGAAACATGAACGGCGACGACGTCTCTTACCGTTTCGACTGCTCCGTGCAGGAACAGCCAAGAGTCGACGCGACGCCTGCCGAATGGCGTCTCTTGGCGCTGAAGCTGCAAAAGTCGGACTCTTAAGCCTCACTTAAGGGTTGAAAGCACGGGCTGAGCTATCATCGCCAGCCTGTGCGACCTGAGTTTTGCCCTCCGATGTCTCGAATGTCTGCTGACCTGCCTCCGCTGCCTCCTGTATTGGCCGGCCCGCTATTGCGACGGCTGGAACCGACACGCGTAGTGCTTTGGTTGGTCGGCAGTCGCGAGCTGGCGCTGACCTTACGCCTGCAAGGTGTAGGAGACATTCCACTGGATGCCGGGAAATGCACGGTCATTCCTGTAGGCATTCATGCATTCATTCACCTGATAGACGTCACGCTCGACAGCCCCCTGCCTTTAGACACACAAGTCGATTACGACTTGCTGATCGATGGCCAACATTCCGTCACCGACTGGGCGCCGCATCTGCTGTACGGCAAAGTCACGTGCCCGAACCTTGTGGTGCGATCACGGATCGATCAACTGCTCCACGGTTCCTGCCGCAAACCGCATCACCCGGCGGCTGACGGTTTGCTCTGTGTCGATCAATTGCTGGCCTCTGAAACCGAGCCGCAACAGCGCCCTGCCCTGCTGATGATGAGCGGCGATCAGATCTACGCCGATGACGTTGCCGGTCCGATGTTGCGGGCGATTCATGCCTTGATCGAGCGACTCGGCCTGTTTGGTGAGCAACTCGAAGGCGCGGTGGTCAGCGACAGCGCCCGACTCTACGAACACCCGGCCAGTTATTACCACCGTGCAGATTTGTTACCGGCACTTGAGAGCAACGAGACTTTGCGCGAGCGATTTTTCGGCGGTGCGCGCAAGCCGATTTTCACCAGCAGCAGCGCCGACAATCATCTGGTGACGTTCGCCGAAGTCATGGCCATGTACCTGTTGGTATGGTCGCCGACGCCATGGACATTGATCGATCCGCAAATGCCGACGCTTATATCCGAACGTCGCCAGCGCTATGCCCTGGAACAGACCCGGATCGATAGCTTCAAGGCAGGTCTGGGCAATGTCGCCCGGGCGCTGGCGCACTTGCCGAGCCTGATGATCTTCGACGATCACGACATCACCGATGACTGGAACCTGTCCGCACAGTGGGAAGAAACCGCCTATGGTCATCCGTTCTCCAGACGCATCATCGGCAATGCGCTGATCGCCTATCTGTTGTGCCAGGGCTGGGGCAACAACCCGGATGCATTCAGCGGTTTATTGGAGAAAACCCGACACCTGAGCGCCAGCGGTAATGATCGTTATCTCGACTCCCCGGTACAGGACGAACTGATCGATGAGTTGCTGCGCTTTCAGCACTGGCATTTCGTGCTGCCGACCAGCCCGGCCTTGGTGGTCCTCGACACCCGCACCCGGCGCTGGCGCAGCGAGATGGCGCTCAAGCAACCTTCCGGCCTGCTGGACTGGGAAGCCCTTTGCGAACTGCAACAGGAATTGCTCGATCATCCGTCGGCGATCATCGTCTCGCCGGCACCGATCTTCGGTGTGAAGCTGATCGAAACCGTGCAGAAGGTCTTCAGCTGGTGCGGTTATCCCCTGTTGGTGGACGCGGAAAACTGGATGGCTCATCGCGGCGCGGCCCAGGTGATCCTGAATATTTTCCGACACACCCGTACACCAGGCAGCTACGTGGTGCTTTCAGGGGATGTGCATTATTCCTTCGTCTACGAAGTGCTTATCCGACACCGCAAGGCCGGCCCACGCATCTGGCAGATCACCAGCAGCGGCATCAAGAACGAATTCCCGCCCACCCTGCTCGAATGGTTCGACCGCCTGAATCGCTGGCTCTATTCACCCCGCTCGCCACTGAACTGGCTGACCAAACGCCGACGCATGCGCATCGTGCCGTACGTTCCCGAGCATGCTGAAGCAGGTGAACGGCTATGGAATTCGGCGGGGATCGGCCAGGTTTTTTTCAATGAGCAAGGGCAGCCCCGGGACATCATTCAGCACAACTCGAACGGCGCGCCGAAGACCCGGATGCTGGCGCCGGATCTGACGGATTATCCTGATTAGGATTGCGGCAATATCCAGCGGTAGATTTACCCGGATGAAAAAATGGCTGCCGAAAAAATCGGCAGCCATATCGAGATGGTCAGTTTGCCTCAAGCATCAACCCCACTCCCCTCACAATCATCCCCACCTCCCGCTCATCAATCGTCAGCGGCGGCAGCAGCCGTATCGTCTTGCCGCGAGTGACGTTGATCAGCAACCCGTGATCCCGCGCGGCAATCAGGGTCAGGTCGCGGATCGGCTGTTTCAGTTCGATACCGATCATCAACCCCAGCCCACGAACCGCCAGCACATTCGGGTTGTCCGCCAGATCCGCCCGCAGGCGGCTGAGCAAACGCTCGCCTTGTACCCGGGCATTTTCCAGCAAGCCCTGTTCTTCGATGATGTCCAGCACGGTGCAACCCACCCGACAGGCCAGCGGATTGCCGCCGAAGGTGCTGCCATGGCTGCCCGGCGTAAACAGTTCCGCCGCCCTGCCCCGCGCCAGACAGGCACCAATCGGCACGCCGTTACCCAGGCCTTTGGCGAGGGTCATGACGTCGGGGACGATGCCTTCGTGCTGAAACGCAAACCACTGCCCGGTACGGCCGATACCAGTCTGGATCTCGTCGAGCATCAGTAGCCACCCGTGGCGATTGCACTGCTCGCGCAAGGCTTTCAGGTAACCCGGCGGCGCGATTTGTACGCCGCTTTCGCCCTGGATCGGCTCCACCAGAATGGCCACGATTCGCTCGCCGTGTTTTTGTTGCATCTGATTAAGCACTTCAAGATCACCAAATGGCACTTTGACGAAATCCCCCGGCAACTCGTTGAATCCCAGGCGCACCGCCGGGCCATCGCTGGCGGACAAGGTGCCCAGAGTCCGGCCATGAAACGCGTTGGCCATGACCACCACCAGCGGTTGCTCAATCCCCCTGCGCCACCCGCGCAGCCGCGCCAGTTTCAGTGCGGTTTCATTGGCCTCGGCGCCCGAGTTATTGAAGAACGCCCGCTCCATTCCCGACAACTGCGTCAGTTTGAGCGCCAACTGCTGCTGCCAGTCGATGCTGTAGAGGTTGGAGGTGTGCAACAGCAATCCCGCCTGCTCGCTGATAGCCGAAACTATTCGCGGATGCGAGTGGCCGACATTGGTCACCGCCACACCCGCGACGGCATCGAGGTACTCGCGACCGGCCTGATCCCATAGACGGGTGCCCAGACCTTTGGTGAAACTCAGGGCCAACGGTTGGTACGTGTTCATCAGGGCGGCGGTCATGACTTCAAACTCCAGTGAAGGTCGGTGTGTTTGCAGTATGGTTAGCCACCAGAGCTGGATAAACTCGGCAAAACTTCAATCATTTATAAGCAGGGCTTGATAATGGATCTGTTCCAGGCGATGAGCGTCTACGTCAAGGTCGTGGAAACCGGCAGCATGACGGCCGCCGCCTTGCAGTGCGAAATGTCCACGACCATGGTCGGCAATCACCTGCGGGCACTGGAGCAGCGCCTCGGCGTACAACTGCTGCAACGCACCACCCGCCGCCAGCGGCTGACCGAATTCGGCACGGTCTATTACCAGCGCTGTCTGGAGGTGCTGGGGCTGGTGCAAGACTCCGAACGGCTCGCCGAGCAAACCCTGGATGAGCCTCGCGGCTTGCTGCGCATCACTGCGCCACTGACCTTTGGCGTCGAACGCCTGGCTCCGGCGCTCAGCGAGTTTTCCCTGCAGTACCCGCAGGTCAGAATGGATGTCGTACTGACCAACAGCCGTCCGGATCTGCTGGAGAGTGGTCTCGATGTGGCGTTCCGCCTCGGCCATTTCGAGCAATCGAACCTGATCGCCCGCCCCCTGATCGACTACACCCTGACCGTGTGCGCGTCTCCGGATTACGTGGCCCGGCGGGGGATGCCCCTGACGCCTGAAGACCTGCAACAGCACGATTGCCTGTCGTTCGCCTACCCCGCCGGCGATGACTGGCAATCGGTGGAAAAGCGCTGGCGCCTGAGCGGTCCGGACGGTGAAATCATGGTCGATGTCAGCGGGCCGATGCTGATGAACACCTCAGCCGGTTTGCATCAGGCGGCGCGTACCGGCATGGGCATCGTGATGCTGCCCGATGCACTGGTGGAGCAGGATTTGCGCGACGGCAGACTGGTGGCGGTGATGCCCGACTACCAGCCACCGAGCCGTCCTTTGCATCTGCTTTATGCACAGGATCGTTATCGGCTGCCGAAGCTTCGGCGCTTCGTCGAGTTTGCGATGAAGACATGGGGGAAAAGCTGATCAGCCTGGGTTCAACAAAAAGCCGACGGTTACAGCGACGCCGACTATTATCCACCTTCCTCTTTTTCAGCACGGATGCTGCGCGATGCTCACGATTCTGCAAAACACCCCGATTCGGGCCTATGTGTTTTTTCTGCTGGTGGTTTATTTCGGCATCAAGGCTTTTTCTCCCCGCCGTGAAAGCCGTCTCTCGATGCTCATCACACCGCCGGCGTTTCTGGCGTGGTCGTTGTACTCCGTGAACTTGACGATCGACCCGGCCTTGTTCCTTGGCAGTTGGTTCGGCGCGCTGTTGCTGGGCAGCCTCTCGGCCTGGCTGGTTTTTTCCCGCAAGGGCGTGGCACTCGACGATACCGCGACGGGGTTGATCATGCCGGGCACCGTGAAAATCCTGATCATGTTCCTGATGTTCTTTTTCGCGAACTATTACTTCGGCTATCAGGATGCGGTAAATCCGCAGCTGGCCGCTTCCCCCGACATGCTGCTGCTCAAGTCCACAGTATCGGGTTTCATGTGCGGCCTGATCAGTACCCGCTCGCTGAAGCTCTACTGGGCACTGCGAACCCTCGCCGCCCGACAGTCGCCAGTGACCGCACAATAACCATTGCATAACCGGTGATCACGACCCGCTTTTCACCAGCACCGGTTTCTCCTGATAACGCTCGGCGAACAACTGCTTCAACTGCGCCACTTTCGGCAGATCGTTGATCACGATGTACGGATAGGTCGGGTGTTCGGTGAGGAAGTCCTGGTGATAGTCCTCCGCCGGATAGAAGCCGTTGTATTTTTCCAGTCGGGTCACGATGGGTTTGCTGTAGGCATGCGCCGCATCGAGCTGGGCGATATAGGCCTGTGCAACGCGTTGCTGATCGGCATTGACCGGGAACAGCGCCGAGCGATATTGGGTGCCGCTGTCCGGGCCTTGACGGTTAAGCTCGGTCGGGTTGTGGGCCACCGAGAAGTAGATCTGCAACAGGCTGCCGTAGCTGACCTGGGTCGGATCGAAGGTGACCTGCACCGACTCGGCATGGCCCGTATCGCCCTCGCTGACCCGTTCATATTCCGCTGTATTGGCCGCGCCGCCGGCGTATCCGGAGACGGCTTTCTGCACACCTTTGACATGCTGGAAAACACCCTGCACACCCCAGAAACAACCGCCAGCGAACACTGCCGTCTCGCTGTGTGCCTGGGTGTTCTCATCAAGAGCTGGCGGTGGAATGACCACGCCTTCCTCGGCACCGAAGGAAAACACCGAGCACTGTCCGATCACCCCGGCCGCTGCGACGCCCAACAACAGACGACGCCAGATAATTCGAGTTTTCATGTCACGCACTCCTGATCAGCCGAAAGTAAAGGCGTAGGCCGACACGCCCGGATCGAGAAACTCGATGCTGAAGGTTCGGTCCTTCACCCCATCGGTTTGCCGCACCAATTGATACAAACGCTGTTCGGTGACCCGACCACTGCCGTCGGGCGCCACGTCGACACCGTGGGCATCGCCCGGCGCCTGACCGTCGATGGTCACTTTGAAGCGCACCGGTTTACCGTCCGTTCCCGGCCCCAGCACAAGATGCAGATCGCGGGCATGGAAGCGGTAAACGATACGGCTGGCCGGCGCGCTGGCGGTGGCACGCTCGGCACCGACTGCCCATTGGCCACCCAGACTCCAGTCATTCAGAGCCAGGTTGATCGGCGTCGTGTAAGCCGCCACCTTGTCAGGCACGAGGCTGGTTTCCGGTACGAAATGTTCCGCACGCTGGTAGCCGACGTAGGTTTCCGGCGACAGCACCTGATTCATGTCCGGCGCCAGCTGCACGCCTTGGGCATCGGCATTGATCAGACCGTCGGCGACAGTTTTCGCACCGGCCTCATGCAGCAATTGCTGGATGACCCGTTCCGATTCGGCGTAGCCCCCTTCGCCAAAATGGTGGTAACGAATGCGCCCCTGGGCGTCGGCAAAGTAATGCGCCGGCCAGTATTCATTGTTGAAAGCGCGCCAGATCTTGTAGTCGTTATCGATGGCCACCGGGTAGTTGATGCCCAGTTCCTTCATGGCTTTGGTGACGTTGCCTACATCACGCTCGAAAGCGAATTCCGGGGCATGCACGCCGATCACCACCAGGCCCTGATCCTTGTACTTCTCGGCCCAGGCTTTGACGTAAGGCAAGGTGCGCAGGCAGTTGATGCAGGAGTAAGTCCAAAAATCCACCAGCACCACTTTGCCCTTCAATGCCTGTGCATCAAGCGGCGCGGAGTTGAGCCATTGCACCGCGCCATCGAGCGGCGGCAACTGACCTTCGACCGGCAGCGAAACCGGTGCCTTGGCGGCCATTTTCATCGCGCCCCCGGCCGCCATCATGCTGCCGTTCGCCGCGTCATCCGTTGCAGGAATCTGCGCCATCATCGTGCCGTTGCCCTGAGGGGATTTGCCCGACAGTTTGCCGACCAGTGCCTGCTCCAGACCTCCGGTGGAAGCCGTCGACACCCGCGCCAGAATCCCGGTGTCGAGGCCCAGCGCGATGGCGGCCACACCGGCCAGCATCGCAGCGCCGAGTCCGCGGCGGATCCACTCGCCGGTGCCGATCGAGCGCTTCATCAGCGCGAAAACCTTACCGCCCAGCAGCAGCGCCGCAGCCAGCGACGTAGCCGCGCCTGCCGCATAAGCGAGCAACAACAGCGTGGTGGCGATGCTTGCCCCTTGCAGCGCGGCACCGGTCAGAATCAAGCCGAGGATTGGCCCGGCGCACGGTGCCCAGAGCAGCCCGGTGGCGACACCGATCAGAAACGACGCGCCGGGACGCGGACGATTGTCTTGGCCGGCGGCCTCCGACAGGCGACTGCCGGCGGACACCAGCGGCCGGGTCAGCCGTTCGGCCAGATGCGGCAGCAGCAGCGTCAGCCCGAACAGTGCAACGAACAGCAACGCGAGCCAGCGACCGTACTGATTGACTTGCACCACCCAACCGCCGCCCACTGCCGCCAGTGTCGCGACGAGGGCGAAGGTCAGTGCCATCCCGGCCAACAGCGGCAAGCCACTCTTGATAAACGGCTGCCCGGTGCGAGCGAAGACAAAAGGCAGAACCGGCAGGATGCACGGGCTGACGATCGTCAGCACACCGCCGAGATAAGCGAGAACCAAGAGCCACATGGTGTCGTCCTGTAGTGAGTGAAGGTTGCAGGCGGGCCACGACTCAAGCCGCCACGGGTTTGAAGGTCATGGCCAGGCCATTCATGCAGTAGCGCAGACCGGTGGGTTTGGGCCCGTCGTCGAACACATGGCCGAGGTGACCGCCGCAACGCCGGCAGTGAACTTCCTCCCGGGTCATGCCGAAGGAGCGGTCCTGGCGAGTAGCCACGGCGTGTTCCAGCGGCGCCCAGAAACTCGGCCAGCCGGTGCGGCTGTCGAACTTGGTGTCCGACGAAAACAGCGCCAGATCGCAGCCGGCACAGGCAAAGGTGCCGGCCCGATGCTCGTTGTTCAGGGGACTGCTGTAGGCCCGCTCCGTGCCTTCCTTGCGCAGCACGTCGAATTGCTCGTCGGTGAGCAGCGCATGCCATTCGCTATCGCTGTGGGTCACTTCGAAAGCCTCGTCGGCGAGTGCCTCACCGACCAGCGCCGAGCCCCCGGATAACTTTGGCAATACACCTGCCAGTAACGCTGCAAGCCCCAGCCCGCCGCCCGTTGCCAGAATCTGTCGCCGTGAAAACATGGCCGTCTCCCAAAATTCCAGATGCCTGTCGTGGAACACAGCCTAGGCTTGGGTTGATCGCCAAATCCTCACGGGAAGTTAAACAATTCGTGATAACTCGCCCGGAGGAAAACCCGCACAATGCGCACATCGCGCCGAAGGATTGAGCTTCATGGAACAGACCAAACGCGTCCTGGTGGTCGAGGACGACCTGCACATCGCCGACCTCATTTGCCTGCATCTGCGGGACGAACAATTCGAGGTGGTCCACAGCGCCGACGGCGACGAAGGCATGCGCCTGCTGCAGCAAGGTCACTGGGATGCACTGATCCTCGACCTCATGTTGCCGGGTGTCGACGGCCTGGAAATCTGCCGCCGCGCCCGGGCCATGGCGCGCTACACACCGATCATCATCACCAGCGCCCGCTCCAGCGAACTGCACCGCATCCTTGGCCTGGAACTGGGTGCCGACGACTATCTCGCCAAACCATTCTCGATGCTGGAGCTGGTGGCCCGGGTCAAAGCCCTGCTGCGCCGGGTAGACGCCATGGCCCGCAACCTGAAGATGGACGCCGGCAGCCTGAGCCTCGACGGCCTGACCATCGACCCGATCACCCGTGACGTCGCCCTCAACGGCCAGCGCCTGGACCTCACCCCGCGGGAATTCGACTTGCTGTACTTCTTCGCCCGCCAACCGGGCAAGGTGTTCTCGCGCATGGACCTGCTCAACGCGGTGTGGGGCTACAGCCACGAAGGCTACGAACACACGGTCAACACCCACATCAATCGCCTGCGGGCGAAGATCGAGGCCGATCCGGCACAACCGGTGCGCATCCTCACGGTGTGGGGCCGTGGCTACAAATTCGGCACGAGTACAGAACAACCATGAAACTGACCCTGACGCAGCGCCTGTCCCTGGTATTCGCCGTTTTGCTGCTGGCGTGCTGCGGCACGTCGGCGTGGTTGCAGGTGCGCTCCAGCCAGATGCATGAGCTGGAGGTGGTGCAGGGTCTGTCCCGGGATCTGGCGCAACACATCGCCCATGACACAGTACTGATGGACAGCAACGGCCTGATGCCCGGCGCGGTGCGCGAACTGTTCAGCCAGTTGATGCTGGTCAACCCGAGTGTCGAGGTGTACCTGCTCGACACCGACGGCCGGATCGTCGGCAACGCGGCGCCGGAAGGACGCCTGCGTCGGCAGACTGTCGACCTGCAACCGATCCGACGACTGCTCAATGATCAACCGCTGCCGATCCTCGGCGACGACCCGCGCAGCGTCGACGGGCGCAAGGTCTTCAGCGCCGCGCCGCTTCAGGTCAACGGCAAGGCAGCCGGTTACCTTTACGTGGTCCTGCTCAGCGAAGCGCACGACCGTTTCGCCGAGCGCGGCGCCACCAGTGCGGCGTTGAATACGGCGCTGCTGTCCATCGGTCTCGTGGCGTTCCTGTGTCTGATTGCCGGTCTGACGGCATTCAACCTGATCACCCGGCCATTGCGTCGGTTGACCGAAACCGTGAGCCAGTTCGACATCGACGGCGCACCGCAATCGCTGCCAATCGCGCCGACGCCTGTGGACAAGTCTGCCGACCCGGACGAAATCGCCGTGCTCGACGTGGCGTTCCGGCAAATGCAAAACCGCCTCGGCGAACAGTGGCGCTCTTTGACCCGTCAGGATCAGGAGCGCCGGGAACTGGTGGCGAATATTTCCCATGATTTGCGCACGCCATTGGCTTCGCTGCATGGTTACCTGGAAACGCTGTCGCTCAAGGACGCCACCCTGTCTCCGGAAGAACGCCGCCGCTATCTGGGGATCGCCCTGGATCAGAGCCGCAAGGTCGGCGGACTCGCGCAATCGCTGCTGGAACTGGTGCGCCTTGAACATGGTTTTGTGCAGCCGGTACTGGAGCAGTTTTCCCTGACCGATCTGGTGCAGGACATCTTCCAGAAATTCGAACTGGGCGCCGAAGCCCGGAATGTCGAACTCAAGGCCAGTTTCAGCGCCAACCTGCCGACCGTCTGCGCTGACCTCGGGCTGATCGAACGGGTGCTGACCAACCTGTTCGATAACGCCTTGCGCCATACGCCACCGGGGGGCGAAATCGAACTCGGCCTGAAACCCCAGGGTGCACTGGTTGAAATCACCGTCAGCGACACTGGCCCCGGCATCGCCGCCGAGCTGCGTGAAGGTTTGTTCCTGCGTCCGTTCAATATCGGCGGCGCGCGACGCGACGGCGGACTGGGCCTGCGGATCGTGCACCGGATCCTGCAACTGCACGGGCGCGAAATCCAGTTGCTCGATGTCGCAGGACGGGGCGCGACCTTTCGCTTCTCCCTGCCGGTGGATCAACAGAATGCCGAACAGTGGATCGTACGTTCGATGAACCTGAATACGCCGGGCAAATAATCAACTCCATCGAGCCGTTGCTCCGTGACAACACCGCCCCGCTCCCCTAAATTAGTCGGCCTGAAAAAGCCCCCCATGCTTTCTCGTCTTATCCCAAGTTAAAAAAGTAGTGAAATTTCAATGTCCGATTTCAACACCGCTGAATCCGTAGTCACCCTGTCGTCCAAAGCGGAATACGAAAACTCCATCAATCTTTCACAACACATTCCACAAGCGAAGATCATCAGCGAGATGGTGCTCGACGCGTTCCAGTCGACCCGCGAGAGCGAGCAGATCCGTGAACTGCGCACCGCGATCCGCCAGGCTCACGATCGCTTCGATGACGATCAGGCCTACGAGCTGATGGGCCAGCTCAAGCGCCTGAAGGACGCCGAGGCGGCCGACATCGCAGCCCTCGAAGACCTGAGCAGCAAGTTCCCGATAAGCCGCATCCTGTCCAGCTTCAAGGACGATCCGGCATTCCAGGAAATCGTCTACGGCCTGGCCCTCAAGGTGCTGAACCAGACCCATCAGGCAATCAGCAACCCGAGCGGCGGCAAGAGCAAAGCCGCACGCGCCAAGAAAGACGTCGAAGTGTTCAGCATCAGCAAGGACGGCATCAGCGTGACCCTGCCAATGCGCACGCCGCGTTCGCGCCTGAGTGTGGATCGTGAGGCGCTGGAATTCCTCGGTTTCACCTTCGTCGGTGAAGGCGAAGAAGCAGAAATCGAAGGCGAGACCTTCGTCGACAACACTGGCACCGAACACGCGATCAACCGCAAGAACATCATCACTGCCCTGCAACAGCAGACCGCATTCGACGGTTACAGCATCGCCGCCCAGTAAGCGCAGCGCTGACGAAAAAGCCCCGCTCTGAATCTCAGGCGGGGCTTTTTGTTGCGCGGCTTTCAGCGATTACGCCGACGGATGTACCGCTGCGATCATGTCGACTTCGATGGCCGCGTTTTTCGGCAACTGATAGACGCCGACGGTGGTGCGTGTATGCCGACCCGCATCGCCCAGCACATAACTGAAAACGTCGGATGCGCCGTTGGCCACTTCGCTGAGGTCGACGAAGTCCGGGGTCGACTTCACATAGACCGTGACCCGCAACAACGCCCTGACCTTGTCCAGCGAACCGACCGCATCGACGATGAACGCCAGGCAACGCATGGCGCTGATGCTCGCGGCGGCTTGCGCGTCCTTGAGCGTCAGCTCCAGCCCGACCCGGCCCGGATACTGAATCTTGCCCTCGGTGCGCGGCACCATGCCACTGATGTACAGCTCATCGTGATGACGCACCAGCGGCGCGTAATTGCCGCCCACCGTGTTCTCGCCATTGATGTCGTAATTCAGCTCTTTTGCCAGGGCAATGAAGCGTTCGTCGCAGGTCATCCTCTCAGTCATTTCGCCCAGCCTTTTGATCAGTGCATGAAGAAACGCAGATTGAGACCGAGGTTCGCTGACAATGGTATTAAGTAGCACCGTCGATCTGAGTGGATCCAAATCTAGGTCTTTTGCCAACTGATAGCAACCAGCCTCCACGGGCGCCTGAGCAGCCGTGCCGCGACTAACAGCCATCTCATCTATGCCTTGCATCAACTCCTCGAACAGATTGCGCTTGTTCATCCAGCTACCTCAGCAATCCTGAACGGTTTTACAACAATTGAACCGAGCATAAAGACGAAAAAGCATGCGCGCAGTAGGAGCCATCTCTATTTCTAGACAGCTCTTTCCCAGATGAAGTAATAACCTGAATATTCGAATCGGGCAGGAGGCACTGATGACTTTATTCAGCTACAAGATGACTCATGACACAGGTTTTGCTCCTAACCCCTTTGGACACACGCTCACCCTCGCTACGTGTAAACCAGCCATTCGTGAAAAAAAGAAGGTAGGCGATTGGGTAGCAGGATTCACGTCATACACGCTGAACCATGATCCTGTTGGTGAAGAACGGTTGGTGTTTTTGATGCGCATTGGAGAGAAATGTCATTTACGTGATTACTTCAGCGATCCGCGCTTTCAAAACAAGATTCCATTACCTCACCTGAGCGACCCCGTTTTGAAAGCTGGAGATAATATTTATCGCCCACTCGTACCCGGCGCAACAGAGTCCTTCCACTTTGAACAACTAAAAAATATTAGTCATTGGGGAGTATGTGGTCCCGATCTGGATCATCTGAGAGAAGACATTTCTGGGCAGTTCGTGTTAGTCGCAGATATCTTTTTTTACTTCGGCGCTTCTCCGTTGACCATTCCGTCCTCGTGTCGGCCCAAGGTACCTAAAGGCCAAGCAAATCACGGATATCGGACGCAACCTGATAGGGCTGAACGCTTCCTCAACTACATTCAAAGCAATTACAAGCCAGGAATACATTGCAACCCCAAAAATCTACTGAGTGACGGATTGAAGGGCGCAGGTTGCAAAACACCTACCCTCAAACCGTGTTAATTAAAGTGCCTTTAACGATACTCCGATAATTTAGGCGCCCTTGAATTCGATCCAACAAAAAACCCCGCTCATCTCTCGATGAACGGGGTTTCTCGTACAACGTTCGAACCTTACGGCGCGTACGTCAGCAGCAGCTCGGTCGGCACCTTGAAGTCCAGGGACATCATGACGCTCAACGCGGTGATGGTGAAGATCGAGAACACGAACAGCTTGCGTGCCCAGACCGTGTCATCCACCGCCTTGTAGCCGGTCCAGGCCATGTACAACCAGTACATGCCCATGGCCGCGGCGACGGCGAGGTAGCTCATGCCGGCGTAGCCGCTGAAGGTCAGCATCAGGGTCGCCACGAGGAACGCCAGGATGTAGAACAGGATGTGCTTCTTGGCCACCTGGATCCCTCGCTTCACTGGCAGCACCGGAATCGATGCGGCCAGGTAATCGTTGAAGCGGAAGATCGCGATGGCGTAGGAATGCGGCATCTGCCACAAGCTGAACATCACCAGCAGGGTCAACGCGGCCATGTCGAAGCTGTTGGTCACGGCCACGTAACCGATCACCGGTGGCATGGCGCCCGACAGACTGCCCACCAGCGTGCCGTGAACCGACTTGCGCTTGAGGTACAGGCTGTAGAAGCCGACGTAGATGATGAAGCCGATCACGGCGAACAGGGCAGCCAACGGGTTGGCCACCTTGTACAGCAACGCAACGCCGGCGACACCCAGGACGGTCGCATAGACCAGGGCCAGTTTCAGGGAGATAAGGCCCTGGACCAGCACCCGGTTCTTGGTGCGTTCCATCTTCAGGTCGATGTCGCGGTCGATGCAGTTGTTGAACACGCAACCGGAGGCCACGACCAGGGAAGTGCCGATCATGGCGGCCAGGAACACCGCCAGATCTACATGCCCTTTCGAGGCCAGGAAGAACCCGCCTGCCACAGAAAGCACGTTACCGAAAATGATCCCCGGTTTGGTGATTTGGATAAAGTGCTTGAGCGACATCGGGTCTACCTCACTTCGCCATCATGAACGTGTGGATGCTGAACATGATCCACAGCGACAGGCCGACCAGCAGCAGGATCACGATGGCCGTAAAGACGAACGCAATCACGTTGTTACGTTGGGCAACGGAGCGGTCCAGGTGCAGGAAGTAATACAGGTGAACGATCACCTGGATTACCGCGAACAGCAGGACGATTGCCAGCGTGGTGGATTTCGGCAGGGTCGGGAACATCACCAGGCCGAACGGGATGACGGTCAGGATCACCGACAGGATGAAGCCGATGGCGTACGACTTTACGCTGCCGTGGCCAGCATCATGGCTGTCATGGGAGTGTGCATTAGCCATTACAGGGTCCCCATCAGGTAAACAACGGTGAATACGCAGATCCACACCACGTCCAGGAAGTGCCAGAACAGGCTCAGGCAGCTCAGACGGGTCTTGTTGGTCGCCGTCAGGCCGTGCTTGTTGACCTGGTACATCATGATGCCCATCCAGATCAGACCCGCGGATACGTGCAGACCGTGGGTACCGACCAGGGTGAAGAACGCCGACAGGAAGCCCGAACGGCTAGGACCGAAGCCCTCGGAGATCAGCAGGTGGAACTCGTTGATCTCCATGGCGATGAAGCCTGCGCCGAGCAGGAAGGTCATGAACAACCAGCCCAGAACCTGCTGCTTTTTACCTTTGTACAACGCCAGCATGGCGAAGCCGTAGGTGATCGAACTGAACAACAGCAGAGCGGTTTCGCCCAGCACGTATGGCAGTTCGAAGATGTCGTGGCCCGACGGGCCACCGGCAACGTTGTTTACCAGTACCGCGTATACCGCGAAGATCGACGCAAACAGAATGCAGTCGGTCATCAGGTAGAGCCAGAAACCGTATACGGTCATCTCGCCCGAGTCGTGGTGATGGTCATCGTGCCCATGGTCATGGCCATGGGCGTGTCCAGCATTGGTCACTAAGTTCGACATTGTTTAAGCCTGTTCCAACTTGGTTTCAACACGGGTCGCGGAAGCAGGGATCTTCCCGGCCGCTACCAGACGCTTGTGCTGCTCGGCTTCGATGCGCTCGATCGTTTCAACCGGAACCATGTAGCCCTGGTCGTCACGTGCAGCGTGGATCACGAAGTAGATGACAGTGCCGGCCAGGCTGGCGATCGCCAACCACCAGATGTGCCAGATCATCGCGAAACCGAATACGGTCAGCAGTGCGCCCATCACCACGCCAGTGGCGGTGTTGTTCGGCATGTGGATCGGCTCGTACTTGGCCGGAGTCTGGTACGCGGTACCGTTTTCCTTGGCTTCGGTGAACGGGTCGATGCAGTCAGCCTTAGGCAGCACAGCGAAGTTGTAGAACGGAGGTGGCGACGAAGTCGACCATTCCAGGGTATGGGCATTCCACGGGTCACCGTGTTCGCACATGTTTTCCGGCTTGTTGCGGTCACGTACCGATACGTACAGCTGGATCAGCTGGCAAGCGATACCGACAGCGATCATCACCGCACCGAACATGGCAACGTACAGGTACGGTACCCACTCAGGGTTGGTGGTGGCGTTCAGACGACGGGTCATGCCCATGAAGCCCAGAGCGTAGAGCGGCATGAACGCGACGAAGAAGCCCGAGATCCAGAACCAGAACGCTGCTTTACCCCAGCCTTCGTGCAGCTTGAAGCCGAACGCTTTCGGGAAGTAGAAGCCGAAACCTGCGATGTAGCCGAATACCGCGCCGCCGATGATCACGTTGTGGAAGTGCGCGATCACGAACAGGCTGTTGTGCAGAACGAAGTCAGCACCCGGGATGGCCAGCAGTACGCCGGTCATGCCGCCGATGGCGAAGGTCACCATGAAGCCCAGGGTCCACAGAACCTGGCTGGTGAAGCGCAGACGGCCCTGGTAGATGGTGAACAGCCAGTTGAACAGTTTCACACCCGTCGGGATGGAAATCAGCATCGTCGCCAGACCGAAGAAGGCGTTGACGCTTGCACCCGAACCCATGGTGAAGAAGTGGTGCAGCCAAACCATGAAGCCCAGTACCGAGATCGCGCCCGAAGCGTAGATCATCGAGTGGTGGCCGAACAGTTTCTTGCCGGTGAAGGCCGAGATCACTTCCGAGAAGATGCCGAAGGCCGGCAGGATCAGGATGTAAACCTCAGGGTGGCCCCATGCCCAGAACAGGTTGACGTACATCATTGGATTGCCACCAAGTTCATTGGTGAAAATGTGGAAATCCATGTAACGGTCAAGGGTCAGCAGTGCCAGGGTAGCGGTCAGGATCGGGAACGAAGCCACGATCAGAACGTTTGCCCAGGTGCAGGTCCAGGTGAAGATCGGCATGTCCATCAGCTTCATGCCAGGGGTACGCATTTTCAGCACGGTCGCGAGGAAGTTAACCCCGGTTAACGTTGTACCCAGACCCGATAGCTGTAGCGCCCAGATGTAGTAGTCCATCCCCACGCCAGGACTGTATTGCAGACCCGACAGCGGTGGATAGGCAACCCAGCCGGTCTTGGCGAATTCGCCGACGCCCAGGGACAGGTTGATCAGCACGACGCCGGACACCAGCAGCCAGAAGCTCAGGGAGTTCAGGAACGGGAACGCAACGTCACGGGCGCCGATCTGCAGCGGCACTGCAAGGTTCATCAGGCCGGTGAAGAATGGCATCGCCATGAAGATGATCATGATCACACCGTGAGCGGTGAAGATCTGGTCATAGTGTTCAGGTGGCAGGTAGCCAGGCGAACCCTCGGTGGCCATGGCCAGCTGGGTACGCATCATGATGGCGTCGGCAAAGCCACGCAGCAGCATGACCATGGCAACGATGATGTACATCACGCCGATTTTCTTGTGGTCGACCGACGTCAGCCACTCGGTCCACAAGTAAGTCCACTTCTTGAAGTAGGTGATTGCAGCGAACAACGCCAGACCACCGAGCGCGATCATCGAGATGGTGACCATCACGATCGGCTCGTGGAAAGGGATCGCTTCCCAACTTAATTTACCAAACATCGTTTACTCCTCTGCCCCGGCAGCTGAATGCGAATTCGAGTCCATATCCGTTGCCGCCACTTCTTTCTCTTTCTTCTCGTGCTTCAGCGGCTTGCCCGGTTTCATGCCTTCGTACTTGTCGACGATGGTCTGGAACAGGTTCGGCGTGACCGAGGAGTAGAGCTCGACTGGATTGTTCTGGCTTGGCTTGGCAAGGGCTGCGTATTCAGCTTGTTCAAGCTGTTTAGGTGCCTTTTTGACTTCACTTACCCAGGCGTCGAAATCTTCCTGAGAAGTTGCGATCGCTTTGAATTTCATACCGGTGAAACCAGCGCCGCTGTAGTTGGCGGAGATACCGTCCATTTCAGCGTTGCGGTCAGCGATCAGGTGCAGCTTGGTGGTCATGCCCGCCATCGCGTAGATCTGGCCGCCCAGGCCCGGGATGAAGAACGAGTTCATCACCGCGTCCGAAGTGATCCGGAAGTTGACTGGCGTGTGCGCCGGGAACACGATCTTGTTGACCGTGGCGATGCCTTGTTCCGGGTAGATGAACAGCCACTTCCAGTCCAGCGCGACCACTTCGATGGTCACAGGCTTGACGTCGGATTCGATCGGACGATACGGATCCAGCGAGTGGGTCGACTTGTAGGTGATGTAACCCAGGGCAATGATGATCAGGACCGGAATGGTCCAGACTGCCACTTCGATCTTGGTCGAGTGCGACCATTTCGGGGTGTAGACGGCGTTCTTGTTGGAGGCGCGGTACTTCCAGGCGAACAGGAAGGTCATGACGATGACCGGCACAACAACCAACAGCATCAGCAGCGTAGCGGTGATGATCAGGTTGCGCTGTTCCAGGCCGACCTGGCCCGTTGGATTGAGCAAGGTCATGTTGCAGCCTCCCAGCAACAACGTGCCGAGCAGCGGCACTAGGCCTAGTAATCTGGGGTACCTGTTTTTACTCATCTCACGACCTCTAAAGCAGCTTGCGCAATGCAGTTGGGTTTTGATCGCCAACACTTCACCCTGCCAAGGGTTGGCATTTTCTTTGGATTGAATAAGGGCCGCCCGTCGCGCGTCAGACGCTCGACAAATCCTGGGACAGCGGTCAGTTCTTATTCGAATTCGTGGTCAAAGGCCTTGTTACAGACCAATTCCATTTGGTGCGGAAAGTTGGAAGGCACCGACACCTGGGTGTCTCGCAAGCCTTTCGGCCCCTCGACACCCGACTTCCTGCTCAGTTCCTTATAAAGGTTGAACAGTGCCGGGAATTCAGTGCGGGCGATTGTAGATAGGTAGCGCCCTATACACCATGTCTTATCCCGAAATAATTTTTATCGCTCAGAGCAACAATCCATCACCGTTTTTGCAAAAGTTCCGCATGTTATCGAAATCGATTCTCAACAAAAACACCAAAAAATGTAGGTGTACCTGGCTCGGATCAGACAGTTCCGAAGACTTTTTCCGACACCGTGAAGCGCTTAAACCCCGATAACCCAAGGGCTTTGGCCAATTGCCACAGGTTGTTAAAACTGCCTGTTCCGGCACCAGCGTCCCAAAGCCGAAAAACCCTGAAACAGACCAATCCTTTTTTGTAACAACACTCCAATCCGGGCCTGCGCAAGACACTGCGACACGGTGTGTGTGACAACATGTCGCACACCTGTCGCACCGTCCCTTGCCGTTCGTCACGACGTTTTCACAAAGACCCTGAAATGCAAAACGCCTCGATTTGCGTCACTGCAAATCGAGGCGTTTGTGTTATCGGCGCAGGGGCCGAAAAGTTGATTCAGCGCAATGCCTTTCGGTTGCGCGAGGTCAGCAGCGGCACCAGGATCACCACCAGCACGAAGGCCACCAAGGCCCATTGCGCCAGCGACAGACCGAGGATCGGCGGGTACGGCGTCGAGCAGAAACCATCGACCTGGAAGCCCAGCGGGAAGATCTTCGCCAGCGGCAGGTCATCGACGATCGGTTGCAGCACATCGATGCCGCAACTCACCGCCGGGTAGAACTGGGTGTACACGTGATGGCCGGCGACACCGGCTCCGGCAATCGCGCAAATCACCACCAGCACCTCGAACACGGTAATGCTGCGGCGGGTGCGCATGGCCGCGCCGATGAACGCGAACAGCGCGATCAGCAGCAATGCATAACGCTGCAGGATGCACAGCGGGCATGGCGCCTCGCCCAGCACGATCTGCATGTACAGCGCGCCACCGATCAGCGCCAGGCAGATGACGCCCAGCAACACCAGATAGCGCCGTTCACGTCCCAATCGAATCGTTTCCTCGCTCATCGCGTTTCCCTTTCATGTCCATGGTTCAGCTGGCCGGCGGCTGCGCTTGCAGTTGCGCCATCAGGCTGATGTTGTCTTCGATATGCCAATTGGCCGCGATGCGACCGTTGTCGATCTGATAGATATCGGTTGCCCGGAAGTCTACACGCTGGCCCTGCCCTTTGAGAGCCTTGAACGTACCGGTGAAATGCCCGCGAAAGTGCAGATGCACCACCACGCGATCACCGGCGACGATCATTTGTTCGATCTCGCAGCTCAGGTCCGGCACCGCCGTGCGAAAGAACTTCGACGCCAGCAGCGGTCCGGTCGGCCCTTGCACCCGGCCTTCCGGCGGGGTCTTGTCGACAAACCGCGGCGACAGGGCTGCAGTGGCCAACGCCTCTTCGCCCGTGTTCCAGAAACTGCCGTAACGCCGCGCCGCCAGTTCCATTGCATCACGCTGGGCCTTGGGCAGGCTCTGATCGACGATCAGGGTCTGCGGCTGGATCAACGCGGATTCGGCAAAGGCAAACGGACTGGCCAGCAAGGCAACCGACAGGCCCAAAGTGGCCAGGCTGAAACGACGGGAAGAGGCGATGTGCGACATGGGGGCGATCCTGATCATGTAAACGAACGAGCGCCTATCATCAGCATCGGGGAATAAACGATAAACCGGTTAAGAAACGATTAACCTTTAAACAGAATTTAAGAATCAAGTTAGCGGCGCCCCCATCGCGGGCAAGCCCGCTCCCACAGGTTCGGCGTCGTTCACAGATATTGTGTACGACATGAATTCTGTGGGAGCGGGCTTGGTCCGGGCGGCGATCCGACGATACAGACGACTCGGTCTTAAGGGTTATTCCAGTGCCGCCGCCGGCCCGAAGAACTCATACCGGCTCTGCTTCTCCGGTACACCCAGCGCCTTCAGATGACGCTTGATCGCCCCCATGAAGCCTTTCGGCCCGAGGAAGTAGGCGTCCACATCACGCTGTTGCGGCAGCCACTCGCCCAGTTGTTCCTGGCTCAGCAACCCGACCTTGTCCGCCGCCGGGCTCACGCCGTCATCTTCGGCGTAGCAATAGAAACGCTTGAGCTGCGGATGGCGCTCGGCCAGACCGTCGATCCAGTCACGGAACGCATGCACGCTGCCATTGCGCGCACAGTGAATGAAGTGCACCGGACGCTCGGTTTCCAGCGCCGCTTCCAGCATCGCCAGGGTTGGCGTGATGCCAACGCCGCCGCTGATCAGCACCAGAGGTTTGTCGCTGGCAGTCAGAGTGAACTCGCCCGATGGCGGGAACAGCTGGATGCTCGCACCGACATGCAGTTGATCGTGCAGGTGATTGGAGGCGCGGCCTCCCGGTTCACGCTTGACGCTGATGCGGTACTGGCCTTTGTTAGCCAAGGCCGACAGCGAGTAATTGCGGCGGATTTCTTCGCCGTCGAGGATCAGCTTCATGCCGATGTACTGGCCTGGCTCGGCTGCGAGAATCGGGCCTTTGTCCGCCGGCTCAAAGTAGAACGAAATGATTTCCGCGCTCTCCTCGACCTTGGCCGCGACGATGAACTCCCGCGCTCCGCGCCAGCCGCCGACAGCCTGTTCTTTCTGGTCATAGATGGCGGTTTCGGCACCGATCAGGATTTCGGCCAACTGACCGTAGGCCGCGCCCCACGCACTCATCACTTCAGGCGTGGCAATTTCATCGCCCAGCACTTCGGAGATGGCGCGCAGCAGGCAGGTGCCGACGATCGGGTAGTGCTCCGGCAGAATCTGCAACGCCACGTGCTTGTTGATGATCTTCGCCACCAGATCGCCCAACTGGTCGAGTTGATCGATGTGGCGAGCGTACATCAACACACCGTTGGCCAGGGCGCGAGGTTGGTCACCGCTGGCCTGGTGTGCCTGGTTGAACAACGGGCGGACTTCCGGGTACTCGGAGAGCATCATGCGGTAGAAGTGGGTGATCAGCGCTTCACCACCGCTTTCCAGCAGAGGCACAGTGGATTTGACGATGGCACGATCCTGGACGCTAAGCATAAGGGTGACTCCTGAGCTTTCTCTAAAAGTGCCTTATGTATTCCAGTAATCGTGCCAACTATTTTTTCTATATAAATCAATGATTTGAAATTTATGTAGTCAGATCGACACAAGCACCTTTATAGTCGCTTCGACTACAACGCGTCTCTTTGACTACAAGCCTATGTCCGCCAAATCACTGCTTACCGCCCTGCTCCCGCTGGTTTCCGACCTGTCCCGTGAATTGCCCGAAGGCGAGCGCTACCGGCGGCTGCTCGAAGCCATGCGCGCCTTGCTGCCGTGCGACGCTGCGGCACTGTTGCGTCTCGACGGTGAATGGCTGGTGCCGCTGGCGGTGGATGGGCTGAGCACCGACACCCTGGGTCGGCGCTTCAAGGTCAGCGAACACCCGCGCTTTGAAGTGCTGCTGGCCGGCGAAGGGCCGACCCGTTTCGCTGCCGACAGTGATTTGCCCGATCCGTATGACGGACTGGTCGATGGCCTCGACGATCACCTCGAAGTCCACGACTGCCTCGGCTGCCCGCTGTTCGTCGATGAAAAACTCTGGGGCCTGATTACCCTGGACGCCCTCGATCCCGAGCGTTTCGAACCCATCGAACTCGACGCGCTGCAAGCCTTCGCCAGCCTCGCCTCGGCCACTGTCAACGCCGCTGAACGCATCGAGCGTCTGGCGACTCGCGCGGAAGACGAACACCAGCGCGCCGAGGTCTATCGCCAGGCCAGCGGCCAGCAGAACCGCGAAATGATCGGCCAGAGCAAGGCCCACAAACGGCTGGTGGAGGAAATCAATCTGGTCGGCGGCAGCGACCTGACCGTGCTGATCACCGGGGAAACCGGGGTCGGCAAGGAACTGGTGGCCCAGGCGATCCACGCCGCCTCCCAGCGCGCCGACAAACCGATCATCAGCCTCAACTGCGCAGCCCTGCCGGACACGCTGGTGGAAAGCGAACTGTTCGGCCACGTACGCGGCGCTTTCACCGGCGCCACCAGCGACCGGCGCGGCAAGTTCGAACTGGCCAATGGCGGCACGCTGTTTCTGGATGAAGTCGGCGAGTTGTCGCTGACGGTTCAGGCCAAACTTTTACGCGTGTTGCAGAGCGGCCAGTTGCAGCGTCTGGGGTCGGACAAGGAGCATCAGGTCGATGTGCGCCTGATCGCTGCGACCAACCGCGACCTGGCCGAAGAAGTGCGCAGCGGCCGCTACCGCGCCGACTTCTACCATCGCCTCAGCGTCTACCCGTTGCGAGTACCGGCACTGCGTGAACGAGGTCGCGATGTGTTGCTGCTCAGCGGTTTTTTCCTGGAACAGAACCGCTCTCGCATGGGCCTCAACAGCCTGCGTCTGAACAGCGATGCCCAGGAAGCGCTGCTGGCCTACACCTGGCCGGGCAATGTGCGGGAACTGGAACACCTGATCGGGCGCAGCGCACTGAAGGCGCTGGGTAACTGCAAGGTGCGGCCGAAGATTCTCAGCCTGAGCGCAATGGATCTCGATCTGCCGCGCGAGGTTGTGGATAACTCGCCGGAGCCGGCCAGTGCCGTCGCTTCACTGCCTTTGATTTCCGGGGATCTGCGCACCGCCACCGAGCAATATCAGCGGCAGTTGATCAGTGCCGCACTCGGGCGCAATCAGGACAACTGGGCCAGCGCCGCCCGCGAACTGGGGCTGGACCGGGCGAACCTGGGGCGACTGGCCAAGCGGCTTGGCCTGAAAAGCTGAAAGATCCGGCATCGGAACACCACCCGACAACTAACCTAAAGCCCAACCTTTTGACGCCGATAACCCGGCATCAATAGTTTCTGGCGATTTCCACCCTCGCCCACCACCTTTTTCCACAGAAGGTTTTTATGTCTTCCAACAAAGCCCGCGCAGATTCACTTTCGCTTCTGCTGTTTACCTTGCGCAGCGGCAAGCTGATGGCGATCAACCTGCTGAAAGTCAGTGAAATCATCCCCTGCCCGCCGCTGACCAAGCTGCCGGAGTCGCACCCCCACGTCAAAGGCATCGCCACCCTGCGCGGCGCTTCGTTGTCGGTGATCGACCTGAGCCGCGCCATCGGCGAGCGTCCGCTGGAAGACCCGAACGGCGGCTGCCTGATCGTCACCGACGTCAGCCGTTCGAAACAGGGTCTGCACGTGCAGGCAGTGAGCAAAATCGTGCATTGCCTGACCACCGACATCAAACCGCCGCCGTTCGGCTCCGGCGGCTCCCGCGCCTACATCACCGGCGTGACCTCGGTGGACGGCACGCTGGTACAAGTGCTGGACATCGAAAAGGTCATCCACGGCATCGCCCCGGCGCAGATCGACATGGCCCCGACCGAGCTGAGCATGGAAGACGCCGAAGTGCTGGGCAACGCGCGGATCCTGGTGGTCGACGACAGTCAGGTGGCGCTGCAGCAATCGGTGCACACCCTGCGCAACCTCGGCCTGCAATGCCACACCGCCCGCAGCGCCAAGGAAGCCATCGACTGCCTGCTGGACCTGCAGGGCACGGCGCAGCAGATCAATTTGATCGTCTCCGACATCGAAATGTCCGAGATGGACGGCTACGCCTTTACCCGGACCCTGCGCGAAACCCCGGACTTCGCCCACCTCTACGTGCTGCTGCACACCTCGCTGGACAGCGCGATGAACAGCGAAAAGGCACGGCTCGCCGGCGCCAACGGCGTGCTGACCAAGTTCTCCTCGCCGGAGCTGACCCACTGCCTGATCGAAGCGGCCAAACACGTCGCCGCCCAGGGTTACTGAACCTTGAGCGAGACCTTCTGCTTTCTGATGCGGCGCGACCTGGGCCAGGACGTGCCGGCCATCGAGTGGCCGAACGGCATCGAACTCACCGCCTACAGCGTTGAACGAGCGGCCGCCGTGCATGAACTGATGCAGATCGGTTACCGCGAAGGCGGTGGTCGTGTGCCCGCGCTGGACGTCTGGCAGCAACAATATGAAACGGACGCCGAATACGATCCGGCGCTGTGTTTCATCGCCAGCGATGCCGACGGCGTCATCGGTGTGGCGCAATGCTGGACCAGTTCCTACATCAAGAATCTGGTGGTGCACCCTCGCGCCCAGGGACGAGGATTGGGTCGGGCGTTGCTGCTGCATGCGTTCAAGGCGTTTCAGGATCGGCGCGAGGGCTTTGTCGATCTGAAGGTGCTGGAAGACAACCTGCGGGCGCGACAGCTGTATGAAAAGTCTGGAATGTATGTGGTCCGCCGAGAATTGGTGCCGGACTGACAAACTAAAATCCTGCGGCATACTCAAACCCTGGCGATCAACCTCCAAGGATGCCCGAACCATGAAACGCCTCGTCCTCTCCGTACTTTGTTTCATCGCCCCGCTTGCCCACGCCTCCAGCCCCGACGCCTGGGCGGCGTACGACAAAGCCGTACTCGCCAGTTGCACCAAGGCCAGTGGCCTGAAAGACGCCAAACCGGTTGGCACCCCGGCGCAATTCGATGACCGCGTGGGCTACACCGCGCTGTTGCTGCAAGGCCAGTACCCGCAAAAACACATGAAGGGCCAGCAAGGCACCGAGCTGTGCCTGTACAACAAAAAGTCGAAAACCGCGTTCGTCACCGAATGGGACTCGATCCGCCCGACCGCCAAACCCTGAGCGAATGGCGCACAACTTGCTTCACTCCGGGCCTGTACGGCGGCTTTATGTCGCCGATTCACACCTTGATTGAAGATTGCCCGCTCAATGAATACGACCTTTTCCTGCGTAGGTTGCGGCAAATGCTGCACCGATCACCATGTGCCCCTGACCCTGGCCGAAGCCCGCATGTGGGCGGCCGACGGCGGTCAGGTGATCGTGCTGGTGGAGGCGTTTCTCGCCAACGGCCTGGGTTTGCCGGCGCAACAGCGTGAGCACGCGCAACGTCGTTCGGCGGTAGTGCGCAGCGGCACGTCCGACGCCCACGTGGCGATCACCTTCGCCGCCTACAACGTCGGTCCCTGCCGGAATCTTGACGAAGACAAGCTGTGCCGCATCTACGAGCGCCGGCCGCTGGTGTGCCGCATCTATCCCGCCGAAATCAATCCGCACATCGCGCTTAACCCTGCCGCCAAGGACTGCCCGCCGGAATCGTGGGAACAGGGGCCGGAGCTGATCGTCGGTGGCGAACTGGTGGATCAGGAACTGGTGACGCTGATCCAGCGCTCGCGTCAGGCTGATCGCGATGACATCCGGATCAAGGATGCGATCTGCGGGCAACTGGGGATCCGTACCACGGCACTCAAGGGCGACGGGTTTACCGCGTATCTGCCGGATATGGGCGTGTTTGCTTCGGTGATCGATCAGGTCACGGCGCAACCACTGGCTGCCGGAGACAGCGAATGGCTGTTCCATGTATCCGGCGATGACATCGCCGGGCAAATAAGGGCGGCAGGCGCTCAAGTGGTCACCGAACCGCCGCAGACCTACGCGTTCATTTCCCTGCGCGCGGCCTAGGATCCCTGCCGCCGCCCCCAGAACTCCCGCGCCAGCGAACGCAAATCCCCCGCCAGCCCCGCCACGTCCTGTGAGTTGAGCTGGCTCTGGCGCCCCTCATCCACCGTCAGCTCGCACGCCGTGCGAATACTGACAATGTTGCGATTGATGTCCTCGCTCACCGCGCTCTGCTCCTCGACCGCTGCGGCAATCTGCAGGCTCATCTCGGTGATCTGCTCGACTCGCCCACTGATGCCATCCAGTGCCCGGGCCGCGCGTTGCGCCTGTTCGACGCTGTTATCCACATGCTCGCTGCTTTGCTGCATCACCAGCACCGCATCCCGCGCGCCGTTCTGCAGGGTGCTGATCATCCGTTGAATCTCGTTGGTCGACTGCTGGGTGCGCTGGGCCAGACCCCGCACCTCATCGGCCACCACCGCAAACCCACGCCCGGCATCCCCGGCCCGGGCCGCTTCGATCGCGGCGTTGAGCGCCAGCAGATTGGTCTGTTCGGCGATGCTGCGAATCACTTCCAGCACCCCGGAAATCTCGCTGCTGTGACCTTCGAGCTGATGAATCACCTCGGTCGCCCGGCCCAACTCCTCAGCCAGCCGCAACACCGCACTGCGACTCTCGCCAACCAGCAGATGACCTTCACGGGTTTCCGTCCCCGCCATATCCGCCGCCACCGACGCCTGCTGCGCATGGCTGGCCACCTCGGCCACACTGGCCGCCATCTGATGAATCGCCGCCGCCACCTGATCGGTTTCCGCCTGCTGCGCCAATGTGCTGGTATGACTGCTGTGCAGATGATCCACCAGCTGCGCCGCATGCCCGGCCAGCCGTTGCGACGCATCGCCGATCCGCCCGACCACCGCGCCGACCTGGGCCTCGAGCATCTGCAAGGCGAACTCGATCTGCCCGAACTGATCCCGCCGCCCGGTATAAATGCCTTGGCTCAACGGGTTGTCGGCAATCTGTTTCGCGCGCTCAGTCAGTCGCTCCAGCGGTCGCAACAACCAGCTCACGCCCAGGGCAGACGCACCACAACCGGCCACCAGCGCAGCGGCCTCGATGCCCATGGACTCCGGCCGCAGCCAGGCTTCAATCCCCAGCACCGCTGCCAGCACCGAACTGGTCAACGCCACAATCCGCGCCCGCAAGTCCAACACCGGCAGCCGCTGCCAACGCGACACCCGCTCGCCACGCAACTGCGCGTAAGCCCGTTCCGCCGCAGCAATCTGCCGCGCATCCGGCCGCGTGCGCACCGACTGAAACTCCACCGCCGCACCGTTCTGCGTGACCGGCGTGACATAAGCACTGACCCAGTAGTGATCACCGTTCTTGCAACGATTCTTCACCAGCCCCATCCACGAGCGCCCGCGCTTGAGCGTCTGCCACATATGGGCAAACGCCTGCGCCGGCATGTCCGGATGACGCAACAGGTTATGCGGCGTGCCCAGCAGCTCGTCACGGCTGTAACCGCTGATCCTGATGAAGTCGTCGTTGGCGTAGGTGATCGCGCTGGTCAGATCGGTGGTCGAGAGAATGTTCGCATCCGGCGCAACATCGACATTGCGCCCGGTCACCGGGAGATTGATCTTCATGGAAAGCGCGCTCGTTTTATTGGAAAGAGTCGGCAGGGCTGCTGACTCTAAGCGCACTAATCGGTTAAACGTTGATCTGGCTCAGGAACTGAGCATTTAGCCATCACTGTGACCGAAAATCACAGACGATGGCTGCAGGAGGGAAGTGAATCAGCGCTTGCCCATCGAACGACGAGTGCCCGAGGGCGCCGCGCCCGGGATCTTGGCGTGACGGTCACCATCCTTGCCCTTGAACTGCGGCTGCTTGGCGGCTTTGGCGGCTGCCAGTTCACCTGGCTTGAACGGAAACTTGAATGCAGGAATGGTCGGCTTGGATTCGCCGGCCTCGGCCAGCTCTGCCGGGACATCGCTCACAGCGTTGTCGATTGGGGAAGTCATGAAAGCTCCGGAAAGCAAAAAGTCCGGCCCGATGGATGAGCCGCGAAGGCGCGCAGTATACCTGCGTGCGCGGAGTTTAAAGAGTCCCAAAAAGGGTACGACCGGTCCCTTTTTGGGACTGCTCGACTAACGGATCACTTCTCCCGATCAACCCAAAAACACTGCAGAAACAAACGGTACACCCAACACATTTCCAAACATCCGAAAATGGAACGCGGAGCGTGGGAACGATCAAACTCCGGTTTTGAGCAGCACCGCACTACGCTCTTCACCACTCAAAACGATGAGCGTTAGCTCGAGTAAAGCTTTTGATCTTGTGGCCCTTTCGGCAGGCTGAGTGGAGGGATTTATCCGGGGGTGGGAGCGCAGCGACCGTGCGGCGCAGCCGCATGCATCGAGAGGAGGTGCAGCGAAGCAAACCGTAGGCGATGCCCCCGGATGAATCCCGGAACGAAGGAACACCGAGCCAAAGCGAGGTGCCGAACGCCGGGGCCAAGCCTTTTGGTTACTTTTTGGCGTTTGAAAAAGTGACCCGCTGTAAGAGCGGAACCGCCAGCCGCAACACCCGAAGAAACGGATATTCACCCATAACCCCAAGAGCATGGTCGGCCCAAAGGCCGCCAAGCCAAAGCCGAAACTGACAGCGCCGTCAGTTAGCCGTCACCCTCCTGACCCCCAAACAAGTTTATAAAGAACCAACCTGCCCAAACCCCGTCCCCCTGGCGCCCCACAAGCATGCAAATCCAGAAGAAAAAGGCCCTGCTCGCCACCCTGCTGATCGCCCTCGCAGCCGCCGGCCTGTGGTATGCGATAAAACCCGCACCGGCCAAACTCGCCGCCCCGACCGCGATCCCGGTCAGGGTCGTCGCCGTCAGCGAAAAAGACGTCCCGCGATACACCAGCGGCATCGGCTCGGTGCTCTCGTTGCACAGCGTGGTGGTACGTCCACAGATCGACGGCATCCTCACCAAGCTGCTGGTCAAAGAAGGTCAATTGGTGAAACAGGGCGACCTGCTCGCCACCATCGACGACCGCTCGATCCGCGCCAGCCTCGATCAGGCCCGGGCGCAACTGGGCGAAAGCCAGGCGCAACTGCAAGTCGCCCTGGTCAACCTCAAGCGCTACAAACTGCTCAGCGTCGACGACGGTGTCTCCAAGCAGACCTACGACCAGCAACAGGCACTGGTCAACCAGCTCAAGGCCACCGCCCAGGGCAATCAGGCCTCGATTGACGCGGCGCAGGTACAACTTTCCTACACCCAGATTCGCTCCCCGGTCACCGGTCGCGTCGGCATTCGCACGGTCGACGAAGGCAACTTCCTGCGCATGACCGACACCCAGGGTCTGTTCACCGTGACCCAGATCGACCCCATCGCCGTCGAGTTCTCCCTGCCCCAGCAAATGCTGCCGACCCTGCAGGGGCTGATCAGCGATCCGCAGCGCGCCCAGGTCAAGGCCTACATCGGCGCCGACACCGACGGCGAAACCGGCAACCTGCTCGGCGAAGGTCACCTGACCCTGATCGACAACCAGATCAACGCCAACACCGGCACCATCCGCGCCAAGGCCGAATTCGACAACCCCAACCAGAAGCTCTGGCCCGGCCTGCTGGTGACGGTAAAGATTCAGACGGCACTGGATAAAGATGCGCTAGTGGTTCCGCCCACTGTCGTACAGCGTGGGCTGGATCAACACTTCGTGTACCGGGTCAACGGCGACAAGGTTGAAGCGGTGCAAGTGCAAATGGTTTATCAGGGCAGCGGTCAGGACATCATCAAGGGTGTGAACCCTGGCGACGTATTGGTCAGTGATGGCCAGTCGCGGCTCAAGCCCGGTTCCACCGTGCAGGTCATGAGCGAGCCGCCGCAGGTGGTGCAAGCGGAGCCCAAGCCATGAAGCAGCACAAAGGCGTTTCGACCTGGTGCATCGATCACCCGGTGGCAACGATTCTGCTGACCATCGCGCTGGTGCTGGTCGGGGTGATTGCCTTTCCGCGCCTGCCGATTGCGCCGTTGCCGGAAGCGGAATTTCCTACGATCCAAGTCTCCGCGCAGTTGCCCGGCGCCAGCCCGGACACCATGGCGTCCTCCGTGGCCACGCCGCTGGAGGTGCAATTCAGCGCCATTCCCGGCATGACCCAGATGACCTCCAGCAGTGCACTGGGCTCCAGCCTGCTGACCCTGCAATTCACCCTCGACAAGAGCATCGACACCGCCGCCCAGGAAGTGCAGGCCGCGATCAACACTGCCGCCGGCAAACTGCCGAAAGACATGCCGACCCTGCCGACCTGGAAGAAGGTCAACCCGGCCGACAGCCCGGTGCTGATCCTCAGCGTCAGTTCCACGCAGATGCCCGGCACCGAACTCAGTGACCTGGTGGAAACCCTGCTGGCCCGTCAGATCAGTCAGATCGACGGTGTAGGCCAGATCAACATCACCGGTCAGCAACGTCCGGCCATTCGCGTGCAGGCCTCGGCGGACAAACTGGCGGCCATCGGCCTGACGCTTGCGGACATTCGTCTGGCGATCCAGCAGACCAGCCTCAACCTCGCCAAAGGTGCGTTATACGGCGAGTCGAGCATTTCCACGCTGTCGACCAACGACCAGCTGTTCCACCCCGAGGAATACAGCCAGCTCATCGTTTCCTACAAGGATGGCGCCCCGGTTCATCTCAGGGATGTCGCCAAAGTCGTCAACGGTTCGGAAGATGCCTACGTGCAAGCGTGGGCCGGCGATCAACCGGGGGTGAACCTGGTGATCTCCCGCCAGCCGGGGGCCAACATCGTCGAGACCGTGGACCGCATCCAGGCCGCCCTGCCCGGCCTCGAGGCCATGTTACCGGCCTCGGTGCAGGTCAAGGTGCTGATCGACCGTACCCAGACCATTCGCGCCTCCCTGCATGAAGTGGAAATCACCCTGCTGATCGCGATCCTGCTGGTGGTGGCGGTGATGGCGCTGTTCCTGCGTCAGTTGTCGGCGACGATGATTGTGTCGGCGGTGCTCGGTGTGTCGCTGACCGCCAGTTTCGCCTTGATGTACCTGCTCGGTTTCAGCCTGAACAACCTGACACTGGTGGCCATCGTCGTGGCGGTAGGTTTCGTGGTCGACGATGCGATCGTGGTGGTGGAAAACATTCACCGCCATCTGGAAGCCGGCGACAGCATGCGCGAAGCGGCGGTCAAGGGTGCCGGCGAGATCGGTTTCACCGTGGTCTCGATCAGTTTCTCGCTGGTTGCGGCGTTCATTCCGTTGCTGTTCATGGGCGGTGTGGTCGGGCGCTTGTTCAAGGAGTTCGCCCTGACGGCCACCTCGACCATCATGATTTCCGTGGTGGTGTCGCTGACACTCGCGCCGACGCTGGCCGCGCTGTTCATGCGCAAACCGGTGCATCACGCCCATGACAAACCGGGCTTCAGTGAACGCCTGCTCGGCTGGTACGAAAAAGGCCTGCGTCGCGCCCTCGCCCATCAGAAACTGATGATCGGCGTGTTCGGCGTCTCGGTTGCTCTGGCCATCGGCGGCTACATCTTTATCCCCAAAGGTTTCTTCCCGGTGCAGGACACCGGTTTCGTCCTGGGTACGACGGAAGCCGCTGCGGACATCTCCTACAGCGACATGGTGAAAAAGCACCTGGCGATGGCGGAAATCGTCGCCGCCGATCCCGCCGTGCAGGCGTTTTCCCATTCGGTGGGCGTGTCCGGCAGCAACCAGACCATCGCCAACGGCCGCTTCTGGATCGCCCTGAAAAAACGCGGTGATCGCGATGTTTCGGCCAGCCAGTTCATCGACCGCATCCGTCCGCAACTGATGAAAGTCCCCGGCATCGTGCTTTACCTGCGCGCCGGCCAGGACATCAACCTCAGCTCCGGCCCGAGCCGTGCGCAGTATCAATATGTACTCAAGAGCAACGACGGGCCGACGCTCGCCACCTGGACCCAGAAGCTCACGGAAAAACTGCGCAGCATTCCGGCGTTCCGTGACATTTCCAACGACCTGCAACTGGGCGGCAGCATCACCCACATCAGCATCGACCGCAGCGCCGCCGCACGTTTCGGCCTGACGGCGAGTGATGTCGACGAGGCGCTGTACGACGCCTTTGGTCAGCGGCAGATCAATGAGTTCCAGACCCAGGTCAACCAGTACAACGTGATTCTGGAACTGGACACCGCACAGCGCGGCAAGGCCGAAAGCCTCAACTACTTTTACCTGCGCTCGCCGCTCAGCGGGGAAATGGTGCCGCTGTCGGCGCTGGCCCGATTCGACGCACCAACCATCGGCCCGCTGTCGATTGCCCACGACGGCATGTTCCCGGCCGCCAACCTGTCGTTCAACCTGGCGCCCGGCGTGGCGTTGGGCGATGCGGTCATCCTGCTCAACCAGGCCAAGGCCGAGATCGGCATGCCGACCGCGATCAGCGGTAACTTCCAGGGTGCGGCCCAGGCATTCCAGAGCTCTCTGGCCAGCCAGCCGTGGCTGATTCTCGCGGCGCTGGTGGCGGTGTACATCATTCTGGGTGTGCTTTATGAAAGCTTCGTCCATCCGCTGACGATCATCTCGACCTTGCCGGCGGCGGGTCTCGGTGCGGTGATCATGCTGTGGATCTGCGGCCAGGACTTTTCGATCATGGCGTTGATCGGACTGGTGTTGTTGATCGGTATCGTGAAAAAGAACGGCATCCTGATGATCGACTTCGCCCTCGAAGCCCAGCGTCATCGTGGACTGGCACCCCAGGATGCGATTTTCGAAGCCTGCCTGACGCGATTCCGGCCGATCATCATGACCACCCTCGCCGCCCTGCTCGGCGCCCTGCCGCTGATGCTCGGCTACGGTACCGGCGCCGAACTGCGCCAGCCGCTGGGGATCGCCGTGGTGGGTGGCTTGCTGGTAAGCCAGATGCTGACGCTGTTCACCACGCCGGTCATATACTTGTGGCTTGAGCGGCTGTTCCACAAGCCCAAACCGGCGCCCGTTGCGGCGCTGGCAACGACAGACTGAGGCGGGTCATGCGCGTCCTGATTATCGAAGACGAAGAGAAAACCGCGGACTATCTGCACCGCGGCCTGACGGAACAGGGTTACACCGTGGATCTGGCCCGCGACGGCGTCGAGGGCCTGCATCTGGCGCTGGAAAGCGACTACGCGGTGATCGTCCTCGACGTCATGCTGCCGGGCCTCGATGGCTTTGGCGTACTGCGCGCCTTGCGTGCGCGCAAGCAGACGCCGGTGATCATGCTCACCGCCCGCGAACGGGTCGAAGACCGGATCCGGGGTTTGCGTGACGGCGCCGACGATTACCTCGGCAAGCCGTTTTCCTTTCTCGAACTGGTGGCGCGCCTGCAAGCGCTGACCCGCCGCAGTGGCGGCCATGAACCGGTGCAAGTGAGCATCGCCGACCTGTGGATCGATCTGATCAGCCGCAAGGCCACCCGCGCCGGCACCCGTCTGGATCTGACGGCGAAAGAGTTTTCGCTGCTCAGCGTACTGGCCCGGCGTCAGGGCGAGATCCTGTCGAAAACCGCGATTGCGGAAATGGTCTGGGACATCAATTTCGACAGCGACGCCAACGTCGTCGAAGTCGCGATCAAGCGGCTGCGGGCCAAGCTCGACGGGCCGTTCGACGAGAAACTGCTGCACACCATCCGTGGCATGGGTTATGTGCTGGAGAGCCGTGGTGTCCAGTAACTCCATCGCTTTGCGCTTGAGCGGCATGTTCACGCTGGTAGCGTTACTGGTGTTTTTGTTGATTGGCGGCGCGCTTTATCAACAAGTGGACAAGGGCCTGGGGCTGCTGCCGGAGGCCGAGCTGGATGCGCGCTACAGCGTGCTCGAATCCACCGTCGGCCGTTACGGCACGCCCGAGCATTGGGTCAAGATCAACAGCAAACTCAAGCTGCTCGGCGAAGAAGACAAGCGCATCAGTTTCTGGATCAGCAGCGGCGATCCGCAGTACGAGTACGGCGATTTCACCCCGCAGATTCGCGCATTCGCCAATGGCCCGCTGGGCATGCGCGACCTGCAATTGCCGGGTCAGCCCTACCCGTTGAAAGTGCTGGTCAGCCAGTTCCCGGCCAAGGATCAACGCCCGCCTCTGCGCTTCATGATCGGCATCGATACCGAGACCTTTCACCAGACTCAACACAATCTACTGATCGCCTTGATCGGCCTGGCAATTGTCGGCGTGCTGCTGGCCTCGGCGCTGGGTTACTGGGTGGCGCGAATCGGCCTCAAGCCGCTGATCAAACTGTCCCACGAAGCCCAACGCCTGGCGCCGCCGCTGCGGGCCGGGCGCTTGCGTCTGTCGCCGCTGCCGCCGGAGCTGGAACAGTTTGTCGACTCGTTCAACTCGACGCTGGAACGGGTCGAACAGGCGTATTCACGGCTGGAATCGTTCAACGCCGACGTGGCTCATGAGCTGCGCTCGCCACTGACCAATCTGATCGGCCAGACCCAGGTCGCCCTCACTCGCGGGCGCTCCGCCGAGCATTATTTCGAAGTGCTGCAATCCAACCTTGAAGAACTGGAACGCCTGCGCTCGATCATCAATGACATGCTGTTTCTGGCCAGCGCCGATCAGGGCAGCAAGGCCACCAAACTGACCTCCACGTCGCTGGCCGACGAAGTAGCGACCACCCTCGAATACCTCGATTTCATCCTCGAAGATGCACAGGTTCAGGTCCACGTGAGTGGCGACGCCCAGGTGCAGATCGAGATCGCCCATCTGCGCCGGGCATTGATCAATCTGTTGAGCAACGCGGTGCAGCACACCGCGCCGGGACAGGTGATCGAAGTGCAGATCACGGTCGAGGAGCATCAGGTCAGCATCGGCGTGGCCAACCCCGGTGCGCCGATTGCCGGCGAGCATTTGCCTCGGCTGTTCGAGCGCTTCTACAGGGTCGATGCATCGCGCAGTAACAGTGGCAACAACCACGGCCTGGGGCTGGCGATCGTCAAGGCGATTGCACTGATGCATGGCGGCGATGTGTTCGTGCGCAGTGACCGGGGGATGAACACTTTTGGTATTCACCTTCCGGTCTGAAGTCAGAGATCGTTGCCATTCCCGCAACAGTCATTTATGAAAATCACGCTGTTTCCCGGTGCCCGGCGACCTTATCTTTGCCCGCACCAAACAGCACTTGCCAAGCAAGAAGGTTTTCAAGATGTCCAACAGTATGGGTATTGCCAGCGCTTTCGTTTTGTCCTCATTGATCCTGTCGCCGATGGCGATGGCTGAAGAATCGCAGTCGTTCGTAGCGCAGAATGCCGCTCGCGCTCACGCATTCGAACAGCATCAGGCAGAAGTGATGGCCAAGGCTCAAGACGCCACGCAAGCCCCTCAGGCCGCAACTTCCCAGGCTCAGGCAGCCGAGAAAGACAGCTGAGTCTCGCACCACGCAACGTTTCCCTCGACGCGGTTGTTTGGCTCTTCCCGTTCAACCGTCGTCCTTCCAGGCCACTGATTTTCAGTGGCCTTTTTTCGTTGTGGTGTGAAAGCGGTCCGGTTCGTCTCTTACAATTAGAAACATCCCGCACCTCAAGACATTGAAGTGTCAGTAGACCCAAGGAGCTTTACCGCAAGTGCGTTACCCAGTCCGCTTTACCCCGCTGTTCATTGCAATCGCCGCAACGATTGCCCCCACCGCCCACGCCGCCGAACCCGAGAAAGAAGGTTTCGTCGAAGGTTCGAGCCTCAACCTCAACGCCCGCAACTACTACATGAATCGCAACCGCTTGCAGAAAGCGGACGACAACATCGAGTGGGGCCAGGGTTTCCTCGGCAAATTCCAGTCGGGCTACACCGAAGGCACGGTCGGTTTCGGCATCGATGCCCACGCCATGCTCGGGCTGAAACTCGACGGCGGTGGCGGTACGGACAACTCCAGTATCCTGCCGGTCAGCGATGGCAACGGCAAAGCGCCGGGCTCGTTCTCCACGGCGGGCGGTACGCTGAAAATGCGCGCGTTCGATACCGAGCTGAAGGCCGGTGACCTGTTCCTCACCAATCCGGTGATCGCTGGCGGTGAAAGCCGCATGCTGCCGCAGACCTTCCGTGGCGTCAGCCTGACCAACCACAGCTTCGACGGCTGGATGATCGAAGGCGGCCAGGCCAGCTTCACCAAGCCGTACAACCAGAGCGGCCACAAACGTATCGGCACCTCGTACGGCACCCTCGCAGACGGCGACAAGAGTCAGCACCTGAACTGGGCCGGCGTGTCCTGGAGCGGCATCGAAGGCCTGACCAGCAATCTATACGCCGCCGAACTGAAGGACATCTGGAACCAGTACTACTACGACCTCGACTACACCTGGGCGCTGAACGATCTGGTGACCCTCAACCCGGGCCTGCACTTCTATCACACCCAGGACACCGGCGACGCGCTGCTGGGCAACATCGACAACAACACCTACAGCCTGCATTTCACCGTCGGCATCGGCAGCCACAGCGTCACCGCCGCGTACCAGCGGGTCAACGGCAACACGCCGTTCGACTACATCAGCCAGGGCGACAGCATCTACCTCGACAACTCCCAGCAATACTCGGACTTCAACGGCCCGAACGAGCGCTCGTGGAAACTCAAGTACGCCTATGACTTCGCAGGCGTCGGTCTGCCCGGCCTGACCTCGGCAGTGTCCTACTCCCGCGGCACGCTGGACCTGACCAAAGTCGACCCGGACAGCAAGGGCTACGCCTCGTGGTACAGCGCCGAAGGCCGCAACGCCAAGCACTGGGAACGCGACATCGACCTCAAGTACGTGATGCAGAGCGGCCAGGCCAAAGACCTGGCGGTACGTTTGCAGTGGGCGACCAACCGTGGCGGCAACGGTTACGGCGCACTGGACACGGATACCGATGAATACCGCGTGATCATCGACTACCCGATCAACGTCTTCTAAGATCGGCGCTACAGTTGAAAGGCCAGCCTTATGCGCTGGCCTTTTTCTTGCGTGTGCGGCAGCGACGTTTGTACAACTACGCTTATAAGACTCTCAACCGATACCCCAACCATGATCGCGAGCCGTACCCCACCCGCTGCGGGCAAGACCGGACGTCCCGAGCTGCTGCTGATCTTCGGCAGTCTGCTGAGCGTCATCGCGATTGTGTGCATTGTCACTTTTCTGCTGATTCGTGAGCATGCCAATGCTCAGGAGTCGGCCACCCGCAGCGCTACGACGATCGCCCAACTGATCGACGCCGACGTGCTGCGTACCGTCGAACTGTACGACCTGACCCTGCAAGGCCTGATCGCCGCCTCCCAGCGTGACGACCTGAAAAACGTGTCGCCGCAGATCCGTCACCTGGCGCTGTTCGACCGCTCCACCACCGCCCGTTTCAAGGGTGACATTCTGCTGCTCGACAAGCATGGCGAGGTCATCGCGGACTCCTCGCGGGTCGAACCGCTGCCGGGCAATTTCGCCGACCGCGACTACTTCCTCGCCCACGCCTTCAACCGCGACGCCGGCATGTTCATCAGCCGCCCGTTCAAACCCCGTTGCGACTGCGACGACGCCAACCAGTGGCGCATCAGTTTCAGCCGACGCATTTCTTCGGACACCGGTGAATTCCTGGGCGTAGCGGTGGCGTCAATGAAGCTCGATTACTTCGATCAGTTGTTCAACAGCCTCGACATCGGCGTCGACAGCACCCTGAACATCATCAATAACGACGGCATCCTGTTGGCCCAGAAGCCCTATCTGCAGAGCGATTCGATTGGCAAGAGCTTCGCCGCCCGTCCCAATGTGGTGCGGATTCTGCGCGACCGCAGCGGCAATGGCAGTTTCAACAGCATTTCGAGCATGGATCACCAGCAGCGGCTTTATACCTACTCCCAAGTCGGCAACCTGCCACTGACAGTGATCGTCGCGCTATCAAGTGAAGAGGTGTTCGGCGCGTGGAAGCGCACGGCGATTCTGATCAGCGGCGCCACCGGCGTGCTCTGCCTCGGTCTTCTGTGGCTGACCTGGCTGCTGGCCCGGGAACTGCGTCTGCGCCAGCGCGCCGAACATGAACTGGCGCAACTGGCCGCCACCGATGCCCTGACCGGTGTCGCCAACCGGCGCATGCTTGATCAGTCGTTGCGGCACGAGTGGTTTCGCGCCCAACGCTCGGGCAAATCTCTATCGTTGCTGATGATCGACGCCGATCACTTCAAGGCCTTCAACGACCGGCACGGCCATCAGGCCGGGGATCAGGCCCTGCGTGAACTGGCCAGGGTCATTACCGCCAATGTGCGACGCCCGGCGGACCTGGTGGCGCGTTATGGCGGTGAAGAGTTTTCGGTGATCCTGGCCGAGACCGATAGCGTTGGTGCGCAGCAGATAGCCGAGCATGTGCGGGCCGCCGTCGAGCAATTGCCGCGGATGGAGGGCGATGAAATGCCGATGACGGTGAGCATCGGTATCAGCACCTGGACGGTGGCGAGTGAAATCAGTCTGGAGCAGCTGTTGTTCGCGGCGGACCGGGCGCTGTATCAGGCCAAGGAAGGTGGCCGGAACCGGGTGGTGCTGGCGTCCTGAACACAGGCATAAAAAAAGGCCACCCAAAGGTGGCCTTCAAAAAACTAGAGAGGTTTTTTACTTACACTGCCGCAACCGGGCGCATGTAAGAGATCGGTGCAGTGCTGGCGTCTTCGAACGTCACGACTTCCCAGGCATCTTTCTGCTCAATCAGTTTGCGCAGAAGCTGGTTGTTCAGTGCGTGGCCGGACTTGAAGCCCTTGAACTCACCAATCAGGCTGTTGCCCAGCAGGTACAGGTCGCCAATTGCATCGAGGATCTTGTGCTTCACGAATTCGTCTTCATAGCGAAGGCCGTCTTCGTTCAGTACGCCATCGGCATCGACCACGATTGCGTTTTCAACGCTGCCGCCGAGTGCGAGGTTGTGCTTGCGCAGGTACTCGATGTCACTCATGAAACCGAAAGTACGGGCGCGGCTGACTTCTTTTACGAACGAAGTGCTGGAAAAATCCACGCTTGCACTTTGGGTGCGGTCCCGGAAAACCGGGTGATCGAAATCGATCTCGAAGCTCACCTTGAATCCGTCGAAAGGGACGAAAGTGGCGCGCTTGTCGCCGTCTTCCACTGTCACTTCACGCAGGATGCGGATGAATTTCTTGGCGGCGTCCTGTTCTTCCAGGCCTGCCGATTGAATCAGGAATACGAAAGGTCCTGCGCTACCGTCCATGATCGGGACTTCGGACGCGGAGAGCTCGACGTAGGCGTTATCGATGCCCAGGCCAGCCATGGCCGAGAGCAAGTGCTCTACCGTGTCCACTTTGACGTCGCCGTTGATCAGCGTCGTCGACATAGTGGTTTCACCGACGTTTTCCGCGCGGGCAGGAATCTGCACCACAGGGTCGAGGTCAGCGCGACAAAACACAATGCCAGTGTCGACAGGCGCAGGCTTGAGGGTCAGGTAGACCTTCTCCCCGGAGTGCAGGCCTACACCTGTGGCACGGATAATATTTTTCAGTGTGCGTTGTTTAATCATGGCTTGGGCCGCTTCAGCGCAAATTGCGAACTGGTATCAACAAAGGCTGGCGATAATAGCAGACCGAGCCTTTGCTGAACACCAATCACCTTCATAGCCCTGATACATTCCATCAATCAGCCTGACGACGCAGGAAAGCCGGGATGTCCAGGTAGTCCAGGTCATCTTGCGGATTCATCTTCGCGGCAGTCGCAGCACCGGCCTGAGCCTGGTTGCGCATGACGGTCGGACGGTCCAGGTCACGGTAGTTCACAGCAGGTTGTTCCTGACGCGCAGGAGCCTGTTGTTGCACCGGAGCGGAAGCCATGGTGGTGTGAACGGTGTTGTCGATGACCTTCACAGGCTTCTCGATTTTCGCGCCCAGACCGGTGGCAACCACAGTCACGTGCAGCTCGTCGCGCATGTCCGGATCGATAACAGTACCGACCTTGACCATTGCGTGCTCGGAAGCGAAGGCTTCGATGATCGAACCCACGTCGGAGTACTCACCCAGGGACAGGTCAGGACCGGCGGTGATGTTCACCAGGATGCCGCGTGCGCCTTGCAGGTTCACGTCTTCCAGCAGCGGGTTGCGGATGGCCGCTTCGGTGGCTTCACGTGCACGGTTCGGACCGCTGGCGCAGCCAGTGCCCATCATCGCCATGCCCATTTCGCTCATCACGGTGCGTACGTCGGCGAAGTCGACGTTGATCATGCCCGGACGCTTGATGATGTCGGAGATACCGCGAACGGCACCGGCCAGTACATCGTCAGCCTTGGCGAAAGCCGACAGCAGGCTTGCGTCTTTACCGAGGATGGTCAGCAACTTTTCGTTGGGAATGGTGATCAGCGAGTCGACGCTTTCGGAGAGCATGCGGATGCCTTCGTCGGCGATCTGCATACGCTTGCGGCCTTCGAACGGGAACGGACGGGTCACGACCGCAACGGTCAGGATGCCCATTTCCTTGGCCACTTCGGCGATGATCGGCGCTGCACCGGTACCGGTACCGCCACCCATGCCGGTGGTGATGAACACCATGTTGGTGCCGGCCAGCACTTCAGCGATGCGCTCGCGATCTTCCAGCGCAGCCTGACGGCCGACCTCCGGGTTGGCGCCGGCGCCCAGGCCTTTGGTCACGCCGGTGCCCAGTTGCAGGATGGTACGCGCGCCGATGTTTTTCAGCGCCTGAGCATCGGTGTTGGCGCAGATGAACTCGACGCCTTCGATGTTGCTCTTGACCATGTGGTTGACAGCGTTGCCGCCGCCACCGCCAACACCGATAACTTTGATTACCGGGCTTGCGGGGATGTTGTCTACGAGTTCGAACATTTTCCCTCTCCTTACATTCTCTAGTTTTTTCGCCTACTGCATTTTGTTGCGGTGTTGCGGTAAAGCTTTAGAAGTTGCCTTGAACCCACTTCTTCAAACGGTCCAGCAACGGCGCCTGCGGCTCATCGTTGCTGTAGCTGTCGCGGCTGCCGATGCCCGAGAACGAGATCCCGTCGGACTGCTTCTGCAGGCCGTACATCAACAAGCCCACGCCAGTGGAATAGATCGGGTTGCGCACCACGTCGTCCAGGCCCTTCACGCCGTGCGGCACACCGAGGCGTACCGGCATGTGAAAGATTTCCTCGGCCAGTTCGGTGGCGCCTTCCATCTTCGACGTACCGCCGGTCAGCACGATGCCGGCCGGGATCAGGTCTTCGTAGCCGCTGCGACGCAGTTCGGCCTGGATCAGGGTGAACAGTTCGTCGTAACGCGGCTCGACCACTTCGGCCAGGGCCTGACGGGACAGCTCGCGGGGCGGACGATCGCCGACGCTCGGCACCTTGATGGTCTCGCCGGCACCGGCCAGTTTGGCCAGGGCGCAGGCGTAGCGGATCTTGATCTCTTCGGCGTACTGGGTCGGGGTGCGCAACGCCATGGCGATATCGTTGGTCACCTGATCGCCGGCAATCGGGATCACGGCCGTGTGACGGATCGCGCCTTCGGTGAAGATCGCGATGTCGGTGGTGCCGCCGCCGATGTCGACCAGGCACACGCCCAGTTCTTTTTCGTCGTCGGTCAGGACCGAATAGGCCGACGCCAGTTGCTCGAGAATGATGTCGTCGATTTCCAGACCGCAGCGACGCACACATTTTTCAATGTTCTGTGCGGCGTTGACGGCGCAGGTGACCACGTGGACCTTGGCTTCCAGACGCACGCCGGACATGCCCAGCGGCTCGCGCACGCCTTCCTGGTTATCGATCACGTAGTCCTGCGGCAAGGTGTGCAGCACGCGCTGGTCAGCCGGGATCGCTACCGCCTGAGCGGCGTCGAGTACGCGCTCCAGGTCAGCCGAGCTGACTTCGCGGTCGCGGATCGCCACGATGCCGTGGGAGTTCAGGCTGCGGATGTGATTGCCCGCCACGCCGACGAACGCCGAGTGAATGCGGCAGCCCGCCATCAACTGGGCTTCTTCGATCGCGCGCTGGATCGATTGCACGGTGGACTCGATGTTCACCACCACGCCTTTCTTCAGGCCGCGGGACGGATGGGTACCGATCCCGACGATATCGAGCGTGCCGTCGTCCGCAACCTCGCCGACCAGCGCCACCACCTTGGAGGTGCCGATATCGAGACCGACGATCATTTTGCCGCTTTGCACGTTTGCCATGGGTCCTGCCTCTTCTTAATTCTTTGCGACAGCGGGTTGGGCTGTCGTCGGCGCTACTGGTTCCCGCCAGCCAACAGCGAGGCCGTTGGCGTAGCGCAGATCGATACGCGCAATGTTCGTAATCTGGTCTTTAAGCGTCTTGTCGTAGATGGCAATGAAGCGGCGCATCTTTTCCACCAGGTTGCCGCGTCCCAGCAGCAACTCGATGCCGGGGCCGGAACTGCCGGCACCGGTGGTCAGAAACCAGCTGCCACGTTCACGCAGTTCCAGGCGCGCGATCGAGAAGCCCAACGGCCGGAGCATCTGGCTCAGTACCTGGTATTGCTGCATCACTTGCTGCTGGGCCCGCTGTGGACCGAACAGCTGTGGCAGGTGTTCGTAGTTCGCCAGTTCCTTGGGCGTGAACGCCTGGCCCTGGTTGTTGAGCAGCGACTCGTCGCCCCAACGGGCCACGGGCAGTTGCTCTTCGAGGCGGATCACCACCTGGTCCGGCCACACGCGACGCACTTCGGCGTGAGCGATCCACGGCATCTGCTCCAGTTCCGAGCGCATGCTGGCCAGGTCGATGGTGAAGAAGCTCGACGCCACGTACGGGGCGATTCGCTGCTGCACCGCCTGCTGGCTGATGTAGCTCAGGTCACCCTGCACGGCGATTTTGGTGATCGGCCGGTCGGCATACGGCAGCAAACGCTGCGCACCTTCGTAGGTACCGAACCCGAGCACCACCAGCAGCACGGGCCAGAACAGGCTTTTCAGAAAGCCGAAATTGGCTTTCGGCAGGCGCGCGGACATCGGCTCTTTGGCCACCATTCGGCTGGCACCCCGCGGCACCGGCTTGCGGCCGGGAGCGGGTGGCTGATGTCTGAGCTGTGCGCCTTGCATGGTCTTAACCTCGCGCCTCTTTATGGCCATCGGCATCGACACTGGCGGCCAGGATGGCCAGGACCAGTTGCTGGAAATCCAGACCGGCCGCTTTCGCCGCCATCGGTACCAGGCTGTGGTCGGTCATGCCGGGAGCCGTGTTGACTTCCAGGAACCAGAATTTGCCGTCAGCGTCCTGCATTACGTCCGCCCGGCCCCAACCGGCGATACCCAGCGCCTCGCAGGCTTGCGCCGTGAGGTCCATGAGTTCTTTTTCCTTGGCGGCATCGAGCCCGCACGGAATCCGATACTGGGTATCGTTGGCGATGTACTTGGCGTCGTAGTCGTAGAACGTGTGTGGCGTACCCAGGGCGATAGGAGGCAACACCTGGTCACGCAGGGTGGCGATGGTGAACTCCGGACCGTGGATCCATTGCTCGACCAACACTTGCGAATCGTAGGTACTGGCCGCTTTCCATGCGTCGATCAACTCGGACGCAGAACTCACTTTGGCCATCCCGATACTTGAACCTTCATGCGCCGGTTTGACGATCAAAGGGAAGCCCAGTTCCGTCGCTGCCGAAATACAATCGGCCTCGCTGCGCAGCACGGCGTGACGCGGCGTCGGAATCCCCAGCGTGTGCCAGACCTGCTTGGTACGCAGCTTGTCCATCGCCAGTGCCGAAGCCAGGATGCCGCTGCCGGTGTAGGGAATGCCGGCCACTTCGAGCAGGCCCTGCATGCTGCCGTCTTCACCGCCACGACCGTGGAGGATGATGAACGCACGATCGATCTTCTCGCTCAGCAGGCGCTGCAGAATGTCCGCACCGACGTCGATCCCGAACGCGTCCACACCGGCGCTTTGCAGCGCAGAAAGCACGGCGTTGCCAGACTTCAGCGAGACTTCACGTTCGGCACTCAGGCCACCGAACAGCACGGCGACACGGCCGAAGTCTTTCGGGGCAATAGTGGAGAACAGGTTGGCGTAGGCAGCAGTCATTTCAACTTCCCCTCGACCGGTGCAGCCACGGCACCAGCGAACAACTCGCTTTTCAACAGTTTCGGTGCGAGACCGCCGATATCACCGGCGCCCTGGCACAGCAGAATGTCGCCGGCACGCAGCAGCGGCTTGACCAGCGGCGCCAGATCGACACCGCGCTCGATGTAGATCGGGTCCAATTGACCGCGCTGGCGGATGCTGTTGCACAGCTTGCGGCTGTCGGCCCCCGGGATCGGCTCTTCGCCGGCCGGATAGACTTCCATCAGCAGCAGCACGTTGGCGTCGGCCAGTACATTGACGAAGTCGTCGTACAGGTCACGGGTGCGGCTGTAGCGGTGCGGCTGGTAGACCATCACCAGACGGCGCTCAGGCCAGCCACCGCGTACAGCCTTGATCACGGCCGCGACTTCGGTCGGGTGGTGACCGTAGTCGTCGACCAGCATCACGTTGCCGCCGTCCACCGGCAGTTCGCCATAGACCTGGAAGCGTCGGCCGACACCCTGGAATCCGGAAAGACCCTGGACGATGGCTTCATCGCTGACGCCCTCGTCGGTAGCGATGCAGATGGTCGCCAGGGAATTGAGCACGTTGTGGTTGCCCGGCATGTTCACGGACACGTCCAGCGGCTCGCGATCAGGGCGCAGCACGGTGAAGAAGGTCTGCATGCCCTGCTGGCGCACATTGATGGCGCGCACGTCGGCGTCTTCGCTGAAGCCGTAGGTAACGGTCGGACGCTTCACCAGCGGCAGGATTTCACGCACCACCGGATCGTCCAGACACATCACCGCCAGACCGTAGAACGGCAGGTTGTGCAGGAACTCGACGAAGGTTTTCTTCAGTTTGTTGAAGTCACCGTCGTAGGTCGCCATGTGGTCGGCGTCGATGTTGGTCACCACGGCCACCAGCGGTTGCAGGTGCAGGAAGCTGGCGTCGCTCTCGTCGGCCTCGGCGATCAGGTAACGGCTGGTGCCGAGCTGGGCATTGGTGCCCGCAGCATTCAGACGGCCACCGATGACGAACGTCGGGTCCAGGCCACCGGCGGCGAACACCGAAGCGATCAGGCTGGTGGTGGTGGTCTTGCCGTGAGTACCGGCGACGGCAATGCCGTGGCGGTAGCGCATCAGCTCGGCGAGCATCTCGGCACGCGGCACCACCGGAATACGGCGTTCCAGCGCAGTCGCGACTTCCGGGTTGGAAGTGTTCACGGCACTCGACACCACCAGCACGTCGGCGGCAGCGGCGTTCTCGGCACGGTGGCCGATGAAGATCTGTGCACCGAACGATTCCAGACGCTCGGTGACCGGCGAAGCCTTGAGGTCGGAGCCGGACACGGCGTAACCCAGGTTCAGCAGCACTTCAGCGATACCGCACATGCCCACGCCGCCGATCCCGACGAAGTGGATGCGACGGATGCGGCGCATTTCCGGTTGTGGCATGGCTTTCTGATTCTCAACCATGGGCCACCTCCAGACAGGTATCGACCACGCTGCGGGTGGCTTCGGGTTTTGCCAGACGGCGGGCCGCTCGGGCCATTTCTTCGAGTCGTTGCGGTTGCATCAAGACCTCTGTCAGGCGCGCGGCAAGATCCGCGGCACCAGTCGTTCTTTGCGGCATCAGGAAGGCAGCGCCTTCGCGGGCCAGATAATCGGCGTTGCGGGTCTGGTGATCGTCGATCGCATGGGGCAAGGGCACCAGCATCGACGGCAGACCGGCGGCGGCCAGCTCGCTGACGGTCAGTGCACCTGCGCGGCACACCACGATGTCAGCCCAGCCATAGGCCTGAGCCATGTCCTTGATGAAGGGCTGCACCTGCGCGTCCACGCCGGCGGCGCGGTAGCGCTCTGCAGTCACTTCATCGTGATTTTTGCCGGCCTGATGAAACACTTCCGGGCGCAAATCGGCAGCGACTTGCGACAGGGCTTCAGGCAGCAACTTGTTCAACGGTTCTGCGCCCAGGCTTCCGCCCAGGATCAGCAAACGCGCCTTGCGTCCGGCCAGTGCCGCACGCGGTGTTTCGAGGAACAGCTCGCTGCGCACCGGGTTGCCGGTGGTACGGCGGCTGTCCGACAGGGTAAAGGTGTCGGGGAACGCTTCACACACCCGGGCGGCGAACGGCACCAGCAACCGATTGGCGGTGCCGGCCACGGCGTTCTGCTCGTGAACGATCACTGGCACGCCGGCCAGTTTGGCGGCAATGCCACCAGGGCCGGTCACATAACCACCGAATCCGACCACGCACACCGGACGCAGGCGGCGAATGATCGCCCGCGCCTGCCACACCGACTTCAGCAGCATGAACGGCGCCTTGAGCAGCGACAGCTTGCCCTTGCCGCGCAGGCCGGTGGCGTTGATGCGATGCAGTTCAAGGCCGGCGGCCGGCACCAGATCGTTCTCGATCCCCCGTGGCGTGCCGAGCCAGTGCACGGTGTAGCCCCGCGCCTGGAACTCACGGGCACAGGACAGTGCCGGGAACACGTGGCCGCCGGTACCGCCGGCCATGATCAATACGTTAGCGCCCATGGTTCGGCTCCTCGGCGAAGTCGCTCTCATGGAATTCCATCTCTTCACTGCCCAGGTGGGTCCGGCTCTCCCACTCGATCCTCAGCAACAAACCAAGGCAGGCGCAGCAGATCACCAGGGAACTGCCGCCATAACTGAGGAACGGCAAGGTCAGGCCCTTGGTCGGCAGCAGGCCGACGTTCACGCCGATGTTGATCAGGAACTGACCGATCCACAGGAACGACAGCCCGTAGGCAACATAAGCGGCAAAAAACTGTTTGGCTTTCTCGGCCCACAGACCGATGTACATGCCGCGAATACACACGAACACGAACAGCGCCACGGTGCACAGCGAGCCGACAGCGCCCAGCTCTTCGGCCAGTACCGAGAACACGAAGTCGGTGTGGGCCTCCGGCAGGTAGAACTGCTTCTGCACGCTGTTGCCCAGACCAACGCCCAGCCACTCGCCGCGACCGAAGGCGATCAAGGCCTGGGACAATTGATAGCCCGCGCCGAACTGGTCGGCCCACGGGTCGGCGAAGTTGGTCAGACGCGCCATCCGGTACGGCTGCATCTGGATCAGCAACACCACCGCCGCCACCGCCAGCACCACCATCAGCGAGAACCGGAACAGTCCGACCCCGCCCAGGAACAGCATCGCCGCTGCTGCACCCATCATCACGACGGTGGCACCGAAGTCCGGCTCCATCAGCAACAGACCCGCCATCGGCAGCAGCACGATGAACGGCTTGAAGAAGCCCATCCAGCTCTCGCGCACTTCCTTCTGGCGACGCACCAGATAACCGGCGAGGTAAATCACCACGAACACCTTGGCGATCTCGGACGGTTGCACGTTGAAGAAGCTGAAGCCGATCCAGCGCATCGAACCGTTAACCTCACGGCCGATCCCCGGGACGATCACCATCACCAGCAGACCGAACGCACCGATCAGCATCATCCAGCCCAGGCGTTGCCAGGTGGCGATCGGAATCATCATGGTGACGATGCACGCGCCCAGGCCCAGCACCACGTAGATCAGGTGACGGGTCATGTAATAGAGAGCGCTGCCCGACTGCACTGCACCCACCTCGGTGGATGCCGAAGCAATCATGATCAGGCCCAGGCCGAGCAGCGCCAGGCAACCGGCGAGCATCGGGAAATCGAGGTCGATCCCGCGCCCGGTGATGATCGGCGACGGATACGGCTTGATGATGTTTCGCAGGCTCATGCCAGATCCTCCACGGCGCGGACGAACTGGTGACCACGGTCTTCGTAATTCTTGAACATGTCGAAACTGGCGCAGGCCGGCGACAGCAGCACCACGTCACCCGGCTGGGCGGCGGCGCGGCATTTTTCGACGGCGTCGATCAGTGTGGTGGCGCGGATCAGCGGCACGGCATCGCCGATGGCTTCGCCGATCTTGTCGGAGTCGCGGCCCATCAGGATCACGGCACGGCAATGGGCCGCCGCCGGGTCACGCAGGTCCTTGAACTCGGCACCCTTGCCGTCGCCGCCGGCGATCAGCACGACCTTGCCGCTGATGTCCGCGCCCAGGCCTTCAATGGCTGCCAGTGCGGCGCCGACGTTGGTGGCTTTGGAATCGTTGTAGTAACCGACGCCGTCCAGGTCACGCACCCACTGGCAGCGATGTTCGAGGCCGGCAAAGTTGCGCAGGGCCGCGAGCATGGCGTCGAACGGCAGACCGACCGCATGCCCGAGCGCCAGCGCCGCCAGGGCGTTGGACTGGTTGTGGGCGCCGCGAATCTTCAGTTCACGCACCGGCATCAGGTTCTGGAATTCGAAGGCCAGGTATTTCTCGCCATTCTCTTCGCGCAGGCCGAACGCCTTGAAATCGGGTTTGGTCAGGCCGAAGGTCCAGCATGGCTGGCCCTCGCCCATCAGCGGCCGGGTCAGCGCATCCTGACGGTTGACCACGAACTGCTTCGCTCCACGGAAGATCCGGTGCTTGGCCAGGTGATAGGCCGGCAGACCGCTGTAACGATCCATGTGGTCTTCGCTGATGTTGAGCACGGTCGCCACTTCGGCGTTCAGTTGATCGGTGGTTTCCAGCTGGAAGCTCGACAGCTCCATCACGTACAGCTCGACGTCATCGCTGAGCAGGTCCAGCGCCGGCGTACCGAGGTTGCCGCCCACGGCCACGCGCTTGCCGGCCGCAGCCGCCATCTCGCCGACCAGGGTGGTGACGGTGCTTTTCGCGTTGGAACCGCTGATGGCCACGATCGGCGCCTTCGCGTTACGCGCGAACAGCTCGATGTCGCCGGACAGCTTCACGCCACGGGCCGCGGCGGCTTGCAGGGCCGGGGTCGCCAGCGCCAGGCCGGGGCTCACGTAGAGCTCGTCGGCACGGCACAGGAACTCGACGTCCAGCTCGCCACAACGCACTTCCACGTGCGGATAGTCACGCTGGAGCGTGGCCAGTTCCGGTGGATTTTCCCGCGTATCGGCCACCGCAAACGCCACGCCCCGGTTCGCCAGGAAGCGAACCAGGGACATGCCGCTCTTGCCGAGGCCGACAACGATGCGGAAGTGGTCAGAAGCGATCAGAGACACTCGTTCTACCTCAGCTTCAGGGTGGCAAGGCCGATCAGCACGAGAATCACGGTGATGATCCAGAAACGGACGATCACGCGCGGCTCGGGCCAACCCTTGAGTTCAAAGTGGTGGTGTATCGGTGCCATGCGGAACACACGGCGACCGGTCAGCTTAAAGGAAGCCACCTGAATGACGACTGACAGGGTTTCCATCACGAACACGCCGCCCATGATGAACAGGACGATTTCCTGACGGACGATGACCGCGATGGTGCCCAGGGCTGCGCCCAGCGCCAGTGCGCCGACGTCACCCATGAAGACTTGCGCCGGGTAGGTGTTGAACCACAGGAAGCCCAGGCCGGCACCGATCAGTGCGCCGCAGAACACGATCAGCTCGCCCGCGCCCGGTACGTACGGGATCAACAGGTATTCGGCGAATTTCACGTTACCCGACAGATAGCAGAAGATGCCCAGGCCACCACCGACCATCACCGTCGGCATGATCGCCAGACCGTCGAGGCCGTCGGTCAGGTTGACTGCGTTGCTCGAGCCGACGATCACGAAGTAGGTCAGCACGATGAAGCCGGCGCCCAGCGGAATGCTGTAGTCCTTGAGCATCGGCAGGATCAGGGTGGTTTCCACCGGTGTGGCGGCAGTCATATAAAGGAAGATCGCCGCGCCGAGGCCGAACACCGACTGCCAGAAATATTTCCAGCGGCTCGGCAGACCACGGGAGTTCTTCTCGATCACCTTGCGGTAGTCGTCGACCCAGCCGATGGCGCCGAACAGCAGGGTCACCAGCAGCACGACCCACACGTAACGGTTGCTCAGGTCAGCCCACAGCAACGTGCTGACGCCGATCGAAGACAGAATCAGCGCGCCACCCATGGTCGGCGTACCGGATTTGGACAGGTGCGATTGCGGGCCATCGTTACGAACCGATTGGCCGATCTGACGGTTCTGCAGGGTGCGGATCATCCACGGGCCATAGCACAGCGACAGGACCAGCGCGGTCAGCACACCGAGGATCCCGCGCAGGGTCAGGTACTGGAAGACCGCGAAGCCTTTGTAGAACTGTTGCAGATACTCCGCTAGCAGCAGCAGCATTAATGTTTCTCCAGACTGGACCCGCACAGGGCCGCAACGATGTTTTCCATCGCTGCGCTGCGCGAACCCTTGATCAAAATGGTGGTGTTTTTGTCCTGCTCGGCGCCGAGGGCCTGGATCAGTTCGGCCTGTGTGCCGAAGTGATGCGCCTCTTGGCCGAATGCGTTCACGGCGTGGACCATGTTCGGCCCGACGGCGTAAAGCGCGGAAACCTTGCCCCGGGCGTATTCGCCCACGTCGCGGTGCCCCTGCTCCGCCCAGTCGCCCAACTCGCCGATATCCCCGAGCACCAGGACGGTGCGGCCGGAAAAGCCGGCGAGTATATCAACGGCCGCGCACATGGAGGTGGGGTTCGCGTTGTAAGTGTCATCGATCACGCGCATGCCGTTTTTCGCCAGTTGCGCGACGGTGCGACCCTTGACCGGTTGTACCGCGCCAAGCCCGGTGGCGATGCCGAACAGCGACACGCCCAGGGCGTGAGCGGCAGCGGCGGCGGCCAGGGCATTGGCGACGTTATGGGTGCCGAGCAGGTTCAGCTGAACCCGTTCCACACCTTCAGGACTGTGCAGGTTGAACGCCGGGCAGCCACGGGCATCGGTGGCCAGGTCGCTGGCGTGGAAATCCGCTTGCGTGTTGCTCAGGGCGAAGGTCAGCACCTTGCGACCGGCAGCGCGGGTCTTCCAGATACCGAACGCCTTGTCATCGAGATTCAGCACGGCAATGCCATCGGCCGCCAGCCCTTCGATGATTTCGCCCTTGGCTTCGACGATTTTCTCCGGCCCGCCGAACTCGCCAACGTGAGCGGTGCCGGCGTTGTTGAGAATCGCCACGTGCGGCTTGGTCAGCCCGACGGTGTAGGCGATTTCACCCAGACGCGAGGCACCCAGTTCGATTACCGCCGCGCTGTGTTCCGGGGCGAGTTCGAGCAGGGTCAGAGGCACGCCGAGATCGTTGTTCAGGTTGCCACGGGTCGCGTGCACCGAGCCGCGCGTGCGCAGGATGCTCGCGAGCATTTCCTTGACCGTGGTCTTGCCGCTGGAGCCGGTCACGGCCGCGACCGGTTTGGTGAACGCAGCACGGTTCAGTGCACCCAGTTGACCGAGGGCCTGGCGGGTGTCCTTGACCAGCAATTGCGGCAGCGTGCTGTCGGCGACTTCGCGCTCGACCAATGCAGCAACGGCACCTTTGGTGGCGACTTCATTCAGATAGTCATGACCGTCGAAACGCGGACCGGTCAGGGCGATAAACAGTTGGCCGGCCTTGATGGCACGGCTGTCGATGCTCACGCCGTCGAAGCTGGCGTCCGCGCTGATCAAACGCGCGTCGAGTGCGTTGGTCAGTTCGCTGAGTTTCAGGGCCTTAAGCATGGGCCACCTCCCACGCGGTCAGGGCGTGATCCGCCTCGACCAGATCGGAAAACGCGTGGCGCTCGCCGTTGATTTCCTGATAGTCCTCGTGACCCTTGCCGGCCAGGACCACCACGTCATCCGCCGAGGCGCTGGCGATCAGTTGTGCGATGGCCTGGCCACGTCCGGCTACGAACGTCACGTTATCCACAGCCGTGAAACCGGTGCGAATGTCATCAAAAATCACCGACGGGTCTTCGGTGCGCGGATTGTCATCGGTCACCAGCACACGATCGGCCAGACGCTCGACCACTTCGGCCATCAGCGGACGCTTGCCGCGATCGCGATCACCGCCACAACCGAACAGGCACAACAACTGGCCTTTGACGTGTGGACGCAACGCAGTCAGAACTTTTTCCAGCGCATCCGGCGTGTGGGCGTAATCGACCACCACCAGCGGCTGGGTGCCGCCGCCGAGACGCTGCATGCGTCCGGCCGGGCCTTCGAGCTTCGGCAGCACTTTGAGAATTTCGTCGAGGGCGTAGTCCAGACCGAGCAAGGCACCGACGGCAGCCAGTACGTTGCTCAGGTTGAAACGGCCCAGCAATGTGCTGCGCAGATGATGTTCGCCCTGCGGCGTGACCAGCGTGGCGCGCACGCCATGGTCATCGAACTGTGCTTCGCGGACATACAGATAGGCGCTGCTGTCGAGCAGGCTGTAAGTGATCAGGCGCGACTCACGTTTTTCCGCGGCCAGTTGCCGGCCGAAATCGTCATCCAGATTGACCACGCGGCACTTCAAGTCATTCCAGGCGAACAGCTTGGCCTTCGCTTCGGCGTAGGCTTCCATGGTGCCGTGGTAATCGAGGTGATCGCGGGACAGGTTGGTCATCACCGCGACGTCGAACGCCAGTGCAGTGACCCGGCCCTGATCCAGGCCGTGGGACGAAACTTCCATGGCCACAGCTTTGGCGCCAGCCTTTTTCAGGTCGCCCAGGGTCGCTTGCATGGCAATTGGATTCGGCGTGGTGTGCAGGCCACTTTGCAGCGAACCGTGGAAACCGGAACCCAGGGTGCCGACGATGCCGCAATGCTGGCCGAGCAGATCCAGGGCCTGTGCGACCAATTGGGTCACGCTGGTCTTGCCGTTGGTACCGGTCACGCCCACCAGATTCAGGTGATGACTCGGCTCACCGTAAAAACGACCGGCGATATCCGACAACTGCGCCGCCAGGCCTTTGACCGGAATCAGCGGCACGTCAGTGATCGGCAGCACGGTGGCGCCTTCCACTTCGTAAGCAACCGCCGCGGCGCCACGAGCCAGTGCATCGGCAATGTGCGCACGACCGTCGAACTTGCCGCCCGGCACCGCGAGGAACAGGTCGCCCGCGCGTACGTTGCGGCTGTCGAGTGCCAGTTCACGGATCAACAGATCGTGGCCGGCGTGGGGGAAAATCTTGTTCAGACTAAGAGACATCAGCCGCGCCCTCCATTGGCTTTCAGCGGAACAGCCGGGGTGGCATTGGCCTGCTGGGTGTTCGGCAGGTTGTCCGGGGTAACGTTCATCAGACGCAGGGTGCCGGACATCACACGGCTGAACACCGGCGCCGAAACCAGACCACCGAAGTAACCGGCCTTGGTCGGTTCATCGATCACCACGACGATGGCATAACGCGGATCGCTCATCGGGCCGAAACCGGCGAACAGCGAGCGATAGGAGTTTTCGGCATAACCCTTGGTGCCCACCGAGGTCTTGCGCGCCGTACCCGACTTGCCGGCCACGTGATAGGCGGGAACCTGCGCACGGAATACGCCGCGCGGGGCTTCGATTACCTGTTGCAACATGCCCTGCATGGTTTTCGCCACGGCTTCCGGCAGCACTTGGGTGGTCTGCGGCGCCTTGTCGGTTTTGATCAGGGTCAGCGGTGCGAGACGACCGTTGTTGGCCAGTGCCGAGAATGCGTGCACCAGCTGGATTGCGGTCACCGAAACACCGTAGCCGTAGGACAGCGTTGCGGTTTCAGCCTTGCGCCACTCGCGGTAGTTCGGCAGGTTGCCGACACGTTCGCCCGGGAAACCGAGGCCGGTGTCCTGGCCGAGACCGACTTTCTGTGCGAGACGGAAAATGGTTTCGCCGCCGATATCGAACGCGACCTTACTCATGCCGACGTTACTGGAATTGATCAGAATCCCGGTCAGATCGAGTACCGGACCTTCGGTCTTCGACACGTCCTTGATGGTGTACTTGCCGATCTGCAGGGAGCCCGGATACACCTCGACGGTGTCGCTCGGTTTCCAGCGCCCGGTTTCGATCGCGGCGCTCATCGAGATCGCTTTCATGGTCGAACCCGGCTCGAACACGTCGATCATCGCGCGGTTACGCATCATCGCCGGTTGCAGGTTGCGACGGTTGTTCGGGTTGTAGGTCGGCTGGTTGACCATGGCGAGGATCTCGCCGGTCTTCACGTCCATGATCACCAGACTGCCGGCCTTGGCGCCGTTCTCGATGATCGCGTTGCGCAGCTCGCGGTTGGCCAGGTATTGCAGACGCAGGTCAATGGACAACGCCAAGGGCTTGCCGGCCTTGGCGTTCTTGGTGACCTGGACATCCTTGATCAGCCGACCGCGCCGATCCTTGATGACCTGCCGCTTGCCGGGTACGCCGGCCAGCCACTCGTCGTAGGCCAGTTCGACACCTTCACGACCGTGGTCATCGATGTCGGTGAATCCGACCATGTGCGCGGTGACTTCACCGGCCGGATAGAACCGGCGGAATTCTTCGATGCCGTAGACGCCCGGCACTTTCAGGTCGAGCACAGCCTGGCCCTGCTCGGGGGTCAGCCCGCGCACCAGATAAATGAATTCTTTGTTGGCCTGGGCCTCAAGACGTTCGGCCAGGGCTTTCGGATCCTGGCCCAGGGCAGCGGCGAGTGCCGGCCACTTTTCCTTGGCCAGCTGCATTTCCTTGGCGTTGGCCCACAGGGTGGTCACTGGGGTACTCACGGCCAGAGGCTCGCCATTGCGGTCAGTGATCAGGCCACGGTGTGCCGGGATCGGAATGTGACGAACGCTGCGCGCATCGCCCTGCCCCTTGAGGAAGTCACGGTCGATAACCTGCAGGTCGATGATGCGCCAGCAGATCGCGGCCACCATCACGCCGAGCAGACCGACGACCAGACGGAAGCGCCACGGGAACAGAGCCCCTTCGAGTTTCATCATGGCGCCACCATCTTCACGTCAGCTGCGCCCGGGATGTGCATCTTCAGTTGTTCGGTGGCCAGCACTTCGATCCGGCTGTGGGCGGTCCAGGTGCTTTGCTCGAGGATCAGGCGCCCCCACTCGGCCTGCGCCTTGTCGCGCACGCTGAGTTCGTTATAAAGGGTATTGAGCAACTGCCGGTTCCAGTGGGCGCTATAGGACACGCCGATGGCCGACACGAGCACGCCGATGAACAGCAGCAGCATGAAAAAGCTGCCGCCAGGCAGTGGCTTGGCGAAAAGCTTGCTCACCGCAGCTTCTCCGCGACGCGCATGACGGCGCTACGGGAACGTGGGTTGGCTTTGAGTTCGGCGTCGGAGGCCGTCTGCGCTTTGCCATGGATCTTGATTTTCGGTTCGAACGCAACGTGGCGAACCGGCAGGTTGCGCGGCAGGTTGTCGGCTTCGCCTTTCACCAGCTTGCGCATGAACAGTTTAACGATGCGGTCTTCCAGCGAGTGGAAGCTGATCACGACCAGACGGCCGCCGATTTCCAGGGATTCCAAAGCGGCTTCGAGGCCCGCTTCCAGATCGCCCAGCTCGTTATTGACGTGAATGCGCAGGCCCTGGAATGCACGGGTTGCCGGGTTCTTGCCCTTTTCCCACGCCGGGTTGGCGACTTTCAGCACTTCAGCCAGATCGGCGGTGCGCTCGAACGGGGTGACGTCACGGCGCTCGGCCACGGCACGGGCCATGCGACCGGAGAAACGCTCTTCACCGTATTCCTTGAACACCCGGGCGATTTCTTCCACCGGCGCGGTGTTGACGAATTCGGCTGCGCTGATGCCACGGGACGGGTCCATGCGCATGTCCAGCGGACCGTCGTTGAGGAAACTGAAACCGCGCTCGGCATCATCGAGCTGCGGCGAAGACACGCCGAGGTCGAGCAGAATGCCGCTGACCTTGCCGTCCAGACCGCGCTCGGCAACCACCGAACCCAGCTCGGCAAAGCTGCGCTGCACAACGACAAAGCGGCCGTCTTCGGCCGCTAGCGTTTGCCCGGTGGCAATCGCTTGTGGATCTTTGTCGAATCCGATGAGCCGGCCATCAGGCCCGAGCTTGCTGAGGATCAACCGGCTGTGCCCGCCGCGCCCGAACGTGCCGTCCAGATAGCAGCCATCAGGACGTACGGCGAGAGCCTCGACGGCTTCGTCAAGCAGTACGGTGATGTGGTTAAAGCCGCTATCAATAGTCACAGGATCAGATCACGCAGTTCATCAGGCATGGCGCCCGGTTGTTGTATGGCAGCCAGGTCAGCGGCAGAAACCGCGTTCCAGGCATCTTCGTCCCACAGTTGGAACTTGTTCAGTTGACCGACCAGCATCGCGCGCTTGTCCAGCTTTGCGTATTCGCGCAGGCGCGGCGGCACCAGAAAACGACCACTGCCGTCGAGTTCGAGGTCGACAGCGTTACCAATCAATAAACGTTGCAGACGACGGTTCTCTTCGCGGAGCGAAGGAAGCGCGCGCAACTTGGTTTCAATAATTTCCCACTCATCGAGCGGGTAGACACACAGGCACGGATCAACGGCATCAATGGTCACGATCAACTGGCCGGAACTACGCGAAACGAGCTCGTCACGGTACCGGCTCGGCATGGCGAGACGGCCCTTTGCGTCGAGACTGATAGCGTTAGCTCCGCGAAACACGTCTGCGTTTCTCCAATTTTTATCGTTTTGAGCTCAAAAAACCCACTTCATGCCACTTTCCGCCACTTGCGCACACTATAGGAATGCGCCCACCACACCGTCAAGGCGCGGATCAAAGGAAAACCCTTACAGAACGGAGATTTAGGAGCATAAAAGGAGGAGCAACGAGAATCTGGCGGATGCTTTTATCCAATAACTTGAGACAGCACTGATAGCTGCGCTCGAAAGTTAAAGTAATTTGTTAAGAGTAAGATTTTTTCGGTATTACAAAAGCGCTTCTGCTGTTGATTGAAGCAAGGTGGGAAATGGCTATTACTGCGGTTGCCGCTGCCGGACTTCCAGAGCAGGCCTGCTGATAATAAACAGCCCTGTCGCCTTTAATTCAAGCAGGGAAAAGAAAAAGGTGGAGAGTCGATCTGTAAGCCGGGTTCTGTCTTGAACAGTCATTCGTCTACGATGGCCATCACTGGACATCTTTAGCAACCTACCCGGTCCCAGCGCGGGCCACGCCTTGGGACCCTATTTGGTCTTGCTCCAAGTGGGGTTTACCTAGCCACGAACTGTTGCCAGACGTGCGGTGCGCTCTTACCGCACCTTTTCACCCTTACCGGCGCCGAAGCGCTTAGGCGGTTATTTTCTGTGGCACTTTCCGTAGGCTCACGCCTCCCAGGCATTACCTGGCACTTCGCCCTATGGAGCCCGGACTTTCCTCCCCCCCCTAATTTTCATAGAGGGCAGCGACTGTCCGATCGACTCTCCGCCGCGCAGGTTAACGGCAGAGCGCCCGAAGAACAAGCGCTAATAGCCCGCAAACCGGTCTGCGCGACGGGTTACGCGCCTTTTTGCTGATCCAGCGCCACCTGATACAGCACGTTTTTGCGCTCACCGGTGATTTGCGCTGCCAAAGCTGCAGCACGTTTGAGCGGCATCTCTTCGAGCAACAGATTGAGGATGCGCATCGCCTCGCTGCTGACGGCATCTTCGGATTCCGGCGCAGTCCAGCCAGCCACTACAACAACGCATTCACCACGCTGCTGATTGCTGTCCGCCTCGACGAATGCCCGCAACTCGGCCAGTGGCAGGCCCTTGAGGGTTTCAAAGGTCTTGGTGATTTCACGGGCGAGCAATGCCGGACGATCAGCGCCGAACACGGCTTCCATATCTTGCAGACATTCGAGAATACGATGCGGCGCCTCGTAGAAAATCAGCGTGCGCGGCTCTTCCTTGATGGCTTCCAGACGCGCCTTGCGCCCAACAGCCTTGGCCGGCAGAAAACCTTCGAAGATGAAACGGTCGGATGGCAGACCGGCCGCCGACAATGCCGCGATCAACGCACAGGCACCCGGCACCGGCACCACATTGATCCCGGCGGCACGCGCCTGGCGCACCAGGTGATAACCCGGATCGGAAATCAGCGGCGTACCGGCATCGGAAATCAGCGCGACGTTGTCGCCAGCCAGCAGGCGAGTGATGAAACGACTGCCCTCATCACGCTCGTTGTGTTCATGACAGGCCGCCAGCGGCGTAGTGATGCCGAAGTGTTGCATCAGACGCTGGGAATGGCGCGTGTCTTCGGCGGCGATCAGCGCCACTTCACGCAGGATTTTCAACGCCCGGGCGCTGATGTCATCCAGGTTGCCGATGGGCGTCGCCACCACATAAAGCGAGCCCGCAGCGGAATTCAAAGCACCTGGAGCAGTCAAAGCGCACACCTCATGATCGGTAAAAGCCGCCATTGTAGCGCGTCACGCGCCCGGCGATGCGCTCGCGGCAGACACGGTTTGTCGCACCATTGTGCGGTCGCGCAACATTTACATCAGCTAAATTGACGGTTTCACACCAGTAACATCGCGCCCCGGCCAGCGCTTGGGTACAATTCGACGCTAATTTGATCGAGTATCAGGAACACTTACATGATCGCTTGCCTGCGGCTGTTCACTGCCCTCTGCCTCGCTGCCCTGTTGGCGGCCTGCGCCAGCTCCCCTTCCTCCAGCCTTGGCGAACTTCCACGGACCCCGGATGCCACCATCGAGCAACTGCTCGAACAGGCTGCCCAGGCCAAATCGCCGGACAAAGCTGCGTTGCTGCGCCTGAGTGCAGCGGACATGGCTTACCGCCAAGGTAACGCCGGACAGTCCGCGCAGATCCTGCAACAAGTGCCAATGGAACAACTCCAGCCAGGCCAGCAGGCATTCGCCAGCACCTTGTCTGCCGAGTTGGCAATGACCCGCAACCAGCCGAAAGCCGCGCTGGCAGCCTTGAACCATCCAAGCCTGCAGCGCCTGAGCGAAATGTCGATTCCGCTGCAGGTTCGCGCAGGCACCGTTCACGCCCGCGCCCTTGAAGCCGACGGCCAGACACTGGCTGCCGCTCGCGAGCGCATCTTCATCGCGCCGATGCTGGAAGGCGAAGCCGCCAGCAAGAACCACGAAGCGATCTGGACCCTGATTGCCTCGCTGCCGACCGATCAGCTGCAACCCAACGGGACCGACGACCTCGCAGGCTGGATGAGCCTGGCCCTGGCCGTGAAAACCGCCGGCACCCTGGAGCAGCAACAGGCTGCCATCGACGACTGGCGCTCGCAGCACCCGAAACACCCGGCCGCGATCAACCTGCCGCTGCCTCTGACCAAACTCAAGGAACTGGCCAGCCAGCCTCTGAGCAAAATCGCTCTGCTGCTGCCACAGGACGGCCAGCTGGCCTCGGTCGGCAAGGCCCTGCGTGACGGTTTCATGGCCGCGCACTACCAGGCCCAGCAAGCCGGTCAGAAACCACCGGCCATCGTGTTCTACGACAGCTCGCACCTGACCAGCATGGACGAGTTCTACCGCAAGGCCCAGGCCGACGGCGTGCAACTGGTTGTCGGGCCGCTGGAAAAACCACTGGTCAAACAGCTGAGCACCCGCCCGCAACTGCCGATCACCACTCTCGCGCTGAACTACAGCGAAGGCGACCAGGGCCCGGCGCAACTGTTCCAGTTCGGCCTCGCCGCTGAAGACGAAGCCCGCGAAGTTTCTCGACGCGCCCGTGCCGACGGCCTGCACCGTGCCGCGATCATGGTGCCGAAAGGCGAATGGGGTGACCGCGTCCTGCGCGCATTCAGCCAGGACTGGCAAGCCAACGGTGGCAGCATCGTCGCCACCGAGCGCGTCGATCAGCCCGTGCAACTCGCCCAGCAGATTGCCGACATGTTCCAGCTGCGTCAGAGCGAAGCCCGCGCCAAGAGCCTGCAGAATGCAGCCGGCACCAACGTCGCCGCCCAGCCTTCGCGTCGCCAGGACATTGAGTTCATCTTCCTCGCTGCGACCCCGCAACAGGCGCAGCAGATCAAGCCGACCCTGAACTTCCAGTACGCCGGTGACGTGCCGGTCTACGCGACCTCCCACGTATTCAGCGCAAGCGGCGACGTGAACCAGTACAACGACATGAACGGCGTACGCTTCTGCGAAACCCCGTGGCTGCTGGATGCCAACGACCCACTGCGCAAACAGGTCACTGCTCAGTGGCCACAAGCCGCCGGCAGCCTCGGCCGTCTGTACGCGATGGGTGTTGACGCCTACCGCCTGGCACCACGCCTGAGCCAGCTCAAGACCCTGCCGGACAGCCGCATCGACGGTCTGTCGGGCAGCCTGGGCATGACCCAGAGCCAACGCGTCGTACGTCAGCTGCCATGGGCCCAGTTTGTCAGCGGCCAGATCCAGCGTCTGCCGGACACCCCGCGCTGATGCCCGACAGGTCACACCTGCAAAGCGGCAAGGATGCCGAGCGCCAGGCGCTCGAGCATCTGCAACACCAGGGTCTGCGCCTGCTGGCGCAGAACTGGTTATGTAAACGCGGCGAGCTTGATCTGGTCATGCTTGATGGCGATACAGTAGTATTCGTCGAAGTACGTTACCGAAAGAACACTCAATGGGGTGGAGCGCTCGACAGTATCGACGGGCGCAAACGGCAAAAACTGATTTTCGCCGCACAGTATTTTCTTCAGCGCGAGTCGCGTTGGGCCAATTCCCCCTGCCGCTTCGACGTGGTGGCCATCGACAGCCACCAGGGTCAGCTGAACTGGTTGCAGAATGCGTTCGACAGTTGAGCGCCTGCGCCGACCTGGACATTTTCACTCAACACTTTTGCTCTTTGCTTTGCGGGCTGCACATTCACGTGCCGGACAGCCGCGCTAATTAAGGTCACACAGATGGACATGCAATCCCGAATTCGCCAGCTTTTTCAGGCCAGTATCGACACCAAGCAACAGGCGATGGACGTACTTGCACCGCACATCGAGCAAGCCAGCCAGGTAATGGTCAACGCCCTGCTCAACGAAGGAAAAATGCTCTCGTGCGGCAACGGCGGTTCGGCCGGCGATGCCCAGCACTTTTCCTCGGAACTGCTCAACCGCTTCGAGCGCGAGCGTCCGAGCCTGCCGGCCATCGCCCTGACCACCGACAGCTCGACCATCACCTCGATCGCCAACGACTACAGCTACAACGAAGTGTTCTCCAAGCAGATCCGTGCACTCGGCCAGCCAGGCGATGTGTTGCTGGCGATTTCGACCAGCGGTAACTCGGCGAACATCATTCAGGCGATCCAGGCCGCACATGATCGCGAAATGATTGTCGTAGCTTTGACCGGACGCGATGGCGGCGGCATGGCGTCGCTGCTGCTGCCCGAGGACGTCGAGATTCGCGTACCGGCCAATGTCACCGCACGTATTCAGGAAGTCCACTTGCTGGCGATCCATTGCCTTTGCGATCTGATCGACAGCCAACTGTTCGGGAGTGAAGAATGACCCCTAATCGCCTTGGCCTTCTGGCCTTGACCCTGTGCCTCGGCATTACTGGCTGCACCTCCGTGGTGAATGCCAGCCGCGAAGCACCGATCGAAGACGATCGCGGCACCCGCACCTTCGGCAGCAAGATCGACGATTCATTGATCGAAACCAAAGTCGGCGTCAACGTGGCCAAGGCCGATCCGGGCCTGGACAATGACTCGCACATCGTCGTCACCAGCTTCAACGGCGTCGTGCTGCTGGCCGGCCAGACTCCGCGCGAAGACCTGAAGGCCAAGGCCGAGCAGGCTGCCGCCAATGTGCAACGCGTGAAGAAGGTGCACAACGAGCTGCAAGTGATCGCCCCTTCGAGCTTCCTTGCCCGCCAGAACGACTCCTGGCTGACGACCAAGATCAAGACCCAGATGCTGACCGACGCCAGCATTCCCGGCTCGCGCATCAAAGTCGTGACCGAGAACGGCATCGTCTATCTGCTCGGCCTGCTGACCAAGCAGGAAGCGGCCCAGGCCACCAATCTGGTCCAGGGCGTGTCCGGCGTGCAGAAGATCGTGAAACTGTTCGAGTACATCGACTGAGAACGATCTGCCCTCGGTGGCGCTTACGAAAGCGCTATCGCGAGCAGGCTCGCTCCCACGGGCACAAAAAAGGCGATCCGGTTGGATCGCCTTTTTTATTACTTCACCACTTTCAGACTTGGCCGGCCGCTTGGGCGCGGCGGCTCGCTGTCCGGTGGCGGAATATCATCATCCTGCTCGATCTCGTCTTCGTCATCCATCGGCGACTCCAGATCGAACACCATGCCCTGACCGTTCTCCCGGGCGTAGATACCCAGAATCGCAGCAATCGGCACGTACAGGCTGTGCGGAACACCACCGAAGCGACCTTCGAAGGTCACCACGTCGTTGTCCATGTGCAAATGACGCACGGCACTCGGTGAAATATTCAGGACAATCTGCCCGTCACTGGCAAAGCCTTGTGGTACCTGCACTGCCGGGTACTCGGAATTGACCAGCATGTGCGGGGTGCAATCGTTATCCACAATCCACTCGTAGAGCGCGCGGACCAGATAAGGTCGACTGGAGTTCATAGCGGCTCCTTAAGCCTTAGCGCATGTCGCGTTCGACACCAGACAGACTCGCCTGGAAAGCCTCACGCGCAAATTGACGCTCCATATAATCAAGCAGCGGCTTGGCCGGCCGCGGCAGTTCTATACCCAGAATCGGCAAACGCCAGAGTATTGGCAATAGGCAGCAATCCACCAGACTTTGTTCCTCACTGAGGAAAAACGGCTTGTCGGCGAACAGCGGCGACACGCCCGTCAGGCTTTCACGCAATTCCTTGCGCGCCACGACACGCGCAGCCTCCTTGGTGCGTGAATCCAGAATCAGATCCACCAGACCACACCAGTCACGCTGGATGCGGTGCATCAACAGACGACTGTTGGCACGCGCCACCGGGTACACAGGCATCAATGGCGGATGCGGGTAACGCTCATCCAGATACTCCATCACCACGGTCGACTCCCACAACGCCAGGTCACGATCGACCAGCGTCGGGAGACTGCCGTAAGGGTTCACTTCAATCAGTTTAGGCGGCTGACGACCAGCCTCCACAAAAATGATTTCGGCGCTGACACCCTTCTCTGCAAGCACGATGCGCACTCGGTGGGAATAGTGGTCGGCGGGGTCGGAGTAACAGGCCAACCGATTGGTCACGCCCATGGCGATCCTCCTCGCTTGTTGAAATAGTCGGAGCCGGAAAAACGCGCGCGCCCAGAGGGCGCCTCCCGCAAAACCTGGCTGACCAGGCTTTGCGTTTTCAGAGGCGCCCTTGGGCGCGCGCGATTAACAGCAATTGCTTGAAGCGTTATCAGTGCACGTCTTTCCAGTATTCACGCTTGAGCAGGTAGGCGAACACAAAGAAGAACGCCAGGTACAGCAAGACGTAAGTACCGATGCGCTGATGTTGCAGCTTAACCGGGTTAGCCGAGTAAGCCAGGAAGGTTACCAGATTCTTGACCTTCTCATCGAACTGCTCTTCGTTCAGGGTTCCGGTTTTCGGCACGATGGTCAGCTGATCACAGGCCTCATGAGTCAGAGGCGTACCGGTCAGCGGGTCATATTGCTTCTTGCCGTCCTCGACGATCTGCACCTGCTTGCAACCCACGACCTGGCGACCTTGCAGGCCGACCAGCACGTTAGGCATGCCGACGTTCGGGAAGACCTTGTTGTTCACGCCCCATGGACGCGCCGGATCTTCATAGAACGAACGCAGATAACCATAAAGCCAGTCGGTACCACGAACACGCGCCACCAGGGTCAGGTCCGGCGGCGCCGCACCGAACCAGGTCTTGGCGTCGGCCGGCTGCATGCCGATGTTCATGTGATCGCCGATCTTGGCACCGGTGAACACCAGCTTCTCCAGCATCATTTCGTGCGGAACACCGAGGTCATCGGCAACACGCTCGTAACGCTGGAACTTGGCGCTGTGGCAACCCATGCAATAGTTGGCGAAGGTACGCGCACCATCCTGCAGGGCAGCCTTGTCGGAAACGTCGATGTCGACTTTTTCCAGTTCCGGACCACCGTGTTCCGCAGCAAAGGACAGCACAGGCAGAGCAGCAAAAATCAGAGCAAAAAATAACTTTTTCATCAGCCAGTCACCCTTTCCGGAACCGGTTTGGTCTTCTCGAGCCTGGTGTAGAACGGCATCAGAATGAAGTAGGCGAAGTACAGGAAGGTGCAGACCTGCGACACCAGCGTGCGCTCCGGCGTCGGGGCCAGAACCCCCAGAATGCCGAGAATCACGAAGGAAATGCAGAACACCACCAGCCAGATTTTGCTCATCCAGCCTTTGTAGCGCATCGATTTGACCGGGCTACGATCAAGCCATGGCAGCACGAACAGCAAGGCAATCGAGGCCCCCATGGCGATAACGCCCATGAGTTTGTCCGGGATCGCACGCAAGATTGCGTAGAACGGTGTGAAGTACCAGACCGGTGCAATGTGCTCTGGCGTCTTGAACGGGTTGGCTTGCTCGAAGTTTGGTTTTTCGAGGAAGTAGCCGCCCATTTCCGGGAAGAAGAACACAATGAAGCAGAAGATAAACAGGAACACCACGACGCCGACGATGTCCTTCACGGTGTAGTACGGGTGGAAAGCGATGCCATCCAGCGGAACACCGTTTTCGTCCTTGTGCTTCTTGATGTCCACGCCGTCCGGGTTGTTCGAACCCACTTCGTGCAACGCCAGAATGTGCAGCACCACCAGACCGAGAATCACGATCGGCAAGGCCACCACGTGCAGGGCGAAGAAGCGGTTCAGGGTGATCCCGGAAATCAGGTAGTCACCACGAATCCACTGGGTCAGGTCGTTACCGATAACCGGGATCGCGCCGAACAGCGAGATGATCACCTGGGCGCCCCAGTAGGACATCTGGCCCCATGGCAGCAGATAACCCATGAAGGCTTCAGCCATCAGCGCCAGGTAGATCAGCATGCCGAACACCCACACCAGCTCGCGGGGTTTCTGGTACGAACCGTAGAGCAGGCCACGGAACATGTGCAGATAGACCACGATGAAGAACGCCGAAGCGCCGGTGGAGTGGAGCAAACGCAGGATCGAGCCGTACTCGACGTCGCGCATGATGTATTCGACGGAGGCAAACGCCTCTTCAGCCGACGGGGTGTAGCTCATGGTCAGCCAGACACCGGTGACGATCTGGTTGACCAGAACGAGCAGTGCCAGCGAGCCGAAGAAGTAGAAGAAGTTGAAGTTTTTTGGTGCGTAATACTTGCTGAGATGGTCTTCCCACATTTTGGTGGCGGGGAAGCGCGCATCAACCCAATCCATGAACTTGCTCATCACGCTTTCTCCGTATCGACGCCAATGACAATCAGGTCATCGGTCTCATAGGAATGCGGGGGTACTGGCAGGTTCAAAGGCGCAGGTTGCGACTTGTAGACGCGGCCAGCCAGATCGTAGTGGGAACCGTGGCAAGGGCAGAAATAGCCGCCTACCCAGTCTTTGCCCAGATCCGCGGGTGCCACTTCGGGACGGAAGGTCGGTGAGCAACCCAGGTGAGTGCAGATCCCGATCAGCAGCAGGATTTCCGGCTTGATCGAACGCACTTCAGGGTCGACATAGGTGGGTTGCGTGGAGTTTTTGGAGGTCGGATCGGAGAGCTGGCCCTCGATCTTCTTGAGATTCCCCAGGATTTCCGCAGTACGGCGAACAATGAATACCGGCTGGCCGCGCCATTCAGCAATCATCTGCTGTCCGGGCTCGATCTTGCTGACATTCACTTTCACCGGTGCGCCGGCAGCCTTCGCCTTGGCACTGGGAAACCATGACCCCACGAACGGGACCGCAGCCCCCACCGCTCCTGCAGCACCCACCACGGATGTGGCCGCTACCAAGAAGCGACGCCGGCCTGCATTCACGCCGTCATTGCTCATTCAGTCCTCTCCCATCAGCTTTGTGGCCTGTTAAATCAGGCATCTACTAAATATGAAACAATGTACTTATAAAAATTTTGCCGAATGGTAATGAAAACCCCCAATTCTGACAAGGTAATTACCCGGAGGGCTGGCCCTCAAGCCTTGTAGTATAGGGGGTCTACGAATGTGGCAAGTTGTCACAGCGCAATTATTCGAGAAATCGCACGCATAAAAAAACGCCCGGTTCCGTGAGGAATCGGGCGTTCTTTTTGAACGTGGAAGCGGAATTAACGCTTCGAGTACTGCGGACGCTTACGCGCTTTACGCAGACCAACTTTCTTACGTTCAACTTCACGGGCGTCGCGGGTAACGAAGCCAGCTTTGCGCAGAGCGCTACGCAGGGTTTCGTCGTAGTCCATCAGAGCGCGAGTGATACCGTGGCGGATTGCGCCAGCCTGACCACTTACACCACCGCCGATCACGGTGACGTAGATGTCGAATTTCTCGACAGTCTCGGTCAGTTCCAGCGGCTGACGAACTACCATGCGGGCAGTTTCGCGGCCGAAGAACGAATCCAGCGAACGGTTGTTGATGGAGATGTTACCAGTACCCGGACGCAGGAAAACGCGTGCGGTTGCGGTCTTGCGACGGCCAGTGCCGTAATTTTGAGTCGCCGACATAATGAACTATTCCGTTAAATCTTCAGTTCTTGGGGCTGCTGAGCAGTATGAGGGTGTGCAGCGCCCGCATAGACTTTCAGCTTACGGTACATGTCGCGACCCAGCGGGTTTTTAGGCAGCATGCCTTTAACCGCGGTCTCGATCACGCGCTCAGGGGCCTTGGCGATCAGTTTTTCAAAGTTGATCGACTTGATACCGCCCGGGAAACCGGAGTGGGAGTAGTACATTTTGTCAGTGGTTTTAGCACCGGTTACACGAACTTGCTCGGCGTTGATCACGACGATGTAGTCGCCGGTGTCAACGTGAGGAGTGTACTCAGGCTTGTGCTTGCCACGCAGACGGCTCGCGATTTCGGTGGCCAGACGACCCAGGGTCTGACCAGCAGCGTCGACGACAAACCAGTCGCGCTTTACTGTTTCCGGTTTAGCAGTAAAAGTTTTCATTCTTTATAGCCTCAGGGGCCGCCTGTAAATAAGACGGCGGATCTTACTGAATAGTGCGTACTTTGACAAGTCAAAGGCAGCCGGATACAGACGCTTTCGGGGGCTCGGGTCGGCGCGTCCGTTCAACGGCAAGATTCTTCGGCGGCGGGGCATCACTTCCACTGCAGAAAGAGGTCGGCAATTATGCAGATTGCGAAAAAAATTTCAACCTGCTTTTATGCTTGTTTTGCCCAAGGAGCACCCGATGGACTATCGCCAGCTAGGCCGTACCGACCTGAACGTGAGTGCAATCTGCCTCGGCACCATGACCTGGGGCGAGCAAAACACTGAAGCTGAAGCCTTCGCCCAGATCGAGCGGGCCAAGGGCGCCGGGATCAATTTCATCGACACCGCCGAGATGTACCCGGTGCCGCCGAAAGCCGAAACCTACGCCACCACCGAGCGCTACATCGGCAATTATTTCAAGAACCGCGGCGACCGCGCCGACTGGATCCTCGCCAGCAAGATCGCCGGCCCCGGCAACACCATCGATTACATCCGCGACAAAAACCTGCGCCACAACCGCCAGCACATCACCGAAGCCGTGGACGCCAGCCTCAAGCGCCTGCAGACCGACTACATCGACCTGTATCAACTGCACTGGCCGGAGCGCAGCACCAACTTTTTCGGACAGCTGGGCTACAAACACAAGATCGAAGCCAACCTCACTCCGCTCGAAGACACCCTCGAAGCGCTCGATGAGCAAGTGAAGGCCGGCAAGATCCGCCACATCGGTCTGTCCAACGAAACCCCGTGGGGCACCATGCGTTTTCTGGCCCTGGCCGAAGCCCGTGGCTGGCCGCGCGCGGTATCGATCCAGAACCCGTACAACCTGCTCAACCGTAGCTTCGAAGTCGGTTTGGCGGAGATCGCCATTCGCGAACAGTGCGGCCTGCTCGCCTATTCGCCGCTGGCATTCGGTTTCCTGTCGGGCAAGTACGAAGGTGGCGCCCGTCCACCAAAAGGTCGTCTGAGCCTCTACAGCCGCTTCAGCCGCTACTTCAACGCGCAATCGGAAGCGGCGTGCAGCCGTTACGTGGCGCTCGCCCGGGAACATGGCCTGGATCCGGCGCAGATGGCGCTGGCCTTCGTCAACCAGCAACCGTTCGTCACCAGCAACATCATCGGGGCGACGACGCTGGAGCAACTGGACAGCAACATTGCCAGTTTCTATCTGAATCTTTCAGACGAAGTGCTTGAAGGAATTGAAGCGATTCACAAGGATCATCCGAACCCGGCTCCTTGATCCGGCACTAAAAGCCGCGCTCCCACGCACAAGCGTGGGAGCGCCCGGGTCATAGCGACCGCGCAATAATCTCTTTCATGATTTCATTGGTGCCGGCATAGATCCGCTGCACCCGCGCATCCGCCCATGCCCGGGCCACCGGGTACTCCCACATGAAGCCGTAGCCGCCATGCAACTGCACGCACTCGTCGAGCACCTTGCATTGCAGGTCGGTGCCCCAGTACTTGGCCATCGCGGCGGTCGGCACGTCGAGCTTGCCTTGCAGGTGCAGCTCCAGGCAGCGATCGACGAACACCCTGCCGATCTGAATCTCGGTGGCCATCTCCGCCAGCTTGAAGCGGGTGTTCTGGAAGTCGGCGATTGCCTTGCCGAACGCCTTGCGGTCACGGGTGTACTCCAGCGTCCATTGCAGCGCCGCCTCGGCCGAGGCCAGCCCGCCAATGGCCACGGTCAGACGCTCCTGCGGCAATTCCTGCATCAGATAGGCAAACCCGGCCCCGGCCTGACCCAACAGGTTTTCCTTTGGCACTCGCACGTCCTGGAAGAACAATTCCGACGTGTCCTGAGCCTTCATTCCGACCTTCTCCAGGCGCTTGCCCTTGTCGAAGCCCGGCGTGTTCGCCTCCACCAGGAACAGACTGGTGCCCTTCGCACCCGCCTTCGGATCGGTCTTGGCCACAACGATCACCAGATCAGCCAGAAAACCGTTGGTGATGAAGGTCTTCGAGCCGTTGATCACATATTCGTCGCCATCCAGCACCGCCGTGGTCTTGACACCTTGCAGGTCGGAACCGGCGCCCGGCTCGGTCATGGCGATGGCGCTGACCATTTCGCCGGAGACCAGTTTCGGCAGGTATTTCTGCTTCAGCGCCTCGCTGCCGTAATGCAGGATGTACGGCGCAACGATGTCCGAATGCAGCGAGAAACCGATGCCGGTCAGGCCCAATCGCCCCACTTCCTCGATCACCACGGCGCTGTAAAGAAAGTCCGCCCCCAGCCCGCCGTATTCCTCCGGCAGATGCGAGCAGAGCATCCCCGCCTCCCCTGCCTTGTTCCACAGTTTACGGTCGATGTAGCCTTGTTTTTCCCATTGCCCGTGGAACGGCACCGCCTCTTTCTCAAGGAAAGTCCGCACGCTGTCGCGGAACAATTCGTGCTCGGAGCTGAACAGGGTTCTGGGAATCATGCGTCACCTTTCGTTCTTGTTGGAGGGATCAGACTTTCAGAGACTAAGCCGCACACCCAATACAGGACACTGGACACATCCGACAAAAAATAAGACGATCCAGCCGTCTGGTGACCACTTTCCCTTATAAAAACAAAAGTTGAATTATGTCCAAGCAAGTCTCCACGCCCTTGCGGCGCGTCAGCATCCTGGCGATCGACCGGGTTTTCGCTTCCACCCTCATGCAAGCCAAGGATTTCTTCCATCTGGCCAGCCTGCGTTACGGCAAACAACTGGGCCACGGCCTGACTCCGGCGTTCGAAACCCGCCTGGTCAGCCCCGACGGCAAACCGGTGAACAGTTTCAGTGACGTGGTCATGCCGGTGGACGGCGGTCTGGAAAACGCCGACGTCATCATCCTCCCGGCCTTCTGGGATGACTTCGACACGCTGTGCCAACGTTATCCACAGGTGCTGCCGTGGCTGCGTGAACAGCACGCCCGTGGCGCCGTGCTCTGCGGCGAGGCCACCGGGGTGTTCTGGCTGGCCGAGGCCGGCCTGCTCAACGGTAAGGAAGCGACCACCTACTGGCGCTTCTTCAACGCCTTCGCCGAGCGCTTCCCCAAGGTCTATCTCAATCAGGACAAGCACCTGACCGACGCCGACAACCTGTACTGCGCCGGCGGAACCACCTCGGCCTGCGACCTCTATATCTATCTGATCGAGCGTTTCTGCGGTGCCAATGTGGCGCAAGCCGTGGCCCGCGACATTCTTTATGAAGTGCAGCGCAGCTACTCACCGGGCCGCATCGGTTTCGGCGGGCAGAAGCTGCACCAGGACGTGATCATCCTGCAGATCCAGCACTGGCTCGAAGAGCATTTCGCCGACAAGTTCCGCTTCGAAGACGTGGCCCGCGAACACGGCATGAGCATTCGCAACTTCATGCGCCGCTTCCAGACCGCCACCGGCGACAAGCCGCTGCACTATCTGCAACGGCTGCGCATCGAGACCGCCAAGGGCCTGCTCTCCGGCAGCCGCAAGAGCATCAAGACCATCAGCTACGAAGTCGGCTACGACGATGCGAGCTTCTTCGCACGCCTGTTCCGCCAGCACACCGAACTGTCGCCGAACCAGTACCGACAGCAGTTCCAGCAAGCTGCCTGACGATTCGACCAGACACAAAAAAGGGCCTGCATCTGCAGGCCCTTTTTGTTTGCCGAATCCGCTTAAGGCTTGTGCGCCCGGGACAGGAATTCGTGGGATTGCATCTCCAGCAGACGGCTGAGGGTCCGCTGGAATTCGAACGTCAGACGCCCGCCGGTGTAGAGGTCTTTCAACTCGACTTCAGCAGAAATGATCAGCTTGACGTTACGGTCGTAGAACTCGTCGACCATGTTGATGAAGCGCCGGGCGATGTCATCGGTAGCGACGCTCATCTGCTCTACGCCACTGAGCAACACGGCGTGGAAGATCTTGCCCAGCTCGATGTAGTCGTTCTGGCTACGCGGGCCGTCGCACAGTTCGCGGAAGTCGAACCACGCCACATCATCGCAAGTACGCAGGGCGCGGATTTCGCGATTCTCGATGATCAGCACATCGTTTTCCACGGCAGCCGTGCATTCAGGCGTCAGCGCACGGAAGCTCTTGCGCAGGCTTTCGTGAGCGGCTTCATCGAGCGGGAAGTGGAACAGCTCCGCTTGTTCGAGGTGACGCAGACGATAGTCGACGCCGCTGTCGACGTTGACGATTTCGGTGTTCTGCTTGATCAGTGCGATGGCCGGCAGGAAGCGTGCGCGTTGCAGGCCATCTTTGTACAAGCCGTCCGGCACGATGTTCGATGTGGCGACCAGGGTCACGCCGTTCTTGAACAGCTCTTCCATCAGCGTGCCAAGAATCATGGCGTCGGTGATGTCGGAAACGAAGAATTCATCGAAGCAGATGACCCGCGATTCAGTCGCAAAACGCTTGGCGATGATGGTCAGCGGGTTTTTCTCGCCGCCGAGGGTCTTCATCTCTTCGTGCACGCGCTTCATGAAACGGTGGAAGTGGGTACGGGTCTTTTCCTTGAATGGCAGCGCTTCGAAGAAGGTGTCCACCAGGTAAGTCTTGCCGCGACCCACGCCGCCCCAGAAATACAGGCCCTTGACCGGCGTCTGATCCTTTTTGCCAAACAGCTTGCCCAGCAAACCCGGCTTGTTCTGCTCCGCCGCGATCAGATCGTCGTACAGGCGTTGCAGATGACGCACGGCAGTTTCCTGCGCCGCGTCATGAAAGAAGTCCGGGCGTTTCAGATCAGCTTGATATCGTTCTAGGGGCGTCATAATTCGTTAGCAAGGCAACAAAAACGGGCCGTCACTGTAGCGATGGCCCGTGGGAATGGCAATCGGCCCTTGGTCGGGCCGGCCCGTTGATTATTCCTGAACCGGTGTCAGAGCGATCCGCAAGGCCTCAATGGCCGCGTCCCGCGCAGCAGCGTCGGCGAACGCCGGGCTGTCACCGACACACTGGCCTTCCAGCCAGACGCTGAAGCTCAGGTCTTCGCTGCGCACATCCAGCGCCTGACCCGATTGCAGTTGCTTGGTCACCTGGCCGGCGGTCTTGCCGTCGGCAAAGTTGCGCGACAGCAGCAATTGCTCGCCGTCAGCCGCCAGCAGACGGAAACGGAAGCTGCCGTCGTCTTCACGGAAGCTGACGAAACGTGCAGCTTTCGCGGCTTTCTTCTTGGTGGTCGCGGCCACCTGAACCTGATTGACGAAGGAGCGCAGGCCGACCGCTTCACGCAGTTCGTTGAGGAACGGCGTCGCCACCGCACGGGCCTTTTTCGCGCCGTGTTGCAGGATGTCTTCCAGATCCGCCGGACGTTCGATCAACTGGTGGTAACGCTCGCGGGACTCGCCCAGCTCGTTGTCGAGCAACTGGAACAGACGGTTCTTCGCTTCACCCCAACCCAGACCGCCCAGCAGCTCGCTGCGGAATTCATCAGCCTGCGCCGGCGTGGCGAACGCCTGGAACAGGGTGAACAGGTGCGAATTGTCCGGATCTTTTGCTTCGCCCGGCGCGCGGGAGTCGGTAACGATCCGCGAGATCGCGTCCTTCATGTCCTTGGCACTGGTGAACAGCGGGATGGTGTTGTCGTAGCTCTTGGACATCTTGCGACCGTCCAGGCCCGGCAACGTGGCCACGCTTTCTTCGATCAGCGCTTCGGGCATGGTGAAGAACTCCTTGCCCTGGCCGAACAGGTGGTTGAAGCGCTGGCCGATGTCGCGGGCCATTTCCACGTGCTGGATCTGGTCGCGACCGACCGGCACCTTGTGCGCGTTGAACATCAGGATGTCCGCCGCCATCAGCACCGGGTAGCTGTACAGGCCCATGGTGATGCCGGCATCCGGGTCTTCGCCGGTCTCGACGTTCTTGTCCACCGAAGCCTTGTAGGCATGGGCGCGGTTGAGCAGGCCCTTGGCGGCGACACACGTCAGCAGCCAGGTCAGCTCGGGGATTTCCGGGATGTCGGACTGGCGATAGAAGGTCACGCGATCCACATCCAGGCCACCGGCCAGCCAGGTCGCGGCGATTTCCAGACGCGAGCGCTGGATGCGCAGCGGGTCATCGCACTTGATCAGTGCGTGATAGTCGGCCAGGAAGTAGAACGAATCGGCGTTCGTGTCACGGCTGGCGACGATCGCCGGGCGAATGGCACCGGCGTAGTTGCCCAGGTGCGGGGTGCCGGTGGTGGTGATGCCGGTGAGGATGCGGGTACGGTTCGTCATGGGTAATCGCTTGTCAGACTGCAATCAATTCGAGAGACGCGGCAGGATCAGATCCTTGAGATCGGTCAGCTTGCCATGAAAAAAGTGTCCGCATTCTGCCACTTTCAGCAGCTCATGGGGGCGCTGGAGTTTGTCGGACCATTCGTAGACCAACTGCGGATCGATCACCTCGTCGGTTTCCGGCTGGATCACGGTCAGCTCGCCCTGCTGCGGCAACTGATCCTGATCGCCCAGGCGCATGACCGCAGGCGCGACCATGAACAAGTGCTTGAGCGCCACGCCTTGTGCTTCAAGACGACCGCCGAGACTTGCTGCAACAAATCCACCGAAGGAGAAACCGAACAGGGTCAGCGGCAGATCCGGGTGTTTTTTCCGAAGCCACGCGGCGGCAGCCTGGGCATCATCGACTTCACCGCTGCCCATGTCATGGGAACCTTCACTGGCCCCGACGCCGCGATAGTTGAAACGCAGGGTAATCAGGCCCGCGTCGCGCGCGGTGCGCTGCAGGGTCGAGACGACCTTGTTGAGCATGGTGCCGCCCTGCACCGGGTTGGGATGGCAGATCAGCGCGATGCCGCGTGGCTGTTCGTTGTCCAGGTACAAGGATTCAAGTTGACCCACCGGGCCATCAATCACTACAGGGGTTTCACGCATCAGCAAGGAAGGAACTCCGTGACCTCGAATCGGGTCGACTCGTCTAGCAAATTGTCTGTGCCAATCTATTGCGAGTGAATCGCGGTATACAGCGCAGGTTCGAGCCGTTAACGTAAAGCAAAGCCGTTTATAGAGGAAGGACTCGTGGAACACTCGCTCTTAGTTTGGTTGTTACCGACTCTTGCCCTGGTTGTGGGTGTCGCCATTGGTTTCCTGATCGCACGCGTTGCGCCGAATGCCGCGCCCAGCCGCACACAGCGTCAACTGGACGACATTCAGGAACGTTTCGACAGTTATCAGAATGAAGTGGTGACCCACTTCAACAGCACCGCCAATCTGGTCAAGAAGCTGACCCAGAGCTATCAGGAAGTGCAGGACCATCTCGCCGAGGGCGCCAATCGTCTGGCCCTGGACGAACAGACCCGTCAGCGTCTGCTGGCCTCTCTGCACTCCGAAGCGGTTCAGGCTCCACGGGAGCGCCTGACGCCACCGCACAGCCAGGAGCCGCCGCGTGACTACGCGCCGAAGACCCCGAACTCGCCTGGCATGCTGGATGAGCATTACGGTCTGAAGAAGTAATCAGTCTTCGCACCAACAAAAAGCCCCCGGACAATCACTTGTCCGGGGGCTTTTTTGTACCTGACGGTTACGGGTACTGCTGAACCGTACCCGGCTGCTGTTGCTGCTGACCACCGTACTGCTGGCCCGGAATCGCCTTCAGGTTGACTTCAACGCGGCGGTTCTGCGCCCGGCCATTGACGTCACCGTTGCTGGCAACAGGATTATCCGGGCCGGCACCACGGGCCGACAGGTTGGCACCGCTGACGCCTTGCGAGGTCAGGTAGGTTGCGACGCTCTGCGCACGACGCTGGGACAGGTCCATGTTGTGCTGGCGGCTGCCGGTGCTGTCGGTGTAACCGACGATTTCGATCTGGTTCTGGTTGAATTCCCTGAGCGAGCCCGCCAGGTTGTTCAGCGGTTGATAGAAGCTTGGCGCGATATTCGCCGAATCGGTGGCGAAGGTGATATTGCCCGGCATGATCAGCTTGATCTGGTCACCCTGACGCTGCACCTCGACACCGGTGTTGGCCATGCTGGCGCGCAGTTTCTTCTCTTGCTGGTCGGCGTAATAGCCGTAACCGGCAGCGGAAGCACCGACGACGGCAGCGCCGATCAAAGCGCCCTTGCCGCGGTTGTTGTGATCGATGGCAGCACCGGCCAGCGCACCGGCCAGTGCACCGAGGCCGCCGTACTTGGCGGTTTTGCTCATGCCCTGGGAGCCACCGTCGGCCTGACCCTGATTGTCATACGGGTTGGGCGAGGCGCAGCCGGACAGTACGGCTACGGCAGTAGCGACAATAATCAAACGACGCGTGGTGAACATGGAGAGCTCCTACTTTTTTTGCATTCTGTGGTGCAACGGCCGTTTGGCAATGGACCTTTGCGGGCGTTGGATCATGACAATGCACAAAAATTCCGCCGGGCACTCGTGACAAAATGTTTAGGCGCGCACGAACGGATTTTCCCGCATTTCATCGCCCAGACGCGTATCCGGGCCATGTCCGGCCACAACGGTCGCGTCTTCGTCCAGTGTGTACAGCCGCTGCTTGATCGATCGCACGATGGTCGCCTGATCGCCGCCCCACAAATCCGTGCGCCCTACTCCGCGCCGGAACAACGTGTCGCCGGCAATCAACAGCTTAGCCTCGGAAAACCAAAAGCTCATGGAACCGGGTGTATGCCCCGGCGTGTGCAGCGCCACGCCGCAACCGCAGGCCAGTTCTTCCTCGTCGCTCAGCCAGCGATCCGGCGATGGCACCGGGGTGTAAGGCACGCCGAACATCTGACATTGCATCTCCAGGTTGTCCCACAGGAACTGGTCTTCCTTGTGCAGATGCAGGGTCGCACCGGTTTTCTCTTTCATCTGGCCGGAGGCAAGGAAGTGATCGAGGTGCGCGTGGGTGTGGATGATGCTCACGACTTGCAGGCCATGGGCTTCGAGGCGCGCCATGATCAGGTCAGGATTGCCACCCGGATCGACGACGATGGCTTTTTTTGTGATCGGATCACCGATGATGGTGCAGTTGCACTGAAGCGGGCCGACGGGAAAGGTTTCGCGGATAAGTGCCGGGGGGACAGAGGTCATGATCAATCCTGATAAGCGCTGAAAAAGCAGGCTGCAAAGTCTACTTCAACGGCCGATACAGTTAGCCAATCGGATATCTGACGAATAACGTTAAAAAGTAATGGCCATATGATGCCAAACGTATCCGTTCTGATGCAAAATCGACATTTTTGTAGCGGCCGCATTCAGGAAGGGCCTCATCATTCTCAGGAAATAAAATGCCTACCCCAACTGGTTCCACGCTTAGTTTTTATTCCTCGCTGACCGGCGTCAAACCTGTTGACAGCCTATTGTCCGGATCCTATTGGGCGGGATCCAATTGGCCACTGGGCGGGTCCACCAATCTGACCTACAGCTTCATGTCCGCCAGCACCTCCTACTTCGCGACCAACTACAGTGCCGACAATGAATACAACGCCATGTATGAACTGTCGACGTCGCAGCAAGGCGGAATCATCAGGGCGCTAGCCTCCTGGAGCTCGGTTGCCAATATCACGTTTACCAAAACCACTGACGACATTTCCAATGTCGGCGATTTGCGTTTTGGCGGTTATGCGTTGATGAAAGACCAGGCGGCGGCCTGGGCCTATACCCCATCCAACACACCCAAGGGTGGCGACGTCTGGATTGGTGATCCCGCCAACGAATTCCCGATCAATGGCTCTTACGACTATCTGACCTACATTCATGAAATCGGTCATGCCATTGGGTTGAAGCACCCGTTCTCCCCCAACTCATTGAACTCGACGATTCTCGACCCGTCGCTGGACGATGTCCGTTTCACCGTCATGAGTTACAACAACAACTATTCCTACCAGCCAACGACGCCGATGCTTCTGGACATCCTCGCGATCCAGGCACTCTACGGCGCCAATACCCAGTGGCAGGCCGGCGATACCGTCTACAGCTGGAAGCAGTACGACAAAATTTTCGAGACGATCTGGGATTCCGGTGGCAACGACACGATCGATGCCAGCAATCAGATGTCTTCGGTCAGCCTTGATCTGAATGAAGGTGCATTCAGTTCGATCGGCGTTGGCTTCTTCTACAACACGAACAACTTTTTCAACAGTGGCCTGGCCATTGCCTATGGTTCCAAAATCGAAAACGCCATCGGCTCGACGTTCAACGACCAGATTCGAGGCAACGCCCTGGACAACGTCCTGGATGGTCGTGAAGGCGCCGACTACATGGTGGGCGGAGCAGGTAACGATACCTACTACGTCGATAACAAAGGTGACGTGGTCGTCGAAACCGGTACGTCACCCACCGAAATCGACTCGGTGTTTTCAACGGTCACCTATGACCTGTTCGGCAGTCCAAACGTAGAAAACCTGACACTGCTGACCAACGCCAACCTCAACGCTTACGGCAACGCGTCGAATAACGTGATCGCCGGCAATGCCGGCAATAACATTCTCGACGGCCGCGAGGGTACGGACCTCTTGATTGGCGGTGCCGGTAACGACACCTACATCGTCGACAACGTCGGCGACGTGATTGTCGAATCCAGCACCCTCGCCACCGAGATCGACAACGTGCTGGCGTCGGTGACCTATACCCTTGGCGCCAACCTGGAGAACCTCACGCTGACCGGCAGTGCCAACATCAACGGCACCGGCAACACGCAGAACAACGTGATCACCGGCAACGACGGCAATAACCAGCTCGATGGTGGTGCAGGTGTCGACACCCTGATCGGCGGCAAGGGCAACGACGACTACAGTCTCGACCAAGCTGATGAACTGGCCCTGGTTCAGGAAAAGGCCAACGAAGGCAACGACACTCTGCACATCAGCTATGACGCCAACGCACAGACCAATGTCATCGACCTGAACCAGAACAACCTGGTGAACTTCGAGAACGTTCAGGTGCTGGGCAAGGGCGCGTTCAACCTCATTGGCAACAACCTGAACAACGTGTTGAGCGGCAACGACTCCGCCAACAATCTGCAGGGCGGTGCCGGCAACGATGTTCTGGACGGCGGCGCGGGGGCCGACACGCTGGTGGGAGGAACAGGCGACGATACTTACGTGATCGATCGCCTCGACGATACGGTCGTCGAACTCGCCAACGAAGGTCGCGACCTGGTACGCACGAGCGTCAGCTACACGCTCGGGGCCAATATCGAAGACGGCGAGCTGCTGGGCACAGCCTCGCTCAGCCTTACAGGTAACGAGTACAACAACGTCCTGACGGGTAACTCGGGCAATAACATCATCGATGGCGGCGTTGGCGCCGACACCATGCTCGGCGGCGCGGGCAGCGACACCTATTATGTCGACAACACCAACGATGTGATCATCGAGGACTGGTCCTACGACCATGACCTGGTCTATTCCTCCGTCACCTACACCCTTGGCAACTACATCGAAACCCTGACGCTTACCGGCACGGCCAACCTTAACGGCACCGGCAACTTCAGTGACAACCGGATCAATGGCAACAGCGGCAACAACATTCTCGATGGCGGATCCGGTGCCGACTGGCTCTGGGGCGGCGCGGGTGATGACGTCTACATCATCGACGACATCAACGACCGAGTGATGGAATTCAATGGCAATGGTCATGACGAAGTACGCACAACGGTCACCTACACCCTCTCCAACTTTGTGGAAGACGGTGTGCTGCTGGGCTCTGCATCCATCGACCTGACAGGCAACGACCTGGTCAACGTACTGACCGGCAACAGCGGCAACAACGTCCTGGATGGCGGTGCGGGTGCCGACATCATGACCGGCGGTGCCGGCAACGATACCTACGTGGTCGACAACGTGGGCGATGTGATCAACGAAACCAGCACCCTCGCCACCGAGATCGACACCGTTCGAGCTTCGATCGACTACACCCTCGGCGCCAATCTGGAAAACCTGACCCTCACCGGAACAGCCAACCTCAACGGCACCGGCAATGCGCTGAACAACGTCATCACCGGTAACGACGGCAACAACGTCCTCGACGGCGGCACGGGTGCCGACCTGATGGCAGGCGGGCTCGGCAACGATACCTACATCGTCGACAACGTCGGCGACGTGGTCAGCGAAACCAGCACCCTGGCCAGCGAGATCGACACCGTAAAAGCCTCGGTGGACTTCATCCTCAGCGCCAACCTGGAAAATCTGATACTGACCGGCAACGCCAATATCTATGGCATCGGCAATACCCAGAACAACGTCATCACCGGTAACGACGGCGACAACCAGCTCAATGGCGGTGCCGGTCTCGACACCCTGATCGGCGGCAAAGGCAACGATACCTACTTCCTCGATCAGGCCGGTGAACTGGCGCTGGTGCAGGAAAATGCCGGCGAAGGCAACGACACGCTCAATGTCGTGTATGCCGCCACGGCACAAAACAGCCTGATCGACCTGGGCCTGAGCAATCTGCAGAACATCGAAAACCTCACGGTGCTGGGCAGCGGTGCGTTCAACGTGACCGGCAACGGCCTGAACAACACCCTGACCGGCAACGCCTCCGACAACGTTCTCGATGGCGGTGCAGGGGCTGACCTGCTGATCGGCGGTGCCGGCAACGACACCTACGTGGTCGACAACATCGGCGACGTGGTAAGCGAAACCAGCACTTTGGCCAGCGAGATCGACACCGTAAAAGCGTCGATCGACTACACCCTCGGCGCCAACGTGGAAATTCTCACCCTGACCGGCACTGCCAACCTCAACGGCACCGGCAATGCGCTGGACAACGCGATCAACGGCAACGCCGGTGACAACATTCTCGACGGTGGCGCCGGCGCCGACCTGATGGTGGGCGGGCTTGGCAACGATACCTACATCGTCGACAACGTCGGCGACGTGGTCAGAGAAACCAGCACCCTGGCCAGCGAGATCGACACGGTAAAAGCGTCGGTGGACTACATCCTTGGCGCCAACCTGGAAAACCTCACGCTGACTGGCAACGCCAATATCTATGGCATCGGCAACGCCCTGAACAACGTCATCATCGGTAACGACGGCGACAACCAGCTCAATGGCGGCGCCGGGCTCGATACCCTCATCGGCGGCAAAGGCAACGACAGCTACTTCCTCGATCAGGCCGGTGAACTGGCGCTGGTGCAGGAAAATGCCGGCGAAGGCAACGACACCCTCAATGTCACTTATGCCGCGACGGCGCAAAACAACCTGGTCGACTTGAGCCTGAGCAATCTGCAGAACATCGAAAACCTCACGGTTCTGGGCAGCGGTGCGTTCAACGTGACCGGCAACGGTTTGAACAACACCCTGACCGGCAACGCCTCCGACAACATCCTCGATGGTGGTGCCGGTGCTGACCTGTTGGTGGGCGGGCTCGGCAACGATACCTACATCGTCGACAACGTCGGCGACGTGGTCAGCGAAACCAGCACCCTGGCCAATGAGATCGACACCGTAAAAGCGTCGATCGACTACACCCTCGGCGCCAACGTGGAAATTCTCACCCTGACCGGCAACGCCAACCTCAATGGCACCGGCAATGCGCTGGGCAACGCCATCAACGGTAACTCCGGCGACAACATTCTCGACGGCGGCGCCGGCGCCGACCTGATGGTGGGCGGTCTCGGCAACGATACCTACATCGTCGACAACGTCGGCGACGTGGTCAGAGAAACCAGCACCCTGGCCAGCGAGATCGACACCGTCAAAGCCTCGATCGACTACATCCTCGGCGACAACCTGGAAAACCTCACGCTGACCGGTAATGCCAATACCTACGGCATCGGCAACGCCCTGAACAACGTCATCATCGGCAACGACGGCGACAACCAGCTCAATGGCGGCGCCGGCCTCGACACCCTGATCGGCGGCAAAGGCAACGATACCTACTACCTCGATCAGGCCGGTGAACTGGCGCTGGTGCAGGAGAACGCCAACGAAGGCACCGACACCCTGAATCTGGTTTATGCCGCTACGGCTCAGACCCGACTTGTCGATCTGAGCCTGAGCAATCTGCAGAACATCGAGAACGTCTCGCTGCTGGGCGCTGGTGCCTTCAACATTACCGGTAACAGCCTGAACAACACCCTGACCGGCAACGCCTCGGACAACATTCTCGATGGCGGTGCGGGGGCTGACCTGCTGATCGGCGGTGCCGGTAACGACACCTACGTGGTCGACAACGTCGGCGACGTGGTCAGCGAAACCAGCACCCTGGCCAGCGAGATCGACACCGTAAAAGCGTCGATCGATTACGTCCTTGGCGCCAACCTGGAAAACCTCACGCTGACCGGCAATGCCAATACCTACGGCATCGGCAACGCCCTGAACAACGTCATCATCGGTAACGACGGCGACAACCAGCTCAATGGCGGTGCCGGCCTCGACACCCTGATCGGCGGCAAAGGCAACGACAACTACTTCCTCGATCAGGCCGGTGAACTGGCGCTGGTGCAGGAGAATGCCGGCGAAGGCAACGACACCCTGAATGTCGTGTATGCGGCCACGGCACAAAACAGCCTGATCGATCTGAGCCTGAGCAATCTGCAGAACATCGAAAACCTCACGGTGCTGGGCAGCGGTGCGTTCAACGTGACCGGCAACAGCCTGAACAACACGCTGACCGGCAATGCTGACGACAACGTACTCGATGGCGGTGCCGGCCTTGATACCTTGATCGGCGGTAAAGGTAACGACACCTACGTTCTCGATCAGGCAGGCGAACTGGCGCTGGTGCAAGAAAATGCCAATGAAGGCAGCGACACGCTCAATATCGTTTATAACGCCACCGCGCAGACAAGCCTGATCGACCTGACACTGAGCAATCTGCAGAACATCGAAAACGTCTCGCTGCTCGGCAGCGGTGCATTCAACGTGACCGGCAACAGCCTTAACAACCTGTTGACCGGTAACGCTGCCGACAACGTGCTCGATGGCGGTGTGGGCGCTGACCTGATGGTGGGCGGGCTCGGCAACGATACCTACATCGTCGACAACGTCGGCGATGTCATCCGGGAAACCAGCACCCTGGCCAGCGAGATCGACACCGTCAAAGCGTCGGTGGACTACATCCTCAGTGCCAACCTGGAAAACCTGATACTGACCGGTAACGCCAATACCTACGGTATCGGCAACGCCCTGAACAACGTCATCACCGGTAACGACGGCGACAACCAGCTCAATGGCGGCGCCGGGCTCGACACTTTAATCGGCGGCAAAGGCAACGACAGCTACTTCCTCGATCAGGCCGGTGAACTGGCGCTGGTGCAGGAAAATGCCGGCGAAGGTAACGACACACTCAATGTCGTGTATGCCGCCACGGCGCAAAACAGCCTCATCGATCTGAGTCTGAGCAATCTGCAGAACATCGAAAATCTCGCGGTGCTGGGCAGCGGTGCGTTCAACATCACCGGCAACGGCCTGAACAACACCCTGACCGGCAACGCCTCCGACAACATTCTCGATGGCGGTGCAGGGGCTGACCTGATGATTGGCGGTGCCGGCAACGACACCTACATCGTCGACAACATCGGCGACGTGGTCAGCGAAACCAGTACCCTGGCCAATGAGATCGACACCGTAAAAGCGTCGATCGACTACACCCTCGGCGCCAACGTGGAAATTCTCACCCTGACCGGCACCGCCAACCTCAATGGCACCGGCAACGCACTGGGCAACGCCATCAACGGTAACGACGGCGACAACATTCTCGATGGTGGCGCCGGCGCCGACCTGATGGTGGGCGGGCTTGGCAACGATACCTACATCGTCGACAACGTCGGCGACGTGGTCAGAGAAACCAGCACCCTGGCCAGCGAGATCGACACGGTAAAAGCGTCGGTGGACTACATCCTTGGCGACAACCTGGAAAACCTCACGCTGACCGGCAATGCCAATATCTACGGCATCGGCAACGCCCTGAACAACGTCATCATCGGCAACGACGGCGACAACCAACTCAATGGCGGTGCCGGTCTCGACACCCTGATCGGCGGCAAAGGCAACGATACCTACTACCTCGATCAGGCCGGTGAACTGGCGCTGGTGCAGGAGAACGCCAACGAAGGCATCGATACCCTGAGTCTCGTTTATGCCGCCACGGCTCAGACCCGACTCGTCGACCTGACCCTGAGCAATCTGCAGAACATCGAGAACGTCTCGCTGCTGGGCGCTGGTGCGTTCAACATTACCGGCAACAGCCTGAACAACACCCTGACCGGCAACGCCTCCGACAACATCCTCGATGGTGGTGCAGGGGCTGACCTGTTGATTGGCGGTGCTGGCAACGATACCTACATCGTCGACAACGTCGGCGACGTGGTCAGCGAAACCAGCACCCTGGCCAGCGAGATCGACACCGTAAAAGCGTCGGTGGACTACATCCTTGGCGCCAACCTGGAAAACCTCACGCTGACCGGCAACGCCAATACCTATGGCATCGGCAACGCCCTGAACAACGTCATCATCGGTAACGACGGCGACAACCAGCTCAATGGCGGTGCCGGTCTCGACACCCTGATCGGCGGCAAAGGCAACGACAGCTACTTCCTCGATCAGGCCGGTGAACTGGCGCTGGTGCAGGAGAATGCCGGCGAAGGCAACGACACCCTCAATGTCGTGTATGCCGCGACAGCGCAAAACAGCCTGATCGATCTGAGCCTGAGCAATCTGCAGAACATCGAAAACCTCACGGTGCTGGGCAGCGGTGCGTTCAACATCACCGGCAACGGCCTGAACAACACCCTGACCGGCAACGCCTCCGACAACATCCTCGATGGCGGTGCAGGGGCTGACCTGATGATTGGCGGTGCCGGCAACGACACCTACATCGTCGACAACGTCGGCGACGTGGTCATTGAAACCAGCACACTGGCCAATGAGGTCGACACCGTGCGCGCCTCGATCGACTACACCCTCGGCGCCAACGTGGAAATTCTCACCCTGACCGGCACCGCCAACCTCAATGGCACCGGCAACGCACTGGGCAACGCCATCAACGGCAACGACGGCGACAACATTCTCGACGGTGGCGCTGGCGCTGACCTGATGGTGGGCGGGCTCGGCAACGATACCTACATCGTCGACAACGTCGGCGACGTGGTCAGAGAAACCAGCACCCTGGCCAGCGAGATCGACACTGTTAAAGCGTCGGTGGACTACATCCTTGGCGCCAACCTGGAAAACCTCACGCTGACCGGCAATGCCAACATCTATGGCATCGGCAACGCCCTGAACAACGTCATCATCGGCAACGACGGCGACAACCAGCTCAATGGCGGCGCCGGCCTCGATACCCTGATCGGCGGTAAAGGCAACGATGCCTACTTCCTCGATCAGGCCGGTGAACTGGCACTGGTGCAGGAAAACGCCAACGAGGGTAACGACACCCTGAATGTCGTTTACTCGGCCACACCGCTGACCAACCTGATTGACCTGAGCCTGAGCAATCTGCAGAACGTCGAGAACGTCTCGCTGTTGGGCAGCGGTGCGTTCAACATCACCGGCAACAGCCTGAACAACACGCTGACCGGCAACAGCGCCAACAACGTTCTGAATGGAGGCGCCGGCGCTGACACGCTCATCGGCGGCGCAGGCGCGGACACCTTTGTTTTCAGCGCCGTCAACGAAATGGGGATCGGAGCCAATCGTGATGTCATCAGCGACTTCAGCAGCCTGCAGGGTGACAAGATCGATCTGAGCCACTTCGATGCCAATCTGTTGGCGGCAGGCCTCAATGGCTTCACCTTCATTGGCGCAGGTGAATTCACTGGAGCCGGGCAACTGCGATTCGTCGATCACATTCTGTCGGGCAACGTCAGCGGCAACGCCACGGCAGACTTCGAAATCCAGTTGGTGGGGGTCAATACATTCAGCGCCAACGATCTGGTGGCATGATGGTTTTACCGTAAAGCTGCAATCCGGCCTGTCTCACAGGCCGGATAAAAAAACGCCCCGATCGTATCGGGGCGTTTTTTATTGGCCGTGACCATTGAATATCCGCTAACACAACACGCCCAGTTCCTTGGCCCGCGCCACTGCCTGCGTGCGCCGCTCCACCCCCAGCTTGCTGTTGATATGGCTCGCATGGGTTTTCACGGTATGCAGCGAAATGAACAGTTGCTCGCTGATTTCCTGATTCGAACAGCCTTGGGCGATCAACCGCAAGACTGCCAGTTCCCGGCTGCTCAGTTGCTCCGCCGTCGGGAGCTCTTGAACGTTGCGCGATGCCACGAGAGGGAAATGCTCCAGCAATTGCTGGCTGACGAAGCCCGGCAACGTCAACAACAGCTGCCCGCGCAACCACTCGGCATGTTGTTTGACCAGGGCATCAAAGGGTTGCAGCACCCCGCCGCTGGCCGCTTCAATCGCCTGAGCCAATGCTTTTCGGGCTTCAGGTTCACGACTGCTCGCCAGCAGCAACGCCACTTTTTGCGTCAATGCCATCACGCTCAACAGCTGACGCCCGGTTTGCTGGCCGTTTTCCAGCAATACATTCAGCCGCCCTTCGGCGAGCATGGGTTGCCCCTGAATGACGTCCAGCAACGCCTGCTGCAATTCGACATGCAATGGCAATTGCGGGTGAAACTCCGGCGGAGCTGCGGCACGCTCGCCGGTATAAGTCTGACCCAGCCTCCCCAGCCAGGCCTCTGCCAGGTCAATGCGCCCCTGCGCCAGCCACAGTTCACATTTGACCAGGGTAATCATCGCCAGGTAGTAGATCGGCGGAACGTCCCAGATGTGCATCAGACGCTCGGCTTCGGCCAGCTCGGCAAAGGCCCTTGCGTAGTCGCCGCTGCTGCCGTCAAGTCGGGCGATGACGCAATGGCCGATCAACACGCTGATATCGCGACAGGCCCGAGCTTCGCTCAAACCCGCCTGTAATCGCTGGCGCGCCGCTTCGGGCTGCAAGCGCATGGCCAACAGAAATCCCTCGTACAGCGTCAGCCGCGCACGCACGGCGTACAAGCGCTGGGCCGATAATCCACGCAGGCGCTCCAGGCCCTGTTGCACTTCATCGAGCGAACGCACAATTTCCCCACGTGCCTGCAACACCCGGGCGCGGTCGTAATGGGCCAACGCTTCGAACAGCGGGTTGCCGACCCGCTGCGCCAGCTCCAGGGATTCTCGGTTCAAGCCTCGTGCGCGCCACAGATCGCCATCGGCAATCGCCAGGTTGGACAAGGTCGACAAACACATCAGGCGCTGGCCATAACGCTTGGCCGGCAGGCTCTCGAGTGCTTCGCTGCAATATTCGATGGTCTGCTCGCGATGGCCCCGGCCTCGGGCGATGATGCCCTTGAGCGCCAGCCACTGGGCGAGCATGGATTTCTGTGCGGTGGCCGATGGCGCCGGCAGAAACCGGCTCAGGTGACTGGCAAGCTCCTCGGCCGCATCGAGCTGGCATGCCAGCCCCAGCGCCCAGCTGTACAACACGATCAGGCGCGGCGTGCTGATCAGCAGGCTGTCGGGCAAGTCCATTTTCCAGCGCAGCAACATGCCGACGTTCTGCTCGGCGAGCAACTGCTCCTCGGACAGGTTCTGCACCAGATTCGCCGCCACATCCAGATGCCCTGCGCGCAGCGCCTGTTCCACGGCTTCGTCCAGCAAGCCTTGAGCATTGAACCAGCGGCAGGCGCGCAGGTGCAGCGTCGCGACAGGAACCACCGCCCGAGCGATTGGCCGACTGCGCAACAGATCGGAAAACAGATGATGGTAGCGATACCAGTGCCCATGCTCGTCCAGCGGCACCAGAAACACCTGATGGGCCAGCAGGAAGCGCAGAATTTCTGCACTGTCGTGGGATTCGCGCACCGCATCGCACAGCTCGCTGCAAAAACGTTCCTGCGGCGCGGTGTCGTAGAGAAACGCTTGCACCTCGGCCGGCAGGCAGTCGATGACCTCTTCCAGCAGGTAATCGCGGATCAGCCCTTCCCCGCCATTCAGTGCTTGAGGCAACGCCATATCACTGCCTGCCTCGGCAGCGGCCAGCAACCAGAAGCGCAGTCCGGCGACCCAGCCCTCACTACGATGAATCAGGTTCTCGAGGGCTTCGCCGCGCAGCGAGCTGCTGTGGCGATCAAGCAGGGCCAGGGCTTCGTCGTGAGTCAGACGTAAATCCTGTTCATGCAGCTCGAGCAATTGTCGCGACAGACGCAAGCGGGCGAGATGCCAGTCCGGCCGCTGGCGGCTGGTCACCATCACCAGCAAGCCATCGGGCAAATGATTGAGGAAAAATTGCAGACAACGGTCGAGCACCGGCCCTTGGGCGAGGTGGTAATCGTCCAGTACCAGCAACAGGGGTGAAGCGGGCTTCAGTTGCAATGCCAGCTCATCGAGCAGTCCGTCGAGCCACTCCTCGAAAGCGAACGGCTGATGGCGCTGGCGCATTTTCAACAGGCCGAGTGCACGGCTGCCCAGTTGCGGGAAGTAGTCCTGCAGACCTTCGAGCAAACGCTCGAGAAAGCGCCCCGGATCGCTGTCCCGGGCGCTCAGTCCCAGCCACAGACTTTGCCAATGCGCCGGCAGACTTTGACAGAACTCCACGGCCAGCGAACTCTTGCCAAACCCGGCCGGGGCGCAGACCAGCAACAGACGTCCACCGAGCCCGGCTTGCAGTCGCTCGCAAAGGCGTGGCCGCAATACGTATCCGTCAGGCAAGGGTGGGCGAAAAAAACGCCCGTCCAGTGCCGCGACGGCAACGCTTGCAGGACCCGGAAGTGGGGACAGATCAGTCATGGCCGGCTCTTGTTCGAATGGCTGTTGGCGGCGTAGCAGATGTCCGCAGACTAGCCTTAAATGGCGTGCATATGAAGTTGTTGCTACAAATGGCTACAAAATCACCACGCAAAAAAAAGCCCCGAACCAGTCGGGGCGTTTTTTCGAGGATGCGGCCTCGGGTTACAGCTTAGCGGATACCGTCCTGGCCCAGGTTGCCTGGCTGGAATTCGCTCTTGGTGGCAGAGAAGCCGAAGTCATACGCCTGTTTCTCTTCGTTCTTCATGCCCAGTGCCAGGTAACGACCCGATTGCAGGTCGTACAGGGTTTCCAGCGCGTACCACGGCACTTGCTTGTCGTAGTAGTCCTCGGCATGGGCCTCGGCGACGCGCCACAGCTGACCGCGACCGTCGTAGTGGTCGATGACCGCTGCCTGCCAGGTATCTTCATCGATGAAGAAGTCACGTTTGGCGTAGATGTGGCGCTGGCCCGGCTTCAGGGTAGCCACCACGTGCCAGACGCGACGCAGCTCGTAACGGGTCAGGTCCTGATTGATGTGGCCGGCCTTGATGATGTCGGTGTACTTCAGCGTCGGCGAATCGATCTTGTAGCTGTTGTTGGCAATGTACATCTCTTTCTTGCCTTCCAGCTTCCAGTCATAACGATCCGGTGCGCCGTTGTACATGTCGAGGTTGTCGGAGGTACGCAGACCGTCCGCCGCAGTACCCGGACCGTCATAGGACACTTGTGGTGCCTGACGCACTCGGCGCTGACCGGTCGCATAGACCCAGGCCTTGCGCGGCTCCTTCACCTGGTCGAGGGTCTCGTGCACCAGCAGCACGGTACCTGCCAGGCGAGCCGGCGCGGTCACTTTCTGCTTGAAGTAGAACAGCACGTTGCCCGGGTTGGCCGGATCGTAATCCTTCATCTTGTCGCGGAACACGAACTGGTCCTGGAAATACACCAGGCTGAACGAGCCGTTGGTCTGTGGCGTCGCCTGGGTCACCAGACGGGTCACGCTGCCACCGCGATAGCGGGTGATGTGGTTCCAGATGACTTCCAGACCGTCTTTCGGGATCGGGAACGGGATGGCGGTCTGGAAGTTTTCCAGGCCGTTGCCGCCCGCTACCAGCGTGGTGGTCGTGGCGTTTTTCTTGATCGCGGCGAACACGTCATCCGGCACGGTGGCACCGCGATGGGACGGGTAGACCGGCATTTTGAAGGTATCCGGGTAACGCTTGAACATCGCGTACTGGCCCGGTGCAAGTTTGTCCTTGTACTGGTCAACGTTCTGCGCGGTGATGGTGAACAACGGTTTCTCACTGCCGTACGGATCGGACAGGAAGCCTTTGCTGTCGACGGTGCCGGCATTTTTCGCCAGTGGTTTCCAGGCCGGGATCGAACCGTCGGCGTTGCCCGCCATCTCGGCGCCCATCGGGGTCAGGCTCTTGCCCAGTTTGTCGGCCTCGGCGGCAGGGACTGCCGCCATCACGCTGGTCGCCAGCAGCGAAAGCCCCAGAACACCGGCGTGGAACAGATTCTTTGTTATTTTCATAGGTTTGTTCGTCCTGAAAAAACTGCGCTTAGAAGTTCACGCCAACACTGAGGGCAACGAAGTCGCGATCATCCACCGTGCTGTATTCGCCACCAAAGAAGTTGGTGTAGGCCAGGCTTGCGGTGTAGGTGTTCTGGTATTCGGCATCCAGCCCGAGGCTGATGGCCTTGCGGCCTTCCTCGAAGTTGCCGCCAGGGCCCGGGGAGTAACCCTTGACGTCGTGGGACCAGGCCACGTTCGGCTTCAGGTTCACGCCGGCGAACACGTCGCTGTAATCCCAGATGGCACGAGCGCGATAGCCCCAGGAAGTGGCGGTGGTGAAGCCGTTGTTGTCGCAATTGCTGGAGCGGTTGCTGGTCGATGCGCCAGGGCCGGCACCGTTGATGGTCGAGGTGTTGAGGATCTGCGAGCAGGTGTTCAGGCCGCCAGTGGACGGCAGTTCACCCGGACCGAAGACCGGATCGCGGCCGTAACGGGCCTCGGACTTGCTTTCCAGACCGCCGACGTGGGTCACGCCGACTTCACCCACCAGGGTCAGGCGGTTGGCGCCCATCACCTGATCGAAGAAGTGCGTCAGGGTGGTCTGCAGTTGGGTGATTTCCTTGCGGTTGTAACCGTGCAGGTCCTGGCCCGGAACGCCATTGAGGATCGAGGCGTTGGTCAGCGCGCCGCCCAACGGACGCACACCGGCGAACAGGATGTCGGTGGAGTTCAGTTGCACCGGCGCATTCGGCCGGTAGCTGACCTCACCGCTCCAAGCCGTACCGGTAGGCAGGGTGGTGGAGAAGCTCAGACCGTAGAGGCGAATGTCCTCCGGATACTCGATGAAGTACTCGGAGTTACCCGCCACCACCAGAGGGCCCAATGCCTGGAACGGGCCTGGAAGCGCCTTGACGCCGTTATAGATCGACTGTGGCGCACCGGTCGCGCTGAAGATCGGCGCACGGCTGTGGTAGTTCATGAAGTAGGCACCGAACTCGGTGGCCAGCGGATCGAACATGTACTTGGCGGACACGCCCCACTGCCCGCTGTCCCGCGCATTGCGGTTCGGGGAGCGACGCACCAGCACGCCTTCTTCGTTGACATCGACACCGGCAGCCGCCAGCGGGCCGAGGGCAACACCTGGAATGGTCGAGCGCTTGTTCAGCACCCGCAGGTTGTCGTCGCAACCGGTGGTGACGATGTCAGGCTGGGAGAAGAAGGTGCCGCAGTTGTCGGTCACGGTCTTCTGCCAGTCGATCTGGTAGAAACCTTCGGCCGACAGGTTTTCGGTGATGCTCTGGGACAGATAGAACATGTTGACCGGGATCAGGCCTTCCTTGATCTCGGCGCCCGGACGGCGAAATGCGGAAACGTCGATCGGGTTGATCGAGTTGATGCCGCCACCGATGAAGGTACTTTCACCCCAGTTCACCACCTGCTTGCCCAGACGCACCGAACCCGGCTCATCGGCAATCGCGTAGTTGTGGTAGATGAACGCATCGAGGATCTGGCCGCCCGAAGAGCGGGCTGCCACGTCACGGTTGTGGTTGCTGACGTCCTTGTATTCCAGGTCCTGGTTCTGCAACGCGAAGTCGTACCAGTACTTGCCCCGGACGAAGACACCGGTGTCGCCGTATTTCAGTTCGAGGTCATGGATGCCCTTGAAGATCTTCGAGAACGCTTGCCCGCTCTTGAAGTTCAAGTGACCGTCGTCGGAGGTCTGGGACAGGCCCCGGCCGCCGTTGTTGACACCAATAAGATCCTTGTTCGGCTGCTGGGTCGACACACTCATGCCCAGGGAGAGCGAGGAGTCGAACTGGCCTTCGATTTCACCGACGTTGAAGCTGACGCCGAATGCGGGCCCGGCGAGCGTGGAGGCAAGACTGACCGCCAGAGGCAGTTTCGCCCGGCGCCAGAACTGGTTTACTGAGGTCATCGACGCTACTCCATGTGCATTATTGTTATGGCAGTGAGTACTTTTAAAAACGCCTGAAGGACCGGGCGCCAGGAGCCTCCCGAAATCGCTTCAATGTTGCATTGCCCCGTTCTTAAAAATCCTTGAGCGGACTATAGCCAGCAGGTGGTACTGCTTGATCCCTCTAAAGTGTGATTTGCAGCTGCCGGCCACTCTGGAACAGTCCTTTCGCCAGTCCGACACATGTCGGCCCGGCAAGGATGGCTGATTTTTCCGATTTCACAAGCCAAGCGCTTGCTTGGTGGGGCTGGCGCGCCGTTTTCGGCGCGCCAGAGGACACTCAAAGTGTCGAGAGGAAGGTGCTGTTGTTGGCCTGCCATTCGGTGATGTCGAGGCGGATGCGCTTCTTGTCGAGTTTGCCGACACTGGTCTTGGGAATTTCAGTAACAAGCGCGATCTGGCTCGGGATTGCCCACTTGCTCAGGTGCCCCAGTTCCACGAACGGCTTGAGGTGTTCCTTGAGCTCGCGGGCCCCGATGGCGTGCCCTTCGCGGATCACCAGCAGGGCAAACGGGCGCTCGCCCCACTGCGGATCGGCGATGCCCACCACTGCTACCTCACGTACCGCAACGTGACGGCTGATCAGGTCTTCGAGGTCCAGCGAGGAAATCCATTCGCCACCGGTCTTGATCACGTCCTTGATGCGGTCGCGGATGTCGATCACGCCCATGCTGTCGAGCGTAGCGACGTCCCCGGTGTGCAGCCAGCCACCGGCCCACAGCTCGGCGCCCTTCTGCGGTTCGTTGAAATAACCTTCGGTCAGCCACGGTGCGCGCAGCACCAGTTCGCCTTGGGTTTCGCCATCGGCCGGCAGGAAGTTGCCGTCGCCATCGACGATGGCCGCTTCGACCAATGGTCCCGGCACGCCAGCCTTGATCCGGTAGGTGGTGCGCTCGTCTTCGGTGCCCGCCATCAACTCGTCGTTGAGGTGCGCACAGGAGACAAGCGGCCCGGTTTCCGACATGCCATAGGCCGCCGTCAGTTGAATGCCTTTGCTCTTGGCCGTTTCATACAGCGTGCGATTGAGCGCACTGCCGCCGATGACGATTTTCCAGCCTCCGAAATCGGTGCCCTGCGCGCCCTTGGCGTTGAGCACCATCTGCAGGATGGTCGGTACGCAATGGGAGAACGTGACCTTCTCCTTGCGCCACAACTCGACGAGGAACTCCGGGTCGTAACGCCCCGGATAAACCTGCTTGAGCCCGAGCATGGTCGCCACATACGGCAGGCCCCAGGCATGCACGTGGAACATCGGGGTGATCGGCATGTACACGTCGTTGGTGCCCAGCAGCCGCACGCTGTCGATGGCGCCCATGATGGTCGACACGCCCATGGTGTGCAGCACCAGTTGCCGATGGGTGAAATAGACACCTTTCGGATTGCCGGTGGTGCCCGTGGTGTAGAAGGTGGTGGCGACCGAGTTTTCGTCGAAGTCCTGGAAGTCGTACTGCGGGCTTGCGGCCGCCAGCAGTTGTTCGTACTCGCCGACCAGATTCGGCAGATCCGCGGTTTTTTCCGGCAGATCGGTCAGCAGCAGGGTTTTCTCCACCGTGGTCAGGTGCGGCGTGATGGCCTGGTACAGCCCGACGAACTCGCTATTGACCAGCACGAAGCGGTCCTCGGCGTGGTTCATGGTGTAGAGGATCTGTTCCGGCGACAGGCGCACGTTGATGGTGTGAATCACTGCGCCGATCATCGGAATGGCAAACATGCATTCGAGGTAGCGATGGCTGTCCCAGTCCATCACCGCCACGGTATCGCCGGCCTTTACGCCGGCTGCCGTCAGTACGTTGGCCAGTCGCGCGACGCGCTCGATCAGCGTCGGATAGCTGTAGCGCAACTGGTCACGGTAGATGATCTCGCGGGTTTTCTCGTAACGGGCGCCCGACATCAGCAGCCGTTTAATCAGCAATGGATACTGGTAGGCCCCTTCGGCGGGCGGAATAACGCGAGTCTGCAACATAAGAATCCCTTTTCTGACTGCACGGTGTTGGCGTTGGAGTTTTGTACTCTAGAACCCTTATACGCCAGCCAAATCAGCCAAAGGAATGATTTGCAGAGCCGTACAAATGCTAGCTTTGCGCCAGCATTTGCCGGATTTCGTCACCGGTCAGGCCGTTTGCCCTACAGCCGCTTCGGAAGGCGTACGTGGGAAAACCACTGCCGCCAGGAACGTCAATGCGCTAAATCCGGCCAGAATCAGGTAAAGCCCCACAAAACCATGGCGCGGTTCGACATAGGAAATCAGCGGAATCGCCGTCGCACTGGCACCGAACGATAAACAGTAACGCAAGGCAAACACCCGGGACTGCCATTGCGGCGCAACGAAGTTGGCGACCATCGAATCGTTCACCGTCACCTGACCGAACACCACGAACATGAACGCCGCGCCGAACGCGATCACCGCCCAGCCATCGACGTAAGCCATGGCATAAAGCAGCGGTGCCTGAAACAGCGTCAGCACCACAAAAGGCCATTTCAGACTGACCCGGTGCAGCAATTGCCCGATGCTCAACTGCGCCACTGCACCGAACGCGTACGCCAGGCTCACCACCACACCAAGGGTCTGCGGCGAGGCAAACAGGTCATGCAGGCGCTCCTGGAACAGTTTCGGATAGGTCATGGTGGTGGCGTTGAACACCACGCCGCCGGTGGCCGTGGCCAAGGCCAGCACGCCGAATACCATGACCATCGAAATGCGCTGACCACTGGCGCCCTTGAGCGCGGTGTGCGGGCGCTTGGGGATCGGCTCCTCACGCACCTGCAAGGCAAAACCGATCCCCAGCACGATGGCCACGGCACCCGGTATCAGGAATGCCGAACGCCAGCCGAACTGCGCCACCAACAGCCCGGTAATCAGTGCCGAGAACGCCACGCCAAGATTGCCCCACATGCCGTTGATGCCGATTTCGCGGCCACGATTTTGCGCATAGGCCACCAGCATCGCCGTGCCGACCGGGTGATAGATCGCGGCAAAAATGCCGATCAGGGTCAGGCCGATGACCAACATCGTCGGGCTGTTACTGAGGCCAGTGAAAATCGCCGAGGCACCGATACCGAAGAAAAACACCAGCATCATCTGCCGCCGGCTCCAGTGATCGCCCAACCAACCGGCCGGTAGCGAACACGCGCCGAACGCGATGAAGCCACCCAGCGACAGGCCGATCAGCGCGGCATAGTCGAGGGCGAAGGCCTGGGTCATGCCGAGCACTGCGGCGGGAAAAATCAGCATGAACATGTGATCGATCACATGGGCTGCGTTGATGTAGCGAATGACATTTCTGGATTGATTCATCGCGGCACGCTTTCTTGTTGTGAACAGATGAGGGTGAGCGCTTATGCTAAGTTGGCGAAAAAGCGCATTCCTGCCATACAAGTCAGCGAACCGGACATGTTGATCAGTCATTTTGAACACGGCCCGGTGAGCGCCTATCCCCGGGATTACCTGGACGGCGCGCACCAGCCATTGCACCTGCACCGCGAGGCGCAGTTGTTGTATGCGGTGAGCGGCGTCATGCGGGTGGTCACGGCGCAAGGTGCGTGGGTGATTCCTCCGACTCGCGCGGTGTGGATACCACCGGAGATCGGGCATGAGATCTTCATGTCCGGCGATGTGCAGATGCGTTCATTGTTCATCGCGCCCGAACTGTCGCCGGCCAGCCTGCAACACTGTTGCGTGCTGGCGGTGACGCCATTGCTGCGCGAACTGATCCTGCGCGCGGTGCAGGGTCCGCCCCACGCCGACAATCCACTGATCCAGCAGTTGATGCTGGAGGAACTGGCCGGTCTCGAAAACTTGCCGCTGCACATCCCGATGCCGAGCGACCGACGCCTGCAAAACATTTGCCTGGCGCTGCTGCGCGAGCCCGATCACCCCAACACTCTGGAAGACTGGGCACAGCAGGTCGGTGCCAGCTCACGCACACTGGCGCGGCTGTTCCAGCAACAACTGCAGATGAATTTCAATGCCTGGCGCCAGCAACTGCGCCTGATGGAAGCCCTGCCCCGCCTGCTCGCCGGGGACAGCGTGCAGAGCGTGGCGCGGGATCTGGGTTACGGCAGCGCGCGGGCGTTCAGCGCGATGTTTCGCCGTTTGCTCGGGGACAATCCCCGGGAGTACCTCAACGCCCTGAATCAGCTCCGCTCGATCAATGCATCTCGGTGAATGCGAGCTTCACGCCGATTGCGATCAGCACCGCCCCCATGGTGCGGTCGAACCAATGGCCCATGCGGGCGAAACCGGCACGCACGCGCTGCTGGCTGAACAGCATCGCCACCAGGCAAAACCAGGTGGCGGTGGCGGCGGCCAGGTAAATCCCGTAACCGGCCTGCACCGCCAGCGGCGTATGCGGGTTGATCACCACGGTGAACAGCGACAGGAAGAACAGCGTGGCCTTCGGGTTCAAACCATTGGTCACGAAGCCTGAAGTGAATGCACCACGGGCGGTGCGTTCGCCGGCCTCTTTGTGCAGATCGTCGGACACGGTCTTGGCCGGTTGCGCGCGCAGGGCCTTGTAGCCAATGTACAGCAGGTAAGCGGCGGCGGCCCATTTCAAAGCGTTGAACAACACGATCGATTGCGAAACGATCAGGCCGATGCCCAGCAGCGAATAACCGACGTGCAGGAAAATCGCCGTGCCCACGCCCAATGCCGTCCAGGTGCCGGCGCGACGCCCGTGGGTCACGCTCTCGCGCACCACCACGGCAAAGTCCGGGCCGGGGCTGGCGACGGCCAGCAGGTGGATCAGTGCAACGGTCAAGAACTCGGTCCAGTACATGGGGGCTCCTTTCGGCCAGGCGTAACGTTTTGTTTCATCTGTTAGGCTCGGCAGATTACGCCTTCCCTTCAAAGCACAACAGGTACAGTTGATGACGAACGCCCACCGCGCCGTATTCCTCGATCACCCTTCCCTGGACCTCGGTGACCTTGACCTCGAGCCGTTGCGCGCCTGCTTCAGCGACCTGCAACTATTCGCACAGACACTGCCTGCGCAGGTTGCCGAACGCCTGCAAGACGCGACCGTGGCCATCAGCAACAAGATCCTGATCGATGCCGCCGCCATGGCCGCCAATCCACAACTGAAACTGATCCTGATCACTGCCACCGGCACCAACAACGTCGATCTGGCCGCCGCCCGCGCCCACGGCATCACCGTGTGCAACTGTCAGGGTTACGGCACGCCGTCGGTGGCGCAGCACACGATCATGCTGTTGCTCAACCTCGCCACGCGTCTGGCCGATTATCAAAAAGCCGTCGGCGAAGGCCGCTGGCAGCAAGCGAAACAGTTCTGCCTGCTGGATTACCCGATCGTCGAGCTGGAAGGCAAAACCCTCGGCCTGCTCGGGCATGGTGAACTCGGCGGCGCGGTTGCTCGCCTGGCCGAAGTCTTTGGCATGCGCGTGTTACTTGGACAGATTCCGGGACGCCCTGCCCGTCCGGACCGTCTGCCGCTGGATGAACTGCTGCCACAGATCGACGCCCTCACCCTGCACTGTCCGCTCAATGAACACACCCGGCACTTCATCGGTGCCCGCGAGCTGGCGTCGATGAAACCCGGGGCTTTCGTGGTCAACACCGCCCGTGGCGGACTGATCGACGAACAGGCTCTGGCCGATGCCTTGCGCAACGGTCATCTGGGTGGCGCGGCCACCGATGTGTTGAGCGTCGAACCGCCAACCCACGGCAATCCGCTGCTGGCCGCCGACATCCCGCGCCTGATCGTCACCCCGCACAACGCCTGGGGCAGTCGCGAAGCGCGGCAGCGAATCGTCGGCCAACTGGTGGAAAACACCCAGGCGTTCTACAGCGGTAAGGCGCTGCGGGTCGTCAGTTGATAAACTGCGGCACTTTTTTTCACAGGAGCAGTTATGGATCCGCGCAGTGAAGTACTGCTTCGTCAGGTCGAGTTATTCCAGGGTTCGCTGTTGCTGGCCGGTCTGCCCGCCGACGACCTGCTCGGGCGCCTGCCCAATGCCTTCGGCTGGTGCTGGCATGCCGGCGATCAGGCGGCGCTCGATGCCCGCTTCGAAGGTCGCAGCCATTTCGGCGTGAATGTGCCGGAGCGCGAGTTCGACAGCGCGGTGGTGTTCCTGCCCAAGTCCAAGGACCTGACCGACTACATCCTCAATGCCGTGGCCTCGCGTCTGGCCGGGCGCGAAGTGTTTCTGGTCGGGGAAAAGCGCAGCGGCATCGAGGGTGCATCCAAGCAGCTCAACCCGTTCGGCAAGCCACGCAAGCTCGACAGCGCGCGTCATTGCCAACTCTGGCAAGTGACGGTGGCCAACGCTCCAGAAGCCAAATCCCTGGAAAGTCTGGCCCAGACTTACGAACTGCCGCTGGCCGAAGGCCCGCTGAAAGTCATCAGCCTGCCGGGCGTATTCAGCCATGGCCGACTGGATCGCGGCAGCGCCCTGCTGCTGGAGCATCTGGACAAACTGCCGAGCGGTCACCTGCTGGACTTCGGTTGCGGTGCCGGCGTGCTTGGCGCAGCGGTCAAACGTCGCTACCCGCACAACCAGGTCACTCTACTCGACGTTGATGCCTTCGCGGCCGCCAGCAGTCGCCTGACTTTGGCCGCCAACGGTCTGGAAGCCGAAGTGTTGACCGGTGACGGCATCGATGCCGCGCCGATGGGCCTGAACGCAATTCTGAGCAATCCGCCGTTCCATGTCGGCGTTCACACCGATTATTTCGCGACCGAGAACTTGCTGCGAAAAGCGGCCAAACATCTGAAAAACGGCGGCGAACTGCGCCTGGTGGCAAACAGCTTCCTGAAGTATCAACCGCTGATCGAAGAGCATCTGGGCGTGTGTGCGATCAAGGCCGAAGGCAATGGTTTCCGGATTTACCGGGCCAAGCGCGGCTGAAAATTAGCACTTGCCGAATGGATTGCGCCTAGGCAGAATCCGCTCCGTCCTAGGGGAGTAGTCTCCCACGAGCGCCATGCTCGTCCGGCATACGTCAACATACTTGATCCTCAGATCATGGCGTATGCGACCCAAGCGTCCGCAGCAGACGGATCGCAGGGTTTGACAAGACCTATGACACGCACACCTTACCCGGGGCGGGAAGGCTGTACGTGTCATAGCCGTGTCGACCCGCCCCTTAGGAAATCCTGATGCTGGACTCGTTACTCGTTCCCACCGCAATCGTTGCCTTGGCCGAAATCGGCGACAAGACGCAACTGCTCGCGCTGATTCTCGCCGCTCGCTTTCGCAAACCCTGGCCGATCATTGCCGGTATCGTCGCGGCGACCCTGGCCAACCACGCCGCAGCCGGTGCGGTAGGCGCCTGGTTCGGCAGCTTCTTCTCCGATGCGGTCCTGCACTGGATTCTCGCCGCAAGCTTCACCGCCACCGCCCTGTGGACGCTGGTGCCGGACAAGATGGACGACGATGAAGCCAGCACCGCCCGCAAGTTCGGGCCGTTCCTGACTACGCTGATCGCGTTCTTCCTGGCGGAAATCGGTGACAAGACCCAGATCGCCACCGTGATGCTGGCCGCGCAATACCCTGAGCTATGGCTGGTGATCATCGGCACCACGGCGGGCATGCTGATTGCCAACGTGCCGGTGGTTCTGGCGGGTAATTTTGCGGCGGAGAAACTGCCGCTGACCCTGATCCGTCGCCTGGCCGCCTCGGCGTTCATGATTCTGGCGATCGTCGCGGTGTACAAGGCAATGCAGAGCAGCGGCTGGGTCTGATCCGGCAGATCGCTCCCACACTCAGTGCGGGAGCGATCATTGCTTCAGGACTTTGGCGCTTTTTCGTAGAGCGGCATGACCTTCGGAATTGCCGCCTGCAGCGAGGCAATCCGGCTGGAGGATGCCGGGTGAGTGCTCATGAACTCCGGCGGTGCACCTTCGGACGCCTTGCTCATCTTGTTCCACAGAGTGATCGCGGCGTTCGGGTTGTAACCGGCGCGAGCCGCCAGTTCCAGGCCGATCAGGTCGGCTTCGTTCTCGTTGGCGCGGCTGTTGGGCAGCGTCATGCCGTAGTTGGCCACGGTATCGGCCAGCGCCAGGCTATCCTGACCCAGACCGAGCAACGCGCCAGCGCCCTGCTTGGCCATTTCGATGCCATAGGCCTTGGACATCGCTTCACGACCGTGCTCACGCAGGGCGTGGGCGATTTCATGGCCCATGACCGCGGCGATTTCATCGTCGGTCAGTTTCAGGCTGTCGATCAGCCCGGTGTAAAAAATGATCTTGCCGCCAGGACCACAGTTGGCGTTGAGCTCGTCACTCTTGATCAGGTTCACTTCCCACTGCCATTGCGCGGCATCCGGACGGAAGTTCGGCGCCTGGGCGATCAAGCGGTTGGCAATCGCCTGAACCCGCTTGGCTTCGTTGCTGGTCTTGTCCAACACACCTTTGCTGGACGCCTCGCCAACGGTCTTCTGATAGGACTGGGCATACATCTGGTCGACCTCTTGCGAGGACAGCATGCTGAACATGTACTGCTTGCGCTCCACGCCCACGGCACCGCCGCTGGTGGTGTTGACCGACTGACAACCGGCCAGCAACAGCGCCGCGCTCAGTGCACTTACAACCAATGTCTTGTTCATTCAAAAGCTCCCTGAAAACATGCCGCGTATCCTAGGCGGGTAATTGTATCGACGCCAGATACAACGGACGTGCTGCACCCACTTTCAGAAGTAGTCCGCCGGCCCTGTAGGAAAAAATTCACATCCACCGACAAGCCCTCTGCAACTGCGTCGCGCACTGATCCATTTGCGACATCCGCCTTCAATTGCGCGCTCTTCGCCTCATGGCGCAATAGTGGCTGCCGATACAGCAGCGCAGACGTCCTCTTGCGTGCGGAGCTTCCATGAAATTCAAGTCGATCCAGTTTTCCGTGGCGGCCCTGGCCGGCGCCATCGTTCTCAGCGTGGTGGCTGCGCTGGTGCTGTATGCGCTGTTCTCCGGCGCCCGCACCCAAGAGATGGTCCAGCAGCGGACCCAGGACCAGTTCGAACAAGTCATTGAACAACGCCTGACTTCCCTGGCGCAGACCCAGGTCAGCCAGATCCAGCGCGAGCTGGAAGCGCCGCTGCTGATTGCCGGCGGGCTGGTGCGGGTCAACGCCCTGCTCGGCACGCCCGGCGCCGATGGCCAGCCACGACTGACCGTCAGCCGCGAGCAGCTGATCAGCCTGATCAAGGAAAACGTCGAAAAGAACCCGAAGATTCTCGGCACCTACATCGGCTGGGAAAAGAACGCACTGGACCACAACGACGCGGCCTACATCGGCACCAGCGTGGTCGGCATCGACGCCGCCAACGGACGCTTCCTCCCGTGGTGGTTCCGCAATGACGACGGCACTCTGGGCCTGGACAAACTGGTAGACGTCGACGACCAGAAAGTCCTGTCCACCGGCGTGCGCGCCAGCGAGTACTACCTGTGCTCGAAGGAAACCAAAAAATCCTGCGTGATCGATCCGGCGCCTTACAAGGTCGGCGACAAGATCGTCATGCTCGCCTCGTTCATTGAACCGATCATGCTCAACGGCGCCTTCCAGGGCATCGTCGGTGCCGACCTGTCGGTGAACTTCATCCAGGAAATGCTTCTGGGCGCGAACCAGAAACTCTACGGCGGCGCCGGGCAAATGGCCCTGATTGGCGGCAACGGCCGGATCGTCGCCTACACCAAGGACCCGAGCAAATTCGGCGAGAAGGTCAGCGACATTCTCGACGCCCAGCAGATTGCCAACATGGCCAATCTCAAGCGCGGCGAAGTGACCTATTCCGTCAATAAAGAGGCGGGCCGGATCGAGCTGTACCTGCAGTTCGGCATCGGCCAGACCGACGCACGCTGGACCCTGATGCTGCAACTGCCACTGAATGCGGTGATGGCCGATCTGCAAAAACTGCAAGGCGACCTCGACGCCCAGCGCAAATCCGACACTTTCGGCATGGCCATGGTCGGCCTGATCATTGCCGGCCTCGGCCTGCTGGTGATCTGGCTGGTGGGCCACGGCATCGCCCGACCGCTGAAGCAAATGGTGACCATGCTCGATGACATTGCCCAGGGCGAAGGCGACCTGACCCGTCGCTTGAGCAGTGACCGCAAAGACGAACTCGGTTCAATCGCCAAAGGCTTCAATACCTTCCTCGCCAAACTGCAGGCGATGATCACGCAGGTGGTGTCGTCGGTGCAGAGTGTCAGCGACTCTTCGGAACACACGGCCGACATCGCGATCCGTACCAATATCGGCATTCAGAAGCAGATGGCCGAGATTGATCAGGTCGCCACGGCCGTGCAGGAAATGACTGCCACCGCGCAGGACGTGGCGCGCAACGCGACCCAGGCCGCACAAGCCGCCAGCCATGCCGATCAGGCCGCCAGCCAGGGCATGCAGATCGTGCGCGACACGTCGAATTCGATCGGCGTGCTGGCCGTGGAAATCGGCAAAGCGGTGGACGTGGTGCAGACACTGGCCAAGGACAGCGAAAACATCACTGCCATCCTCATCGCCATTCGCGGGATCGCCGAACAGACCAACCTGCTGGCCCTCAACGCCGCCATCGAAGCGGCCCGTGCCGGCGAGCAGGGTCGCGGGTTTGCCGTGGTGGCCGACGAGGTGCGCAACCTGGCGCAGAAGACCCAGAAGGCCACCGAAGAAATCCAGAGCATGATCCAGCAACTGCAACAGGGCACCCGCGATGTGGTGCGGGTCATGGAAGACAGCCAGAACCGCACCGACGAAAGTGTGCAGCACGCGGCCAAGGCGGCCGAAGCGCTGGAGACCATCACCCAGGCCGTGTCGGTGATCAACGACATGAACACCCAGATCGCCAGCGCCGCCGAGGAACAGAGCGCGGTGGCCGACGACATCAACCGCAACGTGATCAACATCGGTCAGGTGGCGAATGAGGTGGCGGGTGGTGCGGATGAGTCGAGTTCGGCGAGTGCAGACCTGACCAAACTGGCGGAGCAACAGCGGCGGTTGATCAATCAGTTCAAGGTCTGACCGATCACGCCGGGGTCAAACACTCCGGCCCGTTGAGTTTCGGATCATTGACCAGGTTCGCCAGCACCCGCTCGCGCAAGGCGGCGGGTTCGCTGGCGAGCAGGCCTTGCAGGACATGCAGCGGCGTCTCGGGATTGAGCCATGCCGCCTGCCCCGCCTCGTCGAGAATCAACGGCCGGCGCTGACTGGCCGCCGGTTGCGTAATCACCGCGGTACTGAGCCAGACCTGCTCCTGCACCGGATACGCCTCCCAGATCGCCGCAAAAAACAGCGAAGAACCTTCCCCCGGCGTCAGCCAGTACGGCTGCTTGCGCACATTACCGCGCCATTCGTAGAAACCGTTGGCCGGCAGCAGGCAACGGCGCAGGCGAAGGGCTTCGCGAAACATCGGTTGTTCGGCGACGGTTTCGGCCCGGGCGTGGGCCGGGGTGCGCGACAGATCGGTCAGCCATGGCGGCGTCAGGCCCCAGCGGGCGCGGGCCAGGGTGCGCTGGCCGTCAGGCTCGGCACGCAGCATCAACACCGAATCGTTGGGGGAAATGTTCCACTGCGCCTGCTGATCGGCGGGAAAACCTGGCAGCGCCGCGAAGTCGCGGTTCCAGCGAAACAGGGCATAACGTCCACACATGGGGCAGCACGACTCAAGAATAAAACGAACGCCAGCCTAACAGACCAGCGTACCGGGGAAGCTCTCCGGTTCATCGCCGGGCAGCGGCAGCGCGGCATTGTACGCGCTGATCAGTTCGCGGGCGTATTCGGCCTGATCGTTCTCGACCGAAAGCCCCAGGAGGCCGAAGATCGGCAACTCGCCCGTGCCACCGAGCAAATCGCGCCCGACCAGATGCGCCTCGATGCCTTCGCTGGCGAGCATGCCCTTGAGCATTTCGCCCTCCATCAGGTTTTCCGGCTCGTAGATTCGCTGCATGGGCGCACCTCACTCGTTTTCGCTGAACACTTCCAGAAACCAGTCCTGGCCATCGACCTGCAACACAAAGGTGATCGGCCGGCAACACACCTGACAGTCTTCGATATAAGTCTGATCACCCGCCGACAGATCCACTGTCGTCTCGACTTCCTCCCCACAGTACGGACATTCATACAGTGCGCTTTCCAGCATCGCGGTCTCCCGGGTGACTTGTGCGTATAATCGCCGGTCTATTTGCAGGGCTAATTTTGTCTGGCTACTTTTTCAGACCGTGCCCCGTTGGTTTTCGATCAAAACCTTTACTTACCCTAGCCGTTTCCAACAAGAGAGCATGATGGGCGAATTCGATGCCATCCGACCTTACGACGACAGCGAAGTACCTGCGGTACTGGCAAGACTGCTCGGCGACAAGGCGTTTCTAGATATCCTCACCCACTTCCGCTTCCCGCGTTTCGCCGGTGCCTTCGGCTGGATGCTCAAACCACTTATAGCCCATCGGCTGCGTCGTGAGTTCGCCGACGTGACATCGGTGGCGACGTTGCAGGACAAGGTCGAGTTCTACGTCGACCACACCATCGAGCGCGCCACCGACGGCGTGACCTACACCGGTGTCGAGCAATTCAAGTCCGGCAGCGCTTATCTGTTCATCGCCAACCACCGCGACATCGTGATGGACCCGGCCTTCGTCAACTACGCGGTGTACCACGCCGGCCTGCCGACACCGCGCATCGCGATTGGCGACAACCTGCTGCAAAAGCCGTTCGTCAGCGACCTGATGCGCCTGAACAAGAGCTTCATCGTGCACCGTTCGATCACCGGACGCCGCGAGAAAATGGCCGCGTACCAGTTGCTGTCGGCCTACATCAACCACTCGATCCGCAACGACTGCGCTTCGATCTGGATCGCTCAGGCTGAAGGCCGCGCGAAGGATGGCGACGATCGTACCGAGTCGGCGATCCTCAAGATGTTCCACATGAGCCGCAAGGACGAGCCGTTCGGCGAGGTCATCCAGTCGCTGAACCTGACCCCGGTGTCGATCAGCTACGAATACGACCCGTGCGACCAGGCCAAGGCCCGCGAGCTGTACATCCGCGCCACCACCGGCACCTACAGCAAGGCGCCGGGCGAGGACGACGTGAGCATCGCCAAGGGCATCACCGGCTACAAGGGCCGGGTGCACGTGAATTTTGCCGCGCCGATCACCGAGCTGTTCGAAGACACCAAGCAACTGGCGGTCGAGATGGACAAGCAGATTCTCGGCGGCTACCGGTTGTTCCCGGTGCATTACCTGGCGTACGCGCAGTGGGCGGATGCCGATCCGCAGTTGAACGTGCCGAAGGCTGCCGACGTGTTCGGTGCCGAGGAACTGGCCAAGGCCCAGGAAGAATGGCAAAGCCGTCTGGACGCCTGCCCTGAGGAGCATCGTCCGTATCTGGTGCTGCAATATGCGACGCCGGTGCGCAATCAGTACCGGGTCAAGGCTGGCTTGCCGCTGTAAGCGGTGTCGAGCGGATACAAAAACGGCGCCTTCGGGCGCCGTTTTTCGTTCAGTAGCGGGTACTGATCCAGGAAATCAGCAACGCCAGTCCCAGACAGGCGAAACCGAAACGATAGAAAAACCGGTTCATGCGCAGGGTCGCCCAGTCCAGCACCGGCTCCTGATCCGGCTGGCTCTGGCGCTGGGCCGCGATACTGGCCATCGCCCGTTGCTCACGCCGACGGGTCGCGTGCAGCAGCCAACTGCCCGGGAAGGCCAACAGCAGGGCCAGCAGGTTGATCAGTTTGGCGGGATGGGCGGTAAACAGCGTCATCAAGTGCATCACAGACCTCAATCTAAACCGGAATGGCGAACGCCAGACCGACGACCGCGGCGCGGATTCTACCGAAACCCTCCCCCGGTGCCCTACCCTTTGCGACAAATTACCCATCAATCGACCGATGGCTGTCCTGTGTCACGGCATCGTCATTTGTTTCGGCCACCCTGCGCGCCTCGAAACGTAAACGGAATGCGACATGCTTCACGCTGAAAACCAGGATCGCCTGTACCTCATCTCCCCGTCCGACGAACAACAGACCCTCGTCGGCAGCCTGGCCTTCAATGTTCAGGACCGTCACTGGCTGGTGTATTGCGCCCTCGGCGGGCACCAGCATGCGGACTTGCCCGAGACCGATCTGCTGACCGGCGTCAGCGTCCTCGACTTCTACTCGCAAGCCGCCTGAATGAAAAAAGCCCGGGACCATCGCTGGCCCCGGGCTTTTTTTCACATCTGGCGAACGCTTTATTCAGCGAGGATCTGGCCGATGGACGGATCCTTGAACACACGGGTCAGCGCGTCGCTCAGTACGTCGCTGACCAGTTTGGTATTGGTTTCCTGGTTCGGCGCCATGCCGAAACGCTGGTCCAGCGAGGCACCGTAACGGCCGCTGTAGCGACGGTTGCCGCTCTGCACGTCGGAACGGAAGGTCGCGCCGATGGTGGCTTCGGTCACGTACATGCCTTCTTTCGGCGACTGGTATTTCAGTTCAGTCAGGGTCACGGTCAGTTGCGGAGCATTCATCGCCCCGTTGGACGGGGTGAAGCCCAGCAGACGCACGGCCGCTTCGGCCTGGGCCTGCAACTTCGGCACGATCTGCTCGCGCTGGACGGTGATGGCGCTGGTTTCCGGGTACAGGCCACCGCGGGTGCCCAGGGTTGGCGACGGACGACCGTCGACAACTCGAACCACGACAGGCTGGCCATGGCCGACCGGTGCCAGCTGAGTGGTCAGCTTCGGTTCCGGGCTCAGTTGTTGCGGGCTGTGGGCGCAGCCAACCAGGGTCAAACTGGTCACAGTGATCAAACCGAACAACAGGCGTTGCAACATGCTCTTCTCTCCAGAATCAGGCACAGACAGGCCCGCAGTATAGCGGTGGGCCACTGCGGGTCACCAGCACTGAAATCTCAGACAAACCCCGCTGCACGCGGTTCCTGTCACAGATTGTTCACCCCCCATACATGTTCGCTTCACGGTCTTTTGACAATCTTCGTCACAGATCTCCAGAAGGAACACACACCATGCGCTATCTGATCTCGTTGTTCGCTCCACGCCCGCTGCATCGCAGCTTCGCCCTGCTCGACCGCAACGGCCATTGCCAGGCTTTCAAGCAATGCAGCCTGCAGCCAATGGGTGACGGCTGGGTCGAAATCGAGGAAATCCGCCTCAACTGGTTGCACCAGCCTCTGCCTGCCAGCGCCCGGGTCGAACAGCAGCGCCCTCGCGCACGTGCCCAGGCGATGTTGAGCATCTGACCGGATGCCTAATAAAAGTCATTAAACTCGACCAATTCCCCGCATTTCTTCGATACAATCTCCCCCCGATTATAAGGACGTCTCCTGATCGGGCCCCGCAACAGCGTCAATGCGCTTGCATTGGCATCCAAATCGCCCACAGAGAGCCGCCCACACAGATCGAGTGAAGCTGGCGTGCTTGCTGTTTCTCTGGCAAATCCCCGCTTTTCGCGAATCTGCAGAGCTGTCATGACGCTCGGTCACTGAGTTGTTTGCCCCTCCGGGCACGGTGCCAGCCGGGACAGCCCTTTTTGAGGTTCACGTCTTCAAAAGAGCGTGAAAAAAACGGGTTTTCACAACTTCACAAGAGTGTGGCGAGCAAATGAATAGTTTTGCGTCTGAACATGCACCATTAGCGTCTGAAACAGCCCAACGACACAGGAACGGGTACGCCTCGAATACCGGAGCCTGAAGCCTGTCCGCTACGGATTTGGTTGCACAAACGGATGTCTCGACCATAAGTCGAATTGCCAGCCACGTGCTGAAATGAGTTCATGTGACTCTTGAAGCCAGGCCGCACGCATCCGTCGAAGTTGCGAAAAATTGCGAAGATTCGGACATGGCAAACCTGGCCATGGGTACCTGGGGCGTAACTGACCTGCCCCGGACACCTGGCAGCCGTGCCGACAATTTGGTGCTGCAGATTTTGGAGACGCGTTAAATGGCGCATAACGAAGCAGTCGACGTAGTTCTGGTTGGGGCCGGCATCATGAGTGCCACCCTTGCAGTGCTGCTCAAGGAACTCGACCCGGCGATCAAGCTGGAAGTCGTCGAACTGATGGATTCCGGTGCCGCGGAAAGTTCCAACCCGTGGAACAACGCCGGTACCGGCCACGCCGGCCTCTGCGAGCTGAACTACACGCCGCAGAATGCCGACGGCACCGTCGACATCAAGAAAGCCGTACACATCAACACCCAGTTCGAGGTGTCGAAGCAGTTCTGGTCGTACCTGACCAAGAAAGGCACGTTCGGCTCGTGCAAGTCCTTCATCAGCCCGGTGCCGCACCTGAGCTACGTCGAGGGTGAAAAAGGCGTTTCGTTCCTCAAGGAACGCTTCAACACGCTGCACAAGCATCACGCCTTCGCCGACATGGAATACACCGAAGACAAGGCGAAGATGGCCGAGTGGATGCCATTGATGATGCCGGGTCGTCCAAAGGACCAGATACTCGCCGCCACCCGCGTGATGAACGGTACCGACGTCAACTTCGGCGCGTTGACCAATCAGTTGCTCAAGCACCTGACCAGCGCCCCGGACGCCCAGGTCAAATACTGCAAGCGCGTGACCGGCCTCAAGCGTAACGCCAACGGCTGGACCGTCAGCATCAAGGACGTCAACAGCGGCAGCAGCCGTGAAGTCGACGCCAAATTCGTGTTCCTCGGCGCCGGTGGCGCGGCCCTGCCTCTGCTGCAGGCCTCGGGCATCGAAGAGAGCAAAGGCTTCGGCGGCTTCCCGATCAGCGGCCAGTGGCTGCGTTGCGACAACCCGGAAGTGGTCAAGCATCACCAGGCCAAGGTTTACAGCCAGGCCGCCGTGGGTTCGCCACCGATGTCCGTGCCGCACCTGGACACCCGTGTGGTCGATGGCAAGAAGTCCCTGCTGTTCGGGCCATACGCCGGCTTCACCACCAAGTTCCTCAAGCACGGCTCCTTCATGGACCTGCCGCTGTCGGTTCGCGCCGGCAACATCGGCCCGATGCTGGCCGTGGCCAAGAACAACATGGACCTGACCAAGTATCTGGTCAGCGAAGTGATGCAGTCGATGGAACAGCGCCTGGAATCCCTGCGTCGTTTCTATCCGGAGGCGAAAGCCGAAGACTGGCGCCTGGAAGTGGCCGGCCAACGGGTGCAGATCATCAAGAAAGACCCGAAAAAAGGCGGCATCCTGCAGTTCGGTACCGAACTCGTCGCTGCGAAGGACGGCTCCCTCGCCGCCCTGCTCGGCGCTTCGCCAGGTGCTTCAGTTACCGTTTCGATCATGCTGGAACTGATCGAGAAGTGCTTCCCGGCCAAGGCCAAGGGTGAGTGGGCTGCCAAACTGGCGGAAATCTTCCCGGCCCGTGAAAAGGTCCTGGAAACCGACGCTGCGCTGTATCGCAAGATCAATGCGCACAACAACGTCGCGCTGGAACTGGTTGAAGCCAGCAACGAGACCGAAAGCTACGCCTGATTCGGCTCCATGAAAAACGCCCCGCACTCAGTGAGTGCGGGGCGTTTTTTTATGCCTGTGGAAAACTTCGGCTATCAGCCGCGCGCTTTCTCGATCAGCTCGATGTATTCCGGGGCGTTGCGTTGATCGCGGATCTGGTCGACGAAGGTCTTGCCATGCTCGTCCTTGCCGTCCACGTCATAACCGGCTGCAACGAAGAACGTCAGGAAACGCTCGAAATCGTCGATGCGCAGGCCACGGTAAGCCTTGACCAGTTTGTGCAGCGACGGCGAAGTGGCGTCGACCGGCTCAAAATCGAGGAACAGCTTGATCTGCTCATCGCCGATCTCGTCACCAATCACTTGCTTCTTATCTTTACGCATTGCCGACTCCAGCTCGCAGACATTTCACGGGGCGGGCAGTTTACCCCCGCCCGGGCACGAGGCTCAACGCGCACGCGTGCTGCCGGTGTGCAGATCGGCCCAGATGTGGCCGTTGGCGTAGCTGAGGAATTGCACATACACGGTGTCATTGCGCAGCAGATCGATGATCACCCGGTATTGGGCCAGCGGATAAAACAGGGTCAGGGTCTTGCGCTGGTCGTCGTACACCGGTTTTTTCAGGCTTTTGCTTTCGCCATCGAAGCTGACCAGCACCTGACTGATCGTCGCGCCCTTGTTCAGGGACTTGCCCTTGAGGCGGATCATCAATGGCGAAGTGACCGGGATCGGCTGCTGGTTGGACTGACGCTGGGCGCCGACCACCACGGAATAGTCGGTGACCTGCAACAGTTGCTGCTGTTCGGGTTCGGCATCGCGCAGGGTGAGGTCGTCGGGCGGCAGAAACTGACTGTGCATCGGCGCGGCGGCCAGGGGCAGGCTGAGGGTCAGCAACAGGGCGGCGCAGCTGCGGATCAAGAGGCTCATGACAGGCTCCGGAGGGCGGGGCCGAGCACTTTAGCAGCCTTTAAAAGCAAAAGATCGCAGCCGGGGCTGCGATCTTTCAGGGGTTCTTACATGCCTTTGACGGCGAAGATCCCGTTGGCGTTGCGCCAGTAGCCTTTGTAGTCCATGCCGTAACCGAAGATGTAACGGTCGACGCACGGCAGGCCGACGAAATCGGCTTTCAGGTCAGGACGGGCCTTGCGGTCGTGGTCCTTGTCGATCAGCACGGCGGTGTGTACGGCACGGGCACCGGCGTGTTTGCAGAAGTCGATGATCGCGCCCAGGGTGTGACCTTCGTCGAGGATGTCGTCGATGATCAGCACGTCGCGGTCGATGAACGAGACTTCCGGCTTGGCTTTCCAGAACAGGTCGCCGCCGCTGGTTTCGTTGCGATAGCGGGTGGCGTGCAGGTAGGAAGCTTCCAGCGGGAACTGCAGATGGGTCAGCAGCTTGCCGGAGAAAATCAGCCCGCCGTTCATCACACAGAACACCACCGGGTTGCTCTCGGCCAGTTGTTCGTTGATTTGTGCACCGACGCGGGCAATGGCAGCCTCGACTTCAGCTTCGGTGTACAGGCAGTCAGCCTCTCGCATGATTTGACGGATATGCTCGAGATCAGCGGACATGGCGCTCTCCAAGGGGGGTCTGTTTCGGAAAAGCGGGCAAAGGTACGCATCCCGCACGGCCGAATCAAGCATTTGTGGACTAACGTACTGTATGTCCTATAGGACATCACCCTCGGATAGATTAATCTAGGCCGGTTTTTTTGCCCGCCGCCGGAGCCTTTCCCCATGTCCATCCAAGAGATCCGCCATCCGCTGATCCGTCACAAACTTGGCCTTATGCGCCGTGCAGACATCAGCACCAAGAATTTCCGCGAGCTCGCTCAGGAAGTCGGTGCCCTGTTGACCTATGAAGCTACCAAAGACCTGCCGCTGGAAACCTACGATATCGAAGGTTGGTGCGGCACGGTGTCGGTCGAGAAAATCGCCGGCAAGAAGATTACCGTCGTGCCGATCCTGCGTGCCGGCATCGGCATGCTCGAAGGCGTGCTGAGCCTGATCCCGGGCGCGAAAGTCAGCGCCGTCGGCGTTGCCCGTAACGAAGAAACCCTGCAGGCCCACACCTATTTGGAAAAACTGGTTCCGGAAATCGACGAACGCCTGGCGATGATCATTGACCCGATGCTGGCTACCGGCAGTTCCATGGTCGCGACCATCGACCTGCTGAAGAAGGCCGGTTGCAAGGACATCCGTGCGATGGTGCTGGTTGCCGCGCCTGAAGGCATTGCCGCTGTCGAGAAAGCTCACCCGGACGTGATCATCTACACCGCGTCCATCGATCAGAAACTCAACGAGCACGGTTACATCATTCCTGGGCTTGGCGATGCCGGTGACAAGATCTTCGGCACCAAGCAGAAGGACGCTTGACCATGCAGGATGAGTTCAACGATCCGCTCTGGCGCACGGTGCTGTCCGGCGCGCAGATGCTGTTCGTGGCTTTCGGCGCCCTGGTGCTGATGCCGCTGATCACGGGCCTTGACCCGAACGTGGCACTGTTCACCGCAGGTCTTGGGACGATTCTGTTCCAGATCGTCACCGGGCGTCAGGTGCCGGTGTTCCTCGCGTCGAGCTTTGCCTTCATCACTCCGATCATCCTCGCCAAGGGCCAGTTCGGCCTCGCCGCGACCATGGGCGGCGTGATGGCGGCCGGTTTCGTCTACACCTTCCTCGGCCTGGCCGTGAAGATCAAAGGCACCGGGTTCATCGACCGTCTGCTGCCGCCGGTGGTGATTGGTCCGGTGATCATCTCCATTGGCCTGGCCATGGCGCCGATTGCCGCGAACATGGCGATGGGCAAGGCCGGTGACGGTTCGGAGCTGATCCATTACCAGACCGCAATGATGATCTCGATGCCGGCGCTGCTGACCACGTTGATCGTGGCGGTGTTCGGCAAAGGCATTTTCCGTCTGGTGCCGATCATCTCCGGCGTGCTGGTGGGTTTCGCCATGTCGTTCTATTTCGGTGTCGTCGACACCGCGAAGATCGCCGCAGCCCCTTGGTTTGCACTGCCTCATTTCACTGCGCCGGAGTTCAACTGGCAGGCGATCCTGTTCATCGTCCCGGTGGCGCTGGCCCCGGCCATCGAGCACATCGGCGGCGTGATTGCGGTCGGCAGCGTGACCGGTCGTGACTACCTGAAGAAGCCGGGCTTGCATCGCACCCTGCTGGGTGACGGTATCGCCACCACGGCAGCCGGTCTGTTCGGCGGCCCGCCCAACACCACCTACGCCGAAGTCACTGGCGCGGTGATGCTGACCAAGAACTACAACCCGAAAATCATGACCTGGGCGGCGATCTTCGCCATCAGCCTGGCGTTCATCGGCAAGTTCGGCGCCCTGCTGCAAAGTATTCCGGTGCCGGTGATGGGCGGGATTCTGTGCCTGCTGTTCGGTTCGATCGCAGCGGTGGGGATGAACACCCTGATCCGCCACAATATCGATCTGGGCGAGGCGCGCAATCTGGTGATCGTTTCGGTGACCCTGGTGTTCGGGATCGGCGGTGTGCTGGTCGGCACCGGCACAGGTCCGGATGACTTCGGCCTCAAAGGCATCGCGCTGTGCGCGGTGGTGGCGATTGCGCTGAACCTGATTCTGCCGGGCAACGACAGCTGGAAACACAAGAAGGCGGATGAGCCGCTGATCTAAGCTGTAGCTTCATCGCCTGAAAGACCGCTATCGCCAGCAAGCTGGCTCCCACATTGGAATGCATTTTCCTGTGGGAGCCAGCCTGCTGGCGATGCTTTTAGAGAGCCAACGGCGCCCGCTCACACAACGTCGCCAATGCCTTCGCCCATTGCGGGTCATCGTTCAGGCACGGCACCAGCACCAACTCCTCCCCTCCCGCCTCGCGGAACTGTTCCTTGCCGCGATCGCCGATCTCTTCCAGGGTCTCGATGCAGTCGGCAACGAACGCCGGGCACATCACCAGAATCTTCTTCACGCCGCTCTTGGCCAACTCATCCAGCCGTGCTTCGGTGTAGGGCTCGATCCATTTCGCCCGGCCCAGCCGCGACTGAAACGACACCGACCATTTGCCGTCCGGGATACCCATGCGTTTGGCAAACTCGGCTGCTGTGCGCAGGCACTGGCCGCGATAACACGTAGCAACCACCTCCGGCGGCGCACCGGCGCAGCAATCGCCGCCGCCCTCGAAACTGTGCCCCGGATTGAGTTTGGTCAGGTGCCGTTCCGGCAAACCGTGGAAGCTCAGCAACAGGTGATCGTAATCCTGCTGCAAGTGCGGTCGGGCACTCGCCACCAGGGCATCGAGGTATTCCGGTTGATCGTAGAACGGCTGCAACACCGACAGTTGTACGTCGAGTTTCTTCTCGCGCACCACCCGCTTGGCTTCTTCGATCACCGTGGTCGTGGTGCTGTCGGCGAACTGTGGATAAAGCGGTGCGAGGGTGATGCGTTTGTGTCCCGCCGCCACCAGCTTCAGCAGGCCTGTCTCAATGGACGGCTCGCCGTAACGCATGGCCAGTTCCACCGGGCCGTGGGTCCACTGCGCCTTCATCTGCTGTTGCAGTCGACGGCTGAGCACCACCAGCGGCGAGCCTTCATCCCACCAGATCGAGGCGTAGGCGTGGGCCGACTGCTCGGGACGCTTGATCAGGATCAGCGACACCAGCAGACGCCGCACCGGCCACGGCAGGTCAATCACGTACGGGTCCATCAGAAATTGATTGAGGTAGCTGCGCACGTCGGCCACCGAAGTGGAAGCCGGCGAACCCAGGTTGACCAGAAGCAAGGCGTGATCGGTCATGCAACGTCCTATTTCAGAGGCGGCTGGAAAGATCGTCCAGGGCCGCGCGTAAATCCGTGAACCGGAACTTGAATCCGGCTTCCAGCAAGCGTGCCGGCGTGGCCCGTTGACCACCCAGCAACAGCAATGACATCTCGCCGAGCCCGACCTTCAGGGCCAGAGCCGGCATCGGCATGAACGCCGGGCGGTGCAGCACGCTGCCCAGCGTCTTTGCGAATTCGCGATTGCGCACCGGGGTCGGCGCGCACGCATTATAAGGACCACTCGCCTGATCGCGGTGCAGAAGAAAATCAATCAGGGCGATTTGATCGTCGATATGAATCCAAGGCATCCACTGCCGGCCATTGCCCAAAGGCCCGCCCAGCCCGAGTTTGAACGGCAGCAACAGGCGCGACAAAAAACCGCCCTCGGCCGACAGCACCAGCCCGGTCCGAACCAGCACTACGCGGATGTCCATCGCTTCGGCGCGTTGCGCGGTTTCCTCCCAGGCAATGCACAGCTGGCTGGCGAAATCGTCGACCACCGGTGGCGACTCTTCGGTCAACTCACGCTCGCCGCCGTCTCCGTACCAGCCCACGGCCGAGCCCGAGATCAGTAGTGAAGGTTTCTGCCCGCGATGTTCCAGCCACGCCAGCAACGTCTCGGTGAGCGTGATCCGGCTGCTCCACAGCAACGCCTTGCGCCGATGGGTCCACGGCCGGTCGGCAATCGGCGCGCCGGCAAGGTTGACGATCACATCGACCGGTTCATCGCCAAGGTCTTCCAGACGCGCGATGCCACGCACTTGGGCGCCGCAGATTTTCGCGACCTTTTCCGCACGACGACTCCACACGGTCAACCGGTGGCCCTGACCCGACCAGTGCCGGCAGAGCTGACGTCCGATCAATCCAGTACCGCCGGTCAGCAATATGTGCATGACATCTTCCTCGCGTGGCGTTTTACTTCGATCACTAGTCTATTTTTATAAGCAGGGATCTTTTCTATCGGACAGGCTCTATTGTTTAACAATAGGCCAAGCTGTCAGAACGAAAACGCTGGAAGTTATACCAGAAAACAAAATTGTACAGGTTTCATCCACGGCGTAGTCTGTACAGAAAGGTAAACGAGGCCCCTATGACTGTACCTATCGCAATCATTGGCACCGGCATCGCCGGACTCTCCGCCGCCCAGGCCCTGACCGAGGCCGGGCACACCGTCCAGTTGTTCGATAAAAGCCGCGGCAGCGGCGGGCGCATGTCGAGCAAGCGCAGTGACGCCGGCTCGCTGGACATGGGCGCGCAATATTTCACGGCCCGCGACCGGCGCTTCGTCACCGAAGTCCAGCGCTGGCAAAGCAACGGCTGGGTCGCCGAGTGGGCGCCGCAGCTCTACACCTATCACGGCGGACAACTGAACCTGTCGCCGGACGAGCAGACCCGCTGGGTCGGCTCGCCGCGCATGAGCGCCATCACCCGTGGCTTGCTCGATGGTCTGGAAGTGCATTTCGCCTGCCGGATCACCGAGGTCTATCGCGGTGAAGAGCACTGGCATCTGCAAGACGCCGAAGGTTTCACTCACGGCCCCTTCAGCCATGTGGTGATCGCCACCCCGGCGCCTCAAGCCACCGCATTGCTGGCCGCTGCGCCGAAACTGGCCGGGGCCGCTGCCGGTGTGAAGATGGACCCGACCTGGGCCGTCGCCCTCGCCTTCGACACGCCGCTGGATACCCCCATCGAAGGCTGCTTCGTACAGGACAGTCCTCTCGACTGGCTGGCCCGCAATCGCAGCAAGCCGGGACGCGACAACACCCTCGACACCTGGGTCCTGCACGCTACCAGCGCCTGGAGCCGACAGCACATCGACCTCTCCAAGGAAGCCGTGATCGAGCAGTTGCACGGCGCCTTTGCCGAGTTGCTGCACAGCGCCATGCCCGCACCAACTTTCAGCCTCGCCCACCGCTGGCTCTACGCCCGCCCGGCCACCAGCCATGAGTGGGGCACACTGGCGGATGCCGACCTGGGTCTGTATGCGTGCGGCGACTGGTGCCTGTCGGGCCGGGTCGAAGGCGCGTGGCTCAGTGGCCAGGAAGCTGCACGCCGCCTGCACGAACACCTGCAGTGAACCGCATCAATCCGCAAAAACTGCTGCTGTCGAAATGGACAGCAGCCCTGCCGCAAAACCGTGAAAAGCATTTTCTGGTGACCGAACTGTTCCGCGACGAGGACGGCACGGTGCTGGAGATCGAAATGCAGGCAGTGCTGACCAGGCGCACCACGCAACTGGACTGGCATGTTTTGCAAGACGATGCGCAGTGGAAAATGGGCTGGCGCTAGTTTCCGCCAAAATCTTGTACAAATAATTTGACTTGTACACCTTTGAATCTATGCTGAAGGAATGTTGTACAGAATAAATATTCTGTACAAATTCAGATTCGAGGTGCCGTCATGTCCGAACAGTCCCCACCCAAGATCGCCATCAGCGCCTGCCTGATGGGAGCCGAAGTGCGCTACAACGGCGGACACAAGGCATCACGGCTGTGCACCCACACACTCACTGAATATTTCGATTTTGTCCCGGTGTGTCCGGAAGTCGCGATTGGCCTGGGCATCCCCCGCGAGCCGATCCGGCTGGTGGGCGATCCGGATCATCCTCAGGCCCTCGGGACGGTTCACCGCGAAACCGACGTCACCGATGCGCTGTCCGCCTATGGCGAGAAAATGGCCGCCGAGCTCGACGACATCTGCGGCTATATCTTCATGCAACAGTCGCCGTCCTGCGGGCTGGAACGGGTCAAGGTCTATCACGCCAACGGTGCACCGATCGGCAGCGGGCGCGGGATCTATGCCCAGGCCTTCTGCGCCCGGCACCCGGACCTGCCGGTCGAAGAAGCCGGGCGCCTGAACGATCCGGTCCTGCGGGAAAACTTCATCACCCGGGTATTCGCCTACAGCGACTGGCAGCAAGTGCTCCGGCAAGGCCTGAGCCGCCGAGCCCTGACCGACTTCCACTCGCGCTACAAATACCTGCTGATGGCCCACAACCCGGTGCAATACAAGGCGCTGGGCAATCTGCTGGGCAACATGGGGCAGACCGAACCCGTGGAGCTCGGCCCGCGCTACTTCAGCCAGTTGATGGCGGCGCTGACCACCTGCGCCACACGTCGCACCCACAGCAACGTGTTGCAGCACATCAGCGGTTACCTGAAACGGGCCATCAGCGCAGAAGACAAACAGGAGATGCAGCACGTCATCGGCCAGTACCGTCACGGCATCGTGCCGCTGGTGGTGCCGCTGACACTGCTCAAGCATCACTTTCGCCAACACCCCGATCCTTACATCGCGCAACAGGTTTACCTGCAACCGCACCCGGAAAACCTCAGCCTGCGAAACGCCATTTGATGAACGACACACCCGACACCAGCGCCCGCGAAGACCTCGGCGCCGACTTCAAGAAAGCCCTCGACGAAGGCTGGCTGCCGATTCGCGAGGTTGCGCGCCAGACCGGCGTCAATGCGATCACCCTGCGTGCCTGGGAGCGCCGTTACGGATTGATCGTGCCGCAACGTACGCCCAAGGGGCATCGCCTGTATTCGGCCGAGCATGTACAGCGTATCCAGCACATCCTCACCTGGCTCAACCGTGGCGTGGCGGTCAGTCAGGTCAAACCGCTGCTCGACACACCGCAAACCGTCAACGAGCCCCTGGAAAACGAATGGCAGCCCTTGCACCAGGCCGCACTGCTGGCGGTCACGCAATTGAACGAGCGCAGCCTCGACGACAGCGTCAACCAGGCGATGGCGCTGTACCCGCCACGAACCCTGTGCGAGCAATTGCTGATGCCGTTGCTGGCGGACCTCGAGCAACGCTGGCAAGGCCAGTTCGGCGCGCAGATGGAACGGGTGTTCTTTCACGCCTGGCTGCGTAGCAAATTCGGCGCACGCATCTACCATAACAACCGTCAGTTGCGCACAGCACCGCTGCTGCTGGTCAACCAATCGGATTTACTGCTGGAGCCACATCTGTGGCTCTGCGCCTGGCTGATCAGCAGTGCCGATTGCCCGGTGCAGGTGTTCGACTGGCCGTTGCCGGCCGGGGAGCTGGCACTGGCAGTCGATCACCTGCAAGCCCGTGGCGTACTGCTGTATTCCAGCAAGGCCATGAATCTTGCGCAGTTGCCGAAACTGTTGAATGGCATCAGTTGCCCGAAAATGATTGCCGGACCAACGGTGTGCATCCACCACGCCGAGTTGTCCGTAAGAACTTCCGAGATCGCTGATCTGTACCTGGCCGAAGATCCCTTGTCGGCGCATCGGGCACTCCTTCAGCGTGGATTGATTTAATGATTCGTGCAGAGAACACCATGCAATTGATCTGGCTGCGCAGCGACCTGCGCCAACATGACAACACCGCCCTGACGGCCGCCGCCGAGCGTGGCCCGACTGTGGCCGTGTACTTGTCGAGCCCCGAACAATGGCAGGAACATGACGACGCACCGTGCAAGATCGATTTCTGGCTGCGCAACCTGCGGGAATTGAGCAAGAGTCTCGGCGAGCTGAACATCCCGCTGCTGATCCGCAGCGCCCCGCACTGGGATAAGGCCCCGGCGGTGTTGCTTGAGCTCTGTCGGCAGTTAAAGGTCGAAGCCGTTCACGTCAATGAGGAATACGGCGTCCACGAAAGCCGCCGCGATGCGGCCGTTGCCCGGGCATTGCAGGCCGAAGGGATCGCGTTTCACAGCTATCTCGATCAGTTGTTGTTCAAGCCCGGCAGCGTACTGACCAAAACCGGCACCTACTTTCAGGTCTTCAGCCAGTTCCGCAAAGTCTGCTACGAACGCCTGCATCGCTCGATGCCGGCCTTGATAAAGGTGCCGTCCGCACAGGACTCGCTGAACATCGCCAGCGATCCGGTACCCGACTCCATCGAAGGTTTCCCGACACCCGGCCAAGCGTTGCGCAACCTGTGGCCCGCCGGCGAAGCCGAAGCCCGACGCCGTCTCGACACCTTCGCCGACGTGCAGATCGACTATTACAAAAGCGAGCGCGACTTCCCGGCCAAACCCGGCACCAGCCAGCTCTCGGCCTATCTCGCTGCGGGGGTGATCTCGCCGCGCCAGTGCCTGCATGCCGCGCTGCAAAGCAATCAGGGCGAATTCGAAAGCGGCAAGGTCGGCGCCGTTACCTGGATCAACGAACTGCTGTGGCGCGAGTTCTACAAACACATTCTGGTCGGCTACCCACGCGTGTCCCGGCATCGCGCGTTCCGCCCGGAAACCGAAGCCCTGGCCTGGCGCGATGCACCGCAGGAACTGGCGGCCTGGCAGGAAGCACGCACCGGCCTGCCGATCATCGACGCAGCCATGCGCCAATTGCTCGAAACCGGCTGGATGCACAATCGCCTGCGCATGGTCGTGGCGATGTTCCTGACCAAGAACCTGCTGATCGACTGGCGCGAAGGCGAGCGTTTTTTCATGCGCCACCTGATCGACGGCGATCTGGCGGCCAACAACGGCGGCTGGCAGTGGAGCGCATCGACCGGCACCGATGCGGCGCCGTATTTCCGGATTTTCAACCCGATCAGCCAGTCGGAAAAATTCGACAGCGAAGGCCTGTTCATCAAGCACTGGCTGCCTGAACTGGCCGGGCTGAACAAGAAAGAAGTGCACAACCCGGCGAGTGCCGGCGGGCTGTTCGGCGTGGCGGACTATCCGCCGCCGATCGTCAACCTGAGCACTTCACGGGAACGGGCACTGACCGCGTTCAAGAACCTGCCCTCCCGTGCGTCTGTCGGAGAAGGCCATGAGTGAATTCCTGCGCCGTTTCGCCCGCCAGTTCGCGCAGTTGAACAAGGACAACCTGCACAGCCTGGACGCGCTCTACAGCGAGGACATTCATTTCACCGATCCACTGCACGAAGTACAGGGACTGACGCAATTGCGCGCCTACTTTAGCGAGCTGTACGCCAACGTCAGCGAGTTGCGGTTCGACTTCCATGGCTTCGACCAGATCGGCGACTGCGAAGGCTACCTGCGCTGGGTCATGAGCTACCGCCACCCGCGCCTGGCCGGCGGACGACTGATTCGCGTCACGGGCTGTTCGCACCTGCTCTGGCGTGACAAGGTTTATCGCCACCGGGATTACTTCGACGCCGGGGCGCTGCTTTACGAACATTTACCCATATTGGGCCGGGTAATCGCCTGGCTGAAAAGGAGACTGGGATGAGCCGTTCAACGCCACGCCGTTATTGGCTGACCGGTGCCAGCAGTGGCATCGGTGCAGCACTGGCGGAAGAGATTCTGAAAAGCGGTGCGCACCTGGCGGTCAGTTCCCGCCAGGTCGCACCGCTCAAAGAGCTGTCGCAACGCTACCCGGGCCAGGTACTGGTCGTGGCCGGGGATCTCACCAATAGCCAGACCGTACGGGAAATCGGTGAACAGATCGCGCTGGACTGGGGGACGCTGGACAGCGTGATCCTCAACGCCGGCACCTGCGAATACGTCGATGCAAAACAGTTCGACGCTACGATCGTCGAACACGTGGTACGCACCAACCTGCTCGCCAGCAGCTATTGCATCGAAGCCGCCCTGCCTCTGCTGCGCAAAGGAACTGCGCCGCATCTGGTGGGCATGGCCAGCTCCGTCACCTACGTGCCGCTTCCCCGGGCCGAAGCGTACGGTGCGTCGAAAGCCGGGCTGCGTTATCTGTTCGAGTCATTGCGCATCGATCTGGCGGACGAAGGCATTGAAGTCACCATCATCAGCCCGGGCTTTGTCGAAACGCCACTGACCGCCAAAAACGACTTCCCGATGCCATTGAGCTGGCCTGCGGAAAAAGCCGCGAGCCACATTTTCGGCAGGCTCAAGGACCGGCCACTGGAGATTGCCTTTCCGGCACTGTTCATGGCGGCGCTCTGGCCGCTGTCGAAAATGCCCGCACAAGTACAACTGGCGATCGGCAAGCGCATGGTGCGCAGTACACCACCCTTGCGGGATCCGACGTGAACATCGCCATTGTCGGCAGCGGGATCGCAGGCCTGACCTGCGCCTACCTGCTCGGTCGCCGACATGACGTCACGGTGTTCGAGGCCGGCGATTGGGTCGGCGGCCATACCCACACCGTACAAGTCACGGTGGAGGGTCGCGAATATGCCGTGGACACCGGGTTCATCGTGTTCAACGACTGGACCTACCCGAACTTCATACGCCTGCTCGGCCAATTGGGTGTGAGCAGCAAAGCCACCGAAATGAGTTTTTCGGTGACCGACCCCGATACCGGCCTGGAATACAACGGCAACAACCTCGACAGCCTCTTCGCTCAGCGCAGCAATCTGTTGTCGCCGGGGTTCTGGGGCATGCTGCGGGACATCCTGCGCTTCAACAAGGAAGCCCGGCGCGACCTCGCCGAACAGCGGATCGCCAGCGACACCACACTGGACGATTACCTCAAGGCCGGCGGCTACGGCGAGCGTTTCATCCTGCATTACATCGTGCCGATGGGCGCGGCGATCTGGTCGATGCCGATGGCCGAGATGCTGAATTTTCCGCTGCAGTTCTTTGTGCGTTTTTTCGAGAACCACGGCTTGTTGTCGGTCAGCAATCGTCCGCAATGGCGAGTGATCGAGGGTGGCTCCAGTGCCTACCTCGCACCGTTGACCGCGTCATTCAAAGAGCGGATCCGCGTGAACTGCCCGGTAAACCGGATCGAACGCAACGAACACGGCGTGGTTATCCACAGTCCCGTCGGCATCGAACACTTCGACAAAGTCGTGCTGGCCTGCCACAGCGATCAGGCATTGCAACTGCTGGCCAATCCGAGCCGTGCCGAACGGGAGATTCTCGGCGCCCTGCCCTACGCTGACAACGAAGTGGTGCTGCACACCGACACCCGGCTGCTGCCGACCCGCAGGCGGGCCTGGGCCAGTTGGAACTATCGCCTCGGCGGTGCGGGACATACTCAGGCGGCCGTGACCTACGACATGAATATCCTGCAAGGCATCCAGAGCGACACCACGTTCTGCGTCAGCCTCAATCAAAGCGCCGGGATCAGCCCGTCCAAAGTGCTTGCCCGTTTCACCTACGCCCATCCGCAATTCAGCCTCGCGGCAGTGGCGGCCCAACAGCGCTGGGCCGAACTCGACGGTGCGCAACACACCCATTATTGCGGCGCCTACTGGGCCAACGGTTTTCATGAAGACGGCGTGGTCAGCGCTTTACGCGTCGCCGCCGCGTTCGGAGAAAGCCTGTGAACAGCGCTCTCTACAGTGGCTGGATCGCCCACCGGCGCTTCGCCCCGCGTCGGCATGAGTTCCGCTACCGGATCGGACTTCTGTATCTCGACCTGGCCGAACAGGACGCTGTGCTGAACCTCTCGCCACTGTCCGGTGCGAGCCGCTTTGCACCGTTCTCGTTTCGCGAGACCGACTACCTCAAGACGTTCACCGGTCGCGGTGTGCGACTGATCGATGCCGTGCGCCTGCAGGTCGGCGCGGCCCTCGGTCATGAGCCACAGGGTTCGATCTGCCTGCTGACCCAGCCCCGCAGTTGGGGCCTGGCGTTCAACCCGGTGAGTTTCTTTTATTGCCACGAAGCCGACGGGCAACTGGCAGCGATTCTCTGCGAAGTCAGCAACACGCCGTGGCGCGAGCGTTATCACTATGTGCTGCCGGCGCGGGCACCGACCAGCGTGCGCGACTTCCACCAGCACTTTGCCGTGGCCAAGGCGTTTCACGTGTCGCCGTTCCTGCCGCCGGACCTGGAATACCGCATGAGCTTCAGTCCCGCCGCGCAAGCCCTGGGTGTGCACATGGCCGACTGGCAGGGCGAACGCAAACTGTTCGACGCCACGCTCAACCTGAAACGCGAACCTCTTGATCGACACAACCTGCACCGACATCTGTGGCGCTTTCCGTGGATGACCGCGAAAACCGCCCTCGCGATCTATTGGCAGGCCCTGCGTCTGCTGCTCAAGCGCACCCCGCTGTTTGCCCATCGGACGGCTGACGACAGCTTTCGAACCGCCACTGCGTCTCCCGAGGAGCACCGCCATGAAATCCTCTAGCGTTTCGGCCAGAGCCGCCATCCCGTTCAGTACCCACGGCATCACCGGCTCGCTGCTGCGTCGCGGTGTCCTGCGTCAGCTCGCACAACTCAAGCACGGGCAACTGGTAGTGATCGAGGACGGCGAACGCCAGGTCTTCGGCACACCGGGCAGTGCGTTGCTGGGCGAGATTCATGTCCTCGATTCGGCGGTGTGGGGCATGGTTGCGGGTAACGGGTCGATCGGTGCCGGTGAAGCCTTTATTCATGGTTACTGGAGTTCACCTGATCTGACGGCCGTGGTGCGGGTCTTCGTCAGCAACCTTGAGGTGCTCGATAGCATGGAAGGCGGACTGGCAAAAATCGGCCGGCCGCTGGTGCGCGGGCTGCACTGGCTCAACCGCAACACACGCAAGGGCTCGCAGAAAAACATCGCCGCGCACTACGACCTCGGCAACGATCTGTTCGAGCAGTTTCTCGACCCCACCATGATGTATTCGGCGGCGCAGTTCCTCAGCCCCGACGACAGTCTGGAACAGGCGCAACTGAACAAACTGGAACGGATCTGCCAGAAACTCGCACTCGAACCTGGTGATCACTTGCTGGAGATCGGCACCGGCTGGGGCAGCATGGCGCTGTATGCCGCGCAGCACTATGGCTGCAAAGTCACCACGACCACCCTGTCCAAAGAGCAATACGCGTTCACCGCCCGGCGCATCGAAAGCCTCGGCCTGCAGGACCGGGTGACGCTGCTGCTCAAGGACTACCGCGACCTCACCGGCCAGTACGACAAACTGGTGTCGATCGAGATGATCGAGGCGGTCGGTCATCGCTTCCTGCCGACCTATTTCAAGCAATGCGCGCACCTGCTCAAGAGCAACGGCCTGATGCTGCTGCAAGCGATCACCATCCGGGATCAACGCTACGAGCAGGCGAAACGCGGCGTGGATTTCATCCAGCGTTACATCTTCCCCGGCGGCGCCCTGCCCTGTGTGCAGAAGATGCTCGAAATCGTCAGCCGCGATACCGATATGAATTTGCTGCACATGGAAGACTTCGGCCTGCACTACGCCCGGACCCTGCGCCTGTGGCACGAGAATTTTCGCCATGCCCACGGCCGCCTGAGCGAATTGGGCTACGACGATTATTTCCTGCGGCTGTGGGAGTTTTATCTGTGCTACTGCGAGGGCGGCTTCCTCGAACGCACCATCGGCACCGCGCAATTGCTGTTGGCCAAACCGGCGGCGATGCCGGCACCGCTGCTCGGACGCTTCGATGCTTGAGCGGATCGCCAACGCGGTTCTGTTCCAGATCGGCTGGCTGGCCTGCGTGCTCGGCGGCAACAGCCTGTGGCTGCTGGTGGCGCTGGCGGTATTGGTGATTCATCTGCGCTGGATCAGCAGTTGGGCGGCTGAGGGCCGACTGATTCTCAGCGTGGTGATTCTGGGCACCGCCGTGGACAGCGGCCTGCGCGGTCTCGGGGTCTTCGAGTTCAAGGACCTGTCGCCGCTGATTCCGTTGTGGCTGATGTTGTTGTGGGCACTGCTGGCCACGACATTGCGCCATTGCCTGCAATGGAGCGCCCGGCCATGGTGGCTGGCAAGTGCGCTCGGGGCCGTGGGTGGCGCGTTGTCGTACTGCGCCGGTGGACGACTGGCCGGGGTGCAGTTTCCCTACGGCGAGTTACCGACCTTGATCGGCATCGGCCTGTTGTGGGCGTTGCTGTTTCCGTTATTGCACCTCTTGTCGCGGCGCCTGGTGCAGTAATCGTCCGTCAGGGCTTTCACACGCGTGCGGGTCACTGCCGTACACTGCGCCCATGAAAACCATTCCCCTTCAGCCAATCGACGACGAACCCGCCGTCACCTGCTCGACCTGCGCGGCCTGCTGCTGTCAGCTCGAAGTCATGCTGATCACCGACACTGGCGTACCCGAGCGTTATATCGATACCGATGAATGGGGTGGGGAAGTCATGTTGCGTCTGGACGACGGCTGGTGCGCGGCGCTGGATCGCGACACGATGATGTGCACCATCTACGAAAAACGCCCGCTGATCTGCCGCGAATTCGAAATGGGCGCGCCGGAATGCATCGAGGAACGCCTGGGGATTGCCACGGCGTACCGTTGAATACAAAAAAGGAGCGCCAGGCGCTCCTTTTTTCATGGGTGTTACAACGGCATCGTGTAGTGCAGCGAGTAGCTTTCTACCCCGTCGTTGTTGCTCGACATGCCGGCGTTGGAATAGTGGGTCGCACGGATCCCCACCTCGTGCCCGCCATGGAAGCGCAGACCGAAACCGATGCGGTCTTCGAACTGGAAGGCCTGGCCGATCTTGTTGCCTTCGTAGTCGGTGTTGGAGAACACCGCGGCGCCGATGCCGGCCTCGACATAGGGTTTGATCGACTCACCGGAAAACTCGTAAACGAACACCGGCGAGAACGACAGGCTGTTGTTGCTGGAGCCCTTGTCGCCTTCCCAGTAGGTGTAGGCGCCGCTCCAGTAACCGGTCAGACGACCGACATCGCTTTGCAGCCAGCTCTTGTCCCAGTCGAAATTCATCCCCAGGCGATAGGTCATCGTTGAATCGCTGGTGGCTCCAACCCCGAATTCCACGCCAGCGGCCTGTGCAGTAAAACTTTGCCCCATCAGTGCGGCCGCAATCGCGGCCAAGCAGAATAGTCGCTTCACTTGAAACATCCTTTTCCTAACGGTCGTATGGTTTTTAGTGTGCTTGACGCTTATAGAAATCGGCGCTTGAACAGAAGTTCAGCTGATTTTTCAGTTATGACACAACTTTTTTACATCGCGAAGCTTTGCACATCGCCGGGCGTTTGTCCCAGCAGCGGCAGGATGTTTTTCAAGGATTGCGGATCGGCGCTGGTCCAGAATTTCGCGCAGCGGCTCGGCCCCTCGGCAAGCAGATCGCGCTCGGCCAGCAGGCGCTGAAGTTGCCGGGCCACTGCGGCGCCGGTGTCGATCAGACTGATGTCGTCTGGGAGCATCGTCTTGAGCAGCGGCTTGAGGAACGGATAGTGGGTGCAGCCAAGAATGATCGTGTCGCAACCCGCGCCCAGCAGCGGTTCGACATAGCGGAGAAGCAGCTCGCGCAACTCGGCGCTGTGCAGGTCGCCGCTTTCGATCAGCTCCACCAGCCCCGGGCACGGCTGGGTGATGACCCGGATATCGGTGGCAAAACGGTCGAGCAAAGCCGCGAACTTCGCGCTCTGCAAGGTGCCAGTGGTCGCGAGGACGCCGACCACGCCGCTGCGTGTCGCCGCAGCAGCCGGCTTGACCGCGGGCTCCATGCCGACAATCGGCCAGTCGGGGAAATCACGCCGCAGATCGGCAACGCCGGCCACGGTCGCGGTGTTGCAGGCGATCACCAACGCCTTGGCGCCCTGCTCGCGGAAAAAACCGGCCATCACGTTGCAACGCTGGCGGATGAACTCCGGGGTTTTCTCGCCGTAAGGAATATGCCCGCAATCGCCCAGGTACAGCAGCGACTCATTGGGCAGCAGATGCTGGATTTCCGCCAGCACCGACAGGCCACCGACGCCGGAATCGAATACGGCAATCGGCGCTTCACGCATGGTGCGAACCACAGACGCTGCATCCTGGATCACGCTTGACCCGCAGCTCACGGAATCGCGAGCCCAGTGCATCGATCAACAGCAGGCGCCCCACCAGCGGCTCGCCGAAACCCGCCAGCAGCTTCAAGGCTTCCAGCGCTTGCAGGCTGCCGACCAGCCCGACCAGCGGGCCGACCACGCCGGCTTCACTGCAGGTCAGTTCGGCTTCGCTGCCGTGACCGTACAGGCAGTGATAGCAAGGGCTCTCGGCGCGACGCGGGTCGAATACCGACAGTTGTCCTTCGAGACGGATGGCCGCGCCGCTGACCAGCGGTTTGCGCGCCGCCACACACGCGGCGTTGACCGCTTCGCGGGTGGAGAAGTTGTCAGAGCAGTCGAGCACCAGATCCACCGCTGCAACGGCGGCGGCAAGGGAATCCTCGTCCAGTGCCTGACGATGGGGCACCAGTCGGATTTCAGGATTGATCGCGCTCAGGCGCTTGAGCGCCGAGTCGACCTTGGTCATGCCGACGCTGTCGGTGTCGTGGATGATCTGGCGTTGCAGGTTGGTCAGGTCGACCGTGTCGAAATCCGCCAGATGCAGCTCGCCGACGCCCGCCGCCGCCAGATACAAGGCAACCGGAGCGCCGAGACCGCCGAGGCCGACGATCAGCACGCGGCTGTCCTTGAGCTTCAACTGGCCATCGATGTCGATGTGTTGCAGGAGGATCTGCCGACTGTAGCGCAACAATTCCTGATCATTCAGCACGACAAGCGCCCCAGGCTGATCCGTTGATGGCCGCCCAGATCGGTGCGGCTGTGGACTTCTTCGAAACCTTGCGTCAGCAACAGATCGCGCACGGCCTCGGCTTGATCATAGCCGTGTTCGAGCATCAGCCAGCCACCGGCCTCCAGATGCGCCGGCGCTTGGGCGATGATCAGTCGTAGATCGTCGAGCCCGTCGATGCCGGCCACCAAGGCGCTTTCCGGCTCGAAACGCACATCGCCTTCGACCAGGTGCGGATCGGCGGCGCGAATATATGGCGGGTTGCTGATGATCAGCTGGAATCGCTTGCCTTCAAGGGCACTGAACCAGTGACTGCTGAGCACCGTGGCGTTGTTCAGGTGCAGACGCTGACGGTTGCGCTCGGCCAGGGCCACGGCTTCCAGCACGCGATCCACGGCGGTGACACTCCACGCAGGACGCTCGCTAGCCAGAGCGAGCGCAATCGCCCCACTGCCGGTGCCAAGGTCTAGAACCTTGGCCGGGGTCGCCGGCAGCAATTCCAGTGCGGCTTCCACCAGCAGTTCGGTGTCCGGGCGCGGAATCAGCGTATGCGGCGCGACTTCCAGATCCAGCTTCCAGAAACCCTGCTGGCCGAGAATGTAGGCCACCGGCTCACCGCTGCGGCGGCGTTGCAGGTATTCGGTGAAGACCAGCACGGCTTCGCTCGGCACGATGCGCTCGGGCCAGGTGTGGAGAAAACTGCGGGACTTGCCCAGCGCCGCAGCGAGGAGCAGTTCGGCATCCAGGCGTGCGGTGGGCGAGTCCGGCAGTTCGGCGGCACGCAACAGGCTGGCGATGATGGTCATTTATTCACCTATCGCTGCGAGTTGGTCGGCCTGGTATTCGGCCAGCAACGGCTCGATCACCGCTTCGACGCCACCGGCGAGGATTTCGTCGAGGGAGTACAGGGTGAGGTTGACGCGGTGGTCGGTGACCCGTCCCTGGGCAAAGTTGTAAGTGCGGATACGCTCGGAGCGGTCGCCGGAACCCACCAGCAATTTACGCTCGCTGGCGATGGCGTTGGCCGCTGCGGTGGTCTGCTGATCGTTGAGCTTGGCCGACAGCCAGGCCATCGCCCGTGCACGGTTCTTGTGCTGGGAACGTTCTTCCTGGCACTCGACCACGATGCCGGTCGGCAAGTGGGTGATACGGATCGCCGAGTCGGTCTTGTTGACGTGCTGACCACCGGCCCCGGAGGAACGGTAGGTGTCGACGCGCAAGTCCGCCGGGTTGATCTCGATCGCTTCCTGCTCGTCGGGCTCCGGCAACACGGCCACGGTGCAGGCCGAGGTGTGGATGCGGCCCTGGGATTCGGTGGCCGGCACGCGTTGTACGCGGTGCGCGCCGGACTCGAATTTCAGCTTACCGTAGACATTGTCGCCTTCGACCCGGGCGATGACTTCTTTATAGCCGCCGTGCTCGCCTTCGTTCTCCGAGAGGATTTCCACCCGCCAGCCGCGTTTCTCGGCATAGCGCGAGTACATGCGGAACAGGTCGCCGGAGAAGATCGCCGCCTCGTCGCCACCGGTGCCGGCGCGGATTTCGAGGAACACGTTGCGCCCGTCGTTGGGATCCTTGGGCAGCAGCATGCGCTGCAAGGTGGCTTCCAGCTCGATGAGTTGCTCTTTGGTTTCGCGGACTTCTTCCACGGCCATTTCCCGCATGTCCGGGTCGCCGTCCTTGAGCAGCGCCTGGGCGCCTTCCAGATCGGCCTGGGCCTTGAGCAGCTGTTTATAGGCTTCGACGACCGGCTCGACTTCGGCGTATTCCTTGGAATAGGCGCGGAATTTGGTCTGGTCGGAAATGACTTCGGCGTCGCCGAGCAGCGCCGTCAGTTCCTCGAAACGGTCCTGGAGGATGTCCAGCTTATTGAGCAGTGACGCTTTCATTGCGGTTTTTTATCCGAAAAGCTATCCGGTGAGCCCTCGAGGGCAAAGAGTTCCTGGGCCATGGCCAGCGCATCGAGGCGGCCTTCGGCAGAAAGCTTTTTCAACTGCACGCTCGGGGCGTGCAGGAGTTTATTGGTCAGGCCACGGGCCAGCTGGCCCAGCACGTCTTCGGCGTTGCCGCCATTGGCCAGCAGGCGCAGGGCCTTTTGCAGTTCTTCGTCGCGCAGGCGTTCGCTCTGTTGACGATAGGCCTTGAGCACGTCGACCGCAGCCAGCTCGCGCAGGCGCACCATGAAATCGTCGGCGCCGACCGAGACCATCTCTTCGGCGGCTTGCGCTGCGCCCTGACGGCTCTTGAGGTTTTCGGCGACCACTTCGTGCAGATCGTCGACGCTATAGAGGTAAACGTCGTCGAGTTCGCCGACTTCCGGTTCGATATCCCGGGGAACGGCGATGTCGACCATGAAGATCGGCTTGTGCTTGCGCAGCTTCAGGGCGCTTTCAACGGCGCCCTTGCCGAGGATCGGCAACTGACTGGCGGTGGAGCTGATGACGATGTCGCTGCGCACCAGTTCCGCCGGAATGTCCGACAGCAATACCGCGTGGGCGCCGAACTGTTCCGCCAGCAGGCTGGCGCGTTCCAGCGTGCGGTTGGCCACCACGATACGCTTGACCCCCAGATCATGCAGATGGCGGGCGACCAGGGTGATGGTCTCGCCGGCGCCGATCAGGAGGGCCTGGCTGCGTTGCAGGTCACTGAAAATCTGTTTGGCCAGGCTGACCGCGGCAAACGCCACGGACACCGGGTTTTCGCCAATGGCAGTATCGGTGCGCACTTGCTTGGCGGCGTTGAACGTTGCCTGGAACAAGCGCCCGAGCAGCGGCCCGATGGTGCCGGCCTCGCGGGCCACGGCGTAGGCCGATTTCATCTGGCCGAGGATCTGCGGTTCGCCCAGCACCAGCGAGTCGAGCCCGGAGGCGACGCGCATCATGTGACGAACTGCCGCATCATCTTCATGCACATAAGCACTCGCGCGCAGCTCATCGAGGCTTAAATGGTGATAGTCGGCCAGCCAGCGCAGCACGATATCGGCCGAAAGCTGATCCTGTTCTATATACAGTTCACTGCGATTGCAGGTGGAAAGGATCGCAGCTTCGCGGCTGTCGGTGAGTCGGCAGAGCTGCTGCAAGGCCTCCACCAGCTGCTCAGGGGTAAAGGCCACGCGCTCGCGGACGTCTACTGAAGCAGTCTTGTGGTTGATACCGAGTGCAAGGAAGGCCATTCAAGGTCGCTGATGGTGACGTGAAGCCGGCAATTGTCCTACTTCGTCAGATTCAGAACAACTACCGCTGACTATTGTCCCAATTGTCGGCCCCTATAATGGCCACAATCGAGACTCGGTTATGTTTGGCCGAAGGCTTGTGTCATGATGATCCGACCGCAGGTTAGTCGTCCTCTTCCTATATGAATAGATCTTCCGCGTTGCTTCTAGCTTTTGTCTTCCTCAGCGGCTGCCAGGCCTTGGCCCCCGTTTCGCACGATGGCGCCTCATCGGTCGAAGACACCACGCCAGCCCCTGAAAAGCCCAAGGTTTACAGCTCGTTCAGCCAGGAAACGGTGTTCAGCCTGCTGAGCGCCGAACTCGCTGGCCAGCGCAATCGCTTCGACATTGCCCTGGACAACTACGTGACCCAGGCCATCAACACCCAGGATCCGGGTGTTTCCGAGCGGGCGTTCCGTATCGCCGAGTACCTGGGCGCGGATCAACCGGCGCTGGATACCGCACTGATCTGGGCGAAAAACGCCCCGGATGACCTCGAGGCGCAACGCGCCGCCGCCGTGCAACTGGCACGCGCCGGGCGTTATGACGACTCGATGGTCTACATGGAGAAAGTCCTGCAGGGCAAGGGCGACACCCATTTCGACTTCCTCGCGCTGTCGGCCGCCGACACCGATCAGGAAACCCGCAACGGTCTGATGAAGAGTTTCGACCGTCTGCTGCAGCGCCACCCGCACAACAATCAGCTGATTTTCGGCAAGGCCCTGCTGATGCAGCAGGACGGCGACACCAAAGGTGCGCTGACCCTGCTTGAAGACAATCCGCCGGACGACGGCGAAATCGCCCCGATCCTGCTGCGTGCCCGCCTGCTGCAAGGGCTGAACCGTGGCGACGAAGCCCTGCCCCTGCTGCAGAAGAACATCAAGAAGTACCCGGACGACAAGCGCCTGCGCCTGACTTACGCACGGATGCTGGTGGAACAGGACCGGATGGACGACGCCAAGGTCGAGTTCTCCACGCTGGTCCAGCAATATCCGGAAGACGACGAATTGCGTTATTCGCTGGCGCTGGTGTGCCTGGAAGCCAAGGCCTGGGACGAGGCCAAGGGTTACCTGGAAGACCTGATCGCCCGGGAAAGCCATGTCGATTCCGCGCATCTGAACCTGGGCCGCATCGCCGAAGAGCGCAACGACCCGCAAGGCGCACTGATCGAGTACGCCCAGGTCGGGCCGGGCAACGACTATCTGCCGGCGCAACTGCGTCAGGCCGACATTCTGATGAACAACGGCAAGACCGCCGAAGCCCAGAGCAAACTGGCCGCTGAACGTGATGCGCAACCGGATTACGCGATCCAGCTGTACCTGATCGAGGCCGAGACCCTGTCCGCCAACAATCAGGGCGACAAGGCCTGGAAAACCCTGCAGCAGGCGTTGCTGCAATACCCGGACGATCTGAATCTGCTCTACACCCGGGCCATGCAGGCGGAAAAACGCAATGACCTGGCGCAGATGGAAAAAGACCTGCGCCTGATCATCAAGCGCGACCCGGACAATGCCATGGCGCTCAACGCCCTCGGCTACACCCTGTCCGACCGCACCACCCGCTACGCCGAAGCCAAGGCGCTGATCGAGCAGGCGCACCAGATCAACCCGGAAGATCCGGCGGTACTCGACAGCCTCGGCTGGGTGAATTTCCGCATGGGCAATCTGGATGACGCCGAGAAGTATCTGCGTCAGGCGCTGGAGCGCTTCCCCGATCACGAAGTCGCCGCTCACCTGGGCGAAGTCCTGTGGACCAAGGGTAACCAGCGCGAAGCCAAACAAATCTGGGGCAAGTTCCTCAAGGATCAGCCCGACAGCACCATTCTGCGCAGCACCATCAAGCGCCTGACCGGATCCGAGACTCTTTAACCCATGTTTTTGCGCCACGTCATCGTTTTCAGCTTCATCGCCCTGCTCGCCGGTTGCGCGGGTTTTGGCGCCCGCGAATCCGTCGAAGGCCATGGCAGCCCGGCACAATGGGCCGCGAACAAACAGCAACTGACCGGCCTCGATGGCTGGCAGATTGACGGCAAGATCGGCATCCGCGCCCCGAAAGACTCGGGCAGCGGCACGCTGTTCTGGCTGCAACGTCAGGATTATTACGACATCCGCCTGTCCGGCCCGCTGGGCCGTGGCGCTGCACGACTGACCGGTCGTCCGGGCAAGGTTTCGCTGGAGGTCGCCAATCAGGGCCGCTATGACGCGCAATCCCCGGAAGTCCTGCTGGAAGAACAACTCGGCTGGAAACTGCCCGTCTCGAACCTGGCATGGTGGGTTCGCGGCCTGCCGGCTCCGGCCAGCAAGAGTCGCCTGACCCTCGATGGCGACAGTCGCCTGGCCAACCTGGAACAGGATGGCTGGCAGGTCGAATACCTCGGTTATGCCGAACAGAATGGTTACTGGCTCCCCGAGCGGATCAAACTGCACGGCACCGACCTGGACGTGACGCTGGTCATCAAGACCTGGCAACCGCGTAAATTAGGGCAATAAGCATGACCGCTCCACGCCTGACGCTGCCTTCGCCCGCCAAACTCAATCTGATGCTGCACATTCTCGGTCGTCGTGAAGACGGCTATCACGAGTTGCAGACGATTTTTCAGTTCCTCGACTACGGCGACGAAATCACCTTCGCCGTCCGTGACGATGGCGTGATTCGCCTGCACACCGAATTCGACGGCGTGCCCCACGACAGCAACCTGATCGTGCGTGCGGCGAAAAAACTGCAAGAGCAATCCGGTTGCGCCCTCGGCATCGACATCTGGATCGACAAGATCCTGCCGATGGGCGGCGGCATCGGCGGTGGCAGCTCGAATGCGGCGACCACCCTGCTCGGACTCAATCATCTTTGGCAGTTGGGCTGGGATGAAGATCGGCTGGCAACACTGGGTCTGAGCCTGGGCGCCGACGTGCCGGTGTTCGTCCGTGGCCACGCGGCTTTCGCCGAAGGTGTCGGCGAGAAACTGACCCCGGTCGAGCCCGCCGAACCGTGGTATGTCGTGCTCGTACCGCAAGTCTCTGTTAGTACGGCAGAAATTTTTTCAGATCCATTGTTGACACGTAACACGCCGCCCATTAAAGTGCGCCCCGTTCCCGAGGGAAACAGTCGAAATGACTGCTTGCCGGTGGTAGCAAGGCGTTATCCAGAAGTACGTAACGCATTGAATTTGTTAGGTAATTTTACCGAAGCAAAACTCACCGGAACTGGAAGTTGTGTGTTTGGGGGCTTCCCAAGCAAAGCTGAAGCTGATAAAGTCTCGGCCCTTCTGACAGAGACCCTTACAGGGTTTGTAGCAAAAGGAAGCAACGTTTCGATGTTGCATCGCAAGCTGCAAAGTCTGCTCTAAAGGAACCAAGTGCCCGGCACTTGCAAGCAACAGATACAGGGGCGTCGCCAAGCGGTAAGGCAGCAGGTTTTGATCCTGCCATGCGTTGGTTCGAATCCAGCCGCCCCTGCCATTTTCTATACTCATCCAGGTTACCCTCAGCCTCTAGGTACTGCGCGTGTCCAAGATGATGGTCTTTACGGGGAACGCTAACCCCGATCTGGCTCGGCGTGTCGTACGTCAGCTGCATATCCCTCTCGGTGACATCTCTGTCGGTAAATTCTCCGACGGCGAAATTACAGCCGAGATCAATGAAAACGTTCGCGGTAAAGACGTTTTCATTATTCAGCCGACTTGCGCTCCGACCAACGATAACCTGATGGAACTGGTAGTGATGGCTGACGCCTTCCGCCGCTCCTCGGCTACTCGTATCACTGCTGTTATTCCTTATTTTGGTTATGCCCGTCAGGATCGCCGTCCGCGTTCCGCACGTGTGGCTATCAGCGCGAAAGTCGTTGCTGACATGCTTACCGTAGTCGGCATCGACCGTGTTCTCACGGTTGATCTGCATGCTGACCAGATTCAGGGTTTCTTCGATATTCCGGTAGATAACATCTACGGCTCCCCGGTTCTGGTGGATGACATCGAAGATCAGCGCTTCGAGAACCTGATGATCGTGTCCCCGGACATTGGTGGCGTCGTGCGTGCACGTGCCGTTGCCAAGTCGCTGGGCGTGGATCTCGGGATCATCGACAAACGCCGTGAGAAAGCCAATCACTCTGAAGTGATGCATATCATCGGTGATGTCGAAGGGCGTACCTGCATCCTGGTCGATGACATGGTCGATACCGCCGGCACCCTGTGCCACGCGGCCAAGGCCCTGAAAGAGCATGGCGCAGCCAAGGTCTTTGCCTACTGCACACACCCTGTGCTGTCGGGTCGGGCCATCGAGAATATCGAAAATTCCGTGCTGGACGAGCTGGTGGTCACTAACACCATCCCGCTGTCCGCAGCAGCACAAGCCTGTGCACGTATCCGTCAACTGGATATCGCACCGGTTGTTGCCGAAGCGGTTCGCCGCATCAGCAATGAAGAATCGATCAGCGCGATGTTCCGCTAAGGGCCCTGCCCTTCTCGAAATGTCTCGTTGACGAAAAGCGCCCCGCCCCAACACTCATGTTGGGGCGGGGCTTTTTTGCCCATGCCGCTTTGACGTCGGTCGCAGACGTCGCCCGGACATGGCTATTTTGGAGATACAAAATGACTGATTTCATCCTGAACGCCGAAGCGCGTACCGACCTGGGGAAAGGTGCGAGCCGCCGCCTGCGTCGTCTCGCCAGCCAGGTTCCTGCCGTTGTCTACGGTGGTGACAAGGCTCCTGAGTCCATCATGATGCTGGCTAAAGAAGTAGCCAAGCTGTTCGAAGACGAGGCTGCTTTCAGCCACGTCATCCAACTGAACATCGGCGGCGTCAAGCAAGACGTGGTTGTTAAAGCCATGCAGCGTCACCCGGCCAAGCAGTTCATCATGCACGCCGACTTCGTACGCGTTGTTGCCGGCAAGAAACTGACTGCTGTTGTTCCAGTGCACTTCATCAACGAAGAAGCTCCGGTCAAGAAAGGCGGCGAGATCTCGCACGTTGTTGCAGAAATCGAAGTTTCCTGCGAAGCCAAAGACCTGCCTGAGTTCATCGAAGTCGACCTGGCCAAAGCCGAAATCGGCACCATCATTCACCTGTCGGACCTGAAAGCTCCTAAAGGTGTTGAGTTCGTTGCTCTGGCACACGGCGATGACAAGGCTGTTGCCAACGTCCACGCTCCACGTGTTGCTCCAGAAGCTGCCGAAGGCGCTGCAGAGTAATCACTCTGTAAAGCCGGAGTGAACAGGTAACATCGCGGACTGGAACGTAGCGAGAAAGCGGGCGGGAACGCGGAGTTTACATCCATGGTAAATGAGCATTTTTCGTCCACTTTCGCCGCCTTCCCCGATCGCGGCGATGTTATCCACCACTCCAAGGAAGGGCCCCTATCGTGACTGCCATCAAACTGATCGTTGGCCTGGGAAATCCAGGCGCTGAATACGAACAGACCCGGCATAACGCAGGGGCCCTTTTTGTTGAGCGCATCGCCCACGCACAGAACGTGAATCTCGTGGCCGATCGCAAGTATTTCGGCCTGACCGGGCGTTTTTCGCATCAGGGTCAGGACGTTCGTCTGCTGATTCCCACCACCTACATGAACCGCAGCGGCCAGGCCGTGGCGGCACTCGCCGGTTTCTTCCGCATCAAGCCCGAAGAAATTCTGGTGGCGCACGACGAACTCGATCTGCCTCCGGGCGTCGCCAAGCTCAAGGTTGGCGGCGGCCATGGCGGTCATAACGGGTTGCGCGACATCATTGCGCAATTGGGCAATCAGAATACGTTCCACCGCCTGCGGCTTGGCATCGGCCACCCGGGCGTCGCCAGTATGGTTTCAAATTTCGTCCTGGGTCGTGCGCCACGCGCCGAACAGGAAAAACTCGATGCCAGCATCGACTTTGCCCTCGGCGTGCTGCCGGATATCCTCGCCGGTGAATGGAACCGCGCGATGAAAAACCTGCACAGCCAGAAGGCCTGACTCTAATCCGAGGGGAAACACCATGGGATTCAATTGCGGCATCGTCGGCCTGCCTAACGTCGGCAAGTCCACCCTGTTCAACGCCCTGACCAAATCCGGGATCGCGGCCGAGAACTTCCCCTTCTGCACCATCGAGCCGAACAGTGGCATCGTGCCGATGCCGGATCCACGCCTGAACGCTCTGGCGGAAATCGTCAATCCGAAGCGCATACTGCCGACCACCATGGAATTCGTCGACATCGCAGGCCTGGTGGCTGGCGCGTCGAAAGGTGAAGGCCTGGGCAACAAGTTCCTGGCCAACATCCGCGAAACCGACGCGATCGCTCACGTCGTGCGCTGCTTCGAAGACGAAAACGTGATCCACGTTTCCAACAGTGTCGACCCGAAGCGCGACATCGAAATCATCGACCTGGAACTGATCTTCGCCGACCTCGACAGCTGCGAGAAGCAACTGCAGAAAGTCGCGCGCAACGCCAAGGGCGGTGACAAGGACGCAGTGGCCCAGAAGGCCCTGCTGGAACAATTGATCCCGCACTTCACCGAAGGCAAGCCTGCGCGCAGCCTGATGAAGAACATGAGCGCCGACGAGAAGGCAATCATCAAGGGCTTCCACCTGCTGACCACCAAGCCGGTCATGTACATCGCCAACGTCGCTGAAGACGGTTTCGAGAACAACCCGCACCTGGACGTGGTCAAGGCCATCGCCGAAGAAGAAGGCGCCATGGTCGTTCCGGTCTGCAACAAGATCGAAGCGGAAATCGCCGAGCTGGACGACGGTGAAGAGAAAGACATGTTCCTCGAGGCCCTGGGCCTGGAAGAGCCTGGCCTGAACCGCGTGATCCGCGCCGGCTACGAAATGCTGCACCTGCAGACCTACTTCACCGCCGGTGTCGAAGAAGTCCGCGCCTGGACCGTCCGCGTCGGTGCCACCGCACCACAAGCCGCCGGCGTGATCCACACCGACTTCGAGAAAGGCTTCATCCGCGCCGAAGTGATCGCCTACAACGACTTCATCCAGTACAAGGGCGAAGCGGGCACCAAGGAAGCCGGTAAATGGCGTCTGGAAGGCAAGGATTACATCGTTAAAGATGGCGACGTGATGCACTTCCGCTTCAACGTGTAAAAGCTGCACCCAAAAAAAGCCGCGTTCGATACGCGGCTTTTTTGTGCCTGAAATTCAGCCCGTCAGGCCTTTTTGGTTCTCGGCAGGAAAATCGCCAGCACCCCGAACAACGGCAGGAACGAGCACAGGAAGTACACGTACTCGATGCCGTGAATGTCCGCCAGATGCCCGAGCAACGCCGCGCCAATCCCGCCAAAGCCGAACATCAGCCCGAAGAACACCCCGGCAATCATCCCGACATTGCCCGGCACCAGCTCCTGCGCGTACACCACGATGGCCGAGAACGCCGACGCCAGAATGAAGCCGATCACCACGCTCAGGACAGTGGTCCAGAACAGATCAACATGGGGCATGAGCAGCGTGAATGGCGCAACGCCAAGAATCGAAAACCAGATCACAGCCTTACGGCCGATCTTGTCACCAATTGGCCCACCGAAGAATGTGCCCGCCGCCACCGCGCCGAGGAACAGAAACAGATGCAGTTGCGAACTGGCCACCGACAGGTCGAACTTTTCGATCAGGTAGAACGTGAAGTAACTGGTCAGGCTGGCCATGTAGAAATACTTGGAGAACACCAGCAACCCGAGCACCACCAATGCACTGACCACCCTGCCCTTCGACAGTCCATGAGTGGCAGCCTGGCCGGCCTTGAGCTTGAACAGGTTCAGGTGATGGGCGTACCAGCGACTGATGCGGTACAGCACGAACAGCGCAAACACTGCGAACAGCCCGAACCACGCCACGTTGCCCTGTCCGAAGGGAATGATGATCGCTGCCGCCAGTAACGGGCCGAATGCCGAACCGGCGTTACCACCGACCTGGAAGGTCGATTGCGCCAGACCGAAACGCCCGCCGGAGGCCAACCGTGCGATACGAGAAGCTTCGGGGTGAAAGGTCGAGGAGCCGATACCGATCAGCGCCGCCGCCAGCAGAATCAGCGGGAAACTGCCGACCATCGACATCATCACAATACCGATCAGCGTACACACGGAACCGGCCGGCAACAGCCACGGTTTCGGATGCCGGTCAGTGTGATAACCGACCCACGGCTGCAACAGCGACGCGGTCAATTGGAAGGTCAGGGTAATCAGGCCGACCTGAGTGAAGCTCAAGCCGTAGTTGGCCTTGAGCATCGGATAGATCGACGGCAGCACTGACTGGATCAGGTCGTTGATCAAATGCGCCAGCGCCACCGCGCCGATGATGCGCATCACCAGTGGACTGCTTTGGGGAGGAGCGGACGCCGACGCAGCGGCGGTCTGAACGTTGCTGATAGCCATGGGAGTTTCCGTACAGCAGATGGGTGCACGCAGGCAGGTGCATCAATGTGCCATTTTTCGGTGCGCCAGCGCCATCCCCTTAGCCAGCTAACGAACTATTCATTCATCGCAGTAAAAGTGATAGCGCAAAGCCATGGTCTGATTCTTGCCTTGCTTCTTCGCTTGAACGCGGCCCCCTTACAAAGGGGATCGAGAATGGGAAGTTCTGCTACAGAGTCTGCCTACAGAGCGGGCGAGAGTGGACTTTCGAAGCCTTTTAGCAGGGCACGGATCGCGCTCGCAAAGAGCGCGGCGCACGCCGATGGTGCGTGGTGTCCAGAGGAGTCATGGGGCATGCAGGCTTTCTTGTTACCGGGGATCAAATTGCTGGGGCGGTTTGGCTTCGCGCGTAAATTCCAGTTGTTGTTTCTGCTGTTCATCCTGCCGTTGGCCGGCAGCCTGTTGATGATCGGCCAGGACTATCGCGTCAAGCTCAACCTGATTTCCGGCGAACGTGCCGGCGTGCGGCAGTTGCTCGCCCTCGATGCGCTCGACAACCTGCTAGCCGCTCAACGCGACCGCGCAGCTCGCTGGCGTGCCACGGAAACCAACCGCCAACCGACGCCCGCCACCCTCGCGGCCATGGCTGCATTCGATGCCGTCCAGCCTGCCGTCGCTCAGGCTACAGTGGATCTGGGCAATGCCTTGCAAACCGAAGCTGCAGAAGGTGAAACCCTGGCCCGCTTCCAGGCCCTGCAAACCGCCCTCGGCGGTCTGGACTCCAAGAGCCTGGCCGGCGTCGGCTGGTGGCCGGACGGTTACGATCGTTTCACCAACGCCCTCAGCGCCCTGCAAGCATTGCGTGAGCAGATTGCGATGGACAATCGGCTGATCCTCGCGCCGTGGCTGGAAACCTATCTGCTGACGCAGATTTCCACTCAACATGCACCGGACCTGATCGAACGGGTCGGCCGACTTGCAGCCGTGGGCCAGGCGTCTGTGGTTTCCGGTCAATTCACCCTGCAAAGTCGCCTTCAATTGCGGGACCTGCGCAGCCGCATCGGTGATGCCCGGGAGCAGCTTGTTAAAACAGCGAGCCTTCTGGAAGCGCGGCTGCCGAACGATCTGCAAGGCTGGGCCGGGCAGTATCACGACAGCCTCAAACAGCTGGATGCCGGTTTGAAGGTGCTGGATGACGGCGTGTTCGGCGGCAGCATCAATCTCAAACCGGAAGACTTCGAACGCAGCCTCGATGCCCTGCTCGGCAATCTCGCCACGCTGCGTCAGCAATCACTGGTGGCACTGGATCAGCGACTGGACGATTACCACGGTTCGGCGATCCGTCAGTTCATCGTGGTCGCGGCGGTGTTCGGTTGCCTGTTGCTCGCGGCGCTGTACCTGTTCGTCTGCCTGCAAGCCTCGATCCGTCGCAGCGCCAGCGGCATCACGGTACTCGCCGAAGCGTTGCGCGACGGTAATCTGAGCCTGCAGGTGCCTGTCGTGGGTCGCGATGAACTGGCCTCGATCAGCACCGCGCTCAACGTGGCCGTGGTGCAATTGCGCACCAGTTTGCTGGGTGTCGATCACGAGACTTCACAACTGAGCCACGCGGTGCGCAGCCTCAACGATCACTCCAGCGGCGCCCTCAGCGAAGTCGAAGCCCAGCAATTGCAGATCAGCCAAATCGCTGCCGCCGCCACGCAACTGGCGGCCACGTCCCAGGGTGTGGCGCAGAGCTGCGAACAGGCCTCCGGCAGCGCCCAGCAGACCCGGCGCATCGCCACCGACAGCAGCCGCGACAGTCAACGCACCACGGCGAGCATTCAACAGCTCAATCAGCGCCTGAACGAAACGGCGGCAGCGCTGGGCCGGGTCAGCGAGCAAGGGCAGCAGATTCAACTGGTGGTCGACACCATTCGCGGCGTCGCCGAGCAGACCAATCTGCTGGCGCTGAACGCCGCCATCGAAGCCGCTCGCGCCGGTGAACAGGGTCGCGGTTTTGCCGTGGTGGCCGACGAGGTGCGCAGCCTCTCGCAGCGTACGCAATCGTCCACCGCGCAGATTGCCGGTACGGTCGACAGTCTGCGCAACACGGTCAATGAAGCGGTTAGCCTGATGGAGGCGGCCTGCGGCCAGGCGCAATCGGATGCCGAAGCCGTCACCGGGCTCGGAGAACGTCTGGGGGAAATTGCCAGCGCCGTGCAGAGTGTCACCGACACCCTCGCCCAGATCGCCACGGCGGTGGAAGAACAGGCGAGCACCGCCGATGAGGTCAGCGGCAATATCCAGCAGGTCGATCAGGCAGCGGTTCGCCTGCTCGACGGCGCACGGGCAGTCAACCTGGCGGCAGACACCTTGAGCCAGGGCAGCAAGGCCTTGAGCGACAACACCGCGCGCTTCCGGCTCAGTTGATCAACGCTTCGGGGAAGTCCTTTTCCAGTTCGGACTTGAGCCATTGAATGAACCACGCCGCATCCGCCGACAGCTCGGCGGACGGCGTCAGCACCCGATAGCTTTCCAGCTTCACCTGAGCATCCACCGCGCGCACCAGTTTGCCGGACCTGAGCTCTTCGCGGACCAGCACCTCATTGGCCAACGCGATGCCCTGCCCGCTCTCGGCCACCGATAACGCGTGATCGTTGTTGACGTAGAGCATGTCGGAATTGAGGTGAATATCGAGGTCATGGGCGGCGAACCACAGGTTCCACCACTCGCCGTCATCGACGTGGATCAACTCGTGCCGGACCAGATCGGCCGGGCCGCCGAGCGGCTCGATGCTTGCCAGGTATTGCGGGGTGCAGATCGGAAACACACGGGGGCAGATCAACGCTTCACGGGAGTCCGCGTACTGCCCGTCGAGGCCATAGACGATGCCGAGATCGGCGCTTTTGCCATCCACTTCGGTGAAGGTCGAGTTCGGTTCGATGGCAAACTTCAACCCCGGGCGCAGGTGACGCATGGCCTCGATGCGCGGCATCAGCCAGCGCTTGGCAAAACCCGGCACCACCATGATCCGCAGCCAGCGCTCGGCCTCTTTGGGGCGTGCCTCCTTGCCCGCCTCGATGATCAACTGCAGGGCGGTCGCGATCTTGCGGTGGTACTTCTCACCGGCCGGCGTCAGATTGACGCCGCGTGACGTGCGTTCGAACAGCTGAATGCCCAGCCAGTCCTCCAGCAGCTTCACATGCCGGCCAATCGCCGGCTGAGTCACGTGCAAGGCTTTCGACGCCTCGACATAGCTGCCCAGGCGGGCAGCGGCATCGAACGCACGCACTGCATTGAGTGGCGGCAAACGCTGGTCGGGCATGTTCCTGGCACCTGTCGGTATTAAATTAACTAACACCTGCCATGTTTAAATTGAAGTTTCGCCCCGCGCAACCCCTCGCCGATAATCGAGCCACAGCAGAACAACAAAACAGCTGGTTTCACCCCGTACGCAATCTCGATCCTGCCCAGAAAAATAATATCCATGGCCCGACAGATTCGCTGACCAACAGCGCAATCGCAGGCGATGGGGGAATCGGAGGTAACGCATGAATGCCCTGCATTCGCTGCAAACGCTGGCGGTGTCGATCCGCTCGGTGCGCAAGGTCTACGGCGATCCGTCCACCGGTCCGGTGGCGTTGAAAAATATCGATCTGGATATCCGCGACAACGAATTCTTCACCCTTCTCGGGCCCTCCGGCTGCGGCAAGACCACGCTGCTGCGGATGATTGCCGGGTTCGAATTTCCGACCCAGGGCGAGATCCTGCTCTACGGCGAAAACATCGCCGAGCGCCCGCCGTTTCAGCGCCCGGTCAACACGGTGTTCCAGCACTACGCCCTGTTCCCGCACATGACCATCGCCGAAAACCTGGCCTTCGGCCTTGAATCGCACCCGATGGGCAAGGTCCTGAACAAGGCACAGATCGCCGAGCGCGTCCGCGAGATGCTTGCCCTGGTGCAGATGGAGCGCTTCGCCCATCGCAAACCGGCGCAACTCTCCGGTGGCCAGCAGCAGCGCGTCGCCCTCGCCCGCGCTCTGGCACCGCATCCTAAAGTCCTGTTACTCGACGAGCCGCTGTCGGCACTTGATCTCAAGCTGCGCCAGGCCATGCGCGAAGAGCTGAAAACCATCCAGGCCAGGACCGGCATCACCTTCATCTTCGTCACCCACGACCAGGAAGAAGCGCTGACCATGTCCGACCGCATCGCCGTGCTGTCCGAAGGCGAAGTGCAGCAAGTCGGCCGCCCGGAGGATATCTACGAACGACCGCGCAATCGCTTCGTGGCCGACTTCATCGGCGAAACCAACTTCATTCAGGCCAGCGTCACTCGCGTCGAGGACGACATGGCGTGGTTCGCCGGGCCGGCCGGACATCCGCTGCCGGCGCAACCGTGCAACGACGTGCAACCGGGTACCAGCGTGACGCTGTCGGTGCGCCCCGAGCGCCTGCACCTGGTGCCTGCCAACACTGAGGCGGCGTTGCCGTGTCGGGTCGAAGCGCAGATTTATCTGGGCACCGACCTGCAATACCAGGTCAGCCTCGGCGACGGTTCGCGCCTCACCGTGCGCACACCCAACTGCGTCGATCAGAGCCTGCGTTTTGCCGTGGGCAGTCAGGCCGGTCTGCTGTTCGACCGGGGAAGCGCCAGCGTCCTGCACGATTGAGTCCGAGGAGTTGCCATGCACGCCTTACCGATAACCAACACGCTTGAACGCCGACGGGCGTTCCAGAGCTTTCTCGGTGTCAGCCCGGCGCTGATCGCCATCGCCCTGTTTCTGGTGGTGCCGATCCTGATCGTCATCGGTTATTCGCTGATGGAGGCCAACCCCTACGGCGGGGTCAACAAGGTGTTCAGCAGCGACGCCTACACCTCCCTGCTGTTCGAACGGCAAATGGACGACAGCCTGGCCTTCGCCGACTCCTACCTGATCATCGCCCTGCGCTCGGTCGGGATTGCCGGCCTGACCACCGTCATCACGCTGCTGATCGGTTTTCCGGTGGCGGTGTGGCTGGCCATGCAGCCGGCGCATCGGCGCGGTCTGTTGATCTTCCTGATCACCGTGCCGTTCTGGGCCAACCTGCTGATCCGCACTTATGCGTGGATTCTGCTGCTGCGTAACACCGGGGTGATCAACAACAGTCTGATCGGCCTGGGCGTCATCCATGAGCCGCTGCAGTTGCTGTACACCGATGGCGCCGTGCTGCTGGGGCTGGTTTATACCTATGCGCCCTTCGTAGTTCTGCCGATCTACGCCACGCTGGAAAAGATGGATATCCGTCTGCTCGAGGCCGCTCAGGACCTGTATGCCGGACGCCTGCGCACCTTGCGCAAAGTGGTGCTGCCGATCGCCAGACCGGGAATTCTCGCCGGCGCCATTCTCACCTTCGTGCCGTGCCTGGGCGCAATGATCGCCCCGGAACTGCTCGGCGGCGGCACGCGGATGATGCTCGGCAACCTGATCTTCCGTCAGTTCAGCGACGCCCGTAACTGGCCGTTCGGCGCGGCGTTGTCGCTGGTGCTGATGGCAGCGGTGATGCTGGTGCTGACGGTCTATGCCTTGCGCGCCGAACGTCAGCGCATCGCCAAAGGAGGTGCGTGATGATCGGTCTGTTCAAACGCAAGGGACTGGGCGTCCAGGATTTCCCCGGATTCGGCGGTTTCAGTTTCCTGTTCTACCTTTACCTCTACGCGCCGATCGTGGTGCTGGTGGTGTTCTCGTTCAACGCCAACCAGTCGGCCACGGTATGGACCGGGTTCAGCCTCGACTGGTATCGCGCCGCGTTCGCCAATCAGGCGCTGCGCCAGGCGGCCGGCAACAGTCTGCTGATTGCGGTGTGCGCCAGCATGGTCGCCACGGCAATTGCCACCCTCGCGGCCCTCGGCACCTCGCGGGGTGCGAAGTTCAAGGGCCTGCAACTGTCGATGGGCGCGATCATGCTGCCGCTGGTGCTGCCGGAAATCGTCGTCGGCGTCGCCACGCTCGCCCTGTTCTCCACCATCGGCCTGTCGCTCGGCTACGGCAATCTGATCATCGCCCATACGGTGTTCTGCATTCCGTTTGCCTACCTGCCGATCCGGGCCCGGCTGAACGACATGGACCTGTCGCTGGAACAAGCCTCGGCCGACCTGTATGCCGGGCCATGGCGGACCTTCCGCAAGGTCACCCTGCCGTTGCTGATGCCGGGGATCTTCTCCGGGCTGATGCTGGCCTTCATCGTCTCGCTGGATAACTTCGTGATCTCGATGATGGTTTCCCAGGCCGGCACCACGACCCTGCCGATCTTCATCTTCGGCCTGTTGCGCATGGGCGTGACACCCGACGTCAACGCCGTGTCGACCCTGATCCTGGGCGTCTCGGTGCTGTTTGTCAGCCTCTCTTACCTGCTGGGCAAAAAGAACGCCTGAACCTTCCAAGAACCGTGGGGAAATAGCATGAGCAAGTGGAAAAAAAGCGTCGGTACTTCGTTGCTTCTGACTGTGCCGCTGGTCATGGCCGGGAGTGTTCAGGCCGCCGAAAAACTCAACGTGGTGAGCTGGAGCGGTTACTTTTCACCGGAAATTCTCGCCAAATTCCAGAAGCAGACCGGCATCGAAGTCACCGTCGACTCCTACGACTCCAACGAGACGCTGCTGGCCAAACTGAAACAGGGCGGCGCCGGTTACGACGTGGCGATTCCCTCGCACCAGTTCATTCCGATCCTGATCAAGGAAAACCTGCTGGAGCGCTTCGATCCGGTCAAGGAGCCGTACTACGCCAGTGTGGTCGACAACCTGAAAAAACCGAGCTGGGACCCGGAAGGCGCCTATTCGGTGCCGTTCATCTGGGGCACCACCAGCGTGGTGCTCGACAGTGGCCGCTACAAAGGCCCGGCCGACAGTTACAAGGTGCTTTATGAGCCGCCGGCCGAGTTGCAGGGGCGGATCAACATGTTCGATTCGGTCAGCGACATGGTCGACATGGCCAGCCTGTACCTGAACATTCCGCTGTGCAGCGAGGACCCGAAACAGATGCAGCAAATCCTCACGCTGCTCAAGGCGCAGAAGCCATTCGTCAAAACCTACAGCTCCAAGGCCGGCTCGATCCGCGAGAACCTCGCCTCGGGCGAAATCGACATGTCGATGTTCTGGGGCGGTTCGTCCATGCGCGCCCGCGAGATGAAACCGAGCCTGAAATACCTGTACCCGAAAGAAGGGGTGCTGGCCTGGGTCGACAACATGGTCATCCCCGCCGGCAGCAAAAACCCGGCAAATGCCAAGGCGTTCATCGCGTTTCTCAGCCAGCCGGAAAACTCGGCGATGACCCAGAACTTCCTCAAGCATCAGAGCCCGATCAAAGGCGTCGAACCGTTCCTCGATGCGAACCTCAAGGATGCACCGGAACTGCATATTCCCGAGGGCACCCACGTGGTGTTCAGCAAGACCTGCGGTGAAGGCGCGATCCGTCTGGCCGATCGTCTGTGGACCAACCTGATGCGTTGATTTCTACCGCCCCGGCACGAGGCCGGGGCGTTTTTCCAGCCGTCTGAAGGGCGCCGTCGTCATGAACTCCAATAACATCAGCGAACTGGTCCAGTTGCCGGCCATCGAGCTCGCCGAACGCATCCGCCTGCGCCAGATTTCCTGCCGCGAAGTGATGCAGACCTATCTTGTCCACATCGAACGGTTCAACCCGTCAGTCAACGCACTGATCAGTCTGCAGGCGCCGGAAGATCTGCTGGCCCAGGCCGACACACGGGACGCCGAACTGAGCCGGGGCCAATACCGGGGCTGGATGCACGGCCTGCCCCACGCCATCAAGGATCTGTCGCTGACCTGCGGCATCCGCACCACGTTGGGCTCACCGCTATTCAAGAATTTCATTCCCGAGCGTGACGGCATCATGGTCGAGCGGATCAAGGCTGCCGGCGCGATCATCATCGGCAAAACCAACACCCCGGAGTTCGGCCTCGGGTCGCAGAGCTACAATCCGTTGTTCGGGGCCACCGGCTGCGCCTTTGACCCGAGCAAAACCGCGGGCGGCAGCAGTGGCGGCGCGGCGGCGGCGCTGGCGATGCATCTGGTGCCGGTGGCCGATGGCAGCGACATGATGGGCTCGCTGCGCAACCCGGCAGCGTTCAACAACATCTTCGGCTTCCGCCCGTCTCAGGGACGCGTACCGTTCGACGACAGTGCCGATCTGTTCTTCGATCAACTCGGCTATGAAGGGCCCATGGCGCGCAGTGTGCGCGATGCCGCGATGCTGCTGTCGGTGCAGGCCGGCGGCGATGCCCGGGCACCGCTATCGATCCGTGAATCCGGAGAGGTCTTTACCGCACCGCTGGAGCGCGACTTCACCGGCACCCGGATCGGCTGGCTCGGCGACTTCAACGGGTACCTGCCCATGGAGAACGGCATCCTCGCGTTGTGCGAAAAGACTTTTGCCGACTTTGAAAGCCTGGGTTGCCATATCGAGCCGGTGCGTCCGGAATTTGCCCCGGAAAAGCTGTGGAGCAGCTGGCGCACCTTGCGCCACTGGATGGTCGCCGGCTCCCTGGGCGCGGCTTACGCCGATCCGCAGAAACGAGCGCTGCTGAAACCGGAAGCCTGCTGGGAAGTGGAAAACGGTCTGAAGCTCTCGGCCAGCGAAGTGTTCGCCGCCTCGGTGGTGCGCAGCGACTGGTATCGGGCGATCTCACGCTTGTTTGAGCAGTACGACTATCTGCTGCTGCCCAGCGCGCAGGTCTTTCCGTTCGACAAGTCGCAGCCGTGGCCGACCGCGATCGAGGGCGTGAACATGGACACTTATCATCGCTGGATGGAGGTGGTGATTCCCGGCACGTTATCCGGTTGCCCGGTGGCGAACGTCCAGGCCGGCTTCAATGCCCGGGGGTTGCCGATGGGGCTGCAGATCATCGGCCGGCATCAGGCAGACTTCGCCGTTCTGCAACTGGCGCACGCGTATGAGCAGGCCAGTCGCTGGTTCCAGCGCTGCCCTTCGCCACTGTTGAATGCCTGATTTTGATAAACGGTTGAAAGCGTAGAAAAAATTTTGAAATTTACGCTTGACGCTTTTCCATTTCAGGGGAATAATGCGCGCCACTTGGCTACATAGCTCAGTTGGTTAGAGCATAGCATTCATAATGCTGGGGTCCGGGGTTCAAGTCCCTGTGTAGCCACCAAGTACTAAAAACGGCTTACCGAAAGGTAGGCCGTTTTTTTATGCCTCGAGAAAAGTGCCCTCCCCACTGGACCGGTATGAATCTGTAGGAACCGGGTGCGAAAGGCGTACGAAGAGGATTTTTCGTTCGTCCAGGCACCTGCATCTGCGCCAGTCGATTTGATCGCCATCCCGATTGACCGACACGCTCCCCAGTCTCGATTCCAGGACAGACAGGGAGTGGTCATGGACCTGAACAAATTCCTTTTCGACGATGAGTGGCGTCGAAAACGCCCGAGCGAGAACGCTATATGGAGCGGATGGATTCCACCCCCGCCACCAGAACCCGTTTATATCCGGACAGACGAATGGCCCACCCCAAAGCCCCGCGACGATCTGGTATTTGCCAAATCCTGCACACCGGATAACTGGTGCCGAACGGAGGCCGGCACAGTCCCCGAACCCGTCTCAAGTTTCGGCAAGGTCATGGTCGCGGGCGCCATGCGTTTTCCCGCTGCCAGTACCGCCGCAGCCAAGGCCATCGGCGCCGATCTGGCCCTGGGGCGCATGGCTGGCGGTGGCATCCTGCAGCAACGCCTCAACTGGGCAATACGAGGCGCCGGCGGCCCGGCCAGTGTGTTCATCCTCGGGATGCTACCGACCCGAATGGGCGACGGCACGCTCTACACCGACGATCAGCTACGCACCTTGTCTCGCGCAACCACTCGAGTGCGCTTCCAGTTCCGGCGCGATGCCGAAGGCGTCATGCAGGTTTACGGCATCCACACCGGAGCCTCGGGCGACGACTCGGTGCGTACCGTAAAAGTCCGGTGGAACAGCGACAAGACCGCCATGGAGGCCAAACTCAACGGCATCACCATTCTGTGGACGCCGCAACGCGGGCCGCTGGGAGCGATGCCGCCGCTGGTTTTTCCGGAGCACGGCGAACCACTGAGCACGATCCTCGTCCACCCGATCGCCGCGAACACCGACAGCCAGATAGAAATCCTGCCCGGCGAAGACATCACCGCCGAAGACTGCATTCTGGTGTTTCCGGCAGAGACCGGGCTGAAGTCGTTGTATGTGGTGTTTTCGAAACCGGCCAGGTTGATGCCGGGGATGGTGACGGGGGTTGGGGAGGATGTTGCCGGTGTATGGCTGGCGGGAGCGGGGGAAGGGATTGGAGCGCCGATTCCGACGCGGATTGCGGATCGCCTTAGAGGGCAAGAGTTTTCCAGCTTTGACAAATTCAGGGAGGCGTTTTGGGAGGAAGTAGCCAATGATCCCGATCTGGCGGGACAATTCGTACAAGGCAACATTGAGCGAATGCGCGATGGTTTGTCGCCAAAGGTTCGCAGGCAAGACAGGGCCGGAGATAGAACATCTTATGAGTTACATCACGTGGAGCATATTGCCAATGACGGTGCGGTATACGACATAGACAACTTACGAGTGAACACTCCAAAAAATCATATTGAAAACCACCGAAGTGGACAGCCATGAAAAAAACCATTTCTGACTACACGGAAGCCCAGTTCCTTGAGTTTCTGAACTCCGTGCTGGCGGCCAATACAAGTCCTGATGAAATACTTGATCCTCTACTTTTTGAGTTTGAACGTCTCAGTGAGCACCCGGCAGGATCTGACTTGATCTACTGGCCAGAGGATGGCGCGCAATGCACCGCTGAAGGCATCACAGAAACGGTGAAAAAGTGGCGCGCTGCCAACGGACTGCCAGGATTCAAGCAGTGACCCTCCGGTATCCATAGTCAAAATCGCTGCGCATCACCAAGCAGTCAAAACGGCTTACCGAAAGGCAAGCCGTGTGTTTATGCTTCGCCCACTAACGCCGCCAGTCCCTTCGCCCAGATCTGCCGCGTGCGTAAACCGACCATCGCCCGCCAGTCCGGATCCGCCGGATAGAACTGCTCCAGCAGATTCAACTTGATCGCCCGCCCCGTCACATCCAGCGGATCACCGTGCAGATGCAGCCAGTGATCGTCGCGCAGATAACGATGTACGTCCGGCCCCGGGTAAGTCCCGCACTCGATCACGAACGGCATCAACTGCACTTTCGGCAGCGCATTGAGCAATGCCTGCGAGGTGTAACCGGTAGCCGTTGCCGCGACACCGGTTTCGCTCAAGGTCTCGGCACCCGTGTGCAAGGTGTAGAGCCACGGGCCATAGATCGATTGCGCCCGGGCCAGCGCCGGATACGGTGCCTGAGTGATCGTCAGCAGCATCGGATGACCGTACTCGCCGGCGCCGGTGTGCAGGTCGAAACACATCACGGTTTCGGCACCTGCCAGATGGTTCTCGATGATCTGATGCAGCGTGCGATTCGACCAGCTCGGGGCAAAGCCTCCGAAAAACAGTCCGTCGGGATGGCTGTGCTGACCGCCCTCGACAATCGACATCACCGCCGGCCAGCCGTGCTCGGCGATTTGGGCGTCGAGCAAGGCATCGGCGCGCTGGCGCTCGGGGCCTTTCAAATCGGCGCAGGCGTAGATTTCGTGCAGCGTGGCGTAGGCCTGGTTGTCCGGCAGGGGCTGGTTGAAATCCAGATGATTGCGGTTGAGGTCAATGTTGTCTTCGTTGACCCGCCGCAACCACGCCGTGCCCCACGGGTTGATCAGGTGAACCATCACCACCGCGACGTCCTTCGGCAGCGAACCCGCCGTGAAATGCGTCAGCCAGTCGATCTGACATTCCGAACCGTAATAGCCCTCCACCCCGTGGGTGCCGCTGAGCGCCACCAGACGCCGTTTGGCTTGCGGATCCCCCAGCACCGCCACATCGGTGCTCAACGGCTCGCCAAACGGCCCGCAACGCGGATGGGCGTAGGAGGTAAGCGTCGCTCCGGCCGTCGTGGCGGCGGCAAGAAACTGGTCGCGCTGATGGCGGTAGCTGGAGTGGGTCGGAAACTCGCTGTGCATGGTGGCCTCTTGTTGATTGTTCTGGCTTCACGTTTGCCCATGACCCTACAGAAAATTCGCCAAGGCATGAAGGACAAACATACCGACGGTTTGCGTCCTGCACGGTCGGCCGATACAGTCCATCAGACTTTTATCCCAAGGACGGAGAGCCCCGCGTGTTTCCAGCCCAGCCCCTGAAACGCTTTCGCCTGCCGGCCCTGACGTTGATCGTCAGCGCCATCACCCTCGCCGCCTGCAATGCACCACCCTCCTCGAACCTGCCGCTGGCGCCGGAAGCCGCCTCCGGTTACCGCACAGGCTTGCAAGCCAGTCACGCCGATAAACATATGGCCGCTGCTGCGAATCCGCTGGCTGCCGAGGCCGGTCGCGAGATGTTGCGCAAAGGTGGGTCGGCCATCGATGCAGCCATTGCGATGCAAGCCGTGCTGACCCTGGTCGAACCGCAATCCTCCGGGATCGGCGGCGGCGCGATGATCGTGCTGTGGGATGGCAAGCAGGTGCGTACCTATGACGGCCGCGAAACCGCGCCGGCGGGTGCCACCGAAAAGCTGTTCCTCCAGGCTGATGGAAAACCGATGCCGTTCCCGCAGGCGCAGATCGGTGGACGCTCCGTCGGCACACCGGGCGTGATGCGGGCGCTGGAACTGGCGCACAAACAGCATGGTCGCTTGCCGTGGGCGACGTTGTTCGAACCGGCAATCAAACTGGCGGAACAGGGCTTTGCGATCTCACCTCGCCTGCATTCGCTGCTGGAATCTGACCCTGTAGTGCGCCGCTCACCAGACATGGCCAGGTATTTCCTCAACAGCGACGGCAGCGTCAAAGCCATCGGCACGCGCCTGCAAAACCCGGCGTTGGCCGCCGTGCTCAAGCGCATCGCCACCGAAGGTGCAGATGCACTCTACAAAGGCCCGATCGCCGAAGAGATCGTGGCCAAGGTCCAGGGTCACGCCAACCCCGGCAGCCTGTCGTTGAACGACCTTCAGCACTATCAGGCCAGGGAACGCGCACCACTGTGCACCGACTACAAGCGCTGGCAGGTTTGCGGGATGCCGCCGCCGTCATCGGGCGGGGTTGCAGTGGCGCAGATTCTCGGCACCTTGCAGGCGCTGGAAACCCGCGACCCACGCCTGTCCCTGACACCGCTCAAACCCGTGAAGACCGATAAACCGGCCGGCCTCGAACCGGCGCCACAAGCCGTGCACCTGATCGCCGAGGCCGAACGCCTGGCCTACGCCGACCGCGCGCAATACGTGGCCGATACCGACTTCGTGCCGGTACCGGTCAAGGGCCTGGTCGACCCGGGTTATCTGGCCAGCCGCGCCAGCCTGATCGGCGATCGCAGCATGGGCAGCGCCAAACCGGGCACACCACCGGGGGTGCAGGTTGCCTACGCACCGGATCGCTCACCGCTGCGCATCTCCACTTCGCAAGTAGTGGCGGTGGATGACTTCGGTGGCGCGGTGTCGATGACCACCACCATCGAAGCGGCATTCGGCTCGCACCTGATGGTTCAGGGCTTCTTGCTCAACAACCAGATGACCGATTTCTCGTTCATCCCCGAAGAAAACGGACAGAAAGTCGCCAACCGCGTCGAGCCCGGCAAACGCCCGCGCTCATCGATGGCACCGACCCTGATCTTCGATCGCAACAGCGGTGAGTTCGTCGCCACCGTCGGCTCTCCGGGCGGCTCGCAGATCATCGAATACGTGGCCAAAACCACTGTCGGCCTGCTCGACTGGAACCTCGACCCGCAAAGCGCCATCAGCCTGCCCAACTTTGGCAGCCGCAACGGGCCGACGGAGCTGGAACAGGGTCAGTTCACCCCGGCTCTGATCCAGGCACTCAAGGACAAGGGCCACGCTGTGAGCGAAATCGACATGACCAGCGGCACCCAGACCATCGTGCGGATCAAGGATACGCAGGGGAAATCAACGCTGGCCGGTGGGGCGGATCCTCGGCGTGAAGGGGTAGCGTTGGGGGACTGAAATCCCTTACGCCAACTGAAAAAGGCTTACCGAGAGGTAAGCCTTTTTTGTGTGTCCATGAATCCGTTCGGCCGAGCATTCCGATGGTCAGAGTCCACGTTCCGCCGAGCAATTGATGACAGCGAAACAAGCGTCATCCGTCGCCCGATTTCCGGTCAGCGATTCGCCACCAGATGCGCACCGAACAGCAGATAGCAACCACCCGCCAACCGATCCAGCCATGTCCGCGACCGCTCATAAATCCCGGCAATCCGTCGACTGGCGAAGAACAGCGCCACACTGCAATACCAGCTGAAGGACAGCGTTGCCATGGTCAAGACCGCCAGTGCCAGCAGCATCGGTGGCACATGGGCCGGCATGGCGGTGGCGAAGATCGTCGCCACGAACAGCGCCGATTTGGGGTTGGTCATGTTGCCCAGAAAACCTCGCCCGTAGGCACCGAGCAAGGTTTGCTCAGAAGCGTCAGGTGCCCCTTGCGTGAGAGGGACCTTACGCTTGAATTGCTTGAGTCCGAGATAGATCAGGTAGCAGCCACCGGCAATCTTGAAACTCAGATAAAGCGTCGGCGCCGCACTGAACAGCGACTGGATGCCCAAGCCACCGGCCAATCCCCACAATACCGTTCCGCTGGCGACGCCGAGCGCCGCTACCACCCCATGGCGTCGGGAACGGCTGACAGCCAGTTGCGCGATGTTGAAAAAGTTCGGCCCGGGGGTCACCACCGCAACCGTCCACAACAGCGCCAGCGACAACAACGGTGCAAGGTAACTGGAAAACATGGGGCAGGCGCCTGATCGGATCGACAATGCCCCTACCTTGCAATATCCAGCGACGTTTTGCCATCAGACCGAAAGCGTCTTGCCATCCACCGGATCGCCGATCGTCAGGAAATGCCCGCCGGCCACATGGTGCAAAGTGCGCAAGCCGTCATGCCCTTCAAAATGCCAGCGTCCATCGCTGAACACCCGCGAATCAGCCTGTGCCGCGATCACCTCGGCCAGGAACAGATCGTACTGTTCGTGATTGCGCGGCTCCGGCAGCAGCCGGCATTCGAGCCACGCCACGCAGCCGTCCAGCATTGGTGCCTCGACCTGCTCGCCGGCGAAAGTCTGCAAGCCATAGGCCTGGAACTTGTCCTGCCCTTGTTCACGATTGATTTCCAGGCCCGAGGTCGAACCGACGGTCTGCACGATGTCAGCCTGATTCACGCAAGGGACGTTGAGGACAAACGTGCCCGAGGCCTCGAGCAGTTGCCGGGTCCAGGTGGATTTATCGAGGACCACCGCGACTTTCGGCGGTTCGAAATCCAGCGGCATGGCCCAGGCCGCAGCCATGATATTGCGCTGCCCGTCGTGAGCGGCGCTGACCAGCACGGTCGGCCCGTGGTTGAGCAAACGGTAGGCTTTGTTCAGGGGAACCGGGCGACGGAAGGATTCGCTCATGGGATCTGCTCCGGGGAAAAGAGCCGATTGTAGCGGGATAAAAACAGCGAAGGGATTGCCATGGACAATCCCTTCGCCTTACGGGCATCAGTTGGATAGCTGGTTGGCGAACTGGCCGACCGCGTCCACCACTTTCTGCGCGCCATCCTGGATCTCGACGATCACCGTGCCCGCCTCCGCCGCCAGCGCCAGACCTTGCTCGGCCTGAAGCTTGCCGTCGGTCATCAGCGCCACGGCGTTGCGCGCCATGTCCTGGTTCTGACGCACCACGCCGACGATTTCCTCGGTGGCCTGGCTGGTGCGCGAGGCCAGTTGCCGTACTTCGTCGGCCACCACCGCAAAACCACGGCCCTGCTCGCCTGCACGGGCGGCTTCAATGGCGGCGTTGAGCGCCAGCAGGTTGGTCTGCTCGGCAATGCCGCTGATGGTCTTGACGATGGTGCCGATCACCTGGGATTGCTCGTTCAGTGCCTCGATGCCTTCGCCGGCAGTCTGCATGTGCCGCGACAGGTCGCGCATCACATTGACCGCTTCGGTGACCACACGGGTGCCACGCTGGGCGGTGCTGTCGGTCTGCAGGGACGTGCTGTAGGCAATGTTGGCGGCCTCGGCGACGGCTTGCTCCTGATTGACCTGATCGGTGATCACCGTGGCGAACTTCACCACTTTGTAGAGTTTTTCGTTGGCGTCGAGCACCGGGTTGTAGGACGCCTCCAGCCAGACCTCGCGACCATGGGCGTCGATCCGCTTGAAGCGACCGGCGACGAACTCACCGTTGTTCAGGCGGCGCCAGAAATTCTGGTACTCGGCGCTGTTGGCCTCGCCCGAGTCACAGAACATGCGGTGATGTTTGCCCTTGATCTGCGCCAGGCTGTAACCCATGCCCTGAAGGAAGCGGTCGTTGGCGCTCAGCACGTTACCGTTGAGGTCGAACTCGATCACCGCCGTCGAACGCACCAGCGCGCCGATCAGGTTCTCGTGTTCGCGTGAGGCTTCGATGGTGCGGGTCAGGTCGCTGGAGAAAATCGAGAAATGCTTGATGCGCCCGTCCGAAGAGCGGACCGGCTGGACGATCGAACGCAACCACGCCTCTTCGCCATTGCCGCGTGACAGACGCACGGCGCCGGCGAAGTGCTCGCCCCGGCTCAGTGCGGCCCGGAAGCGGTGATGAAACTCGTCGGACTTCACATGGGCCGGCACGATGTCTTCGATGGCGCGGCCGATCAGGTCGTGGCTCTTGTAGAGCATTTCATTGAGGAAGTTCTGGTTGACCGATTGAATCCGCCCGTCGGGCTCAAGGGTCAGCACCAGCATCTCGCTTTCCAGGCTCTCCTTCACTTGCAGAAGGCTGGAGAGTTCTTCACGAAGAGCCGCCAGCTCTTGCTTGAGGCGTTTGTTGAACATGGGAAAGCACCGATGGACTGGATGGAAAGCGGGGTTGCAGCCCTAACCATCGGCCTTGGAAATCTTTTCTGAAGAGCTGTCGAGACCGGTCAGTCAAAAATAATCTCAATTGGCCATTGGTCTTATCCGTCCTCGCAGAACGGATACAAAACCCGGCGCTCTGGCCCGGCCACATCAGGTATTCTCAAGTCAAATTGCAACAATATGTTGCCGCTATCCGCCCGATAAGGAGTTCCGTTTTGGATTTATCGACCGCTGCCTGGATGGTTCACGACACCCGCCTGATTCTCTGCTGCCTGCTGGCGATTGCGACGATCATCGTGTTGATCAGTGCCAGCAAGCTACCGCCCTTTCTATCGATTTTGATCGGTACATTCATTGCCGGCGTCGGTGCCGGTTTACCGCCAGAGGACGTGGCCAAGGCGTTCCGCAAGGGCGCCGGGGCGATTCTCGGTGAAGCGGGGATCATCATCGCGCTGGGCTCGATGCTTGGCGCGCTGATGGCCGAGTCCGGCGCGGCCGACCGCATTGCGTCGACCTTGCTCGGGCTGGGCAAAGGCAAGTCCCTGCCGTGGGTCATGGCGCTGGTGGCGATGGTGATCGGCCTGCCGCTGTTCTTCGAAGTGGGGCTGGTGATGATGGTACCGATCATCTTCGTCATGGCCCGCCGCTCCGGTCAGCCGCTGTTGAAAATCGCGATTCCGGCGCTGGCCGGCATGACCACCCTGCATGCCCTGATGCCGCCGCATCCCGGACCGTTGATCGCGGTCAGCGCATTGCATGCCGACCTTGGGCTGACCATGCTGCTGGGCTTCAGCATCGCCATTCCGGCGGTGATCCTGGCCGGACCGATCTACGGCAACTGGCTGTCGAAACGCATGCACGTCGATGAGCCGGCAGAACTTGGCGCGCTGTTCAGCGCCCCGCCGAAAGCGCCGCGCCAGCCGAGTTTCGGCATGTCGCTGCTGATCATTCTGTTGCCGGTGTTGCTGATGCTCGGCAGCACGCTGGCGAAAGTCGCGATGAGCCCGGAAAGCGGCGTCGCCCTGACCCTGAAGTTTCTCGGAGAACCTTTGGTGGCGTTGGGCATTGCCGTCATGGCGGCGGTGATCTGCCTCGGCTGGGCCAACGGCATGCCGCGTGAACACGTCGGCGGCACCCTGCGCAAAAGCCTCGCGCCAATTGCCGTGCTGTTGCTGACCATCGGTGCCGGTGGCGGCTTGAAGCAGACCTTGCTGGATGCCGGCGTCAGCCAGACCATCAGCAAAGTCGCCGAAGGCGCGCACATGCCGTATCTGCTGCTGGCCTGGCTGATTGCCGTGGCACTGCGTCAGGCCACAGGCTCGGCGACCGTGGCCACGACCACAACTGCGGGGATTCTGGCGCCGATGATGGCGGGCCTCGCCGCGACGCAAAGTTCGCTGGTGGCGCTGGCGATTGGTGCCGGGTCAGTGTTCTTCTGTCACGTGAACGACGCCGGCTTCTGGATGGTTCGCGAGTACTTCGGCCTGCAACTGAAACAGACGATCTGGGTCTGGTCGGTCCTGCAAACCATTGTCTCGGTGGTGGGTCTGGCGGGGACCTTGCTGTGGTGGCACTGGTTGACGTGACGGCGACGCGAGTTTGCGCCGAGGCCGTCAACCAGCCTTCAGGAACAGGGCGCCACCGAACGGCGCCCGCCTCCGGGCACGCGCACTCCGAAATACGCCGCGCTGACGATACCGACCGCGCCCATCACCGCGCAGAACATCACACAGATCCACGGGCTCCACGGCATCAGACCGATCAGCAGCAGCGGTGTGATGCTTGCCCATGCGGCGTAGGCAATGTTGTAGGTGAAGGAAATACCGGATACCCGGATACGAGCCGGGAACAGACCGACCATCACCGAAGGCACGGCGCCGACCACACCGCAGGCAAGGCCGGCGATAGCGTATGCCAGCCCTACCCAATCGCCGCCCATGATCAAACAGCTGTAAAGCACGCCGATGCCCAATGGCAGCAGCAGGCTATAAAACATCACCGTGCGCCAGGCACCGATGCGGTCCACCAGCAACCCGGCAATCACGCAGCCGATGTTCAGGAACACGATGCCCAGCGCACTCAGGGCAAAGGTATGGCCGGCGGTCATGCCGAAGGTCTTCTGCATCATGGTCGGGGTGATGACCACGAACACCACCACCGCCGAAGTCAGCACACAGGTCAGCAGCATGGCCGGCAGCATCGCCAGACGATGCTCGCGCAATACTGTGCGCAAGGGCAGTTCGACCCGCGCCTCACGCTGCGCTTCCATGGCCATGAATACCGGGGTTTCGCTCAACCAGCGACGCAGGTACACGCCGATCACGCCGAACACTCCACCGAGCAGGAACGGATAACGCCAGGCGTAATCGAGGATTTCCGCCGGGGTAAACACCTGTGCGAGAAACGTCGCGGTCAATGCGCCGATCAGGTAACCGAAGGTCAGTCCGGCCTGCAGAAAACCCAGTGCATAACCACGATGCGCGACCGGTGCGTGCTCGGCAACGAACACCCAGGCGCTCGGCACCTCACCGCCCACCGCCGCGCCTTGCAGGATGCGCAGCGCCAGCAGCAACAGCGGTGCGAAATAGCCGATCTGGGCGTAGGTCGGCATGATCCCGATCAGCAGGCACGGCAGCGCCATCATCAGGATGCTCAGGCTGAAGACTTTCTTGCGCCCCAGCCGGTCGGCGAAATGCGCCATCAGGATCCCGCCCAGCGGCCGTGCCAGATAGCCCGTGACGAAGATCCCGAAGCTTTGCAGCAGGCGCAGCCACTCGGGCATTTCCGGCGGGAAAAACAACTGGCTGAGGGTCAGGGCGAAGAACACGAAAATGATGAAATCGTAGATCTCCAGCGCCCCGCCCAGGGCCGCAAGGCCGAGGGTCTTGTAGTCGGAACGGCTGAACGGCGCCGGTCGGGCAGTGGAATGGGCAGTCATGGCAAAGAACTCTGGCAGGCAAAAAACCAAGGCGCCCATGGTCTACGCAAACGGGCCGGTCGACAACCCGTTAGACCATAGTCTGATTCAGTGAAACACGGTCACAAAAATCCGTCGGTTGATTTACTGTTGGCACCTGTCCAGACGGGCCGGCCAAGCCCCGAAGACCACAATAAACATAAAAATCCGAGGTACTCCCGTGGCCGTTGATATCGAAGATAGCCGCTCTGCGCGCTTTGCCTTGCGCTGCTCCAGTTTTGCCGAACGCTGGTTTCCCGACTCCTGGGTGTTCGCCGCACTCGCCGTGATCATCGTGGCCCTGGCTACCCTGGCCATGGGCGCCAAGCCCACCGATGCTGCCATGGCTTTCGGCGACGGCTTCTGGAGCCTGATCCCCTTCACCATGCAGATGGCCTTCGTGGTGATCGGCGGTTATGTCGTCGCCAGCTCGCCGCCCGCCGTGAAGCTGATCGATCGTCTGGCGCGAATCCCGAAAAACGGCCGCTCCGCCGTGGCCTGGGTCGCGCTGATCTCGATGGTCGCGTCGTTGCTGAACTGGGGCCTGTCGCTGGTATTCGGCGGTCTGCTGGTGCGTGCCCTCGCCCGCCGCACCGATCTGAAAATGGACTACCGCGCCGCCGGTGCCGCGGCTTATCTGGGCCTTGGTGCGGTGTGGGCGCTGGGGCTGTCATCGTCCGCCGCGCAGTTGCAGGCCAACCCCGCCAGCCTGCCACCGTCGATCCTGTCGATCACCGGGGTGATTCCGTTCACTCAGACGATTTTCCTCTGGCAGTCCGGCGTGATGCTGCTGGCGCTGGTGGTGATCTCGATCATCATCGCCTACGCCACCGCGCCCGGCCCGAACTCGGCGCGTGACGCCAAGGCCTGCGGCATCGACCCGGCCTTCAACCTGCCGCCGCTGCAACCGCGCACCCGGCCCGGCGAATGGCTGGAGCACAGCCCGCTGCTGATCATCGTGCTGGTGCTGCTGGCGGCCGGATGGCTGTTCCACGAATTCTCGACCAAACCGGCGATCACCGCGATTTCCGGGCTCAACACCTACAATTTCCTGTTCATCATGCTTGGCGCGTTGCTGCACTGGCGCCCGCGCAGCTTCCTCGATGCGGTGGCGCGAGCGGTGCCGACCACCACCGGCGTACTGATCCAGTTCCCGCTGTACGGCTCGATCGCCGCGCTGATGACCACGGTCAAGGGCACCGATGCCCAGACCCTGGCCCATCACATCTCGACCTTTTTCGTCAGCATCGCTTCCCACGACACCTATGCGCTGCTGATGGGCGTGTACTCGGCGATTCTCGGTTTCTTCATTCCGTCCGGGGGCGGCAAGTGGATCATCGAGGCGCCGTACGTGATGCAGGTGGCCACCGATCTGAAGTACCACCTGGGCTGGGCCGTACAGATCTACAACGCCGCCGAAGCCCTGCCGAACCTGATCAACCCGTTCTACATGCTGCCACTGCTGGGCGTACTGGGATTGAAGGCGCGGGATCTGATCGGTTTCTCGTTCGTGCAACTGCTGGTGCACACGCCGCTGGTGCTGCTGTTGCTGTGGGCGTTGGGGACGACATTGGCGTATACGCCGCCGGTGATGCCATGACGCGGAATCATCTTCAGGCGTAATTCTCATGAGGGAGCTAGCGTATTGGCTCCCTCATTTGTTTCTGCGCCTTGGAAATGTCACCCAACCGTCACATTCCCTTGCTAGCGTCCGCCCGAAACATACTGAAACAATTAAGCATAAACGGACTTCTACATGAACGACGACACCGACGGCAAAGCCCCCTCATCGCCTGAATCCGACAATCCCACCGATACCAGCCGCCGCCGTTTTCTCGGCGGTGTCGCCGTGCTGGGTGTGGGCGCCACACTGGCCGGGTGCGGGAATGCCGCTGATCAACCGGGCAAACCCGAGGAACGTCCGCTCTCGCCCGCCGAGCTGGACAAGGCCCTGCGCGATCAGGTGAAGACCGTTGTGGTGATCTACGCCGAAAACCGCAGTTTCAATAACCTGTTTGGTGATTTCCCCGGTGTCGAAAAACCGCTGTCAGCACTCAAGCCTGAGGAATACCAACAGCGCGACCGCGACGGCAGCCTGCTGCAGACCCTGCCGCCGGCCTGGGGCGGTGTATTGCAGATCGGCCCGCAAACGCTTGATGGCGTGACCTATCCCAACGCCGTGCAGTTTCAGGAAAACCTGCCCAACGCGCCTTTCGCACTGAAAGGCCCGAATGCCGAAGACCTGCCCCTGGGTCTGGTCACTCGGGATCTGTGGCACGTGTTCTATCAGAATCAGATGCAGATCAACGGCGGCAAGAATGACGGCTTCGTGGCCTGGGCCGACTCCGGCGGCCTGACCATGGGGCACTATGCCCAGAGTCGCTATTCCCTGCGCCTGTGGGATGTGGCCCAGGAATTCGTGCTGTGCGACAACTTCTTCCAGGGCGCCTTCGGTGGTTCGTTCCTCAACCACCAATACCTGATCAGCGCCACCGCGCCGTTCTACCCGAATGTCGCCAACTCTGTCGCCAAGAGCCAGATCGCCGCGCTGCAAAGCGATGACCCGGCCGACCCGCGCCTCAAGCCGCTGGATCAGTCCCCGGCCAGCGCCATGACCGGCCCGCCACAGTTCGGCCCGAGCGCGCTGACCCCGGACGGTTACGGGGTCAACACCCTCGCCCCGCCGTACTGGCCGACCTGGATTCGCGACCCGGAGCGTCCAGCGTACTCCAAGGCCGATCTGCCGAATGTCATGGTGCCGCAGACTCACGAGCACATTGGCGACAAGCTGTCGAAGAAGAACATCGACTGGGCGTGGTACGCCGGCGCCTGGCAGGCGACGCTGGATCAATTCAAGGATTCCGGCGGCATCCCGAAAATCCCCAACTTCCAGTATCACCACCAGCCGTTCAATTACTTCCAGCAACAAGGCCCGGAACATCCTGAAGAACGCAGCAAACGCCTGCGCGACGCCGGTCTGGGCGATGAGTCGAGCACCAACAAGTTCTTCGCCGACGCCGAGGCGGGCAAGTTGCCGGCCGTGAGTTTCTACAAACCCCAGGGCAACCTGAACATGCACGCCGGTTACGCCGACGTGGCTTCGGGCGATCGCCATATCGTCCGCGCGTTGAAAGTGCTGCGGGAAAGTCCGCAATGGAAAAACATGGTGGTGATCGTGACCGTCGATGAAAACGGCGGCTGGTGGGACCACGTCGCACCGCCCAAGGGCGATCGCTGGGGGCCGGGGTCCCGGGTGCCGGCGCTGGTGGTGTCACCGTTTGCCCGCAAAGGCACGGTGGATCACACGGTCTATGACACCGCGTCGATCCTGCGTCTGATCACCCGCGTCTTCCAACTGGAGACCCTGACGGGGATCAAGCAGCGTGATGATGCGATGACCGGCCGGGGCCAGAAACCCATGGGCGATTTGACCAACGCCCTGCATTTCAAGGCCTGAGGACGAGTCCTGCGATACGGCCCAAAAAACTGCGGCTGACGGCTTCTCGCCATCACCCGGCTGATCCAATATGTGGCGCACCCGAGCAACGGGGAACCCACGCTGAAAAGGATCTGAGCATGTTCAAACTCGCAGGACTCACCCTCGCTGCGCTCACATTGAGCGCAGCCGCCCACGCCGATGTCGACCTGAAACTGGGCAGCACCGAACGCGTCACCCGCCTCTTCGCTTATCCCAACAATTGCAGCGTGATCTGCTTTCGCAACTGGACGCTTGAGCAGACCGTCGCCCATTACCTGAGCCAGAGCGTGCAACGCGATGGCTACGCCGGCGCCAAGGTGCTGGTGAAGAATGACAACGGACAAATCTACGCCGAGATCAGCGGCGTGCCGAAAGACTACGACAAGCCGCTGACCGCGCTGCTGGATGCCGGGGACCTGGCCTACACCGGCGCCAGCAAGCTCAACGCCGATGGCAAATGGGCGTACAGCTGGTATCTGTTCCTGCCGCTGGGCATGGCCCTGGAAAACCGTAAAAGCGTCGAGCTGCTGCACTTCCCGCCGGATTACTCGCTGACCCAGGCTCAGGACTACCTGCGCTCCAACACCACCGATCGCTGGGCCGCGCTGCTGACCGACAACGGCATTCCGGCCGACCAGACGCCGGGCTACCAGACCATCGTCGACATCGCACCGATTGCCGCCCCCGCCAGCGCCGGCAGTGACCTTGAAGGCGTCTACGACTACTTCAAGGACTACCAGACCACCATGGTCAAACAGGTCAGCGTCAGCGCCAGCGGTGCTGCCCTGCCGATGGTGGCCTTCGGTGCACCGGTGCGTAACTGGATCAAGCAGCAATACGGGCCGACCGTGAACGTGCTGGGCCTGGCAACCATCACTCCGAGCGCCGGGGTGAACGTGCCGGTCCTGGGTTCCAACCACCCGAGCTACATCTGGTACGCCGCCGATCCCAAGAGCTACACCGGTGACGACGCCCAGGCCAAGGCTGACGCGGCGGGGCTGAAAGTGATGGGCCAGGACTTGAGCGCCGCCTGCTGGCAGGCCGGCATGGGCAGCAAGCCGGGCACCGACCCGAAAACCCTGCTGAACAGTTGCACCCAGACCTGGCAAGTGACGCAGAAGGTCAAGACCTGCGAGTTGTTCTACACCTCGATCCGCAACCTGACCGCCGAACAGGCCGCCGCCAAGTGCGCCACCACACCGATCAAGGCCCAGTTGCAACAGCTTCAAAGCCCGATGCCGGACACCGCGGTGCCTGCTCCTCATATTTGACGCAAGATGGCTTTTCCGTGTCAGCGCAGGCTGACGCGGAAAAGCGTCTTTCGCCCCTGTCAGATGTGACAGTAGATCTGTAATTTCATATACGAGATATTGGATCCAATACTGTGTTGCCGGGCCGAATGGAAACTGCCCCGTTGAAGTCGCAGCATCTTTTCGACAGGGATCGTTATGAATACGCAAGTCCTTCGCCATCCAACGCCCCGCGATACAGAGGGGATCTACCCGTTCACGGGGCTTCCCGTGCGCCTCGGATTCCCTTCCCGTGCCGACTTCGAAGTGATTCACGACGCCCGGGGAACGCCCTGCGCAGTCGTCGCGCGCCGGGAATTCCTGCGCATCACCCGCATGTGCAGGGTCTCGGGCCAACTGCTGCCCTACCGCTGCCGCCAGACCCGGCAATTACAGGCCGGCATACATATTTACGACCCGCGCTTCTGCGGGCTGCTCGAACACTCCTGCGACCCGAACGTGTTCATCGACATGAGTGAATTATGGCTATGGGCCGTGCGAGACATTCAGCCGGGCGAGCGACTGACCATGGACTACACCGCCACCGAGGATCGTCTGCTCAAGCAGTTTGCCTGCGGTTGCGGGTCTGCTCATTGTCGCGGCTGGATCACCGGTTACGACGAACCACCCAGCCTTGAAGGCCAGCGCTACTTGAAGAGCTGGCTGCGACAAGGCATGCGCTGACTTGCAGGTTACGGTGCGCCGACCGGCCGCAAGCGGTATTGCGGTGGCAGTTGCTCGAAACCGCTGATGGTCGTGTTCAGACTTTTCCAGCGGCCATCCTTGATGCCGTAGATGCAACCGTGGATCGACAGGCTCTGCCCGCGATGCCAGGCGTTCTGGATGATGCTGGTGTGAGCGACGTTGGCCACTTGCTGGATCACGTTGAGCTCGCACAGGCGATCGACCTGCTCTTCTTCAGTCGGCAGCTTGGCCAGTTCTTCGCGCTTTTCGTAATACAGATCGCGAATCGACCGCAGCCAGCCATCGATCAGACCGAACTGGCGATCCTGCATCGACGCCCGCACACCGCCGCAACCGTAGTGGCCGGTCACCAGAATGTGTTTGACCTTGAGCACGTCCACGGCGTACTGGATCACCGACAGGCAGTTGAGATCGGTGTGCAGCACCACGTTGGCGACGTTGCGGTGAACGAACAGATCGCCCGGCAGCATGCCGACGATTTCGTTGGCCGGAACCCGTGCATCGGAGCAACCGATCCACAGGTATTCAGGCGTCTGCTGGCGGGCCAGCTTGGCGAAGAAATCCGGGTCTTCCTTGGTGATCGCGTCAGCCCAACGCTCGTTGTTATCAATCAGGTCTTGTAAGTCATGCATGCTGTAAGGCCTCAAGAAAGATGCGCTGCTATGACAGACAACCGTCCGTCGGGGTCACGAAAGGATCGCAAGTGATTTCGTTGGAATTTCTCGTGTGCCGGGTGAGTCCACCTGAGTAAGGCCCACAGTATGAGGATTTGCCATGACTGATTCACGACGCCCCTTCGACGCGGTACAGCCGGAGCCCATCGATGATAACGAAGACCGCATGGGATCGGTGCATGAGCTGGATTTCGACGACGAACAGCCCAGTGCGAAGATCGGCGATGAACTGCCGGAACGTGAGCGTGAGCAACGGATGCCTCGGGAACGGGTACGGGAGGCGGGCCTGACCGGTGCTTCAGTGGCCGATCATGAACCGACCGACGATGACCTGAGCCCGGAAACCCTGATCCGCGAAGACGGCGCCCGTGATGCCGATGAGTTGGGATCAGGCAATCAGGCGGATTGGGATTTGAGCATTGTCGATGAGGACGACATTGGCGGCGGCGACGGGCTGGATGAAGCGGAAATGGCGCGTCGCGACCCGATGGACGGCAAACGCTGAAGTGCTCCGTAGAAGCTGTCTCCGATTGAGACAGCTTCTACGGCCTATCAGTCAACCAGGGTGCAGGCCATGACCACGGCGTCTTCACGCCCGCCCACTGCCGGGTAGTAATCGCGACGACGGCCGATTTCGTTGAAACCGTAGCGCTCGTACAGGCGGAACGCCGCTGTGTTGCTGTCGCGCACTTCCAGGAAACACTCCCGGGCATCGGCCGCATAGGCACGGGACATCAGGTATTCAAGCAATGTCAGCCCAAGGCCGCGGCCCTGATTCTCCGGCTTGACCGTGATGTTGAGCAGGTGCGCTTCATCCAGAATGATCTGCACCACCCCGTGGCCGACCTGCTGCTCGCCTTCGAACATCAACCAGATCTGGTATTTGCCCAGCCCGTCGAGAAAAATCCCGCGGGTCCAGGGATGGCTGTAAGCCGCGAATTCAATTTTCAGCACAGCGTCCAGATCGGCTTCGACCATCGGACGGAAGGTTACCGCATCACTCATTCGATTCTTTCCAGCGCGCCATCAGCCGACGCATGGCTTGCCACACGGCGGCTTTGCGCTGTGGCTCTTCCATCAACAATTCCAGTCCCGGCACGGCCCAGGCCAGGCCAAGACCCTCGATCTGCAATTCACTGTTGAACGCCTCGGCGTCCTTCTCACCGGCGAAGCGCACCGCCGGCAGACCGATCAGCCACAGGCAGGCGCACGGCGCGGCTTCCATTTGCACCGAAAGGAAACCCTGGACGAAATCCCGGGCCGCATCCGGCCCCTGATCCATGGTGCCGCGCACCAGCAGTGGCCAGCGCACCGGATCGCCGACGATCTGCGGCGCATCCGGCAGACCGGCAGCCCGAAGCATGTCCTTGAGCAGCAGATAAGCAGGATCCCGGCTCTGGAACGATTCGCCTGTGGGTAACTCCACCAGCAACAGGCAACGACCGGCGCGCAGCAATTGCAGGGCGAAACGCGGTGGCGGCACCGGCGCGGGCCGTGCGACCACCGGCGCCTCTTCGACTTCTTCCACTGGTTTAGTGGCAGGGCGGCCGCTGGCGGGCATTGGTCGCGGGACTTCGATCTTCGGCCGTTCCACCACGCGCACGGCTGGCTGTACAGGCGCGCCGGCCTCGGGCGCAGGCGCTACGGACAGCAGAACCTCGGGCTCCGGCTCCAGAGGCTCCAGCAGCTCGGGCCGCGACGGCGCGGCAAAGGGCAATTCGGTGCGCGGCAGCCAGTTGACCACCTGCATGGCGTTCAAATAGGCGCGGCGGCGGGACTCGATTAGCAAGGGTCGGCCACTTGTGGATAACTGAAGTGCGCTGATTCTACCGCCCTTCGCTCAAGATCGCCCGCTGTTGATCGATAGTCTTGACCGATACCTTGACGCAAAGAAAAGCGACAGCCCGTCCCGAGAGTGAATCGCATCCCGCGTGATGCAGTACAATCGCGGCTTTTAATCGCCAACCAGCCGGCCATTCCGATGATCGAACCCAAGCGCGTCTTGCGCGCCCTCGCTGAACACTGGGCACTTCTGGAGCCACTGTGCGAGCACTTCGACCAGGGCACCCTGAGCCTCAACGAACTGCGCACGCAACTGGCCGCCCAACAACTGGAAAGCACGCCGCAGGACATCACCAGCCTGCTCGACGTGTGGATTCGCCTCGACATTCTGGTCCCCGTGGCGAAAAGCCCGAACCGCTTCGAGCTCAACGCGCAAATCCACGACTTCCTCGCCTACCTGCGCCGGGAGCACCGTCTGGGCCTGTGCCTGGAGATCGAAGCCTACCTGCGTCACCTCGAGCGTCTGGCCGGCTATATTCAGGATGCGTTCGACATCCGCGACGGCAATGACCTTGCCCGTCAGTTGCGCCTGCTCGACATGCGTGTGCGTGACGTCCTGAAGAAACTCGACAACGACGAACAGGCGCTGGTGGCCGTGGCCGAACGGGCCAAGACCAGCGACCGACAGATCCCCCTGCGTCAGCGTTACGCCGAAGTACTGGCGACCTGGGACGAATACGTCGAACCGATGATCGATCTGGTGAACGCCGACGGCGCCTTCGAACAAGGCGTGCGCAAGGTCGAAACCGTGCTGCTGAAGATGCTCAGCGAACAGCAGCGCCTCGGCCATCTGGTCGATGACGATATGCTGCTGCGCACCCACGCGCGCATCCTCGAAATGCAGACCAGCGCCCAGTTGACCCTGCGTCACGCCCGGGAACTGCTGCTGCCGCTGCGTGAAGAAGCGCGCCGGCACAACGCCGTGACCCGTGGTGCCGCGCTGGCACTGGCAGCGATCCGCCGCAAAGGCATCGACGCCGTGCCGCAAGCCGCGATGCCGCTGTTCACCCGGCCGCAAAGCACCTTCCTCGGCAGCGCCAGTCAGGTCGAAGCCTACGTCTACGCCCTGGCCCGTTTCGAACCGAAACCGGCGCGCTTCCCCAAGGCGCACAAGTCGCAAAAGACCGGCGATGCCCCGCGTGCACCGCGCACCGTGCGCGAAATGGTCGACCGCTGCGAAGAGTCCCTGCCGATGCCGGATCTGATGACCTGGCTGCTGGAACAGGAACCGGACGGCGCCACCGACGAATTGCTTTACTGGTTCTCGCGCCTGTCGCGGGAAAAACGCTTCAAGCGCGAGCGTCTGGAACGCCGCGAATACCACACTCACGAGCATCAGGTCAGCCTGCGCTCCTTCGCCCTGCTCTCGGCCCGCGACCCCGCCGCCGAGGATTCTGCGAGCACTCCACATGCATCTTGATCTCTCCGAACTGTCTCAACTGGCGCCGATCTTCCGCGAACTGTTCAAGGGCTACCACGTCAGCCGCCGCGACCCGGAGCTGTATGCGCAGCTGTCGAACTTCCAGGACCAGTACCGCACGCTGTTCAAGGCCCTGGGCTTCGAACTGGTCTGCGACACCCGTGGTTTCTACTACTTCGTGCCGGACATGGCCGCCGCCGCAGTAAACAAGACCGCCCAGCGTCTGGCGCTGTTCACCTTCATCCTTGTCGAGCACCTGGCTGACCAGGGTCGCGACCCGATCGCCGTGCTGGACGGCGGCAGTCTCGGCCGCGACGAACTGCCATCGCTGCTGGAAAAGTACCGCGACCTGTTCATCCAGGCCGAAGTGCAGACCGTTGATGAGCTGGAAGAGAAGATCATGCGCCGCATGACCCAGCTCGGTTTCGCCGGCGAAGAAAACGGTGTGTACCGCTTCCTGCCGCCGATGCACCGCTTCCTCGACGTGTGCCTGTCGGTGCAGCAGGACCGCGATCTGGCGGCCAGCGTCCACAGCGTGCTGCCGCTGCCGGCACCGGTGCTGATCGACGAGGAAGCCGAGGCCAGGCTGCTGGAAACCGACGATCCGCTAGACCTGACCGAGTTTGAAGAAGAAAGCGAAGAAGACGCACTGGCCCGCGCCATTGCCGAAGAACAGGAGTCCGACGCATGAGCCAGGAACGCTACGGCATCCGCCGCTTTGCCCTTTTGAACACCGCCGGTTACAGCCTCGGCCTGTTCCCGCTGGAAGAGCCGCTGTCGGTCTACGGCGCGAACAACCTTGGTAAATCCGCCTCGATCAACGCCTTGCAGTTCCCGATTCTGGCGCGCATGTCGGACATGAGTTTCGGCAAGTACAGCCTGGAACAATCCCGGCGTTTCTACTTTGCCTCCGACACGAGCTACATCCTCGTCGAAGTGAACCTGCCTCATGGCCCGCACGTGATCGGCGTGGTCGGTCGCGGCCCCGGCGGTGGTTTCGGTCACCAGTTCTTTGCCTATGCCGGCAAGCTGGATCTGGCCCACTACCAGAAAAACGATACCTGCTTGCGCCAGAAAGAACTGTTCAGCAACCTTGAGAAGGAAGGCCTGAAAGCCTACGAACTCAAACCTGACGAGCTGCGCCGTTTGCTGGTTGGCGGTCATACGTCGATCCCGCTCGACCTGACGCTGATTCCGCTGCGCTCCACCAGTGAGCAGAGCCTGAAGACGTTCCGCGCACTGTTCATCAACCTGCTGCACATGCGCGAAATCACCGCCGCCAAGCTCAAGCAGCTGTTCCTCGATGCCTTCGAACACAGCCTGCGTTCCGGCAGCGTCGACTACATCGCGGCCTGCGAAGAAGCCTTCCGCGACGTGCGTCGCATGGAACAGGACTACAACTCACTGGTGGCCGCCGGCCCGTTGGTCGAAGCCTTGGCCAACGGCGTGAAACAGCGCGACGTGCTGCGCGGCAAGCTGCATCGCCTGTCGCCACTGCTCGACTCTCTGCTCGGCACCTGGTCGGACTACGCCACGGCACGCAAGGAAGAGCTGACGATCCAGGCCGAACACTACCGCCGCGAGCAGGACGACCTGCAAAACGATCAGCGCGGCGGTACTCAGGAACTGATGCGTCTGGAGCGGGAAATCTCCGGCATCCAGCGCTGGCTGGGTGAGTTGTCGGTGCTGAAGAACCGCTTTGCACTGATCGATGACGTCAAAGTGCTTGAGCAGCAACTGCTCGCCGCCAAGGACGCTCACGATGAACTGGCCGGTGCGCTGGCGCAGTCCCGTCAGTTCAGTGCCGAGGATCTCGAAGAACGTCTGCGGGATCTGGAAAAACGCTTGAAGTCGGTGAAGCAGCAACTCGATCACGCCGACAACAACAGCTACGCCCGCCTGCGCGAAGAGTTTTCGCAACAGGACGTCGAGCGTCTGATGCGCCTGTTCAACAGCGCGCTGTTCAGCCTGCCGCTGGGCGAGCACGGCATCACCCTCGACGAGGATGGCGAATGGGTGAAATCGGTCGAGCTGATCCTCGACGGCTTCAAGGGCGAACGTTTCGAAGTGCCGGGCCTGTCGATCGACATCTCGCACATCGAGCCGCCGGCCCTGCAAGCGCTGGCTGACCGTGCCGCGCTGCGCGATCAGAAAGAGCGTCTGGAAAAAGAACTCAAGCAACTCAAGACCCAGCAAGCCGTGGCCGCCGACCGCGCTGCGAGCAAGACCCAGACCGAAGCGCTGTACCAGCAGGTGCTGGACGCTCAGAAAGCGCTGGAAGATTTCCGTCGTACTCAGACCCTGAGCGCCGAAGAAGGCGACAAGCTCGAGCAACTGGCGCAGATGGAAGCCGCGCAGGACGAACTCAAGCGCTCCAGCGATGCATTCACCGAGCGCGTCCAGCAACTGTCGGCCAAGCTGCAACTGGTCGGCCGGCAGATCGCCGACATGGAAGCCAAGCAACGCACCCTCGACGATGCCCTGCGTCGCCGTCAGTTGCTGCCGGCTGACCTGCCGTTCGGTACGCCGTTCATGGATCCGGTCGACGATTCGATGGACAACCTGCTGCCGCTGCTCAACGACTATCAGGACAGCTGGCAAGGCCTGCTGCGTGCCGACGGCCAGATCGAAGCGCTGTACGCGCAGGTACGCCTCAAGGGCGTGGCCAAGTTCGACAGTGAAGACGACATGGAGCGACGCCTGTCGCTGCTGATCAACGCTTATGCGCATCGCACCGACGAAGCTCTGACCCTGGGCAAGGCCCGTCGCGCGGCGGTCACCGATATCGCGCGGACCCTGCGCAACATCCGCAGCGACTACGACAGCCTCGAGCACCAACTGGCGCTGTTCAACCGCGAGATCAACAAGCGTCAGGTGTCCAACCTGCAGAGCTTCCGCATCGTGCTCGCGCCGAACAAGGAAGCGCTCAAGCACATCGACCAGATCATCCACAGCGCCGGTCAGTACGAAGAAGGCGAAACCCTGTCGGTGTTCGACCTGAGCCAGAGCGCCGAGCAGGACAACAAGAACGAAGAGGCCAAGGAATACCTGGCGCGGCTGGTGGCGGCGAACCACAACCAGCTCGGCCTCAAGGACTTGTTCGAACTGGCGTTCGAGATCACCAAGGTCAACGGTCAGCCGGTTATCCACACCGACATCGATGGCGCGGCATCCAACGGCACCACGATGACCATCAAGGCGCTGACCAACATGTATTTGTTGCTGCACTTGATGGACCGCGATCTGGCCGGCCGAGTGCGCCTGCCTTACTACCTCGACGAGGCGGCGGACATCGACGAAAGGAACCAGGCGGCGTTGCTGGAAACCAGCCTGCAACTGGGCTTCGTGCCGATTCTGGCGAGCGTGAAGCCGCAGGTCTGCGCCAGTGTCGCTATTGACCTGGAAGGCGGCAGCGGCCCGGCCGGCATCTACATCGACGAGGCGGACTGGAAGTACATCCGCCGCCACGATGTGGTGAAAGCCACGATCAATGTCGAAGCGGATGAACCGGAGCTGGATGCGGTTTGATGCGTAGCTGACGGGCACAAAAAAGGGCCGCGATCCATTGGATCGCGGCCCTTTTCATTGGGCGGGATTATTTGCCGAGGGGGATTTTCGGCGCCCAGGTCAGCCACTCGTCTTCGAACTTGTCGAACAGCGGGAAGGTCTGCTCGGCGCGAGCCGGGTTGCCCATCCGCTCGCCATCCGGTGTGGCGAAGGCGATACCGCCCTGAATCGCCGTTTCGAGAGACTCGGTGCGTACGGTAAGGCCATTGAACAAACCAATATCGAAACCGACACCGCTGGTGTTCCAGAAGCGGCTGCCACTGCGTACCAGCGGCGCGTATTTCGGCTCGATCAGGATGTGCACCAGAACGCGGTCGGCGGTTTGACCCAGTTCGTAACCCGTGACTTTACCCACCGTGATTTCGCGATAGGTTACCGGCACGCCGGGTTTCAACGAGCCGCGACGGGCGGCACTCAATACCAGACTGAGACCGGCCTCTTGTTTGCTCACTTCCGGCGGATTGGCCAATGCCACGAAGTTCTTCTGCGGGCCGAGGCTCTTCGCCGCCGGCTGAACTTCGATGTACTGCCCCGTGACCAGGGTTTCCAGATTCGAGGTCTTGATCAGCCCCAGTTCCGGCTTGACCACCCAGAACTGGCTGCCGACCCGGGCAATCTTCTCCGGCACTTCGGTGATGCGTGCGGTGAGGATCACCGATTGCAGATCATCGGTCAGGTCGACGCTTTCAATCTTGCCGACATCCAGTCCCTTGAAGCGAACCGGCGTGCCGCTGCGCAAGCCGTCAGCGCGGTCCACCTTGATGGTCACCACCTCACCCTTCTGATTCGCGTCATCATGATTGGCGAACAGACGGAAGCGCGGAATACGCTTCTGCAACGGCGCCTTGACTTGCGGCGTTTCGAAGGCGATACCGCCGGCCATCAGAGTCTGCAAGGACTCGCTCTTGACCTGAATGCCACCAGTCAGGCCACCGGTCAGAGTGATGCCGCTGACGTTCCAGAACCGGGTCGAGGCGTTGACCAGGTTTTCGTATTCCTTCTCGATGTGGACGCCAATCACCAGTTGCTTTTTGGTCTTGGAGAACTGATAGCTCTGCACCGAGCCGACCTTGACCTGTTTGTAGAGAATCGGACTGCCGACCTCGATCGAACCGAGGCTGTCGGTGAACAGCACCAGGTGCAGGCCCGGCGCCTTCAAGTCCAGAGGCGGTGCTTTTGGTCGGGCCTCGAACTCGCGTTGCGGCGCACCGCCCTTGTCGCCGGGGCGCACGGCGATGTAGTTACCTTTGACCAGTGCTTCCAGACCGGTGATGCCGGCCAGGGAAATCGACGGTTTGACCACCCAGAACTGGGTACCGGTGACCAGATACTCTTCGGCCAATGGATCGAGGGTCAGTTCTGCGGTTGCGCTGGACAGATCCGGATCTATTTTCAGGGCTTTGAGGTTACCGACCTGAATGCCCTTGTACATCACCGGGGTACGCCCGGCCTGCAAGCCTTCGAAATCGCTGAGTTTGACCTTCACGCGGATGCCGGCGGCGGCCGCATCGAAGTCTTCGTAGAGGCGGAACGGCAGGCTCGGATCGGTGGGCGGGCTGTCCTTGCGGTTCTCCGGCGTAGCAAAGGCAATACCTCCGGCGACGATGCTGGCCAGGGATTCACTGCGCACTTTCACCCCGGACAGGTTGGCGTCGATGCTGATGCCGCTGGCGTTCCAGAAGCGTGTGTGTTTGCGCACCAGTTTGGCGTAGGTCGGTTCGATGAATACCTTGAGCTCGACCGTGCTCTGGTCTTCCGACAGTACGTAACTTTTGATCTGGCCGACTTTGATCTGCTTGTAGAACACCGGGCTGCCGCGGTTCAGCGAACCCAGGCGATCAGCCTTGATCGTCAGGTGCAGGCCGGGTTTGGAGTCCGACAGTGGGGGCTCTTCGGCCAGGGCCTTGAACTTGCGGGTCGGCTCGCCTTCACCCGGGCTGATCGCGACATAGTTGCCCGACACCAGGGTTTCCAGGCCGGTAATACCGGCCAGGGTTACGCTCGGTTTGACCAGCCAGAAGCGGGTGCTGGTCTTCAGGTATTGATCGACATCCTTGTTCATCTCGATGGTGGCGATCACCCCTTTGGTAGCACCTTCGTCATCGAGCTTGAGGGCTTTGACCTTACCGACAGACATGCCTTTGTAGACCACTTCGGTCTTGTTGGCCTGGATGCCTTCACCACTTTCGAAACGCACCTGAATCTCGATGCCGGTTTCGTTGTAGGCACGCCATCCCAGCCAGCCACCGATGATCAGGGCAATCAGGGGCAGTACCCAAATGGCAGACCAGTTCGAAGCCGGTCGGGTTTTCGCTACGGGCAAATCAGTCATGGTCGGCGTCCGACTCCGTGTTATCCCAAATCAGTCGGGGATCGAAAGTGACAGCGGCGAGCATCGTCAGAATCACCACACTGGCGAAGGCGATGGCGCCCAGATTGGCTTCGACACTGGCTAGCCGGCCGAAGTTGACGACCGCCACCAGAATGGCGATCACGAAAATGTCGAGCATTGACCAGCGGCCGATGAACTCGATGAAACGGTACATCCAGATCCGCTGGCGCGCGGACAACGGCTGGCGGCGCTGTACCGAAAACAGCAGCAGCGCGATGCCCACCAGTTTGAAGGTCGGCACCAGAATACTGGCGATGAACACCACGGCAGCGATTGGAATCATGCCGTGCTGCACCAACTGGATGACCCCGGACATGATGGTGCTCGGATCACCCTGACCCAGCGAACTGACCGTCATGATCGGCAGGACGTTCGCCGGAATGTAGACGATCGCGGCCGTGATCAGCAGCGCCCAGGTACGCGCGAGGCTGTTGGGCCGTCGGGCGTGAACCAGCGCACCGCATCGGGTGCAGGTCTGCACGTCGCTGTCGGCATCCTGCTTGTTCAGTTCGTGGCATTCGGTACAGATCAGAATGCCCGCATCAATCGCCCGCATGGGGATCTTCTCCTGATAACGCCTGCCAGATCTGGTGCGGTGACATCACCACTTCGAGCCAGACCTGAACCAATAACAAACCGATGAAACAAGCCAGACCGAGACCGACGGTGATGGCCGCCATGTCCGCCAGTTTGACGATCGCCACCAGGACACCCATGAGGTAGACCTCAAGCATGCCCCAGTCTCTGAGGTGGTGATAAATGCGGTAGAGCAACAGGCCGTAGCTACGACCGATGTTGAAACGGATGGTCAGCAACACGATCAACTGACACAGCAGTTTCAGCAGGGGGATCGCCATGCTGCACAGGAATACGACGACTGAAACACCACGCATATCGGTATTGAACAGGCCGACAACGCCGCTCCAGACAGTGTCCTGCGACGATTGCCCGAGAACATTGAGCTGCATGATGGGTAAAAAGTTCGCCGGCACGTAGAGCAACAGTGCGGCAATGACCAGGGCTAGGCTACGTTGCACCACGTTATGACGGTGGGCATACAGTTCGTAGCCGCAGCGTGGGCAGAGGGCTTTCTCACCGTGGGCAAGCTTGGGCTTGCGCATCAGCAGATCGCACTCATGACAGGCCACCAAGTCATCCAGCGGTAAATCTGACAGCCCGGGGGCGTCAACCGAATCCGACATAAGGGCTCTGGCTCCGAAAAAGATGGGGACTATTCTAGTGTTCTGATTCGAAAATAACTGTGCAAATTTGTTCGCTGTCGCGGGCAAAAAACTTTCCTGCGGGCAAAACAAAACCCCAACTGCTTTCGCAATTGGGGTTTCGGAATTTAATCTTGACGATGACCTACTCTCACATGGGGAAACCCCACACTACCATCGGCGATGCATC
>NZ_JBWKPF010000006.1:0-381245 GCF_059418105.1 Pseudomonas sp. GW821-FHT09C09
AAGTTGCGCAGTACTGCGCAACTTCTTGCGCACTTGGCTGCAGCCCTTGATGTGCAAGGGCTGCAGCGATTCTGATGGGGTTTTTATTACGGGGAACTGCGCAACTTCTTGCGCAGTATGGCCAAGTGCTGCCTCGTCGCGTTATCGGGCAAGTGCCTTCAAACATTCCTCGATCGAACGCCGTTGAGTCTCTGCATACAAGCCCAGTTCATCGATGGTCGAACGTCCCAGCGACAGTTCGAACGACTGCCGGTTGGAGTGCTCGCCATAGTGCGTCTGCGCGGCGTCCCCCAGGTTCGACTGAAAAATCCCCGCCGCACTCACCGGCAGGAAATCTTCGTACACCAGCGGTTCGGCTTTCACATAGCCGTTGCGCAACAAAGCTTGCAGCGAAACCTCAGCGGGACGACCCGCCGCCAGCCCTTTGTCTGTCAGGAAATAACGGAAGTACGCCAATTCCTGCTCGCGCATGCCATCGAGGCTGTCAGGGAATTCGCTGAAGTGCCGGGTCATCAGCGCGTTGTAGCGTGAGGCATTGGCTTCGTTGGGAAAATCGCCCAATTCATCCCGCGCCGCATTCAGTAGACGGTCATACAACGCCCGGCCCTTGGGTGTCAGCGCCGCACCGCGTTGCTCGATTTCGCCAAACCGGGCGCTGTGGCTGCCGCGGGTTTGCGTCTGGTCGGTAAAGGCGATCGGCTCGTCCAGCGCCTTGAAACTGGTCTGGCGCAGGAGGATCGGATGCTGCCGGCGTGGTGGCCCTTCAATCACCGCTTTGGGCGTGATGCCATGCAGCGGCATCTGCGCCTGAACGATGTCGATGTCCAGGGTGCGCGGAGTCAGGTGGTTGATGTGCGGGCCCTTGAAGGCCACGACATCGGCGATCAGACGATGTTGGGCGCTGAGGGTCTGATACTGCGCGGCGGTGACGGTGGCGCTGTGGTGCCAGCGAAAAGTCTCCAGCGCCTGCAGGACAAATTCCCCGGCTTCGGATTCATTCAGCCCGCCAGCCGATTCGGCCAGCTCGATCAGGCGCAGCACGGCCGGGGTGAAGATCGAACGCTGATCCAGCACCGATTGAGCAAAGGCTCGCAGCTCAGGATCTTCGATCAATTCCAGTCTAAGCAACGAAGTGAACACCCGGAACGGGCTGACCTGCAGCGCATCTTCATGCACCGCGCGAAACGCCGTGGAATGCACCGGCACCCCGGCAGGCGTCAGGTCGTAATAACCCACGGGCTGCATGCCCATCACCGCAAACAGACGGGCGAGGGTGGCCAGTTCGGCGGCGGTGCCGACGCGGATCGCGCCATGGCGCTCCATGTCCAGCCGTTCGATTTCGCCGGTGCTGTGCAGTTGACTGGCGATCTGCGGTTCGCGGGCCAGCACTTCGCGGTTGGTCTGCTCCACCAGTTCCATCAGTGCGCCGTACAGCGGCACTTCTTCGCGGTACATGTCGGACATCGCTTTGGAGAAGCGTTGGCGGATCAGGTCGGGGCTGACGAACGGCTGCACGGTCATGAAAAAAATTCCTGGCACGGTCACGTAAAGGATGGAGGAAAAGATCGCAGCCTTCGCCGGCGCGGGCAAACGAAGAATCCTACGAACTTCATTCTGCCAACGACTGACCGTTTACCTGTCTGCGCGTGAGTTTTCCCCCAGGAACTCCCGATACAAACGCGCCGTGTTCGACGGCTGCTCGACCATCGGCATGTGCCCGACGCCATCCCACACATCCACCCGCAGATTGGCGATGCCCTTGCTCCACACCGGCACACTGCTGACATCGATCAACCGGTCCTTGCGGCCCCAGAGCAACAGCGCCGGGCATTTGATGTCCGGCAACTTCGGTTCCATCGGCGGACTTGCGCGAAAGTCCCGGAAGATCTCTTCCAGTTCGTCCCGTTGTTGCTCGTAGCGCTGGGCAATGGCGTCGAGTACCAGACCGGGCACCCACGGCGGCGAGGCCATGGTCATCGCATAGAAGTGTCGGAATTCTTCCCGGGAGTTGATCAGGAACGGATTGTGCCCACGAGCCAGGTGACGCTCCATGTCGCTGGCCTCGGGCGCGGTGACGCCGGCCGGGTCGATCAGCGCCACCGAAGCGATGCGATCCGGGTAGGTCGCTGCCAGCCACGCGGCGATGTAACCGCCCATGGAGTTGCCGATCACGTGGACCTTCTCGACGCCGCAGACGTCGAGCAACTGGATCATTCGTTTGGCCTGAACCGGAATGTCGTAGCCACCACCGGCCTTGAAGCCGGTTTCGCCGTGACCGGCCAGGTCCGGGATGATCACCCGGTACTGCCCGACAAAGTGCCGGGCGAAACGCAGCCACAGGTTCTTTTCGGCGCTGTAGCCGTGCAGCATCAGAATGCTGCTCGACGCCTCGTAAGGCCCGCCTTGCCAGGTCGACACCGTCATTTCGGCGATCGGCACTTCAATCTTGTGCAACCGGTACAGCCTGGCCTCCAAAGCTGCGCTCAGGTCGTAGAGCCAGTGACCGACCGCCGGGTAGCTCAACCAGCTCCAGGCCACGAAAACTGCGAGGGCGACAAACAGCAAAAGCATCGTGGGTCTTCCTTGTTCAAGACAGTATGTGGTCGGCCGGTTTCAGCGCCCGGGTCAAGCGGTGATAGCTGAAACTGAATCCGGGGAACATCGCGATCACATGACCGCTCCTGCTTTGATACCAACTGTGGCAGCCGCCGGTTTTCCAGACCGTGCGTTCCATTTCCCGATGAATCATCTGAGTGTAGGTACGTTCTGCTTCGGGGCGAACTTCGATGCTGCGCAGACCTTTGGCCTGTACGGTGCGGATGCAGTCGAGGATGTAGTTCATCTGCGATTCGATGATGAACAGCGCCGAGGTGTGACCGATGCCGGTGTTGGGCCCGGTGACGATAAACAGGTTGGGAAAGTCCGGCAGGCTGGTGCCGAGGTAGGCGCGTGGGTATTGCGCCCAGACATCGCGCAGTTTTACGCCGTTTTTTCCGCTGACCGGGTAGGAAATCACGCCATCGGTGGCGTCGTAACCGGTCGACCAGACAATCAGATCAACGTCGATGTGCTGGCCATCCGTGGTGACGATGCCGGTTTCATCAAGCGCGGCGATACCTTGTTCGCGGCTGTGCAAGGTGACGTTGGGCCGGGTCAGCGCCGGATAATAGGTGTTGGAGAGCAATACCCGTTTGCAGCCGATGGTGAAGTCCGGCGTCAGTTTTTTCCGCAACTCGGGGTCGGTCACCTGGCGTTTGAGAAATTTCAGCGCCTGGTTCTGCACCATGTGAATCGCCGGTTTCGAATATTTGAAGGCGATGATCCGGGTTTCGAACTGCCAGTAGATCAGCCAGCGCAGCAGCTTCCAGGCCGGTTTCAGCCCCAGCAGCCAGCGCTGGAAACGTCCGAATTTTCGGTCGGGGCGCGGCAGCACCCAATGGGGGGTGCGCTGAAAGACGTGCAAGTGCGCGACATCCGGTGCAATCGTCGGAATCACCTGCACGGCACTGGCACCGCTGCCGACGATCGCCACGCGTTTACCGCGATAGTCGTAGCTGTGATCCCAATTGTTTGTATGAAAGGTCTTGCCTTGAAAACGATCCCGACCGGGGAAGTGTGGGACGACCGGTTGACTCAGCGGCCCGGTGGCATTGATCACGAACTGCGCGTAATAGATGCCCTTGGCGCCGGTGTGTACGGCCCAGCGTTTTTCGTTTTCATCCCACTCGATGTGCTCGACATTGGCTTGCAGCTCCACCCGCTCGCGCAGGCCGAAACGCTCGATGACGTGTTCGGTGTAGCGATGCAGTTCGGCCTGTCCGGCGAACATCTGCGTCCATGGGTAGGGTGCGAACGACAGCGAATACAGAGGCGATGGCACGTCCACCGCCGCGCCGGGGTAGGTGTTCTGGCACCAGGTGCCGCCGAAAAAGTCCCGCCGCTCCAGCAAGCGAAAATCGTCGACGCCGGCCTTGAGCAAATTGACCGCAGCGCACTGGCCGCCAAATCCGCTGCCGATGATCAACACTTGATAGGTCTGCATGGGCCTCCTTCTTAGAGTCTTTTTTCCATTTTCCACCTTTCATGTATAGCCAATCATTTGCCTGCCGTGTGCCGGAAATGGCGGGCCGCGGGGTCGGAGACTGCCGGCCGCTGGCCGGTGATGGCTATTTAACGTTGCCCTGTTAGACTCCGAGCACATCCTTTTGCGGTGTACTCGAGGCCCTTATGGGAAGAACGGGAGGAAAGGGACTTTCACTGGCCAGGAGGCTTTACACATCGCGAACCCTGGGGCTGGTCCTGGGGCTTTTGTGCGTGAGCGTCGCGATGTATCCGCTCGATCCCCCCGCCTGGGTCTGGGCGCTGATGTTGTTCAACGGCCTGGTCTGGCCACACCTGGCGTATCAGTGGGCACGACGCTCGAAAGTCCCTTACCACGCCGAACACCGCAACTTGCTGATCGATGCCTTCCTTGGCGGCCTCTGGGTCGCGGCCATGCAATTCAATCCGCTGCCCAGTGCCACGACCATTTCGATGATGGCGATGAATAATGTCGCCATCGGCGGTCTGCGCTTTTTGCTCGCAGGGTCGGCGGCGCAGTTGCTGGGCGTCGGTGTCGGGCTGGTGGTGTTCGCCCCGGCCTTTATTCCGGCGACCACACCGGCACAGATGTATGCCTGTCTGCCGTTGTTGATGTTGTACCCGTTGGCGCTGGGCTGGATCTGCTTTCGTCAGGCCTACACCCTGGGCGTGCAGAAACGTGAATTGCTGGCCCTGAGCCGTACCGACAGCCTCACCGGACTGCTCAACCACGGCGCCTGGAAGGATCAACTGGACATCGAATTCCTGCGCTGCAAAGGCCAGCAAAAAGGCGCGGCGATTGCGCTGATCGACATCGATCACTTCAAGGCGATCAACGACACCTACGGCCATGTGGCGGGCGATATCGTCCTGCGCCAGTTGAGCAAGATGCTCAAGCAGAACCTGCGGATGGCGGACGTGGCCGGGCGTTACGGCGGCGACGAGTTTTGCGTGATCCTGCCGGACTTGCCGCTGTTCAATGCGGCGCAGGTGATGGAAGCCTTGCGCGAGCGTTTTTCCTTTCTGGTCTACGAGCAGAATCCGGCGTTGAAAGTCAGTCTGAGCATCGGCCTGGCCGCACTCGATCCGGCTCACGGCGATGCGACACGCTGGCTGAATGACGCTGACCAGGCGCTGTACGAGGCCAAGGCGACCGGGCGCAACCGGGTGATCTGTTGCAATGACGACAAGCCACGGCGCGAGGTGCTGGGTTCGGTTTGAACGGATGGGGTGTCGCATCCGGGATAGAGCCTTGCGGCGATGTCAGGTACGGTTCAGTACCCGACACGAAACAAGGATTGATTCATGACGTTCAAATTCCCTCGTTCTCTGCTGGCCGCCGGTCTCGGCCTGACCTTCTCTTTCGCAGCCGCTGACGCCTTTGCCGAACCACACAAACAGGTGCTGGCCGACGCCGAGCAATACAAACCCGAAGCCCTGAGACTGCTGGAGCGGCTGGTGAATATCGATTCCGGTTCCGGCGATGAAAAAGGCCTCAAGCAAGTCAGCGAAATCGCCATCGACGAGCTGAAAAAGCTTGGCGCGACTATTGAGTTGGTACCCAACACTCCTGAAAAAACCAACCACTTACTCGCCACGCTCAAAGGCACCGGCAAGGCCAAAATCCTGCTGATGGCGCACATGGACACGGTGTTCAAGGAAGGCTCCGCCGCCGAGCGTCCGTTCACGATCAAGGACGGCCGCGCCTATGGGCCGGGCGTGATGGACGACAAGGGCGGGATCGTCGCGGGCATCTACGCGCTGAAAATCCTCAAGAACCTCGACTTCAAGGACTACGCGCAAATCACGTTCCTGCTCGATGCCAGCGAGGAAACCGGCTCGGACGTCGCCACCGACCTGATCAAGAAAACCGCCAAACTCCACGATGTGACCCTCAACCTCGAACCGGGCCGTCCGGCCGATGGTCTGGTGGTGTGGCGCAAGGGCAGTGCCACCGCGTTGGTCGAAGTGAAGGGCAAAGCCGCCCACGCCGGCGTCGCACCGGAACTGGGGCGCAACGCGGCGATGGAAGCCGCGCATCAGATCCTGCAACTGGGCAAGCTCGGCGACGAAGCCAAGAAAACCACCATCAACTTCACTGTGCTCAAGGCTGGCGACCGCACCAACGTGATCCCGGATCAGGCCACGGCCAAGGCTGACGTGCGGGCGGCGGTGCCGGAAGAGTTCGACCGGATCGAGAAGGATCTGGCGCGGGTGTCGCAGGACAAGTTGATTCCCGATACCGAAGTGAAGACTTCGTTGCAACGCGGCTTGCCGCCGATGCCGCAGACGGCGGAGTCGGATCGTTTGATGGCGATGGCTCAGGGGATTTACGGCGAGATTGGCCGCAAGCTGACTGAAGAAGGCAGCGGCGGGGCGGCGGATGCCAGTTTGTCGGCCGGGGTGGGGACGCCGACGCTGGATGGGTTCGGGATTGTTGGCGGCAATATTCATACGCCGGAGGAGTATGCCGAGGTGGAGAGTGTGGCGCCGCGGATTTATCTGTTGTCGCGGATGATTATGGAGTTGGCGAAACACTAACGGCAGCTAGCGGTTTCGCGGCGGGCGCCATGCGAGTGGACTCGTAATGGCGTCGGGCCGCTCTGCCTCTTTGTAGCGTGGTGAGAGGTTACTCTTTGACGCTCATGTATTCCTTGGCCCAGAGGATGTATTCCTCAGGCTGGGTGTAGGTGTGAGTCAGTTCGGTGGCGCTCAGGTCCGAGGCCTGGGTGAAGATCTGGCGCTGTTCGCGCAGGCTGTCATAAGTGGCCTTGATCGCCGCGAAGTAAGCACCGTGGCCGTCGATGGTCACGCGCACACCCAGCTCGGCCAGACGTTTGTCGTCGCGCAGCGCCGGGTTGCCGTAGGTGACCAGCATCAGCGGGACGGTCAGGTGTTCGGCGATCTGCTCGAGCTGATCGAAGTCCTGGATGCCGACCATGCAGATACCGTCAGCGCCGGCGGCCTGGTAATGCTTGGTGCGGCTGATGATTTCCTGGTTCGGCAGGATGCCGGCGTTGGTCCGGGCGATGATCGCCATTTCCGAGTCGACCCGGGCTTCCAGTGCCGCGCGGATCTTGCCGACGCCTTCGGCGACGGTGATCAGGTCAGTGGATTTACGGCCGAATTGTGCTGGCAGCAGGGTGTCTTCGATGGTCAGTGCGGCGACGCCCGCGCGTTCCAGTTCGACGATGGTGCGCATCACGTTGAGCGCGTTGCCGTAGCCGTGGTCGGCGTCGGCGATCACCGGCAACTGGGCGACGCGGCCGATACGGGTGGCCTGCTCGGCGAATTCGCTGAGGGTGATCAGGGCAAAGTCCGGGGCGCCCAGCACCTGCAACGAGGCGACCGAGCCGCCGAGAATCCCTACTTCAAAACCCAGGTCAGCGGCGATGCGGGCAGACATCGGATCGAACACCGAGGCGGTGTGATAGCAGGTGTCGGAAGCCAGCAGCTGACGGAAGTTACGGCGCAAATCTTGATGAGAAAGCCTGGTCATACGAGTTCCACCAATACAAAGGAATGGAAAGGCTTGAGCAAAGGTGTCAACGCCGAAGGTGAAAAGGCTATCACGCCAATGGGTCAAGGATCATGACGAATTAACGAGGAAGTTAACCAGGAAAAACCTGTTCAGACTTTCTTGTAGCAGGCAGAGGCACTCAGGCCGCCACCGCCTGCTGCTGTTGATTGGGCAGCGGCACTGCCCGCACCGAGTTGCCCGGCTGCAACTGCAGGCGTTTGGCGGTGAGGCGGTCGATCACCAGACTGCTGCCGACCCGGCGGCCCGCAGCGACGGTGATGCGGCAGTTTTCCAGACGGCGGTTGTGGATCAGCCACAGTGGCGCCTGATCATCCGGCGCGCCAATGCTCAGGGTCAGTTCCAGGCTGTCGCGTACCGTGCGGATACTGCGGATCGGCGCCTCGATCACCGGGCCACCGTCAAAGATGTCGATGTAACCTTTGTGAGCGAAACCCTCGGACTGGAGGATTTTCAGCGCCGGCTCGGTGTTGGGGTGGGCCTGGCCGATCACGGCCTGAGCCTGTTCGGTGAGCAGGCAGGTGTACAGCGGCTGGCGTGGCATCAGTTCGGCGATGAACGACTTGTTGCCCAGCCCGGACAAATGGTCGGCATGGCTGAAGTCCATCTGGAAGAAGTGCCGGCCCAGACTGTCCCAGAACGGCGAACAGCCTTGCTCGTCGGCACTGCCTCGCAGTTCGGCGATCATCTTTTCGCCGAACAGGTGCGGGAACTCGGCGACAAACAGCAAGCGCCCCAGCGACAGCAGACGCCCATTGCTGCCGTGACGCTGGTCGTGGCGCAGGAAGAGCGAGCACAGTTCCGATTGGCCGGTCAGTTCATTGTTGAGGAACAGGGTCGGGATCTGCCGCTGGATGCCCAGATCCGGTGCCGAACTGACGGTCAGCCCAACCCGATAGTTGTACCAGGGCTCGCGCAGGCCGACGGCCCCCGCCAGGGCGCTGACCCCGACCACTCGCTGCTCGTCGTCTTCAAGCACAAACAGATAATCGGCATCGGCCCGCTCGACCTGCTCGGCGAAGGCGCGCTGCGCCCAGCGTACCCGGTGGGCCAGGCGATCTTCGTTGGCGGGCAGGGTGGTGAACCCCGGCCCGGCCTGTTGCACCAGCGTCATCAACGCTGGCAGGTCGCTGACTTGGACCGGACGGACAATCATGCTGCAACTCCTTTTGCGCGCCTGCTCGGGCACTGTCGTTGGGTGAGGGCGCGGTTCACAGGGCAATCACCCGGATCGAGTCGCCAGCGCCGACGTTCAGCGCCGCACATATCGCCGGGGTCAGCGCCAGGGGCTGACCGGGCTGGTAATCCAGCTCGGCGACCACCGACCTGAAGCCGTGCAGTGCGTCGTTGCTCACGAGATAACGACCGCGGGCGTCGATCAGAGGTTCCTCTTTAACCGTTGCGATCTGGCTCTGCACGATCGAGCGGATGTTGGCGGTGCGCGCGTACAAGGTCGGTCCGGCATCGAACAAATCGATGTAGCTGTTGGTTTCAAAGCCTTCGCGCTCAAGGATGTCGAACGCTTCCTGACCGTCCGGGTGGATGCGGCCGATGCACTCCTGCGCCGCCAGCGGCAGCATCGGCACGTAGATCGGGTATTGCGGCATCAGTTCGGCGAGAAACGTACGGCTCTGCAAGCCGCACAGGCGCTCGGCCTCGACGTAGGGCAGGTCGAAGAAATGTTTTCCCAGCGCATCCCAGAACGGCGAGTGGCCCTGAGCGTCGCTGTAGCCGACGATTTCGGTAATCACCGCTTCGGCAAAACGTGACGCATGGGCGGCGATGAACAGCAGGCGCGCCCGTGACAGCAACTCGGAAAACGGCGTGCGCACCAGCGCTGCGTCGATGTGAAAACCGCGCAGCAGCGTGTGACCGCTGAGGTCGTGACACAGCGACAGCGCCGGAACGCCATGTTCGATGTTCAGTTCCCGCGAAGCGCTGGTGAAGTGGCGGTTGCGCAGGCTGTAGAACGGCTCGTTATGGCCGGCCGTGGCGAGAATTTCCGAGCAGCCGACCAGGCGACGGCTGTCCAGATCTTCCAGCACGAAAAAGTAATTCTCCGGGCCCTGGGCCGCGACATTCGTGTCGAACGAGGCGCAGGACGCGACGATCTTTTCGCCCAGGTGCTGGCTGTCATCCGGCAGGGACGTGACGCCCACCAGGCTGTCGCGAGCCAGTTGTTGCAATTGAGGCAGGTCGTTTGGCTCGACTGGACGTAAGACCAGCATGGATGCACTCCTGTATCAAAAGGTTCGGCCCATTCGCCGAACCTGACTATCACTGTCGGTTTCCACGCGTTAAAGCGGCGGTCGCCTGAATTCTTGTCAGACGCCGCCCTTTTTCTTGTCAGCCATTGCTCGGGTCAGGCAGCGCGGTACTGGCGCCGAGCTTGTTCAGGAAGAACAGGTACACCAGACCCAAGGCGATCCAGATCAGGCCGAGCTTCTGCGCATCGACGCCCATGTTGTACATGATGGCCGCGACGATGCCGAAGCCGATCACCGGGCAGATCAGGTGACGGATCACCTGGCCGGACTTCTGTCGGCGCCAGTAGTAATTGATCACGGTCAGGTGCAGCAGCATGAAGCCGCTCAAGGCGCCGAAGTTGACCAGCGAGGTCAGGGTGTCCACCGAGTTGATGAACAGGTAACAGATCACCAGCGACAGCACGGCCACCAGATAAATGCTCAGGTAAGGCGTGTTGTGTTTCGGGTGAACCTTGGCCAGCACTTTCGGTAGCTTGCCGTCGCGGGCCATGCCGAACAGCAGGCGCGAGACCGCCGCTTGCGAAGTGATCGCCACCGCCACGCCCCAGGCCAGAGCCGTGGCCACGCCGGTCAGGGTCGCGAGCCAGCTGCCGGCAGCGATTTCGGCGATTTCATAGAACGCGGTGTCGGCGGACTTGAAGCCCATGCCGGCGGCCAGATCGGTGGCGATCCAGGTCTGTACGACGAAGATCGCGCCCATCACCACCAGGGTGATCAACGCCGCTTTGCCGACGCTGCGGCCCGGATCGCCCTTGATCTCTTCGGCAAGCGTGGAGATCGCATCGAAACCGAGGAAGGACAGCACCGCAATCGACACGGCTTGCATCAGCAGGGCGAAATTGAAGGTTTCCGGGTGATACAGCGGCGCCAGGGTCAACTGGCCGTTGCCGCCACCGTTGTGCAGGGCGTTCCAGGCGTAGAACAGGAAAATCCCCAACACAACCAGCTGCGCCAGCAGGAACAGGATGTTCATACGGGCGGTGAAGGTGATGCCGCGCAGGTTGACGAAGGTCGCGCTGACGAGAAAGGCGAGGATGAATCCGACTTTCGGGATGTCCGGATACAAGTGGTTGAGCGCCATCGCCGCATAGACGTAGAGCAGCGGCGGAATCAGCAGGTAGTCGAGCAGCATCAGCCAGCCGGCGAGGAAGCCGACGTGTTGATTCAGGCCCCGTTGCGCGTATGAATAAACCGAGCCGGCAATCGGAAAGGCCCGGGCCATGCTGCCGTAGCTCAGCGCGGTGAAAACCATTGCCACCATGCCGATAATGTACGCCAGAGGCACCATCCCCGGTGCCTCGGCGTTGACGTAGCCATACACGCCGAACGGGGCGATGGGGATCATGAAGATCATCCCGTACACCACCAGGTCGGTCAGTGTCAGGCTACGTTTCAACTCCTGTTTGTAGCCGAACTCTTCTATTTCCATGAAGCGCAACTCCTTGTCAGCCAATCGGTCGTTTTAGTTGTTATGTCGGTCCGTCGTTTACAGCGTCAGCAGTGTTTACAGCAATGTTCAAAGCAGTGGAGCCAGATGATTTGCCCAGCGGGAAACCGCTTCCGGGCTGCGCAGCAGGTCGTTGCGCACCTCGATCAATACCGATTCGAGGCCTCGGGCATCGCCGTGCACCGGCACGGTCATATCGCCCAGCGGGTCGATTTTGTACGGCTGGTTGCCGGCGACTTTCAGCGGATGCTGACCGAGCCCGTCGAGCAGGCGCTGGGCGTATGCCTTGGCCTGACCGAACAGCACGCCGGCTTCCAGCTCACGCGGCTGGCCGTAATAGATCGGGGTGAAACTGTGAATCCCCACCACCCGCACTGGCCGGCCTTCGGCCAGACGTTCGTCGATCAGTTGTTGCAGCCGGGTGTGAAACGGCTTGAACAGGCACTGGCGACGGTATTCGCGGGTGGCTTCGTCGAGCTCGCGATTGCCCGGCACCTGGTAGATTTCGCTCTGCGCCGGAATGCTGTCCGGGGCATGGCGTGGCCGGTTGAGGTCGATCAACAGTCGCGAATAATTGGCACTCAACAGCGTGGCGCCGATCTTTTCCGACAGTTGTTCGGCCAGCTCCAGCGCACCGATGTCCCAGGCAATGTGTTCACGCGCAGCCGTGTCATCCAGTCCCAGATTGTTCAGGGCATCGGGGATGTAGCGGCTGGCGTGTTCGCACACCAGAATCAGCGGGTGCGTCGAATCTTCACGGGTCAGGTTGTAGACCGGTCGGGTGTACAACCCAAGCTCGGCGGATTCAGTACAGGCGTGCATAGTGCTCACACAGGTCAGCGGGCGAGAGCTGTTCCGTCAGCGCCAGTTCCTCGGTTTTAAGGGCGAAATACGTGTCGAGCAACGGTGCCGGCAGCGCTGCCATCAGCGCTTCGCTGCGACGCAGGCAATCCAGTGCCTGAGCCAAAGAGGCGGGCAGGGCGACGATGCCCCGCGCCTCGCGTTGTTCGTCGTTGAGTGCATCGGGGATTTCATCGGTGATTGCGTTCAGCGCCAGACGCTGTTCGATGCCCAGGCGTCCGGCGATCAGCAGCGCAGCCATCGCCAGGTGCGGCGAGGCGGTGGCGTCCATGGCGCGGAATTCCAGGTTGTACTGCTTCGCCACGGGTTTGTTGCCCAGGCTCACGGTCGGGCAGATGCGCAGCGCCGCTTCGCGGTTCTGTTGGCCCAGACAGGCGTAGGACGCGCTCCAGTGATGCGGTTGCAAACGCTCGTACGACACTGGTGTCGGTGCGGTGAACGCACACAGTGCCGGCAAGTAATGCAACACGCCCGCCGCCCAGTGCTGGCCCAGCGTGGACAAACCATTGCTGGTGCCGGCGTCGTAGAGCATCGGCTGCCCGGCCAGATCAAGCAGACTGACGTGCAGGTGCACGCCGTTGCACACTGCGTCGGCGGCGGTCTTCGGCGCGAAGCTCAAGTCCAGGCCCATCTGCCGGGCGATTTCACGGGTGATTTCGCGCACGTTCACCGCTCGATCCGCCGCCGCGACACCCAGAGTCGGTCGGCAGGTGATTTCGTATTGGTGCTTGCCGTATTCAGGCAGGAACATTTCCGGCTCGACACCGCCGGCGCGCAATGCGCTGAGCAGCCAGCCGCCGAATTCAGCGCCTTGGCGCTGGGATTCGAGAGAAAACGCCAGGTGTTCGGCAAACCCGGCGTGCAGGTTGAATTCGTGTTCGAACGCGGCGTTGACCTGTAACCCGAGCTGATCGCGATAACGCTCGATTTCATCGCTCAGCAGTGTGCGCGGGCAGGCGCCCCACGGGCGGCCGTCGGTCTCGCGGATGTCGCCGTGGATGAAGTCCAGCGCCGGGGCGGCGGCGTCCGGGCCGTTGCCCACCGTGACGCGGCTGGCGAGGTCGGGAATCAGCCGCAGATCGCCGTAGGCGCCCCACGGGTTGGTCGAAGCGATGATGTCCTGCGGCGTCAAAGCGCTGTTGGCCGGCACCCAACCGCAACCGGCCGCTTGATAGTGCTCCAGCTCATCACTGGGAAACGAACGGCCCCGGGTGATGCCGATAAGGTCGGTGGTGACGATGGTGGTCATCGGTAACGGCGACAGGCGCTCGCTCATGGCTGCATCTCCCGCAGACGACCGAGGACGGTATCGGTGTCGGTGATCCAGCAGTAGCCCTTGATCGCGTTCAGGCAGGCATCGTGGCGTGCCTCGGTGTAGGTCGCGCAGGCGTCCGCCACAAGGGTGACCAGATAGCCACGGTCGGCGGCGTCGCGCACGGCCATGTCCACACATTGGTCGGTGACGATACCGGCGATGATCAGATGACGGGTTTCAAGGTTGCGCAGCACGTAGTCGATGTTGGTCGAGTTGAAGACCCCGGAGGAGGTCTTCGGCAGCACGATTTCGTTTTCTGCCGGGGTCAGTTCGGCGATGACCTGTGCCTGCGGGCTGCCCTTGGGCAGGTGCATGTCCGACAGTTTGTGATCCAGCGAGCGGTCGCGGCCGTCGGCGGTCAGGCTTTCGATCAGGGTGTGCAGCACATTCTGCCGTGCGTCGCGAAAGGCGTTGAGCAGACGCACCTGATTTGGCACCACTTGCGAGCGCGTGCGATTGAGGAAGTACGCGGCGTCCGGGCCTTCGAGGTGCGGGTCGAACTGCGGCTCGAGCCAGGCACGCTGCATGTCCACCAGCAACAGTGCGGTGTGGTCGGTGACAAACGGCAGGTCCCGCGGCGAGCGGTGGGGAAGGCTGAACATCCTTATTTATCCTCCAGCAAGTGGGTGTCGAAGTCGTTGCGCAGGGCGTCGATGCCTTCCAGGCGATCGGCCAGGTCCGGGCTGCGCAGGGTCAGGCAAGCGATCAGCGCTTCAACCTGGGCCAGCGCCGGGACCATGGTGTCGAACGGCGAAGCCGATTCCACCGGGGCGCTGATGATCATGTCGGCCAGTTCGCGCAGCGGCGAGGCGTAAATGTCGGTGAACAGCACGACGCGCGCATTGTTGTTCTTGGCCGCAGTGGCCACGCGCAGGGCCTGGGTCTGGTAGCGGCGATAGTCGAACACCAGCACCACGTCCTGGCGTTGCAGGTCGAACAGGCGATCCGGCAGTTGCGCGTTGTCCTCCAGCGCGAAACAGCCGGGGCGCAGCAGACGCAAGTGATTGAGCAGATAAGTGGCCATCAGGCTGCTGAAGCGCCCGCCGAAGCAGTAGACCTGATGGCGCGTATCGAGCAGCCATTGCGCGAGAATCCGCACGTCTTCGGGCTGGGTCAGGGCCTGGGTTTCCGCCAGCAGGTTGTGGCTGTGGGCCAGATAGTGGCTCCAGGCATCGTCCTGGTTCAGGTTCGAACGGGGTTGCAACAGCGTACGCGGCGAGCTCAGGCGATGGTCCATGTCGCTGAGCAGGGCATCCTGGAATTCGGCGTAACCGCCAAAACCGAGTTTTTTTACCAGACGCACGATGGTCGGATCGCTGACGCCGGCGTGTTCGGCCAGCCGCGCCATCGGGCCGAGCCCGTTGCGCGGGTACTGATCGAGCAAGGCCCGGACGACTTTGCGCTCTGAGGGCGTAAGGTCCAGGCCGGGATCAGTAATCAGGTCTCTGAGAGGGGGCATCCGGGCTCCTGCTGGATGGGTGTGTTGAATTCGCTTCACAATCCGTTAAAACAGTATTTATGTAACTGACGTTACATGTCTAGTGAATTTTCCGCAGCGTCCGTGAAGCCCCAAAATGGGGCGAGATGCCCGTGTAGCAAGGGCTACACGTCTGTCGATCGATCTTGTAGTCCATTGCCCATTGTTGCGTCAGACATTGGCGCTTTGTTGAGGGTGGTCAATTGAATGGTGTTGCCCTGAACCCTCCGGTTTACGGCACAATTGCTGCCCTGTCGGCACTTCGCCGGGTGTTTTTTACCTTCTGACCGAGTGACGCATTGTGCAAGCCACCCGTTTGACCTTGATTTGCCATGCCAGAACCGTCTCACAGAAATTGGCGCGTTTTCCTACGAACGAAGCTGTTGAAGAAAGCGCTGTAGCGTCTGACTCGCTGGCCGCTCGGTTCGAGATGTCACGCCGTTTGATTTGTGGCCCGGAATTGCGCACGCGTCAGACGGCTCAATGGTTCGGTGATGATGCGCAGGTTGATGAGGCCTTGCGCGATTGCGACTGGGGGCGCTGGCACGGGCAATCGATCAAGGACCTGCAGCGAAATGAACTCGAAGCGCTGCAAGCCTGGCTCGAAGATCCCGACGCCGCGCCCCATGGCGGGGAATCGGTGGCGCAACTCGGCGAGCGGGTGGCCGCATGGCTGGCGACCCTGCAAACCACGCCGGGTCATGTCGTGGCCGTCACGCATCCGTTCATCATTCGGGCAGCGCTGATGCAGGTCATGCAGGGCCAGGCCTTCCACAGCATCGATGTCGAGCCGTTGGCGGTGGTCGAGTTGAGTTTCTTCGGACGCTGGCGGCTACGCTTGTCCGGCATCGATACTGGAGGAGACCGATCATGAAGCGATTGCTGGTCATCGGCATTGGCGCCGGCAACCCCGACTACATCACGATGCAGGCGGTGAAGGCGCTCAATCAGGTGGACGTGTTTTTCCTGATGGACAAGGGCCAGAGCAAGGACAAGCTGATCGACCTGCGTCGCGAAATCTGCGAACGCTACATCACTGATCCTGCGTACCGTTTCGCCGAAGCCCACAGCCCGGAGCGCGAGCGCGGCGATGTGGACTACAGCGCCAGCGTCGATGATCTGAATCGCGCCAAGCAGCAAACCTTCGAACGCCTGATCAATGACGAATTGGCTGACGGGCAGTGCGGCGGTTTTCTGGTGTGGGGCGATCCGGCGTTGTACGACAGTACGATTCGCATCCTTCAGGCAATCCTGGCCTCGGGGCGATGCGCATTCGAATTCGACGTGATCCCCGGCATCACTAGCGTTCAGGCCCTGGCGGCGCAGCACAAAGTGCCGCTGAACACCATCGGCCACTCGATTGAAATCACCACCGGCCGACGCCTGGCGGCGGGGCAGGTGAGTGATACCGACAGCCTGGTGGTGATGCTCGATGCGGAAGATTCCTACCATCGGGTGGCGGATCAGCAGACCGAGATCTACTGGGGCGCCTACCTCGGCACGCCGGATGAAATCCTTATCAGCGGCAAACTCAGTGATGTTGCCGATGAGATCGAGCGAGTACGCAAGGCCGCGCGGGCCGAGCATGGCTGGATCATGGACACCTATCTGTTGCGCAAGCCTTGACCTCGCGACCAAAGCGCTCGCGATACACCGATGGCGGAACCCCGACCACGCTGCGAAACGCCACGCGAAAGCTTTCCACCGAGCGATAACCACAGCGCAGTGCGATCTGCTCGGTGTTCTGCGGCGTGCTTTCCAGCAATTCCCGGGCCCGGGCCAGACGCTCGTGTTGCAGCCAGGCCTTGGGTGACTGGCCGCTGGCCTCGGTGAATTTGCGCAGGAAGGTGCGTTCGCTCATCGCCGCTTCGCTGGCCAGGTCGCGCACTTCCAGCGGTTCGTGCAGGCGCTCGCGGGCCCACTGCATCACGCGCGACAAATCACTGCGTGGCGTCGGACTCACCGGTGTCGGAATGAATTGTGCCTGACCGCCGGTGCGCTGCGGCGACATCACCAGCCGCCGCGCCACCGAGTTGGCCACCTGAGTACCGAAGTCCCGCGCCACCAGATGCAGGCAGGCGTCGATCCCCGCCGCGCTGCCGGCCGAAGTGATCAACTGACCTGAATCGACGTAAAGCACGTCCGGGTCGACATCAATGGCCGGGAAGCGCTCGGCCAGTTCCGAGGTGTAGCGCCAGTGGGTGGTGGCGCCATGCCCATCGAGCAGCCCGCTGGCTGCCAAAACAAACACGCCCGAGCAGATCGACAGCAACCGGGCACCGCGCGAGTGCGCATCATGCAATGCTTCGAGCAAGGCTTCCGGCACCGGCGCGCTGCGGTCACGCCAGCCGGGAATGATGATGGTGCGCGCCTGCGCCAACAGCTCCAGACCGCCGTCGGCCAGCACCTGAATCCCGCCCATGGCGCGCATCGGGCCTTGATCCACCGCTGCAATGCAGTGCGCGTACCACGGGAAATCGAACTCCGGCCGGGCGAGGCCGAAGATCTCCACGGCGATGCCGAACTCGAATGTACACAGGCCGTCGTAGGCCAGTATCGCGACCAATCCAGGTGAATCAGGCATTTGGCGGAAACTTCCCGGTGAGTGTCTTGTGCGCCACTGTAGCGGTAAGCGGCGGCTCGATAAAGTCTGTTCATCCCACACAGATAAAGGAGTGATTCAACATGCCAAGCCTGGTTCGCGAAATTCCTGCCGCCCCGTCGGCGATTGCCCTGATGCACTTCAGCAACCGTCTGACCTTTGAAACCGATTGTTCTGATGTCTTCAACAGCCAGGAGGCCGGCGAGATGGATTTCGTGCTGGTGGACGTGCGCGGGCCGCTGGCCTTCGAGCGCGGCCATGTGCCGGGGGCAATTAACATTCCCGGGCGTTTGCTGACGGCGGAAGGGCTGGTGGACTACTCGAAAAACACACTTTTCGTGGTGTATTGCGCGGGTCCCCACTGCAACGGCGCCAACAAGGCCGCCGTGAAGCTGGCAGCGCTGGGTTATCCGGTCAAGGAGATGATCGGCGGGGTGACCGGCTGGCTGGATGAAGGCTTTCAGTTGAGTGTCGAGACACAACGGGTCGCCACCGCGCCAATCGCTTGCGACTGCTGATAACCAGAGGGTTGCCGCCCTCGGCGGCAACTTTTAATGGCTTTGTCCTACAACCCTTGCACCGCTCTGGCGCACACTTTTCCTACGTGATGGCACTCGCCGATTTTCTGTAAGTATTTGTCGCTTAAACACAATTTGCCCCGTGCGCGCCGCCATAGACTGCCGGCCACTTCGGTTTCTTTGCGCTCCATAGCCCAAGGCCGAACCTGACAATCGAAAGCTGCCAATAAAAGCCTCCGCACACGGGAGTAATAAATGAAAAAGCTGGTTATGTTCGGTGCCCTGGCACTGTCGATGTTGTCCCTGACCGCCGTGGCCGAAGACGCCAAGCCGATCCGTATCGGTATCGAAGCCGGTTACCCGCCATTCTCGATGAAAACCCCTGACGGCAAACTGGCCGGTTTCGACGTGGACATCGGTGATGCGCTGTGTGAGCAGATGAAAGTCAAATGCACTTGGGTCGAGCAGGAATTCGACGGCCTGATCCCGGCGCTGAAAGTGAAGAAGATCGACGCGATCCTGTCCTCGATGACCATCACTGACGACCGCAAGAAAAACGTCGATTTCACCATCAAGTACTACCACACCCCGGCGCGCTTCGTGATGAAGGCAGGCTCCGGCGTGAAAGACCCGCTGATCGAACTCAAAGGCAAGAAAGTCGGCGTGCTACGCGCCAGTACCCACGACCGCTACGCCACCGAAGTGCTGGTACCGGCCGGCATCGAGCTGGTGCGTTACGGCTCGCAGCAGGAAGCCAACCTGGACATGGTCTCCGGTCGTATCGACGCGATGCTGGCCGACTCGGTCAACCTGAGCGACGGCTTCCTGAAAACCGACGCCGGCAAAGGCTTCGAATTCGTCGGCCCGACCTACGAAGACGCCAAATACTTCGGCGGTGGCGCCGGTATTGCCGTGCGTAAAGGCGATACCGAGCTGGCAGAGAAATTCAACACCGCCATCAACGAAATCCGCGCCAACGGCAAGTACAAGCAAGTGCAGGACAAGTACTTCGACTTTGACGTTTACGGCCATTAATACGCCGTAGAAAAAGTGGCCCCGTTCATTCGGTGGCCACTTTTTTTTCGCCTGTGATTTATCCTGTCAGCACATTTTCAATGCAGCCGCTGTCTGGCAGCGACTACAGAATTTCCGGAGTTCCCCATGCAACGCATCGATCATGTTCTGCCCTGGAGCCACCTGGGCAGCGAACGCTCCCTCAGCGTCTTCCGTTACGGCGCCGGCCCGCGCAAGGTCTACATCCAGGCCAGCCTGCACGCCGATGAGCTGCCGGGGATGCGCACCGCGTGGGAACTGAAAAAACGCCTGGCCGAGCTGGAAAGCAACGGTCAGTTGCAAGGCGTGATCGAACTGGTGCCGGTGGCCAACCCGATCGGTCTCGATCAACACCTGCAAGGCAGCCACATGGGCCGCTTCGAACTGGCGAGCGGCAAGAACTTCAACCGCTCCTTCGTCGAACTCAGCGCCCCGGTGGCCGCGCGCATCGGCAATCAGTTGGGTAACGACACCGAGGCCAACATCCGCCTGATCCGCCAGACCATGGGCGAAGTGCTCGACGAACTGCCGGCCCCGGCCTCGCAACTGGAAGCGCTGCATCGCCTGCTGCTGCGCCACGCCTGTGAGGCCGACGTCACGCTGGACCTGCATTGCGATTTCGACGCCGCGATTCACATCTACGCGCTGCCGCAACACTGGCCGCAGTGGCAATCCCTGGCCGCGCGCCTGAAGGCTGGTGTGGCGCTGTTGTGTGAAGACTCCGGCGGCAGTTCGTTCGACGAGTCGTGCTCCACGCCGTGGTTGCGTCTGGCTCGGATGTTCCCGGGCGCGGCGATTCCACCGGCCAACCTCGCCACCACCCTGGAACTGGGCAGCATGGGCGACACCCGGGTCGATCAGGCCCAGGCCAATTGCGAAGCGATTCTGGGGTTCCTCGCCGAGCAGGGATTCATCAGCGGCGAATGGCCGAAAGCGCCGGACGAATGCTGTGAAGGCATGCCGTTCGAAGGCACCGAATACCTGTTCGCCCCACACCACGGCGTGGTGAGCTTCCTGCGCAATGCCGGTGAATGGGTCGAGCGCGGTGATGCGCTGTTCGAAGTGGTCGATCCATTGAAGGATCGCGTGACCACCGTACGCGCCGGCACCAGCGGCGTGTTGTTTGCCATCGACCGTGGACGCTACACCCAGCCGGGCACCTGGCAGGCGAAAGTGGCGGGGCGCGAGCCGATTCGCGCGGGCAAGCTGATCAACGACTGATGACCCCAACTTCCGGATCACAGTGTTAGGCTCTGCCCCGAACCCTGCACTGTGTGAAGGAAGGCTTATGTTGAAGGTGTTTGCTCTGTTGACCCTGCTGGCGTCCAGCGCCGTCCATGCTCAAACCTCGCTGCAAACCGATCTGCCACTGAACTACCTGGCCCAGGTTCACCCGGACGCCGAACAGCGTCCGCTGGTGGTGTTCCTGCACGGCTACGGCAGTAACGAAGCCGATCTGATCGGCATGAAATTTCAGCTGCCCAAGCAGTACAACTACCTGTCGGTGCAGGCGCCGATGGCGTTGGGGGAAGGGCGTTTCCAGTGGTTTCGCAAGAAGGGTGACGGTGCCTACAACGGCGAGACCGATGATCTGAAGGATGCCAGCCAGAAGCTGCGGGCCTTTATCGCTGCGGCGGCGCAGAAATATCACGCGCAACCGGACAAGGTGTACCTGATCGGTTTCAGTCAGGGCGCGATGATGACTTACGAGGTGGGTCTGCGACAGCCGGCGGCGATCGGTGGCATCGCCGCATTGAGCGGGCGGGTGTTGCCGGTGCTCAAGGGTGAGCTGAAGTCAGCGCAACAGCATCCGCCGCTGGAGATCTTCATCGGCCATGGCACGGCGGATGACCGCGTGCCTTACAGTGGCGCCACGGCCGCCAAAGATCTGGTGGAGAAGCTGGATTACAAACCGCAATTTCATGCCTATCCCGGCGTCGGCCACAGCATCAGTGCGGCCGAGCTTCAGGATTTGAACGACTGGTTGCAGCGACTCAATCCCTGAGCATCACTTTTCCTTGAGGATGGTTTTCACCAGGGCATCGTGACCGCTCTTGTCGCTGGCCCGGGAAATCACCTGGACCAGCGCCATGTGCGTGCCGGAGCCTGCGATCAGCGTGGTATTGAGGGTCTGGCCGCCGCCCTGGGTCGCGGTGCTGTCCACCTGACGCAGGCCGAGGCCGTTGCCTTTCTGGGTCAGGCTCTTTTCGCTGAGCTTGTTGAAGTCCGGCAGCGCCTTGCGCTGGGCGTCGATGAAATCGGACACGGTGCCGTCGAGAAACGCACTGTCGTTGTCCTTGACGTTGTTGCCTTCGGGAATCTGGTTTTCGGCGGTGATGACCACCGTTTTGGTGGCGTCGTTGGTGAACATCGTGCCCTTGGCACCGGTCGGGCCGGCCGGCAGCGGGTCGCCGACAAAGCCTTTGGGCAGGACAAAACTGAGCTTGCCGTCGAGCATCGAGACTTTCTCGGTGACAGCCTTCTCTTTGGCCTTGGCTGCCTGAGCATCGAGGGCGCCGAAACCGGCCACCGCCGCCAGCAACAGGACGACGGCTTTCTTGCTAAGCAATGACATTCGAATCTCCGAGGGATGGTCGCGCTTGGGCGGCGATCATCCCACGGAGCACACCCGCCACTCCAGAGCGGTTTGTCCGGGCGGGTTCAGTTTGTCGATGGCGCAGGCGCCGGTTTGGCCAGCAATTGCCGGGTGACGCCCAGCATCGCCACCGAAACGGCCACCGCCACCACGAAGCCGCCGAAACCGAGACTTGGAACAGTCAGCGCCAACACCAGACAAAACGCCGAAAACGAATACATCCCCGTGGCCGTTGCCCGTAACAATGCAGCGGTAAACGCTGGCCCCCGCGTCTGCTGGGAAAACACCGCCATCACGCTGCCCAGCACCGGGAACACCGCGAGCAATCCGCTCCAGCGCTCGCCGACGGTGCTGGCCAGCATCGTCACCAGCAGCGTCAACGCCGCGCCGGCAATCATCCGCCAGACCAGTTTGTCCGACTTCGGCGCCGGGCCACCGACCACCGGTTGCACCTTGGGGAACAAGTACGGGGCGGCAAGGAGGGCGGTCGCAGCGGCGGCGATGGAGAAGGGCAACGACGCCGGAATCAGCGACAGTATCAACGCCAGCACGGCCCAGACCGATAAAGAAACTACCAATGCCAGCGGCCAGTTCGCCCGCTGCGCCACCTGCGCATAAGTGACGCAAAACGCGATCATCGCAAACATGGCCGACAGCGCCGCGACCGCCGATTGCGCCGCAAACGCCGGGCCTTGCTCGATGGCGAGGAAAAACAGAATCGGCCCAACCACCACCGGCAACCCCGACAGCCACCCGGCCACGCTTGGCCCCCAACGCTTGCCGGCCAGGGAAATCAGCAGCAGGAAACCGGGAATCAGCAGCAGTTTGAGGATCAGCACGCAGGTCTCTCCATCGGGTCAATGAGGGCCACGTTAGCATTGTCGTTAATGGATTGCTGTAAATGCATGCAATAAATGTATACAAAGTGCCGGGCGTGATCGCCGACTATGCTCTGACTATCAGGGTTTACCGGAGTCGATGCCGCGATGAGAAGAACACCGAAGGTGTTGCGTGGATGCTGCGGAATCGGCTTGTGGGCGCTGCTGCTGACGCCGACCTGGGCCAGTTGGCAGGACGCGGTGCCCGGCGCGCAGATCATCGGCACCGGGGATTTCAGCGTATTCGGTTTCGATATTTATAACGCTCGGCTGTGGAGTGCCGCGCGTCCGCTGGCCGATGGTCAGCCCTTCGCCCTGGAATTGATCTACCGGCGCAACGTGTCGCGCGAAGATCTGGTGAAGGCCAGTGTCGATGAGATCAAACGCCTGGCCGGTTCGTCCATCAGCCCGGCGCAATTGGCGGTGTGGCAAGCGCAGATGCAGCAATCGTTTGTCGATGTGCAGGCCGGCACGCGGATTACCGGAGTGTATCTGCCGGGGCAGGGGGCGCGGTTCTTTGTCGGCCAACAGTTGCAGCACGAGATTGATGACCCGCTGTTCGCCCGGGCATTTTTCAACATCTGGCTGGATCCACGCACGCGCAATCCCGAATTGCGTCAGCAATTGCTCGGCACTGCCAAACCCTGAGCGCAGCACATCGGCGCTTGGGCACGTCGACTGAAACGTCTAAGCTGCGTCTTTCGACTTGTTTCTGGATGTGTGCGTGAAATTCAGTTTGCCCAAAATCGCCACGGCGCCGTTCTGCCCGCCGGAAGTGGCTGGCAGCGTCCCGGTTGATCCGAATGCCTCGTTCTTCAAACGCGTGCTGCGTTTTGCCGGCCCGGGTTTGCTGGTGTCGATCGGCTACATGGACCCGGGCAACTGGGCCACCGCCATCGAGGCCGGTTCGCGCTTCGGCTACAGCCTGTTGTTCGTGGTGTTGCTGGCGAGTCTGGCGGGCATGGTCGTGCAATGCCTGTGCTCGCGATTGGGCATCGCCACCGGGCGCGACCTGGCGCAGTTGTCCCGCGAACGCTACAGCACCCCGACGGCGCGGTTGCAATGGGTGCTGGCGGAAATCTCGATCATCGCCACCGACCTTGCGGAAGTGCTCGGCTGTGCGCTGGCGTTTCACTTGCTGCTGGGTTGCTCGCTGACGTTCGGCATCGCCCTCACGGCGTTCGATACATTGCTGGTGCTGGCCCTGCAGAACCGTGGTTTCCGCAGGCTGGAAGCGATCATGCTGGTACTGGTGGGCACCATCGGCGTGTGCTTTTTCGTTGAACTGCTGCTGATCAAACCGTACTGGCCGGACGTCGCCCAAGGCTTCAAACCGTCGCTGTCGGCGATCAGTGATGCGGCGCCGCTGTACCTGGCCATCGGCATCCTCGGCGCCACGGTGATGCCGCACAATTTGTACCTGCACACCTCGATCGTACAAACGCGGTTGATCGGCCAGGATCTGGCGAGCAAGCAGGACGCGGTAAACCTGGCGCGCATCGACACCATTGGCTCGCTGGCACTGGCGTTGCTGGTCAACGCGGCGATCCTGATTCTCGCGGCGGCAGCGTTCCATCAAACCGGGCATTCCGATGTGGTGGACATCCAGGACGCTTACCACTTGCTCGATCCGCTGGTGGGCGGCGCGCTGGCCAGTGTGCTGTTCGGCGTGGCGCTGCTGGCGTCGGGGCAGAGTTCGACGTTCACCGGCACCATCGCCGGGCAGGTGATCATGGAAGGCTATCTGAACCTACGGATTCCCTGCTGGCAACGGCGCCTGATTACCCGTGGGCTGGCGCTGATCCCGGCGTTCATCGGGGTGTGGCTGATGGGCGACGGCGCGGTGGGCAAGTTGCTGGTGCTGAGTCAGGTGGTGTTGAGCCTGCAATTGCCGTTTGCCCTGTATCCGCTGATTCGCATGACCAACGACAAACAGCTGATGGGGCCGTTTGTGAACCGGTTGCCGACCCGGGTTCTGGCGTGGGGGTTGTTTGTGGTGATCAGTGGGGCGAATGCCTGGCTGATTCTGCAGCTGGCTGCCTAACGGCCGAAGGCATCCACCACAAAGTCAATGAACACCCGGGTCTTGGCCGGCATCAAGGTGCGACTCGGGTAGTACAGCGATATCGCCCCGGCATCGCACTGCCAGTCGGGCAGCAGCCGCACCAGTTCGCCGCGCTCGATTTGCACGCTGACATCGGGCAACACCAGCATCGTCACGCCGAGCCCCAGCAGCGCAGCCTTGCGCATGGCCATCGGATCGTTCAGCACAATATTCGGATTGAGCAGGGCGCTGGCCTGTTCGCCAGAATCGTTATGCATCTGCCATTGGCGAATACGCCCTGTGCGCAGGCCACGCATGACAATGCCCTGATGGTCGGCGAGGTCTGTCGGATGCCGGGGCAGGGTGCGTCCGGCCAGATAGGCCGGTGAGGCCACTGCCAATATTTCAGCGGAGGCCAGTCGCCGGGAAACCACACCGGGCGTCAGCTCGAATCCGCCGCCAATCGCCACGTCGTAGCCCTCGGCGATCAGATCCACCTGACGATTTTCGAAGTGCCATTCCGGGCGGATCAACGGATAGCGCGCCAGAAACTCCGGCAGCAGCGGCAGCATGTGATCGATGCCGAACGTCGGCGGCAGGCTGATCTTGAGCACACCCGCCGGCTCGCCGCGCTCGGTTGCCACCGTTGCAATCGCTGCCTGCAAGGCGTCGAGGTTGCCGCCGATGCTCGCCAGAAAACCTTCACCGGCCTCGGTCAGCGACAGCTTGCGGGTCGAGCGCTGAAACAGCCGCACGCCAAGGTTGCGTTCAAGAATCGCCACGTTGCGGCTGACCGCTGCCGGTGTCAGCGCCAGCAACCGTGCGGCGGCGGAGAAGCTGCCGGTCTCGGCGCTGCGGACGAAGGATTCAAGGTTGGCAAGAGTTTCCATGGTTTCGGCCTGATAGCGATGCTTGAAGATCATTCAAGGCATTACCGACTAATCAAGTGGGAATGGCAAGCGCAAGATTCGTTTCGAGTCTTACCAAACCATCTGGAGAACACCATGAGCACTATCGGAATCATCGGCGCTGGCGCCATCGGTTCAGCGTTTGCCAAAGCCTTGTCGCGTCAGGGCATCCCGTTGGTCATCGCCAATAGTCGCGGGCCGGAGACCTTGGCTGATCTGGTCGCAGAACTCGGCCCGACCGCCCGCGCCGTTACCCGTGAAGAAGCCGCTGCCCAGGACATCGTACTGGTCGCGGTGAACTGGTCGAAACTGCCGACGGCGCTGGCCGGGCTGCCGGACTTCGGCGGTCGGATCGTCATCGACGCCAACAACTCGATTGAAGCGCCGTCGTTCAAACCGGTGGATCTGCAGGGGCGGCCGTCCAGCGAAGTGTTCGCTGAATGGGTGCCGGGTGCGCGGGTGGTCAAGGCGTTCAACCACTTGCTGGCGCGTTTGCTGGAAGCGGATCCGGCGTCGGAGGGCGGCAAGCGCGTGTTGTTTCTGTCCGGGGATGACACGCAGGCCAAGGCTGAAGTGGGTGCGCTGATCGATCAGCTCGGCTTCTTCGGGATCGACCTGGGCGAGTTGAGCGTGGGTGCGCGCCTGGTGCAGTTCCCGGGCGGGCCGTTGCCGGTGCTGAATCTGGTGAAGTTCGCCTGACGCTCAGGCAAAAAAATACCCGGTGCGACGTGAGTCGTACCGGGTTTTGTTGCCAACGGGCAGTGGATGTCGTGGATCCGCCGCCCGCCGTTGAACCTCTTTTGCGTTTAAGCGCGTTCCAGCGCCAGCGCCACGCCTTGACCGCCGCCGATGCACAGGGTCGCCAGACCCTTTTTCGCATCACGCTTGATCATTTCGTGCAATAGGGTCACCAGCACACGGCAGCCCGATGCACCGATCGGGTGACCGAGGGCGATGGCACCGCCGTTGACGTTGACCTTGTCCAGATCCCATTGCAGATCCTTGGCCACTGCCAGGGATTGCGCGGCGAAGGCTTCGTTGGCTTCGATCAGGTCGAGCTGGCCGATGTTCCAGCCGGCCTTGTCCAGGCAGCGGCGAGTGGCGGACACCGGGCCGATGCCCATGATCGCCGGGTCGACGCCCGCGTTGGCGTAGGCGGCGATTTTCGCCAGTACCGGCAGGCCCAGGGCCTTGGCTTTTTCGGCGCTCATCAGAATGACCGCGGCGGCGCCGTCGTTCAGCGACGAAGCGTTGCCGGCGGTGACGCTGCCGTCCTTCTTGAACGCTGGACGCAGTTTGGCCAGGGATTCGGCAGTGGTGTCGCCCCGTGGCTGCTCGTCGACCTTGAACGCCACCGGATCGCCTTTGCGCTGCGGGATCAGGATCGGGGTGATTTCATCGACAAAACGGCCGGCCTCGATGGCGGCAGCGGCTTTCTGCTGAGAAGCAGCGGCGAAGGCGTCCTGTTGCTCGCGGCTGATCTCGTACTTCTCGACCAGATTCTCGGCGGTGATACCCATGTGGTAATCGTTGAACGCGTCCCACAGGCCATCGCTGATCATGGTGTCGACGATTTGCGCGTGACCCATGCGCAGACCGGTGCGCGCGCCGGGCATCACATAGTTGGCCAGGCTCATGTTTTCCTGGCCGCCGGCGATGATCACGTCTGCGTCGCCGCAACGGATCGCCTGGGCGCCGAGGTGCAGGGCCTTGAGGCCCGAGCCGCAGACCTTGTTCAGGGTCATGGCCGGTACGGCGTGGGGCAGGCCGGCCTTGATCGCCGACTGGCGCGCCGGGTTCTGGCCGGCGCCGGCGGTCAGCACCTGGCCCATGATCACTTCATCGACCTGAGCACCGTCCAGACCGGTCTGCTCAAGCAACTGGCGGATGACCGCTGCGCCCAGATCCACGGCGGAAACGGTGGCCAGCGAACCCTGGAAACTGCCGATCGCGGTACGCGTGGCGGCAACAATGACGACGTCTTGCATTTTCGAATTCCTCACTCGGCAGCGAACTGCATTTCCGGTACGTGATCCGGGACGATCAGTTTACCAGCGGTTTTGGCGACGATTTCCTCGACGCTGACGCCAGGTGCGCGTTCCTTGAGGACAAAAGCGCCATTTTCGATTTCCAGGTAGGCAAGGTCAGTCAGCACACGCTTGATGCAACCGGCGCCGGTCAGCGGCAGGCTGCACTGGCTCAGCAGTTTGGACTCACCGTCCTTGGACGCGTGGGTCATGATGACGATGATGTTGTCGGCGCCGGCCACCAGGTCCATCGCGCCACCCATGCCCTTGACCAGTTTGCCGGGGATCATCCACGAGGCGATGTTGCCTTGCACGTCCACTTCGAAGGCGCCGAGCACGGTCAGGTCGACATGACCGCCACGGATCATCGCGAAGGACTCGGCGGAGTTGAAAATCGAAGCGCCGATGCGCGCCGTCACGGTCTGTTTGCCGGCGTTGATCATGTCGGCGTCGATGGTGTCCTCAGTCGGGAAAGGGCCCATGCCGAGCAGGCCGTTTTCCGATTGCAGCATGACTTCCATGCCTTCAGGGATGTAGTTGGCGACCAGGGTCGGGATGCCGATGCCGAGGTTCACGTAGTAGCCGTCCTGCATTTCGCGGGCGACGCGTTGAGCCATTTGTTCGCGGGAAAGTGCCATGTTCTTGTTCTCCGTCAGCCTGGATTATTTGCGGATGGTGCGTTGTTCGATGCGTTTTTCGAACGTGCCGCAAATGACCCGGTCGACGTAGATGCCGGGGGTGTGGATCTGCGACGGATCCAGTTCGCCGGGTTCGACGATTTCTTCGACTTCGACCACGGTGATCTTGCCGGCGGTGGCGGCCAGCGGGTTGAAGTTCTGGGCTGTGTGGCGATAGATGACATTGCCGAAGTGGTCGGCTTTCCAGCCTTTGACGATGGCGAAGTCACCGGTGATGGACTCTTCCATCAGGTACTTGCGACCGTGGAATTCACGCACTTCCTTGCCTTCGGCGACCGGGGTGCCGACGCCGGTGGCAGTGAAGAACGCAGGGATGCCGGCACCGCCTGCGCGCATTTTTTCGGCGAGGGTGCCTTGCGGGGTCAGCACGACTTCGATGTCGCCTTTGAGCAGTTGCTCTTCGAACAGTTTGTTTTCGCCGACGTAGGAGGCGACCACCTTGCGGATCTGGCGGTCGGTCAGCAGCACGCCGAGGCCGAAGCCATCCACGCCGCAGTTGTTGGAGACGACGGTGAGGTCGCGGGTGCCTTTACGCTTGATCTCGGCGATCAGGTTTTCCGGAATGCCGCACAGGCCGAAGCCGCCGGCGATTACGGTCATGCCGTTTTCAAGGCCCGCCATGGCTTCCTCGTAGGAATACACGCGCTTGTCGAAACCTGCCATATGCACCTCTTTTATTGTTTGTCGGGCGGCTGGCTAGCCGAGTGACTGGAGTGTCTCGCTGGTGGATATATTTGTTAAGTTGATTTTTAAGGTTGATTGATTGATAAAGCTCAATAGTTGGTTTGGTTCTCTGTTCCCACGCGGGAGCGTGGGCAGGATCAAGAAATGCTCGCCGTCGTCGGCGGGTGGATGTTCAGCTTAGCCGTTGGAGCGACACGATCATGACCATCAAGCAGATTCGCGCCTTTCTCGCGGTGGCCCAGAGCCTGAGTTTCGCCGTGGCCTGCGAGCGCCTGCACCTGTCGCAGTCTGCGCTGAGCCTGACCATCAAGGCGTTGGAGGAGGGACTGGGCGGGCGCCTGTTCAGCCGTAACACGCGCAACGTGGCGCTGACCCCGGAAGGGGAATCGCTGCTGCCGCTGGCCCGGCGTCTGATCGCCGACTGGGACAACGCCGAGGACGAAATGCGCCAGCGCTTCAGCCTGCAACGGGGGCGAGTGACGCTGGCGGCGATGCCGTCGTTTGCCGGCAACCTGCTGCCGCCGATCCTCAAGACCTTCCGCGCGCGTTATCCGAACGTCAACGTAACGGTCAACGACGTGATCAACGAGCAGGTGCTGGAAATGGTCCGCGATCGTCAAGTCGAACTCGGCGTGGCGTTCGAGCCGTTGCAGAACACTTCGCTGACCTTCACACCTCTTTATAAGGATCGCTTCGTCGCGGTAGTGCCACAGGATTCGCCGCTGGCCCGGCGCACCGATATCGACTGGCAGACCTTGCTGCAGGAACCGTTCATCACCCTGCAACGCCCCTCGACGGTACGGGTGATGCTCGAGGAACACCTGCAGGCCCGGGGCATGAAGCTGCCGGTGGAATTCGAAAGCCATCAACTGGCGACGGTCGGGCGGATGGTTGCCAGTGGACTGGGCGTCAGCGCGGTGCCGGCGTTGTGTGCCGAGCAGATGCGCGAACTGGGGGCGCGGTGTCTGACGTTGCATGAGCCGGTGGTGGAGCGGGCGATTGGCGTGTTGACTGATTCCGGGAATGAATTGTCGGCGGCGGCGCAGGCGTTGTTCGACATCCTCAAGGCTGAGCATTGAGGCGTTGTGTCAGTAGCGGCAACAGCTGTTCGCAAGACGCCTCGATCTTCAAATCCAGCAACTCATCCGCCCGTGTCTTCCCCAGATTGATCGCAATCAACGGCTTGCCCCGATCCGCAATCACCCGGCACAGGCGAAACGCCGAATACGCCATCAACGACGACCCGACCACCAGCATCCCGGCAGCATTCTCCGCTGCCGCCATGGCTCGCGCCGCCGTCGGTTGCGCCACGTTCTCGCCAAAAAACACCACATCCGGCTTCATCCGTTCGCCTTCGCAATGAGGACAATGCGGCACCTGAAAACGCGCCTCGAAAGCCGGGTCGAGCAGGGTATCGCCGTCCGGCGCCTGCACCGCATCGACACCTGCCAGATACGGATTCTGCGTCTCCATCAGTTGCTGAATCGAATCCCGCTCGCTGCGCAAACCGCAATCCAGACACAGCACCCGATGCAGGCTGCCGTGCAGTTCGATGACATCGTGGCTGCCGGCCTGATCGTGCAGGGTGTCGACATTCTGGGTGATCAATCCACCGATCCGCCCATGACTTTGCAGGCTGGCCAGCGCCTCGTGCGCGGCATTCGGCTGCGCCTGGCGCACACGGGGCCAGCCGAGCATCGCCCGGGCCCAGTAGCGACGGCGTGACTCGGGCGCCGACAGAAATTCCTGATACATCATCGGCTGCCGGCCCCGGCGCACGCCGTTGGTGTCGCGGTAATCCGGGATGCCGGACGGCGTGCTGATGCCGGCGCCGGTCAGCACCACGAAATCGCCGTCGGCCATGGCCTGTTGCAGGTAATCGAGATGTTCGTGGAGGGGGCGGTCGAGCATGGTCAGCGCTCCGCAGGCTGTGAGTGCCTTGCAGGTTAGCACTGCCGGGCGCCTCTTATGGAGGCGCCCGGTAACAACGTCTACTTGCGTGCCTCCAGAATCAGGTTGAACGGCGTCTGCGTCGCCCGCCGGAACTGCTTGAATCCGGCTTCACTGAACACTTTGCGCAAACGCATCTCGCCGGCTTGCGCACCGAGCCCCAGACCCACTTCCTGGGACAGCGAGTTCGGCGTGCAGATGAACGTCGACGCGGCATAGAACAGTCGCCCGACCGGGTTGATGTTGTCGTCCAGCGTGTCGTTGGCAAAGGGTTCGACCAACAGCACCGTGCCGTCGTCCTTCAGGCAGTCGTAGGCATGCCGCGCCGCGCCGACCGGATCGCCCATGTCGTGCAGGCAGTCGAAGTAGCAGATCAGGTCGTAGTCATCGCCGGGAAAGCTTTTCGCCGTGCCCTGGAAAAACCGCGCCCGGCTGCTCACTCCGCCTTCTTCTGCTCGCTGGGTAGCGACACTTACCGATGGCGCGTGATAGTCGAAACCGACGAAACGCGAGTTGGGATAGGCCTGGGCCATGATCACCGTGGAGGCGCCATGACCACAGCCGACATCGGCGACCTTGGCGCCGTCTTCGAGTTTGGCCACCACGCCCTCCAGCGCCGGCAGCCATTCGGCGATCAAATGCCCTTTGTAACCGGGGCGGAAGAACCGTTCGGTGCCGGTGAACATGCACGGATGGTGATCGCCCCAGGGCAAGGCACCATTGCCGCGCATGGCTTTGACCAGTTTGTCCTTGTCGTGGAAAAACGACGCCACCACGCCGAGGCCGCCGGCCACATAGACCGGCGAATCTTCCTTGGCCAGGGCCATGGCCTGTTCTTCCGGCAGGCGGAATTTGCCGTCCAGGTGTTCCATGTAGCCGGAGGCCGCGTGGGCGCTGAGCCATTCGCGGACCAGTCGGGTGTTGCAGGCGGTTTTTTCGGCGAGGGTTTCCGGGGAGATCGGCTGGCTGTCGGCCATGGCCTTATACAAGCCAAGTTCTTCGCCGACGATGACATTGGCCAGCATCGCCGCGCCGCCCATGTCGTTGACCAGTTTGCCCATGAACTCGTTGAGTCTGGCCTCGTCCATGTCATGTGCTCCTGTCAAGGATCACAGTCCGGTGGTGATGGGGGTCGAGGCATTCACCACCGGGCGGTGGTCGTGGAAACGGGCAGGGCGCTGGCGGCGTCCTGCGTCCCCCTCGACTGGGTAATGATTGAGTCTAGTCGGTGTTGGTGCTGGCGGGAGTGGGCTGCGTGATTTTCGAGCCTTGTATCGCGGTGGTGCGTTCTCCCACGTTAGCGTGGGCTCCCGAATTTTCCGCCGACGGTTCCTGTCCTGTGCGAGACGATGCGACTCAGGGCGATTTCGCTTTTTGAGCCAAGTCAGAGCACCGGCCCATGCCCGTCAGGAGCAAACGACGGGCGAAAAAAAACCGCCTTGCGGGCGGTTTTTTAGCAAGCCTCAGATTGCGGCTGAGGCTTAGTGCGTCTCACCGGAAGCACTGGCGTGGGGGCATGTTATTGAGCTTTTCCTATCCTTGCAATGTAATTTTTACCCGCCATGAGTAGGTGTATTAGAGATCACTCGGCAGTGATTTCAGTACCTGATGTCGGAGAGCAATGCTGACAGAAATAACGCTTTACAAAAGATGCGCTTATTTCATTCGAGAATCACTGGGCCGAAACTTATGACCGGCGATTACAGGTTAACATGCTCGCGCTCACACCCTGGTGCAGCGGTAGGGTTCGGCTGGTGGCCTAACGGTTTCACGCCCTCTGACACGGTTTTGCATCCGTGCCGGAATGATGGTTCGGAGGGATTTCAACCGGCCGCCTCACCGGAAGTACTGGCGTGTTCTTCCGAAGGCACGCGTGATCCGGTAAGTGCGCTGGAGGTTTGGCCCCCAACCCTGGAGGCCAAAACGTATGAAGCTTTTGGTGCGTACGTTGAGCCTCGTATGGAGATTGTTGAAAGCGTTTCGCTTTTACGAGTTCCTGCGAGACCACTTTGACGACCTGAAGTAACGGTCGTTGATGTGGGAAAAGCCCGTGTCAGTTTTGGCTGATGCGGGCTTTTTTTTGGTTTCTCTAATCTGTCAAAAATAGTAATTCAATCAGCTGATTCTCTTGCGAAGGTAGGCAATTTCGTCGGCATCTGTAGGTGTCATCCGGAAACTCTGAACTCTTCGGCCTGTCAGGAACCGGGGCGAGCTTCGAACGTCGCCTGTTCGGTAGTAGGCATGCCGTTAAGGAAGAGGGCAGCGGCTCTGTATCCCATTGTGTACAGGCTCGTCGCCGATACAAAAACCGCCATTTCCCGCGCATCGCCCACACAGCAGCGATACACCCTCCGGTTTAACTGAGCCTCTTGGCCGCCACTGTCGGCGGCTCCTTTGCAGAGGTCTTGCCCATGCAGATTCCCCACCCCACCTTGCAGGCCAGCGTCGGGCTCGGCCTGCGTCGCGGCCTGATGAAGGATCTTCAAGCCGCCCGCACCGGCGATTTCGACTTTCTCGAAGTCGCCCCGGAAAACTGGATCGGCGTCGGCGGTGCCCACGGTGCCGCGCTGCGTGAACTGGCCGAGCGTTATCCGTTGTCCTGTCACGGCCTTTCGTTGTCGCTCGGCGGGTCGGCGCCGCTGGACATCGACTTCCTTCGGGAAGTCCGGGTGTTTCTCGATCGTTACAACGTGCCGCTGTACAGCGAACACTTGAGCTATTGCAGCGACGACGGTCACCTCTATGACCTGCTGCCGCTGCCATTCACCGAAGAGGCGGTGCACCACGTTGCCGCGCGGATCCGTCAGGCCCAGGACATCCTCGGCCGGCGCCTGGCAGTGGAAAACGTTTCCTATTACGCCGCTCCCCGGCAGGACATGGACGAGGTGACCTTCACCAATGCCGTGCTGCGCGAGGCCGATTGCGACCTGCTACTGGACGTTAACAACGTGTACGTCAACTCGATCAACCACGGCTTCGACCCGCAGACGTTTCTGGCCGGGATCGAACCGGGCCGGGTGGTCGGAATGCACGTCGCCGGGCATTTCGACGAGTCCGACACGCTGAAAATCGACACCCACGGCGCCTCTGTGAAACCGGTGGTCTGGGCGCTGCTGGCAGACGCCTATGCACGCTTTGGTGCGCAGCCGACGCTGCTCGAACGCGACTTCAACTTCCCGGCCTTCTCTGAACTGGTGGCCGAGTTGCAGACCATTCGCCGCTTGCAGCATCAAGGAGGCCAGCGTGGATAACCTTGAGCAGCAACAATGTGCCCTGACGCGCTACCTGCGCGACCCCGAGAACCAGACGCCCCCGGTCGACATGAATGCGGCGCGGGTCAACGTCTATCGTGATCTGGTGTTCAACAATGTCTCGCAACTGTTGGGCGGGACCTTTCCGGTGCTGATCCGGATCATCGGTCAGGATCGCTGGCGCACATTGATTCGCGGCTTCCTGCGGGACTACCGGGCACAGACGCCGAAATTCGGTGAGATCGCCGAGGAGTTCGTCGGTTACCTCGCCTCGGAACCCGCCGTGTTGAGCACGGGAGAGTGGCCGGCGTTTCTGGTGGAACTGGCGCATTACGAGTGGGTGGAAATGGTGTTGCAGCAGTCCGACGCCGAACCGCTGCCGGCCAGTGATCCCGCGTTGTTGCTGGAGCGGCCATTGCAGGTTTCGGCGCTGGCCTGGCCATTGGCGTACGCGTGGCCGGTGCAGATCCTCAGCCCTGAATATCAGCCGTCCACGCCACCGGCCCAGCCAACGTTGTTGCTGGTGCGGCGCGCGGCGGATTTCAGTGTGAAGTTTTCCGAGCTGAGTCCGTTGGCGTGGCGGTTGTTGCAGCGGGTTGGGGAGTTCCCGTTGCTGAGCGGTCGTGAGCAACTGGAGGGACTGGCGATGGAGGCGGGTTTGCCGGGAACTGCGTCATTCATGGACAGCGGACTGGCGTTGTTGCAGCAGATGCATGAGGACGGTGTGATCGGAATCAATTGATTCCACCAACAAAAAAAAGACCCGGGGAATACGATGGTTCCCCGGGTCTTTTTGTTTATCTCAGGCCTGAAGCGGCAGCTTCAGTTCAGCGCACAATCCGCCACCTTCACGGTTGCTCAAGTTCAGCGAACCACCCAGCGCCATCGCCAGTTGCTGGGCAATCGCCAGACCCAGGCCGGTGCCGCCGGTGCTGCGGTTGCGCGAGTTCTCCACGCGATAGAACGGCTCCATTACCTGTGCCAGTTCTTCTTCGGCGATGCCCGGTCCGCGATCCATCACCTTGATCGACAGGCCGGTCTTGTCCCGTTGGATCAACAGCTCGGCAGCGCCGGCAAACTTCAGCGCGTTGTCGGTCAGGTTGACCAGCACCCGGCGCAGGGCATGGGGGCGGGTGTCGATGACCGCTTCACTCTTGCCGCTCAATTGCACCTCTTTGCCCATGTCCTGGTAGTCGAACACCAGGCTGTCGAGGAAGGAATCGAGGTTGGTGCGCCGGCTTTCTTCGGTCGAACCGTGGATGCTGCGCGCATAGGCCACGCCTTCACGCACCAGATGCTCCATCTCGCCGAGGTCGCTCCACAGTTTGTCCTTTTCCGCCGAATCATCCATGAACTCCGCCCGCAGTTTCATCCGGGTGATCGGGGTTTGCAGGTCGTGGGAAATCGCTGCCAGCAACTGCATGCGCTCTTTCAGATACGCGGCAATCCGCGCCTGCATGGTGTTGAACGCACGGGCGGCGTAGGCCACTTCGTTCGGGCCGTGTTCATCCAGATTGATCGGATGGGCGTTGGGATCAAGGGTTTCCACCGCGTTGGCCAGACGGGTAAGGGGACGGATGGCGATGCGCACCGCCAGCCAGGTGCAGGCAATCATCAGCGCCAGTTGCCCCAGCAGCACCACCGGCAGCCATGGCGACAGCGGCACCATTGAAGGTCGCACGTCGATGGTCACCGGGCTGCCGTCGCTCAGGCGCAAATGACCCTGAAAGTGCTTTTTCGGCCCCGGAATGTCGGTGAAAGTCAGCGGATAGGCTTCGCCGATGGCGTCGGTGATCGAGGTGACCGCGATCGGCACTTCGCCTGCGCCGATCGGTGTACCCGGTTCGCCTTCGCTGAGCAGGTAGCCGTAGTTGGGCCGGGCCAGACGTTCGAGCCACATCGGACGTTCTTCGGCCGGTAGTCGGTCGAGGATCGCGATCGAGGTCGAAACGTCGGTTTCCAGGTTGCCGAGCATGGTGTTCTTCGCGCTTTCGTAGCGCTCGTAATACTGCGCTCCGAACGACAGGGCTTGAGCCAGGATCAGGCCGATCAGAAAAATCAGCGACAACCGCGAGGCGAGGGTGCGCGGCCAGTGCAACGCAACCTTCATGCCGGGGCTCCGAGGATTTCCACCGGCAGCGAGAACACATAACCCTCGCTGCGCACGGTCTTGATGTAGGCCGGCTCGCGGGCGTCGTCGAGCAGACGCTGGCGCAGACGACTGACCAGCAGGTCGATGGAGCGGTCGAACAGATCGGCGTCGCGGCCCTGGGTCAGGTTGAGCAGTTGATCGCGGCTCAATACCCGCTGCGGATGATCGAGGAACACTCGCAGCAAGCGATATTCCGCACCGCTCAAGGCTACCATGGTGCCGTCGGTGTCCAGCAGATGCCGGGCCGAGGTATCGAGCTGCCAGCGACCGAAGGCCAGCAAGCGACCGCTCTCGGTGACCACCAGATTGGGCGGCAGCATGCGCGTGCGGCGCAACACGGCGTTGATCCGCGCCAGCAGCTCGCGGGCGGCAAAGGGTTTGGTCAGGTAATCGTCGGCGCCCATTTCCAGGCCGATGATGCGGTCGGTCTCATCATTGCGTGCGGTGAGCATCAAGACCGGCGTGGCCTTGTGTTTGCCGGCGCGCAGTTCGCGGCACAGCAGCAGGCCGTCATCGCCGGGCATCATGATGTCGAGCACGATCAGGTCGACGGTGTTGGCTTCCAGAAAACTGCGCATCTGCCGGCCATCGGCGACCACCGTGGTGCGCAGGCCGTTCTTTTTCAGGTAATTGCCAACCAGTTCGCGAATCTCGCGGTCGTCATCGACGATGAGAATGTGATCGACATGATCCATGGAGCCAAACCTCTATCAAGTGGGGGAATGTCTCGCAGTCTATAGAGCCCGCGCGGGCTCGCCTGCCTGCCTTTGTATTGCAGTGTATCTGCCGCAACGACGGATACATGTGGACGCAAAATCAGGATTTTTTCAGGGTTTTGTATCGCTGTGTATCCCCCGGCGGGCGAGATACGTAGCGATTTATACCGGCCGTTTTCCGACACAGACGGGATACCTCGCGAGCTTTAAATGAGCTCCATCGAGGCACACCACAGCGCCTCGGCTCAATCAACCGATCTACCCATTGAAGCCCTGAGGAAAACGCCATGACCAACAAATCCGTAATCGCCGCTTGCCTGTTCGCTGCCCTGAACATCTGCACCCTGTCGGCCCGCGCCGAAGCCGTTGCCCCGCAAACCTACACCTACGGCACACATCTGGATATCCAGAAAGTGATCTCGATGAAAGAAGACAAATCGATGACCTGCGGCATCGTCGACGCCCGCATGACCTACCTCGATTCGGCCGGTCAGACCCGCGTGCTCGACTACAGCAAATTCGCCGACGGCTGCGACAACCAGAACTGATCCGCCACCCACTGACTTAAAGGAAGATTGCCATGAACAACGTATCGCGTTTCCTGACCGCCATTGCCTTCTCTTTTGCCGGTGTCGCGGCTCACGCCAACAGCGCCGTCGAGCAGAGCAGCTGCGCCGGCAGCACCTGCTTCCAGCTGAGCCCGGTAGCCAAGCAGGGCAGCGATGCCTTGATTGCCGCCGACGGCGCCAGCCATACGCCGCAGGGGCAGATGGTCGCGGCAGACGGCTCCAGTCATACACCGCAAGGGCAGATGGTTGCCGAAAACGGCGCCAGCCGGACCCCGCAGAGCCAATGGCTGGACAGCCAGAACGCCTGAGCCTCCGTGCGTGTCTGCCGGTGAACGGCAGACACCTCTTTTATCGGCAGACCGCCCATCCTTCAAGAGGTGAACCTCATGTTCCTTATCGCTTTCCTGGGCGGTCTGTTGACTGTCCTCAGCCCCTGCATCCTGCCGGTGGTGCCGTTTCTGTTTGCCGGCGCCGACCGCACTCGCTCTTCGATCCTGCTGACCCTCGGCGGCATGGCCCTGACCTTCGCCCTGATCTCCAGCCTCGCGGTGGTCAGCAGCGAGTGGGTGATCCAGGCCAACAACACCGGCCGACACATCGCGCTGATCGTGATGGTGCTGTTTGCGCTGTCGCTGATTTCCGCACGCATCGGTGACTGGCTGGCGCGGCCGTTCGTGTTGCTCGGCAATCGCCTGGATCCGGACACTCGCAAGAAGGCTGGCCCCATGGGTTCAGTGATGATCGGCGTGGCCACCGGTCTGTTGTGGGCGCCGTGCGCCGGCCCGATTCTCGGTGTGATCCTCACCGGTGCCATGCTGCAAGGCGCCAGTGCCCAGACCAGCCTGTTGCTGCTGGCCTACGGCGCGGGCAGTGCGTTGTCGCTGGGGACGCTGATTTTCGCCGGTCGCGGCCTGGTCAACCGGCTGAAACCGTCGATCCCGTTCACGGGCTGGTTCCGTCGTGGCGCAGGTGTCGCCGTGCTGGCGGCGGCGGTGGTGATTTCCACCGGTGCCGATCGAACCCTGCTGGCCGGTACATCGTCCGAGGGCGTCGCCAGTGTCGAGAAAAACGTGTTGGAAAACGCGCCGAAAGTGATCGACTACTTCATCAGCAAAGTGCGGGCGGATTCGACGGCGGACGAGCAGGGCAAAGGCGCGATGCCGTCTCTGACCGGCGCAGTGCAATGGCTGAACTCACCGGAACTGAGCGCCGAATCCCTGCGCGGCAAAGTGGTGCTGGTGGACTTCTGGACCTACGACTGCATCAACTGCCAGCACACGCTGCCATACGTGAAGGACTGGGAGAAAAAGTACGGCAAGGACGGCCTGGTGGTGATCGGCGTGCACACCCCGGAATACGGTTACGAACGGATCATCGACAACGTCAAGGATCAGGTGAAGAAACTCGGCATCACCTATCCGGTAGCCATCGACAACAACTACGCGATCTGGCGCAACTTCGACAACCAGTACTGGCCGGCGCACTACCTGATCGATGCCAAGGGGCAGGTGCGTTACACCCACTTTGGCGAGGGTCGTTATGAGGCTCAGGAGCAGATGATTCAGCAACTGCTCAAAGAGGCCAAGGCACCGGCAGCCTGAACCGCGGACATCAATGGCTCACAGGTCGCGCACCATGAGCCATTGTTCGTTGTCCCAGGCCTGAAAACGTTCCATTACTGTCCAGCCGCGTTTGGCGTAGTAATCGTGCTTGTTCTGCGTATGCAGGTAGAAGCGCGGCAGGCCTTGTTTCCTGGCTTCCTCGGCAATGCCTTCGATCAGTTTTTCTGCCAGACCCTGCCCGCGAGATTCCGGACTGACCATCACACACGCCAGCCAGGGTCCCAGATCCGGTCGTTGCGCAAGATCTGCACGCGCCAGTGCCGCGCCACCGAGCAGACGCTCGCCATCCAGTGTGATCAGGCAGCGCCAGTCACCATTGGTTTGTCCTTCGGCAAACTCCCGTTGCCATTCGGTCAGTGGCTGATCGGCGTATTCGTAGTGAAACTGCCGGTGGATCCACTCGGCGTAAGTGTCGCTGTGCTGCATGTGGTCGGCGAGCCATACGAGGCGCAATGACATGTTCGGATTCCATTCACGGGGCGGGATTTCATAAGAGCCGATCCCCCTGCGTATTGGCAACCCCGGGCAGTGTTTCGAGGGCTTTACAAAATCCCGCCACTCATCGGCGAAGTCCCGGTTTACGGGGCTCTCCAGACGATTGGCAAGGACGCCGCACAGTCTCGGGACGATAGTGAAAGAGCAGGGCTGTATCCGTCCTGTCACTGATAAAAAGAAAGCGAGGTTGCCATGCCGAAATTCGTGATTGAACGCGAGATTCCAGGGGCCGGAAACCTGTCGGAGCAAGAACTCAAGGCGGTATCGCAAACGTCCTGTCAGGTGTTGCGTGAACTCGGGCCGCAGGTGCAATGGCTGCAGAGTTACGTCACCGCCGACAAAATCTACTGTGTGTACATCGCCCCTGATGAGGAACTGGTGCGCGAGCACGCGCGGCTGGGCGGGTTCCCGGCTAACAGCGTGTCCCGGGTGATGAGTGTCATCGACCCGACCACCGCCGAGTGACGCCTGATCAAGCCTGTCTTGGAGCACCTGTTGATGAGCACCCCCATCGATCTCAATGCCCTCAAGGAACGTCAGAAAGTCGCGTGGGCCAGCGGCGACTATGCCGTGATCGGCACCACCTTGCAGATCGTCGGTGAAAACCTCGCCGAAGCCTGCGATTTGCGCTGCGATGAAGAAGTGCTGGATGTTGCCGCCGGCAATGGCAATGCCACGCTGGCGGCGGCGCGTCGGGGTTGTCGGGTGTTGTCCACCGATTATGTCGCGGCGTTGCTGGAGCGCGGCCAGGATCGGGCGCGGGCCGAACATCTGGATGTGACCTTTCAGGTGGCCGATGCCGAAGCGCTGCCGTTTGCCGACGCCAGCTTTGATGCGGTGCTGTCGACTTTCGGGGTGATGTTCGCCCCGGATCAGGCCAAGGCTGCGCAGGAGCTGGCCCGGGTCTGCCGCCGGGGCGGGCGGATCGGTCTGGCCAACTGGACCCCCGAAGGCTTCGTCGGCCAGATGTTCAAGACCCTTGGCCGTCATCTGCCACCCCCGGCCGGCGCGCAACCGCCGTCGAACTGGGGCGCGGAAGCCTGGCTGCATTCGCAGTTCGATGAGCGTCAGTTCCTGATGCAGGTGACTCGCCGCCACTTCAATTTCCGTTATCGCTCGGCGGCACACTTCATCGACATCTTCCGCCACTGGTACGGGCCGGTGCACAAGGCATTCGCGGCGCTGCCGCCAGAGAGCGGGCAGGCACTGGAAGGGGATCTGACGCAACTGATTGACGGGCTGAACCGGGCCGGGCCGGGTTCGTTGGTGGTGCCGAGCGAGTATCTGGAGGTGGTCATAACCAAACGTTGAGCGCACACCCATGTGGGAGCGAGCTTGCTCGCGAATGCAGACTGACATTCAACATGTTTGTTGACTGACAGCATTCGCGAGCAAGCTCGCTCCCACAGGTTCTTCTACTTCAGATGGGCACTGTCAAACCACTCCAGCGCCGTGCGCCAGATGCAGATGCCGAGGAAATACGCCGACGCCAGCAACCACAAACCCATCACCAGCGGGTTGATGACCGGGTGGTTGAGCACCAGCGACAGGCTGCACAACAGCCAGATCGCCGTCACCGCAATATTGATTGGCATGAACCGGCGCACGCGGAACGGGTGCAGGAATTTCATCCGGGTGATGGTCAGCAGCGCCAGGCCGATCACGGTCAGGAAGGTGATCCACGGCCCCGGGGCAATGATGTAAAGGCACAGCGCAACCACGTTCCACGCGGCGGGGAAACCGACGAAGTAGTTGTCCTTGCTCTTCATGTTGACGTTGCAGAAGCAGAACAGCGACGACACCAGAATCAGCGACACCGTCAGCAACAGGGTGTAGTCGGGCAGGGGAATGTAGCGATAGATGAACAGCGCCGGAATGAACACGTAAGTCAGGTAATCGATCACCAGATCGAGGATCGAACCGTCGAAACTCGGCAGCACCGACTGCACGTTGACCTTGCGCGCAAGCGCCCCGTCGAGTCCGTCGACGATCAGCGCGACGCCCAGCCACATCAGGCAATGGGTCGGCTGGTTTTCCAGCAGGGCGAGGGTGGCGAGGAAGGCGGTGACCACGCCGGTCGCGGTGAAACCATGGGCGCCCCAGGCTTTGAGCCTGGCAATGTGGACGGTCGATATCACAGGGGCGTTCTCCAGAAAGTGAAGCAAGCCGGGAATCACACTTGAGCAACAAGGGTGGCGGCCAACCGGGTCGGGTTTGCAGCTATCGACCGGTCGGGCCGGGATAAGGTTCATCCTTCATGAATCTTAGCTGGCCGGGAAAATTTTTCGACGCCGATATCGCTTCACCGCAGCAGCGTCAGCCAAACGGTGCTGGCGCAACCCGTGCGCAGGTCTATTGTTGCCTGACGCCGTTACGCTTTTGCCTGAGGATGACGTCATGAACACCAGTGATCTGCTCGAACAACTGCTGCGAGGCCAGGCCTCGGCGGGACAACAAAGTGGCGCCTCGGCCGGCGATGGCCTGGGCGGGCTCGGCGGTTTGCTGGGCGGCCTGCTCGGTGGCGGTGGCACCAGCGGCGGCGGTGCACCTGCCGGCGGACTCGGTGGCCTTGGTGGGCTGCTCGGCGGATTGCTCGGTGGCGGAGGGTTGGGTGGTGGGGCATTGGGCGGTGGAACGCAGAGTCGCTCCGGCGGCACCAACTACGCGGCTTTGGCCTCGCTGGGCATGATGGCGTTCCAGGCCTATCAGGCCTGGCAACGCAGTCAGGCGTCGGCGGCACCGCAGCAGACACCGCAAACCGCGGACCTGCTGGCCGGCCCGCAAGTCGAGGAGCACAGCCACGCGGTGCTGCGCGCACTGATCGCGGCGGCCAAGGCCGACGGGCGGATCGACGACTCGGAGAAGCAGCTGATCGGCAGCGAAATCGGCCGCCACACCGACGACCCCAATCTGCAGCAATGGCTGGACGCCGAAGTCGCCAAACCCCTCGATGCCCGCGAAGTCGCGCAAGCGGCGAACAACGATCCGGCGGTGGCCGCCGAAATGTATATCGCCAGCGTGATGCTGGTGGATGACCAGCAGGATGCCGAACGCAATTACCTGGATGAACTGGCGGGGGCCTTGCAGATCGATCCCGAGTTACAGGTGCATCTGGAACAACAGGCCAAGGGCACCGCCTGAAACCCCTCAACACCCGGGCCCCGGACGTTTCCATCCGTCCGGGGCTTTTTTACGTCGATTGAATTTTTCCGGGCAGGCGTCGCTCTTCTGCATAACAGCACCAGACTGCAGCCGGAGCCGCCATGAACAGGAACCTCGACGACTACAACCGCATGCGCGACTTCTCGGCGACCTCGGAACCGGCAGCGGTCAAGCGTCGGAGCAAGAAGGCTGGCACCGAACACGCGTTGCAGTTCTGCATCCAGAAGCACGACGCCTCGCACCTGCATTACGACTTTCGCCTGGAGCTGGACGGTGCGCTCAAGAGCTGGGCGGTGCCCAAGGGCCCGTCGCTGGACCCCAAGGTCAAGCGCCTGGCAGTGCATGTCGAAGACCATCCGCTGGATTACGCGACCTTCGAAGGCAACATCCCTGAGGGACATTACGGCGCCGGGGATGTAATCGTCTGGGATCGTGGCGTGTGGATTCCGCTGGAAGACCCGCAGAAGGCCTACGCCAAGGGCAAGCTCAAGTTCGAGCTGCAAGGCGAGAAGCTCGGCGGGGTGTGGAATCTGGTGCGTACCCATATGCCGGGAAAACAGGAACAGTGGTTTCTGATCAAGCACCAGGACAGCGCCGCCCGGCCCCAAAGCAATTACGACGTGCTGGTCGCCGAGCCGGACAGCGTGCTCAGCGAGCGCACCCTTGTCGACAAACCGAAGCTCGACGCCAGACAGGTCAAACCGCTGAAACAGCCAGCGCGCAAACCAGCCTCGGGCAAGCTTGTCGGTGCGCACAAGGCGCGAATCCCCGCCCAGTTGAAACCGCAATTGGCCACGCTGGTGGACAGTGCTCCGGCAGGGGACTGGAGTTACGAAATCAAATTCGACGGCTACCGGATCATGGCGCGCATCGATCATCAAACGGTGCAACTGTTCACCCGTAACGGCCATGACTGGACGCACAAACTGCCCGAGCAGGCCCAGGCACTGTCGGCGCTGGGGCTGGAGTCGGCGTGGCTTGACGGTGAAGTGGTGGTTGCCAATGAAAACGGCATTCCTGATTTTCAGGCATTGCAGAACGCGTTCGACGAAAGCCGCAGCAGCGACATTCTTTATTACCTGTTCGACCTGCCTTACCTCAACGGTGTCGACCTGCGCGAAGTCCCGGTGGAAGAGCGGCGCGCGGCGCTGGCCACGATATTGAAGGCGCACAAGAGTCCGTTGCTGCGTTTCTCCGAAGCCTTCGACGAAACCCCGGAGGCCTTGCTCAACAGTGCCTGCCAGATGCAGATGGAAGGCTTGATCGGCAAACGTCTCGGCTCGCCCTATGTGTCACGGCGCAGCAGTGACTGGATCAAGCTCAAGTGCAAACATCGTCAGGAATTCGTGATCGTTGGTTACACCGATCCGAAAGGTTCGCGCAGTGCCTTTGGTGCTTTGTTGCTGGGACTGCACGATCGCGACAGCGGCGAGTTGCGTTATGCCGGGAAGGTTGGCACGGGCTTCAACGAGGCCACCCTGAAAACAGTGCTAGCCCGGCTGAAACCGTTGCGGGCGAAGAAGACTGCGCTGGTCAACCCGCCCAGTGGTTTCGAGGCCAAGGGTGTGCACTGGCTCAAGCCGAACCTGCTGGCGGAGGTGGCGTTTGCCGAAATGACTCGGGAGGGGGCGGTGCGCCATGCCGTATTCCATGGTTTGCGCGATGACAAATCGGCTCTGGAGATTACGGAGGAGCAAGCGAAACCGATGAAAACTTCAGCCGCGAAAACCCCGGCGAAAAAAACGCCACCCGCCGCCAAGGCGCCGTCTCAAACCGGGATGGTCAGCGGCAAGGTCAGAATCACTCATCCGGACCGGGTGATCGACGCCAGCAGCGGCACCGCCAAGAGGCAACTGGCCGAGTATTACGCCAGCGTTGCCGAATGGATCCTGCCGCAGCTCAAGGATCGCCCCGTGGCGCTGGTGCGGGCGCCGGATGGCATCGCTGGCGAACTGTTCTTCCAGAAGAACGCCGAACACTTGGCGATCCCCGGCATCCGCAAGCTGGACAAGGAACTGACCGGCCAACCGATGATGTTGATCAACAACGCCGAGTCGCTGATTGGTGCGGTGCAGATGAGCACCGTCGAACTGCACACCTGGAACGCCACCACGGTGGATCTGGAAAAACCCGACCGCTTCGTTCTCGACCTCGACCCGGATCCGGCGCTGCCCTGGAAAAGCATGGTCGAAGCCACCGCCCTGACCCTGACCGTACTGGATGAACTCGGTTTGCGGGCATTCCTCAAGACCAGCGGCGGCAAGGGCATTCATCTGGTGGTGCCGCTGATTCGCAAGCACGGTTGGGACGAGGTCAAGGATTTCAGCCATGCCATCGTCAGTCACATGGCCAAACAGTTGCCGGAGCGGTTTTCGGCGGTGTCCGGACCGAAGAATCGTGTGGGGCGGATCTTCATCGATTACCTGCGCAACGGGCTCGGCGCCACCACGATTTGTGCTTACGCGGCGCGGACTCGGAAAGGGCTGCCGGTTTCGGTGCCGCTGTTTGTCGATGAGGTGAAGGCGATCAAGGGCGGCAATCATTGGAATATTCATAACGTCCACGAACGTCTGGCGGATGTCGGCGATGAACCCTGGGCGGACATGAAGAAAACCCGCCAGAGCATCACCGCCGAGATGCGCAATCGGGTCGGATTGAAAACGTGATCAGGCGTCGCGCAGCAAGTCGTGGGCGTTGAGCAGTTCGAAGGCGATCTCGGGGTGTTTTTCCAGCCCGCGGCGAATGGCGGCCGGGATCGCCTGACGAGTCTTGCGGCACATCCCCGGCAGTTCATCGATTTCGATGCTAATGCCACGCATGGTCCGCACTTCGTTGAAGCCCGGCGCGATGGCCATGCGAATCCCCAACTGCTCGAACATCCGCTGTTGCAGGCGTTCGAGGTCAGCCAGGCTTTGCAGGTTTTCCAGGCGTTCGAGCAGGCGCTTTTCCTCCTGCCGCGTGAGCAAGAGTATGCGCAGATCCGCGCCGGGCATTTCCAGCAACGGATCGCGCCCGCAGATGCAGGCGCCGGGCGGGCAGGGGGAGCGAAGTGGGGCGGCAATCGTCATGGCCTCCATCATAGAGGCCGTTCGACGGTTTTGCCCATGGTCGCCCGGCTGCCGTCCATCGGCAGAACGCAGAGGTGGCAAATCCGTCAGCCACCGTCGTCGAGCGTGCGGCTGTTATTGCGACAGGCCTTCGTAGTGGACCAGGATCGCATTGGCCAGCTCTTCATCGCTGGCGTTCAAGCCCGGGTTTTCCTGACGAACCTGTTGCAGCGCCGACTCCAGATACGCGCCACGGATGGCACCGCCGCTGGCGACGAATGCGGACAGGTCGTCACGGGCCGGAATCACCATTTTGTGATCCTTGAAGGTGGAATACAGCGACGCTGAAACACCGGCCGAAGTGGCGACATCCCCCGCATCCACGCGGGCGAAGGCCGAGCCAAAAGGCAGGCAGAGCACAAGAGACGAAACGAGTAATAAACGACGCATGACGGTGTTCCTCCAGCAGCGTAAAGCGAAAAGGAAGTACCACATAATGTGAGAGGTGCGGCGTGGCTCGGGAGTTCCATGCGCCGGAACAAGTTCTCGGGGCTGCAAACCGATAACTGCCGCACAGAATTCTTTTTTAGCGGATGTGACGACATACCTTGAGACGCTCTAACCCGGCGGGTTCGCGGAAATAGGCTTAACTGAAGCGTTGAAAGCGCTGTGCGGCGCGACCAGGGAGGAAATCACCGTGTCGATCAAACTGCGTTTGGTGCTGCTGATTGCGACCAGCCTGCTGACGGCGCTGATCGTGAGCCTGGTCAGCTATGTCGGCAATCAGCGCATGGCGTCGGCAGTCAGTGCCAACGCCGTCAGCATGAGCGCGCTGCGCAATCACATGGAAGCCGACATGATGCACGACGCCCTGCGCGCCGATGTCTACTCGGCCATGCTGGTGGGGCTGGGCAAAAGCACCGGTACGGCGGACGAAGTGCGCAGTTCTGTCGAAGAGCACGCCGGGCATTTTCGCGAGGTGTTGGGCGAAAACCTGAAACTGCCGCTCGACACCACGATCCGGGCCGCGCTGGAGCAGATCAAGCCAAGCCTCGACACTTACATCAACGCGGGCGAGCGGATTGTCGGGCTGGCGCTGGACAACCCCGACACGGCACAACAGGAACTCGGCACCTTCAACGCTGCGTTCAGCCAGCTCGAAGAACAGATGGCGTCTTTGAGCGAACTGATCGAAACCAACACCCGGCAAACCAGCCAGGGCACCGAAGCGGCGATCCGCAACGCCAACATCGCCCTGGGCATCGTGCTGATCGCCAGCCTGTTGCTGTTGTTGGTGCAGGGTCGCTGGGTGATCCTGAGCATCACCGGCCCGCTGAAAACCGCCAGCCGCATCGCTGAAAGCATCGCTCATGGCAACCTCAGCGAACCGATCGCCGAGCCCTCCGGAAAAGACGAAGCCAGCACGCTGATCCGCACGCTGGCGACCATGCAGCGGGATCTGCGGGACATGATCGACGTGGTGCGGCGCAATGCCCATGGTGTCAGCGGCATGAGCGAGCAACTGAGCCATGGTTGCCATCGGGTGGCCGACAGCAGCCAGCAACAAAGCACCGCCGCCGGCACCATGGCCGCTGCCGCGAGCCAGATGACCGCCAGCATCGAGGAAATCACCCGCCACGCCGAGCGGGCCCTGAGCATGGCGAATCAGGCCGAGTCACTGGCCAAGAACGGCGGGCAGGTGATCCATCAAGTGGTCAGCGACATGGACGACATCGCCCGCTCCGCCCAGCAGTCGGCACAGGTGATCCGCACGCTGGATCATGAGTCCGAAGGCATCTTCAACATCATCCAGGTGATCAAGAGCATCGCCGACCAGACCAACCTGCTGGCGCTCAATGCGGCCATCGAGGCGGCCCGGGCCGGCGAGCAGGGCAGGGGTTTTGCCGTGGTCGCCGATGAAGTGCGCAGTCTGGCCGCCCGCACTAGCGCCTCGACCCAGGAAATCGCCGCGATGGTCGCGCGCATCCAGAACAGCACCCGTGAGGCGGTCAGCAGCATGGAGGCGGGTGTGGCTCAGGTCGACAAGGGCATGGCCGTCACCGCCGACGTCGAACGGGCCATTCGCGAAATCCTCGACGCCACCCTGAACACCACGCAACTGGTCAACGACATCACCCGCACTATTGGCGAACAGAGCCAGGCCAGCAACGAAATCGCCCATCAGGTGGAGATGATCGCGGGCATGTCGGAAGGCAACAGCAAGGTGATCGGCGAGACGGCGAATACGACGGACGAGTTGTCGAATCTGGCGGGGCGGCTGGCGCAGTCGGTGGATCGATTCAGGCTGTGAGGCGGGTGCCGTCAACCTCATTTGTAACAACTGCAAGGCCGCAGGCGAGCGGGGAAAAGGCGATCAAATGCCTGAAAGGCTTCAGCCAGAGGCACTGCCGGGGTCATGTTCGGCGATTGGCCGCCGATAAGTCTCTGGGCGGATAAAGACCATCAAGTCGGGAACAGACGCGCGGGTTTGCCCTGACGTGATATTCTTCGCGCCACTTGGTTTGACCTAATTCAGTCTGGCGCGCTTTTTGGCGAGCCGACCGAACCCCTGTCGCTCAAGTAGCTGAAGCCAATAATGATAAAAAGTCAGTTCAGAAGGGACATATAACTGAGGTCGACGCAGCCTGTCGGCCTTGTGTGCCCACCCGTCAAAATTGAAGTGTGCCGGAACCCGCGACGCTGGCCTGAGTGTCGCGAAAAAAGGGGAACGCATGCGCACAACAGCGGCGGGCGGAAGGCGTTTTATCATAGGTGCAACAGATGTTTAAAAAAGTGAACACAGCCTTGCTGGGGCTGGCTTTGGCGATGGGGATGTCTTCCGCCAATGCCGCAGAAGCAAAGAAAGTCGACGTCCTGCTGATCGGCGGCGGCATCATGAGCACCACCCTGGGTGTGTGGATCAATGAGCTGGAACCGAGCTGGTCGATGGAAATGGTCGAGCGCCTCGACGGCGTCGCCCTGGAAAGCTCCAACGGCTGGAACAACGCCGGTACCGGTCACTCCGCCCTGGCCGAGCTGAACTACACCCCGGAAGACGACAAGGGCAACGTAACGATCCCGAAAGCCGTCGAGATCAACGAAGCGTTCCAGGTTTCCCGTCAGTTCTGGGCCTGGCAGGTTCAGCAAGGCGTTCTGAAGAACCCTCGCTCGTTCATCAACACCACTCCGCACATGAGCTTCGTGTGGGGCGATGACAACATCAAGTTCCTGAAAAAGCGCTACGAAGCTTTGCAGGCGAGCCCACTGTTCGCCGGCATGCAGTACTCCGAAGACCCGGCTGTGATCAAGAAGTGGGTCCCGCTGATGATGGAAGGGCGTGACCCGAACCAGAAAATCGCGGCCACCTGGAGCCCGCTGGGTACCGACATGAACTTCGGCGAAATCACCCGTCAGTTCGCCGGTTACCTGCAGACCAAGCCTAACTTCGATCTGAAACTGTCGAGCGAAGTACAGGACATCACCAAGAACGCCGACGGCACCTGGCGCGTCAGCTACAAGAACCTGAAAGACGGCACCAAGACTGAAACCGACGCCAAGTTCGTGTTCATCGGCGCCGGCGGCGGTGCCCTGCACCTGCTGCAGAAGTCCGGTATCGAAGAAGCCAAGGAATACGCTGGCTTCCCGGTAGGCGGCTCGTTCCTGGTGACCGATAACCCGGCCATCGCCGAGCAGCACCTGGCCAAGGCCTACGGTAAGGCTTCGGTTGGCGCGCCTCCGATGTCCGTTCCGCACCTGGACACCCGTGTCCTGGACGGCAAGCGCGTCATCCTGTTTGGCCCGTTCGCGACTTTCAGCACCAAGTTCCTGAAAGAAGGTTCGTACCTGGACCTGCTGACCAGCACCACCACCCACAACATCTGGCCTATGACCAAGGTCGGCATCAAGGAATACCCGCTGGTCGAGTACCTGGCCGGTCAACTGATGCTGTCGGATGAAGACCGCATGAACGCGCTGAAGGAATACTTCCCGAACGCGAAAGCTGAAGACTGGCGCCTGTGGCAAGCCGGCCAGCGCGTGCAGATCATCAAGCGTGATGAAGCCGCTGGCGGCGTGCTGAAACTGGGCACCGAAATCGTTGCTTCGAAAGACGGCTCCATCGCCGGTCTGCTGGGCGCATCCCCAGGCGCATCGACCGCTGCACCGATCATGCTGAGCGTGCTGCAGAAAGTCTTCAAGGACAAGGTCGCTACCCCTGAGTGGCAAGCCAAGCTGCACCAGATCGTTCCAAGCTACGGCACCCAGCTGAACAACGATCCAGCCAAAGTGGCTGAAGAGTGGGCCTACACCGCCAAGATCCTGCAACTGCCAACGCCGCCGGCGATTGGCCAGGCTGCACCTGCGGCGGCACCTGCTTCGGCTGAAAAGCCACAGGCTCCGAAGGAAAGCGCTGCACGTGACATGGCTCTGTAATTAGACGCCTGACACACGAAGCCCACTGAACCGGTGACGGTCAGTGGGCTTTTTTGTGTGACGAAGCGAACATTATTTGGATCTGACTGGTATCTTGTGGCGGCTATAAACTTACTCAAAATGGTCGCACTGAATTTAGTAACTCAATGGATAAGGGAATATTATGGATAAAGCAACTACTGTGACAGATTTGGATTTCAAGGGTGCGTTCTCTTTATTTTGTACTTTTCTAGTTGTGCTGTGCATCGCAGCATGGGGGGTGCAACAGTTCGCTTTTGAGACAAAAATTTTTGGCGTTGAACTCACCAAACACCTTTCTGACATGATGTCAGAGCATGAGGCCGGAAAAAGCATGTTTGCTCTTTCTATTTATGCATTGGCTGTTTCTTACTTGAGTTTTTTTCTTTCTCTGAAATTCAGGGTGTCAGAAGGTTTTAATCGTTACGTTGTTCTTGTTCCGACAAATTTTTTGATCAGCCTAGTGTTTGTGGAAATGGCGGTAACTCTGAGCGTTATCCTCATGGTGCCCAAAGGTCCAATCCCTGTTTGGTCCGCGCTGCTTTATCTCGGGGGCAAAAACCTTGCTCTTGCGGTGTTTCTAATGTCTTCACTAGCAGTGATTAATAAAGACTTTTCAAAGCTTGCAAACGGGGTTGTTAAATTTTTCGTGTCTGCACTTCTTGCAGTTTTGTACTTCTGGGCATTGACGTGGTAATTATGCGGTCTCAGTCCTAACAGATGTAATAAAGCGCCCCGTTTGTAAACTGGCGAGCGGGGCGCTACCGCTATTTAAAATGGAATAACGCACTAGGCCTTGGCGGTAGCCAGATAGTCTCCAAGACGCCGCCCCATTTCCTCCCCCAACGCCTGCAACCCGCTCAGTGGCCGCACCATCACTTCGAACTCGACAATCTTTCCGTGCTCATCGAAGCGGATCATGTCGATGCCTTTCAGCTCTTTCGCCCCGACCTTCGCGCTGAATTCCAGCACCACGTTCAAGCCATCCGCCGTCGCCAGTTCACGGTGATATTTGAAGTCTTCGAACACGTTGAACACGGTGTTGAGGATCATCGAGACCACCGGTGCGCCGGGGTAAGGCGTGTGGGCCATCGGCGAGCGGAACACGGCTTGCGGATCCAGCAAGTTGGGCAGGGCCTTCAGGTCGCCTGTACGGATCATGTCGTGCCAGCGGTTCAGGGATTCGGCGGCGTTGGGGTGCAGGTTCAGTTCGGACATGGTTTTACTCCTGTATTTTTGTTGTTCTTTGCGCGGCGCCCATGACTCTAGATCAAAGCGGCGCAATGGAAACCCTCTGTACCGGTCTGAATATCGACACATGCGCGGGCCGAATCCATCTGATCCGCTTTTTCCTGTTGAATCTGCATCTGTAACCGTCTCAGCCATAGGCCCAAAATAACCTTGCCGTTCGGCCATACGCGACGCGCTTCATTCCGAAGCGCCCGGTGCGCCGGACATTCAGTATTCAGGAGGCCTTCATGGCTAAGATGGCGTTTTTCCTCGGCGGCTTTCTCGTGTTGACCATCATGATCGGTGTTCTGGCCACGATTTCACCGGTCTGAGCTGTCCCGCGTCAGTCGGTTTTTCGCAGGCCGAGACTGGTGCCTGCACAGGATCTGGACTAAACCGGGGTATCCCTTCACTGGAGTACCCACCGTGGCGCCTGTGTCATGGACTCGCTGATCAACGCCGCCGGCCGCGCCCTGGCGGCGGGTGATCCGTTGGCGGCGCTGAATTTCGTGGCTCTGCGTGAAGATCCACCGGCCCTGGCCTTGCGCGGAATTGCCATGGCCCAGCTCGGCGACATGGCGCGGGCCAAGGCCTTGCTGCAGCGCGCGGTAAAAGCGTTCGGCGCCAATGAGCCCTTGTCCCGGGCGCGCTGCGTGGTGGCCGAGGCCGAAGTGGCGCTGGCGGCGCGGGATCTGGGCTGGCCGGTGCAGGCGCTGGAGGCGGCGCGGCAGGTCTTGCAGGATCACGGTGACCGTCTCAATGCGGCACACGCGCGCTATCTGCAGATTCGTCGGTTGTTGTTGATCGGGCAGCTGAATGAGGCTGACGCGCTGCTCGATGAACAGGACCCTGCACCGTTACCCCCGGCCTTGCGCGCCGCCCATGAACTGATGTCAGCCGGGATCGCGCTGCGGCGTGTGCAGGCGCACAAGGCGCAATCGGCACTGAAACGTGCGCAACGGGCGGCGCGGCTGGCCGATATTCCGGCGCTGCTGGCGGAGATCGAACACGCCCGGCAAAACCTCGCCGCTCCCGCCGCCCGATTGCGCATTGCCGGTGACGTGAAAACGGTCACGCTCGCACAGGTCGAAGCCTTGTTTGCGTCTGCGACGCTGGTGGTGGATGCCTGTCGCTACAGCGTACGCGGTTCCGGCATGACGGTGTCGCTGGCAACCCGACCGGTGTTGTTCAATCTGCTGCAACTGCTCGCTGAAGCCTGGCCCGGGGATGTTCCGCGAGAGACGCTGATCGCCAGGGCCTTTCGTTTGAAACTCGATGATGAATCCCACCGCGTCCGTTTGCGGGTCGAGATCGGCCGGCTGCGCGCCGCACTGAAACCGTTGGCCGGAATCAACGCGACTTCCCGTGGCTACGCGCTGGTCGCGCAAGACGTGGCGCTCCTGACGTTACCCCTCGAAGACAAGCACGCAGCACTGCTGGCCCTGCTCGCCGACGGCGAGGCGTGGTCGAGTTCGGCACTGGCGCTTGCGCTGGGCAGCAGTCAGCGCCAGATACAACGGGCCCTGGAAACCCTGGCCGCGCAAGGCAAGGTCCAGGCATTCGGTGTCGGTCGTGCATGTCGCTGGCTGACCCCGCCGGTGCCGGGTTTCGCGACGATCTTGTTACTCCCGGTGTCGTTGGGTAATGGCTAGGCTGGACTCACCACTCAACGAGGCAACCGGCATGAAACAGGCAAATGCAGAAATCCTTCGTGAATATGGACCGTTCGAAGGCATCCACGGCGTCCATGGTGTGACCTTCGATGGCCAGCAGGTCTGGTTCGCCAGCGACGGCCAGCTCAATGCGCTGGACCCGGCCAGCGGCGAAACCGTGCGCACGATCAAGGTCGGTGCGGATGGCGGTACCGCGTTCGACGGCAAGCATCTGTATCAGATTGCCGACCGGCGTATCCACAAGATCGATCCGGCTACCGGCAAAGTGCTCCATACCATCGCGGCTCCCGGCGGTGGTGGCGATTCGGGCATGGCCTGGGCCGAGGGCACGTTGTGGGTCGGACAGTATCGCGAGCGCAAGATCCATCAGATCGACCCGGAAACCGGCAAGATTCTTCGCACGCTGGAGTCCAACCGTTTTGTCACCGGCGTGACCTGGGTTGACGGTGCGCTGTGGCATGGGACGTGGGAGGGCGATGAAAGCGAGATCCGGCGTGTCGATCCGGGCAACGGCGAGGTGCTGGAAAGCCTCGCGTTGCCCAGCGGCATCGGCGTTTCGGGGCTGGAAGCCGATGGCGGTGAACGCTTCTACTGTGGCGGCGGGGATACCAGCAGTGTACGGGCGGTGCGCCGGCCGAAGTGAGTCAGGGCGCGCCGAACAGCATCGTCCAGTACACACCGTTGTCACTGCGGGCATCACTGGCAAAACCGGCGCCGACCTGGGTGAACATCGGGTTCATCAGGTTGGCGCAATGTCCCGGGCTGGCGAGCCAGCCGGCCATCGCGCTGCCGGGAGAGCTTTGCCCGGCGGCGATGTTCTCGCCGATCTGCCGCCCACGGTAACCGGCGGATCGGGCACGGTCGGCCGGCATGTCGCCGTCCGGGTCCTGGTGAGCGAAGTAGTTGCCGTAGGCCATGGCCTTGCTGTGGCCCTGGGCAGCTGCGCCGAGGGACGGGTTCCAGCTCAAGGGCCGGGCGGCGGCGAAACGCTGGCGTCCGCACATCCGGGGCCGGGCGCGGGCCGCGTTGACTTGCGCCAGCAGGGCCTTGCCGACGCTGCGGTTGTCGCCCACGCGACTGTCGATCACCGGCCGCGCCAACACCACTTGCCATTCACTGCGGGCGCGGCTGATGCCGATGTCGGCGTACTGCGCGTCGATCAGTGCGCTGCAATGTTCGTCCTGCAATTGATCGAACGCCTCTTCGGCATCCTCGGCCCCGACAATGCGGATGCTGCGCACGGCCACCGCCGCATAACCGGAAGACTTCAACTGCTCGCGCAACCCGCCGCCGTAGCCATAGCCGATGGGCAACGCAATATTCTGCTTCAGCGCCAGCGGCGCCAGGCGTTGTGCCGCACGCCGGTCACAGCGTTGCGGATGGGCGCGCAGGTCATTGATGGCGGCCGCCAGTTGTCGTTCCGCGCCGGCATGGGCGGAGGGGGCGAGCAAAGGAGAGAGGATCAACAGGCACAGCGATACGAAGCGAGACGAACGAACGGCGTGGCGCATGGGACGCAGGACTCTGAAAAAAGACAGCGCTGACAGGGAGTTAACCGCGAATGCGGCGCGAGTAGGACTGGCCTTTCTACACTTGGTTCACGGGGCGCCCATGGCTTTGTCCGGACGCCGACGAACTGCGCAGTGGCCGCTCACCGGTTCAACACTTCCTTCATCCATTGCAGGTATTGCGGGCGCTCGGAAATCGAATTGTGCGTCGCCTCCGGCACCTCTTTCAGGGTCGCCACGCCATCCGGGAAATTGCGCAGCAGACGTTCACTGCTGCCCCGTAGCACCACCTCGTCATCTCTCGCCGCCAGCAGCAGGGTCGGCGCGCGGATATGCTCGGCGTATTTACCCGATTCGTAACGCTCCTTGAGTAGCCATTTCACCGGCACCCACGGGTAATGCCGGACGGCGAGTTCCTGGAGGCTATTGAAAGGCGTGACCAGAATCAGCCGGGTCACCGGCCGCTGACTGGCCAGCCGCACCGCGACGCCGGATCCAAGGCTGCGCCCGATCAGCGCAATCTGCGGATGCCTGGAAAACACCTGATCGAACAACCCCAGGGCGTCCCGGGCAATCGCCTCTTCGGACGGCGAACCGCCGCTGCCGCCAAAACCGCGATAGTGCAGCAGGTAAATCGCGTAGTCGGGAAAGGCCTCGGCAAAGGCCGGCAGATTGCGCGAAACGTCCTCTGCATTGCCGCCGAAGTAGATCAACGCCCGCGCCCCGGAATGCTCGCGGACACTGACGCGGATGTCCGCATCGGGCATGGTCAGGGTCATCCGCGATTCCGCCGAATCCATTGAGTCCGACTGCGGAAAATAGATCAGCGAGCGCTGGAACACGAACAGCGCTGCACACAGGATCAGGTACAGGGCCAGCAGCAAAGCGACGAGTGACATCAGGATTCTGGACATTCGACTAACTTTAACGGGGCGTGAGGGTTCGCCCATGCAGTGTAGTTGAGCCTTCCCCGGTGACCGCCGCCGCACACAAGGTGCAACAGATCCACCCGACAGAGAAGCCAGCATGAGCCACACTGAGGGCTATTCCCGCCGCCGTCTGCTCGAGCTGGCAGCGGGGATAACGACCGTTTTCACGTTTGACCGGGCGTTGGCTGCCGCCACGTCGTCGAGTGCCCCAGGAGGCCAGACCATGCAGACCCGCGCCATCCCTTCCAGCTCCGAGTTGCTGCCGTTGGTAGGGCTGGGCACCTATCGCGGCTTCGACGTCGCTCCCGGCGAACCGGCCTATAAACAATTGCCGGCGGTGCTCGACGAGTTGTTCAGGAAGGGCGGCACGCTGATCGACAGCTCACCGATGTATGGCCGCGCCGAAGAAACCACCGGCGAGCTGTTGTCGATTCACGAACCCCGTTCACCGGCGTTTCTGGCGACCAAGGTGTGGATCCGCGGGCGCGAGGAGGGCATCGCGCAGATGGAAAACTCCTTTCGCCTGCTGCGCACCGACCGCATCGACCTGATGCAGATCCATAACCTGCTGGACTGGCAGACTCATCTGCCGACCCTGCGCGAATGGAAGGCGCAGGGCCGCATCCGCTACATCGGCATCACCCATTACACGCCCTCGGCCTACGAGGAAGTGGAAGCCGTGTTGAAGGCCGAACCGCTCGACTTCCTGCAAATCAATTACGCCCTCGATGACCGTGGCGTGGAAAAACGCATCCTGCCGTTGTGTCGCGAACGCGGGGTGGCGGTGATCTGCAATCGGCCGTTTGGCGGCGGCGGGCTGCTCGCACGGCTCAAAGGCAAGCCGCTGCCGGGCTGGGTGTCGGACGTGCAGGTGAACAGTTGGCCGCAGCTGGCGCTGAAGTTTTTGCTCTCGAACACGGCGGTGACTTGCGTGATCCCCGGCACCGGCAATCCGCGTTACATGGCCGATAATGCCGGCGCCGGGTTCGGGCCGATGCTGACGGATGCGCAGCGGCAGCAGTTGATTGCGTTGTTTGGTTGAACGCTCAATTCAAACCAGACGTTGCTCAGGAAACAGATGCTCCTTGAGGAAGTCGATGAACACCCGCAGTTTCAACTGCGGGTGTTTGCCCGAGGGCCACATGATCCGGTAGACCCCGGTTTCCACACAGTCCGGTAGTACGCGCTGCAGACGACCGTCAGCCAAGGCCTCGCCAACGCAGAAGTCCGGCAAATAGGCGATTCCCAAGCCTTGCAGAGCAAAGCAGATGCGCGCTTCGAGGTTGTTGCAGACCATCGAAGTCGGCACTTGCAGATCGACTTCCTGGCCGGCTTCGCGCAACGGCCAGACCTGCAGTTTGCCGGTGTTGGGAAAACGAAACTGAATGCACGCATGGCTCAGCAGGTCGGTGGCTTGTTGCGGCACACCATGGGCATGAAAGTATTCCGGGGCGCCGACCAGGATCATCCGATAGCTGCCGATCAGGCGCGACGTGAGGCTGGAGTCCGGGACATCGCCGGCACGCAACACTGCGTCGTAGCCTTCCTCGATCACATCGACGCGACGGTCATCGAACGTCAGGTCAAGGTCCACCGCCGGATAGGTTTTCTTGAAGCGGGCCAGCACCGGCAGGAACGGTTCGCCCACCAGCGGCAGGCTGATTTTCAGGCGACCGCGCGGAGTCGCGTTGGTCTGGGAAAACTCGACTTCCGCCGCTTCTATCTCGGCGAGGATGCGCAGGCTGCGTTGCAGAAACCGGGTGCCGTCTTCGGTCAAGGTGACGCTACGCGTGCTGCGGTTGAACAGGCGCACACCAAAGCGTTCTTCCAGGCGGGCGATGCTTTTGCCGATGGCCGACGCCGATACACCCAGCAGACGCCCGCTGGCGACAAAGCTGCGGGTTTCCGCCACTGAAACAAACACGTTCAACGCAGTCAGGCTGTCCATCACGACTCTCGAATTCACCGAAGGCGATCAATTTACCTTAGTCATTGCGGAACAAAACGTCCGCATATAACGGAGTGGCGACCTACTTAATCGGCACGGGGCATGGCTTCTATCATCGGCGCCACAGTCCTCCACCGAGTTCATCGCCATGTCCGACACAATGCAGCGCTGGGAAATTTCCGCTTTCGGCCTCGACAACCTCGACCGCATCCAGGCCCCGATTCCGGCCCCGAAAGCCGGAGAAATTCTGGTCAAAATCGACGCCGTCTCACTCAATTATCGCGACACCCAAGTGGCAGAAAACGGCATGACCGCCGCGCTGAGGTTTCCCTTCACGCCAGCGTCGGACATGGCCGGCACCGTGGTGGCGGTCGGTGAGGGCGTGACCCGCTTCCAGATCGGCGAGAAAGTCATCTCCACCTACATTACCAACTGGATCGACGGCAATCCCAAGACCTGGGCCGAGATGCCGACCCAGGGCGGGCCGATTCCGGGCATGCTGGCCCGGTACGTCGCGACGCCGGCTGACTGGTGTGTGCGGGCGCCGAAGCACCTCAGTGCGGTCGAGGCCAGTACCTTGCCGATTGCCGCGTTGACCGCGTGGATGGCCCTGATCGAACTGGGCCACCTGCATGCCGGGCAAACCGTGGTGGTGCAGGGCACTGGCGGTGTATCGCTGTTCGCCGTGCAACTGGCGGCGGCCAGCGGTGCGAAGGTCATCGTCACCAGCAGCAGCGACGCCAAGATTGATCAGGCCATTGCGCTGGGTGCCAACCATGGCATCAATCGCACCACCACACCCGACTGGCACACCGCTGTGCTGGAGCTGACCGGTGGACGCGGTGCCGATCACATTCTGGAGATGGCCGGCGGCGACAACCTCGGGCGTTCGCTGCAGGCGGTGGTTCCCGGCGGCCGGGTGTCGATCATCGGCCTGCTCGACTCCGACGAACTGCGCACACCGATCATGCCGTTGCTCGGTAGCCGCGCATCGATCGTCGCTGTAGCGGTCGGGCCGCGCAGAGCGCTGGAGGATCTGGTGCGGATGGTCGATCACCACGGCATCAAACCGGTGATCGATGCGACCTATACCTTCGATCAGGTGCCCGAGGCGTTCGCCCATCTCAATCGCGGGGCGTTCGGCAAGGTTGTGGTCGATTTCAACAAATCCTGAGTACGACACCACTCAACTGTGGGAGCGGGCTTGCTCGCGAAGAGGGAGTGTCAGTCGGCAACAATGTCGCTGACCCACCGCATTCGCGGGCAAGCCCGCTCCCACAGGGTTTGTGTAATGGCCGTTATCAAGTGCCTGCTACAGGGTTTTGTATTGCCAGGTAGATTTTCTTTCCTGATGTGATGAGTGTTTATGAATCGTTCCCCCCATCCCATGTCCGTCATGCCCTTCATCATTCTCGGGCTGTTCGGTCTGTACACCCTGGAACTCGGCGTGGTCGGCATCCTGCCGCTGATCGTCGAACGCTTCGGCGTCAGCGTCGCCCAGGCCGGGCTTTTGATGAGCCTGTTCGCGTTTATCGTGGCGTTGTCCGGTCCGTTTCTGGTGTTGCTGTTTTCGCGTTTCGACCGTAAGAAAGTGTTGGTCGGCGCGCTGCTGTGTTTTTCCGTCAGCAGCGTGTTCTCGGCCTACGCGCCGAACTATTCGACACTGATGGCGCTGCGGATCGTTCCGGCGATGCTGCATCCGGTGTTCTTCTCGGCGGCGTTCGCCGCTGCGATTTCGCTGTACCCCAAGGAGCGCGCCACCCACGCGACGACGGTGGCCTTCATCGGCACCACGCTTGGGCTGGTGTTCGGCGTGCCAATCACCGCGTGGGTCGCCGGGCGTTTTTCCTATGAGGCGTCGATCCTGTTCTGCGCCGTGGCGACCTTGCTGGCCGGGCTCGGCCTGTTGCTCAGGCTGCCTCGGCAAACGGCTGCGCCAGAGAGCTTCGCCAGCCAGTTGTCGATTCTGAAAAAACCTGCGGTATGGCTGGCGATCATCGCCACTGTGCTGGTGTTCACCACCAAGTTTGCGGTGTACAGCTACGCCGCCGAGTACCTGAAAAACCAGACCGGTCTGGACGGTGAAACCATCAGTTTTCTGTTGGTGATCTTTGGGGTGGGCGGGGTGCTGGGCAACCTGCTGGCCGGTCGCATGTTGGCGACGCATCTGGTGGCGACGGCTTTGCTGTTTCCGATCCTGCTGAGCATCGCCTACCTGATTCTGGCCACGTTCGGCAGCGCATCGCTTGGCTCGATGCTGTTGATCGTTCTGCTGTGGGGCGCGATTCACACCAGCGGCATGATCATCACTCAGATGTGGCTGACCAGCGCCGCGCCCGAAGCGCATTCGTTCGCCACCAGCCTGTATGTCTCGGCGGCGAATGCCGGGATCGCCCTCGGTTCGTGGATCGGCGGGGTATTCATCGACACCTGGGGCCTGCCGGGCACGATCTGGTGCGGGTTGCTGTTTGCGCTGTTGTCGTTGCTCACGATTGGCGCCAGGGCGATGTTCTACGGCGGTCACCAAAAGCGCCCCGACCTGCGCGGTGCAAGCGCCGCTTAGTGCGCCTTGCGCAAGGCGGCGATGAAGGCCTGCAGCGCCGACGACATCTGTCGGTTGCTCGGGTAATACAGGTAGAACGCGGGGAAGGGTGTCGACCACTCTTCCAGCAGCGCCACCAGTGCGCCGCTGTCCAGTTCATCCTTGATCCATTCACGGATCCACACCGTGATGCCCAGTCCATCCAGCGCCGATTGCATGGCAACGGCGCAGTCACTCACCACCAGTGAGCCCTTCACGCTCAACTCGAACGGCAGACCGTCGCGGAAAAACCGCCATTTGTACAAACCGGTTTCGCCGGAGCGGCGCCAGTTCACGCAGCGATGGTCCAGCAGATCGGCCGGTTCTTGCGGATGGCGCTTTCCCTCAAGGTACTGCGGCGAGGCGATGGCGATCTGGGTCAGGGGTTCGCTGAGTTTGAGTGCGACCATGTCTTGCTCGATGAACTCACCGAGACGAATCGCCGCGTCGTAACCCTGGGCGACGATGTCGGCGGTGCTGTCGTCGGTGGTCAGTTCGAGCTTGATGTCCGGGTAGGCGGCCTGGAACGACGGCAGGATCGGCTGGATGAAGTGCAGCATCGCCACCTGCGGCGCGCAGATGCGCAGGGTGCCGACCGGCGTGTCGCGGTAATTGTTGAGCTGTTCCAGCGCCGCATCCAGGTCGGCAAAGATCTCGCCCAGGCGTTCGAACAACCGGGTTCCGGCCTCGGTGGTCGAAACACTGCGTGTGGTGCGATTGAGCAGGCGCACACCCAGGCGTTCTTCCAGACCCTTGATGGTCTGGCTCAGCGCCGACGGCGAAACCCCCAGCGATTGCGCCGCGCGGGAGAAATTAAGCTCCCGTGCTACGGCAAAAAACGCCCTGAGATGACCGAACTCTTGATCGCGCATTATGTATATCCAGCTTCACAATGTGTGTAGGTGTTTGGGCATTCTAAATAAAGGTTCCCGGTCAGACAATGCGGCTACAGGCCAATGTGCCGACCGCTACCGAGGAGCCACCCCATGTCTTTCAATGCTCATTTCGATGTTCTGACTTCTGCGCTCGAACCGCTGCCCGATGACCGGCGACTGTTGCTGATCAAGGGCGGAACCCTCGTTACCCAGGACGAACGCCTGGGCAACTTCATCGAAGGCGACGTGCTGATCCGTGGCACCGAAATCGTCGAGGTCGGCAGCGACCTGTCCGCACCGGACGCCGAGGTGATCGACGCCAAAGGCATGATCGTGATTCCCGGCATGGTCGATACCCACCGGCATGCCTGGGAAGGTCAGTTGCGCCGGATCAATCCGAACTCGCCGACCCTGGAAGACTACTGCAACGCCACGCATTTCTCGTTCGCCAAATACTACCGCCCGCAAGACATGTACGTCGGCAACCTGCTGACCGCGCTTGGTGCGATCAACGCCGGCATCACCACCATCATCGACAACTCGCACAACGCCCGCAGCGGTGCTCACTCGGACGCGGCCATCGATGCCCTGACCGACGCCGGCATCCGCGCCGTGCATGCGCCGGGCGCGCCGTTGTCGGGGGAGTGGGAATCCACGCAATGGCCGGGCGACTTGCGACGCCTGAAAGACAAATACGCCAGATCGTCCGATTCGCTGGTGACCCTGGCGATGATGGCGCAGCTCGACCGTGAACAATGGGCGGTCGCCCGTGAGCTTGGTCTGAGCATCGTCACCGAGTTCTTCGGTGCCGGCATGGCCGCCGAGCTGGATGAATTGCACGAAGAAGGGCTGCTCGGCCCGGACAACATTTTCAACCACTGCACCTGCCTGCCGGATCACGGCTGGTCGATCCTGCGCCACGCCGGGGTCAAGGTGAACGTCTGCCCGCGCTCCGATGCGCACTATGGCCTGGAAGACGGGGTTTTCGCCTGGCAGAAAGCCGTCGATCACGGCATGCAACCGGGCCTGAGCGTCGACAACGAAAGCTCTTACGGCGGTGACATGTTCGGCGAAATGCGCGTGGCGTTTTACCTGCAACGGGCTGCCGCACACAGCGCGCGATTCCACGGTCAGCCGGCGCCGGAACTGGTCAGCGCCGCGCAACTGCTCAAGGCTGCGACTCTCGATGGCGCCGCGTGTGCCGGCCTCGATGCGCGCATCGGCAGCATCACCCCCGGCAAACAGGCCGACATCGTGCTGATCCGCACCGACAACCTCAGCGTCTATCCGTCGAACAATGCCCTCGGCACGGTGGTGCATGCCGCCGAACGTGGCGACATCGACACCGTGATCATCGCCGGGCGCATCCGCAAACAGGCGGGAGTGGTGCTGGGCGTGGATCGCGAGCAACTGAACCGGGCCACCGAAGAGTCGCGTAGCTACCTGTTCAACGCGGCCGGCTACAGCCCTGATCCCTTCGCGGAGCATTTCGCCCCGCTGCATACCCACTGAGAGGTGCACGGTCATGATCCTGATTTCCTTTGCCCTGGCCTTGCTGGCCGGTGTGGCGATTGCCGTGCAAGCGGCGGTCAACAGTCAGTTGGCCGGGGCCATGACCGGCAACACCCTGGCGGCGGCGTTCTACTCGTTTCTCAGCGGCATGCTGGTGCTTGGTGCACTGGCGTGGATGCGCGGCGGACTGGGCGATGCGTTGAGTGTGATTCCGGCGCAACCGGGTTGGCGTCTGGTCGGTGGCGTACTCGGTGCCGGGGCGATTTTCTGCACCGTGTGGCTGGCGCCGCGCATCGGCTTGGCGAATCTGCTGGTGCTGGTGATTGCCGGGCAACTGCTGTCGTCGGTAGCCATCGATCACTTCGGCTGGCTCGGCGCAGTGGTACGGCCGGCGGCGTCGATCAAGATCGCCGGCGCCGTGGTGGTACTGCTGGGCGTGGCGCTGACGCTGTTTGGTGAGCGGTTGATTGCGATGCTCGCCAAGGCTTTTTGACCTGCTCCCTCAGATCCTTTCGCCACTCATTTCATAGGTGTCGCCGTGACTGCATTCATTCATTTGGGGATGCGCAATGGACTGTCGACCCTGGCCGGTACGCTGCTGCTGGCAAGCTTGAGCCATGGAGCCCGGGCGGATTTTCTGGCGGACTCCCACGCCTCGTTCGAAACCCGCAACGTCTACTTCAACCGTGACTTTCGTGACGGGTCGTCGACTCTTCAGTCGAAGCGCGAGGAATGGGCCCAGGGCCTGATGTTCAGGTTCGAGTCCGGTTATACGCCGGGCGTCGTGGGTTTCGGTGTCGATCTGCTGGGCATGGTTGGCGTGCGTCTTGATTCCAGCCCGGATCGCGCCGGCAGCGGTTTGTTGCCGGTGCGCAGCGACGGTCGTGCAGCCAGCGAGTACGGCAAGCTTGGGGTGACGGCGAAGGTGAAGTTTTCAAAAACCGAATTGAAGGCAGGTTCGTTGTTTCCCGTGCTGCCGACACTGCGCCCGCAGGACGGCATGATTCTGCCGCAAACCTTTCGCGGCGCCCTGATGACGTCGCAGGATTTGCCCGGTGTGGTGCTGACGGCGGGGCAGCTTGATCGGGTCAAGGGGCGCAACGATACGAGCTATGAACCGATTGCCCTGAACAACAAGAACAACCGTTTCGTGACCAATGCCCAAGGCGCGCACCTGAATCTTGCGGGTGTCGACCGTCAGGTGAACGAGCACCTCAAAGTCAGTTATCACTATGCATCGTTGAGCGATGTCTACAATCAGCACTTCATCGGCCTTACCGATACACGACCGATGGCCGGTGGAACGGTAAGCAGCGATCTGCGGTTTTTCTCCAGCGAAAGCCAGGGCGCGGCCAAGGCCGGGAAGATTCACAACCAGTCACTGAACAGCATGGTCGGCTATGCCGCCGGTGGGCATAAAGTCAGTGTCGGTTATCAGGCGATGTTCGGTGAAAGTGCATTTCCCTATGTCGAAGGCAGCGATGCCTATTTGGTTAACTACGCACAGATCGGCGATTTCGCCGAAGCCAAAGAACGCTCCTGGCAGGTGCGATATGACTTCGATTTCGAGCGCCTGGGCATTCCGGGCCTGACCTTCATGAGCCGCTACATTGATGCCGATCACGCTCAGGTGGCGGGCAAGACCGGGCAGGAATGGGAGCGCAACACTGAAGTGAAATACGTGATTCAAAGCGGCACGTTCAAGGACGTTGCCTTGCGCGTGCGCAACGCGACTTATCGCTCGTCGTTCAGCCGCGATGCCGACGAAACACGGATCCTGATCACCTACACCAAAGCCCTCTGGTGAAGTCACTCGACCCCTTGTACCCCATGCTAGTGCGCTAGCAGATTCAGATCATCGGCGGCAGCGAATCCAGTATCTTGTCCAAGGTAATCGGATACTCCCGCACCCGCGCTCCAGTGGCGTTGTAGATCGCATTCGCCACCGCCGCGCTGACCCCGCAGATGCCCAGTTCGCCCACGCCCTTGGCCTTCATCGGCGAAGAGATCGGGTCGGTTTCATCGAGGAAGATCACCTCCTGATGCGGGATGTCCGCGTGTACCGGCACCTCGTAGCCTGCCAGATCATGGTTGACGAAAAAGCCCAGGCGCTTGTCCACCGCCAACTCTTCCATCAACGCCGCCCCGACGCCCATGGTCATCGCGCCGATCACCTGGCTGCGGGCGGCTTTCGGGTTGAGAATCCGCCCGGCAGCGCAGACCGCGAGCATGCGTCGCACGCGCACTTCGCCGGTGGCGGCATCGACCGCGACTTCAACGAAATGCGCACCGAACGTCGACTGCTGATACTGCTTGGCGAGGTCGGCGAATTCGATGCTGTCCTCGGCTTCAACCGCCCCGTTTTGCGCGGCGTTGCGCAACGGCACCTGTTTGTTGCCGAGCTGCACCTGGCCATCGGCGAACACTGCGTCACCCTCGGTCATGCCCAGTTTTGCCGTCACCGCTTCACGCAGTTTCATGCATGCGGCATAGACCCCGGCGGTCGAGCAATTGGCACCGAACTGGCCACCGGAGCCGGACGACACCGGAAAACTCGAATCCCCCAGATGCACCACCACATCCTCCAGGCCCACGCCCATCATTTCGGCGGCAGTCTGGGCGATGATCGTGTAGCTGCCGGTGCCGATATCGGTCATGTCGGTTTCCACGGTGATCTTGCCGTCACGCTCCAGCCGAACTCTTGCTCCGGATTTCACCAGCAGGTTGTTGCGAATCGCCGCCGCCACGCCCATGCCGATCAGCCAGCGACCTTCGCGACGGGTGCCGGGCGTGGTGTTGCGCTTGTCCCAGCCGAAGTGTTCGGCGCCGGTTTGCAGGCATTCGATCAGGCGTCGCTGGGAGAAGGATCGCTCGGTTTTTACCGGATCGACCTGGGTGTCGTTGAGGATGCGGAACTGGATCGGGTCGAGTTTGAGCTTTTCCGCCATCTCGTCCATGGCGATCTCCAGCACCATCAAACCGGGTGTTTCGCCGGGGGCGCGCATGGCGTTGCCTTCGGGCAGATCCAGCGGTGCGAGGCGCATCCTCACCAGACGATTTTCCCCGGCGTAGAGCAACTGGCTCGGCTGCGCGGCGACTTCGACCTTGCCCTCGGCCAGGTTGCCCGACCAGCCTTCGTGGGCGATGGCGGTGAGTTTGCCGTCCGCCGTGGCGCCCATGCGGATGCGCTGGATGGTGGCCGGGCGGTGGGTGGTGTTGTTGGCGATTTGCGGGCGGGCGAGGGCGACTTTCACCGGGCGGTTGGCCAGGCGCGCGCCGAGTGCGGCGAGGATCGAGTCGGCGCGGATGAACAGCTTGCCGCCGAAACCGCCGCCGATGTAGGGCGAAATCAATCGCACTTTCTCTTTGGGCAGGCCGAGGGTGGTGGCGATGTCACCGACGCTCCAGGCGATCATCTGGTTCGAGGTCCACAGGGTCAGTTGATCGCCTTGCCACGCGGCGAGGGTCGCGTGGGGTTCCATCATCGCGTGGGACTGGTCCGGGGTGCTGTAGGTCTGGTCGAACTGCACGGGGGCGGCGGCGAAGGCCGCGGTGAAATCGCCGTGTTTGACGTCCGGCAGTTCTTCCTTAGGCTCCTTGCCCTGATCGCGTACGGCGGCCAGATCGAACTGGCCTTTATCCGTCGCGTACTCGACATGCACAAGCTGTGCGGCGGCCCGTGCCTGTTCGAAGGTTTCGGCGACCACCAGCGCCACTGCCTGGTGATAGTGTTGCACCTCGGGCCCGGCGAGCAGATGCGCGGCGTTGTATTTGCCCTTGCCGAGTTTGCCGGCATTGGCGGCGGTGACAATGGCCAGCACACCGGGGGCGGCGTGGGCCTCGTCCAGATCCATGCGGGTGATGCGACCCTTGGCGATGGCCGCACCGACCATGACGCCGTAAGCCTGATTTTTCACTGCTTCATGTTGTTCGTAAGCGTAAGGGGCCTGACCGCTGGTCTTCAGCGGGCCTTCGATGCGGTCGGTGGGTTTGCCGATGACCTTCAACTGGTCAATCGGATTGGTCGCGGCGGGCGTGTCGAATTTCATGCTTCGTCCCTCGCTTGGGCCAGCACCGAGGCGAGCGTGCGTTCCACCAGCGTTACCTTGAACTGGTTGTCATGGGTAGGCGTGGCGCCGTCTAGCAGGCATGCGCTGACGGCTTTCGCGCCTTGGGGCAGCAGCGCTTCTGCGGCTTCTAAACGCCAGGGTTTCGGCGCGATGCCTCCAACGGCGACGCGGCCGCTGCCGTCCTTTTGCAGGATCAACCCGACAGATACCAGCGCAAACGCGTAGGACGAACGGTCCCGCACCTTGTGATAGACGTGGGTGCCGCCAACCGGGGCGGGCAGGGTAACGCCGGTGATCAATTCGCCGGGCGTAAGCGCGGTTTCGATGTGCGGCGTATTGCCGGGCAAAGCGTGGAAATCGGCCATGGCGATGCGCCGGGTGCTGCCATCGGCTTTGAGGGTTTCAATCTGCGCATCCAGCGCACGCAGGGCAATCGCCATGTCGCTCGGGTGCGTGGCAATGCACGCGTCGCTGACACCGATGATTCCCAGTTGGCGGGTGACCCCGCCAATCGCCGCGCAACCACTGCCGGGATTGCGTTTGTTGCAGGCCTGGTTGGTGTCGTAGAAGTACGGGCAGCGGGTGCGTTGCAACAGGTTGCCGGCGGTGGTTGCCATGTTGCGCAACTGCCCCGAGGCCCCGGCCAGCAGGGCCCGGGAGAGCAGGGCGTAGTCTTTGCGCACACGCGGGTCGGCGGCCAGGTCGGTGTTGCGCACCAGTGCGCCGATGCGCAAGCCGCCGTCGTCGGTCGCTTCGATCTGGTCGAGGCCCAGGTGATTGACGTCGATCAGCTGCGGCGGCGTTTCGATGTCGAGCTTCATCAAGTCCAGCAGGTTGGTGCCGCCGGCGATAAACCGCGCACCATCCATTTGCCCCGCTTGGGCAGCGGCTGCGGCGGGGGAGTCGGCGCGACTGTAATTGAACGCTCTCATGCCGAGACCTCCGCGACTTCGCTGATGGCTTCGATGATGTTGGAGTAGGCGCCGCAACGGCAGATGTTGCCGCTCATGCGTTCCTGCAATTCGCTGGCGATCAGTTGCGGCGGCTCGGTCAGGCTGGGGCTGGCGTGACTGGGAATGCCGTCGCGGATTTCCTTGAGCACGGCTACCGCCGAGCAGATCTGCCCCGGCGTGCAATAGCCGCACTGATAACCGTCATGCTTGATGAACGCGGCCTGCATCGGATGCAGGTGGTCCGGCATGCCGAGGCCTTCGATGGTGGTGACCTTGGCGCCGTCCTGCATCACGGCCAGGGTCAGGCATGAGTTGATCCGCCGGCCATCGACGATCACTGTGCAGGCGCCGCACTGGCCGTGGTCGCAGCCTTTTTTGCTGCCGGTCAGGTGCAGGTGTTCGCGCAGGGCGTCGAGCAGTGTGGTGCGGGTGTCGATATCAAGGGCCTGCGGCGTGCCGTTGACTTCAAGCGTCACTTTGCTCATGGCCGGTTGCTCCAGACTGGCCGCGTAGGCCTTGAGGCTGATGAAGGGCGGCAGCGCAAACGCTGTTGCTGTCACGGCGCCGAGAATCAGGAACCGGCGTCGGGACATCCCCGATGGCGGATGATCGTTCATGGCTGGGCTTCCTCTGATCAGGTCGGCGGGTCGCGAATGACCCGCATGTGCACGCCGGCGTGGTTGCCAGTCTTGGTCTGTTCTAGGAGTGACCGCGGGGGAGAGGAAAAGGTTTTGTCGGATTTTTGCCCGGACTTCAGGCCCACCACGTAGAGGCTATCGAGGCGATCAACGGTCATGGGCCGTCAGTGAATCATCGGTGTTTTCCCCGGTCGAAACCGCGGCTGCGCGCGTTGCGCTGACCACTTCCGTCGTCAAGACCTTGGTTTTAGGGAAATTCTGAATGATGCGTGCAACGAGCCTGTTGCTGACTGTTTCTGCCGCCGTACTGCTGGGCGGTTGTGTGGCGGATTTTGATGATGACTATCGCCATGGCCGGCATTACGACCGCGATCATGGCCGTTATTACGACCATGACCGGCGTTGGGATGATCGCGACTACGACCGGCGCGACGGGCGTCGCTATCATCGCGGCGATAACGACGACCAGTAATGGGCAAAAAGGGGCGTTCCCTCACGGGAACACCCCTTGGCATTAAAAATGAGCGTTCGCCCGGACGCTGGATCGCGCAGGCACGGAGGCCTCGATGTCCAGCAAATGGGTGGCGAGTATGTCGCTCAGAAAACGGAACTGATCGTTGAGACCCACCACTTCATTGCTGAAGTGATTGCTCGCGGCGGGCATCAGCAGATCTTCGAAATCTTCGTTGAACACCAGTGGCTGTGTCTTCAGCGACACCACGTGCTGGTCGTAATAGTTGTTGCCGAAGACCGGGAAGCTCACGGCGAGGGTGACGGTATGACTCATGATGTGAACTCCTCGTGGTGTGTGTCTCGGATGGGTGAATCCTGCGCCGGACGCGTCTGATGCGGAAGGCAATCGTCGTAATGGTGAACATCGACGTCAGTGATGGTTGGAACAAAAGCTGAAATCCCGCGCCCGGATCGAGGATCGATACAACCGGACAAACGGCTGAAACCCGCACCTATACTCAAGTCGTTACCTCCAGATCTGACCCACCAAAGGACACCGCCACCGTGAACCTGCGTGCGCTGATCGTCGCCGCACTGATGTTGCTGGCCGGTTGCGCGAGTTCGGCGCGGGGCCCGGCGAGCGCGCCGGCGGTGGTGGTTTCGCCGGCCACCTGGCAGCAGATCGACCGGGATATCGTTGTGGCTTCCCGGCAGTCCACCGAACAGGTCAAGGCTTTTGCCCGCGGTTCGATGGAACATTGGCGCATTCGCGTCTACGAGCAAACTGAAGAAAAATTCATCCCGTGGTTCAGCAGCTACTGGACCCAGGAATGGTTGTCGATGAAGGTCAGCTGGTACACCCTCAGCGCCGGGGGGGAGCAGGATGCTTCGTCCAAGCGCCTGGCCGCCTATTTACTGGAGCAATATCAGGAGCGAGTGCTGGTGCCCGTGGCTCAGGAGATCGACCCGGACGCGATCCTCGCCCAGTCCACCGCGTTCTACGCGCAACTGATGGCGCAGCAGATGCCGGTCATCGCCCAGCGCTACGGCGTACCCGTCGCCCAGCTCAACGGGCATTTGCAGAAAATCCCCGCCATCGCCCTCGGGCCGCCGCCGGCCCGGGATGCCTCGCTGTATCAGGTCGTCAGCACCGAGCCTTTGAACACCTTGCCGGCCTATGCCGCGCTGATCGACAAGATCCACACCGAAGGCGGGGCCAAGGGCATCGCCTCGACCGATGCCGGCATGGCCCCGGTGGCCAAGCGTGCCAGCCAGCGCATGGAAGCGGAGATGGCCCCTCGGGGCGCGGCCAGCGCGGTGGCGGCTGCGGCAGGCAAACTCGTCGGTGGGGTGATCTCGGTCGGCGTGGCGGGCATCCGCGCCATCCTTCAGGCCAATGATCGCCCGGACAGCGAAGCGCTGATCCGCAGCAGCCTGGGCAACACGTTCGACAAGGCCTGGCTGAAACTGGTGCAGAACCCGACGACCGGCGTGATGGCCGGTACGCTGCATATGGCGGCGCAGGTCGAAGGCAACCTCGGGGGAGCAGAGGAACCGTCGGTCGGATTGGGCGCCACACCTGTCGAATGGCATACGCCTGAGTCGACTACTCAGCAGATCAATCCCTAAACCCGCAGGAGCACGACTATGGCTTACATCGATGTTTTTGTCGCACCCGTTCCGAACGCCAATCGCGAACAGTACAAAAAACACTGCGAAATCGCCGAGAAATTGTTCAAGGAATACGGCGCTCTGGAGGTGGTTCAAGGCTGGGGCGATGACGTGCCGGACGGCAAGGTCACCTCATTTCCGATGGCGGTGAAACTCAAGGAAGGCGAAACCGTGTCGGCCGGCTGGCTGGTCTGGCCGGACAAGGCCACCCGCGACGCAGGCATGGGCAAAATGATGGAAGACCCGCGCATGCAGCCGGACGTCAATCCAATGCCGTTCGATGGGATGCGGATGATCTTCGGCGGCTTCAAGAACATTCTCGAGTCTTGAGGCAGAACAGCCGGATCACTCCGCCGACGGGGTGATCCGGCAGCCTTTGCGGTTGCGAATCTGCTCGTCCGTCGGCCGCTCGCGCACGAATTCGAAACGCGGTTCTCCCTCGCTGTAATGCACCAGCCAGCCCCACTCCAGTTCGCTTTCATCCTGCCCGGGATTCGGCGGTCGGGCCCACCAGGGTTCTTTGCTGAGGATCTCGCGCATGGTGTCCTCCGGTTGATGGCAATCGTTGAACTATAAACCCCAGGCCGAGAGTCGCCAGAAACGGGCGTGTAGAATCCAGGGATCTCGACGAACGAAGGAGCGTGGCCATGACGGACGAAACACGCGGGGATCAACCGTTCAAGCGGCTGTTCTTTGCCCTGGACTGCCCGCCGGCACAGCGCAAGGCGATTGCCCAGTGGCGCAGTGAACTGGGTTTGCGTACCGGCAAACCGGTGCCAGCGGACAACTTTCACCTGACGCTGCTGTTTCTTGGTGCGGTGCCGTTGGCGCAGATTGGTGAAGTCTGTGAGGCGGCAGCGAAAGTGCGCACGCCGGGCGAGGCGCTGAGGATTTCGCTGGATCGATTGCAGGTCTGGCATCGCGCCGGGGTGTTGTCGCTGGCACCGGAGCAGGCACCGCAGGGATTGTTGCGACTGGTTTACGGACTGGAGCAGGCGATGCTGCCGTTCGGTTTTGAAGAGGCGACGCGTGAGTATCGTCCGCACCTGACGCTGGCCCGGGACTATCGGGCACCGGAACCGGAATCCGCCACGCCGCCAGAGTTCTTCCTGAGGGCTGAACGCTTTGCGCTGTTCGAATCCCACAAGGGCCGTTATCGAATTGTTCAGGATTGGCCGCTGACCTGAGCCCACAAAAAAAGGCGCCCGAGGGCGCCTGAATTCACCTGAACCGAGGGAGGCCAGGTGAGGCCGTTCAGAGCGAGGGTGCAGCGGTGGTAAGGCGCTGCGTGAACGGGAAATCGATGTGTGTTTACTTGCCGAGTTTTACGCGGGTCCAGCCCCGGGTCATGATCCGTTGCGTGGCAATCGGTTGATCCGGCACCGCGTACAGCGTGGCCATCACTTCCTGCGACGGGTATGAGCCCGGATCGTTGCGGATCGCTTCGTCCACCAGGGGCGTGGCGGCGGCGTTGGCGTTACTGTAGCCGTTGCTGTTGGTGATCTCGGCGATGATGTCCGGACGCATCAGGAAGTCCATGAACAGGTACGCGTTCTCGACGTTCGCCGCATCGCGCGGGATGGCGACCATGTCGTAGAAGCTGCCGGCACCTTCCTTGGGAATGCTGTAGTCGATCACCACGTTGTTGCCCGATTCCACCGCGCGGGCCTTGGCCTGCAACACGTCACCGGAGTAACCGACCGCCACGCAGATGTTGCCGTTGGCCAGGTCCGAGATGTATTTCGAGGAATGGAAGTACGCCACGTTCGGGCGAATCTTCATGAACAGCGCTTCGGCTTCTTTGATGTGCGCGGTGTCCTTGTCGTTCACCGGATAGCCCAGGTAGTGCAGGGCGGCCGGGATCATTTCGGTCGGCGAGTCGAGGAAACTGATGCCGCAAGCCTTGAGCTTCTCGGCGTTCTCCGGTTTGAACAGCAGGTCCCAGGAGTTGGTCGGCGCGTTTTTGCCGAGCACTTCCTTGACCTTGGCCGGGTTGAAACCGATGCCGATCGAGCCCCACATGTACGGGAACGCGTGAGCGTTGCCCGGATCACTGGCGGAGGCGTTTTTCAGCAGCACCGGGTTGAGATTCTTCCAGTTCGGCAGCTTCGATTTGTCCAGGGTCTGGTAGACCCCGGCCTTGATCTGCTTGGCCAGGAAACTGTTGGACGGCACCACGATGTCGTAGCCGGACTTGCCCGCGAGCAGACGCGCTTCGAGGGTTTCGTTGCTGTCGAACACATCGTAGGTCACGCGGATGCCGGTCTCGTCCTCGAACTTCTTGACGGTGTCCGGGGCGATGTAGTCCGACCAGTTGTAAACGCGCAGCACCTTGTCGTTGGCCTGGGCGCCCGTGGCGATTGCGCCCAATAAGGACAGTGTCAGCAGAGTCCTGCCAAACATTTTCATCGGTACAACTCCATTCTTTTTATTCAAAAGCTTTATTCAAAAACACAAAGCGGAATTTCAGTGAATCGGTGGCGGGGGAGAGGCTCCCGCGCCACCCGGTACTCAGGCCGTCGCTGCCACTCGTTGAGGTTGCGGCTGCTGCCACGATTCGTTGGCGGTCTGATCCATCGCTTCCTGAATCGCACGCTTGCGGTTGGCTTCTGCCTTGCGGCCGAAGTACCAGACCAGGAAGGTCACCAGCGACACCGCCAGCAGAATCAAACTGGCCACGGCGTTGATCTCGGGCTTCACGCCCAGACGCACGGCCGAGAACACTTCCATCGGCAGGGTGGTGGAACCCGGCCCCGACACGAAGCTCGCCAGCACCAGGTCATCCAGCGACAGGGCGAACGACATCATGCCGCCCGCCGCCAGCGACGGCGCGATCATCGGGATGGTGATCAGGAAAAACACCTTGAACGGTTTCGCGCCCAGATCCATCGCCGCTTCCTCGATCGACAGGTCCAGCTCACGCAAGCGGGCGGAGACTACCACCGCCACATAAGCGGCACAAAACGTGGTGTGGGCGATCCAGATCGTGACGATGCCACGCTCCTGGGGCCAGCCGATCAGTTGCGCCATGGCCACGAACAGCAGCAACAGCGACAGACCGGTGATCACCTCAGGCATAACGAGCGGCGCGGTCACCAGACCACCGAACAATGTACGACCCTTGAAGCGTGTCACGCGGGTCAGCACGAATGCGGCGAGGGTGCCCAGTGCCACTGCGGCGACAGCGGTGTAGCAGGCGATTTCCAGCGAGCGCACCACCGAGCCCATCAGTTGCGTGTTGTCGAGCAGGCCGACATACCACTTCACCGACCAGCCGCCCCAGACCGTCACCAGTTTCGAGGCGTTGAACGAGTAGATCACCAGAATCAGCATCGGCAGATAGATGAACATCAGGCCGAAGATCAGCATGAACTTTGAAAATCCGAAGCGTTTCATCCCCGTCCCTCCATCTCTTTGGCCTGGCTGCGGTTGAACAGCAGGATCGGCACAATCAGGATCAACAGCATCACCACCGCCAGGGCGGACGCCACCGGCCAGTCGCGGTTATTGAAGAACTCTTGCCACAGCACGCGACCGATCATCAGGGTCTCCGGGCCACCCAGCAGTTCCGGAATCACGAACTCGCCCACCACCGGAATGAACACCAGCATGCAGCCGGCGATGATGCCGTTCTTGGCCAGCGGCACGGTGATTTTCCAGAAGTTGTTGAAGTTGCTCGAACCCAGATCCTGCGCGGCTTCCAGCAGGCTGCCGTCGTGCTTCACCAGGTTGGCGTAGAGCGGCAGCACCATGAATGGCAGATAGGCGTAAACCACACCGATATACACGGCCGTGTTGGTGTTGAGGATCTCGATCGGGTGATCGGTGAGCCCGGTCCACATCAGGAACGCGTTGAGCAGACCGTTGTTGCTGAGGATGCCCATCCACGCGTAAACGCGGATCAGGATCGCGGTCCAGGTCGGCATCATGATCAACAGCAGCAGGACGTTTTGCGCTTCCTTGCTGGCCTTGGTGATCGCGTAAGCCATCGGGAAACCGATCACCAGGCACATCATCGTGCTCAGTGCCGCGACCTTCAGCGAACCGAGGTAGGCCGACAGGTACAGCTCGTCTTCGCCGAGCATGGTGTAGTTGCCGATGTTCAGGAACAGCTGGAATTTCTGTTCGGCGTAGGTGTAGATCTCCGAGTACGGCGGGATCGACAACGCGGCTTCCGAGAAGCTGATCTTCATCACCAGGAAAAACGGCAGCATGAAGAACAGGAACAGCCAGATGAACGGGATGCCGATGACGAACTTTCGCCCACTGGGCACCAGGCGCAGGAATTGCTGATTGAAGGTTCTCATGAGCGCAGTACCACGCCGCTGTCGTCTTCCCACCAGACGTAGACCTTGTCGTCCCAGGTCGGACGCGCGCCACGGCGTTCGGCGTTGGCCATGAACGACTGGACGATCTTGCCGCTCGGCAATTCGACGTAGAACACCGAGTGGCCGCCGAGGTAGGCGATGTCATGTACCTTGCCTTCGGACCAGTTGTAGCGGGTCTCCGGCTTGATCGTGCTGACGAGCATTTTTTCCGGGCGGATCGCGTAGGTGATCGACTTGTCCTGCACCGAGGTGCTGACGCCATGACCGACGTAGATCTTTTGCTGCAAGTCCGGGCTGTGAATGATCGCGTGACCTTCAAGGTCCTCGACCACCGTGCCGTCGAAGGCGTTCACGTTGCCGATGAATTCGCAGACCATGCGGCTGACCGGTGCTTCATAGATGTCGACCGGGCTGCCGATCTGGGCGATCCAGCCCAGGTGCATGATCGCGATGCGCTCGGCCATGGTCATGGCCTCTTCCTGGTCGTGGGTCACCATCACGCAGGTCACGCCGACGCGTTCGATGATTTCCACCAGTTCCAGCTGCATTTGCGAGCGCAGCTTTTTATCCAGCGCGCCCATCGGTTCGTCGAGCAGCAACAGCTTCGGACGCTTGGCCAGGGAGCGGGCGAGGGCCACGCGCTGACGCTGACCGCCGGACAGTTGATGCGGGCGGCGCTTGGCGTATTGGGTCATGTGGACGAGGCGCAGCATCTCTTCGACGCGGGCGTCGATTTCGCTGGCCGGCAAACGGTCCTGCTTGAGGCCGAAGGCGATGTTCTGCGCCACGGTCATGTGCGGGAACAGAGCGTAGGACTGGAACATCATGTTGATCGGCCGCTCGTACGGCGGCATGTCGGTGATGTCGACACCGTCGAGCAGAATGCGTCCTTCAGTCGGCCGCTCGAAACCGGCGAGCATGCGCAGCAGGGTCGATTTGCCCGAGCCGGAGCCGCCGAGCAGGGCGAAGATTTCGCCCTGATGGATCTCCAGGGACACGTCGTCCACAGCGGTGGTTTCGTCGAACTTTTTGGTGACTCGATCGACTTTCACCAGAACCTTTTTCGGTTGCTGATGACCTTCAAGAGCCTTCCTGTAAGTGCTGGAGGCGTTTGCCATGTGAAACTCCCAACAGGTTTCAGTCGCCGGGCCAACGCGGCCTGGCTTAAGAGTGGATTGCAGACCCGCACCGTGCGGGTTGTTCGGCGCCGCCGTCCTGGCTGCCGGGTGGTGCTTTTTGTTTTCGCGGTGTGTTGCTGATCGCGGATGACGGATGCGCAAGCGCGCAGCCGCCGACCCCGCGGGGGGCAGTAAATGGTTTTGCAATCGTTGGGTGGCGTCAGCGCTGGTTGCGTCGCGCCGCACGCTGGCGGCAAGCCTCGCCGAATGCCTGGAAAATCCGCAGGTAGTTCGGGTTGTCCAGCACCTGCCATTCCGGGTGCCATTGCACGCCGAGGGCAAAGGTCGGGCTGTGCTCCACCGAGACCGCCTCGATCAGGCCGTCCGGCGCCACGGCTTCGGCGCGCAGGCCGGGAGCGAGGCGGTCGATGCCCTGACTGTGAATCGAGTTGACCTGGAATTCACCCGGCAGCTCCAGCGCTTCGAACACGCCGCCGGGCAGTACCGACACGGCATGAGCCGGGGCGTATTGCACGGCGACATCCGGGCTGTCGGCTTCGCGGTGATCGAGCATGCCCGGCAGCTCATGCACCTTCTGGTGCAGGCTGCCGCCAAACGCCACGTTCATTTCCTGGAAACCCCGGCAGATGCCGAGTACCGGAACGCCCGCCGCGATGGCTGCACGCAATAGAGGAAGGGTAGTGGCATCCCGTGCCGGATCGTGATCCGTGCCGGGAGCGCTGGCCGGGCCCTGATAGTGGAAGGGTTCCACATTGGACGGCGAGCCGGTCAGCAACAGACCGTCGAGCTGACCCAGCAGGTCTTCGATTTCAGTCAGTTTGCCAAGGGAAGGAATGACGACGGGCAACCCCAGCGCCGCAACGCTGACAGCGCGAACGTACTTGTCGCCGCTGATGTGGTAGGGGTGCAGGCCAATCTGTTTGACGCACGCAGTAACGCCGATCAATGGCTTGAATGCCATTTTTATTCACCTCGAAGTTTGACACTTGAACGAGCTTTTCCGGAGCTTAGCCTCGTTGATTTTAATTAACAACTCCCATGTAAAAAATTCTAAACGCCGTTCATCAAATCGTCACCAAGACCGGGGCTCTGGCGCCTGCGTTGGCACGAGAGTGTTAAAAAAAGCCCGAAAAATAAACGCTGAACGGCCATGTGTTCGCTATTGACTTCACTTTGCCGTTCGGGTTGACTGGCTCCGCGAAACAGCAGTGAACATAATAATTAACAGCTAAATAGGTGCATCATGTCGGTCCCTCTGCGTGCCGTTCAACTCAACGAAGCAAACGCATTCCTTAAGAAACATCCTGAGGTTTTGTACGTCGACCTTCTGATTGCAGACATGAACGGTGTGGTGCGCGGCAAGCGCATCGAGCGCACCAGTCTTCATAAGGTTTACGAGAAAGGCATCAACTTGCCGGCCTCGCTTTTCGCCCTCGACATCAATGGCTCCACGGTGGAAAGCACCGGTCTGGGCCTGGACATCGGCGACGCCGACCGTATCTGCTACCCGATCCCGGGCACCCTGAGCATCGAGCCTTGGCAGAAGCGTCCGACCGCCCAACTGCTGATGACCATGCACGAGCTGGAAGGCGAGCCGTTCTTCGCCGACCCGCGTGAAGTGCTGGCCAACGTGGTGCGCAAATTCGACGAACTGGGCCTGACCATCTGCGCCGCGTTCGAACTCGAGTTCTACCTGATCGACCAGGACAACGTGAACGGCCGTCCGCAATCGCCACGTTCGCCGGTTTCGGGCAAGCGTCCGGTATCGACTCAGGTTTATCTGATCGACGATCTCGACGAATACGTCGACTGCCTGCAAGACATCCTCGAAGGCGCGAAAGAGCAGGGCATTCCTGCTGACGCCATCGTCAAGGAAAGCGCCCCGGCGCAGTTCGAAGTCAACCTGCACCATGTTTCCGATCCTGTTAAAGCGTGCGACTACGCCGTCCTGCTCAAGCGTCTGGTGAAGAACATCGCCTACGACCACGAGATGGACACCACCTTCATGGCCAAGCCGTATCCGGGCCAGGCGGGCAACGGTCTGCACGTACACATTTCGATTCTGGACAAGGAAGGCAACAACATCTTCGCCAGCGAGGATCCCGAGCAGAACGCCGCGCTGCGCCACGCGATCGGCGGTGTGCTGGAGACCCTGCCTGCGCAAATGGCCTTCCTGTGCCCGAACGTCAACTCGTACCGCCGCTTCGGCGCGCAGTTCTACGTACCGAACTCGCCGAGCTGGGGCATCGACAACCGCACCGTGGCCGTCCGCGTGCCGACCGGTTCGGCCGACGCCGTGCGCATCGAGCACCGGGTCGCCGGTGCCGACGCCAACCCGTACCTGCTGATGGCTTCCGTTCTGGCCGGTATTCACCACGGCCTGACCAACCAGATCGAGCCGGGCGCCCCGGTCGAAGGCAACAGCTACGAGCAGAACGAACAGAGCCTGCCGAACAACCTGCGCGACGCCCTGCGTGAGCTGGACGACAGCGAAGTCATGGCCCGCTACATCGACCCGATGTACATCGACGTGTTCGTCGCGTGCAAGGAAAGCGAGCTGGCCGAGTTCGAAAACTCGATCTCTGACCTTGAGTACAACTGGTATCTGCATACCGTCTGACGCTCAAGCGTCTACCTCGCAAGCACCGCCGCTCCCATGTGAGCGGCGGTCACCTCTTTCTCTGTGTGAGTCACCCCCATGACCATGACCCGCAACGACTGGGAACAACGCTTCCAGTCCCTGACCATCGAATCCCGTGCCTTCATCAACGGCGAATACCGCCCGGCCATCAGCGGCGACACCTTCGAATGCCTGAGCCCCGTCGACGGCCGTTTCCTGGCCTCCGTCGCCAGCACCGATGAAGCCGACGCCAACCTCGCCGTCGAAGTCGCGCGCCAGTCCTTCAATTCCGGCGTGTGGGCGAACAAGGCCCCGGCCGAGCGCAAGCGCATCCTGATCCGCTTCGCCGACCTGATCCTGCAACACCAGGAAGAACTGGCGCTGCTCGAAACCCTCGACATGGGTAAACCGATCAGCGACTCGATGAGCATCGACATCCCGGCGACCGCCAACGCGATCCGCTGGAGCGCCGAGGCCATCGACAAGATCTACGACGAAGTCGCCGCCACCCCGCACGATCAACTCGGCCTGGTGACTCGCGAACCAGCGGGCGTAGTCGCGGCCATCGTGCCGTGGAACTTCCCGCTGATCATGGCCAGCTGGAAATTCGCCCCGGCGCTGGCGGCAGGTAACTCGTTCATCCTCAAGCCTTCGGAAAAATCCCCGCTGACCGCGATCCGCATTGCGCAGCTCGCACTGGATGCCGGTATTCCGAAAGGCGTGTTCAACGTCCTGCCAGGCTTCGGCCACACCGTTGGCAAGGCGCTGGCGTTGCACATGGACGTCGACGTGCTGGCCTTCACCGGCTCCACGGCGATTGCCAAGCAACTGATGATTTATGCCGGCCAAAGCAACATGAAACGCGTCTGGCTCGAAGCAGGGGGCAAGAGCCCGAACGTGGTGTTTGCCGACGCACCGGACTTGCGCGCGGCAGCACAAGCGGCGGTCGGCGCCATTGCGTTCAACCAGGGCGAGGTCTGCACCGCGGGCTCGCGCCTGCTGGTGGAGCGCTCGATCCGCGAGCAATTCATCCCGCTGCTGGTGGAAGCGCTGCAAGCGTGGAAACCGGGGCACGCCCTGGATCCGGCCACCACCGTCGGAGCCGTGGTCGATCAGCGTCAACTGGACAACGTGCTGCGCTACATCAGCATCGGCCGGGAGCAGGGCGCCGAGCTGATCGCCGGCGGCCGCCGCACCCTCGAAGAAACCGGCGGCACCTACATCGAGCCGACGATTTTCGACGGCGTGACCAACGCCATGACGATCGCCAAGGAAGAAATCTTCGGCCCGGTGCTGTCGCTGATCACCTTCGACACCGTCGAGGAAGCGTTGCAGATCGCCAACGACAGCATCTTCGGCCTCGCCGCCGGGGTCTGGACCAGCAACCTGAGCAAGGCCCACACCTTCGCCCGTGGCCTGCGCGCCGGCAGCGTGTGGGTCAACCAGTACGACGGCGGCGACATGACCGCGCCGTTCGGTGGCTTCAAACAGTCGGGCAACGGTCGCGACAAATCGCTGCACGCGTTCGACAAGTACACCGAGCTGAAAGCGACCTGGATCAAGCTCTGACTCTTTTACAGCGGTGGTCGCCTGCAACCGGCGACCCTCGGAGAATAAAAAAATGAAACAACAACACGTGAACAGCTACTACGCCGCCACCCGCAACGAAGTGATCGATTTTCCGGTCCTCGAAGAGTCGGTGGAGTGCGATGTCTGCATCATCGGCGCCGGCTACACCGGCCTGTCCTCGGCACTGTTCCTGAGCGAAGCCGGCTACAAGGTGACGGTGCTGGAAGCGGCGAAAGTCGGCTACGGCGCCAGCGGTCGCAACGGCGGTCAACTGGTCAACTCCTACAGCCGCGACGTCGACGTGATCGAAGAGCGCTACGGCGACAAGACCGCCGAAATTCTCGGCAGCATGATCTTCGAAGGCGCCGACATCATCCGTTCGCGCATCAAGGAATACGACATCAAATGCGACTACCGCCCGGGCGGCATTTTCGCGGCGATGAACAACAAGCAGCTCAAGGGCCTCGCCGAGCAAAAGCGCAGCTGGGAACGTTACGGCAATAAAAATCTGAAGATGCTCGACGCTGCGGACATCCGCCGCGAAGTCGGCTCCGACGCCTACGTCGGCGGCCTGCTGGACATGCAGGGCGGCCACATCCATCCGCTGAACCTGGCCCTCGGTGAAGCTGCGGCCATCGTGCGTCTGGGCGGCAAGATCTACGAGCAGTCCGCTGCGGTGGAAATCAAGTACGGCGAGCCCAACGTCGTGCGCACCGCCAAAGGCCAGGTCCGCGCCAAGTACCTGTTGATCGCCGGCAACGCCTACCTGCCGCAAGGTCTCGACAACCGCGTGACGGCCAAGAGCATGCCGTGCGGCTCGCAGATCTGCGTCACCGAACCGTTGACCGAGAAACAGGCCCGCAGCCTGATCACCAACAACTACTGCGTCGAAGACTGCAACTACCTGCTCGACTACTACCGCCTCACCGCCGACAACCGTCTGCTCTACGGCGGCGGCGTGGTCTACGGCGCCCGTGAACCGGACGACATCGAAACCCTGATCCGCCCGAAGATCCTCAAGACCTTCCCGCAGCTCAAGGACGTTAAAATCGACTATCGCTGGACCGGCAACTTCCTGCTGACCATGTCGCGCATGCCGCAATTCGGCCGCATCGAGAAAAACGCCTACTACATGCAGGGCTACAGCGGCCATGGCGTCACTTGCTCGCACCTGGCCGGCAAACTGATCTCGGAAATGATCCGTGGCGACGCCGAACGCTTCGACGCCTTCGCCTCGCTGCCACACATGCCGATGATCGGCGGCCGCACCTTCTCGGCCCCGCTGACCGCCCTCGGCGCGGTGTATTACTCGCTGCGCGACCGTTTCGGCATCTGATTTACCTCGCCGGCGGCGCCCCCGAAAAGGGCGCTGCCGGCTTTTTCATGTGCCGTCCATCGAACCTGCTGAGCAACACCGACAAACGTGATTTAATAGCCGCCTTTCACGGTTCCGGGACACGGGAGCAACGTGATCCGCGCGCCTTGCGCGGCACCCGCCACCCACCCCCATTACCCTTAAGTCGTTCTCACATAAGGCTGTCATGGATACGGGTTCTCGACTCAAACTAGTACGCGAAAGCTACAAACTCTCCCAGCGCGAGCTGGCCCGGCGTAGCGGCGTGACCAATGCCACCATCTCCCTGATCGAACAGAATCGTGTCAGTCCTTCCGTCAGCTCACTGAAAAAGCTGCTCGAAGGCATCCCGATGTCCCTGGCCGACTTCTTCACCTTCGACCAGCCGCCCCGCGAACACCAATACGTCTTCCGCGCCAACGAACAACCCGACCTCGGCCGCCACGGCCTGCGCCTGCTCCTGATCGGCGCCTCGGTCCCAAGCCGCCAGATGCGCCTGCTGCGCGAGCAATACGCACCGGGCGCGAGCTCCGGGGAAGAGCCGATCGTTCACGCAGAAGGCGAGGAGTGCGGGTTGGTGACGCGCGGCACCGTGGAATTAACGGTGGACGGGCAGGTGAGCGTGTTGAGTGCGGGGGATGGGTATTACTTCCCGACGACGCTGCCGCACAAGTTCCGGAATATCGGGGCGGATGAGGCGGAGATTATCAGTGCGAATACGCCGGCGAATTTCTGAGTCTGATTTTTCGTAGCGCTTTCGAGTGATCTATAAAAAACCGCAGAAGTGCGGTTTTTTTGTGCCTGATTTTCAGTACCCCGTTTCGGTTCATGTGATAAATTTGGCGATGTCTATATGCCATCATTTAGGGCGAGAGTGAAGATAATCCCTAAGGCTCGCGATAGAGGCGCGTGATTTATTGCCCTCGTTGCTGCGGCTTCCACGTGTAAGGTCTTGAGAAAGTGGACGTGGCGATTGATTGAAATGAAAGCGACGAAAAGCTTCTTCACGGGTTTTCGGATTGTTGAGTCAGTGGGTTTTGATTGAATTTGTAATTGGGGTGAGTCTTGCTTGGGAAAATTGCTGGTTTGTTAGGGATCGTGAGTAAAGACAGATCAACTCCAGCTGTCATACTTAATACAAGGCGACTCAATCGTTTCTCGAAAGGTTTGTTGTGTTTTTCTTTTTTTCTGACGTTGATGGCCTATTCACTCTGGATTTATCCAGTATTTGAAGAGGTCGATATCACAAACTCGGCAGTGGTGGGTGTTGTGACTTCGAAGGAGTATCAATCGATCACGAATGGGCAGTTTGAAAAGCTCGCTTCTTATAATGAAGGGTCTTTAAGTGAAAATGATTTTGTAAGGTATGACCTTCATGGGGTTCAGGGTTTTAAAGGTGTAGTTGTAAAGTTTGACCTTAATCTTGTTCCTGTGTCGGGAGAAAGGTCTGGAGGAGGGCATAAATACAAGTATGAGAGTGCTTACAGGTTGAGTTTGAATTTTGTTCACCTGGTTGTGTTTTTGATCATTGAAGCCTGTATTTTGTTGTTTGGCTGGTACTTTCTTCTCTGGAAGCCGCCTGCGGCGCAGATTGAGTTTGAAGAAGATGTGTTAAGGAACTTTTTTGCTTTTGAAACAGATGAAAACGCCTCCGGCAACTTGAGTGTTGAAGAACGTATAGAGTTGCTTCTTCGGAGATTTCATCGTTTCGCGAAAGACTTGAGTGTACGCAAGCGTAATCGTCCGGCACTTCTGGTGGAGGATGAGTACGATGTTCAGTATCTGGTTTTCGCATTGTTGAGAATGTATTTTTCAAATGTCAAATCAGAGGACATCGCGCCAAACGTCCTGGGTGGAGGGTCAAGGGTAGACTTCTCGATTCCCGATGAGGAACTGGTGGTGGAAGTCAAAATGGCACGGGCGAGTATGACTGATCGCTCTCTTGGTGATGAGTTGATTCTTGATATCGCCAGGTATCAGTCGCACACGGCGTGCAAGACAATTATATTTTTTGTGTATGACCCGGACGGCCATATAAGAAATCCGGCTGCCTTGAAAAAGGAGTTTTGCGCGGCTTCGGATAAGTTGAAAGTCATTGTGGTGTTTGCTCCCGATTACTAAGTCTGCTTTGCAAGAGAAAAGGTGACGAAGTGAAAAGGGACTGAAAAGGTGACAGATTTATTTATGTGAATCTGTCACCTTCAAATGTTCTACCCAGGAACATCAAACCCTCGTTGCTCTATGACTCGGAACACATCACTTACGTCTTGCACCATGAGTCTGGCGATGGTTGTGACGGTGTTGATGTCGTGTTCGGCGTGGTCAGGTAAGTGAATGCAGGTCATCAGATCCAGATATTTGAGAACTGCGTTGAGGCGCTCACTTGCACATGCGTGCAGATCGCGCAATGGTGCATCGGCATCAATGAACAGGACGGGCAGGTCAGTGGCGGGGTGGGACATGTTCGCGTATTTGCGGAGCGATTTATCCATCGGCATAAGTAAAGCTTCCTCGTATCCGTGAGAAGAGCTACAGCCGTTCGCTGCGAGTCGAAGGGTGGTAGCCATGTGCGGGTTCGCAGACCGAGGATACGAGGAACCCGGCAGACCCGAAGATCTCCCACACACAGCCACCATTGCGCGGTTGTCGGACGCGATTGCGACCGCCACCGTTTTTGGGGGCGTCAGGTTACTACACGTATCGTCAGGGCTGCGAAACCCTGTCGCCAAATTCGTTCAGCGACAGACCCACTCTAGGCATCGACCTCCACCGTGACAATCAGGCCGTAGGACACAAAATCACCACGTCTGGCCAGAGAGTTCACCCCCGTTCGGCGGCACAACCGACGTAAATCAAGGGCTACGGAGTGCCAGGAAAAATGACTCGACGAATTTCGGCCTGCTTCGTATCCCATAGAGAGCAAGCTCGCTCACCACGCGCGGTCATTTCCTACAAAGTTTTCAGATCCAAAAATCCAGTCCTCATCCCCGCCCCGGAACTTTCCTGAAAGAAAAGGTGACAGATTTATTAAGAAGAAAAGGTGACAGATTTATTTGTATGGTGTTTTGTAGATCTGTCACCTTTAAGTTTCGTACTTTAACTACCATGTAAGGCTTTTGTTCTTGGCTTCAAAATTTTTCTTATACATCATCCATATAGTGCTGTAATTACACATGTCAATTTTCTCGCAGTAGTCATGAATTACTGCGTTCATTATTTTTCGATCAGTGGCTTTAGTCGCTTCTTTGAAGGAGTCAAGGTTCTTCTTTTCCATCATGCGAAGAGTGCTTTCCTGACACATGTCGATTTTTTCGCAGTAGTCCTTCCTCACCGTTGCGGTGATGGAATCAACGACCTGTTGTTTCTGTGCTTCTGAACCGTCGAAATCCATCGGATTGAGAATTGTCGCGGCGGTGCAAGAAAATGAGCTGAAGAGTGTGAGAATGAAGAGCAATTTTTTCATGGAGATATCCTTTCCTCGTCTACTGTTGCCGTGATTGTCGCTGATCAGGATCGAAGATCCTCAGTACACCGATCAATTGCCGGATGTCAGAGTGCCACTAAGTTTTTGTCAGTGGAAGACGTTGAGACCAAAGTCGCTAGCCGGCGGAGCCTCAGCCGATTTTGCGACTGAGTTTTCTACTCCGACCCATCCAAAGGACTAAAAAACCGCGATATCGCGGTTTTTTATGGCTTCAAAGGGGGGGGTAGAACGCCTGGATCAGGATTCAATTGCTCGTTGCCCAATTACTCGAAATACGTCCCTCACGTCCTGCACCAGGATTCTTGCGATCGTGGTGATGGTGCTGATGTCGTGTTCGGAATGGTCGGGGAGGCTGGTGCACGCCATGAGATCTAAATACTTGAGGACTGCCTCGAGGCGTTCGGATGCGCAGGCATGTAGGTCACTCAAGGGGGCTTCGGCATTAATCAGCAGGACAGGGTGATCCGAAGCCGGATAGGACATGTCAACGCAGTGGTAGAGCGATTTTTTGTTCGTCATGGTGCTAATCCTTTTAATGAGAAGAATTGCCACCGTCCTGCTGCGAAACAAAATGGGTGGCAGCTATGCGCGGGTTCGCAGACCGGAGGATTAACACCAAGACCCGGCAGACCCGAAGGTCTCCCACGCACAACCGCCATAAAATTTGCGCAGCCGGGAGTCGGCCGTGCCAGACGGAACAGGGTGTCAATCTTAAGGGCTGCGAAACCCTATCGCCAAATTCGTTCAGCGACAGACCCACTCTAGGCACCGCTCCCCACCGTCGCAATCAGCCTGTAGGACGCGAAATAGCCACGACTGGCCAGCGATTTTGCTCTAGTTCGGCTGCTCAGCAGGCGTAAATCAAGGGCTACAGAGTGTCAGAGGAAAATGACTTTCCGGGTTTAGGCCTGCTTCGCCGCCCAGCGGGAGCAAGCTCCCTCGCCACGGGTGGTGATTTCCTACGGGGTTTTCAGATTTCGATTTTCAAGCGTTCTTTTTCGTCTTGGAACTTTCCCCAAAACCGATGTCAATTTGATGGCGTGTCGCGACGCTCATTCATCGGCTCAAGCAGTGCCAGGCTGGTTCCTGGTCAACCATGGAAGTGTGTGATGAGACTATTACTCGCAATGTTGTTGATGTTGAGCGGCTATAGCTTTGCCAGTTGCGGCAACATTGATGACCACGATCAGCGTGCCTATTGCAATGCAAGGGAGAGCGGCAGCAGTTGCGGCAACATCGATAATCACGATCTGCGGGCGGCGTGTAATGCGGAGATGGGCGGCAGTTCCTGCGGCAACATTGACGACCATGACCAGCGCGCCTACTGCAACGCCAAAAAGAGCGGCAGCAGTTGCGGCAACATCGATGATCATGACCTGCGTGCACGGTGCAACGCAGAGCAGGGTGGCAGTTCCTGCGGCAATATTGATGACCACGACCAGCGTGCCTACTGCAATGCCACCACGGGCGGCAGTAGTTGCGGGAATATCGACAACCATGATTTGCGCGCGCGGTGTGAGGCGATGAAACGCTGATCCATCGGCCAACGCCAAGTGCAAAAAGGGACACCCAACGGTGTCCCTTTTTTGTGTGCGACTGAAACGGAATCCCCGGACCACCCAGTCAAACTTTTCACTTGCCACAACCCGGCTCATCGCCAAAGGTTTCCCCCATCCGCACCACGTCGTAGACTGCGAAACAAGTTGTAACGCCTCTCCCACGGACGGAACCGCGCATGATTCAGATCGGCCATCGCAACAACGCCCCCACGCCGCAGCACAAGACCCAGGATATCTACATCTTCAGCATCGACCTGTCCCGACCAGCGACACCGTTCTGTTTCGAGCAATCGATTGGCGGCGGGCATGTGGAGCAGGGCGGTGCGCGGTGGCTGGCGCTGGATGAGCTGGATGGCTGGCCCGGGGAGTGGCGCGAGCATCTGAAGAAGGCCAATTGTGCCTGGGTGGCCGAGTTGCTGGACGCGCATCCGGGGGAGAGTCAGGCTGATCTGGTCTCGTTGATTCTCCAGCGCTACGCCGAGCCGACGCAGCCGACCGGGCGTTTGCAGGCGATCGGGCGCTGGTTCAAGCGTCATTTCTATATTGGCGGCCGGTACGGCGTCTGACCCGAGGAAACGCCCATGACTCAGACTCTGGAACGCGCCATCGCCATTGCCGCCACGGCTCACGCCGGGCAGGTGGACAAGGGTGGTGCACCGTACATTTTGCATCCGCTGAAAGTCATGCTGCGCATGAGCAGCCTGGAAGAACGCATCGTCGCGGTGCTGCACGATGTGGTCGAAGACTGCGGCATCAGCCTGGAGGATTTGCGCAATGAAGGCTTCAGCGAAGAGGTTTTGTCGGCTATCGAATCGGTCACCAAAGTGCCCGGCGAATCCTACGAGGACTTCGTCGAGCGTGCGGCGCAGAACCCGATCGGGCGGGTGGTGAAACTCGCGGATCTGGAGGAGAACAGCGACCTGTCGCGGATTGCCTCGCCGAGCTGGGAGGATCTGGAGCGGATCGAAAAGTATCGGCGGGCGATTGGACGGTTGCGCGCCTGACGTCATTTGAATAGCCAGGAAGGCGACCATGAAATCCATTCTGTGTTTGTTAATTGCTGCCGGATTCGGCGCGCTATTGCAGTTCGAGGGCGTGCCCCACGGGTTGCTGCTGGGCTCGATCCTTGTCACCGCTCTTGCCGCTACCAAATTTGGCTTCGCGCCCAGGACCCCTTATGGCTTGGGTTACATCCAGGTCACCCTCGGTATCGCCACAGGCTTGATGTTCGAAGCCTGGGACAGTGCGACCGTCTCGACGATGTTGCCAAGCCTCGGCCTGTTGCTGCTGTGCCTGACAGTACAAGTGGCGCTGTCCGCCTGGTGGCTGGCGCGCGGGGCAGGGTGGAATCGCACCGACGCCTTGCTGGCGGTGTATCCGGGGGCGCTGGCGGCGGTGTTTGATTTGCTGGAATCGCATCAGGCATCGAGCAAGGTCATCATCGTGCACCTGATGCGTTTGCTGCTGATCACGGTGCTGGTGAGTCTGCTGATTCCCGGACAAGCAGCGGTCGCGGTGGCCGAGGTCGATCCGCTGTCCACGGGCATGGCGTTGACCGTGTTCTCGTTGATCATTTCGAGCGTGGTGGTCGGGCGATTGCTGCTGGCGATTGGCGTACCGGCGCCGTTCATGTTGACCGCAATCATCCTCACCGCTGTGTTCCTGAAATCGGGATGGCTGCACGGTTTTCACATGCCGGACTGGAGCCTGAATCTGGCGGCGTTGATTCTCGGTGTACGGATCGGCTCACGCTTCCAGGGCCTTGGACTCGCGGAACTGGGACGTCATGGCCGCACGGCACTGGTGTCGGTGGGTTTGATGATCCTGATCGCGGCGGGGTTTGCCGAAGTGGCGGCGCGGTTGCTGGGCAGTGATGCGTTGTCGCTGTGGCTGGCCTACATGCCGGGAGCAATCGAGACCATTGCCATCGTGGCGTTTGGTGGCGGGTTGAACGTGGTGTTTATCCTGACTCACCATCTGGTGCGGATGGTGCTGCTGCACTTTGCGCCGGCGTTGTTGGTGCAGGTGCGTCGGGCACGGGAAGAGGTTTGATAGTTTGTGCTCCCGAACCTGCTGTGCGGGAGCGTGCCACTGAATCACGCGTGTCCGAGGGCAATCGCAAACGACACCACGATCATGCACGCAAACGCAAAATTGAGATTCATGAGCTGTTCATCCTGAGCCTTATTAAAGTGGGGCCATTGTGAACAGGCTGAAAGCAAAGAAAAAATTCGGCTTCATGATTTCAATGATCGAAACAATTGATACCAGCCGGTTTGTGTTTGCCCAAGGCTTTAGTTAGTCTCGGTAAACCTGCAACTACAAGCACAAACAGGCAAAACCATGCACGATCACTCCGCTTCCGAGCTTCCCTCCCTGCGCCGGCAGAAAATCCTGCTGATCCTTGAACGTGACGGCAAGGTCATGGCCTCCGAGTTGAGCCAGCATTTTGCGGTGTCCGAAGACACCATCCGCCGCGATCTGGCCGAGCTGGACAATGCCGGGCTGGTGCAGCGAGTGCACGGCGGGGCGTTGCCGCGACCGAAGGATACCGGCAAGGATTACTTCACGCGGATCAGTGAAACCGACGAGGTGAAAACCAGCCTTGCGCAGTTGGCGGCGGGAAGGGTGAAGGACGGTCAGATCGTGCTGTTCGATTCCGGCACCACCACCTTGCAGATCGCCCGTTCGTTGCCCTCGGATATTTCGATCACCGCCGTGACCACGTCACCGATGACGGCGATCACCCTGGCTGAATACAAGGGGATCAAAGTGATTCTGGCGGGCGGCCAGCTGAATCTGGCGACGATGTCGGTCAGTGGCCACGAGACCGTGCGACTGCTGCAAAGTATCAAGGCTGACCTGTTGTTTACCGGGGTTTGCGCGATTCATCCGGAGGTGGGGTTGAGTTCGCTGTATTTCGATGAAGTGCCGGTGAAGCAGGCGTTGTTCGACAGTGCGGCGCAGGTGATTGCCGTGACCACCGCCGACAAGCTTGGGGCGGTGGAGCCGTTTGTGGTGGCGCCGTGCAGCCGGGTGCAGACGTTGATTACCGAGCGACATCTGGCGTCGGGGAGTGCCGAGGATTATCGGCGGTTGGGGATTGAAGTGGAGCAGTTGCAGGACTGACGTTTTGGAGCGAATCAAAAGGCCCCACCGCAAGCGATGGGGCCCGTTCAATCAGCGCAGTTTTTCCAGCATCTGGTAGTACCACATGCCCGCCGCCAGCATCGGATTCCCCAGCAGATCTCCCATAGGCACGCGAATGTGCGAACACGCGGCAAACGTGTCGAACTGCTGCATCTGCCCGGTGATCGCCCGGCTCATGATTTCGCCCATGATGTGGGTCGTGGCGATGCCGTGGCCGGAGTAGCCCTGGCAATACCAGACGTTGTCCGAAAGCTTGCCCAGTTGCGGAATGCGGTTGATGACGATGCCCATCGCGCAGCTCCACTGGTAATCGATCTTCACCCCTTTGAGCGCCGGGAAGGTCTGCTCGATGCACGGCCGCAGTTCGCCGGCGATGTCCCGTGAGTCCTTGCCGCTGTAGTTGGCGCCGCCGCCGAACAGCAGGCGGCCGTCGGCGGTGAGACGGTAGTAGTCGAGGACGAAACGGCAGTCGTACACCGCAAGGTCTTCGGGGTTGATCTGCTTTGCCAGATCGCCCAGCGGCTCGGTGGTGACGATGCCGCCCATGGCCGGGAAGATCTTGCCCTTGAGCTGGCCCGGCTCGAGCTTGTGGTAGACATCGCCGGCCAGCAGCACCTGATTGGCGTCGATTTGGCCGTGGGCCGTGCGTACGCCGGGGTTGTCGCCGTGAATGATCTCCAGCACTTCGCTGTTTTCGAAGATCAACGCGCCAAGGCTTTCCGCCGCCCGTGCTTCACCGATGCACAGGTTGAGCGGGTGCAAATGCATGTTGCGGGTGTTCTTGATCGCGCCGTGATAGAGGTCGCTTTGCAGCAGATCGCGCACCTGGCTGCGGTCGAGCAGGCTGACTTCATCGCCCATACCGCGACGTACGGCTTCGTCGTAATCGCTGCGCAAACCGGCCATGTGGCTCGGCTTGTAGGCGGCGTGCAGGTGGCCGTGTTTGAGGTCGCACTCGATTCCGTATTTCTCGACCCGCTGTTTGATGATTTCGTGGCCGCGCCAGCGCAGGTGCCAGATGAAGTCGTCGACCTCATCGCCCAAGGTGTTGCGCATCTGTTTGCGCATCGCGCCGTCGCCGGACAGGCTGCCGGTGACCTGACCGCCATTGCGCCCGGTAGCGCCCCAGCCGATCTTGTGGCTTTCGACGATGGCGACTTTCAAGCCTTTTTCGGCCAGTTCGACAGCGGTGGCGACGCCGGTGAAACCGCCGCCGATGATCACCACATCGACCTTGTGCCGGCCTTGCAGGGTCGGGTAGTCGGTGTCGCGGTTGAAGGTGGCGGTGTAGTAGGAATTGCTGCGTTCAGTCATGTCGGTATCCAAGGCAAAAAGAGGAAAAAAAAGATCAGGCTTCGGTCAGATACCAGCGCCAGTCCTGCTCACCCACTTCGGCCATGAACTGCCGGTATTCCGCACGCTTCACTGCCAGATACACCCCGAGAAATTCCTGCCCCAGCGCATCACGCGCCCAGGCCGATTTTTCCAGTGCCGTGAGTGAGGTCAGCCAGTCGGTCGGCAGCAATTCCTTCGCCTGCGCATAGCCATTGCCTTGCACCGGTTCGCCCGGATCGATGTCTTCTTTTATGCCGCGATGAATGCCCGCGAGAATCGCCGCAGCCGCCAGATACGGGTTGGCATCGGCGCCGCAGATGCGGTGTTCGATGTGCCGGGTATTGGCCGGGCCGCCGGGCACGCGCAGGCTGACGGTGCGGTTGTCGACGCCCCAGGTCGGCGCCAGCGGCGCGTAGCTGTTGGCCTGGAAGCGACGGTAGGAGTTGGCGTTGGGGCAGAACAGCAGCAGCGAATCGAGCAACGAGGCGAGCATCCCGCCAATCGCCGTGCGCAGCAGCGGGGTGCCCGCCGGATCTTCGGAAGCAAACAGATTGCGCCCCTCGGCATCGGCGAGGCTGACGTGCATGTGCATGCCGGTGCCCGCCAGATCATCGAAGGGTTTGGCCATGAACGTTGCCTGCATCCCGTGCTTGTGCGCCACGGCTTTGACCAGCCGTTTGTAGCGCACGGCCTGGTCCATCGCCTCCAGCGCATCGCCGTGTTCGAGGGTGATTTCCACCTGGCCCGGCGCGTATTCCGAGATCGCAGTACGCGCCGGAATGCCGTGCAGTTTGCAGGCGCTGTAGAGGTCAGCGAGGAACGGTTCGATCTGCTCCAGCTCACGCAAACCGTAGACCTGGGTGTGCCTCGGTCGACCGCCGTCGGCATCCAGCGCCGGTTGCGGGCGGCCGTTGTGATCGCGTTTGGCGTCAAGCAGATAGAACTCCAGCTCGCAGGCCATCACCGGGTGATAACCCTCGGCCTTGAGGGCGTCGATGACCTTGATCAGCAGGTGACGCGGATCGGCAATGCTCGCGGGCATGCCTTGTTCGGGATGCATGCTGACCTGCACCGCTGCGGTCGGAATCTGCCGCCACGGCAGGCGCACCAGGCTGCCTTCCAGCGGGTAAGCGCGGCAGTCGATGTCGCCGACGTCCCACACCAGACCGGAATTTTCCACGTCCTCGCCGTGCACGGTCAGGCCGAGGATGGTGCTTGGCAGCGGGCGCCCGCTTTCGTACACGGCGAGCAGTTCTTCGCGGTGCAACAACTTGCCGCGGGGTACGCCGTTGGCGTCGAGGATGAACAGCTCGATCATGTCGATGTCGGGGTTCTGATCCAGAAAATTGCGTGCGTCTTCAATGGCTGCGAATTTCATAATCAATCACTCACGATGGCGCCGCACAGGCGCGCAGATTCGGGCCGGACGCAGCTCGGCAATAGGCGCGCGCGTCCTGGCAGGGATATCGAAAAAAGAGGGGGGCTGTCGCGGTTTTTAACGGCGCGATCAGACGGGCAGGCAGATATCCGGCGGGCGTGCGGAGTGACGCAGCTTGGAACGGCTCAGGGCCATGGGGAGATTGACGATGCGATTCATGCGCGGCCCCTGTGAAGGAGGGCGCACAGTGCAGAGACGTTCAACGATTCTGATTGTTGTAGTGACGTGCTCATGACGCGTGTTTCCGTTGGCGGAAAACGTCGGCGGCGGGAGTGTCCCGCCATGCCGGTGTGGCTGGATAGTAAGGGGGAAGTCCGGGATAAGTAAACGCCTGATTCCGATGCGCGCGGCATGCCACCGGTTCAGCGCAACAGATGAAACCCCAGCCCGACGAGGGCGCAAACGATCAACACCTCGATCACGCCACGCTTGAAAACAAACAGCCCGAGGGTGGCGGCGAGGGCGAGCAGCAGCGCAAAAAAGTCAGGCTGTGCGGCAAAACCCTTGGGCCAGAACACGTGGTAAGCAAAGAAACATGCCAGATTGAGGATCACCCCAACCACGGCTGCGGTGATCGCCGTCAGCGGTGCGGTTAACTTCAGTTCGTTGTGGGTTGACTCCACCAACGGCCCGCCGGCGAGGATGAACAGGAACGAGGGGAGGAAGGTGAACCAGGTCACCAGTGTCGCGGCCAGCGCACCGGCGGCAAACGCATGTTCCGCACCGAACGTCGGTTGCACGTAAGCCCCGACAAACCCGACGAATGCCACCACCATGATCAGCGGCCCCGGCGTGGTTTCGCCCAGCGCCAGCCCGTCGATCATCTGCGTCGGCGTCAGCCAGCCGTAATGCCCGACCGCACCCTGATACACATAGGGCAGCACCGCATAAGCGCCGCCGAACGTCAGCAGCGCCGCTTTGGTGAAGAACCAGCCCATCTGGGTGAAGGTGCCGCCCCAGCCGAACAATGCTGTCAGCAGTGCCATCGGCAGACACCACAGCAACGCGCCGATCAGTACCAGACGCAACAGCCTCGGAAGGCTGAACCGCGCATGCTCGGGCGCAGGCGTGTCGTCATCGATCAGCGCCGGGCCGAAAGACTTTTCGCTGCCGCGATGACCGTCATTGTTGAACCGCTGAGGCGCCCAGCGTCCGCCGAAATAACCGATCACTGCCGCACCGAGCACGATCAGCGGAAACGGCACGTTGAAGGCAAAAATCGCCACGAACGCCGCTCCGGCAATTGCCCACAACCAGCCATTTTTCAAGGCCCGGGAGCCGATGCGATGGGCCGCGTGCAGCACAATCGCGGTCACCGCCGGTTTGATTCCATAAAACACCCCGGCCACCACCGGTACGTCGCCAAACGCGATGTACACCCAGGACAGGGCAATCAGGATCAGCAGCGACGGCAGCACAAACAATGCGCCCGCCAACACACCGCCACGGGTTCGGTGCAGCAGCCAGCCGATGTAGGTCGCCAGTTGCTGGGCCTCGGGGCCGGGCAGCAACATGCAGTAGTTGAGCGCGTGCAGGAAGCGCCGCTCGGAAATCCAGCGCCGGCGCTCCACCAGTTCCTGATGCATGATCGCGATCTGCCCGGCGGGGCCGCCGAAACCGATGCAGCCGAGTTTGAGCCAGAAGGGCCAGGCCTGACGCAGGCTGACAGGCTGGGGGCGGGGCAAGTCCTCTGGGGGCGTTGTGCTCAAATGCGGCTCCACGGTCCAATCGGTGCGAGCCGCTATCTAATCAGGCTTTTGTTGCAGCCGACAGTGCCCCGTCAGGCATGCGCCAGACTCCAGCGAAACGCCGCATTCTGATCACTCTCCCGCGCTTCGACCCAATGTGCCCCCTCAGGCGTGGTCTCGCGCTTCCAGAACGGCGCACGGGTCTTCAGCACATCCATGATGAACGCGCAGGCCTCAAACGCCGCATGCCGATGCTTGCTGCTGACGCCGACAAACACGATCGGCTCGGTCACTGACAGCGCGCCGACCCTATGCACGATCTCCACCGCCAGCAGCGGCCAGCGCTCGCGGGCCTGTTCGGCGATCTGCTCCAAGGCCTTTTCGGTCATACCCGGATAGTGTTCCAGAAACAGCTCCGTCACCGACTGCCCGACGTTCAGGTCCCGCACATAACCAATGAAATTCACCACCGCGCCCACCCGTGGATTGCGCGCATGCAGATCCGCAATCAACTGACCGGCATCGAAGCTTTTGCGCTGAACTCGAACCCCCATGGTTCAACCTCCCGTGACCGGCGGGAAAAACGCGATCTCGTCGAAATCCTCGATCGCCTGATCCGGCTGACACAACTCCTGATTCACCGCACACATCAGGTTGCCGGCGCCGAGCACTTCGCGCCATAAGTCGCCACGCTGCATCAACATTTGCCGCACGTCCTCGACACAAACGAGGGTGTCGCTGGCCGGAATCTTTTCACCACCCAGATTGAGCCGGTCACGGTAGCTGGCGAAGTAGTTGATCAGAATCATTGCGGGTTCTCCCATTGAAAGTGGCCGGAGCGGCCGCCCTGTTTGCTCAGCAGACGGATGTCGCCGATGACCATCGCCCGGTCCACCGCTTTGCACATGTCGTAGATCGTTAAAGCGGCGACGCTGGCGGCGGTCAGGGCTTCGAGTTCGACGCCGGTCTGGCCGGTGAGGCGGCAGGTGCTGGTGATCTGCACGCGGTCCGGTTCGCAGGCCTTGAGTTCGACGTGGATCGAGCTGAGCAGCAGCGCATGACACAGCGGAATCAACTCGTGGGTGCGCTTGGCCGCCTGAATCCCGGCGATCCGCGCCACTGCGAACACGTCGCCCTTGGGGTGGCCGTTGGACTGGATCATTTGCAGCGTTTCCGGGCGCATCTGCACCCAGGCCTGGGCGGTGGCTTCGCGGCGCGTCGCGGCCTTGTCGCTGACGTCGACCATGTTGGCGCGGCCCTGATCGTCGAGGTGGGTGAGGGTGTCGCTCATTCGGTTGGCTCCTGGATCGGGCTGTAGATTCGGGGGGCGTTGCGGTGCGGGACGTGGATCAGGTTCAAGCGGTGCTTGAGTGCCCAGCGCACGGTCAGCGCGGTGGGGGCGGACAGGCTGACGAGGGTGCCGAGGCGGGCGCGCACGGCTTTGTGGATCAGTTCAAGACTGCAACGGCTGGTGACCACGACGAAGCCCTGACGCGCATCGAGGCCTTCGAACTGCAGGGCGCCGATCAATTTGTCGAGGGCGTTGTGGCGGCCGATGTCTTCGCGGCACAGGAGCGCTTCGCCGTCGGCGTCGAAGTACAACGCCGCGTGCAGGGCGCCGCTGCTGCGGGCCAGTTGCTGGGCCTGTTCGATGCGCTGGCGGATGCCGTCGAAATGCCCGGCAGGTGGCAACGGTGTCGGGGTCAGGATTTCCAGTTGCGGCAGGGCCTGCTCCAGCGCTTCCACGCCGCAGAGCCCGCAACCGCTGGTGCCCGCCATCTGCCGGCGATGATCTTTCAGGGCCCAGAATGCGCGGCTGGAAATCTGCACGTCGGCCTGGCAGGCCTGGTCAAAGTGAGTCAGGCGGATGTCGTGGATATCGTCGAGGCTGTCGACGATGGCGTTGCTCAGGCTGAAGCCGCGAATGAAGTCTTCGATGTTGCCCGGCGAGACCATCATCACCGCCTGATTCAGGCCGTTGTAGCTGATGGCCAGTGCGATTTCCGCCGCGAGGGCCGCGTGGGACAGTGGCGCGTCGTCGAGGTATTCGCGATAAGCCACTTGCGCCGGTTGTGGCGCGGGGGCGTTGGCATCGCCCGTTTCGATGGTTGGTTCAACCTGGCACAGCATCCTGAAAATCCCCGAAGCGCTGAAGTGGGTTCAGGCTACGGGGCAGGGAAAAGTGCGTCCAATCGCTTGTTCCGATGCAGTGATTGGATTGGTCGATCACTGAAGGCGTTAAACGGCAGGCGCCTCGATCCCGAACATTTTGCGCGCCTCGGCAAAGCACTTCTCGGCAATCGCCGAACGCGGTTCGGTCTTGCGCATCACCAGCCCCAACGGTGCGAGCACGCTGGCGTCCGGCAAATTGATGAAGGCCAGGTGTTCGATCGGTTCTTCCAGACCGCTGTCCAGCGGCATGATCGAGCAGCAGAAACCCTGGTGAATCGCCTGCAACAGTTGATAGGTCGAATCGCTTTCCATGATCGGCTGCGGATTCAGCCCGCGACTGCGGAAGCTCAGGTCAATTGATTTTCGATAATGCATGCCGGTGGTGATCATCCCCAGCGGCAGTTCGGCGGCGTCTTCCCAGCTCATTTCCGGGCCTTCGAAATGGAAGTGGCGGGTGTCGTAAAGCAGACCGACGCGGGTCTCGCCGATCTCGAAGAACTCGAAATAGTTAGGGTTGACGTGGTCCAGATAACACACGCCAAGATCCAGCTGATTGTTGCCCAGACCCTCGATGATCTCGTCCGAACTCAGGGACGACAGGCTGTATTTCAGCTCGGGAAATATCCCCGACAACCCCTGAATGTAATTGACCGGATTGAAGTTGCTCAGCGGCACCAGCCCCAGACGCAGGCTGCCGACCAGTTGCCCGCGACAGGCGGCTGCTTCGGCGAACAGCCCATCGTGGGCGGCCAGCAGGGTGCGGGCCCAGGCCAGTACGCGCTCGCCGGCCTGGGTGAAACCCTCGAAGCGCTGGCCGCGATTGACCAGCACCAGATCCAGCTCGTCTTCCAGATTGCGCAGGCGCATCGACAGGGTCGGCTGGGTGATGTGGCAGCGCGCGGCGGCCTGGCCGAAGTGGCGGGTTTCGTCCAGCGCAATCAGGAACTTGAGTTGTTTGATGTCCACGATGGCACCTGCTCGAAGGGAAATTTGGATTGAGTATTGACGCAGATGCGTACGGCGCACGAAAAGCGCAGGCGGCGACGATCCCACTGATCGCGTTTTACGTCCAATCGGAAGCGTTGAAGAGGCTATCGAGGGATTCAATCATGGCCGGTTTTATTGGCTCGATCAGTGAGCGCCGCCCGATAAAAAACAGCCGATAGAGCGGCTCGATAATGTGGTTGGTTAGAGTGATTAGACAGTCCTGATAAGTGGCACTTAGGCTCTGGCCCAATTGAATTGGCGAAGGCCGGAGAGTGCCATGAGTGTTAAAGCGGATGCCCTGTTTGTTCCCTTGAATATTGCCGTGCTGACGGTCAGCGATACCCGCGACTACGCCAGCGATACCTCCGGCCAGTTGCTGGTCAGCCGCCTGCTCGAAGCCGGTCACACCTTGAGTGAACGCAACCTGCTCAAGGACGATTTGTACAAGATCCGCGCTCAGGTCGCGCAGTGGATTGCCGACGACGGCATTCAAGTGGTGCTGATCACCGGCGGCACCGGTTTCACTGGCCGCGACAGCACCCCGGAAGCGGTGGCGTGTTTGCTGGACAAACAGATCGACGGTTTCGGCGAACTGTTCCGCGCCATTTCGATTCTCGACATCGGCACCTCGACCGTCCAAAGCCGTGCGCTGGCGGGCTTGTCCAATGGCACGTTGGTGTGCTGCCTGCCGGGTTCCACCGGCGCGTGCCGCACGGCGTGGGAAGGCATCCTCGCCGAGCAACTGGATAACCGTCATCGCCCGTGCAACTTCGTCCCGCACCTCAAACCGGTGCAAGCCTGCGGGCCACGGGGATGAGCAAGCCCGGATTGATGCCGGTCGAGGACGCACTCGACCAGTTGCTGGCAATGGCCAACGAACAACGCCTGCCGGACAGCGAACCGGTGCCGCTCAATGAGGCGCGCGGCCGAGTGCTGGCCAGCGATCTGGTCGCCACCCTCGACCTGCCGCCATGGCCGAACAGCGCCATGGACGGTTACGCGTTGAACCTCGCTGATCTGCACCGCCAGCCGTTGAGCGTGTCGCAACGGGTCTACGCCGGGCTGGCGCCGGACGCCTTGCTGCCCGGCACCTGCGCGCGGATCTTCACTGGCGCACCGTTACCCAATGGCGCCAATTGCGTGGAAATGCAGGAAAACGTCGAGGTACTGGAGGACGGTCGCGTGCGGTTTCTGCAACCGCTGAAAGTCGGCCAGAACATCCGCGCCCAGGGCCAGGAAAACCGCGTCGGCGACACGCTGCTGCGCGCCGGTAAACGCCTCGGCCCGTTCGAACTGGCGGTGGCGGCGGGGCAGGGCATGACCCATTTGCCGGCGGTCCGTCGTCCCCGTGTGGCATTGCTGTCGACCGGTGACGAACTGGTGGAACCGGGCCAGCCCCTGCGTCCCGGCAGCATCTACAACAGTAATCGCACCTTGCTCGACCACTGGTTGCGTGAGCTGGGTTGCGAGGTGATCGACGCCGGGATTCTTCCCGATCGCCCGGCGCAGACCCGGCTCAAACTTGAGCAACTGCAAGTGGCGGCCGATCTGATTCTGACCACCGGCGGCGTGTCTGCCGGCGATGCCGATTGCCTCGGCCAGGTGTTGCGCGACAACGGCAAACCGCTGCTGTGGAAGCTCGCGATCAAACCCGGCAAACCGCTGACGGTCGGGCATTTCGGCACCGTGCCGGTGATCGGTCTGCCGGGCAATCCGACCTCGGCACTGGTGACCTTCGGCCTATTGGCGCGCCCTTACCTGTTGCGCATTCAAGGCGTGGAAGAGGTGATGCCGCTGAGCTTCACCGTCAACGCCGGATTCGACTGGCCGAAGCCCGGCAGCCGCCGCGAGTACCTGCGGGTGCGTCTGGAAGGCGGGCAGGCGGTGCTGTATCCGAACCAGAGTTCCGGCGTTCTCCTCGGCGCGACCTGGGCCGACGGACTGGTGGAAATCCCGGAGAACAGCACGTTGCGAATGGGCGATCCGCTGCGCTTCATTCCGTTCAGCGAGCTGTTCTGAGGGCGATCAAAAAGTGTAGACCACTTGCCCGGCAAGGGACGTCTGCAGCCGACGCTCGACAATCGGGCTGTCGGCGGCTTCGTGGTTCAGGTACTGCACCGCCAGAACCGTGGAGACGCTCCATTGTTTGTCCAGCGGCAATGACCACGTCAGGTCCGCGCCACGGCTGATCAACCCGGCCCGGGCCTTGTACGCCCGGAACTGGCTGCGCGAGGCCTGGGCATCGCTGACGCCGTACCAGGTGCGCATGTAGTTGCTGTCGCCGAACTGGCTGTTGAGGCCGCCGGTGACCTTGCCGAAACGTCCTTCGTAGAGCGGCGCGCTGATGCTCAGCTTGAGGCGGTTCCAGGACGAGCCGGTGTCGTGGTCATCGTCGTTCTTTTCCAGCGCATGTTCGAAACTCGCGCCGAGAATGAGCGGGCCGAGGTGGTACGTCCCGTCGAGCCCGATCACCGGGCGCGACTTGATCGAGCCCATGCCGTTGAGTTCGTCCGAGCCCTTGTAGCCGGTCTTGCGATCCTTGCGCACGTCGCTGGCGCCGATGTAGACGCTTAGGCCGAAATCCTCTTCATCGAAACCCCAGCCCAGACCTCGGCTGCTGTCGAGGAACACGCCGTAAGGGCTGACGATTTCAACACCCACCAACGGCGCCACCACCCGTTCATCACTGCCGCTGTAACGCGGAGCGCTGGCGGCCCCGGCGCGCAACGTGGTGTGCCAGTCTTCGGCGCGCAGTGAGTCGCCGGGCAGCAACAGGCAAAGGGAGGTCAGGGACAGCGAGAACGTACGCAACGAAACCGGCATGGGGCACCCGATGAGGAATTTGGATGCGCCATGCTAGGCGGGTGCCGTTCGGCAATCTTTGGCAGCTTTGTCGGGAAACTGTCAAAGACTGTGAAGGCGGCTAACGGGTCAATTTCAGCCGTTCGTGCCATTGGGCAATGGATTCTTCGGGGTAGACCTCGAATTGCCGGTCCTTCGCGCTCGCCTGCACTTCGACCCATGGCGCTTTCGAGCCGAGCATCAGGTGGGTGTGTTCCGGCGGCACCGGCAACGGTGTGTCGATGGCCGAGGCGAACGGGTGGATCAGCTCCGGCCATTCCGGGCTGAACAGCCACAGTCCGCTGCCGCACAGCGAGCAGAAGTGTCGTTCGGCGGTGCTGCGGTGGGCGCGTTTGTCGCCATCGTCTTTCATCTTCGCGTGGTAGATCGTGATGTGTTTGCGACCGCGCACCTTGAGGCTGGCCGCGTCGCCGCCGAGGTTGATCGCATAGCCGCCACCGCCCTGGGTCTTGCGGCAGATCGAGCAATAGCAGCGCTGATAAGGGTAGGGGTGGGCGCTGTCGAGGGTGAATGAAACCGCGCCGCAGTGGCAGGAGCCTTCGAGGTGCATGGTGGCCTCCGGTTTGGCGTTGTCGATGCGGTTCAGCCTAGAAGAGATGTCGCGTCTGTGCCGCCGCTATCGCGAGCAAGCTCGCTCCCACACTTGAAACACGGTCCAACTGTGGGAGCGAGCCTGCTCGCGATAAACGATTACGCGGTGCAACTGGACGCCCACGAAAAGCCCGGTCAGCATGTCCGCAAAAAAAGGGACCCAAACCCATGCGCCGACTACCTTCTCTGGCCGCCCTGCGAACCTTCGAATGCGCCGCCCGCCATGCGCATTTCGGCAGGGCTGCCGCCGAGCTGTGCGTCACCGACAGCGCTGTCAGTCATCAGATCCGCCAGCTCGAAGAGCAACTGGGCGTGTCGTTGTTCATCCGCGAGGGCCGGCAGATTCGCCCGACCATCGCCGCCGGGCGCCTGATGCAAAGCCTGCAACAGGCTTTCGAACTGATCGGCGAGGCCTGCGACGAGTTGCGCGATCCGTCCTCGCTCGCCGTTCTGCGGCTAGCAGTCACGGCAGAACTCGCGCAGAAGTGGCTGATGAACCGTCTCACCGATTTCTACGCGCGTTATCCGCACATCACCTTGCACCTCTACGAACAGCCGATCGACGCTACGGCGCCCGGCGAAGACATCGATCTGGCGATCACCTACGGAACCGGTCCGATGGACAGCAGCGCGTACTTCGTCCGCCCGTTGCCGGCGCTGCAGTTCTTCCCGGTGTGCAGCCCCGGCCTGTTCAACCAGGGCAACCTGAAAACCCCGAAGGACCTGGCCCGCCATTGCCTGCTGCACGACGATCAGGACGGCAAAACCTGGACCGCGTGGCTGACCAGCCATGCCGGCGACTTGCGCCCGGAGCGCCAGTTGTATTTCGCCCATGCCGGCCTGGCGCTGGAAGCCGCCGCGCAAGGGCAGGGCGTGGCGATGGGCGACAACCTCACGGCGCAGGAAGATCTGCAGAGCGGCCGTCTGGTGCGACCGTTCACTTCCAACATGACCGCACTCGGCCAATACGCGCTGGTCTGCGAGCGGGTGCGCCTGGAGCGTCCGGCGGTGGCGCAGATGCTGGAATGGTTCAACGATCAGCTGGCGGATTGATGAGTTGAATTCAACTGTTCCGAAATAATCATCGTTGGCGGGCCGACCGCTCGCGACCGTAGCCTGAGGTCATTCCCATCCCGATGACGAGGTTTGACCATGGCACGTTTGCTCGACACCACCCCGAAACAGGACGGCTTCCGTCTGCCCGGCGAATTCGAAGCCAAGTCCGGATGCTGGCTCGGCTGGCCTGAGCGCACCGACGTCTGGCGCAATGGCGCCAAGCCAGCGCAGAAAGTCTGGGTGGAGATCGTCACCGCGATCTCCCACAGCGAACCGGTGACGGTCTGCGCTTCGGCCTCCCAGTTCGCCACTGCCCGCCGCCAGTTGCCGCCGCAAGTGCGCGTGGTGGAGATGACCTGCAATGACACCTGGTTCCGCGACAGCGGCCCTTGCTTCGTGGTCAACGACCGGAGCGGTGAAGTGCGTGGCGTCGATTTCGAATTCAACGCCTACGGCGGCCTCGATGGCGGGCTCTATTACCCGTGGGACAAGGACGACCAGATCGCCAGCAAGATCCTCGAAATCGAACGTTTCGACCGTTATCGCGCACCGTTGATTGCCGAACTCGGCGGCATCCAGAGTGACGGCCAGGGCAGCATCCTCACCACCGAGCAGTGCCTGCTCAACCGCAATCGCAACCAGCATCTGGGCAAGGACGAAGTAACCCGCCGACTCACCGATTACCTCGGCGCCGAGCAAGTGATCTGGCTGCCGCGCGGTTGCAAGTTCGACGAAACCGACGGCCACGTCGACGACCTCGCGTGCTTCGTGCGCCCCGGCGAAGTGGTGCTGCAATGGACCGACAATCGTGACGATCCGCAGTGGGAAATCTATCAGGAGGCCTACGACATCCTGCGCAGTACCCGCGACAGCCGTGGCCGCGAACTGATCGTGCACAAGCTGCCGCAACCGGACGTGCTGGAGTGGACCGCCGAAGAAGCCGAAGGCCTCGATCAGCAGGACAGCACCCACACCCGTCAGGCCGGTACCAAAATCTGTGCCTCGTACATCAACTACTACGCCGGCAACAGCTCGATCGTGGTGCCGCTGTTCGGTGATCGCAACGACCAGGTGGCGCTGGCGACCCTCGCCGAACTGTTCCCGCAGCACAAGATCGTCGGCATCGAAAACTCCCGGGAAATCCTGCTCGGTGGCGGCAACGTCGCGTGCATCACCATGCCGCAATACGCCGGCCAGAAAAAAGGAGCCTGAGCATGGGCCTGCACAAACTGAGTAAAGCGTTATTGCTGGTGCTTGCACCCCTGTGTGTGCAGGCCGCCGAGCCGGCGAAACCGGTGGTCAACCTGTACATCTGGGGCGAGTACCTGGCCCCGGATACCCTGAAGAATTTCGAGGCGAAAACCGGGACTCGGGTGGTCGCCGATCACTTCGATTCGCTGGAAACCGTCGAGACCAAACTGCTCACCGGCCGCAGCGGCTACGACCTGGTGCTGACGGCCGGCCAGCACCTGTCGCGGGCCATCGAGAGCGGCGCGATCCAGACGCTGAACAAGCAGCAGCTTCCGCACTTTGCCGGAGTCGGTGAAGAGTTCCGTCAGCACATGGCGGTGTTCGATCCGGGCAACCGCTACGCCGGGATTTACGCCTGGGGCACCACCGGTGTCGGCTATCAGGAGGAGGCCGTGAAGCAGCGCCTGCCGGAGGCGCCACGGGACAGCTGGGCGATGCTGTTCGATCCGGCCGTGGTGTCGAAATTCGCCGATTGCGGGGTGAGCCTGCTCAACGATCCGAACGAAGTGTTCGCGGCAGTCATGAAGTACATGGGCCTGGACATCAATCGCCAGAGCCTCGATGACCTGAAACTCGCCGAACAGCAACTGGCGAAGATCCGCCCGTACATCCGCTACTTCGACAACGACCTGAACATCAGCGACCTGGCCAACGGCAACACCTGCGTGGCGATGTCGTGGAACGGCAACGTTGCCATCGCGGCGGGCCAGGCCGAAGCGGCGAAAAAACCGTTCAAGTTGAATTACCGGATTCCGAAGGAAGGCACGCTGATCTGGTTCGATGCGATGGTCATTCCCAAGGATGCACCGCATCCCGAGGCTGGACTGGCGCTGATGGATTACTTGATGACGCCTGAGGTGATCGCGCCGATCACCGATACGATTCACTACGCCAATGCGATCACGGCGGCGGACGGGTTGATTGATCCGGCGATTCGTAATGATCCGGGGACGTATCCGCCGGAGGCGGTGAGGGCTTCGTTGTATAGCAAGAATGATAATGGGAAGGCGTTTAATCGGGCGTTGGTGCGGGCGTTCAGTCGGTTGAAGTCAGGCCTGTGAAAGCCGCCCTCACTTACGTTGAGGGCGCTTTTGGCACCCGCCATAAATACCAGGCCGCAACGGTGCGAAACGGACTCCACCCCAACCCGATCTCAATCATCTGCTTACGCGTCGGCTGCACCTCCAACCCCTTCAACCGCCGATACCCTTCGCGCACACCAAAGTCATCCGCCGGCAGAATATCCGGGCGCTCCAGGCTGTAGATCAGCAACATCTCTACAGTCCAGCGCCCAACCCCGCGCAAACTGACCAACCGCTCGATCAGCGCCTCATCCTCCATCTCCAGCGCAGTCGAGTAATCCGGCACTACGCCGTCCAGCGTCGCCTGGGCAATCCCCTGAATCGTCGCAATCTTGCCGGCGGAAAACCCGCAACTGCGCATCTGATCGAACCCCGTCGCCAGAATCTGCTCCGGACGCGGAAACGTCTGCCCGGGAAACAACCCCACCAGCCGCCCGACAATCGCGTCGCCCGCCTTGGCGTGCAGTTGCTGATAGGCGATTGCCCGCACCAGCGACTCATAAGGATCCCGCGCCGGGTGCGGCTGATGCAGGCAAGGGCCGACCGCAGCGATGTGGCGCTGCCAGTCGGCGTCGAGGCTGGCCAGAAACTCGCTGGCCGGTTGATAAGGACCGGGCATGGCTTACTTCAGCAAACCGTTGACTTCACCATAGGTGAAGGCCTTGAGGTCATGGGTGTCGAGCTTGCCGCTGGCGAGAAAGCTTTTCACCAGCGAACCCATGGCGCCGTACATGAATTCGGCGATGCCGGAGCCGGCGCTCAAGCGGCGTACACCGAGGGTTTTCAGTTCGTCGGGCGAGGGCAGGCCGGCGAAGCCCAGGACGTTGACCGGCAAAGTCGTGCCTTTGCAGATGGCTTCGATTTCGTAGGCGGACGTCACGCCGGCAGCGAACAAACCATCAGCCCCGGCTGCCTGATACAGCGCGGCGCGGTGCAGGGTTTCGGCAACGCGATCCTCGGCCGGCACCAGACTTTTGAGGTAAACGTCGGTGCGGGCATTGATGAACAGCTTCACATCGCGCTTGTCGGAGACTTGCCGCGCGACTTCAATCTTGCGCGCCAGCAGTTCCGGCGTGCCGCTGCCGTCTTCGATATTGATCCCGACCGCGCCGGCGGCGACAACCGCATCGATCACTTCGGCAACCCGGTCGAGGTCATCGGAATAACCGGCCTCAATGTCCACGCTCAGCGGCACCTTGATGACACGGGCAATCGACTCCACGGTGCTGATCAAACGCTCCAGCGGCAGCGTGTTGCCATCCGGGTAACCATGGGCCCAGGCCACCGCGGCGCTGCTGGTGGCGACCGCTTTGCCGCCGAGTTGCTCGACCAGTCGCGCGCCGGTGGCGTCGGCAACGTTGGTCAGGATCAGCAGGCCATCGTGGTGCAACTGGTGAAACGGTGTGTCGAGCGCGTTCATCGAAATCCCTTCTTGTCGTCGTTCAGAAAGCCAGCGGTTGCGTCATTTGCACGGCAGCGTTTTCCAGTCTGAGCAGAAACGCCTTGCGCGGTTGCCCACCACCATAGCCGGTCAGCGAGCCGTCCGCACCGATCACCCGATGGCACGGCACGACAATCGACAGCCGATTGTGCCCGTTGGCCAGACCCACCGCGCGACTGGCGCCGGGTTTGCCCAGCCGCGCCGCGATGGTGCCGTAAGTGCTGGTGTGGCCGTAGGGGATCTGCCGCAGTTCGGCCCAGACCTGACGGGCAAACTCGCTGCCGGGCAGATGCAATGGCACGCTGAATTCGCTCAGCTTGCCGGCGAAGTACAGCGCCAGTTCGTTTTCGATCTGCTGCAAATGCGCGTTGTGTCCCGGCGCGACCACGTAGCCGTAGCGGTTTTGCAGTTCTTCGACTTCCCGGGTCAGCGCCGGGCGGTCGAGAAACTCCAGCAGCACCAGCCCACGTCGCTCGGCCATGGCGATCATCGGCCCCAGCGGCGTTGTCAGGCGGGTGAACAGCAGCGGCTCGCTGGCCGCCGCACGGCCCGGCGTGATGTGGAACGACTTCTGAAATGCGTCGCGAAAACCGCTGAGGGATTCATAACCGGAATCGAACGCCGCGTGGTCGATGGAGGTGCCTTGTTTGATCCCGCCCAAGGCTACGCCGAGCCGACGGGTACGCAGCCACGCATGGAAGGTCATACCGAAATGCTGCTTGAACCAGCGCCGCAGCTTCAGTGGTTCGATGCCTTCGGCGAGCAATTGTGCGTCGCTCCAGCGCAGCTCCGGATCGGCGTCCACGGCTTTCAATAGCCGTTGCACCCAGTCCGGGGCGATGGCGGCGGCGTCCAGCGGCTTGCAGCGCAAACAGGCGCGATAGCCGGCGGACAGGCAGTCGTCAGCGTGGGCGAAGAACTCGACGTTTTCCGGTTTCGGCTTGCGCGCCGTGCAGGTCGGGCGGCAGAAGATCCCGGTGGTTTTCACGGCCGTGAAGAACACGCCTTCATAGGCAGTGTCGCTTGCGAGCATGGCGCGAACCATTTCGGCGTGAGGGGGCAGGACAGCGGTCTGTATGTTCATGGGCCGAGGATAAAACCAGTTATTCGATGGCTCCACCGAAAAATCGACAGTGAATTTTCGGGCCGCTGCACTACAGTGATCGGGTCGCTACAACTCGGGAAATGAAGGTATGCCACCGTTCACGATTCACCACATCGATCACATCGTGCTGCGCGTTGCCGATCTGCAACGCAGCATTGATTTCTACGACCGGGTCTTCGGCGCCGAAGTGGTCAAGCGCAACGAAAAGTTCGGTCTGGTGCACCTGCGCGCCGGTACGTCGATGATCGATCTGGTCGACCTTGACGGCGAAATCGGCCGTAAGGGCGGCGCCGCTGCCGGCAGCGAACGGCGCAATGTCGATCACTTTTGCCTGCGCATCGAGCCGTTCGATGAAGAGGCATTGGTCAGCCATTTGCAATCCTGCGGTCTGACCGTCGACAAGGCCGCCACCCGTTTCGGTGCCGAGGGCAACGGCCTGTCGCTGTACTGCTTTGATCCGGACGGCAACCAGGTCGAACTCAAAGGCCCGTCCGAAGCCTAGGCGCGCTTGGCCATCAGCAACACCGAAGCCGCTGCCGACAACAGCCCCGCGCAGCAGCGATTGAAGATCCGTTTGCCGCGCGGCTCGGCGAACCAGCGACGCATGTGCAGGCCCATGTAGGCGTAGGCGCTGATGGCGATCCATTCCAGCAGCAGGAACAGCACGCCCAGCAGCATGAACTGCGGGGTGATGGCGCGGTTCGGGTCGACGAATTGCGGCAAGAAAGCGGTGAAGATCAGGATTGCCTTCGGATTACCCGCTGCCACCAGGAATTCCTGACGCGCCAGTGCCAGCAGGCCGCTCGCCGGCGCGGTAATGGCGTCTTCAGCGGCAGGATTCGCCCGCCACAGCTGCCACGCCAGATACAGAAGATACCCTGCGCCGACAATCTTGATCCCGTAGAACAACAACTCGGATGTTTGCAGCACCACCGCCAGCCCCGCCGCCGCGAGAGCGATCATCCCGGCGAACGCCAGTAGCCGACCGACCCCGGCCACGCAGGCGCGACGATAGCCATAGCGGGTGGCGTTGCTGACCGACAGCAGGTTGTTCGGGCCGGGTGCCATGTTCAAGGCGAAACAGGCGGGCAGAAACAGGGAAAGGGTGGCGAGATCCATGGCACGGGCTCCGGTGGCGGGACGGCTATTTTTATCACGCTGGCGGCAGGCCGGAACCGTACAGTCAGGCTGCGGAGTCGCGGTACAGCGATGGTCGGGTGTGAATCCGTTCGAACTTTCTTCCGCCCCGTCAACTCTGAAACCGTCACAGGGTGATGAATCCGCCAGAAAAAATTATCTGCCGGGTCAGAAAGGACAATTGCCGTGTAAGCTTTCGCGCCACGCGTTTCCATTCCCCCATGGCCCCAGGCGGCCCACTGTACGAGCGACTACATGCAAGCAAAGGCCCGCGAGGTTCATGTACCACCGGTATTGCAGGACCTGCGAGCCGGTACCGCCGAACTGCACATCGCACTGGAAAAACGCCTTCCTTTCTTCTCCGATACCCTTGATCTGCACGCTTTCGAGCGATTGATGCGCGCCTACTACGGCTTTTACCAGCCATTGGAAGCCGCAATGCAGGACAGCGGCGCGATCCCCGCCGATTTCGATCTGGTTTCGCGCCTCAAGGCGCCGACCCTGCATCGCGATCTGCAAGCGTTGGGCGCAAATCCAGAGGCTTTTTCAATCTGCCGCCAGTTGCCCGTCATCGACTCCGCCGCTGCAGGTCTGGGCGTGCTGTACGTGCTCGAAGGCGCGACCCTCGGCGGGCAGATCCTGCGCCGGGAAATCGCCACACGGTTGAGCCTTGGCGCAGACAACGGCGCGGCATTTCTGGACATCTACGGCGCCGCCACCGGCCGGCGCTGGCGCGATTTCATCGAATACCTGGGCAGCCGCCCGATGGACGCCGACGAGCGTGAAGCCGTCGTGGCGGCCGCCCACACCACATTCAGCTGTTTCGAGCGCTGGCTCGAAAGCCAGGAGGTTCTGGTATGACCCCGCAAGACAAAGAAGCCTTTGAAGAGTTGCTGGCCAACTGCGCCGACGAGCCGATCCGCTTTCCCGGCGCGATCCAGCCCCACGGTCTGCTGTTGACCCTGAGCGAGCCCGAGCTTTCGATCATCCAGATCAGCGCCAACGTCGAGACCTTGCTTGCACGCCCGGCACAGGAACTGATCGGCCAGCCGCTGCAAAGCCTGATCGGCGATGCCCACGCCGCGCAGGTTCGCGAGGCCTTGCAGCAACCGACCCTGTCCGACGCGCCGCCGCTGCACTTTCGCCTCAACGGCACCGCGTTCGAAGGCTTGCTGCATCGGCATCAGGATGTGCTGATCCTGGAGCTGGAAATCCACGTCGAAAACTTCCAGCCGCGCAACGTCGCCGGCACTGAAACCCACCTGGGGCGGATGCTCGCGCGCCTGCAAAAGGCCCAGAGCCTGCAGGCGCTGTACGACATCAGCGTCAAGGAAATCCAGGCCATGACCGGTTACGACCGGGTGCTTATCTATCGCTTCGAAGAGGAGGGCCACGGTCAGGTCATCGCCGAAGCGTCCGACCCGTCGATGGAAGTTTTCAACGGCTTGTTCTTCCCGGCCTCGGACATCCCCGAGCAGGCCCGGGAGCTGTACCGCACCAACTGGCTGCGGATCATTCCGAATGCCGACTACCAACCGGTGCCGCTGGTGCCCAAGTTGCGCCCGGACACCCAGACCCCGCTGGACCTGAGCTTCGCCACGCTGCGCAGCGTGTCGCCGATTCACTGCCAGTACATGAAGAACATGGGCGTGCTGTCTTCGATGAGCATTTCCCTGCTCAAGGGCGACAAACTCTGGGGCCTGATCAGTTGCGGCAACCGTCAGCCGTTGCACGTGCCCCACGAATTGCGCACGGCGTGCCAGACCATCGGCCAGGTGCTGTCGTTGCAGATCAGTGCGATGGAAGCGCTGGAAGTCAGCCGTCAACGGGAGGAAAAGGTCGAAGCGCTGGCGTTGCTTAATCAGGCGATGATCGATTCGCCGCAGAACGTCTTCGATGGCCTGGCCAACCAGCCGCAGGTCCTGATGGCGCTGGCCAATGCCGGTGGCATCGCGATCATCGAAGACAAGCAATTGCACCGTTACGGCAATTGCCCGGAGCCAGACGAGATTCGTGCCTTGCACAAGTGGCTGCAGGAGCGCGGCGAGCCGGTGTTTGCCAGTCATCACCTGGCCAGCGTTTATCCGCCGGCCGCGCAGTATCAGCAGGTCGCCAGCGGCGTGCTCGCCATGAGCCTGCCCAAACCGGTGGACAACGGCGTGCTGTGGTTCCGCCCCGAAGTCAAAGAGAACATCAACTGGAGTGGCGACCCGCGCAAGCCGCTGGACCTGGAAAACTCCGACGCCGGCCTGCGTCTGCGCCCGCGTACTTCGTTCGAAATCTGGAAGGTCGAGATGGCCGGGATCTCCACCAAATGGAGCCACGGCGATCTGTTTGCCGCCAACGACCTGCGCCGTTCGGCGCTGGAAAACGACCTGGCCCGCCAGGTGCGCCGCGAGCAGGAAGCGGTGCGCGCCCGCGATGAGCTGGTGGCGGTGGTTTCCCACGATCTGCGCAATCCGATGACGGTCATTTCGATGCTGTGCGGCATGATGCAAAAGGCTTTCAGCTCGGACGGCCCGCACACTTCGCGGCGCATCTCCACCGCCATCGACACCATGCAGCAAGCCGCCGGGCGCATGAACACGCTGCTGGAAGACTTGCTCGACACTTCGAAAATCGACGCCGGCCGCTACACCATCGCGCCGCAGAAACTCGATGTCGCACAGATGTTCGAAGAGGCGCAGTCACTGCTCGCGCCGCTGGCGCTGGACAAGGACATCAGCATCTCGTTCGAGGCCGATCCCGATCTGAGCATCCATGCCGACCCGGAGCGACTGTTTCAGGTGCTGTCGAATCTGGTCGGCAATGCGATCAAGTTCACCCCGCGTCTGGGCACGGTTGATGTGTATGCCAAATCGGTTGGTGACGACATCGTCTTCACGGTGCGCGACAGCGGCGAAGGCATTCCCAAGGATCACTTGCCGCATGTATTCGACCGTTACTGGACGGTGAAGGAAGGCAACCCGAACGGCACCGGGCTGGGCCTGTACATCACGCAGGGGATCGTCGAAGCCCATGGCGGGCGGATCGTGGCCGAGAGCGAGCCGGGGCAGGGCAGTGAATTCCGCTTCACTGTGCCTCGTCTGGACTGAGTACCGGTTCGCGTCGGGTGGCCTGCAACAGGGCCACCCATTCGGCGGCGAATCGATGGCAGTCGCCGGGCCAGCGCGCCGTGAGCAGGTTGCCGTCGCGCACCACAAAACCGATTTGCGGGTTTTCTGCCTGGTCGCGTTTGGCAATGAGCGGGCCGCGTATGAAGTCGGCCTTGTTGGCCAGTGCGGTTTTCACTTCTGCCTCGACCGTCTGTTTGTAGGTGCGGTAGTAGCGCCCCAGCCACGCAGCGGTCATCAGCCACGCCGGCAGCTCCATGGTTGCCGCGAGCAATGCCGTAACCTTGCGCCCGAACAACACCGAACGCCCGGTGTCGGGGTCGAGCGTGCGGGCCAGCAACAACACGCCATGACACACCGCTGCCACGGGTTTTTCGGCCTTGAAAAATTGCAGGGCGATCTGCTGGGCCTGTGTGGACTCCAGGAGCGTACGCATCCCTTTGGCATGACCACCGGGAATCAGCAGACCTTCAAATTGATTCGTGTCGACATCGGCATACGCCAGTGGCTGCCTGAACTCCTCGGACTCGATCATTTTCGCGTAACTGTCCAGATCGGCTTTGCGCGTCATCAGCATCGAACTCAACAGGCCGAAGCCGATGTCCACCAACCGTGGATCGGCATGAGCGGGCAAGCCTTGGGGGGTGGCAAAACGCACTTCGATGCCCGCATCGCGCATGGCCTGCCAGGGCACGCTGCTTTCGGTGGGGTCGTAATCGGCGGCTGGCAACAGAATCAGAATCATCGAGGGCGACTTCCTGGTCGAGAGTGGTCACTGACGTAGAGCGTAGTGGGTCTGCGCGTGTGGGGGTAATTTCGTTCAATACCCAAGGGCAGGGCGCTGGTTACCTTGAGCGCCTTGTTCCTCGATTTGAAGCAGGTGTGCGATGAGTCTGATTGTGTCGATGGCGGCGTTTGCCCTGGCCGCGTCCATTACCCCGGGGCCGGTGAATATCGTGGCGTTGAGTTCGGGGGCGCAGTTCGGCTTTCGTGCCAGCCAACGGCATGTGGCGGGGGCGACGCTGGGGTTTGTGTTGTTGCTGGTGTTGATGGGGCTGGGGCTGCATGAAGTGCTTACGCTGTGGCCGTCGCTGACCCGTATAGTGCAGCTGGCCGGGGTGGCGTTTCTGCTGTTCATGGCCTGGAAACTGGCCACCGATAACGGGCAGTTGAATACGGGAGAGTCGGGCAGGGCGCCATCGATGCTCTACGGCGCAGTCATGCAATGGCTCAATCCCAAGGCCTGGCTGGCCTGTGTGGCGGGTATGGGCGCGTTCGTGGCCGATGGCGAGGCGCGGCTGGTGTGGCAGTTTGCGGCGGTGTATCTGGTGATCTGTTATCTGTCGGTGGGTTGTTGGGTGTATGCCGGGACGTTCTTGCGCGGCTATCTCGGCAACCCGGCAGGGATGCGCTTGTTCAATCGGGTGATGGCGTTGTTGCTGGCGGTGAGTGCGGTGTATTTGCTGTTGCCCTGATCCGTACTCCGGAAAGCGTAGTACGGACCTGAGTTCAACTCATGCGAGAACTCTCAGAAAATGCCGTTGAGCTCCCTGAATACGTGGGGTGGCATGGCCGTGAAGCGGTTATCCCGCAGTTGACTGACTGAATACAAAGCGCTGGCGGTGCGGCCGTTTCCGTCACCGAACCCCTGGAAGCCGACTACAGCCCCCAACACCTGTTTATCAAAGTGCGGATGGCTTGGATTCAGGTTTTTCAGGTGCTGTTCGAGCAAGGCGAATCCGGTAGGGCTGCTGCCGTACTTGGTTGGTGCCCCGGCGTCGCGCACTCGTCCGACAGCCTCCGGCACCAGTTTGCGATGGATGTCCCGGATCACATTCGGGTCGGTCAGGGAGGCTTTGTTCGCTGAATACTCGCGCAACACGCCAAGGACATTGTCGAAGTCGTTGCCGTTGGAGGTCGAGCCTTTCAACATCCAGGCGGTCGCTCGTTGCGAAGGATCGGTATAGCCATGGGGATTGAACAGCGAATCGGGCATCACGTCGTCGTATGGGGATTTGCCCAGATCCAGTTTCAGAATGTTTTGCTGATAGCCCTTCATATACCTGGCTTTTTTGCTTTCAAGTTCGTACAGCACCGCCAGTGTTTCGGTATAGCCCTGCACAGTGCTGCGCGCATCGTTGAGCTGGACAGGATGGCCTTTGACGAACGCCTCCGTTAACTCTTCCAGTGCCTGTCGACCGATCAGCGACTCAAGATCGCCTGCCTGTTTCGACTGGTACGCGGTTTCCTTGACCGCGTTGTTCGCCAGGTGCCGCCATTCTGGTTCGGTAACGCCTCTGGGCAGTTTGAAGTTCTTGTCGCTCAGATGCGTGACAATATGCTGAGCGGTGTTGATCGCATCGGTCTTGAGCAACGCTCGCCCATGGGCCACCGTGTCCAGCGACATCCGCACTTGTGCAGCCGAGCTGGTGTGATCAAGGGCTTTGATAAGGTCATAGCTGTTTGCGCCGCTCAGTATTCGCAGTTGCTCCTTGGCCTGATGCGCAAGAGAGACGGCGTGCCCGCCAAGCTTTGTCACGCTTCGGCCAATGAGTTTGCCACCGGCCTTCAGCAGTTGCGGCAATCCTGACAGCGGGTTGAACAAGCTCAGGATTGTTTTTGCCAATGCCCGTGAAGCCGACAGCAGTTTACCGGCGATTGTCGCAGCTTTGCTGGCGGCTGCGGCAATGCCCGCAGGGGCGGCGAAAAGGGTGATGGCCAGTACGGCTGCGTCGACTATACAGTCGAAAATCGAACCACTTTGCTTTTTTGGATCTCCTGACGTCAGCCCTTCCACGCACCCCTTGAAGGGTATGATCAGGTTGAGAATCACGTTGAAGATGGCTTCGGTCTTTTCAATCGCCTCTTCCCGTACGGTTTGATTGAGACCCAGTTGGTGAATCTCGCTTTCGGTGATGTAAGGGTTCTTTTCGGCGATCAGGCTCGCAAGCTCCACTATACGTTCAGAGCTGAAAGAGGGAATCGGATCGTAGCCGTGGGAGTTGGCGCTGGCAGCAGCAAGCACACCGATCTTGCGTACGTTGATTCTCCATTTGATGCCGCCCGAGGGTACTACGTTCTTTAAGTAGGCTCTCAGATCGACAGGGACGTTTGTCATTTGTTTCTGATCGACGAATCGAGTGTCGAGATTGAAGTCGCCTCCGGAAACCAGCGGTGAAAAGAAGGTTTTCAATTCCGGGTTGTAGCGACACTCCATGCGCAATGGAAACAACTCAAAGCATTTGATGATGTGGTCGTGATGCGCGCACAAAATGATGCCGTAACGCCCCGTTTCGCCCGGGGTGTAGGTGGCAGGGCTGACACCACCGCGTCCGTTGGTTCTTTCGGGTTTGACATTGATTTTCTGAACGCAGTAAACGCCAATTGCAGCTTGTTTGAAAAATTCCGAATCCTGTAGAAACACTTTTGAAATGGCGATCTGGGCGCTGCGTCTCAGGCCTTCGACAATGGCATTGAAGCTGCGGGATGTTTCTGTTTCATAAAGTTCGGCAACGGGCGACAGAAAGGGCAGCTCCGGAAAGGATTTGTAGATACTGGTGCCTTTGATGCGGTCCCAGTCTTGAGTGTGAAGCTCATCCCCCATGTAAAGATCCAGCACCGATACCTTCCTGCCGGCACCACCGCCACTGCCGCGATGTTTCACCAGCAGTTCGTCTGGGTTGCAATTGGGCTCCAGGGATTTCAACTCTTGCAATGCGAGTTGTCTGCGATCGGGAAGCGGTCTGGAAAACTGTTCGGTGGCTTCCAGCACCATGTCGATGTACCGATCGTATTCGCGTATGGCGTGCTCGACGTCTTCCGGGCGGAGGCTGCCTGATGCATCTCGCTTGATGAGACCGTTCATCCAGGCCCAGGACACGATCGGATCCACCGAATCCTCTGCCTTCAATGCTGCCAGTGGCGCGAGCGTCTTTGCCGACTGACTGAACCCCATCAGATGTTGATAAGTCATTTTTCGGCTGACTCCGGGAACCAGCGTTTCGACCAGATGCACCGCCTGCGCAGCGACCACCCAGGCCGGCGTGCCTATCTCCAGGCCGGACGGCCAGTCGGGGAACAGATATTCAGGCGCCATGCCGGCCAGCACCATTTCCGCCACCAGCGGGGCGAGCAGGCTGTTGAGTCCGAGATTATCGACCAGGTGTTTTTCCAGTTGTTCTCGTACATCGCCTGGGTGTTTCATGAAGAAACGTTTGGCGTAAAGATCGAACCCGGCGAAGTGGGTGTTGGCTGCGTCGAGTTCCGGATCAAGGTCCAGCAGCAGAACCGCAATCAATAGCTGTTCTATCAGTTCGGGTGCCGGTTTTTTACTTGTCTCCCCGGGAAACCAGTCCAGTTTGGCCAGGTATTCTTTCGCTCGCCCGGAGCGCCATACCGTGTCCTCGATCAAGCGTTGGATACGATAGTCCGTACTGGTTGGCAGGTTCCCAGCCGAGGCACTCTCGCGTATCAGATCGCTGCCGTAGATGTGTACCAGTATGTCGTCTTCCCAAGTGTAGTGCCGTGTCACCTCGTGAATGATCATCCGGGCGTTTTCATCCAGTTTGAAAGGAGAATCGTCGGGGGTGTCCAGCAGTTCCCAATAGTTGCCGTACTTGGGTGGGAGGGGCAATGTCGAGAAGTTCAGCAGGTCAAGCAGTCCGCGGGTATCTTGCTCGTTGTCCGGTACTTGTAATCCGTTGAAACGCAGCCACTGGCCGAGGCAGATCTCATCACCCGAAACAATCCGGCCACCACTTGAGGCGGCGACCCTGGCCAACAGCTGGAGGGTGGTGTCGAAGTCCGCCAGACCAGCGACATCGCCAGTGATGTCTTGGGGGGAGACATATACTGTGGCCAGCCGATCATTGCTGGAGATCATATTTCGATAACTGAAGTGAAGCCGCCCCGCCTCGTCAACCAGAAAAATTGCATTGTCCGGAATATTGCGTCTTGCACGGACAAAGATTAATTCGTCATGGCGCAGGAGTATTGATAACGACACTTTGCCGTTGCGATGAGCCTGATCAAACGTGCTGCCCTCCACGCACGGAACAAGAATATCGTTCCATGCCCAATCGAGACGTGAAACAGCATATGTATCATCAATGAAGTTTGTGATGCACTCCATTACTTTCTGTTTCTGAAGCGTATTGGCGGAGTTGTGAGCGTAGTTGTCTATTGGCTTCATGATTAAGAATCCATTTTAAATTTTGAAATAAACAGGGTGTGGTGGTTTTTTGTGAAAGTTGTGTTTGTTCAGTAAATAGGTTTTTAGAGTAATGCGATAAAGCGGGAAGAGGGTATGGATTGGAATTCGAAGTGTTTCTTTAGAGGGCAAGAGTAAGGGGAGGAGACTGTTTTAATTGTCTGAGATGTTGCTGGCGATAAGATATGGTAAAAGACCGCGCCCCCTTCAACCGGGAGCGCGGGTTTTGTCGTACCGGTTCAAATCAACGTAATTTGTTGAATAGTGTTGAAGCTTGTGTCCGTGAGGCCACGCAACCTTGCGCCATTGCCTACGCATCCGCCAGAATCCGCCGGCTTGTGGGCCTTGGGGCCGGGTTCTATCGTGTGTCGGTCGCTGACGAATCAGCGATCGGGCTTGACCGTCCGACTCAATCAAGGCGCCAGCGTGCCGTTTCCGTTCAGCTCTCGTGGCTGTTCGTTTTATGGCGGTTGTGCGCGGGATACCTTCGGGTATGCCGGGTTCCTTGATTCCCGGTCGGTCAACCCGCGTACAGCTGCCACCTGTTTCGATTGACCGCGAACGGTTGCAGCTCCGCCATCAAGGAGCTTCACCATGATCAAACCAACACCAAACCCACCCGAAACCGACCCGACCTCGCCCTACGAAACCCTCGACTCCAAGAAATTCCACGAAGCCGCCGAACGCGCCCTCGACCACTACCTCAACCCGTTCCACCCCAGAAAACCTCTGCTCAAACCCAACTCCCGCTACCTCATCGCCCCCGGCATCGCGAACGAAGAACTGCTGGCCGACGCCTGCGAAACCCTGACCTCTGCCAAAACCATGGCCAGCGATTTCGCCGGGATGATCGATGCGCCGCAGCGGCATGTGCTGCTGGGCATCGGGCAACTGATCATGCTGGCGAAACTGGCGGTGAATCGGGTGCTGGATAATCTGGAGGTGGCGGCAGAGCCTCGGCCCTGAGTGATGAAACTGAAACGGCCCCTTCGCGGGGCCGTTTTTTCGTCTGAGGGAAAACTGTTAACGGATGACCATTCGTCTTGAAACCCATCTCGCCTGTCAGATCTGACAGGTGACGATCAACTCCTTTAACGGTGTGATGAGGCTCCATTCCGATATGGCTTGCGCCGGTGCCTGGAGAACAAAATGAACATCAACATCAATTCACTGGAAGCTGATGCAGCGCTGGCGCTGGATCCCTTGCATCTCCCCGGCTCGACACAAAATGTGCAGCCGCCGGGATATGCCCATCTCGGAGTGCCTCAGTCCATTTATCCGGCACCTCCTCCGGCGCCCGCAGGCCTGGCCATCGTGATTGATCCGTGGACGATGTTGGCCGGTTCGCCAAAAGGCGCTTTGGGCGGTGTGTTTGCTGCTTACGATAGCGTGAAGGTGTGGTTAAACGGCATCGCGACTTCCACGGGTGCAACCGTTTTGCCGGGTGATGAGACCAAACGGATATTGCTGTATCTGCCACTGGGATTACTGAGGGACGGTATCAACAAGATGTCTTACCGGGTGGAGCGATTGGGCGGGAATTACGAGGACTCTCGGATATTGGACGTGCTGTACAACAACCCGGCCTCCGGTATCGCGGTCAGCCACCCACCCAGCATCGCCCCGGGGCAGCCGGCCACGTTCACCCTCACGCGCAACTATCCACGCGAATATGACGTGATGACGCTGATCATAGGGACGTGGAGTAAAACAATTCCCTACGTCCATCCAGCCAATCCGGTCACCTACACCCTGACGACCACGGATCTTCAGCAGATCGGTGACGGCACCCATCCGGTGAGTGCCACGGTGGTCGATCAGTTGAGCAACAGCAATGCGTCGCCGACGACTTCAATCACCATTACAGCCAACCAGAAAGTGTATAACCCGCCGATCATCGTGGAGGCGGAGGCGAACAACAGGGTGCTGAACGTGGTAGCACTGAACGGCCAAAACGCCACGATTCATGTGCTGACCTGGACGGGCATGGTTGACGACCAGCCATGCTGGCTCAAATTGCTGGGGTTCAAGGCCGACGGCAGCGCGCATGACCTGCAACTCTGGAACGGCCTGCCGGCGCGGACTAATCCGACCTGGATCAGTCAGGGCAAATATGTGCAGACAGTGCTTAACAGCTATCTGGCGCAACTGGGAGACGGCAGGACACTGACGGTGCAGTTCTGGGTATCGGAGGACAAGAGCAACAACTTTGCGACGGCGACGAAGTTTGCGGATCAGGTTTACAGCGTCGAAGCCTTGGTAGACCAGAAACCAGACATTGGTTCGGTCAAGGGCTCACCAAGCGGCGTGGACATTCCCCCCTATGGCTCCACCTTCGAAACCAGCGTAGTGCTGACCGGTACCGCCGCCATTAACCAGAAGGTCGATGTGCTCGATGAAAGGACCTCAACAGGGGAAGCCACTGCCAGTGACAAGGGGATCTGGACGCACCCGGTCAGCAGTCTGGTGCCGGGGGTTCACCGCTTCATCGCCAAAGCCAAATATGGCAACGGGCAAGAATCGGACGTCAGAGTAATGTACGTCGACCGGGAAGTGACCATTCCAGTCGGAAAGTACCCGGGATTGGTCGCTATTCTTCCGGACGGCTCCTATGTCTACGTGTCTAATGCCGAGAGCAACTCAGTCTCGGTGGTTGATACCCGGAGTCAGACAGTCATCAAGACCATTCCAGTAGGGCAACTCCCGAATGGGATCGCTATTCGTCCAGATGGCACCCAAGCCTACGTGGCTAATCGGAACAACAACTCAGTCTCGGTGATTGATACCCGAAGTCAGTCGGTCATCGAGACCCTCTCACTCGGGGTCGGCGCGTACGATATCGCTTTTCATCCGAACGGTTACCACGCCTACGTATCTAGTTTCACAGAAAATGGTGCAATCTCGGAGATTGATACCCGGAGTCAGTCGGTCATCAAGACCATCCCCGTAGGGAAAAACCCGGCCGGGATCGCTTTTAATCGGGACGGCACTAATGCCTATGTTGCTAATTTCTACGGAAGGTCCGTCTCCGTGATTGATACCCGGAGTCTCACGGTAATAAAGACCATCCCCGACAGGGAGAACCCGCGAGCGTTCGCTATTCATCCGGATGGTTATCATATCTACATGACTGAGTCCGGAAACGGATCAATCTCGGTGATTGATACCCGGAATCAGTCGGTCATCGATACCGGCATCATCTCGGCCTACCCGATATATATCGTTATGCATCCGAACGGCTCCCGTTTCTACGTAACTGATAACAGAGACCATATTGTCTCGGTGGTTGATACCCGGAGTCTCAAGGTTATCAAGACCATCCCCGTCGGAAATGCCCCCCTAGGGATCGCTATACATCCGGATGGCACCCGTCTTTACATCGCTACTGCTTTGAGTAACACCCTCTTAATTGTTGCTGCTAATTAATCGCCCGTTACCCTCACGGCCCGCAGCCACCCGTCGCTACAGGAACAAGGACAACAAAGGGCAATAACAAAGGGGACCAATAACAAAGGGGACGGATTTATTAAATTAAGTCCGTCCTTTTTGCGCAATTATTCAAACCACTCCTGCCGCTCATTGAAGGTGCGTTGAATCAACTCAACCAAGGTCTGCACCTCCCCAACCGTCTGCGATTCACTGTTCACGAAAAAAGGGGACGCATTTATTTACCATGCTGTTGTATCCGTGAACGTGGCGAGCCTTGGGTTTAAAGGTGTTTAAGGATGCTTCCGGCAAGCCACAACGCCTTGCGCCTTTGCCTACGCATCCGCCAGAATCCGCCGGCTTGTGGGCCTTGGGGTCGGGTTCTATCGTGTGTCGGTCGCTGACGAATCAGCGACCGGGTTTCGCAGCCCGGATCAATCAAGGCGCCCAGAGCGTCGTTTCCGTTCAGCTTTTTTTGGCTGATCGCGTAATGGCGGTTGTGCGCGGGATACCTTCGGGTATGCCGGGTTCCTTGATTCCCGGTCTGCGAACCCGCGTACAGCTGTCACCTCCTTTCGTTTCGCAGCGAACCGTGGCAGCTCCATCAATCAGGGAGTTTTACCATGATCAAACCAACGCCAAACCCGCCCGAAACCGATCCGACCTCGCCCTACGAAACCCTCGACTCCAAGAAATTCCACGAAGCCGCCGAACGCGCCCTCGACCACTACCTCAACCCGTTCCACCCCAGAAAACCTCTGCTCAAACCCAACTCCCGCTACCTCATCGCCCCCGGCATCGCGAACGAAGAACTGCTGGCCGACGCCTGCGAAACCCTGACCTCTGCCAAAACCATGGCCAGCGATTTCGCCGGGATGATCGATGCGCCGCAGCGGCATGTGCTGCTGGGCATCGGGCAACTGATCATGCTGGCGGAACTGGCGGTGAATCGGGTGCTGGATAATCTGGAGGTGGCGGCAGAGCCTCGGCCCTGAGTGCTGAAACTGAAGCGGCCCCTGTGCGGGGCCGTTTTTGTTTGTGCTGGAAACCGTTTATCTGGAAAGCACGCTCACCTGTCAGATCTGACAGGTGACGGTGCACTCCTTTCGCGCTGTGATGTAACTCCATCAAAACTGCCACGCGTCGGGAGTACAAGATGAGCAGCTTCGTCCTTTCATCTCAAGTCAGCGCTTTACTCCAGCTCTATCCGATGGCCATCCCCGGAGCGAAAACCAACGTGCTTCCGGCCGGCACTTACGATCTTGGCATCTCCCGGAGCATTCATTCGCCGTCCACCGACCTTTACATGGTGATTGATCCGGTCACGTTTTTTTCCACCGCTTTTGCCGTGGGTGACTCGGTAGAGCTGTACGTCAACGGCCAGGCGACTTCTGTGATCAAACCTATCAAGAAGGGCGAAGAGAACGATCCCATCGAGATGTCGTTGCCATGGGGATGGCTGGTTAACGGCCTAAACACCCTGTTCTATCGGGTGACCCGAGTCAGCGGCAATTTCGAGGACTCGACTCCGATCCTCAATTTGCTGTTCAACAACCCGGCCCCCACCATCATCGTCAGCCATCCGCCCAGCATCGGTCCGGGACAGCCAGCGGTCATTACCCTCACCGTCGGTTACGCACGACCTTACGACACGGTCACCTTGACCATTGGCACCTGGAGCATCACGTTCACCAACCCCGATCCCACCAAGCCGGTCACACACCCCCTGACCGCCGCCGAACTCCAACAGATCGGCGATGGCACCCATCAGGTGTACGCCACTGTGGTCGATCAGTTGAGCAACCGCAATGTGTCGCCAACGACTTCAATCACCATTTCCGCCAACCAGAAAGTGTATAACCCGCCGATCATCGTGGAGGCGGAGGCAAACAACAGGATGCTGGACGTAACAGCACTGAACGGAAAAGACGCCACGATTCACGGCCTGATATGGACGGCAATCGCGGTGGGGCAGCAGGTCTGGCTCAAACTGACCGGACAGAAACCCGACGGCTCGACCGTCATCTTGCAGATCTGGAATGGCGGGGCCAGTCAGGTCAATGCGACCTGGGTCAGCCAGGGGTTCTGGCCCAAACCGTTGCCGGCCAGCTTTCTGTCCCAATTGAGGGATGCCTCCAGTTTGCGGATGGAATTCTGGGTATCGGAGGACAAGAGCAATAACTTTGCGACAGCGACTAAGTTTGCGGATCAGGTGTATACGATCAAGGCAGAGGCACTGGTTGATCCCGTCATCGAAAAAGTGAATGAAAATTCCTCCACTGGTGCGCTCGTCCAGAACGGAGGGTCGACCACGGCAACCACGCTGGTAATCAGCGGCAAGACGAGCGCGGGTAAACAGGTTCAGGTGCTGAAAGACGGGACACTGATCGACACGATCACGGCCAATGCTGCGGGTACTTTCTCTTATACCCACGCGGATGCGACGTTAGGCGAGCGCAGTTATACGGTCAGGGGGATCTACGGAAACTCACCAGTTTCCAGCCCGTACAACCTAACACGGGTAAAGCCGCTTTCGTTTGGCACCGACAGGGCATTGGCTACATCCAATTATCATGTTGCACAAAACAGGCCGCCTGCCAATCCGAACCCAACTGCTACTTACACTCAGGTGCCAGAGGGTGGCACTCCCCCTTATGACTTCTTTTCCAGTAACACGGGTGTGGCAGACATAGATCGTAACGGAAAAGTCCGGGCGGTCGGAAACGGTCAGGCCGTAATGACCGTGCAAGATAGTAAAGGCATGCGAGCAAGTCATACGGTTTCTGTTTCTGGGGTGGTCATCTATTACCATGCCGCCAGTTGGGGTGCACAAATCATGAACAATGCGGCGGCAATGGCTCAAAGCCTTGGTGGGAGATTACCTTCTCGTGCAGAGCTTCATGCATTGCATGCGACTTATCGTCCAGAGGGACAGCCGGATGTCGTGCTGGGATGGATGCGAACCCATCCGTTCTGGACGTATGAAGGTTATCCACTGGTCAATCACTTCTGGACGGTGTACTTCGGCAACAGTCAAGAGTCGTTCGCTCATAGTTGGCAGGGGCCCAGTGCCGTGGCGGTACGATTGAATTAGAAGTAAAAAGAGTAAAAGGGGACGGAGAGTAAAAGGGGACGCATTTATTTACCTACGGCAAATTCATGACCATTGACTTTGCCGGTTATCCCTCACGGCCCGCAGCAATGCGGGCCGTTTTTGTTTTCACCCCCGATACTGCCCCGGCGTAGCCGCCAGATGCTGCTTGAACGCCCGCTGAAAATGCGCCTGATCGGCAAACCCGGCCTCCAGCGCCACGTCCGCAATCAACTGCCCGCGCCGCAGACACTCGCGGGCAAACTGAATACGCTGATTGACCAAAAACGCATGGGGCGTCATGCCGAAGTGCTGTTTGAAGGCGCGGATCAAATAGGACGGTGACAGCTCGGCAGCGGCGCAGATGTCGTCGAGGCTGAGCAGGTCGGTGCAGTTCTGGCGGATGAAGTCGGCGGCGCGTTCGAGTTTGAAGTTTGGCTCGCGCAACGGTTGCGCGATGGGGTTCAGGCGCAGTTGCAGGTCGCTGAAGAACTCTACCGCTGCGCTCTGTTTGCGCAACACGTCTTGCTGCTCGTCGACCAATATCGCGTACAACGCATTCAAGTCGCGAAACAGGCGAGCATCATTCAAATGGGTATCGGAAAACCGCCGAAACTCAAGGTCCGCACTGAACCCCAGCTGATGCTGCAAATCGGTCAGCCACGGCGTTTCCACATACAACATCAGATACGACCACGGCTGATCATCGATCGGGTTGCACGCGTGGACGTCCCCCGGATTCATCAGCACCACCGTGCCGGCCGCCACTTCAAACGAGGATTGCTCATGCACATAGGTGCTGCGCCCGGCGGTGATCGCGCCGATGGAAAAGTGCGCGTGGGAGTGTCGTGAGTAGCAGACCTCGCGGCCATCGGCGATGGCCCGGGCCTCGATGAAGGGCAGGGCGTTGTCGCGCCAGAAACGCGGGGCTTGTTCGGGGTTCTTGGCGGCAACTTTCATTGTTGGGGTTCTCGGCAGGCCAGTGCCCGAGTGTATTAGCTCTGGCCGGCGAAGGCTCGCTCCAGTTCGGCGATGTCGAGCTTTTTCATCCCGAGCATGGCCTGCATCGCCCGTTGGGCCTTGCTCTGGTCGGCGTCGGTCATCATGTGCATGAACGCCACCGGCACGATCTGCCACGACACGCCGAACTTGTCCTTGAGCCAGCCGCATTGCTGCGCCTCCACCGGGCCGCCGGCAGACAGGTTGCCCCAGAAATGGTCGACCTCTTCCTGGTTCTGGCAATTGACCTGAAACGAAATCGCCTCATTGAACTTGAACACCGGCCCGCCATTGAGCCCGGTAAATGTCTGGCCGTCGAGTTCGAAACTGACGGTCATCACCGAGCCTTCGGGGCGGCCGTGAAACTCCTGGCCGGCCTTGCCGTAGTGGGTGAGGGCGGTGATTTTCGAGTGGTCGAAGATCGAGCAGTAAAACTTCGCCGCCGCTTCGGCCTGATCGTCGAACCACAGGCAGGGTGTCAGTTTTTGAAAGCGTTGCATGGCAGTCATCCTCGGCAGGTTGGACACGCTGGATTAATAGCGTAGTCAGTCCGGGGCAGGGCGTAGGCACCATAGATCGACAAGTGCGCCTAGAAACGATTGTCGTTAGACTTGCCGCCCCGATTTTGCCGCAAGGATGCTCTGCAACATGTCTGTCTCTCGTGCGTTGTTTTTTCTCTGCCTGTTTGGCGCCGCTTCGGCCAGTGCCGACCCGCTGAGCTGCCAGCTCACCGATCCGGCAAACAGCTACAGCATCGATGTGAAAGTCGACCACCTGCCGACGCAGAACTTCGAACCGGTGGCGGCGCAAGTCACCCTGCGCGACAAGTCCAGTGGCGAAGTCTTGCAACGCATCGATGCTGTCGAGGCTACGGATCTGATTCCGATTGACGATTCGGCCCGGATATTGCGATGTGACGAACAACGGCTGTTGGTGTTTGGCGACTTCAATTTCGATGGGCATCAGGATCTGGCAATCCGTAACGGCAATGACGGCGGCTACGCGGCAGCTTCCTATGACGTCTATCTGTTCGATCCGTCGAGCCCGGTGCTGGTACTGAACAAGGCGTTGTCGGCGCTGACTCGCGAACCGTATCTGGGGTTGTTCGAAGTCGATTCCACTGCTCGACTGCTCGTCACTCATTCGAAAAGCGGTTGCTGCTGGCGTCAGACTATCAACTGGCAGGTGCAGGACAATTCGCCGGTCAAGGTGGCCGAAAAAGTCGAGGTCGCGCAGCGGCCGTCCGAAGGCAGTCCGCTGATGCCGGCGGGTTATAACGATGTCACCCAGCGGGAATTGAAGGACGGCAAATGGCTGGAGCAGCGTCGCCTTGAAGGACCGGTGGGTGAAGCGCCGGTGATGCTGCGGGGCAAGCTCGACGGCAGGATCGCATTCGAGCTGTGGTGGCAGATGTTGGGTGGCGTCTACATTGGCGAGGTTCGTTATACGAAAACGGGCAATGGCCAACCGATCCGGCTGGTGGGCGAAACCTACGATGATGGAGCCGTGCTGCTGCATGAGCTGGATGCTCAGGGCCGTGTCACCGGCGACTGGTACGTGGCAGGTGAGCCTGATGAGCACGGCTTTCAGGGCGGAACATGGCACAACGGCGACAAGTCCCTGATCTTCGAAGCGCGACCGACTGCTTTCCGGGTTGCACCGCAAAAGTTTCAGACGCCCACGGGCGATCAGCGTGAGGGACGTTACGTGATGATGGCGTCGGACGGGCGATCGGCGTGGCTGACGATCAAGATTACGCCGGCCACCGAGAAGGGCGCGGGTGAGCAGGCGTCCATCCAGATGGCTGTGACGCAGGCGGGAAAACCACCCCGCCAGGAAACCCGGCAATGGCCGTTGCAGGCGGGCAATCTGGTGATTGGTCAGGATCAGCTCGCCGAGCCGCTCTATCGTCTGCGCCTGCTCGACGGAGCGGTGCAAGTGGAGGGTGCCGGTGAGTTCTCTGATTTCAGAGGGGCTTACGCAAAACAACCCTGAAGACGATTGTTGTCTTTATGACAAACATGGAAGTCAATATGACTCTATCTGGGTGGAGTCATAATGACTTCTTTTGGATTATGCAGCTGATTTATAACGATAAAAAAACTGGCACAAGAGTTGATACATCAATCGTACAAACTGATCCGCTCAGGAGTACGAAAAAATGTTCACTTTCTTCGAGAATCCGCTGAACGTTCTGCACCTGTCGAGCAAGATCCTCGTCGCCGGTCTGGTGATGTTGCTGGCCGGTATCTACGGCGCCTACCTTTATCAGGGCCACGTGCCGATTGCGCTGCTGGTGGCGATGCACGCCATGACCATCATCGGTCCGACGCTGCTGAAAATCGGCTACGTGATGCGGCTCCTGTCGCAATATCGGCTGGGCCGGCATCATGCCGCCGTGGTGGCTTGAACATGCGCAGACTCGCCAATGCACCGCTGTTCAGCCTGGGCTTCCGGCCGCTGTTTCTGGCCGGGGCCGGATTCGCCGCGTTGGCGATCCTGATCTGGGGTCTGTGGCTTTACGGCCATTGGTTCGACTTGCAACCGGCGGGCGGCATGCTCGCCTGGCATCGGCATGAAATGCCGTTCGGTTTCGCGACGGCAATCGTTGCCGGTTTTTTGCTGACGGCGGTGCCCAACTGGACGGGGATTCCCGGCGTGCGCGGCGGGGCGTTGATCGTTTTGGTGTCGGTTTGGCTGCTCGGTCGAGTGGTGTGGTGGATGCCGTTGCCCGTTGGATTGATCCTCGCGTTGCAATGGGCATTTCTGCCCCTGTTGGCGGTGGTGCTGGCACGGGATCTGGTCGCCGCGCGCAAACGTGATAACTACCCGATTGTGTTGGTGCTCGGGTTGATGGCGGGGTGTCAGGCGCTGACTTTGATTGGCTTGTACAACGACGACGCAGGTCTGCAACGCCAGGGTGTTCTGGGCGCTTTGTGGCTGGTGGCGGCGCTGATAACCGTGATTGGCGGGCGGGTGATTCCGTTTTTCATCCAGCGCGGCTTGAACCGTCCACCGGCGCCGGCCGCCCATCCGTTGCCCACGCGATTGCTGTTGATCGGCAGTCTGCTGACGGCGATCACGTTTGCGGCGGGTCTCAATAATTCACCCCGGCTGTGGCTGGCAGCGCTGTTTGCGCTCACCGGCAGTTTGCAGATACTGCGGCTGATCCGCTGGCATGATCGCGGGATGTGGAGGGTGCCGTTGCTCTGGTCGTTGTACCTGGCTTACGGCTGGATGGCGCTGGCGATCTGGGCCATGGCAGCGTGGCATCTGGGGCTGCTCGGCCAGCAAAGTCTGGCGACTCATGCGCTGGCCGTTGGCGGTGTCGGCGGCTTGATTCTGGCGATGATTGCGCGAGTCAGCCTCGGTCACACTGGCCGCTTGTTGCAACCGGCGAAGGGCGTGGTGCTTGGATTTGCACTGGTGTTGATCGCGGCGGGTTGCCGGGTGTTGCTGGTGCCGTTTTCCAGTCTGGGGCTTGGGTTGTCGGTGTTGCTCTGGTGCGCGGGGTTCGCGCTGTTTTTACGGCATTACACCGGGATCCTGCTCAAACCGAGGTTGTAGATTCTTTAGCCGCGACGCTCGGCAATCATCAGCAACGACTGCGGCACGGAGCTTTGCGGATGCTGCGGCTCGCGCAGACTGTTCAACTGAAACCCGGCCATGTCCAGCGCATTCAGCCAGCTGGACAAGGTGCGGAAATACCACGGCATCGGCTGCCACTGGCCTTTGAACCCGTCGAAGGTTTCCTCCCGCCAGCCATCCTGATAATCACCCGCGGCCACCGACCATGGATGCAGCGTCTGGATCACCAGCGCGCCGCCGGGCACGAGCAGGGCGTTCATGGCGGCGAGCAGCGGGATGATGTCCTGATGCAGCAGGGAGAAGTTGGCGCAGATCAGGTCGTAGCCATGGCCGATGTCGACTTTTGCTTCCACCAGCTCTTCATAACTGGCGACGTGCACTGGAGACGATCCCGCCGCTTGTGCGGCCTCGACCAGCGTGGCATCACCGTCCACGCCAACTGCTTCGATCCCGCGTTCGGCCAGCGCCCGCAACAGCCAGCCTTCGCCGCATCCCAGATCGAGCACGCGCTCCGGCTGGCGCCCCATCACCGCCAACAGAATCGCCTGATCGGTGACTTGTTGGCGGCTTTCAATGGCGCCACTGCGGATGGCTTCGGTCCAGGCCTGAGCGTTGTGGCTCCAGCTCTGGAGGAGGATGGATTCAGGCGAGGACATGGCGAACTCCAAGAAAGCGGATGCAGGCAAGGATAGGTCAGGTGCAGTCCGCCAGACGAATCCGGTTGCGTCCGCCGCGCTTGGATTCGTAGAGCGCGCTGTCACCCTGTTCGATCAATGCCGCGAGGCTGGCCGGTGGCTGGTCGAAAACCTTGGCGCCGATGCTCAAGGTGACGGCTTCAGGAGTGATGTAGGCCTGCGCAGTCATCGCCTGAAACTGCTCACGCAGCTCGCTGCCCAGCACCATGATCTGTTCGTGGGAAGCATCGCCCAGCAACATGACGAATTCGTCACCGCCCAGCCTTGCCGCCAGCGCGCCCTGAGGCAACTGCGAGCGGATCATTTCGCTGAGCGAAATCAGCAAGCGGTCGCCGGCGGTGTGGCCATACAGATCGTTGATCAGTTTGAAGTTGTCGATGTCGATCAGCAGCAGGGCGCCGGGGCGAGAGCTGGATACTTGATCGAGCAGACGCGGCGCGCGGACTTCGAGGGCGCGGCGGTTGTACAGCGCGGTCAGCGGATCCCGGGCGGCCAGTTCGGCGATCTGTTTTTCCCGGCGGTAGCGCTCGGTGCCGGTCATCGACAGCGCGATCAGCATGATTGCCATCGCGCCTTCGACCAGGGAGACCTGGATGATCTCGCCGCGCAGCGACGCCAGATCGATCAAAGTGCCCGGAATCACCGCGATGATCGCCTTGGTGAAATAGAACGCGCCGTGGATCAGCAGCACATAACGCAGTTGCACGGCGCCGATGCTCAGCGACTTGCCGTGAGGGCGCAGCAACAGACTGGCTCGCAGCATCAACGCGGCAACCAGCAGCGAGTTGGCCACCAGCATGATCTTCGACCACGACGGATCTTCCGGTAACAGCAGCAACGCCAGCCACACGAGGAACATCAAGTACCAGGCTCGCGATAACGACCTCTGGGTAAACCGCGCGACGCCCAGCAGGAACAGCCAGTGAGCCACCACCAGCAAGCCGTTGGCGAACCAGATGCCAATCAGCGGATAACCGTTGGCGCGCAGCAGGGCCAGGCTCGAACCGACGGTGATGGTGGCGAAACCGGCGCTCCAGAACAGCAACGAGGATTCGCGGATGCTGCGCCATTCGACCGCCAGGTAAAGGGCAGCCGCCGCTGCCAGAGCGGTGGAAATGGTCAACATCGTAAGGGGGTCGAGCGCCATGAATGGAGTGGTCTGTCTGAATGGTGGTAATGGGCCACGATTGTAAGCGTTCCCCCAGTGCGCTGCTATTTTCACTCACCGGATATTCCATTTTGCGGGAGGTGTGCCATGGATCGACTGACCGGCGGTTGCCTGTGCGGCGCGGTACGGATTGAAACGACGGGCCGACCCTGGCGAGTTGGCGTTTGCCATTGTCTGGATTGCCGCAAACACCATGGCGCGCTGTTTGCGTCGGCGGCGATCTTTCCGGCGGAGGCGGTGACCATTACCGGCGAAACCCGTGACTACGCCGGGCGGTTTTTCTGTCCGCGCTGTGGATCGTCGGTGTTCGGGCGCAGTGGTGATGAAATCGAGGTCAGTCTCGGCGCGCTGGATGCGCCCGATCAGTTGCAGCCGACTTATGAGCTCTGGACGGTGCGTCGCGAGTCTTGGCTGCCGGCGTTTCCATTGGCCAGACACTATGTGGGTAATCGCGAGGGGGCGGGGAGAACCGAAGAGTAGCCGGGGGCAGGTATGGCGCCTGACCCCGGCCAATAAAATCAGCCGCGAATGAAGGCCAGCAGATCCGCGTTGATCGTCGGCGCCTCGGTGGTCGGCATGCCGTGAGGGAAGCCCGGATAAATCTTCAGCGTGCTGTTCTTCAGCAGTTTGGCGGAGAGCACACCGGAGTCTTCATACGGAACGATCTGGTCGTCATCGCCGTGCATCACCAGCACCGGAATCGAAATACCTTTCAGGTCTTCGGTGAAGTCGGTCTGGGAGAACGCGACGATCCCGTCATAGTGCGCCTTGGCGCTACCCATCATGCCCTGACGCCACCAATTGAGGACGACGGGTTCCGAAGGCTTGGCCCCCGGCCGGTTGTAGCCATAGAACGGACCGGCCGGCACATCGTGATAGAACTGCGCACGATTGGCTGCCAGTTGGGCCTGAAGATCGTCGAACACCGACTTTGGCAGACCACCCGGATTACTTTCGGTTTTCACCATCAGCGGCGGCACTGCGCTGATGATCGCGGCTTTGGAAACCCGATCCTCGCCATGTCGGGCGATGTAGTGAATCACCTCGCCGCCACCGGTGGAGTGGCCGACATGCACGGCTTTCTGCGTCCCCAGATGATTGACCACCGCCGCCACGTCGTCGGCGTAGTGATCCATGTCGTGACCGTCCCAGACCTGGCTGGAACGCCCGTGACCCCGTCGGTCGTGGGCCACCACCCGGAAGCCCTGGGCGAGGAAGAACAGCATCTGCGCATCCCAATCGTCCGAGCTCAGCGGCCAGCCGTGGTGGAAGTGGATCACCGGGGCGTCTTTCGGGCCCCAGTCCTTGTAGAAGATTTCGACGCCGTCTTTCGTTGTGACATAGCCCATGTTCGCTACTCCTGAAAAATGCGGAACGGAAACGTGAAGGGGTGAAGACAAGCGCTATGAACTCTAGGATTGAAGTGCACTTCAAGGTCAAGCAAGTTCCGAACGGTCATCGCTGGCGTGAATGGTGAGCCATAGCCGTTGTGCGCTTGACCTTAAAGTTTGGTTGAATCTTAGAGTGGCGCTGACCGGCCACCTGCCGGGCCACTCATCGAGAAAGGTCAGCGAACATGAGCAAGCGCTTTACAGAAGTCGAATTCGGATCGCACAAGGTCGAGGTGCTGGAGGGCGGCTACTACGACCGTTTCCGCATGAACCCCAACCTCGACGAAGTGGCCCGGGACAAGGCCGCCGGCAACATCGACTTCTTCCGGCGCATTCCCAAGCAGCAGGTGGCATCCCGAGTCGGGCCGACCTGGGCGCCGAACTTCTATTACCGGTCCGGCAGCGTGCAGTTGCTGTTCCTCGCACCGCTGGACCGCTTGCGCGCCACGTTGCCGGCGCCGCTTGAGCCGCTGCGGGCGTTTCCCGGTTATGGGCTGGTGGCGCTGACGTTTTTCTCCTACTCGGTTTGCGACAACGACCCGTACGACGAAGTCTCCGTGGCGATTGTCGTGCGTCGTCCCGGCGCCCGTGGTTCCCATGCGCTGGAACTGGTGGACGCCATGCGCCGGCGCAGTTTCACCGCCCATGTGCTGGCGCTGCCGGTGAACACCGAAATCGCCCGGGTGCGCGGCGTGCACGGCTATCAATTGCCCAAGTGGCGCGCCGACATCAACGTGAACATCGGCACCAGCGTCAGCGCTCGCATCGACGGACCCAAGGGCCTGCCGGACCTGGTCCTGAAAGCGCCGCTGCCGACCCTGAAAAACGTCACGCCGCAATCACGCATGAGCACCGCCACCATGATTCATCAGGTCGATGGCCTGTGGCACCAGAGCGTGGTGCAGAGCAACACACTATCCTTTGCCCAACGCCTGTTTCCCCGCGATGTGCAACTGGATCGCAACGGCGGCCCGCTGAGCCAGTTGCTCGATGGCCTCGGGGGCATCGCGGATCCTGCGTCTGGACGTGATCAAGGACGCCCAGATCGTGCTCAACCTGCCGGTGCCGCTGACGGCACAGCCATGACCGGTGGTCGCGGCGGCTGGTCGTCGGAGCAAAATGCGCTTAGCTGAAAGGGATAAGCCGAGGCGTGCACGGTATCGAAAGCTGTCGCAACGCCCCTTCAGAACACCGTGAGTCTGAGGAAATCCCCGATGCTGACCTTGAACATCAATGGCAAGGATCAGGAGCTCGATGTCCCCGCGGACATGCCGTTGCTCTGGGTTCTGCGCGATGTCGCGCACCTGACCGGCACCAAGTTCGGTTGTGGCATGGCCCAGTGCGGGGCTTGCACCGTGCATGTCGATGGCGCGCCGCTGCGATCCTGCATCACGCCGGCCACCGCCGTCGCCCACGGCCAGAAAATCCTCACCATCGAGGGTCTCTCGACCGACGGTTCGCACCCGGTGCAACAGGCCTGGGCCGAGCTGGACGTGGTGCAATGCGGTTACTGCCAGTCCGGGCAGATCATGTCCGCCGCCGCGTTGCTGGCGAAAATCCCCAAACCCACCGACAGCGACATCGATCAGGCGCTCTCCGGCAACATCTGCCGCTGCGGCACGTATCCAAGAATCCGCGCCGCGGTCAAACGTGCCGCCGACATTGGCTGAGCGAGGGGAGGTGAGTGATGAACAGTCCTGTATCCCGTCGCGGATTTCTCAAGGGCAGCGCCGTGCTTGGCGGTGGTCTCGTCGTGGCGTTCGTGGTGCCCGGCGGCAACCGGTTTGCCACGGCGGCGGAAAATGAAGGCAAGGCCTTTGCGCCGAACGCGTTCCTGCGGATTGCGCCAGACAACAGCGTCACCGTGCTGCTCGGCCATTCGGAGATGGGCCAGGGCATCTGGACCGGCCTGACCATGTTGATCGCCGAAGAGCTGGACGCCGACTGGTCGAAAATCCGCGTCGAGCACTCGCCGGCCTCGGCTGCCGATTACGGCATGCCGGCGTTTGGCGGGATGCAGATCACCGGCGGTTCGACCTCGACCTGGATGGAGTTCGACCGTTATCGGCTCGCGGGTGCCACCGCGCGGCAAATGTTGATCGAGGCGGCAGCCAAGCGTTTCAACGTGGCGCCCTCGACGATCCGCACCGAATCCGGCGTGGTGATTGCCGGTGACAACCGCGCCACTTACGGCGAACTGGCGGACGCTGCCGGGCAACTGCCGGTGCCGGATCCGAAGTCGATCACTTTCAAGGAAGCCAAGGACTGGAAAGTCATCGGCAAACCCACCAAGCGCCTCGATACCCCGGAGAAAATCACCGGCCGCGCCAAGTTCGGCATGGACGTGCAATTCGACGGGTTGATGACCGCCATGGTTGCCCGGGCGCCGGTGTTTGGTGCCAACGTGAAATCCTTCGAAGGTGCGCAGGCACTGGCCATTCCCGGCGTACGCAAAGTGGTGCAGGTGCCCACAGGCGTAGCGGTGATTGCCGATCATTACTGGGCGGCGAAGCTCGGTCGTGATGCATTGAAAGTCGATTGGGATCTGGGGCCACACGCGGATCTGAGCAGCGAAAAGCTGCTGGAGAGTTTCCGCAAACTCGCCGCTACACCGGGCATTTCCGCCAGTCAGGCCGGGGATGCCAAGGGCAGCTTTGGCAAAGCGGCGAAGAAAATCGATGTCGAGTACAGCGTGCCGTACCTGGCTCATGCGCCGATGGAGCCGCTCAATTGCACGGTGAAAATCACCGCCGAGAAATGCGAGATCTGGACCGGCACTCAATTTCAGACGCTGGACCAAATGATCGCCGGCAAGATCACCGGGCTGAAACCGGAGCAGGTGGAAATCCACACGGAATTCCTCGGCGGCGGCTTCGGTCGCCGGGCCAACCCGACCTCGGACTTTGTCGCCGAAGCGGTGCAGGTGGCGAAGGCCGCCGCGATGCCGGTGAAAACCGTGTGGTCGCGGGAGGATGACATTCGCGGCGGCTACTACCGCTCGATGTTCCTGCATCAGGCGCGGATCGGCCTCGGCACCGACGGCATGCCGCAGGCGTGGCAGCACGTGCTGGTCGGGCAGTCGATCATGGCCGGCACCATGCTGGAAAAAACCATGGTCAAGAACGGCGTCGATCAGACCTCGGTCGAGGGCGTGGCCGACAGTCCGTACATCCAGGGGCTGGCGGACCATCAGGTCGATCTGCATTCGCCGGCCACCGGGATCAACGTGCTGTGGCTGCGCTCGGTGGGCCACAGCCACACCGCGTTTGTCATGGAGTCGTTGATCGATGAAATGGCCACGGCAGCAGGCAAGGACCCGGTGGAGTACCGGCGAACCTTGCTCAAGGATCACGCCCGGCACCTTGGCGTGCTGAATCTGGCGGTGGAAAAAGCCAACTGGAAAGCGCCGCTGCCGGACGGCCATGCGCTGGGCGTGGCGGTGCACGAGTCGTTCGGCAGCTACGTGGCGCAAGTCGCCGAGGTGTCTCAGGACAACCTGAAGATCCGCGTGCACCGGGTGGTCTGTGCGGTGGATTGCGGAATTGCGGTCAACCCGCAGAGCATCGCGGCGCAGATGGAGTCGTGCATCACCTTCGGCCTGGGCATGGCGCTGCACAGCAAGCTGACGCTCAAGGACGGGCAGGTCGTGCAGTCCAACTATCACGACTATCAGGTGCTGCGCCTGAACGAGATGCCGGTGGTCGAGGTGCATATCGTGCCGAGCACGGACAAGCCCGGCGGCATCGGCGAGGCCGGTGTGCCGCCGACCGCTCCGGCCGTGGCCAACGCGGTGTTCGCCCTGACCGGGCAGCGCCTGCGGGAACTGCCGCTGCAACTGTCGGGGGTGTGAGATGAAACGACATCTGTTGTTGGGCACGGTGATTCTGCTCGGTCTTGGCGGTTACGCGTCGGATCTGTTCGCTGACGATCAGGAAGCCCTTAAGGCTTTTGGCACGGTGCAGAAAGTGTTCCAGAGCCCGCGTTGCCAGAACTGCCACATCCCCGGCGATTCGCCGTTGCAGTTCGACGCCGGCACGCCCCACGCGATGAACGTGGTGCGCGGCATGGACGGCAAGGGCGCCGCCGGTTTGCCTTGCGCCACCTGCCACGCCGAAAGCAATCCGCCGGCCAGTTACGGCCCCCACTCGCCACCCGGCGCACCGCACTGGAGCCTGCCGCCGGCCTCGCACAAGATGGCCTGGATCGGCCTGCCGCCGGATCGTCTTTGCGCGATGATCAAGGATCGCAGCAGCAACGGCGACCGGGACTTCGCCGCGCTGATCAAACACGTCAGCGAGGACAAACTGGTGCTCTGGGGCTGGAATCCCGGAGCGGGGCGGCAACCGGTGCCGGTGCCCCACGACATCTTCGTCAGTCAGTTCAAGCTGTGGGCGGATGCCGGAGGGCCATGCCCGGTGGCCGGCGGATGAGCATTTGAGTCATCGCCGAATCGGTCTACGCTAAAGACCACTGATGACAATGGAGTGTACTGATGCTGGTTCCAGGCAAACCCGCCAATGAGGCGGCTCGGGTTCAGGCGCTGTATGGATTGAACCTCCTCGATTCCGCCCCCGAAGAACGCTTCGATCGCCTGACCCGTCTGGCCAGGCGCCTGTTCAATGTACCGATTGCCCTGGTCACGCTGGTGGACAAGGAGCGGCAATGGTTCAAGTCCTGCGTGGGGCTGGACACTACCGAAACGCCACGTTCTGTTTCGTTCTGCGGCCACGCGATCCTCAAGGACGAGCTGCTGCTGGTGCCCGATGCCCGCGAGGACGAGCGTTTTCACGACAATCCGTTGGTGACCGGCGATCCGAACATCCGCTTCTACGCCGGTTACCCGCTGACCGTGCCCAACGGCAACAAGATGGGCACCTTGTGCCTGATCGACACCAAACCTCGCGAACTCGACGACGAAGAACGCGAGTTGCTGCGCGATCTCGCCGGCATGGCCGAGCAGGAGCTGATGGCCGTGCAGATGGCGAGCATGGACGAGCTGACGCTGCTGTCCAACCGCCGGGGCTTCAAGATGCTGGCCCAGCATGCGCTGGACGCCTGCGCAAGGATGGACAAACCGGCGACGCTGCTGTTTTTCGACCTCAACGATTTCAAGCAGATCAACGATCTTTATGGGCACGCCGAGGGCGACAGTGCGCTCAAGACCTTCGCCGATGTGTTGCGCATTGCCTTTCGCGAGAGCGACGTGGTGGGGCGTTTGGGTGGCGATGAGTTCGTGGCGCTGCTGACCGGTTCCAGCCACATCGAAACCACGGCGATCATGGCGCGGCTCAAGGAGATCCTTGAGGAGCGCAATGCGACGTTGCATCGGGGTTATGCGATTCGCTTCAGTGTCGGCCAGATCGAATACGACCCGCGACGGCATGAGACCGTGGACAAGCTGCTGGCGGATGCGGATGGGGCGATGTATGCGCACAAGCAGGCGCTGAAGCGTTGTTAGTGCCGACCTCATCGCTGGCTTGCCAGCGATGGCGCCCGGATGAACGCCGCAAAGTCACTTGGCAAACAACTGCCCGATATCCTTGAACGCCTTGAACTCCAGTGCATTGCCGCACGGGTCGAACAGAAACATCGTCGCCTGTTCGCCCACCTGACCCTGAAAACGAATCCCCGGCTCGATCACAAATTGCGTGCCCATGGATTTCAGGCGCTCGGCCAGGGCGTGCCATTCCTCCATTCCCAGTACCACACCAAAATGCGGCACCGGCACGTCATGCCCGTCCACGGCGTTGGTGTGGGCGGCTTCTTGCGAGGCGTTTTTCGGCGCCAGGTGAATCACCAGTTGATGGCCAAAGAAATTGAAGTCGACCCAGTGATCGCTGGAACGACCTTCTTCGAGACCAAACACTTCACGGTAAAAATGCCGGGCGGCGGCGAGGTCGTATACGGGAATGGCCAGATGGAAAGGGCTGAGTGACATAGACGCGGTCTCTACCAACGGTTGGGAAGATTTGAGTCTAGCGCTGTGCATTTCGATTGAAAGACGATAGTTTTTGCGCCGAGCTCAAATTATTTCGATCAATCGAGGCGCCCATGCTGCGTGAACTCAAGACCTTTCTGGCGGTGGCGCAGCACGGCACCTTTGCCGCGGCGGGCCTGCATGTCGGCCTGACGCAATCGGCGGTCAGCGCGCAGATCCGCAATCTGGAACAGGCGCTGGGTGTAAGACTGTTCGATCGCACCGGGCGGCAGGCGATCCTCAATCCGGCCGGGCAGCGCGCGGTGCCGATGGCGCAGGAAATGCTCGCGACTTTCAATCGCATGGCGATCAGTGAAGATGCCAGCGCGTTTCGCGGCGAGCTGAGAATCGGTGCCGTGGCCACCGCACAGACGGGATTGTTGCCTCAGGCCTTGCTTCGCTTGCGCCAACAGGCACCGGGCGTAGAGCCAAAATTGGTTCCGGGTGTGTCGCTGAATCTGCTGAGCCAGGTGGATGCCGGGGAGGTCGATCTGGCGATCATGATCAAGCCACCGTTCGAATTGCCCAAGGAGCTGTCGGCACAGGTGATTCGCCGCGAGCCGTTCGTGCTGATCGTCCCGCCCGACGTCGAAGGCGACGATCCGCTGCAACTGCTGGCCGAACACTCTCACGTGCGCTATGACCGCAATTCGTTTGGTGGACGGCTGGTGACGCGGTTTCTGCGTGAGCAGCGGCTAGACGTCCACGTAGCGCTGGAGCTGGATGAACTGGAAGCGATCGTGAAGATGGTCGAGTGCGGGCTCGGGGTTTCGTTGCTGCCCAGAGCCGGATTGTGGCTGGAGCATCCGCTGAAGGTGAGGGTGATCGAACTGGGAGAGGTGGCGTTTTATCGTGAGATGGTGGTTTTGCAGCGTTATAGCCAGCGCACCTTGCCAATCCATAAGTTGTTCGCCAATTGTCTTGAGTGCGAATGACATTGTGGGAGAGAGAGTCGGCCAATCGGCATCAGCGCTCTGATTTTGCAATAACGCAACTGTCATTTCTGTCAGTAGCGGCCACGCCTGTTTTGATGCAATTGTATTTCGTCAATTGACGCTCCTCCGTTGTCGGGTTTGATAACGGTTCTTGCCCAGGATGGAGAAATTCATATTTGTCGAGGGCGAGAGCATGAGTGCGGTTACCCCAAAAAACACAGCGGGATATCTGGACAAGGGTTTTGCGGAAGAAGGATTGATCAATATTCCTTCGCGCGAGCGTGCAAGCACGCGGTGTATTGCCGAGACTGACAATTTGAAAATTGTCTATGGGGTGTTTGAGCAAGGGTGGTGTGTCTTGCGTCGGGCAATGCAAGATGGCGATGTCGATCCGGAGTTCGGCATGCCGGAGGGGGAAGTCAGATGGCGGTTCAACTTGTCAGAAAATACCCGACCCAAGAAAATTCTGGCCAAGGCAGATGGCAAACTTCTGCTTCTCGGTCTGACCGGTAATGAACCATTCAAGCAACATATCGCTTTCACGCGCTTCAATGAAAACGGCACGCCTGATCTGATCCACGGGACAGTCATTATTCCGTATCCGGATGTCCCCATTCCTCCGGATCATCAGCTGAGTATCCAGGAACCTGACGCCTGTTTGACACCCGATAACCAACTGTTGGTGGCCTTCGGATACGTCGTTTCTGCACCTGATTGTTCAGATACCCGTGCAGGGCTTCTCCAGCGTTTTGACAAGGATGGAAAGCTTGATCCAACGTTCGGGACGCTGGGTTGTGTCGAAGTTCGATTCAAGGGTGAGAAGTCGGTGATCCACAGCGTTTCCGTGCTCCCGGATCAGCGAATCATTGTGTTTGGTACGCTGGATCGCCCTTCGGATGGCTTAACCAACCAGCGGGCGGCGCTGGCGTGCTATTCCGCTCAGGGAGTACTCGACGAAACGTTTGGCGATCATGGTTTTCGGGAGTGGCCAAATATTGAATCACTGGGGAAAATGTCGATTGCTGAAGACCGGATATTCTTCGCAACGTCGGCCACTGTTGATGATGTTTCCCGGCTTGCGGCACATTGCGTATTGCCGAACGGCGTGGATGATCCCTCATTCAACGATGGAAAGGTGTTGTTCATTGATCTTGGTGTGCGTGAGGTATTTCCAGCGGCTATTGTCGTGTCGCCAGATCGGAAAGTTGTCATTGGTTACCACACGTTCGTCTCTCCGGGCCGGCCGCAGCCGCTCGGCTGGCTACGCATCAACCAGGCAGGTGAGCTGGACCCGGCTTTCGGCGAAGAAGGAAAAGTCTGGTACGGCGGTGGCTACATGAGTGATGGCCTGTTTCAGGCGAACAGCAATCGAATCCTGTTTGCTGCCGATGTCGAGCCAAACCTTCAGGAATCCCATCCCAAGGTGATAGGTGTGCTTGGCTGAGAGATCGTTAAACGCAGGCATGAAAAAGCCCGCCTGAACAGGCGGGCTTTTTATCGGCAGCGTGAAGATTACTCTTCGATGTTGCCCATGGCGGTGGTGTTGAAGCCGCCGTCCACGTAGGTGATTTCACCGCTGATGCCGGACGCCAGGTCCGAGCACAGGAACGCGCCGACGTTGCCGACTTCTTCGATGGTGACGTTGCGACGCAGCGGGGTTTGCGCTTCGTTGGCGGCCAGCATCTTGCGGAAGCTCTTGATGCCGGAAGCGGCCAGGGTGCGGATCGGGCCGGCCGATACGCAGTTGACGCGAGTGCCTTCCGGGCCCAGGGAGCCGGCCAGGTAGCGTACGCCGGCTTCCAGCGAAGCCTTGGCCATGCCCATGACGTTGTAGTTCGGCATGGTGCGCTCGGCGCCCAGGTAGGACAGGGTCAGCAGGCTGCCGTTGCGGCCCTTCATCATTTCGCGACCGGCCTTGGCCAGGGCCACGAAGCTGTAGGCGCTGATGTCGTGGGAGATGCGGTAGCCTTCACGGGTGGTGACTTCGGTGAAGTCACCGTCCAGCTGGTCGCCCGGTGCGAAGCCTACGGAGTGCACGATGCAGTCCAGGCCGTCCCACTTCTTGCTCAGTTCTTCGAAGACCTTGGCGATTTCCGCATCGCTGGCCACGTCGCACGGGAAGCACAGCTCAGGGCTCGAGCCCCAGCCCTGTGCGAACTCTTCAACGCGACCTTTCAGTTTTTCGTTCTGATAAGTGAAGGCAAGCTCAGCGCCCTCGCGATGCATGGCGGCAGCGATGCCGGATGCGATGGACAGCTTGCTGGCGACACCGACGATCAGTACGCGCTTACCGGCGAGAAAACCCATGTGTTGCTCCTCTTTCAGGTTATTGCGCAGTGGCTGGTGCCAGAAAAGCGGCTTCCAGCAACTGCTGTGTATACGGATGTTGGGGGGCGGCAAAAATACTTTGCGCGTCTCCCTGTTCGACCACTTGGCCATGCTTGACCACCATCAACTGGTGGCTCAGCGCTTTCACAACAGCCAGATCATGGCTGATGAACAAATACGTCAGGTTGTACTTGGCTTGCAGTGAACGCAACAGCTCCACCACTTGCCGCTGCACCGTCCGGTCGAGGGCCGAAGTCGGCTCGTCCAGAAGGATCAGCGCCGGTTTGAGCACCAAAGCCCGGGCAATGGCGATACGCTGCCGCTGCCCACCGGAAAATTCGTGGGGGTAGCGGTGCCGGGTTTCCGGATCCAGACCTACCTCCTTCAATGCCGCAATAATTGCCGCTTCCTGCTCGGCGGCGGTGCCCATCTTGTGGATCCGCAGGCCTTCGCCAACGATGTCGCTCACGCACATCCGCGGGCTCAGGCTGCCAAACGGGTCCTGGAACACCACCTGCATCTCCCGACGCAACGGGCGAACCTCGTTCTGCGTCAGGCAGTCTAGCTGCTTGCCCTCAAAACGGATCGCGCCTTTGCTGCCGATCAGCCGCAAAATCGCCAGGCCCAGGGTGGATTTGCCGGAACCGCTTTCCCCCACGATCCCCAAGGTCTGACCCTGAGGCAGGCTGAAATTGATGCCGTCCACTGCCTTGACGTGATCTACCGTGCGCTTGAGCAGGCCCTTCTTGATCGGGAACCAGACTTTCAAGTCCTCGACCTGCAACAACGGCGCGCCGATTTTATTGCTCGCCGGGCCTCCGCTGGGCTCCGCCGCCAGCAGTTCCCGAGTGTACGGATGCTGCGGAGAACGGAACAGCTCTGCGCACGATGCCTGTTCGACGATGCAACCGCGCTGCATGACACATACGCGATGCGCAATTCTTCGCACCAGGTTCAAATCGTGACTGATCAGTAGCAGCGCCATGCCCAATCGAGCCTGCAATTCCTTGAGCAGGTCGAGGATTTTCAGCTGAACGGTCACGTCCAGCGCGGTGGTCGGCTCGTCGGCGATCAGCAGTTCCGGCTCGTTGGCCAGGGCCATGGCGATCATCACCCGCTGGCGCTGGCCGCCGGACAATTCGTGGGGCAGGGCCTTGAGGCGCTTGTGCGGCTCGGGGATGCCGACCATCTCCAGCAATTCCAGCGTGCGCTTGGTCGCGACCTTGCCGGTCAGGCCTTTGTGGATGCCGAGGATCTCGTTGATCTGCTTTTCGATGGAGTGCAGCGGGTTGAGCGAGGTCATCGGTTCCTGAAAGATCATCGCGATTCGATTGCCACGGATGTGACGAATGGTCTTTTCGCTCAGTTCCAGCAGGTTTTGCCCGGAATAGGTGATGCTGCCGGCCGGATGCCGGGCCAGCGGGTAGGGCAGCAGGCGCAGGATCGAGTGCGCCGTCACCGACTTGCCCGAGCCGGATTCGCCCACCAACGCCAGGGTTTCGCCACGCTTGATGTCGAAGCTGACGCCCTCGACCACCCGGTGCGCGCGATCGCCCGTGCCGAACTCGACGGCGAGGTCGCGGATTTCGATCAGATTGTCCTGATTCATTTCACTTCCTCGGGTCGAAGGCATCGCGAGCGGACTCGCCGATAAACACCAGCAAACTCAGCATCAGCGCCAGCACCGCAAACGCGCTCATGCCCAGCCACGGCGCCTGCAGATTGGATTTGCCCTGGGCCACCAGTTCACCCAGCGACGGACTGCCGGCCGGCAAGCCGAAACCGAGGAAATCCAGCGCGGTGAGGGTACCGATGGCGCCGGTCAGGATGAACGGCATGAAGGTCATGGTCGAGACCATTGCGTTGGGCAGAATGTGGCGGAACATGATCGCGCCGTTCTGCATCCCCAGCGCCCGGGCCGCACGCACGTATTCGAGGTTGCGCCCGCGCAGGAACTCGGCGCGCACCACGTCCACCAGGCTCATCCACGAGAACAGCAGCATGATCCCCAGCAGCCACCAGAAATTCGGCTGGACGAAACTGGCGAGGATGATCAGCAGGTACAGCACCGGCAAGCCCGACCAGATCTCCAGAAAACGCTGGCCGGCCAGGTCGACCCAGCCGCCATAGAAGCCCTGCAACGCGCCGGCGATCACGCCGATGCTCGAACTGAGCACGGTCAGGGTCAGGGCGAATAGCACGGAGATACGGAAGCCGTAGATCACCCGCGCCAGCACATCGCGGCCCTGATCGTCAGTGCCCAGCAGGTTGACCGTCGACGGTGGGGCGGGGGCCGGGACTTTCAGGTCGTAGTTGATGCTCTGGTAACTGAACGGAATCGGCGCCCACAGCACCCACGCGTCCTTGGCCTTGAGCAGTTCCTGGATGTACGGGCTCTTGTAGTTGGCTTCCAGCGGGAATTCGCCGCCGAAGGTGGTTTCCGGGTAACGCTTGATCGCCGGGAAGTACCAGTTGTTGTCGTAGTGCACCACCAGCGGCTTGTCGTTGGCGATCAGTTCGGCGCCGAGGCTCAGGCCGAACAGGATCAGAAACAGCCACAGCGACCACCAGCCACGCTTGTTGGCCTTGAAAAGTTCGAAGCGCCGGCGGTTGAGAGGGGACAGGTTCATCTCAATGCTCCCGGCTGGCGAAGTCGATGCGCGGATCGACCAGGGTGTAGGTGAGGTCGCCGATCAGTTTCACCACCAGCCCCAGCAGGGTGAAGATGAACAGGGTGCCGAACACCACCGGGTAATCGCGGTTGATCGCCGCTTCGAAACTCATCAGGCCGAGGCCGTCGAGGGAGAAAATCACTTCCACCAGCAGGGAACCTGTGAAGAAGATGCCGATGAACGCCGACGGGAATCCGGCGATCACCAGCAGCATCGCGTTGCGGAATACATGGCCGTAGAGCACGCGATGGCGGGGCAGGCCCTTGGCTTTGGCGGTGACCACGTATTGTTTGTTGATCTCGTCGAGGAAGCTGTTCTTGGTCAGCAGGGTCATGGTCGCGAAGTTGCCGATCACCAGTGCGGTCACCGGCAGCGCCAGGTGCCAGAAATAGTCGAGGACCTTGCCGCCCAGGCTCAACTCGTCAAAGTTGTTCGAAGTCAGCCCGCGTAAAGGAAACCAGTCCAGATAACTGCCGCCGGCAAACACTACGATCAGCAGGATGGCGAAGAGGAACGCCGGGATCGCATAACCGACGATGATCGCCGAACTGGTCCAGACGTCGAAGTGGCTGCCGTGCCGCGTGGCCTTGGCGATCCCCAGCGGGATCGACACAAGGTACATGATCAGCGTGCTCCACAGCCCCAGCGAGATCGATACCGGCATCTTTTCCTTGATCAGGTCGATGACCTTGGCGTCGCGGAAAAAGCTGTCGCCGAAATCCAGCCGGGCGTAGTTCTTGACCATGATCCACAGTCGTTCCGGCGCCGACTTGTCGAAACCGTACATGTGCTCGATTTCCTTGATCAGCGCCGGGTCCAGACCTTGCGCGCCGCGATAGGCGGAGCCGGCCACCGACACCTCGGCACCGCCGCCGGCGATGCGGCTGGTGGCGCCTTCGAAGCCCTCAAGCTTGGCGATCATCTGCTCCACCGGCCCGCCGGGCGCGGCCTGGATGATCACGAAGTTGATCAGCAGAATGCCGAACAGGGTCGGGATGATCAGCAACAGTCGCCGAAAAATGTACGCCAGCATCTGATTACTCCGTGCCCACAGGGTCGGCTTGCAGTTGGGTTTGCACTTCTACCGCAGGTTTCGTGTCGGGCTTGACCCACCAGGTATTAATGCCGATGTCGTACTTGGGGGAGACTTTCGGGTGACCGATGTGGTTCCAGTAAGCTACGCGCCAGCTCTTGATGTGCCAGTTGGGGATCACGTAGTAACCCCATTGCAGCACGCGGTCCAGCGCCCGGGCGTGGGCCACCAGGCTTTTGCGCGAGTCAGCGTTGATCAGGCTTTCGACCAGATGATCGACGATCGGGTCTTTCAGGCCCATGGAGTTGCGGCTGCTCGGCTTGTCGGCGGCGGCGCTCATCCAGAACTCACGTTGTTCGTTACCCGGTGAGTTGGATTGCGGGAAGCTGCCGACGATCATGTCGAAGTCCCGCGATCGCACGCGGTTGACGTATTGCGAGACGTCGACGCGGCGGATCACCAGATCGATGCCCAGGTCGGCGAGGTTGCGCTTGAACGGCAGCAGCACCCGTTCGAATTCGGTCTGGGCCAGCAGGAACTCGATGACCACCGGTTTGCCGGTGGTGTCGACCATCTTGTCGTCGACGATCTTCCAGCCGGCCTCTTGCAGCAGTTGATAGGCTTCGCGTTGCTGCAGGCGGATCATGCCGCTGGCATCGGTCTTGGGGTTTTCGAAGGCTTCGCTGAACACCTGCGCCGGGAGCTGGCGGCGGAACGGGTCGAGAATCGCCAGTTGATCGGCGTCCGGCAGGCCGGTGGCGGCCATTTCCGAGTTCTCGAAATAACTGCGGGTGCGCACATAGGCGCTGTTGAACAGTTGCTTGTTGGTCCATTCGAAGTCGAGCAGCAGGCCCAGCGCCTGACGCACACGAACGTCCTGGAACACCGGACGGCGCAGGTTGAAGACGAAGCCCTGCATCCCGGTCGGGTTGCCGTTGGGGATCAGTTCCTTGACCAGCCGGCCTTCGGTGACGGCCGGAATGTTGTAGGCGTTGGCCCAGTTCTTCGCGGTCATTTCCAGCCAGTAGTCGAACTGGCCGGCCTTCAGCGCTTCCAGGGCGACGGTGTTGTCGCGGAAGTAGTCGGTGGTCATCACATCGAAATTGTAGAAGCCGCGATTGACCGGCAGGTCCTTGCCCCAGTAATCCTTGACCCGCTCGTAACGTACCGAGCGCCCGGCCTTCACTTCGGCGACCCTGTACGGGCCGCTGCCCAGCGGGATTTCCAGATTGCCTTTGTTGAAATCGCGACTGGCCCACCAGTGTTTCGGCAGTACCGGCAACTGGCCGAGGATCAGCGGCAGCTCGCGATTGTTGTTGTGTTTGAACTTGAACAGCACCGTGAGCGGATCTTCGGCAACGGCCTCTTCGACGTCGCTGTAGTAACCGCGAAACATCGGCGAGCCTTCCTTGGTCAGGGTCTCGAAGCTGAACACCACGTCTTCGGCGCGCACCGGGTGGCCGTCATGGAAGCGTGCTTCGGGGCGCAGGTAGAAACGCACCCAGCTGTTGTCCGGGGCCTTTTCGATCTTGCCGGCGATCAGGCCGTACTCGGTGAAGGGTTCGTCGAGGCTGTGCCGGGTCAGGGTGTCGTAAATCTGCCCGACATCGTCCGCCGGCACGCCTTTGCTGATGAACGGGTTGAGGCTGTCGAAGCCGCCGAAACCGGCCTGGCGGAAAACCCCGCCCTTGGGGGCGTTGGGGTCTACGTAATCGAAATGCTTGAAATCGGCGGGGTATTTCGGCGGCTCGTTGTACAGGGTCACGGCGTGTTGCGGGGCGGCACAGGCCAGCCCGGCGAACAACAGGCCGCAAGCCTGCACGAGCAGGGTGCGAACGGCGTTCATTGACCTTTCTCCGAAGATTTCAGCCACCATGCGCTCAGGCCCAGGGTGTAGGGCGGCGTGGTGACGAAGGCGAACCGGTTGCGGTACGCCAGACGGTGATAATTGAGGTACCAGTTGGGAATGCTGTAGTGCTGCCAGAGCAGCACGCGATCGAGTGCCTTGCCGGCGGCGACCTGTTCATCGCGGGTGCGGGCGGCGAGCAATTGCTCAAGCAGATGGTCGACCACCGGGTTGGCGATGCCCGCGTAATTCTTGCTGCCCTTGACCCCGACCTGGCTGGAGTGGAAGTACTGCCACTGTTCCAGTCCCGGGCTGAGGGTCTGGTTGAGGGTCATGAGGATCATGTCGAAGTCGAACTGATCCAGGCGCTGCTTGTATTGGGCGCGATCCACCGTGCGCAGGCGCGCGTCGATGCCGATGCTGTTGAGGTTCTCGATGTACGGCTGGAGGATCCGCTCAAGGTTCGGATTGACCAGCAGCAGTTCGAAACTCAGCGGTTGCCCGGCGGCGTTCTGCAGGCGCTGGCCATTGAGCTTCCAGCCGGCCTCGGCCAGCAGCGCCAGGGCCTTGCGCATGGTTTCCCGGGGAATGCCGCGCCCGTCGGTCTGTGGCAGCGTGAACGGCTCGGTGAACAGCCGGGTCGGCAGTTGATCCTTGTAGGGCTTGAGCATCAGCCATTCGTGACCGACCGGCAGGCCGCCGGCGCTGAATTCGCTGTTCGGGTAGTAGCTGGTGGTGCGCTGGTAGGCATCGCTGAACAGCGCGCGGTTGGTCCACTCGAAGTCGAACATCAGGCCCAGGGCTTCGCGGGTCTTGACGTCCGCGAAGGTGGCTCGCCGGGTGTTCATGAACAGGCCCTGGCTCTGGGTCGGGATCTGGTGCGGAATCTGCGCCTTGATCACGTCGCCACGACGCACGGCCGGGAAGTTGTAGCCGTTGGCCCAGTTCTTCGCCTGATGCTCGATATAGATGTCGAACTCGCCGGCCTTGAACGCTTCGAAGGCCACGTCGCTGTCGCGGTAGAACTCGACTTCCATGCGATCGAAGTTGTACTTGCCGTGATTGACCGGCAAGTCCTTGCCCCAGTAATCCTTGACCCGTTCGAAAATCAGCTGCCGCCCCGGCGTCACCGAGGTGATGCGATAAGGCCCGCTGCCGAGCGGCGGCTCGAAGGTGGTGGCCTTGAAATCGCGACCCTTCCAGTAATGCTGGGGCAGCACCGGCAACTCGCCCAGGCGCAGGATCAGCAGCGGATTGCCCGAGCGCTTCATGATGAAGCGGATGCGCTGCGGGTTGAGGATGTCGACCCGCGACACCTCCCGCAGCGCCGTGCGGTACAGCGGATGACCTTCCTTGAGCAGCGTCCGATAGGAGAACGCCACGTCGTAGGCGGTGATCGGCGTGCCATCGTGGAAGCGCGCTTCCGGGCGCAGGTTGAACACCACCCAGCTGCGGTCTTCGCTGTATTCCACCGATTGCGCGATCAGGCCGTAGCTGGAGGCCGGCTCGTCGCCGGACGGCGAATACTGACCGGTGCCGACCATCAACGGCTCGTTCAGCTCGTTGATGCCGTACTGCAGGAAATTCGGGGTGGTGACCGGGCTGGTGCCCTTGAAGGTGTAAGGATTGAGCGTATCGAAGGTGCCAAACGCCATCACCCGCAAGGTGCCGCCCTTGGGCGCTTGCGGGTTGACCCAGTCGAAGTGGGTAAATCTGGCCGGGTACTTGAGCGTGCCGAACTGCGCATAACCGTGACTTTCGGTGATCGTGGCGCTGACGGGGGAGCTCAAGGCCAGGCTGATCAGGAGCAGGAGAAGGGGACGCTTCAAGTCAGATCCGATCCAGGCGGCTTGGGCTTTGTGGGCCGTACAGTAACAGCTTGTATGGACAGGAAAAAGACAGGGGCTTAATGCGCGGTTAATTGCGGCAGTGGCCTGCATAGCCAGCAAAAAATGACAGGCAAAAAAAAGCCCCTGAAATTCAGGGGCTCTTTGTCAGTGCGGCTGATAGACCGTGAGCATCTGCCCAGGCTTGAGCGCCTTGCCGGCACCCGGGTTCCAGCGCTTGAGATGCTGCATCTCGACGTTGAAACGCTTGGCAACAACATACAGCGTGTCGCCGCGCTGGACCTTGTACTGGGTCTGTTGCTTGCTGTCGTCCTTGGCTTTGCTCTTGCTGTTGGCCGCGATCACGGTGTTGATGCGCCCGCCGGTCTTGCCGGCCGGAGTGCGTTTGGTGGTGTCCTGCATGACCAGGGTCTGGCCGACCTTGAGGTTCTTGCCGGTCAGCTTGTTCCAGCGTTGCAGGTCCTTGACGTCGACCTTGTTGGCCTTGGCGATGGAGCCGAGGTTGTCGCCGCGCTTGACCCGGTACGCACGCTTGAGCTTCGCGACTTCGGTCGGGTCGGCGCCTTCGAAGACCGGCTTCAGCGAACGAGGGCTGATCAGTTCTTCAGGGCGCATGGTCTGCAGGCTGGCGGTCAGCAATTGCGCCTTCGACGTCGGCACCAGCAGGTGTTGCGGGCCGTCGATGGTGGTGCGCTGCTTGAACGCCGGGTTGAGCTGGAACAGTTCGTCTTCGTCGATGTTGGCCACGGCGGCGACCTTGGACAGGTCCATGCGCTGGTTGATTTCGACGACCTGGAAGTAAGGTTCGTTGGCGATCGGGTTGAGGTTGACCCCGTAGGCTTCCGGCGACAGCACCACTTGCGACAGCGCCAGCAGTTTCGGCACGTAGGCCTGGGTTTCTGCCGGCAGCGGCAGGTTCCAATAGTCGGTCGGCAGGCCGAGCTTTTCGTTGCGCTCGATGGCGCGGCTGACCGTGCCTTCGCCGGCATTGTAGGCCGCCAGGGCCAGCAGCCAGTCGCCGTTGAACATGTCGTGCAGGCGGGTCAGATAATCCATCGCTGCCGTGGTCGAGGCGGTAATGTCTCGACGGCCATCGTAGAAGCGGGTCTGGCGCAGGTTGTAGTAACGCCCGGTGGAAGGGATGAATTGCCAGAGCCCCACCGCGTCGGCCCGGGAATAGGCCATCGGGTTGTAGGCACTTTCAATCACTGGCAGCAGGGCCAGTTCCAGCGGCATGTTGCGTTCTTCGAGGCGCTCGACGATGTAATGAATGTAGAGGCTGCCGCGCTCGCCGGCGTTCTCGAGAAAGGAAGGGTTACTGGCGAACCACAGGCGCTGTTGCTCGATGCGCGGATTCACGCCCAGGCCTTCCTGAAGCTGAAAACCACCGCGCATGCGTTCCCAGATGTCCTGGGGCACCTGCGGGCTGGGCTTCTCGGACAACCAGATCGGCTTCTGCTTGGCTCGCGCAGCAATGTTCGGCGTATGGGTCGCTTCAGTCTGCGGAGCATGGCTGGAACAGCCCGCCAGCGTGGCGGACACAGCCACCGCGATGGCTTGCGCCAGGCGGGTCAATGCGTCTGAATTGACGGACTTACGTATGGATGACGACATTGGCTGGAAGTAAGTTCCGGGCAAAAATGTCGGGCGATTCTAGAAAGCGCACCCCCTGCGGTCAACCATTCAGCGTTTTTGTACCAAGTGGTGAACGGCTTAGAACTTATCTTTCCAAGCCCGCAGAGCCGCAAAAACCTCACTCGGCGCCCGGTTTTGAGCGCCATTCCGTTCGTCCACTTTTTGTGTAACTAATGTTTCACTGGTACGCAGAAACGGGTTTGTGAGCTTTTCCAGGGCAATGGTCGAGGGCAGGGTCATGACCCCGTTCTGCCGTTGCTGGCTGACTTTTTCCAGACGGGCGGCAATGTCCGGGTTGCCCGGCTCCACCGCAGCGGCGAATTTGAGGTTGCTCAGGGTGTATTCGTGGGTGCAGTAGACCAGCGTGTCTTCCGGCAGCGCCGCCAGACGGCCGAGCGAATGGTGCATCTGCTCCGGCGTGCCTTCGAACAACCGGCCGCAACCGGCGGCGAACAGGGTATCGCCGCAGAACAGCAGGCCGTGATGGTAATAAGCGATGTGCCCCAGGGTGTGGCCGGGAACGGCGTAGACATCGAAATCCCAGCCGAGCACGCGAACCTTGTCGTTATCCTTGAGCGCCACATCCCGCCCCGGAATGCTTTCGCTGGCCGGACCGTAGACGGTGGCGCCCGTAGCCTTTTTAAGCGTCTCGACACCGCCGACATGATCATGGTGATGATGAGTGATCAGAATGTCGCCCAGCACCCAGCCCGGATGCGCGGCAAGCCACGCCTGCACGGGGGCGGCATCGCCCGGGTCGACCACCGCGCAACGCTGGGTGGCATGATCCTGTAACAACCAGATGTAGTTGTCGGTGAAGGCGGGCAGGGCACTGATCTGTATCATCTTCGGATTCGCCAAGCGGGTAACATTGGCGCATCTTAGAGGTTCCTGGCGTGTTGGAGAATGCAATGATCGATAAAGCGTTCGCTCAGGCCGATCCTGACTGGCTGGCCCTGATCGGGGCGGCCCGTGAATGGCTGTCCGGTCCCCTCGGGCAATTTCTGCTCGACGAAGAGCGGCGCATGCTCGAAGACGAGCTCGGCCGGTTCTTCGGCGGCTATCTGGTGCATTACGGCCCTTCTGCAGAAACACCGCCGTCGGCGCCGCAGGTGCAGCGCAACGTGCGGCTCGGTGCGCCGTTGCCCGGTGTCGAGATCGTCTGCGAAGAGCAGGCCTGGCCGTTGAGCGAGCACGCCGCCGACGTGGTGGTGTTGCAGCACGGTCTGGATTTCTGCCTGTCGCCCCACGGCCTGCTGCGTGAAGCGGCCAGCAGCGTGCGCCCCGGCGGGCATCTGCTGATTGTCGGCATCAATCCCTGGAGCACCTGGGGCCTGCGCCATGTGTTCGCTCACGATGCGTTGCATCAGGCGCGCTGCATCTCGCCATCGCGGGTCGCCGACTGGCTCAACCTGCTGGGCTTCGCGCTGGAGAAACGCCGCTTCGGGTGCTATCGTCCGCCGCTCGCGTCACCCAAGTGGCAGGCCCGTCTGGCCGGCTGGGAACGCAAGGTCGGCGACTGGCAACTGGCGGGCGGCGGTTTCTATCTGTTGGTCGCGCGCAAGATCGTGGTCGGCCTGCGTCCGGTGCGTCAGGAGCGCCGCGAGCCGATGGGCAAGCTGATTCCGCTGCCGATGGCCAAGGTCAATCGCCGCCGTATCGAACCGTAAACCTTCTTTTATTGTGGCCGGGTCTGTCCCGGCCCGGGCCGTTGTCGATCCGTGATCGACGAGGCCACGCATTTTTCTGGATAGATTGGCATGAGCGAAAGCGTCGATAGCGTAGAACTGTTCACCGACGGCGCCTGCAAGGGCAACCCCGGCCCCGGCGGCTGGGGCGCCTTGCTGGTGTGCAAGGGCGTCGAAAAGGAACTGTGGGGCGGCGAAGCCAACACCACCAACAACCGCATGGAGCTGCTCGGCGCGATTCGCGGCCTCGAAGCCCTCAAGCGTCCGTGCGAAGTGCTGCTGGTGACCGACTCGCAATACGTGATGAAAGGCATCAACGAGTGGATGGCCAACTGGAAGAAACGCGGCTGGAAAACCGCTGCCAAAGAGCCAGTAAAAAATGCCGACCTGTGGAAAGAGCTGGACGAGCAGGTCAACCGCCACAAGGTCACCTGGAAATGGGTTCGCGGCCACATCGGCCACCACGGCAACGAACGGGCCGACCAGTTGGCCAACCGTGGCGTGGATGAAGTGCGCGGCTACAAGCAGGATTGATTACAGCATCAGAATGGCGCTCGCCAATTGCAAGTCAGTGGCGGACAGTTCCGGCAACAGGCTGCGAATTCGCTTGAACGCCGCTTCCATTTGCGCGCCACGAATGTCCCCGTCGCTGGCCACGAAGGCCGCCGCGTCGTCCTTGGCGGCCAGCACGATCTTGTCGTCCTTGAACGACCCGCTGGTGCCTTTGGTGGAGCTGAGCGTCAGGCTCAGGGTGATGTCGGTGCTGATGACAAAACTGGTGGCGTGCGCTTCAGTCATCAGCAAGCAGCCGCCGAGCAATAGAAACCGTGCAGTCTTCATGAGGGGTTCGAGTCCGTGAGAAACAGGCCGCGCACGCTAACAAGCCGGTTTGCCCCAGACTTTATGAACATTGCTAATGATTGTTAAAAACTGCATGAGCGCCGATCACCCGGCGGTGCGCGTCTCGCGCCACCAGCGTGTTAACATCGCCGCTTTTGCACGATTGACCCCGTTGAGAGCTGAACACTGATGGCCACCAGATCCGTTGTACTCGATACCGAAACCACCGGCATGCCGGTGACCGATGGTCACCGGATCATTGAAATCGGTTGCGTCGAGCTGATCGGTCGGCGCCTGACAGGCCGGCACTTTCACGTCTATCTGCAACCGGACCGCGAAAGTGACGAAGGCGCGATCGGCGTTCACGGCATCACCAACGAATTCCTGGTCGGCAAACCGCGTTTCGCCGAAGTGGCCGATGAGTTCTTCGAGTTCATCAACGGCGCGCAACTGATCATCCATAACGCGGCGTTCGACGTTGGCTTCATCAACAACGAATTCGCCCTGATGGGTCAGCAGGATCGCGCGGACATCACGCAGCACTGCACGATCCTCGACACCCTGATGATGGCCCGGGAACGTCACCCGGGTCAGCGCAACAGCCTCGATGCCCTATGCAAACGCTACGGCGTCGACAACTCCGGCCGTGAGCTGCACGGCGCATTGCTCGACTCGGAGATTCTTGCCGACGTCTACCTGACCATGACCGGTGGCCAGACCAGCCTGTCCCTGGCCGGCAACGCCTCCGACGGTAACGGCACGGGCGAGGGCGCTGACAACTCCGCCACCGAAATCCGCCGTCTGCCGGCGGATCGCAAGCCGGGGCGGATCATTCGCGCCACCGAAGCCGAACTGGCCGAGCACCAGGTGCGTCTGGAAATCATCGCCAAATCCGCTGGCGCACCGGCGCTGTGGACTCAGCTGCTGGAAGCCGAAGCCCAGGCGTAAAACGCAAAGGATCGTCCGAATGCGCAGGCCGCGTTCGGACGATCCTTTGTTTTTGGCAGTACTGACAACTGGCCACCCTCGCCACATCCGCTCCGACCCTCTACCCTGAGGACATTGGCAGATCACTCTCCGCCGCCTCAGGACACTGAGTCTCATGTACAAAGATCTGAAGTTCCCGGTGTTGATCGTCCACCGCGACATCAAGGCCGACACGGTTGCCGGCGAACGCATTCGCGGCATTGCCCGTGAACTCGAGCAGGAAGGTTTCAGCATCGTTTCGGCCACGGACTACACCGAGGGCCGGCTGGTGGCGTCGACCCACCATGGTCTGGCGTGCATGTTGATTGCCGCTGAAGACGCCAGCACCAATTCCCATTTGTTACAGAACATGGCCGAACTGATCGGTCTGGCCCGGGTGCGGGCGCCGGATCTGCCGATCTTCGCCCTCGGCGAGCAGGTCACCCTGGAAAACGCCCCGGCCGATGCCATGGCCGAACTGAATCAGTTGCGCGGCATTCTCTACCTGTTCGAAGACACCGTACCGTTTCTGGCACGGCAGGTGGCGCGGGCGGCGCGCAAGTATCTGGACGGGTTGTTGCCACCGTTCTTCAAGGCGTTGGTGCAGCACACCGCTGACTCAAACTATTCCTGGCACACCCCGGGGCATGGCGGCGGGGTGGCCTATCACAAGAGCCCGGTGGGGCAGGCGTTTCACCAGTTCTTCGGCGAAAACACCCTGCGTTCGGATTTGTCGGTGTCGGTGCCGGAGCTGGGTTCGCTGCTCGATCACACCGGGCCGCTGGCCGAAGCGGAAGCGCGGGCTGCGCGCAATTTCGGCGCCGATCACACCTTTTTCGTGATCAATGGCACCTCGACCGCCAACAAGATCGTCTGGCATTCGATGGTCGGGCGCGATGATCTGGTGCTGGTGGATCGCAACTGTCACAAGTCGGTGTTGCACGCGATCATCATGACCGGCGCGATTCCCCTATACCTGTGCCCGGAGCGCAACGAACTCGGGATCATCGGCCCGATCCCGCTGAGCGAATTCAGCCGCGAATCGATCCAGGCCAAGATCGATGCAAGCCCGCTGACCAAGGGGCGGGAGCCGAAAGTCAAACTCGCGGTGGTCACCAACTCCACTTACGACGGCCTCTGTTACAACGCCGAACTGATCAAGCAGAGCCTGGGCAACAGCGTCGAAGTCCTGCATTTCGACGAAGCCTGGTACGCCTACGCGGCGTTTCACGAATTCTTTGCCGGACGCTACGGCATGGCCACCTCGCGCAGTGCCGACAGTCCGCTGGTGTTTACCACCCATTCCACCCATAAACTACTGGCGGCGTTCAGTCAGGCTTCGATGATTCATGTGCAGGACGGCGGCGCTCGGCAACTGGACCGCGACCGGTTCAACGAAGCGTTCATGATGCATATCTCGACGTCGCCGCAATACAGCATCATCGCCTCGCTGGACGTGGCCTCGGCCATGATGGAAGGCCCGGCCGGGCGTTCGCTGTTGCAGGAAACCTTCGATGAAGCCCTGAGCTTTCGCCGGGCACTGGCCAATCTGCGGCAACACATCGACGCCAATGACTGGTGGTTTTCGATCTGGCAGCCGCCAAGTGTCGAGGGTATTGACCGGGTGCAGACCGAAGACTGGCTGCTGAAGCCCGAGGCGGACTGGCATGGCTTCGGCGAAGTCAGCGACGACTATGTGCTGCTCGATCCGATCAAGGTCACTCTGGTGATGCCCGGCCTGACCGCTGGCGGCGCTTTAAGCGACAAGGGGATTCCGGCGGCGGTAGTCAGTCGTTTCCTCTGGGAGCGCGGACTGGTGGTGGAGAAAACCGGGCTCTATTCGTTTCTGGTGCTGTTCTCCATGGGCATCACCAAAGGCAAGTGGAGCACGCTGTTGACCGAGCTTTTGGAGTTCAAGCGCAGCTACGACGCCAACGTCAGCCTCGACACCTGCCTGAAGTGTGTCGCTCAGGAAGACCCGGCGCGCTATCGCGGCATGGGTCTGCGCGACCTGTGCGATCAGCTCCACGCCTGCTATCGCAGTAATGCCACCGCCAGGCACCTCAAGCGCATGTACACCGTGCTGCCGGAAATCGCCATGAAACCGGCCCACGCCTACGATCAACTGGTGCGCGGCGAAGTCGAGGCGGTGCCGATCGATGAGCTGGAGGGGCGGGTCGCGGCGGTGATGCTGGTGCCTTATCCGCCGGGGATTCCGTTGATCATGCCCGGTGAGCGTTTTACCGAATCCACCCGGTCGATCATCGATTACCTGAAGTTTGCCCGAACGTTCGATGCGAGTTTTCCGGGTTTCGTGGTCGATGTGCACGGACTGCAACACGAAGACGAGGGCAATGGACGGCACTACACCGTCGATTGCGTCAAGGAATGAGGGCGTTTCCCAGTATGCAACCGGTCATGAATCCAAAATACCCCGGGCTGTCGGTACGGGTCGCCGACGACGGTTTTGCCGCGTACATCTGGGGCAGCGATTTCAGCTTCGAGGTCGCCGCTTATGGCGCCGCCGAAATCGGCAAACCCGTAGCGCAGTGGGGCGTGACGCCCATCGTGCCGTACCGCAAGTGCTACGGCATTGACCCTGAAGAGTTCAGCAGTTTTCGCGATGCCGCCGACAGTGCGATTTTCATGGCGTATCTGGAAGACCAGCCGGTGGGGCATCTGGTAATCAGCACCAACTGGAACGGTTTCGCCCATATCGATGAGCTGGCGGTGCATGCGCCGGCGCGGCGCCATGGTGTGGCCAAGGCTTTGCTCGATGTTGCGCAGTTCTGGAGTCGCAAGAAAAAACTGCCGGGGATCATGCTCGAGACCCAGAACAACAACCTCGGCGCCTGCCGCTTGTATGAGCGCTGCGGTTATGTGATCGGTGGCATCGACCATCTGCGTTATCGCGGTATCGACCCGAACACCGCCGAGGTGGCGTTGTTCTGGTATCGATTGTTCGATAATCCGCTGGAAAACCCGATCAGCTCGCCAGCATCGCCTCGGCTTGTTCCGTAACGATACCCAGCAATGTCTGGACTGCCGATGTCGGCGGCGCGTGCTTGAAGGTCAGTGCATAGAGGCTGATCGGCACCGCCGGTGACAACGGACAAGTGTCGATCCCACTGGCCCGGGCACCCAGCGCAGTAAACGGGTCGACGATGGCCAGGCCTTCGCCGGCCTCGACCATGCTGCGCATCATCTGATGGGTCTGCACCCGGGTGTGGATGCTCGGTGCCGGGCGCAAGGCCTGGAGTTTGTGTTCCAGCGCCGGGCTCAGCGGGTCCTGACCTTCGAGGCCGACCATTGCCTGACCGGCCAGGTCCTGCAGCGAAATGTATTTCTGCTTCGGTTGCAGCCAGCCGTGGGGCGCGAGCAATTGCAGCTTGCCTTGGGCCAGCGGCTGGCAATGGATATCCGGATGCTCGGGATCGTGCAGGCTCAGGCCCAGATCGCTTTCGCGCAGCAACAGACTGCGAACGATGTGGCGGGTGGGTTCACTGAGTAGCGTGCAGGGTACGTCCGGCAGGCGCCGACGCAATGCGGCGAGGCTTTGCGGCAACAATTGCTGGGCCAGCGGCGGGGTGCCGATGATGCGCAGAGGCGGGGCAAGGTATTGCTTGAGGCTGCTGGCCAGTCGTTGCACCGGCTCCAGCGCGTCATAGATGTGGGCGATTTCGACTTGCAGCGCACGGGCTTCGGCTGTCGCCTGAAGCCGCCCGCGCACGCTGGCGAACAGCATGAAACCCAACTGACTCTCGGCTTCGCGCAGTCGCTCCTCGACATCGCCCGCCGGCAATTGCAGCCATTCGGCGGCGGTGCCCACGTGACCCGTCTGTAAAAGCGCCTGTATCACCTCGATATGACGTAAACGCATGCGTGAAGTCCATGTCCGGCCGTTGGGGTCAGTGGCTGAATCCTACCCCAACTCGGCGCGGATGACTTCTGCTCATAACAATCGGTTATGAAGCGACAGTCGGCTCGGGTTCGCGAATCAACGTGATGCCCGACTGAACCAGCAGGAATTCGTTGTCGTCGATTTTATTGACCCGATCGCCAATCGCCAGTTTGTAGGTGGTAACAGGCTCCATGCCGGTGAAACCGTCTGCCGACGGGTTGGATTCCTGGAACTCATGCACGGAATAAACGCGGCCTTCCGCATCTCTTGCATGGAACTGACCGACGAGTACTGCTGCCATCTGCTTAGAACCTCTGGAGATAAAACGCTTGATTTGCGGCTTGGTAGACCGTCATCGAGCTTGGTAAGTTTTCCTACAGGAAAAAAATAATCCGGACGCGGGAAATATCCCTCGTCGTCTGGTGGAATCGTCGTCGGATCATCTATAACTACAGGCTCCTCCCACGGACAGTCGAGAGTCTTCCCATGAGCAATGTCTATAACGTCGCGGTAGTGGTCGGCAGCCTGCGTAAAGCTTCGATCAATCGCAAGGTCGCGCTGGCGCTGGCGGAACTGGCACCGGCCAACCTCAAGCTGAACATTGTGGAAATTGGCGATCTGCCACTCTATAACGAAGACATCGACGGCGATTCACCGCCGGCAGCCTACAGCACTTTTCGGCAAAAAGTGGCGTCATCCGACGCGGTGCTGTTTGTCACCCCGGAGTACAACCGTTCGGTGCCGGCACCGTTGAAGAACGCGATTGACGTTGGCTCGCGGCCTTATGGCAAGAGTGTCTGGGGTGGCAAACCGGGCGCAGTGATCAGCGTTTCACCGGGTGCCATCGGCGGTTTCGGCGCCAACCAGCATTTGCGCCAGTCCTTTGTTTTCCTCAACGTGCCGTGCATGCAGCAGCCGGAGGCCTACCTGGGCGGCGCCGGTACGGCGTTCGATGAGTCGGGCAAGCTGAACGAGTCGGTCAAACCGTTCCTGCAGAGCTTCATCAATGCCTATGGTGAGTGGGTAGCGCAGCACAAGAAGTGATCCACGGATTTTTCTGACTACATAACGAACCTGTGGGAGCTGGCTCCCACAGGTTTTTTTGTGGTCTGATTCTTTCCCTTTTATTGAAGGCTGTCGCGAATGCTCGCTGCGTCACTGATTTTCCTGCTGACCATTACCCTGGTGATCTGGCAACCCAAAGGCCTCGGGGTCGGCTGGAGTGCAACGTTCGGCGCCATCGTCGCGCTGCTTTTTGGCGTGGTGCACCTGAGTGATATTCCGCTGGTGTGGCAGATTATCTGGAACGCCACCGGCACTTTTGTGGCGCTGATTATCATCAGTCTGTTGCTCGACGAGGCCGGTTTCTTTGCCTGGGCCGCATTGCATGTGGCGCGGTGGGGGCGTGGCAGCGGGCGCAAGCTGTTCGCCTTCATGGTGTTGCTCGGTGCGCTGGTGTCGGCGTTGTTCGCCAATGACGGCGCGGCGCTGATCCTCACGCCGATCGTGATTTCCATGCTGCTGGCCCTGCGTTTTTCGCCGGCGGCGACTCTGGCGTTCGTCATGGGCGCGGGGTTTATCGCCGATACCGCGAGCCTGCCGCTGGTGGTGTCGAACCTGGTCAACATCGTCTCGGCAGACTTTTTCCACATCGGTTTCAATCGCTATGCGGCGGTGATGGTGCCGGTCAACTTCGTCAGCGTCGCGGCCACGCTGGCGGTGTTGTTGTGGTTCTTTCGCCGCGACATTCCGAAAGACTACGACCCTGAACAGCTTGAGCACCCGGAGACGGCGATCCACGACAAGGCCACGTTCTACGCCGGTTGGGCGGTGTTGCTGATCCTGCTGGTGGGCTGTTTCGCCCTGGAGCCGCTGGGGATTCCGATCAGTGCTATCTCGGCAGTGTGCGCGGCGCTGTTGCTGGGTATCGCTGCCCGCGGGCACAAGATTTCCACGCGCAAGGTGATGAAAGAAGCACCGTGGCAGATCGTGATTTTCTCCCTGGGCATGTATCTGGTGGTCTACGGTCTGCGCAATGCCGGGCTCACGGATCATCTGGCCGGTTGGCTGGATGCCTTTGCCGGGTATGGCGTGTGGGGCGCGGCCATGGGCACTGGCGTGCTGACGGCCTTGTTGTCGTCGATCATGAACAATCTGCCGACGGTGCTGATCGGTTTGCTGTCGATCGATGCCAGTCAGGCGACCGGTGTCGTGAAAGAGGCGATGATCTACGCCAACGTGATCGGCAGCGACCTGGGGCCGAAGATCACCCCGATCGGCAGTCTGGCGACTCTGCTCTGGCTGCATGTGCTGGAGCGCAAGGACATCCGGATCGGCTGGGGGTATTACTTCAAGGTCGGGATTGTGCTGACGGTGCCGGTGTTGCTGGTGACATTGGCGGCTCTGGCGCTGCGGTTGAGCGTCTAACTCTGCCCGGGCACGTTCGGCCACAGATCCGAAACCAGAAACAGCCGCTCGGCTTCTTCCCATTCGCCCCGGGCATTCTCGGTCAGGCGCACCATCAACTGCGCCGGGGCCAGCGGTTCGAGCTCATCGAGCCAGGTCCGCAACTGCTCGTGGCTCCAGGCCTGATCTGCCGGGTAATGTGCCGGCGCCAGCCACGCATGGCGGGGCAGGGGTTGCCAGCGTCCGGCCGGGCGCTGGGCGATAAACGCCGGCCAGTCCTTTTGATGCAGCCAGCTGCCACGCAAATGCTGCGGATGGGCGCCGCTCGGTGGTTCGGACTGACCGGGCCATGGATACAGCAGGTAGCCGCCCAGCCACAACTGCGCACTGAATGACTCGATATCCAGCGCCGCCAGGGCCTCGCGGCTTTCAGGGCGGGCGGAAATCGGTAACTGGTGCTCGCTAAGATGGGCCAGTTTGCGGTCCAGTCGATCATGGCAGCCGGGGCCGAGCCACGACGCCGGATCACGGCCGTCACCGTTCTGCGGGCCGAGGTAGAGCTTGATCGCCAGTTCCAGGTGATGCACGCCGTCACGGTCGCGCAGCAGCATGTCGAGTTCGCCGAGGGTGTGGCCTTCGCGGCGGATGGGCAGGTTGGCGGCGATCAGTTCAATCCCCGGCGCATGCTCCACGGCAAACTGCCACAGCCGCTCGTAATACAGGCCCAGGCGCCGGGTGCGAGCCTGGGACAGCCATTGCAGCAGACCGTAACTGTCCCGGTCGAGCCGGTGCAGCCAGTGCGCCAGCCGCTCGGGGTCGTGCACCCAGTCGCTGCCCGCCAGCGGATGACGTTGCGGCCACGGCGTGGCGGCGAGCATCGGCGGGGCGAGGATCACCCACGCCAGATCGCGCACTTCCGGGTGGCGCAACTGATGGGGCAACTGGAGCAAGTCGGGAAATAGGATCATCTTGCGAGCATAGCCTTAAACGCAGGCGCACTCTCGGGCTGAAAGGGTTTTGTCTATCCGGCGCTTTCGCCCATAATCGTCGTTTTCGCCGTCGCAGCCCCAGCAGGAGTCCCATGGAGCAATTTCGTAATATCGGCATCATCGGTCGCCTGGGCAGTTCCCAGGTGCTGGATACCGTCCGCCGACTGAAACGCTTTCTGCTCGATCGTCACCTGCATGTGATCCTCGAAGACACCATCGCCGAAGTCCTGCCCGGCCATGGCCTGCAAACTTCGTCCCGCAAGATGCTCGGCGAAGTCTGCGACATGGTCATCGTCGTCGGCGGTGACGGCAGCCTGCTCGGTGCGGCCCGGGCGCTGGCCAAGCACAACATTCCCGTGCTCGGGATCAACCGTGGCAGCCTCGGCTTTCTTACCGACATCCGCCCGGACGAGCTGGAAATCAAGGTCGCCGAAGTACTCGACGGCCACTATCTGGTGGAAAACCGCTTCCTGCTGCAGGCCGAAGTCCGCCGCCACGCCGAGGCCATCGGCCAGGGCGATGCGCTGAACGACGTGGTGCTGCACCCGGGCAAATCGACGCGGATGATCGAGTTCGAGCTGTACATCGACGGCCAGTTCGTCTGCAGCCAGAAGGCCGACGGCCTGATCGTCGCCACGCCGACCGGCTCCACCGCGTACGCGCTGTCTGCTGGTGGGCCGATCATGCATCCCAAGCTCGACGCTATTGTGATTGTGCCGATGTACCCCCATACCTTGTCGGGTAGACCGATCGTGGTCGATGGCAACAGTGAGCTGAAAATCGTCGTGTCCAAAGATATGCAGATCTATCCGCAGGTCTCCTGCGACGGGCAGAACCACTTCACCTGCGCACCGGGCGACACCATCACCGTCAGCAAGAAAGCGCAGAAGCTGCGGCTGATCCATCCGCTCGACCACAACTACTACGAGGTCTGCCGCACCAAACTCGGCTGGGGCAGCAAGCTGGGTGGTGGAGGCGACTGATGCTCGATCCCGCGCGCAGTTATGACCTGATCGGTGACGTGCACGGATGCGCCCTGACCCTGGAACACCTGCTGGACCGTCTCGGTTATCACAAGCAGGGTGGGGTCTGGCGGCATCCTTCGCGCATGGCCGTGTTCGTCGGCGACATCATCGACCGTGGCCCGCGGATCCGCGAGGCGCTGCACATCGTCCACGACATGGTCGAGGCCGGCCAGGCCTTTTGCATCATGGGCAACCACGAATTCAACGCACTGGGCTGGAGCACACCGGCGCCACCGGGCAGTGGCAAGCAGTTCGTGCGCGAGCACACGCCGCGTCATGCCCGTCTGCTGCATGAAACCCTGACTCAATTCGAAGACCATCCCGGTGACTGGCACGACTTCCAGCGCTGGTTCTATGAACTGCCGCTGTTTGTCGACGCCGGGCGCTTCCGGGTCGTGCATGCCTGCTGGGATGCCGGCCTGATCGAGCCACTGCGCGCGCTGTTCCCCGATGGCTGCATCGATGAGCACTTCCTCCAGGCTTCCGCCGTACCGGGCAGCTTTGCCTGCACCGTGTTTGATCGCCTGCTGCGCGGCACCGACATGCGTCTGCCGGATGGTTTGACCATGACCAGTGGCGACGGTCTGGTGCGTTCGTTCTTCCGCACCAAATTCTGGGAAGACGATCCGCAGACCTACGGCGACATCGTGTTCCAGCCCGATGCACTGCCGGAGCCGGTGGCGCAGAAGCCGCTGACCTCCAGCGAAAAGAATTCCCTGCTGCGCTACGGCGTCGATGAGCCGTTGCTGTTCGTCGGCCACTACTGGCGCAGCGGCAAACCGGCGCCGATCCGCCCGAACCTCGCGTGCCTGGATTACAGCGCCGTGCTCTACGGCAAACTGGTGGCTTATCGTCTGGATCAGGAAACCCGCCTGGATCCACATAAATTTGTCTGGGTCGATGTCGAGCGGCCGGAGGTGCTGCGATGAGCGCGGTAGCGGTATTGCGTCTGCCACTGGCGGCGGACCTGAGCGGTTTCGTCAAACTGCTGCAACGCATGCAGGTGCCTCACCGCGTCAGCGAAGAATCGGGCGAGCAGGTGCTGTGGGTGCCGTCGGAAATCAGCGAAGACGTGCGTTCGCTATACGAACGCTTCCCGGCGGGTGATCCGGATCAACAACTGGACATTCCGGTGGCACCGACCTTCAAGCGTCCGAGCTTTGCCGAGCAACTGAAACACGCCAAGGCCACCGGGTTCATCCTGTTGCTGAGCCTCCTGGTGGGCGGCCTGACGTATCTGGGCGACAACCTCGACACGATGCGCTGGCTGACTTTCCTCGATTTCCGCGTGGTCGGCGACTACATCCATTTCACCTCGCTGGCCGACAGCCTGGCGGCAGGGCAGTGGTGGCGTCTGTTCACGCCGATGCTGATCCACTTCGGCATCCTGCACCTGGCCATGAATGGCATGTGGTACTGGGAACTGGGGCGACGCATCGAGTCGCGTCAGGGCAGTATCAACCTCATCGGCCTGACGCTGCTGTTCAGCCTCGTTTCCAACTATGCACAGTTTGCCTGGAGCGGCCCGAGCCTGTTCGGCGGCCTGTCCGGCGTGCTTTACGGGTTGCTCGGCCACTGCTGGATCTTCCAGCTGCTGGCGCCGACCCCGGCCTATCGTCTGCCCCGCGGCGTGCTGGTGATGATGCTGGTGTGGTTGCTGGTGTGCATGTCCGGGCTGATCTCGATGATCGGCTTCGGCCAGATCGCCAATGCCGCCCACGTCGGCGGGTTACTCATCGGATGCTTCACCGGTTTGTTGGGCGGTTTGTACAACCGCCGTAAACTGGCCGCCTGAATTTTTGAATAAAGAGCACGGAGACCCTGATGTCCTCTTTTAACGACCTGATCAAGAACATCACCCCGGATATCTACCAGAGCCTGAAACTGGCCGTGGAGATCGGCAAATGGTCCGACGGTGGCAAGCTCACCGCCGAACAGCGCGAGCTGTCGCTGCAGGCGATGATCGCCTGGGAAATCCAGAACCTGCCCGAAGAAGAGCGCACCGGTTACATGGGCCCGCAGGAGTGTGCGTCGAAGTCGATCGAAGTACCGAACATCCTGTTCAAGTCGGACGCCATCCATTGATCGAGATTGGCCGCGGTGCAATCAGCAAAATGTCGGCGCGCCTGGACGGGCCGAACGTGCAATACGCGTTTCGTCTGGATGACGTCGAGGTGCCGGTCAACCCGTTGATCGGCACCACGGTGCGTCTGGAATATCTGGGGGCGATTCACTGCACCCATTGCGGACGCAAGACCAAGACCAGTTTCAGTCAGGGTTACTGCTACCCGTGCATGACCAAACTGGCCCAGTGCGACGTGTGCATCATGAGCCCGGAGCGCTGCCACTTCGACGCCGGCACCTGCCGGGAACCGGAGTGGGGCGAGAAGTTCTGCATGACCGACCATGTCGTCTACCTGGCCAATTCGTCGGGGATCAAGGTCGGCATCACTCGCGCCACCCAACTGCCGACCCGCTGGCTCGATCAGGGCGCCAGCCAGGCGCTGCCGATCATGCGCGTCGCCACGCGCCAGCAGTCCGGATTCGTCGAAGACCTGTTCCGCAGTCAGGTCGCGGACAAGACCAACTGGCGCGCACTGCTCAAGGGCGATGCGGCGGCGGTGGATCTTGCCGAGGTGCGCGACCAGTTGTTCGCCAGCTGCGCCGAAGGTTTGCAGGGCTTGCAGGAACGTTTCGGTCTGCAGGCGATTCAGCCGGTCATCGACGTCGAGCCGCTGGAAATCCGTTACCCGGTCGAGCAGTACCCGGCCAAGATCGTCAGCTTCAACCTGGACAAGAACCCGATTGCCGAAGGCACGCTGCTGGGGATCAAGGGTCAGTACCTGATCTTCGACACCGGCGTGATCAACATTCGCAAGTACACGGCCTATCAGCTCGCCGTGCATCAATAAGGACTTCAGCATGCGCACCGAACAACCGAAGATGATTTACCTGAAGGACTATCAGGCGCCCGAGTACCTGATCGATGAAACACACCTGACCTTCGAGTTGTTCGAGGACCACAGCCTGGTCCACGCGCAACTGGTGATGCGCCGCAACCCGGCCCGTGGCCCGGGCCTGCCGCCGCTGGTGCTCGATGGCCAGCAGCTGGAACTGCTCTCGGTGACCCTGGCCGACCAGGAACTGAGCGCCGCCGACTACCAGTTGACCGAGAATCACCTGACCCTGCAGCCGAAGAGCGAAACCTTCACGGTCGACACCAGCGTCAAAATCCACCCGGAAACCAACACCGCGCTGGAAGGCCTGTACAAGTCCGGCACGATGTTCTGCACCCAGTGCGAGGCTGAAGGCTTCCGCAAGATCACTTATTACCTCGACCGCCCGGACGTGATGAGCAAGTTCACCACCACGGTGGTCGCCGAGCAGCACAGCTATCCGGTGCTGCTGTCCAACGGCAACCCGATTGCCAGCGGCCCCAGCGAAGACGGCCGGCACTGGGCGACCTGGGAAGACCCGTTCATGAAACCGGCGTACCTGTTCGCGCTGGTGGCCGGTGACTTGTGGTGCGTTGAAGACTCTTTCACCACCATGACCAACCGCAACGTGGCGCTGCGCATTTATGTCGAGCCGGAAAACATCGACAAGTGCCAGCACGCCATGAACAGCCTGAAGAAGTCGATGCGCTGGGACGAAGAGGTCTACGGTCGCGAGTACGATCTGGACATCTTCATGATCGTCGCCGTGAACGACTTCAACATGGGTGCGATGGAGAACAAGGGTCTCAATATCTTCAACTCCAGCGCCGTGCTGGCCCGCGCCGAAACCGCCACCGACGCCGCGCACCAGCGGGTCGAGGCGATCGTCGCCCACGAATACTTCCACAACTGGTCGGGCAACCGCGTGACATGCCGCGACTGGTTCCAGCTGTCGCTCAAGGAAGGCTTCACCGTATTCCGCGACGCCGGTTTCTCTTCCGACATGAACTCGGCCACGGTCAAGCGCATTCAGGACGTGGCGTACCTGCGTACCCACCAGTTCGCCGAAGATGCAGGTCCCATGGCCCACGCCGTACGCCCGGACAGCTTCATCGAGATTTCCAACTTCTACACCCTGACCGTGTACGAAAAGGGCTCGGAAGTGGTCGGCATGATCCACACCCTGCTGGGCGCCGAAGGCTTCCGCAAGGGCAGCGACCTGTACTTCGAACGCCACGATGGCCAGGCCGTGACCTGCGACGATTTCGTCAAGGCCATGGAAGATGCCAATGGCGTCGATCTGACCCAGTTCAAGCGCTGGTACAGCCAGGCCGGTACGCCGCGACTGGCGGTGAGCGAGTCTTACGACGCCGCCGCGAAAACCTACAGCCTGACCTTCCGCCAGAGCTGCCCGGAAACCCCGGACAAGGTTGAAAAGCTGCCGTTCGTGATCCCGGTGGAACTGGGCCTGCTCGACAGCCAAGGCAACGAGATTGCCCTGCGTCTGGCCGGTGAGGCCTCGGCCCAAGGCACTACCCGAGTAATCTCGGTAACCGAAGCCGAGCAGACTTTCACCTTCGTCGACATCGCCGAACAACCGCTGCCGTCCTTGCTGCGTGGTTTCTCGGCGCCAGTGAAACTGAGCTTCCCGTACAACCGTGATCAACTGATGTTCCTGATGCAGCACGACAGCGACGGTTTCAACCGCTGGGATGCCGGCCAGCAACTGTCGGTGCAGGTGTTGCAGGAACTGATCGGTCAGCAGCAGAAGGGCGAAAGCCTGGTGCTCGACCCACGTCTGATTTCTGCCTTGCGTACGGTACTGGCTGACCAGACGCTGGATCAGGCGATGGTCGCGGAAATGCTCTCGCTGCCGAGTGAAGCCTACCTGACCGAGATCAGCGAAACCGCCGACGTGGATGCAATCCACACCGCCCGTGAATTCGCCCGTCAGCAACTGGCGGACAACCTGTTCGATGCCCTGTGGCAGCGTTATCAGGCCAACCGCGAACTGTCGAAAAAGACCCCGTACGTGGCTGAAGCCGAGCATTTCGCCCGTCGCGCGTTGCAGAACATCGCACTGTCGTACCTGATGCTCAGCGGCAAGCCTGAAGTGCTGGCGGCAACGCTGGAGCAGTTCGACAGCTGCGACAACATGACCGAGCGCCTGACCGCGCTGGCGGTGCTGGTCAACTCGCCGTTCGAAGACGAGAAGGCCAAGGCCCTGGCCAGTTTCGCCGAGCACTTCAAGGACAATCCGCTGGTCATGGATCAGTGGTTCAGCGTGCAGGCCGGCAGCACTTTGCCGGGCGGTCTGGCGCGGGTCAAAGCCCTGATGCAGCACCCGGCGTTCAACATCAAGAACCCGAACAAGGTGCGTGCGCTGGTCGGTGCGTTCGCCGGGCAGAACCTGATCAACTTCCACGCGGCGGACGGTTCGGGTTATCGCTTCCTCGCGGATCTAGTGATCGAACTCAATGGCTTCAACCCGCAGATCGCTTCGCGTCAATTGGCGCCGCTGACGCGCTGGCGCAAGTATGACGGTGCTCGTCAGGCGTTGATGAAGGCTGAGCTGGAGCGGATTCTGGCATCCGGTCAGCTGTCCAGTGATGTGTATGAAGTGGTCAGCAAAAGCCTTGCCTGAAGCTGTTTCAGGGCAATAAAAAACGCCGCTCGATGAGCGGCGTTTTTGTGGGTGGATGAAAAACTATTGGCGCAAATCAAACCGATCCAGATCCATCACCTTCGCCCAAGCCGCAACGAAGTCGTTGACGAACTGTTCCTTCGCATCGGAACTGGCATACACCTCGGCCAGCGCCCGCAGTATCGCGTTGGAGCCGAACACCAGATCGACGCGCGTTCCTGTCCATTTCACATTGCCGGTGTTGCGGTCGCGCCCTTCGAACTCGTCCGCTGCCTTGGACGTCGGTTTCCATTCCACGCCCATGTCCAGCAGGTTGCGGAAGAAGTCGTTGGTCAGGGCGCCGGGCTTGTCCGTGAAGACGCCGTGTCTGGTCTTGCCGACGTTGGTGTCCAGCACCCGCAGGCCGCCGACCAGAACGGTCAACTCCGGTGCCGAGAGCGTCAGCAGCTGCGCCTTGTCGATCAGCAACGCTTCGGCCGGCACGCGATAGGTGCTGGCGGCGTAGTTGCGGAAACCGTCGGTGTGCGGTTCAAGGAAGCCGAACGATTCGACGTCGGTCTGCTCCTGAGACGCATCGGTACGGCCGGGCGAGAAGGGCACCGTGACCGAATGGCCGGCATTTTTTGCGGCCTGTTCGACCCCGGCATTACCGGCCAGCACGATCAGGTCCGCCAGCGAGACTTTCTTGCCCGACGCCCCGGCGTTGAACTCGTTCTGAATGCCTTCGAGGGCTTTGAGCACCTTGTCCAGTTGCTCCGGCTGGTTGGCTTGCCAGAACCGCTGAGGTGCCAGACGCAGGCGACCGCCGTTGGCGCCGCCACGTTTGTCTGAACCACGGAAAGTCGAAGCGGCCGCCCAGGCGGTGGAGACCAGTTCCGAAACCGACAGCCCCGACGCCAGTACTTTGCCTTTCAGTGCGGTGACATCGGCGTCGCCTATCAGCGGGTGATTGGCTTCTGGAATCGGGTCTTGCCACAGCAGTTCTTCCTGGGGCATTTCCGGACCGAGATAGCGTGACAGCGGGCCCATGTCGCGGTGGATCAGTTTGTACCAGGCGCGGGCGAAGGTGTCGGCCAGTTGATCGGGATTGGCCAGGAAACGCCGCGAAATCTTCTCGTAGGCCGGGTCGAAGCGCAGGGCCAGGTCGGAGGTGAGCATGGTCGGGTCGATGCGTTTGTTCGGGTCGTGGGCATGGGGAATGGTGCCGGCTCCGGCGCCGTTTTTCGGTTTCCACTGGTGGGCACCGGCCGGGCTTTTGGTCAGTTCCCACTCGAAGCCGAACAGGTTTTCCAGGTAGTTGTTGCTCCATTTGGTCGGAGTGGTGGTCCAGGTCACTTCCAGACCGCTGGTGATGGTGTCCGCGCCTTTGCCGCTGCCGAAGCTGTTTTTCCAGCCCAGGCCCTGAAGCTCGAGGCCGGCGGCTTCCGGTTCCGGGCCGACGTTATCGGCCGGGCCGGCACCGTGGGTCTTGCCGAAGGCGTGGCCGCCAGCGATCAGGGCGACGGTTTCTTCGTCGTTCATGGCCATGCGGCCGAAGGTTTCGCGGATGTCCCGGGCCGAGGCCACCGGATCGGGATTGCCCTCGGGACCTTCCGGGTTCACGTAGATCAGGCCCATCTGTACGGCGGCGAGCGGGTTTTCCAGATTGCGTTCGCCCTGATTGGTGCGGCTCTGTTCATGGCCGTGCTCGGCAGGTTCGGCCACCAGGGTGCCGTCGCCCGGTTCCTGCATGGCTTCGGGGTGTTTGCCGTAACGGGTGTCGCCACCCAGCCAGGTGTTTTCCGAACCCCAGTAGACGTCTTCGTCCGGCTCCCACACATCGGGACGTCCGCCGGAGAACCCGAAAGTCTTGAAGCCCATGGATTCCAGCGCGACGTTGCCGGTGAGGACGATCAGGTCGGCCCAGGAAATGTTGCGGCCATATTTCTGCTTGATCGGCCACAACAGGCGCCGGGCCTTGTCGAGGCTGACGTTGTCCGGCCAGCTGTTGAGCGGGGCAAAACGTTGCTGGCCGGAGCCGGCGCCGCCACGGCCGTCAGCGGTGCGATAGGTGCCGGCGCTGTGCCAGGCCATGCGGATGAAGAGCGGGCCGTAGTGGCCGAAGTCGGCGGGCCACCAGTCCTGGGAGTCAGTCATCAGCGCCGTCAGATCGCGTTTCAGGGCCTGGAAATCCAGGCTTTTGAAAGCCTTGGCGTAGTCGAAGTCCTTGCCCAGCGGATCGGAGGCGGGCGAGTGCTGACTCAGGATTTTCAGGTTCAGTTGATTCGGCCACCAATCGCGGTTCGTCGTGCCACCGCCGGCGGCGTGATTGAACGGGCATTTCGATTCATTTGCCATGTTCGGGTCCTTATCAGGTCTTCTGCGGCCGGCTCGTGCCGACTTCGGATTAGTAAGGCTAGACCCGACTGGGCAGGTCAGCTAATAGGCCGACTATTGGTGGCCGATAGGCAAAGTCTTTTACAGCTGTCTGTTCAGGATTTTTTCGAAGAAACGCAGGACGTGCGTGCGCAAGCGGCGATACCGCGTGCTGAAAGACCCGTCCTTGAGCGGTTGTTGTAAACATCGGGCAAGAATCGTGATGGCCATTGGAAATGTTATTGTATAACATAAAAATGATTTCATCTGATCGATGTCACTGACATGTCCGTGTGGCAGTGGCATCGATCCTTACCTTTCTGCCTTACGGAATACTAGAAATGTCAGCCCGTTTTCCCTCCTTCCCGCCAAGTCTGCTGGCCTCTGCGCTGCTGATCGCATCCCCCGCGTTCGCTGCCGAACCCCTTGAACTGCAACCGCAAGTCATCACCGGCAATCCACTGGGCAGCCAGACCCTGGCTTCGCCCTCGACCGTGTTGAGCGGCGATGACTTGACGCTGCAGCAGAAGGGCAGCCTGGGCGAAACCCTGAACAAGCAGCCGGGCGTGTCGTCGTCCTACTTCGGCCCGGGCGCCAGTCGTCCGATCATTCGCGGGCAGGACGGCGATCGCATCCGCATCCTGCGCAACGGCGTCGGCGCGCTGGACGCCTCGTCGCTGTCCTACGACCACGCCGTGCCGCTGGACCCGATCAACGTTGACCGCATCGAAATCGTCCGTGGCCCGGCCGCGTTGCTCTACGGCGGCAGCGCCATCGGCGGGGTGGTCAACACCTTCGACAACCGCATCCCGACCGAAGCCATCGACGGCATCCACGGTGCCGGCGAGTTGCGCTATGGCGGCGCCGACACTACCCGCAGCAGCGCGGGCAAACTCGAGGCCGGCAACGGTCAGTTCGCCTTGCACCTGGACGCCAGCGCTCGCGAGTTCAATGACCTGAAAATCCCCGGCTACGCCAAAAGCAGCCGCGAACGGGCAGGGGACGATGGCGATTCCAGCAAGCATCGCCTGGCCAACAGCGACGGTCGTCAGGACGGCAGCGCGGTGGGCGGGTCGTACACTTGGGATGACGGTTACGCGGGGTTGTCGTACAGCAACTACGACTCCAATTACGGCTCGCCGGCCGAAGACGATGTGCGGATTCGCATGCAGCAGGAGCACTACGCGTTCGCCTCGGAAATTCGCAACCTCCAAGGGCCGTTCAGTTCGGTCAAGTTCGACGCCGGCTACACCGATTATCAGCATCGCGAAATCGAGGGCGGCGAGGTCGGCACCACGTTCAAGAACAAGGGTTACGAGGCGCGGGTCGAAGCCCGGCACCAGCCGTTGGGGCCGTTCAACGGGGTAATTGGCGCGCAGGTCAGTCGCAATGAATTCTCGGCGCTGGGCGAAGAAGCCTTTGTGCCGCACACCGATACCAATGCCGGTGCACTGTTCATTCTGGAAGAGCTGCAAGCCACGGATCGCCTGCTGTTCACCCTCGGCGGTCGCCTGGAACACACCACGGTCGACCCGGACGCCAAAGGCAACGAGCGCTTCGCCAACGCCGACCGCTCCAGCAGTTTCACCGCCGGCAGCCTGTCGTCCGGTGCGGTCTACACGCTGACGCCGGTCTGGTCGGTTGCCGCCACGCTGGGCTACACCGAGCGGGCGCCGACGTTCTATGAGCTGTACGCCAATGGCGCCCACGTCGCGACCGGCACGTATGAAGTCGGGGATGCGGGTCTGTCGAAAGAGAAAGCCGTCTCCAGCGATCTGGCCCTGCGTTTCGACAATGGCACGCACAAGGGCAGCGTCGGTGTGTTCTATAGCCACTTCTCCAACTACATTGGTCTGCTCGGCACCGGTCGCACGCTGAATGACGAAGGGGAAGAGGACGCCGGCGGAATTCCCGAATACGCCTATTCCGGTGTTCGCGCGCGCTTCAGTGGCATCGAAGCACAGGATCGCTGGCAGCTCGGCGAGAGCGCCTACGGCAAGTTCGCGCTGGAATTGTCGGGCGACTACACCCGGGCCAAGAACCTCGACAACGGCCAGGATCTGCCGCGCATCGCGCCGTTGCGCTTGAATACCGGGCTGTTGTGGGAGCTGGATCGCTGGCAGGCACGGATCGATGTGGAGCACGCCAGTTCCCAGCATCGGGTGCCGGACAATGAAAGCAGCACCGATGGCTACACCACGCTGGGTGCGAATGTGGGGTATCACTTCGACGTCGGCCAGAGCAAATGGCTGGCCTTCGTCAATGCCGAGAACCTGACCAACCAGACCGTGCGCTACGCCAGCTCGATCCTGCGCGACATTGCGCCGGCAGAAGGGCGGAGCATTCAGGTCGGCCTGCGCACCACGTTCTGATCGTTCTCCGCGATCTTTCGCCAGCGTCCCGCGAACCGCGTGACGCTGGCGTCGACATCAGCTCGACTGAGCGGTGTCGTCTTCCGGGAGTTCCTCCCGCAGATCCTGTTGCCCCGGCAGCTCGGTGATCACGCTGAAATCCGTGACTTCCACCGCCCCCAGCCCATACCCCAGCAAGTGGAACGAGAAGGCCTTGCGCGGTTGCGGGTTGTCGAAGCTGAAATCCATTTCCAGCGGCTGCTCCGCCGTGGCGACCATTTCTGATGGCAGGCCCAGTTGCACATCCTGTTCGAATTCCTTGGCCTTGAGCTGGATGTACGCCGCCTGTTGCGGGTCCATCGAGCGCACGGTCAGGCGCACGCGGGTGTGCGAGCCCTTGGGCATTTCCAGGTACTGCGCGCCGATCAGGTTGTCGGCCCAGTCATCCTTGATCTGCGCTTGCAGCGGGATGACGTTGTCGCTGCCGAACTGGTAGCGCTGATTCAGTGGAGTACGCAGCAGCGACAGGTCCAGTGCATCGGCGCGGGCCGCAATCTGCCGCGCATTCTGGCCGCTGGCATTGCCCTTGAACGTCGCACTTTCGGCGATGAAGCCTTCACTGGCGTAAGCCCGGCAGCGTCGCGGCATATCGCACTCGGTCAGGATGCCGTGGCCGTCGTGGTAGCGCAGTTTGCCGTTGGTGAACGAAATGATTTCGCGCCCGGTGTCGTAGTCGCGAAACAGTGAGCGGCCGCTGAGAGCGGCGGGCACCGGCAGGTCAAAGTAGTCGAGGATCGATGCGCTCAGATCGACATGTCCGTAGACACCGGCGTTCAGGTGCGGCAACTGGGCCTGTTCCGGTGCGAGGGTCAGGTTGAAGCCCCAGGACGAGGCGAGCCGCACGCCGTCGATGCCATGGGATTCGTCCGAGGTGATCACCACCAGCGTGTCTTTCAGTACGCCCTGACGTTCGAGGCCGCTGAGGAACTGGTCCAAAGCGTCGTCCAGATAACCGACGGCAGCCTGTTTCGGCGTGTCGTAGCGTTGCAGGTATTCATCCGGCGCGGAGTAGGGCTGATGGGTGCCGACGGTCAGCAGGGTCAGCATCCACGGTTTTTTCTGTTTCTTCAGTTGGCCGACGTAACCCAGCGCGCCTTCGAAGAAGGCCTTGTCGTCCTTGCCCCACGGGAATTCCAGGTAATTGGTGTTGGTGAACCACTCCAGGCCATGGGTCGCATCGAAGCCGATGTGCGGCATGATCTTGTCTTTGGCCATGAAGCGCAGGCCGGCGCCTTGCAGGTAGTGCGTGGTGAAACCGTTCTGACGCAATTGGGCCGGCAGGCAGGCCTGGTTGCGTTCGTTCTGGGTCAGCATTTCCACGCCTTTGGGCGTGCCGTTGTTCAACTTGTCGTAATCGCCGCAGAGCATGGCGTACAGGCCGCGAATGGTCTGGTGCGTGTGCAATACGTAATCCGGCGTGTTCATGCCGCGCTCGGCCCACCGGCTGAGCTTGGGCATCAGGTCTTCCTGATAATGGCTGCCGATGGCCTCGCGATTGGCGCGGATGTAGGCGCCGGGAATGCCTTCTACGGCAACGATCAGCACGTTGCGTGCCTGACCTTTTGCGGCCAGTAACGAGTGGCCGTTCAAGTCGAGGTCGGTGAGCCCGGCCATCGAGGGTGGAGGTACTTCGCTACCGCCTTCCAGCCATTCTTCGGCCTGCATCTGCGCGTCGGCGACCTGGGCGGCGAGCAACTGATGCGGCAGGTTGTACAGGCGCCAGGGGTCGGCGTCGCTTGGCGAGAGATTCTGTGCGCCCCAATGGGCGGCGAACAGCAACACCGGTGCCGACCACACGGCGCGGGGCAGGGCCGGCGCCAGCGTTCCGCGGTTTGCCCACTGCGTCGCGAGCCACATCAACAGGCCCAGCAGCAATGCACCGGCCACTCCCGGATGGGCGAAGCCGCCGCCGGTGGAGTTCTCGACGAATTGCGGGTCGATCAGGTAATGCAGGTCCTGGGGATTGGGCAGGCGCCCGACCGCGCTGACCAGTTCCGCCGTCGCCACCGCCAGCAAACCCCAGAACACCAGCACCGGCAGGGCCAGCCACCACGGCCGGCGATGCAACAGAACCACCAGCAGGCTGCCGATAGCCAGGTCCGACAAGTAGCCGAAAAGGCTCGACCAGCCGAGTGCCGCACGCAGGCACACCGGCACGATCAGTACCAGAAAAACCAGAGAAAGAAGACGGGCGTCGGGGTGCCGAAGCCGTTGAAAAAGAGCGCTCACAAAAAAGACCTTCCAGCCATCAAACCGTCATAAAAGTGTGCGCGATGATACCAAGGGTGAGCTGTCTGATCGCTTTTTTAAACACGGGGCTGATCTGTTGTCGGAAGGCTGTAAGATCTTTGTGAATTGCCGAAGCCTTGACCTGCACCCGTATCAGCGGCAAGGGCCGCATTTTTCAGGGGCGAAGCAGGAGGGGGATTAATTGTTTCAGGCTGTTTATCCGTGTCCGCGGTGACATGACGGTGCAGACGCAAACGGGGCGACATGATCGTCGATCGTGCCGCCCCGTTTGTTTTTTGAAGCCGTAAAGCCGTCAGCCAGCGATCAATGCATCTTGCTGTGATCGTGGCCTTCCATGTTGGTCAACGAGCGTACTGGCGCCTGGACTTCGATGGCCTGTTTCTCGCCCTTGGCATTTTCCACGGTCAGGGTCAGCGGCACGGTTTCGCCTTCCTTCAGTTGACCGTTCAGGCCCATCAGCATCACGTGGTAGCCGTTCGGATCGAACTTCACAGCCTTGCCGGCCGGCAGGTCGACCGAGTTGACCGGGCCCATGCTCATCACGTCGTTCTTCATGGTCATTTCATGAATCTGTACGTCCTTGGCCACCGGCGAAGCAACGCTGAGCAGCTTGCTGTCGCTGTCGGCGGTGACGGTCATGAACGCGCCGCTGGCCGACTGGTTCGGCACGGTTGCACGGACCCAGGCGTCATCGACCCTGGTCTGCGCGGAAACCTGGAAGGCCAGGCCCAGCAGGGACAGGCCCAGTGCGGCACGTTTGATGTTGTTCAGAAAAGGGTTCATCAGCAGACCTCCATGACGGTTTGCAAATCTTCCGTACACTCTTGTGCAGAAAGCGATTGGGACAGACCCACGCGCAGGTTGCCGCGGGTGTCGTAGACATAACTGGTGGACGTGTGCGACAGGGTGTAGGTGTCGCCGGCAGGGACTTTTTCGTAGAAGACGTCGAATTCCTTGGCGGTGGCCTTGGTTTCCTCGAGGGTGCCGTACAGGGCGACGAAGCTCGGGTCGAAGGTCTTGACGTAGGCGTCGAGGATTTGCGGCGTGTCGCGTTCCGGGTCGAGGGTGATGAACACCACTTGCAGGATGTCGCCATCCTTGCCCATCAGCTTCTTGATTTTCGCCGCGCGGGCCAGGGTCGTCGGGCAGACGGCCGGGCATTGGGTGAAACCGAAGAAAATCATCGGCATCAGGCCGCGAAAGCTCGACAGCGTCACGGTGTTGCCTTCGGTGTCCTTGAGCTTGAAGGTGCGTCCGAGGATCTTGTCGCTCAGATCCTTGCCGTACTTGTACGACAGTTGGCCACGGGTGTCGCAGCCGGCGAGCAGGCCCAGACCGAGCACGCCCATTCCCGCAAGCACCTTGCGGCGAGTCAACAAAGCCGTCATCTAATACCGCCTTTTGCAGCCCGCCGGTCAGCAAGACAGGCGGGGGGTTAACCGTAAAAGCGGCGCATGATACCAAAATGAACCGGCAGGTCGGTTTTTGATCACCGACGGATGTCAGATCTGGCGACAAAAGGTGTAAGAAAACATGACCTGCGGTTATTGCGGCGACGGTTCCGCAGGGCTCCAGCTACCGCCCAGGGCGGTGTACAGGTTCACTTGCGCCACCAGTTGCGCCAACCGGTCGGAGATCAGACCTTGCTGCGAACTGAACAGCGAACGCTGGGCATCGAGAAATGTCAGGCTGCTGTCGACACCGGTCCGGTAGCGGTGCTGCGCCATGTCGTAGTAGTCCTGAGTCGCCTGCACCAGATCGCGTTGGGCCTGTAGCTGCTGCTGATAGGTCTCCCGCGCGGCGAGTCCATCGGACACTTCCTGAAATGCTGTCTGAATGGTCTTTTCGTATTCGGCGACCGTGATGTCCTTCTGCAGCTTCGCGTAATCGAGGCTGGCGCGCAGGCTGCCGGCGTTGAAGATTGGCAGGTTGATCTGCGGCTGGAAGGTCCAGGCACCGGAGCCGCCCTTGAACAGCCCCGACAGGTCCCGACTCGACGTGCCGGCATTGGCGGTCAGGCTGACACTGGGGAAAAACGCCGCCCGGGCTGCGCCGATATTGGCGTTGGCAGCTTTCAGCTTGTATTCGGCCTGGAGAATGTCCGGCCGGCGTTGCAGCAGATCCGACGGCAACCCGGCCGGTATTTGCGCCACCAGATCACTGGCCAGCGGGCGCGCCGGCAGGGTTTCCGGAACCGGCGCCCCGACCAGCAACGTCAGGCTATTAAGGTCCTGGGCCACCTGGCGTTGATAGCGGGCGAGGCTGGCACGGGTGCTGTCGACGCTGGTCTGCGCCTGGATCTGATCCAGCGCCGAGGATTTGCCGGCCTCCCGGTTGCGGGTGGTCAGGTGCAGGCTTTTCTCGTCAGCTGCCAGGGTTTCCTGGGCCAGGGCCAGCAACTCCTGGTCGGCGCGCCAGGTCAGGTAGGCGTTGGCGACGTTGGCCACCAGGCTTAGTTGCGCACTGCGGCGGGCTTCTTCGGTGGCCAGCCAGCTCATCAAGGCCTGCTCGCTGAGGCTGCGGACCCGGCCGAAAAAATCCAGTTCGTAGGCGCTGATGCCGAGGTTCGCCGAGTAGGTCGAGGTGATCGCCGCTTTGGTTTTGGTCACGGTCGCCGGCACCCGTTGGCGCAGCTCATTGGCATTGGCTGAAACTGCCGGCAGCAGATCGGCGCGCTGGATGCGGTACTGCGCCTGGAATGCTTCGACATTCAGTGCCGCAACGCGCAAGTCGCGGTTGTTGACCAGTGCGCTTTCAATCAATTGCTGCAACGCCGGGTCATTGAACAGCCCGCGCCAGTCCTCGACAGCGGTCGTGGTCCGGGTTGGCGCAGGGTAGGCGGGGCCTTTTGGATACTGCGCCGCGCTGGGTGACGCCGGGCGCTGGTAATCGGGAATCAGCGAGCAGCCGCCCATCAGCAACGCCATGGACAGCAGGGAGATCGGCAACCTGGACATCAAACAGCCTCGTTCACAAATAGGAGTGGGCGCGAAGGCCCGTGATGAGAAAACGCCGGATCAGGCCCCGGCCATCCATTTCGCCAGACCGTGACGCCCGCTGACCCCGAGTTTGGCCGCCGCGCGCTTGAGGTAGGTCTCGATCGAGCTGTTCTTGACCCGCAACCGCTCGGCCATCTGCGGCACGGTGCCGCCGGTCAGCAGGCCCAGGCAGACTTCCTTCTCGCGCACTGACAGGGTGATGTCGCCCAGTGCCAGGCGCTCGTCGAACACCTGCTGCAACGGTGTCTGCTCCTGATCGGCCTGAAGTGGACGCGGTTGTCTGGCGATGATTTGACGACGGATCTGCGCATGACGCTCGATCAACGGCAGCAGGGTGTCGGACAGGCTTTTGAGAAACGACAGCTCCGGCAGGGAAAACACCCGGTGCGTGTGAGGGCGGCAGAATGAGATGACACAGCGGCGGTTGGAGGTGCGTGACACCAGATTGCACTGGTGGACGCTGTGGTGCGGGTGTCGTTGCTGCAGCGAGGCCTTGAGTTGAATCAACAGCGAGTCATTCATCTCGATCATCTTCTGCAACAGCGGATGATCGTCCTGGCATTGCAGCGGGTCCGGGGGCGGGAAGGTATCCGGCAAACCGGCGCTGCCCAGGGCCTTGATCTCGACCACGCTAGCCTCGCGCTCGTCGAGTGTCCATTCGCTGAGATCGACCCGGTTGACCGGCACCAGGGTGTCGACCAACTGAAACATGTTGGAGGCGAATCGTTCGTTCCCCGTACTGGCGATCAACTCGCCCAGTTGCCAGTAGAAGTGCGGGTTTTCCATGTTGCGAAGACTGCCGGTCAGATTCATATCCTTGTCATCCCTGATTTAAAGCCATTGCCGAATCATCTGCCGTGCATACACCTGTGAAACCGCCAACCAGCGTTTCTCCTTGAAATCGATCTGGAGCGGGATTTAAGCCTATGCATTTGTCCTACGTCTGTAGGGGAAAACGGGGACACAAAGTGCCACTAATTCCGAAAAAATGGCGTCACGTTTCTGTCAGATCAATGTGTAAGGACTCGTAGTCCGTGACTGTACGGTCTAGTGGGAACCCCGAAATTCGGGGCTCGCACCGCCGCGTCCAACATTTGCGAGGCGCTGGTCGGTAATAGCGTGTGGCGATTGTCCTACAGGATTTTCAGCCATTTCTTTCCGAACTTTCGGGGGAATAACTGACTTGTCCGGGGCTGGCGCCCCTCGGGGCGGGGTAAAGAGGGGGGAGTTGTCCGGGTTTTACGTGTCATGCGGGTTTCGGGGCCGATGCTTGAATACGCGCCAAATCACATGAGACGGATCTTATGAACCAATTTGCTGCCGATGCGGCGGACGGTCTGTCCGCGATTTCCGAAGCCTTCCCGCTGACCGCTGCCCAGCGTGACATCTGGCTCGATCAACTGCGTCAGGGGGATTCGCCGGTGTACAACATCGGTGGTTATGTCGAGATGACCGGCGCCCTTGACCCTGCGTTGATGCACGCGTCCCTTGAAGGCCTCGTGGCACGGCATGACGCCTTGCGCACCAGCCTGCTGCTGGGGGCCGGTGAGCACGGTCTGCCGTTGCAGCGTTTTGCGCCCTCGATGCCGGTGCCGATGCCGTTCCATGACTTCAGTGCCCATCCCGAGCCGGAGACGGCGGCGCGCCGATTGACCCAGGAGCGCATCGAACTGCCGTTCACGCTGGACGGCGGCCCGCTGTTCCGTTTCTGCCTGATCCGTCTCGATGATCGCTGCCATTGGTTTTCGCTCCAGGCCCACCACCTGATTGTCGATGGCTGGGGCTTTGGCGAAATGCTCAAGTCCCTCGACGAGATCTACAACGCCCTGGCGCTCGGGCAACAGCCGCCGGATTCGGCGCCGTCCTATGTCGACTTCATCCATGACGACGCACGATATTACGAGTCCGCCCGCTACGCGCGTGACCGTGCGTACTGGCTGGACAAATACCGGCATCTTCCCGAGCCGCTGTTGTTGCCGCGCTATCAGGAACGCTTTGCCGGCGCGACGGCACCGACGCGGATTTTCTCGCAGGTGTTTCCGGCCCGCCTTCACGACCGTATGAAGCAGGTGGCCGCAGAATACGGGGCTTCGGCGCTGCACTTCCTGCTGGCGGCGATGCATGTGTACTTCAGCCGCACTGGCCAGCGTGATGAGTGGGTGGTGGGCTTGCCGTTGCTCAATCGATCCGGGGCCCGTTTCAAGTCGACCCTGGGGCTGTTCACCCAGGTCAGCGCCGTGCGCATGGGGTTCGGACGCGAGCAGGCGTTCGGTGCGCTGGTCAAGGCCGTTCGCGATGAGCTGAAACAGGATTTTCGCCATCAGCGTTTTCCCCTGAGTGAGATGAACCGTGCGCTGGGTCTGCTGCGCGAGGATCGTTCACAGCTGTTCGAAGTGACCGTCTCCTACGAGCGGGACGCCCATGAATACCGCTACGGAGAGGCCCGGGGGCGGGTGGTCAAAGTGTCCAACCACGAAGAGGGCACGCCGCTGTCCGTGCACCTGTTGAGCAGCCGTGGCGACGAAGAGGACAGTTTGTACCTGGTGTACAACGAGGCCTACTTTGACGCGGATGAAATCGCGGCGCTGTGCGGCCGATTGCTGTGGGTGCTGGAGCAGGGGCTTGAAGACACCTCGCTGGCGGTGGGCGATTTCAGTCTGAACCTGCCAGCCGAGTCGATCTTGCTGCAAGAGTGGAATGACACCCGCGCCGATTACTCCGACGGGCTGACCATCCATCAGCGCATCGAAGCGCAAGCGGCGATGCGGCCGGATGCGGTGGCTGCAGAATCCCGGGGACAACGGCTGACCTATGCCGAGCTGAACCGAAAGGCCAACGCCCTGGCCCATCATTTGATCGGGCTCGGTGTGCGACCCGATGACCGTGTTGCGCTGGTCGCCCGTCGAGGGCTGGACACGCTGGTCGCGCTGCTGGCAATCCTCAAGTCCGGCGCCGGTTATGTGCCAGTCGATCCGGCCCATCCTGCGGAACGTTTGAGCTATTTATTGAGCGACAGCGCGCCGGTCGTAGTCCTGACCCAAGGCAATCTGCGTGAACGTCTGCCGGTGCTGAATGTACCGCTGATCGACATCGACTCGCGCACCTGGCCGGTCAACGATCTCAACCCCGAGGTCTCGGGCCTGACCACCGCGCATCTGGCCTACGTGATCTACACCTCCGGTTCCACCGGCCAGCCCAAAGGCGTAATGGTCGAACATCGCACCCTGTCGAATCTGGTGGACTGGCACTGTGAGGCTTTTGATCTGAATGCTGGAGGTCACACGTCAAGCCTCGCCGGTTTTGGTTTCGACGCCATGGCCTGGGAAGTCTGGCCCGCATTGTGCGTCGGCGCGACCCTGCACCTGGCGCCGTCCCGCGACGGCGGCGAAGACATCGACGCGCTGCTCGACTGGTGGCGCGCACAACCGCTGGACGTGAGTTTCCTGCCGACCCCGATTGCCGAATACGCCTTCAGCCGCCACCTCGAACATCCGACTTTACGCACGCTGCTGATCGGCGGTGACCGTCTGCGTCAGTTCAATCGTGAGCAAACGTTTGAGGTGATCAACAACTACGGCCCGACCGAAGCGACGGTGGTCGCCACCTCAGGTCGCATCGAACCGGGCCGGACGCTGCACATCGGCAAACCCGTGAGCAACGCCACGACCTATCTGCTGGATGACCGACAGCGACCGGTGCCGATTGGCGTGGCCGGTGAGCTCTACGTCGGCGGTGCCGGGGTAGCGCGGGGTTACTTCAACCGGCCGGAACTGACCGCCGAACGCTTTCTCGACGATCCGTTCAGCGGCCAGCCCAACGCGCGGATGTACCGCACCGGCGACCTCGCACGCTGGCGCCAGGACGGCAATATCGAATATCTGGGCCGCAACGACGATCAGGTGAAAATCCGTGGCGTACGCATCGAACCCGGCGAAATCGAAGCCGCGTTGAGCAGTCATGAATCGGTGCGTGATGCGGTGGTGCAGGTGCGCGACGGGCAGTTGCTGGCCTGGTTCACCGAGCGCCAACCGCTGGACATCACGCAGCTGCATGCCCATCTGCAAACCCGTCTGCCCAGCGCGATGCTTCCATCGGCCTACGTGCGCTTGACGGCGTTGCCGCTGACAGCCAACGGCAAACTGGATCGCCAGGCGTTGCCGGCTCCGGGGCCGGAAGCGTTGATCCGCCGCGAGTACGAAGCGCCGAATGGTGACGTCGAAATCCTCCTGGCGCAGATCTGGGCCGAGGTGCTGCAAGTCGAAAAGGTCGGGCGTCACGATCACTTCTTCGAGCTGGGCGGGCATTCGTTGCTGGCGGTCAATCTGATCGAGCGCATGCGCCAGCTTGGCATGAGCAGCGACGTGCGCGTGCTGTTCGGCCAGCCGACCCTGGCGGCGCTGGCCGCGTCGGTGGGCACTGGCCGTGAGGTCGAAGTGCCGGCCAACCGCATTCCGCCGGGTTGCACGCAGATCACCCCGGACCTATTGCCGTTGGTCGAGCTGGATCAAACCACCCTCGACCGGATCATCGCCACTGTGCCGGGTGGCGCAGCCAACGTGCAGGACATTTACCCGCTGGCGCCGTTACAGGAAGGCATCCTTTATCACCACATCACCGCCGCCCAAGGCGATCCGTACCTGCTGCAATCGCAGTTGGCGTTCGACAGCGTCGAGCGGGTCGAGGCCTATGCGGCCGCGTTGCGTCAGGTCATGGCGCGGCACGACATTTTGCGCACTGCGGTGGTCTGGGAAGGCTTGACCACGCCAGTGCAGGTGGTCTGGCGCCAGGCTGAATTGCCGGTGCAGGAAATCATGCTCGACTCGGCTGAGGGCGATGTCCTCGCGCAGCTGCATGAGCGCTTCGATGCCCGGCGTTATCGCATCGACGTCAGTCAGGCGCCGCTGATCCGGCTGATGTATGCCCGCGATCCGGCCCATGGGCGGATCGTGGCGATTCTGTTGTTCCATCACCTGGCGCTGGATCACATCGCCCTGGAAGTCCTGCGCCATGAAATGCGCGCCAACCTGCTGGGGCAGGGTGAGCCGTTGCCGCCAGCGGTGCCGTATCGCAATTACGTGGCCCAGACCCGGCTCGGTGTCAGCGAGCAGGAACACGAAGCGTTCTTCCGCGAAATGCTTGCCGACATCGACGAGCCGACCCTGCCGTTCGGTTTGCAGGACGTGCAGGGCGACGGGCGCGGCATCGACGAAGCCGTGCGAACCCTTGCGCCTGAACTGGATCGCCGCTTGCGTCTGCAAGCACGGCAGGCAGGCGTCAGCGTGGCCAGCCTGATTCACCTGGCCTGGGCGCAGGTGCTGGCGGTGACCTCGGGGCAGGAACGTGTGGTGTTCGGCAGCGTGTTCATGGGCCGCATGCAGGGCGGCGAGGGCGCGGACCGGGCGCTCGGGGTGTTCATCAACACCTTGCCTTTGCGAGTGGACATGGACCGAGGCGCGCGTGATGCCGTGTTGCTTACCCACGCCCGACTGACCGACCTGCTCGGGCATGAGCATGCATCGCTGGCGTTGGCCCAGCGGTGCAGCGGTGTTGCGTCACCGGCACCGCTATTCAGTGCGCTGCTCAACTATCGGCACACCGATCTTGAGGTGCAGGAATCGACGGCGGATCCGGCCTGGCAAGGCATCCAGACCCTGGATAACGAAGAACGCACCAACTACCCGCTGACCTTGAGCGTCGATGACCTGGGCAGCGCCTTGCAGATCACCACGCGAACCCTGATCAGCATCGGCGCCCGGCGCATCGGCGACTACGTGCAAACCGCGTTGCAGGCGCTGGTCGATGCGCTGGAGCAAGCGCCGCAACAGCCGCTGAATCGCTTGTCGATCCTGCCGGCGGCGGAGCTTGAACAACTGCTGGTCGAGTTCAATGCCAGCGAAGTCGATTGCCCGATCGATCAGCCGCTTCAGGTGTTGTTCGAGCAGCAGGTGCAACGCCGTCCTGACGCCATCGCCTTGCAGGCCGGTGAACAACAGCTGACGTATCGCCAGTTGAATGAGCAGGCCAACCGCTTGGCGCATCACCTAAGCGAGCAAGGCGTGCAGCCCGATTCCCGGGTGGCGATCTGCGTCGAACGCAGCCCGGATTTGATAGTCGGCCTGCTGGGCATTCTCAAGGCGGGCGGCGCGTATGTGCCGCTGGATCCCGACTATCCGCTGGATCGCCTGCATTACATGTTGCAAGACAGCACCCCGGTGGCGGTGCTGGTACACGAGGCCACCCGCAATCTGCTGAATGATCCCGGTGTGCCGGTCATCGATTTCGACCGTTGCACCTGGCAGGAAGCACCGGCCTATAACCTGCAAGTTCCGGGTTTGAGCGCTGCGAACCTGGCCTACATGATCTACACCTCGGGTTCCACCGGCACGCCGAAGGGCGTGATGATCGAGCACCGCAGCGCCTGCAACATGGTGCACTGGGGTTCGCAGATCAGCCCGCCGACCGGGCACGGCGCGCTGTTGCAGAAGGCGCCGTTCAGTTTCGACAGTTCGGTGTGGGAGATCTTCTGGCCGCTGTGTTCAGGCCTGCGGCTGGTGCTGGCGCGTCCCGACGGCAACCGCGATTCGGCCTATGTGACCCAGGTGATTCGCCAACGGCAGATCACCGTGGTCAAGTTCGTGCCGGCGCTGCTGCAACAGTTCATCGAGCAGGACGATGTCAGCCAGTGCACCAGCCTGACCGACGTGCTCAACGGTGGCGGTGAACTGACGGCCGCACTGGCCCGGCGCGTCCGCGAGCGCCTGCCATGGGTGCGTCTGCATAACGTTTACGGCCCGACCGAAACCACGGTCGACAGTACCGGCTGGACGCTGGAGCCGGATCAATCGGTGCCGGAAGCGGTGGTGCCAATCGGCAAGGCGTTGAGCAACACCCGACTCTACGTGCTGGATGCCCACGACCAACCGGTGCCATTCGGGGTGAGCGGTCACTTGCACATCGGCGGGGTCGGGGTCGCGCGGGGTTATCTGGGACTTCCGGACATGCAGGCCGAGCGCTTCATCGACAGCCCGTTCGTGGCCGGTGATCGCCTGTACCGCACCGGCGATCTGGTGCGCTACCGGGCGGACGGCAACCTCGAATTCCTCGGGCGCAACGACTTCCAGGTCAAACTGCGTGGCCTGCGTCTGGAGCCGGGGGAAATCGAGGCGCGGCTGATCGAGCATCCGGCGGTGCGTGAAGCGGTGGTGCTGGTGCGGGACGAGCGACTGGTGGCGTATTTCACCGTCCGCGAAGGCTTCGACGCGCCACGTATCGAAAGCTTGCGCGCCCACGTGCTGGAGCGTTTGCCGGAGTACATGGCGCCGGGCGCCTACGTGAAGCTCGATGCGTTGCCCCTGACCCCCAACGACAAGGTCGATCGCAAGGCCTTGCCGGCACCGGGGGCGGAGGCGGTGCTCAGTCGTCGCTACGAGGCGCCCGAAGGAGAGGTCGAAATCAGGCTGGCGCAGATCTGGGCCGAGGTGCTGCAACTGGAGCAGGTCGGGCGCAACGATCACTTCTTCGAACTCGGCGGGCATTCGTTGCTGGCGGTCAGTCTGGTGGCGCGCATGCGTCAGGCCGGGCTGCATGTCGATGCCCGCACGCTGTTCAGCCAACCGACCCTGGCCGCGCTGGCGGCCCAGACTTCGGCGCAGGCCAGACAGGTTGAAGTCCCGCAAACCACCATACCGACGCTCAACCGCAAACGCCGGCTCTGAGCCGACATCGGCGTCGATTCGCAGTTCCCGCGGATCGACGCCATGACTGGCCGGTCACGGGGCTTGTCCCCGCTTCCCATGTCAGACACCCAAGCCCCGATGTTTTAGCTTTTCCGGGCTGCGCGTGGCCGCACGGATTCGCCGCTGCGCGCTCCTTTTTTCCCGAATTTACAGCAGGTTACCCCCATGCAATTTCGCGAGCTGATGGCTGTTATTTCCACCCATGCGATCCGCCTTCAACAGGACGATGAAGACCTGGTCATTCTGGGCGACGACGAGGCGCTGGACGACGCGCTTTGGGACAGCCTCGCCAAACACAAGGCGCAGTTGCTGGAGCTGGTGGCGAGCCATGGCGGCGACTGGTCGAGCCCGGCGCTGCGCATCACCCCGGACATGCTGCCGCTGGTGCAACTGGATCAGCCGGCCATCGACCGCATCGTCGCCACCGTGCCGGGCGGCGTGGCGAATGTGCAGGACATCTATCCGCTGGCGCCGTTGCAGGAGGGCATGCTGTATCTGCACCTCGCCGCCGGTGAAGGCGATCTGTATGTGCAACAGGCGCAATTCACTTTCGACAGTCACCAGCGCCTCGATGCGTTTGCCCAGGCCTTGCAATGGGTGATCGACCGTCACGACATTTTGCGTACCTCGTTTGTCTGGGAGCGCCTGGACGAGCCGGTGCAAGTGGTCTGGCGCCAGGCGCCGCTGGTCTGCGAAGAGGTGCAACTCGACACGTCCACGGACGTGTTCAGCCAGTTGCAGGCGCGTTACGACGCCCGTCACTTGCGCCTTGATCTGCAACAGGCGCCGCTGCTGCGGCTGGTCTATTCACGGGATCCGGCACAGGGGCGGATCGTCGCGTTGCTGCTGTTCCATCACATGATCATCGACCACGTGGCACTGGACGTGGTGCGCCGGGAAATCCAGGCCTGGCTGCAAGGGCAGACCGAACAGGTGGCGCCGGCCGTGCCGTTTCGCAATCACCTGGCGCGGGCGCGCATGGCGCTCGATGAGCAGGCCCACGAAACGTTCTTCCGCGAGATGCTTGGCGATATCGACGAGCCGACACTGCCGTGGGGGTTGCAGGATGTTCAGGGCGGCGGACAGGATTTCGAAGACGCGCAGCTGACACTCAGCGACGCACTGAACCTGCGACTGCGCACGCAGGCGCGGCAGCTCGGCGTGAGCGTGGCGAGCCTGATGCACCTGGCGCTGGCGCGTGTGTTGGGCCAGTTGTCCGGGCGCACCTCGGTGGTGTTCGGCACGGTGTTGCTGGGGCGCATGGAGGCGGGCGACGGTGGTGAGCAGGCGCTGGGCATGTTCATCAACACCTTGCCGCTGCGGGTCGATGTCGGCGCGCAAAGCGTTCACGACAGCGTGCTCGCCACGCATCGACGGCTGAGCGCCTTGCTCGCCCATGAACAGGCCTCGCTGGCACTGGCCCAGCGGTGCAGCGCGTTGAATGCGCAGACGCCGCTGTTCAGCGCCATGCTCAACTATCGCCACAGCGCTGTCGGTGATGTTGCCGCGGTGATCGAACTGGCCCCGGGCGTCCAGGTCCTGAGTGGCAAGGAACCGACCAACTATCCGCTGACCCTGAGCGTCGATGACCTGGGCAGTGGTTTCCGGCTGTCCGCCATCGCCCCGAGCAGCATCGGCGCCGAACGGGTCTGCGCCTATGTGCAAACCGCACTCGACGCCTTGCTCGATGCCCTGGAGCAATCGCCCCAGACGCTGATCAACCAGTTGCCGGTTTTGCCGGAGCAGGAGCGGCAGCAATTGCTGGTGGGCTTCAATGACAGCCGCGTCGAGCTCGACCTGGAGCGGACCGTTCATGGCCTGTTCGAGGCTCAGGTTCAGCGCACGCCGCAGGCCATCGCGTTGCAGTCCGGTGAGCAATCACTGACGTATGTTGAACTCAATGCGCGAGCCAATCGTCTGGCTCACCGCTTGCGTGAGCTGGGTGTCGGGCCGGATACACCGGTGGCGATCTGCGTCGAACGTGGGCCTGAACTGGTGATCGGCCTGCTGGGCATTCTCAAGGCCGGCGGTGCTTATGTGCCGCTGGATCCGGCGTACCCGGCGGAACGCCTGAATTACATGCTCAAGGACAGCGCCCCGGTGGCGCTGCTGGCGCACGGCGCGACCCGGGCGCTGTTCGAAGCGGGTGGCGTGCCGCTGCTCGATTTCGATCAGGATCACTGGCAGGACTACCCCGATCAAAATCCTCAGGTGCCGGGCCTGAACGCTTCGAACCTGGCCTACGTGATTTACACCTCGGGCTCCACCGGCACGCCGAAAGGGGTGATGGTCGAGCACCGTGGCCTGGGCAATCTGCTGCACTGGAGCTCGCAGGTTTGCCCGCCCGTGGCGGACGGCGCCCTGTTGCAGAAAACCCCTTACAGTTTCGACGCTTCGGTCTGGGAGCTGTTCTGGCCGCTGACATCGGGTCTGCGTCTGGTACTGGCGCGCCCCGACGCGCACTTCGAACCGGCGTATCTGACGCAAGTGGTGCGCGAGCAGCGCATCAGCGTGATCCAGTTCGTGCCGGCGCTGTTGCAACAGTTCCTCGACGTGGCAGACGTCAGCCAGTGCACCAGCCTCACGGATGTGTTCTGTGGCGGCGGCGAGCTGACGCCGGCGTTGGCCCGTCAAGTCCGCGAGCGTCTGCCGCAGGTGCGCTTGCACAACGTCTACGGCCCGACCGAAACCACGGTCGACAGCACGGTGTGGACGTTGGAGCCGTCGATGCCGGTGCCTGAGGTGCTGTTGCCCATCGGCCGGCCGGTCAGCAATACCTGTTTGTACATTCTCGATGAACAGTTGCAACCACTGCCGCTGGGTGTAGCCGGTGAGCTGTACATCGGTGGCGTGCAGGTGACGCGTGGATACCTGAATCTTGCGTCGCTCACCGCCGAGCGTTTCCTCGACGATCCGTTCAGCGACCAGCCGAACGCGCGGCTGTACCGCACCGGTGACCTGTGCCGCTATCGGGCCGACGGCAACCTCGAATACCTCGGTCGCAACGACGATCAGGTGAAGATTCGCGGCTTGCGTATCGAACTCGGGGAAATCCAGGCGCGGCTGATTCAACTCGACACCGTGCTCGCCGCCGAAGTGCTGGTGCGCGAAGACGTGGCCGGCGATCCACGGCTGGTGGGGTATTACACCGGCGAACCGTTGGACATCGGCGAGCTGCGCAGCCATCTGCTGGAGCAACTGCCGGATTACATGGTGCCGACGGCGTTCGTCCATCTCGACGCCATGCCCCTGAGTCCCAACGGCAAACTTGACCGCAAGGCCTTGCCGGCTCCGGATCAAAGCGGCCAGTTGCTGCGCGGATACGAGGCGCCGCTTGGCGATGTGGAATGCCGAATCGCCGGGATCTGGCAGGCCCTGCTGAACGTCGAGCAGGTCGGGCGTCATGACAATTTCTTCGAGCTGGGTGGGCATTCCCTGTTGGCCGTGAAATTGGTCGAACGCATGCGCCAGCAGGAATTGAGCTGCGATGTGCGGGTCCTGTTCGGTCGGCCGACCGTGGCAGGACTGGCGGCAACCCTGGGCGCGTCGCCCAGTGTTCAAGTACCGGTCAATCGCATCACCCCTGACTGCCAACACATCACGCCCGACATGCTGCCCCTGGCCTCACTCGATCAGGCCGGCATCGACCGGATCGTGGAAAGCGTTCCCGGTGGCGTCGCCAACGTGCAGGACATCTACGCGCTGGCGCCGTTGCAGGCGGGGATTCTGTATCACCACATGGCCGCGACTGCCGGTGATCCTTACGTGTTGCAGGCGCAGTTCGTATTTGACGGGATCAAGTCGGTCAAGGCGTTCGTCCGTGCCGTCAACGTGGTGATCGCGCGCCACGACATTCTGCGTTCCAGCGTGGTCTGGGAAGGCCTCGAAGAGCCGGTGCAAGTGGTCTGGCGTGCGGCGCCGCTGGCGCTTGAGCGGGTGGATGACGAAGCACTGGAAGGCGACGTGCTGCAACAGATGCAGGCACGTTTCGACCCGCGTCACTACCGTTTGAATCTGGGCCGCGCACCGATGATGCGTTTTGCCTACACCGAGGATCCGCAGCAAAAGCGCTGGGTTGGCATCCTGCTGATGCACCACCTGATGCTCGACCACACCGCGCTGGAAGTGCTGGTGAGCGAGATGAACAGCGTGCTGCACGGTCACGCCGCCGAACTGGCGACCCCGGTGCAGTACCGCAACTACGTCGCACAGGCCCGGCTTGGCGCGGATGTCGAGGTGCATGAAGCGTTTTTCCGCGACATGCTCGGCGACATCGACGAGCCGACCCTGGCGTTCGGTGTGCAGGACGTGCACGGCGACGGCAGTGCAGTGATCGACAGCCAACTTACGCTGGACACCGCGCTGGCCTTGCGTCTGCGCGAGCAGGCACGGCGGCTCGGCATCAGCGTGGCGAGTCTGGCGCACCAGGCCTGGGCGCAGGTCCTGGCGCAGATCAGCGGCCGGGACGAAGTGGTGTTCGGCACCGTACTGCTGGGCCGGATGCAGGGCGGCGAGGGCGCCGACCGGGCGTTAGGCCTGTTCATCAACACCTTGCCGCTGCGGGTCAGCATGACCGCCACCGCGGTGCGCGACAGCGTGCTCGCCACCCATGAACGGCTGGCGCAATTGCTCGGCCATGAACAGGCGTCACTGGCGCTGGCCCAGCGTTGCAGCGGGGTTTCCGGCTCGTTGCCGCTGTTCGGCACGTTGCTCAACTATCGCCACAGCGCACCGCAGGCTGCGGGGCTGACGCTGGATGGCATTGAACTGCTCAGCTCCCGCGAGCGCAGCAACTATCCGCTGGTGGTCAGCGTCGATGACCTTGGCGAAGGTTTGCGTCTGAGCGTGCAGGCGGTACCGGGCATCGATGGGGCGCGGGTCTGCGAGTACATCAATATTGCCTTCGACAGTCTGGTGCAGGCGCTGGAGCAGACGCCGCAACGGGGTGTCGATCAGTTGTCGATTTTGCCGCCGGAGGAACGGCGGGAATTGCTGGCCGGGTTCAATGCCACCCACCGGGATTACCCGTCGGGTTCGACGGTTCATGGTCTGTTCGAGCAGCAAGTGAAACGGCATCCGCAAGCCGCGGCGGCGGTGCATGGCAACACCGCGTTGACCTATGAAGAACTGAATCAACGGGCCAATCGCCTGGCCCATTACCTGATCGGGCAGGGCGTTCGGCCGGGCGATCACGTGGCGATCCTGCTGCCGCGCTCGCTGGATCTGCTGGTCGCGCAACTGGCGATCGGCAAGTGTGCGGCGGGTTATGTGCCGTTGGACATTAATGCTCCGGCCGAGCGTCAGGCGTTCATGGTTGAGGATTGCGGGGCGAAAGCGCTGCTGACCTTGAGCACCGAGTCAGTCGGCTACAGCGTGCGTCGGATCGACCTCGATGCGCTGAAACTCGACGCGCAACCGCCACATAACCCGGACCTGCCGCAGTCTTCGGAATCCGTGGCCTACATCATGTACACCTCCGGCTCCACCGGTACGCCGAAAGGGGTAATGGTGCCGCACCGGGCGATCGGTCGACTGGTGATCAACAACGGCTACGCCGATTTCAACCCGCAGGATCGTGTGGCGTTCGCCTCCAACCCGGCGTTCGACGCGAGCACCATGGACGTCTGGGGCCCGCTGCTCAACGGTGGGCGCGTGGTGGTGATCGATCACGCGACGTTGCTCGATCCTCACGTAATCGGGCAGGAACTGGCGGCTTCGGGCGTCACGATCCTGTTCGTCACCACCGCGCTGTTCAACCAGTACGTGCAGTTGATCCCTGAAGTCCTCAAAGGCTTGCGCATGGTGCTGTGCGGTGGCGAACGTGCCGATCCGGCCGCTTTCCGCCGCTTGCTGGCCGAGGCGCCGGACCTGCGTATCGTCCACTGCTACGGCCCGACCGAAACCACCACCTACGCCACAACCTTCGAAGTGCGCGAAGTGGCAGAAGATGCCGACAGCGTGCCGATTGGCGGACCGATCTCCAACACTCAGGTGTATGTACTAGATGCCCGTCAGCAACCCGTGCCGATGGGCGTGACCGGCGAGTTGTACATCGGCGGGCAAGGCGTGGCACTGGGCTATCTGAATCGCCCGGACCTGACCGCCGAAAAGTTCTTGCAAGACCCGTTCAGCGATCAGCCGGGCGCGCTGCTGTACCGCACCGGTGACCTCGCACGCTGGGTGGCGCCGGGGCAACTGGAATGCATCGGCCGCAACGACGATCAGGTGAAAATCCGTGGTTTCCGCATCGAACTGGGAGAAATCGAAAACCGCCTGCTGAACTGCGAAGGGGTCAAGGAAGCCATCGTGCTGGCCCGTCAGGACGGCCAGGAACCGCTGCGTCTGGTGGCGTATTTCACAGCCGAGGAGGGCGTTGACAGCGCCAGCCTGCGCGAACAATTACAGTCGCGCCTGCCGGAATACATGGTGCCCTCGGCCTGGGTGCAACTCGACGCCTTGCCGCTGAATAACAACGGCAAGGTCGACCGCAAAGCCTTGCCAATGCCGGATCCGGGCGCCTGGCTCAGTCAGGCATACGAAGCCCCGCAAGGCCCGGTGGAAACCGCGCTGGCGCAGATCTGGGCCGATGTCCTGAAGCTGGAAAAGGTTGGCCGTCACGACAACTTCTTCGAACTGGGCGGGCACTCGTTGCTGGCGGTGAGCCTGATCGAGCGCCTGCGCCGGATCGGCCTGAGCACCGACGTGCGCGTACTGTTCAGTCAACCGACCCTTGCAGCACTGGCCGCAGCGGTGGGCAGTGGTCGCGAAATCGAAGTGCCGGCCAACCGCATTCCTGCTGATTGCACTCGCATCACCCCGAACCTGCTGAGCCTCACCGCACTGGATCAGGCCGGCATCGACCGGATCGTCGCCACGGTGCCGGGCGGCGCCGCCAACGTGCAGGACATCTATCCGCTGGCGCCGTTGCAGGAAGGCATCCTTTATCACCACTTGAGCGCGGAGCAGGGCGACCCGTACCTGCTGCAATCACGGCTGGCCTTCGACAGTGTCGAGCGCCTGCGCACCTTCACCGATACCTTGCAACAGGTCATCGCTCGCCACGACATCCTGCGCACCAGCGTTGTCCACGAAGGCCTGGCGACGCCTCATCAAGTGGTGTGGCGCCACGCCGAACTGGTGGTACAGCACGTCGCGCTGGATTCAGCAAACGGCGACATCCTTGAACAGTTGCACGAGCGCTTCGATGCCCGTCACTACCGCCTCGACATCAGCCAGGGGCCGCTGCTGCGCATGGTGTATGCCGAAGATACGAAGCAGCAGCGCGTGGTGGCGATCCTGCTGTCCCACCACCTGATTCTTGATCACACCGCACTGGAAGTGATCGTCGAGGAAATGCGCGGTGTGATGTTCGGTGAGATCGACCATCTTTCAGCGCCGATTCCCTATCGCAACTATGTGGCCCAGGCGCGCCTGGGGCTCAGCGAGCAGGAACACGAAGCGTTTTTCCGCGAGATGCTCGGCGATATCGACGAGCCGACCCTGCCGCTGGGGCTGCGGGACGTGCAGGGCGACGGTCACGGCATCGAGGAAGCGTTGCAACCGGTGGCCACCGAGCTCAACGTGCGTCTGCGTGAACAGGCGCGGCAACTGGGCGTGAGTGCCGCCAGCCTGATGCACCTGGCCTGGGCGCAAGTGCTGGGCGTGCTGTCGAACCGCCGCGATGTGGTGTTCGGCACGGTGATGATGGGACGGATGCAGGGCGGCGATGGCGCCGACCGGGCGCTGGGGGTGTTCATCAACACCTTGCCGCTGCGCATCGATGTCGGCGCCGGCGCGCGGGACGGGGTCAAGGCAACCCATGCACGACTGACCGCGCTGCTGGGGCATGAACATGCCTCGCTGGCGCTGGCCCAGCGTTGCAGTGGTGTTGCGGCGTCGTCGCCGCTGTTCAGTGCCTTGTTCAACTATCGTCACAGTGCCCCCGCGCAGCCGTCGCAGAACGGCCAGGGCATCTGGGAAGGTGTGCAGAAACTCGGTGGTGAAGAACGTACCAACTACCCGCTGACCCTGAGCGTGGACGATCTGGGTGAAGGGTTCGCCTTGTCGGTTCTGGCGGTGAGCCAGATCGGTGCGCAACGGATTTGCAGTTACATGCACACCGCGCTGGAACAACTGGTGCAGGCGCTGGAACAGACGCCGCAAAAGCCGTTGAACCGCTTGCCGATCCTTTCGACTGCGGAGCTGGAGCGTCTGGTCGAAGGTTTCAATCCCCCGGTCACGGCCTATCCCCGTGGTGCGACGATTCACGCATTGGTCGAGGCGCAGGCCCGGCGCAACCCGAATGCCCTCGCCGTGATTCAGGGCGCGCAACAGCTGACCTACGGGCAGCTCAATCAGCGCGCCAGCCAATTGGCCCATCACTTGATCGGCCTCGGCGTGCAACCGGACGACCGCGTCGCCATTTGCGTGCGTCGCGGCCCGCAGATGCTGGTGGGGTTGCTGGCGATTCTCAAGGCTGGCGCCGGTTATGTGCCGGTGGATCCGGCGCACCCGGCGGAGCGCATTGCCTACCTGTTGCAGGACAGCGATCCGGTGGCCGTGCTGGTCCAGGCCTCGACCCGGGATCTGCCGGGCATGATGCCGGTGATCGATCTGGACAGCGACGCCTGGCAACACCTGCCCGACAGCAACCCGCAACTGCCGTACCTGACTCCGGCAAATCTGGCGTACGTCATCTACACCTCGGGCTCCACCGGCCAGCCGAAAGGGGTGATGGTCGAACACGCGACTTTGGAAAACCTCGTGCACTGGCACGCCGAAGCCTTCGACCTGCACGCCGGCAGCCACACCGCCAGCGTTGCCGGGTTCGGTTTCGATGCGATGGCCTGGGAAGTCTGGCCGGCACTGTGCGTCGGCGCGACCCTGCACCTGCCGCCGGAATCGGTGAGCAACGAGCATCTGGACGAACTGCTCGACTGGTGGCGGGCGCAGCCGTTGCACGTGAGCTTCCTGCCGACCCCGGTGGCCGAATACGCCTTCAGTCGCGAGTTGCAACACCCGACCCTGCGCACGCTGCTGATCGGTGGCGACAAACTGCGTCAGTTCAGCCGTGAACAGAGCTTCGCGGTGATCAACAACTACGGCCCGACCGAGGCCACGGTGGTCGCGACGTCCGGGCCGGTGGAAGTCGGTCAGTCGCTGCACATTGGCCAGCCGATTGCCAACGCCCGTATCTATCTGCTCGACGATCAGCAGCGCCCTGTGCCGGTAGGTGTCACGGGCGAGTTGTATGTCGCCGGCGCCGGCGTGGCCCGGGGTTACCTGAATCGTCCAGAAATGACCGCCGAACGCTTCCTCGCCGACCCGTTCAGCGACCAGCCGCAGGCGCGGATGTACCGCACCGGTGACCTCGCGCGCTGGCTGGCGGACGGTAACATCGAATACCTGGGCCGCAACGACGATCAGGTGAAACTGCGCGGCGTGCGGGTCGAACTGGGGGAAATCGAAGCCGCGCTGGCCAGCCATCCGACGGTGCAGGACGCCGTGGCGCTGGTGCGCGACGGGCAGTTGCTGGTGTGGTTCACCGAACGGGCACCGGCCGATATCGAAGCCTTGCGCAATCATCTGCAAGGGCTTCTGCCGCAAGCCTTGATCCCGGCGGCGTATGTGCGACTCGACACGTTGCCGCTGACCGCCAACGGCAAACTCGACCGCAAGGCCTTGCCGGAGCCGGGTCAGAACGCCTGGCTCAGCCGTGAATACGAAGCCCCGCAGGGCCCGGTGGAAACCGCCCTGGCGCAGATCTGGGCCGATGTCCTGAAGCTGGAAAAGGTCGGTCGCCACGACAACTTCTTCGAACTGGGCGGCCATTCGCTGCTGGCCGTCAGCCTGATCGAACGTCTGCGCCAGATCGGCCTGAATACAGATGTGCGCGTGCTGTTCAGCCAGCCAACACTGGCTGCGCTGGCCGCTGCGGTGGGCAGCGGTCGTGAGATCGAAGTACCGGCCAACCGCATTCCTGCTGATTGCACCCATATCACCCCGGACCTGTTGAGCCTGGCCGAACTGGATCAGTCGAGCATCGACCGCATCGTTGCCACGGTGCCCGGCGGCGCCGTGAATGTGCAGGACATTTATCCGCTGGCACCGTTGCAGGAAGGCATCCTTTATCACCACTTGAGCGCGGAGCAGGGTGACCCGTACCTGCTGCAATCGCGGCTGGCCTTCGACAGCGTCGAACGTGTGGAAGCGTTTGCGGCGGCGCTGCGTCAGGTCATTGCCCGCCACGACATCCTGCGCACGGCGGTGATCTGGCAGGAACTGGCCGCGCCGATGCAGGTGGTGTGGCGTCACGCCGGACTGGCGGTGCAGGAAATCGTGCTCGACCCTGCACAGGGCGACATCCTCGAGCAATTGCACGGGCGTTTCGATGCCCGTCATTACCGCCTCGACATCAGTCAGGCACCGTTGCTGCGGCTGGTGTATGCCCGTGATCCGGCCCACGATCGGGTGGTCGCGATGTTGCTGTTCCACCATGTGGTGATGGATCACACCGCGCTGGACGTGGTGCAGCACGAAATGCTCGCCTGCCTGCAAGGGCGCGAAGCCTCGCTGGGCGCAGCGGTGCCTTATCGTAATTACGTGGCGCAGGCGCGGCTGGGTGTCAGCGAGCAGGACCACGAAGCATTCTTCCGCGACATGCTCGGCGACATCGACGAGCCGACCCTGCCGTTCGGCTTGCAGGATGTGCAAGGCGACGGTCGCGACATCGAGGAAACGCAACAGGCCCTGACGGCTGCAACCGGCCAGCGTCTGCGCAGCCTGGCCCGGCAACTGGGCATCAGCGTGGCCAGCCTGTTCCACCTTGCGTGGGGTCAGGTGCTGGCGGCGACATCCGGGCAGGAGCGGGTGGTGTTCGGCACGGTGCTGATGGGCCGGATGCAGGGCGGCGAGGGGGCCGACCGGGCGCTGGGGATGTTCATCAACACCTTGCCGCTGCGGGTCGATCTCGGTGAAACCCCGGTGCGCGAAGGGGCTCGGGCGACGCATGCACGTCTGAGCGCATTGCTCGGTCATGAGCACGCTTCGCTGGCGCTGGCCCAGCGTTGCAGTGGGGTGGCCGCGCCGTCGCCGCTGTTCAGTTCGATGCTCAACTACCGGCACAGCGCCGACGAGGCGCAACAACAAAGCGTCCGTCAGGCCTGGCAAGGCATCGAGACCCTGAGCAGCGAAGAACGCACCAACTATCCGCTGAGCCTGGGCGTCGATGATCTGGGCAACGGTTTCGTGCTCACCGCCATGACCCCGGCGAACATCGGTTCGCAGCGCATCTGCAACTACATGCAGACCGCGCTGGAGAAACTGGCGGATGCCCTGGAACAGACACCGGATCAGCCGCTGAATCGCTTGCCGATCCTCGACGGTGCAGAACGTCAGCAGGTGCTGTACGACCTTAACGCCACCGGCACCGCAGACAATCTGGAGCAAACCGTTCACGGGCTGTTCGAAGCGCAAGTCCAACGTACGCCGCAAGCCGTTGCGTTGCAGGCCGGTGAGCAGCGGCGGACCTACGCCGAACTCAACGCTCAGGCCAACCGTCTGGCCCATCACCTGCGCGAGCTGGGTGTGGGGCCGGATTCGCGGGTGGCGATCTGCGTCGAGCGCGGGCTGGAACTGATGGTCGGTCTGCTCGGCATCCTCAAGGCGGGCGGTGCCTATGTGCCGCTGGACCCGGCGTATCCGGCGGAACGTCTGGATTACATGCTCAAGGACAGCGCTCCGGTTGCGGTGCTGGTGCATGGGGCGACTCGTGAGTTGCTGGGTGAGAGTAGTGCGCTGGTGATCGATCTGGATCAGGCTCACTGGACATTCAACCCGCAGGACAACCCGCAAGTGCCAGGCCTGAGCGCGTCGAACCTGGCCTACGTGATCTACACCTCTGGTTCGACCGGTGCGCCGAAAGGCGTGATGGTCGAGCACCGCGGCGTCGGCAATTTGCTGCACTGGAGTTCGCAACTTTGCCTGGCCGTGAAGGAAGGTGCCCTGTTGCAGAAAACCCCGTTCAGTTTCGATGCCTCGGTCTGGGAGCTGTTCTGGCCGTTGAGCGCCGGGCTGCGACTGGTGCTGGCGCGTCCTGACGGACACCGCGAGCCGGCGTATCTGGCGCAGGTGATTCGTGAACAGCGGATCAACGTGATCCAGTTCGTGCCGGTGCTGTTGCAACAGTTCCTCGAACACGACGACGTCAGCCAGTGCAGCAGCCTCACCGATGTGTTCTGCGGCGGAGGCGACCTGACACCGGCGCTTGCTCGCCTTGTGCGTGAGCGCCTGCCGCAGGTGCGTTTGCACAACGTTTACGGCCCGACTGAAGCCACGGTCGACAGCACGGTGTGGACGCTGGAGCCGTCGATGCCGGTGCCGGACAACGCCTTGCCGATCGGGCGACCGATCAACAACACTCGTCTGTATGTACTGGATACCGCCGAGCGGCCGGTGCCGATGGGCGTCATAGGTCAGTTGTTCATTGGTGGTGCCGGGGTCGCGCGGGGCTATCTGGGCCTGCCGCAATTGATGGCCGAACGGTTTATCCCGAGCCCGTTCGTGGCCGGCGATCGGCTGTACGCCACGGGTGACCTGGTGCGCTACCGCGCCGATGGCCAGCTCGAATTCATCGGGCGCAACGACTTCCAGGTCAAGCTGCGTGGCCTGCGCCTTGAACCGGGTGAAATCGAAGCGCAACTGCTCAGCCATCCGGCCCTGCGTGAAACCGTGGTGCTGGTGCGTGAAGAACGTCTGGTGGCGTACTTCACCTGGCACGCCGAGGCCAGGCAACCGGGGATCGAGGCGTTGCGTGAACACTTGCTCGCATGCCTGCCGGACTACATGGTGCCGTCGGCCTTCGTCGCGCTCGACAGCCTGCCACTGAGCCCCAACGGCAAGGTGGATCGCAAGGCACTGCCGGCTCCCGGCGCCGAGTCGGTGCTGGTGCGCGAGTACGAGGCTCCGCTCGGCGAGACCGAAATCGCCCTGGCCCGACTGTGGGGCGAGGTGCTGAACGTCGAGCGGGTCGGGCGCCACGATCACTTCTTCGAACTGGGCGGGCACTCGCTGCTGGCGGTGAGCCTGATCGAACGCATGCGCCAGATCGGCCTGAGCACCGATGTGCGGGTGCTGTTCAGTCAGCCGACCCTGGCCGCGCTGGCTGCGGCCGTGGGCAGCGGTCGTGAAATCGAAGTGCCGGCCAATCGCATCGCCGCCGGTTGCACTCGCATCACTCCGCAGATGCTGACGCTGGTGACGCTGGATCAAGCCGCCATCGACCGCGTGGTGTCCAGCGTGCCGGGCGGCGCTGCCAATGTGCAGGACATCTATCCGCTGGCGCCGTTGCAGGAAGGCATTCTTTACCATCACTTGAGTGCGGGCGAAGGCGATCCGTACCTGCTGCAATCGCGTATTGCATTCGACAGTCTTGAACGTGTGCAGCGTTTCAGCGCGGCGTTGCAACAGGTCATCGACCGCCATGACGTGCTGCGCACGGGTGTGGTGTGGGAAGGCTTGAGCGTGCCGGTGCAGGTGGTGTGGCGTCAGGCTGAACTGGTGGTGCAGGAGGTCGTGCTGGATCCTGCGGCCGGCGACATCCTTGAACAGTTGCATGCCCGTTTCGATGCCCGGCATTACCGCCTCGACATCGCCCAGGCGCCGTTGCTGCGTCTGGTGTATGCCCGGGATCCGGCCCGTGGCCGGGTGGTGGCGATGCTGCTGTTCCATCACATTGTGCTCGACCACACCGCGCTGGAAGTGGTGCGCCACGAAATGCAGGCGTACCTGCGCGGTTCCGACGAGCCGTTGCCGGCGGCGGTGCCGTATCGCAATTACGTGGCACAGGCGCGTCTGGGTGTCACGGAATCGGAGCACGAAGTGTTTTTCCGCGACATGCTCGGCGACATCGACGAGCCGACCCTGCCGTTCAGCCTGCGCGATGTGCGCGGTGACGGACGCGGCATCGAGGAAGTGCAGCAGGTAATCGACAGCGGCCTGAGTCTGCGTCTGCGCAGTCAGGCGCGGCAGATGGGCATCAGCGTGGCCAGCCTGTTCCACCTTGCCTGGGCCCAGGTACTGGCGGCGACCTCCGGGCAGGACAACGTGGTGTTCGGCACCGTGCTGATGGGCCGGATGCAGGGCGGCCAAGGCGCCGACCGCGCACTGGGCATGTTCATCAATACCTTGCCGTTGCGGGTCGATCTGGGCGAAACCCCGGTGCGCGAGGCGGTCAAGGCGACGCATCAGCGTCTCACTGCGTTGCTGGGCCACGAACACGCTTCGCTGGCACTGGCCCAGCGTTGCAGCGGGATCACGGCGCCGTCGCCGTTGTTCAGCGCGATGCTCAACTATCGACACAGCCACGGCGCCGAGCATGCGGACAGCGTGGTTCAGGCCTGGCAAGGCATCGAGACCCTGAGCAGCGAAGAGCGCACCAACTACCCGCTGAGCCTGAACGTCGATGACCTGGGCAACGGCTTCTCGCTGATTGCCATGGTGCCGGCGGACATTGGCGCGCAGCGGATTTGCGGCTACATGCAGACGGCGTTGCTGGCGTTGGTGGAGGCGCTGGAACAGGCACCGACGCAGGCGATGAATCGTTTGCCGGTTCTTGAGGGGGCGGAGCGGCAGCGACTGTTGTTCGACTTCAACGCGACCGATGTCGGTTATGACCTTCAGCAGAGCATTCACGGTCTGTTCGAAGCGCAGGTCTTGCGGTCGCCACAGGCTGTGGCGGTGCTTTCCGGCGAGCAGCAACTGAGTTATGTCGAGCTGAATGCTCGGGCCAATCGCTTGGCCCATCACTTGCGCGGACTGGGCGTTGGCCCGGATGCGCGGGTGGCGATCTGCGTCGAGCGCGGGCTGGAGATGGTGGTCGGGTTGCTGGCGATTCTGAAGGCTGGCGGCGGTTATGTGCCGCTGGATCCGGCGTATCCGCTGGAGCGGCTGGCCTACATGCTGGAGGACAGTGCGCCGTCGGCAGTGTTGGTGCAGGGCTCGACCCGCTCGTTGCTGGGTGAAGTCGCGGTGCCGGTGGTCGATCTGGGTCACGACACCTGGCAATCGTTGTCGGCGGATAACCTTTACGTCGATGGGCTGACTCCGCAACACACGGCTTACGTGATCTACACCTCGGGTTCGACCGGTCAGCCGAAAGGCGTGATCAACGAGCACAGCGGGGTGGTCAACCGCTTGCTGTGGATGCAGGACGCTTATCGCCTGACGGCTGAAGATTCAGTGCTGCAAAAGACGCCATTCAGCTTCGACGTCTCGGTGTGGGAATTCTTCTGGCCGTTGATGACCGGCGCGCGACTGGTCATGGCTCGTCCGGGCGGTCACAAGGATCCGCTGTACCTCAGCGAAATAATCGAACGCGAACGCATCACCACGCTGCACTTTGTACCGTCGATGCTCGACGTGTTCCTCGCCCATGGCGACACAGCCCGTTGCAACGGTTTGCGTCAGGTGATGTGCAGCGGCGAGGCCTTGCCGGGCAGTCTGGTGCGGCGCTTCAAGCAGCAATTGCCGAACACTGGATTGCATAACTTGTACGGCCCGACCGAAGCGGCAGTGGACGTCACGGCGTGGGATTGCTCTGGTCCGCTGGAGCAAACGCCGGACAACACGCCGATCGGCAAACCGATCGCCAACACCCGGATGTACATCCTCGACGCCCAACAGCAACCGGTGCCGCAAGGCGTAGTCGGCGAGCTGTACATCGGTGGTGTGCAAGTGGCGCGCGGTTATCTGAACCGTCCAGAACTGAGTGCCGAACGTTTCCTTCAGGATCCGTTCCAGCCAAACGGCCGCCTGTACCGCACCGGCGACGTCGCCCGTTACCTGGCCGACGGCAACATCGAATACCTGGGCCGTAACGACGATCAGGTGAAGATCCGTGGCCTGCGTATCGAACTGGGTGAAATCCAGTCCCGCCTGACCGACATAGGTGGCGTGCAGGAAGCGGCGGTGCTGGCCCGCGAGGATGTGCCGGGGGACAAACGTCTGGTGGCCTATTACACCGGCGCCCGGTTGGAAATCGACGTGCTGCGCGGTCATCTGCTGGAACACCTGCCGGATTACATGGTGCCGGCGGTGTTCGTGCATCTCGATGCATTGCCGCTGAGCCCCAACGGCAAGCTCGACCGCAAGGCCTTGCCGGCGCCGGATCAGGCCTCGGTGATCACTCGCGAGTACGAAGCGCCGGTCGGCGAGGTGGAAATCCTGCTGGCCGGACTCTGGGCCGAACTGCTCAACGTGGAACGGGTAGGGCGCCACGACAACTTTTTTGAACTGGGCGGGCACTCATTGCTGGCGGTCAGTCTGATCGGCCGGTTACGTCAGGAAGGCATGGAAGCCGAGGTCAGGGCGTTGTTCGAACAACCGACCCTGGCCGGTTACGCCGCAATTACGGAAAGAATGGAGATCGTCCTGTGAACGTGATCGAACTGTTGGCAACACTTAAAGCGAAAGACATCCAGTTGGCGGTCACCGACGACCAGTTGCGCGTTCAGGGCAACAAACAGGCGCTGAGCGATCCGGCAGTGCTGGCGCTGTTGCGCGAGCACAAACCGGCGCTGATCGAGCTGATCAAGGCCGGGCAATATTCAGCGACCAAGAGCGGTCAGGTCGACGTGCCGGCCAATGGCATTGCACCCGGCACCACGCGCATCACACCGGCGATGCTGACCCTGGCCGAACTCGATCAGGCGACCATCGACCGTCTGGTCGACAATGTACCGGGCGGCGCGGCCAATGTGCAGGACATCTACCCGCTGGCGCCGTTGCAGGAAGGCATCCTTTACCACCATGTCAGCGCAACGCAGGGTGATCCGTATGTGATGCAGGCGCATTTCGCTTTCGCTGACCGTGATCGGTTGAACGCCTTCATTGAGGCATTGCAGGCCGTCATCGATCGCCACGACATCCTCCGTACGGCGGTGGTCTGGGAGGGGCTGGATACACCGCAACAAGTTGTCTGGCGTGAGGCCGCATTGCCGGTGGAACAGATCGATGCCGAAGGCGATGCGCTGGCGTACTTGCACGAGCGTTTCGATGCCCGGGAATTCCGCATGGATGTAAGCCGGGCGCCGATGATGCGCCTGGCCCATGCCTGGGACGAAGCCGGGCAACGGGTGGTCGCGACATTGCTGTTCCATCACATGGCGCTGGATCACTCGGCGCTCGACGTGGTGCGTCACGAGATGCGTGCGTTCCTCACGGGGCAGGGCAATCTGCTGGGGCGGCCGGTCGCGTTTCGGGATTACGTGGCGCAGGCGCGGCTGGGTGTCAGCGAAGCCGAGCACGAAGTGTTTTTCCGCGACATGCTCGGCGACATCGACGAACCGACCTTGCCGTTCGGTTTGCAGGATGTGCAGGGCGACGGGCACGGCATCACCGAACTGAGCGTGCCGGTCGAACCGGCCTTGGGCCAACGCCTGCGAGGTCAGGCGCGGCAGCTCGGGGTCAGCGCGGCCAGTCTGTTTCACCTGGCCTGGGCGCAGGTGCTGGCCACGCTCGCCGGCAAGCAACGCGTGGTGTTCGGCACGGTACTGATGGGGCGTCTGCAAGGTGCCGAAGCCACCGACCGGGCGCTGGGCATCTTCATCAACACCTTGCCGGTGCGAGTGGACGTCGATGCTCAGAGCGTGCGCAGCGCCGTGCAGGCGACCCACGCACGCCTGACCACCTTGATGCGCCATGAACACGCGCCGCTGGCGCTGGCCCAGCGCTGCAGCAGCGTGGCCGCGCCAACGCCGCTGTTCAGCGCCTTGCTCAATTACCGTCACAGCCATGGCGCCGCTTCGGCCAGCGCACAAACCCTGTCGGCATGGGAAGGCATTACCACCCTGCACTCGGAAGAGCGCACCAACTATCCGCTGACCCTGAGTATCGACGACCTGGGCGAAGCCTTCAGCCTGACCCTGCTCGCCACCACTGAAGTCGACCCGCAACGGGTGTGCGATTACATGCTCGGCGCCCTGAACGGGCTGGTGTCCGCACTGGAACAGGCGCCGGATTCACCGGTCAGCCAGGTGTCGATCCTCCCGGACGCGGAGCGCGAGCAGATCCTGCGCGACTTCAACGCCACCCGGGCCGACTACCCGCAAGGGCTGACGATTCATCAGCGTTTCGAGGCGCAAGTCATCGAACGACCGGAAGCGGTGGCGGCGGTGTTCCTCGGTGAACAAGTGACCTACGCCGAGCTGAACCTGCACGCCAACGCCCTGGCCCATCATCTGATCAGCCTGGGTGTTCGTCCTGATGATCGCGTGGCCATCGTCGCCCGCCGCGGGCTCGATACGCTGGCGGGACTGCTGGCGATTCTCAAGGCCGGGGCCGGTTATGTGCCGGTTGACCCGGCGCATCCGCCCGAGCGCCTGAGCTACCTGCTCAGCGACAGTGCCCCGGCGGTGGTGCTGACCCAGAGCGATCTGCGTGATCGGTTGCCGACACTGGACGTCCCGGTGATCGACCTCGACCGCCGCACCTGGCCACTGAGCCTGGCCCTTGATCCGCAGGTGCCGGACTTGACCGCCGGACATCTGGCTTACGTGATCTACACCTCGGGCTCGACCGGTCTGCCCAAGGGCGTGATGGTCGAACACCGCACCCTGTCCAACCTCGTCGACTGGCATTGCGGCGCGTTCGATCTGTGCGCCGGTCGTCACACTTCAAGCCTTGCCGGGTTTGGCTTCGACGCCATGGCCTGGGAAGTCTGGCCCGCCCTGTGTGCCGGCGCGACGCTGCACCTGGCCCCGACCCGCGATGGCAACGAAGACATCGACGCCTTGCTCGACTGGTGGCGTGCGCAACCGTTGGATGTGAGCTTCCTGCCAACGCCGGTGGCCGAATATGCCTTCAGTCAAAACCTCGAACACCCGACCTTGCGCACACTGTTGATCGGCGGGGATCGCCTGCGGCAGTTCAGCCGTCACCGGCATTTCGATGTGATCAACAATTACGGTCCGACCGAAACCACGGTGGTGGCGACCTCGGGCAAGGTCGAAGCGGGGCAGACGCTGCACATCGGTCGCCCGGTGAGCAATGCCACGGTGTATTTGCTGGATGAGCAGCAACGTCCGGTGCCCATCGGCGTAGCGGGGGAGTTGTATGTCGGTGGCGCCGGGGTTGCCCGGGGTTATCTGAACCGTCCGGACCTGACGGCCGAACGCTTTCTCGACGATCCGTTCAACGGCGGGCGCATGTACCGCACCGGTGACCTGGCTCGCTGGCAGGACGACGGCACCCTCGAATACCTGGGCCGCAACGACGATCAGGTGAAGATTCGCGGCGTGCGCATCGAATTGGGCGAGATTGAAACCCGTCTCAACCAGCTCCCCGGCATTCAGGAAGCGGTGTTGCTGGCCCGTGAAGACGAACCCGGCCAGCCGCGCCTCGTCGCCTATTACACCGAACAGGCTCAGGTCGAACCGCAACCGGTGGCCGAGCTGCGCGCTTGTCTGCTGGCGCAGTTGCCCGAGTACATGGTGCCAGCGGCCTTCGTGCGACTGGACGCATTGCCGCTGACCGCCAACGGCAAGGTCGACCGCAAGGCCCTGCCAGCGCCGGATCGCGCGGCGTTGTTCACCCGCCATTACGAAGCACCGCACGGCGAGCTGGAAATCGCGCTCGCACGGATCTGGGGCGAAGTGCTGCAGGTCGGGCAGGTCGGGCGCCGGGATCACTTCTTCGAACTGGGTGGCCACTCGTTGCTGGCGATGCGCATGGTGTCCCAGGTTCGCCAACGTCTGGGCGTCGAACTGGCCCTGAGCGACTTGTTTGCCAATGCCGAACTGGCAGCGGTCGCCGAAGTGCTGGCCCAGGCCGGGCGCAGCTCGCAACCGGCCATGTTGCCGGTGCCACGGGACGGCGCGCTGCCGCTGTCGTTCGCCCAGCAGCGGCTGTGGTTTCTGGCGCGGATGGAAGGGGTCAACACCGCCTACAACATCCCGCTGGGCCTGCGTTTGCGCGGTCATCTCGACGAGGCGGCGCTGCAACGGTCACTGGCGCGGATCATCGACCGCCACGAAACCCTGCGCAGCCGTTTCGTCCCGCACGACGATGACGTGCAGGTGATGATTGCGCCGGTGGACAGCGGCGTGCTGCTGCGGGTCGAGGATCTGCGTCAGCATCCGCACGCCGACGACGCCATGCAGGCGTTGATCCGTGAACAGGCCTCGACCCCGTTCGACTTGCAGAACGATCCGTTGATTCGCGGATGTCTGGTGCGGCTGGCCGACGATCACCATGTGTTGCTGTTGACCCTGCACCACATCATTTCCGACGGCTGGTCGATGGGCGTGCTGACCCGTGAACTGATGGCGCTGTATCAAGCGTTCAGCCAGGGTGAGGCCGATCCGCTGCCGCCACTGGCGCTGCAATATGCCGACTACGCGATCTGGCAACGCCGCTGGTTGAGCGGCGAAGTGCTGCAACAACAGAGCGATTACTGGCAGCAAACCCTCGCCGGGGCCCCGACCTTGCTGGTGCTGCCGACCGACCGTCCGCGTCCGGCGCAGCAGGATTACACCGGCAGCAGTGTCGAGTTCCGGCTGGACGAACCGCTGAGCGCCGGCCTTAAGGCCCTGAGCCAGCGCCATGGCGTGACGATGTACATGACGATGGTGAGCGCCTGGGCCCTGTTGCTCAGTCGCTTGTCCGGCCAGTCGGACGTTGTGATCGGCTCGCCGGTTGCCAACCGTGGTCGCGCGGAAATCGAAGGGCTGATCGGCTTGTTCATCAATACCCTGGCCCTGCGCATCGACACCTCCGGCGGGCTCAGCGTCGAGGCGCTGCTGGCCCGGGTCAAGACGTTGACGTTGCAAGCGCAGGCCCATCAGGACCTGCCGTTCGAGCAGGTGGTGGAAGTCACCCGGCCGGCGCGCAGCCTGTCCCACAGTCCGTTGTTCCAGACCACCCTGAGCTGGGAAAACAGCGTCGGGCCGGCGCTGGAACTGGGGGAGATGGCGCTGGAAAACGTGGCCGGTCCGACCCGCTTCGCCAAGTTCGACCTGTCGCTGACATTGGGCGAAACCCGCGACGGCATTCGCGGCGTGCTGGAATACGCCACGGCGCTGTTCGATGAATCGACGATCCAGCGTTATGTCGGCTACTTCGAGCAGTTGCTGCACGCGATGGTCGCCAATGATCAGGCGCAGCTGGAACAGCTCGAGATGGTTCAGGCTCACGAGCGTGAACAATTGCTGGTTACGTTCAACGACACCCATGCGGAGTTTGTGTCGGGGCTGACCATTGCGCAGCGATTCGAGACGCAAGTGATCGAGCGGCCCGAAGCGGTCGCGGCAGTCTGTCAGAGGCAGGCGTTGACCTTTGCCGAGCTGAACCGGCAGGCCAACACCTTGGCTCATCACCTGATCGGGCTGGGCGTTCGCCCTGATGATCGCGTGGCCATCGTCGCCCGGCGCGGGCTGGAAACGCTGGTCGGGCTGGTGGCCATTCTCAAGGCCGGCGCCGGTTATGTGCCGGTGGATCCGGCGCACCCGGCGGAGCGTTTGAACTACCTGCTGAGCGACAGTGCGCCCGTGGCGGTGCTCTGCCTGAGTGATTTGCGTGAACGACTGCCGGCGCTGGACGTGCCGGTGATCGACATCGATTTGCAGGCCTGGCCGGACACCGAGACCGGTAATCCACAGATGCCGGATCTGACTGCCGAACACCTGGCCTATGTCATCTACACCTCGGGCTCCACCGGCCTGCCCAAGGGCGTGATGGTCGAACACCACACCTTGAGCAACCTCGTCGACTGGCACTGCAAGGCGTTCGATCTGTGCGCCGGTCGCCACACGTCGAGCCTTGCGGGATTCGGTTTCGACGCCATGGCCTGGGAAGTCTGGCCGGCCCTGTGCGCTGGCGCGACCCTGCACCTGGCGCCGGCCCGCGATGGCAGCGAAGACGTGGATGCGTTGCTCGACTGGTGGCGCGCGCAGCCGCTGGACGTGAGCTTCCTGCCGACACCGGTGGCCGAATACGCGTTCAGCCAGAGCCTCGAACACCCGACCCTGCGCACACTGCTGATTGGCGGCGACCGTCTGCGTCAGTTCAATCGTCAGCAGTCCTTTGATGTGGTCAACAACTACGGCCCGACCGAGGCTACCGTGGTGGCCACTTCGGGAATCGTCGAGGCGGGGCAGGCGCTGCACATCGGTAAACCGATCGCCAACGCGACGGTGTACCTGCTCGATGAACAGCAGCGTCCGGTGCCGGTTGGTGTGGCCGGAGAGCTGTATGTGGGCGGCGCCGGTGTAGCCCGGGGTTACCTCAATCGACCTGATCTGACCGAAGAACGCTTCCTGCGCGACCCGTTCAACCACGGTCGCATGTACCGCACTGGCGACCTGGCGCGCTGGCGCGCCGACGGTTCCATCGAGTACCTGGGGCGCAACGACGATCAAGTGAAAATCCGTGGTGTGCGCGTCGAGCTGGGGGAAATCGAAACTCGCCTCAATCAGTTGCCCGGCATCCAGGAAGCCGTACTGGTGGCCCGCGAAGACGAACCCGGGCAGGTGCGACTGGTGGCGTATTTCACTGAACAGGCGCAGTGCGAAGCGCTGGCGGTGTCCGACCTGAGGGCACATCTGCTCGGTCAACTGCCGGAATACATGGTGCCGGCGGCCTTCGTCAGACTCGATGCGCTGCCGCTGACCGCCAACGGCAAGGTCGATCGCAAGGCCTTGCCGGTGCCGGATCGCAGCGCCTTGTTCACCCGCGACTATCAGGCGCCGCAAGGTGAACTGGAAACCACCCTGGCGCAGATCTGGGCCGAGGTGCTGCAGGTCGAGCAGGTCGGACGGCAGGATCATTTCTTTGAACTGGGCGGCCACTCGCTGCTGGCGATGCGCATGCTGTCTCAGGTTCGCCAGCGGCTCGGGGTGGAACTGACCCTCGCCGAACTGTTTGCCAACGCCGAGCTCGCCGCTGTCGCCGAGGTGCTGGCCCAGGCCGGACGCTGCACGCAACCGGCGATCATGCCGGCGCCGCGTGACGGCACGCTGCCGTTGTCGTTTGCCCAGCAACGGTTGTGGTTCATGGCGCAACTGGAAGGCGCAAACACCGCCTACAACATTCCCCTCGGTCTGCGCCTGCGCGGTCGACTCGACGAAGCGGCCCTGCAACGGGCATTGGTGCGGATCGTCGAACGTCACGAAACCCTGCGCAGCCGCTTCGCCCAGTTCAACGATGAAGCCCAGGTGCTGATCGCGCCGCTCGACAGCGGTGTGCTGCTGCGGGTCGAGGACTTGCGCCGGCACTCGCAGGCCGACGATGCCTTGCTCGCGCTGATTCAGGGTGAAGCCTCTGGGCCGTTCGATTTGCAGGACGATCCGCTGATTCGCGGGCGTCTGGTGCGACTGGCCGATGATCATCATGTGTTGCTGCTGACCCTGCACCACATCGTCTCCGATGGCTGGTCGATGGGTGTGCTGACCCGCGAACTGATGGCGCTGTACCAGGCGTTCAGCCACGGCGAGGGCGATCCGCTGCCGCCGCTGGCGTTGCAGTACAGCGACTACGCCGTGTGGCAGCGCCGCTGGTTGAGCGGTGAAGTCTTGCAGCGTCAGAGCGATTACTGGCAACAGGCACTGGCCGGAGCGCCGGCCTTGCTGATGCTGCCGACCGACCGCCCACGCCCAGCCTTGCAGGATTATGCCGGCAGCAGTGTCGACATCCGGCTGGATGAGCGTTTGAGCGCAGACCTCAAGGCGCTGTGCCAACGCCACGGCGTGACGCCGTACATGGCGGTGATGAGCGCCTGGGCGATGTTGCTCGGTCGCTTGTCCGGGCAGTCGGATGTGGTGATCGGTTCGCCGGTCGCCAACCGTAACCGGGCGGAAATAGAAGGGTTGATCGGACTGTTCGTCAACACGCTCGCCGTGCGCATCGACACTTCGGGCGCGCTCACCGTCGAGGCATTGCTGGCCCGGGTCAAGGCCCGCACCCTCGAAGCCCAGGCCCATCAGGATCTGCCGTTCGAACAAGTGGTGGAAATCACCCGCCCGGTGCGCAGCCTGTCCCATAGTCCGTTGTTCCAGACGCTGTTGAGCTGGGACAGCGGCAGCGGCGCAACGCTGGCCCTCGGTGATCTGACACTGGAAGGCGTGGCCGAGCCGAGCCACTTTGCCAAGTTCGACCTGTCGCTGACATTGGGCGAGGCCCAGGGCGTGATCCGGGGTTCGCTGGAATACGCCACGGCGCTGTTCGATGAATCGACGGTTCAGCGTTATGCCGGTTACTTGCAGCAATTGCTGCACGCCATGGTCAGCAATGATCAGGCGTTGCTGGAGCAGGTCGATGTGCTGGCGGAGGATGAGCGCCGGCATTTGCTGCACCGCTTCAATGCCACTGACGTTGATTACAACCTTCAGCAAAGCATTCACGGTCTGTTCGAGGCGCAGGTCTTGCGCACGCCGCAGGCTGTGGCGGTGCTTTCCGGTGAGCAGCGACTGAGCTATGCCGAGCTGAATGCTCGGGCCAATCGTCTGGCCCATCACTTGCGCGGTCTGGGCGTTGGCCCGGATGCACGAGTGGCGATCTGTGTCGAGCGCGGGCTGGAAATGGTGGTCGGGTTGCTGGCCATTTTGAAGGCTGGCGGCGGTTATGTGCCGCTGGATCCGGCGTATCCGCTGGAGCGGCTGGCCTACATGCTGGAGGACAGCGCACCTTCGGCAGTGTTGGTGCAAGGCTCGACCCGCGCCTTGTTGGGCGAAGTGTCGGTGCCGGTGGTCGATCTGGATCACGACACCTGGCAATCGTTGTCGGCGGATAAGCTTTCCGTCGATGGGCTGACCCCGCAACACACGGCCTACGTGATCTACACCTCAGGTTCCACCGGCCAGCCAAAAGGCGTGATCAACGAGCACAGCGGGGTAGTCAACCGCTTGCTGTGGATGCAGGACGCTTATCGCCTGACCTCCGAAGATTCAGTCCTGCAGAAAACACCGTTCAGCTTCGACGTCTCGGTGTGGGAGTTCTTCTGGCCACTGATGACTGGCGCCCGGTTGGTGATGGCCCGTCCCGGCGGTCACAAGGATCCGCTGTACCTGAGCGAAGTGATCGAGCAAGAACGCATCACCACGCTGCACTTCGTGCCGTCGATGCTCGACGTGTTTCTCGCCCATGGCGACAGCGCGCGTTGTCATGGTTTGCGTCAGGTGATGTGCAGCGGTGAAGCGCTGCCGGGCAGTCTGGTGCGGCGCTTCAAGCAGCAATTGCCGGGCAGTGGTTTGCACAACCTCTACGGCCCGACCGAAGCGGCCGTGGACGTCACAGCGTGGGATTGCGCCGGACCTGTCGACACCACGCCGGACAACACGCCAATCGGCAAGCCGATCGCCAACACCCGCATGTACATCCTCGACGCCCAGCAACAACCGGTGCCGCAAGGTGTGGTCGGCGAGCTGTACATCGGTGGCGTGCAGGTTGCTCGGGGTTATCTGAACCGTCCTGAGTTGAGCGCTGAGCGGTTCCTCAACGACCCGTTCCAGCCCAATGGCCGCCTGTACCGCACCGGCGACGTCGCCCGTTATCTGGCCGACGGCAACATCGAATACCTGGGCCGTAACGACGATCAGGTGAAGATCCGTGGCCTGCGCATCGAACTGGGTGAAATCCAGTCCCGCCTGACCGACATCGGCGGTGTGCAGGAAGCTGCGGTACTGGCTCGCGAAGACGTGCCGGGAGACAAGCGTTTGGTCGCTTACTACACCGGCGCCCGACTGGAAATCGACGTGTTGCGCGGTCATCTGCTGGAACACCTGCCGGATTACATGGTGCCGGCGGTGTTCGTGCATCTCGATGCGCTGCCGCTGAGTCCGAACGGCAAGCTCGACCGCAAGGCCTTGCCGGTGCCGGATCAGGCTTCGGTCATCACTCGCGAGTACGAAGCGCCGGTTGGCGAGGTGGAAATTCTCCTCGCAGGGTTGTGGGCCGAACTGCTCAAGGTGGAGCGGGTAGGGCGCCACGACAACTTCTTCGAACTGGGCGGACATTCGCTGATGGCGGTCAATCTGGTGGCGCGGATGCGCCATGTCGGGCTGACGGCCGATGTGCGTGTGCTGTTCAGCCAGCCGACGCTCGCCGCTCTGGCCGCTGCGGTCGGCGATGAGATGGAGGCTGAAATCCCGGCCAACCGGATTGCGCCGGACTGTAAACACATCACCGCTGACATGCTGCCACTGGTTGCACTGGATCAGCTCGCCATCGACCGTATCGTCGCCAGCATTCCCGGCGGCGCCGCGAACGTGCAGGACATTTACCCGCTGGCGCCGTTGCAGGCCGGCATCCTGTTCCACCACTTGTCGGCACCCCAGGGCGATCCGTATGTGTTGCAGGCGCAATTCGCGTTCGCCGATGAATCCCGTCTGCGGGTGTTCGCCGAAGCCTTGCAGGCCGTGATCGAACGCCATGACATCCTGCGCACGTCGCTGTTCTGGGACGGGCTGGAGGAACCGGTGCAAGTGGTCTGGCGTCAGGCGTCGCTGGTGTGTGAAACGGTGGAGCTGGACGAGAGTGAAACGGATGCATTGAGCCAGTTGCGCAGCCGGTTCGATACCCGGCACTACCGCATGGCCGTCACTCAGGCGCCGCTGATGCGCGTGGTGCACAGCTGGGACGCGGTCAATCGGCGTGTGGTGGCGCTGCTGCTGTTCCATCACCTGGTCATGGACCACATTGCGCTGGAGGTGCTGCGCCACGAGATGCAGTCGGTCCTGCTCGGCCAGTTGCGGCAGCTGGCCGAACCGGTGCCGTATCGCACCTATGTCGCCCGTACTCGCTCGGGGTTGAGCGAGGAGGAACATGAGACGTTCTTCCGCGACATGCTCGGCGATATCGACGAGCCGACCCTGCCGTATGGCCAGGGCAGTGTTGCGGACAGTGGCAACGGGCATGCGCAGCGGCTGCTGAGCACCGCGTTGAGCCAACGGGTCAGGGCCAAGGCCAGGCGTCTGGGCATCAGCGCTGCCAGCCTGATGCACCTGGCCTGGGCCAGCGTGCTGGGGCAACTGTCGGGGCGTGAAAACGTGGTGTTCGGCACCGTAATGCTCGGACGGTTACACGGTGGTGAAGGCGCCGAGCGGGCGCTGGGCGTGTTCATCAACACGCTGCCGCTGCGCATCGATCTGGACGGGCAAACGGTGAAAGAAGCCGCGTTGGCGACCCATCAGCGCTTGAACCGCTTGCTGCATCACGAACACGCGCCGCTGGCGCTGGTGCAACGTTGCAGCGCCATGGCGCCGGGGGTACCGCTGTTCAATGCGTTGTTCAATTACCGCCACAGTGGTGGCGGGGGCACGCCGTCCGATGAAGTCGTTGCGGCATGGCAGGGCATGCAGTTGCTCGATGCCGAAGAACACAGCAACTACCGCCTGAGCCTGAGCGTCGATGATCTGGGCGAAGACTTCAGCCTGACTGCGTTGACCATGTCCGGGATCGACGCCGAGCGGATCTGCGACTACATGGATCTTGCGGTCGACAGCTTGTTGCAGGCGCTGGAGCGGACGCCGCAACTGGGCATCGATCAGTTGTCGATCCTGCCGCGGGATGAGCGGCGGCAACTGCTGGTCGAGTTCAACGCCACTCAACGGGATTACCCGGCGACGTTGACGGTTCATCGTCTGTTCGAACAGCAGGTGACGAAGCAACCGCAAGCGGTGGCGGTGGTGCATGGCCGCGCGGCGTTGACTTATGAAGAGTTGAATCAACGGGCCAATCGCCTGGCCCATTACTTGATCGGACAGGGCGTGCAACCGGGCGACCATGTGGCGATCCTGCTGCCGCGTTCGCTAGATCTGTTGATCGCACAACTGGCCATCGGCAAATGTGCGGCGGCTTATGTGCCGCTGGACATCAATGCGCCGGCTGAACGTCAGGCGTTCATGGTCGAGGACTGCGGGGCGAAAGCGCTGTTGACCTTGAGCACTGAAACGGCTGATTACGCTGTGCGCCGGATTGATCTGGATTTGCTGTCGTTGGACGCACAACCGGTTCACAACCCGGATTTGCCGCAGTCTTCCGAGTCCCTGGCCTACATCATGTACACCTCCGGTTCCACCGGCACACCGAAGGGTGTGATGGTGCCGCACCGGGCGATTGGCCGGTTGGTGATCAACAACGGCTATGCGGATTTCAACCCGCAGGATCGCGTGGCATTCGCTTCCAACCCGGCGTTCGACGCCAGCACGATGGATGTCTGGGGGCCGCTGCTCAATGGCGGTCGAGTGGTAGTCATCGATCACGCGACCTTGCTTGATCCGCAAGCCTTCGGACGTGAACTGGCCAACACCGGTGCCACGATCCTGTTTGTCACCACCGCGCTGTTCAACCAGTACGTGCAGTTGATCCCCGAAGCCCTTAAAAGCTTGCGCATCGTGCTGTGTGGTGGCGAACGCGCCGATCCAGCGGCCTTCCGCCGCTTGCTGGCCGAGGCGCCGAATCTGCGCATCGTCCACTGCTACGGCCCGACCGAAACCACGACTTACGCCACGACGTTCGAAGTGCGCGAAGTGGCGGACGATGCCGACAGCGTGCCGATTGGCGGCCCGATCTCCAACACCCAGGTCTACGTACTCGACGCCCGTCAGCAGCCGGTGCCGATGGGCGTGACCGGTGAGCTGTACATCGGTGGGCAAGGTGTGGCGCTGGGCTATTTGAATCGCCCGGACCTGACCGCCGAAAAATTCCTGCAAGATCCGTTCGGCGATCAACCGGGTGCGTTGCTGTACCGCACCGGCGACCTCGCACGCTGGCTGGCACCGGGGCAACTGGAGTGCATCGGCCGCAACGACGATCAGGTGAAAATCCGTGGTTTCCGCATCGAACTGGGGGAAATCGAAAACCGCCTGCTGAACTGCGAAGGGGTGAAGGAAGCCATCGTGCTGGCCCGTCAGGACGGCCAGGAACCGCTGCGTCTGGTGGCGTATTTCACCGCCGAAGAGGGCGTCGACAGCACTGCTTTACGCAGCCAATTGCAGGCACGCCTGCCGGAATACATGGTGCCCTCGGCCTGGGTGCAGCTCGATGCGTTGCCGCTGAACAACAACGGCAAGGTGGATCGCAAGGCGTTGCCGATCCCGGCGCAGGACGCGCTGCTCAGCCGCGCCTATGAGGCCCCGGCCAATCCGCTGGAAGAGACTTTGGCTCAGTTGTGGGCCGAGGTGTTGCAGGTCGAGCAGGTGGGTCGTCACGACAACTTCTTCGAACTCGGCGGCCATTCGCTATTGGCTATTCGTCTGGTCAACCTGATGCAACAGAACGGGCTGGAAGTGACGCTGGCCGAGCTGTTCCAGCACGCCAGCATCGAGTCGCTCGGCACGTTGCTCGGCCAGCGCACCGGTGCAGAACAACAGGATGACGGACTGGTCGTGGTGCGGGCCGGTGGGGCAGGCTCGCCGCTGTTCCTGATGCATGAGTTCAGCGGGATGGACGCGTACTTCCCGGCGCTGGGCCTGCACATCGAGGGCGATTTCCCGATCTACGGCCTGCCGGGCATCCCGTTCGGCCAGGCACAGCTGCGCACCATGGAATGCCTGGCGGCGCGCATGGTGGAGATCATCCGTTCGGTGCAGCCACAGGGGCCTTATCGTCTGGCCGGCTGGTCGTTCGGCGGGGTGTTGGCCTACGAAGTGGCAATGCAGTTGCTTGGCATGGATGAGACGGTGGCGTTCGTTGGCCTGATCGACAGTTTCGTGCCGCGCCTGACCGATCAGGGCAAGGCGCGCTGGAGCGACGAACATGCGCACAAGCGTCAGTTGTTGCAGCACTGCACGATGTACCGGGCCTCTCTTGGTGACGCGGGGCAAGCCGCACTGGCGCATCTGGCGCTGTTGCAGACCGAACTGGAGCAGATTGACTTCCAGTTGCTGTTGCAGCGCTGCCGGGACCAGCAATTGCTGCATCCGGAGATGGCCGCCGCCGCGCCGCAAGACCTTTGGCATTACCTCGACCGCGAGGTCGCCCACGGGCATGCGCTGGCGCATTACCGGATCAATCCATTGGGCTTGCCGTTGCATCTGTTCCGGGCGCAGGAGCATCCGACGGAGCTGTCTCGTCGTCACCCGACTCTGGGCTGGTCGGATGAAGTGCCGGCCACGCTCCTGCACTGCATCGACGTGCCGGGCGATCACCAGAGCATGATGCAGGCGCCACATGTGCAGGTGCTTGGTCAGTCGCTCAGTCAGGCAGTTCAGGCGTCGGCAGTGATCGAATCCCGGGCGTATCAGCCGCTGTTGACGATCCAGACCGGTCACGCCGGGCATGCGCCGATTTTCTGTGTGCCGGGGGCCGGCGACAGTGTCACCGGGTTCATCCACCTGACCGAGGCGCTGGGGCCGGAGTGGCCGATTTACGGGCTGCAACCCCGAGGCCTCGACGGTGCGACCGTGCCCCACAGCCGGGTCGAAAGTGCGGCCACGTTCTACCTGCGGGCACTTGAGCAGTTGTATCCGCAAGGACCGGTGCACCTGATCGGGCATTCGTTCGGTGGCTGGGTGGCCTACGCCATGGCGGCGCAGTTGCAGGCGGTGGGGCGCGAGGTGGCATCCCTGACCCTGATCGACAGCGAATCGCCGGGTGGCAACAGCGTCGTGGGCAAGCCTTACACCACGACGGCGGCGTTGTTGCGACTGATCGAGTCGCTGCAACTGTCCAGCGGCAAGTCTTTGGGCATCGATGCACTGGCCTTCGCCGAAGCCGATGACGCTACGCAAATGCGTCTGCTGCATGACGGCATGGTGCATGCCGGCGTGCTGTCCGAACGCTCGTCAGCTGACGCGATGCAGGGCCCGGTGCGCACCTTCGCCACGGCGCTGCGCACGGTCTATCAGCCGGCGCTGGCCTACACCGGGCCGGTGCGTCTGGCGCTGGTGGACGATCCGACACTGGACGCCTCGGGCAACCAGCGCGAACAGGCAGCGATGCTCGAAGGCTGGCAGCGCGAGGCCCGGGATCTGGCGGTGTGGTACGGCCCCGGCAACCACTTCACGATCCTCAAGGCGCCCAACGTCTTCAGTCTCGCGGCGTGGTGGCATGACGGGCTGACGGTGGCGGCGGGTCAAGTGTTGTCCTGATTGAAGTTTTTATCCTGGAACCCGGCCGCTGGCCGGGCTCAACCCTGAACGGAATTGTGGTCATTTATGGAACAGTCGAAGTTGCGCAAAGTCGGTCTGGGAATCGCGTTGACGCTTGTGGCCGGGTTGGTGTTCTACACGGTGCAGGCACCGGCTGAAGCACCGCAGTACCTGACCGCCACGGTTGAACGCGGTGACATTGAAAACGCGGTGCTGGCCACCGGATTGCTGGAAGGCATCAAGCAGGTGGACGTCGGTGCCCAGGTCTCGGGGCAGTTGAAGTCGCTCAAGGTCAAGGTCGGCGACAAGGTCAAGAAGGGCCAGTGGCTGGCGGAAATCGACCCGCTGGTGCTGCAGAACACCTTGCGTCAGGCGCAGGTCGACGAGGAAAACCTGCAAGCCCAGCGTCGGGCGACTCAGGCTCAACTCCGGCAGACCAAGGCAATCTACGAGCGCTATCAGAACCTGCAAGAGGACGCGTCGATCTCGCGGCAGGATTTTGAAACCGCGCAATCGAACTACGAGGTGCAGCAGGCCAACCTGTTGTCGCTGGATGCGCAGATCAAGAGCGCGCACATCCAGATCGACACCGCCAAGGTCAATCTGGCCTACACGCGGATCGTCGCGCCCATCGACGGCGACGTGGTGGGTATCGTCACCCAGGAAGGCCAGACCGTGATCGCCAACCAACTGGCGCCGATCCTGTTGAAACTGGCGGACCTGGACACCATGACCGTCAAGGCTCAGGTGTCGGAGGCGGACGTCATTCACATCGCGCCGGGGCAGGAGGTGTATTTCACCATACTGGGTGAGGACAAGCGTTATTACGGCAAGCTGCGCGGCACTGAGCCCGCACCGCAGAACTTTCTGGAAACCCCGCCCGCCGGCACGCCGAAACAGAACACGGCAGTGTTCTACAACGCACTGTTCGAGGTGCCCAACCCGGATCATCGTCTGCGTATTTCCATGACGGCGCAGGTACGCGTGGTGCTCGACACCGCCAAGTCGGTGCTGACGATTCCGGTGGCGGCACTCGGTCCGCGCAACAACGACGGCAGCTTCCCGGTGCGGGTGCTGGACGCCAAGGGGCAGGCGCAGTCGCGCAATGTGCAGACCGGGATCAACAACAACGTCAAGGTGCAGGTCAACGACGGTCTGGCCGAAGGCGACCGGGTGGTGATCGGTGATCCGGTGGCGAAAGTGGCAGGGGCATGAGCATGACCGAACCTCTGCTGCAACTGACCGGCATCAGCCGCAGTTTCACTGCGGGCGACCGTGAATTCCTGGCGCTGAAGAATATCGACCTGACGATCCATGCCGGGGAAATGGTGGCGATCATCGGTGCCTCGGGCTCCGGCAAATCGACTCTGATGAACATCCTCGGCTGCCTCGACTACGCCACGGCCGGCAGCTACAAGATCAACGGCCGGGAAACCCGGGATCTGGACAATCAGGCGCTGGCCGAACTGCGCCGCGACTATTTCGGCTTCATCTTCCAGCGCTATCACTTGCTGCCGCATCTGAGCGCGATGCACAACGTCGAAATGCCGGCGATCTACGCCGGCACGCCAGAGCCGCAGCGCCACGCCCGGGCCCGTGAGCTGTTGGCACGCCTGGGGCTGGAAGGGCACCTGACGCACCGCCCCAGCCAGCTGTCGGGTGGCCAGCAGCAGCGGGTGAGTATCGCCCGGGCCTTGATGAACGGCGGTGAAGTGATCCTCGCCGACGAGCCCACCGGCGCCCTCGATACCACCAGCGGCAAGGAGGTGATGCGCATTCTGCTGGAGCTGCACGCCGCCGGGCACACGGTGATCCTGGTGACTCACGACCCCAAGGTCGCCGCCAACGCTGAACGCATCATCGAAGTCAGCGACGGCGAAATCCTCAGCGACCGCCGCAACGAGCGCGACACCACGGCACTGACCAACGAAGACGCGGTGTCGCGCAAATCCGGTGCGGCACGACGTCTGGTGGCCAGTTTCGGCTTGTTCAAGGAAGCGTTCAATATGGCCTGGGTCGCACTGATCTCCCATCGGATGCGCACCTTGCTGACCATGCTCGGGATCGTTATCGGCATCACCTCGGTGGTGTCGATTTCGGCCATCGGTGAAGGGGCCAAGCGCTACGTGCTGAAAGACATTCAGGCCATTGGCAGCAACACCATCGATATCTATTCCGGCACCAGTTTCGGTGACAGTCGCTCGGCGGCCATCGAAACCCTGGTGCCGGCGGATGTGACCGCTCTCAATCAGCTCTACTACGTCGACAGCGCTACGCCGGTGGTCGGGCGCAATCTGTTGCTGCGCTATCGCAATATCGACCTCGATGCGCAGGTCAACGGCGTCAGCGATCTGTATTTCCAGGTGCGCGGAATCAAGATGGAGTCAGGCATTCCGTTCAGCGAAAGCGATGCCCGGCGTCAGGCGCAGGTGGTGGTGATCGATCACAACACCCGGCATCGGTTGTTCGGCGAGGGCGTCGACCCGCTGGGGCAGGTGATCCTGATCGGCAATTTGCCGTGTACCGTGATCGGTGTGGCGGCGGAAAACAAAAACATCTTCTCGTCGAGCAAGTCGCTCAATGTCTGGGTGCCTTATGAAACCGCCGCCGGCCGACTGTTGGGCCAGCGTTACCTGGACAGCATCAGTGTGCGGATCAAGGACGGTCAGCCGAGCAAGGTAGTGGAAGACAACGTCAACAAACTGATGCTGCAGCGCCACGGCACCAAGGACTTCTTCACCAACAACCTCGACAGCGTGATGCAGACCGTGCAGAAAACCAGCCGCTCACTGGCCTTGCTGCTGTCGCTGATTGCGGTGATTTCGCTGGTGGTGGGCGGTATCGGCGTGATGAACATCATGCTGGTGTCGGTCACCGAGCGTACCCGTGAGATCGGTATCCGCATGGCGGTCGGGGCGCGGCAGTCGGACATCCGCCAGCAGTTTCTGGTGGAGGCGGTGATGGTCTGCCTGCTCGGTGGCGCCATCGGTATCTCGTTGAGTTATGCCATCGGCCACCTGTTCTCGCTGTTCATCAAGGAATGGGAAATGGTGTTCTCGCTGACTTCCGTGTTGACTGCCGTGATCTGCTCGACCCTGATCGGCATCGTGTTCGGCTTTGTGCCGGCACGCAATGCGTCGCGGCTCGATCCGATCGAGGCGCTGGCCCGGGATTGAAGCGGGCACGAAAAAACCGCCGTCCTTTGCAGGAGGGCGGTTTCGTCAGAGGTGTGTGAGCCTTCAGGCGGCGTTCGAAGGGCCGCAGGCTGCCGGGCAGTCCTTCGGCGAATACATCCAGCGCATCAGCGAGTGACGTCCGCTGATACCCAGTTTGATGGCTGCGCGTTTGAGGTAGCTTTCCACGGTATTGACCTTCAGTTGCAACTGTTCGGCCAGTTCAGGCGCGGTGCGTCCGGCCAGCAGACCGACACACACTTCCATTTCGCGGTTCGACAGGCTCAGCCCCAGTTGCTCCACTCGTTCGCAAAAGCGCAGGCGCAGGGTTTCCAGGCCCAGCAGGGTGGAATCCGATTGCTCCTGGGATTGTCCCAGGGCGTCAGTGTTTGACGGTTGCAGGGCGTTGATGTGTTTTTCCACCATCGGCAGCAGCACTGGGGAAATGTCCTGCAACAAGCTGCGCTCGTGAGCGGAGAAGCGTTTTGCCGGGCCGCAACGGTAGACCGAGATCACATAGCGATAACCGTCCTTGCGCCGGGTCAGGTGCAATTGCGAGGCGTCGGTGACCGTCGAGGGCTCGGGAGCGGGCAAATCATTGGCACTCGGCAGGGTGCTCAGTTCGGAATACACCGTTTCAGCCGGCAGTGGCGCTTCCTTGATGCATTCGGGTTCGCCGCGCGGTTGCGTGCGTCCGACCGGTTCCACGCGCATCTGCCGGATATGCGTGGCGTCCACGGCCAGTTGGGTCAGGATCAGGTCGTGCAGCATCCGTGGGAAATGTCGGCTGCCAGTGCTGGCGATGACCTTGCCAATGTGAGGAAACAGCTGTGAGTTCATGTCGTTCATCCATGAGTTGCAGTGTGGTACTCGTGTTCCTGAACCACCGGAAAACAGCTCCATGCCCGGCGACAGCGAATCAGGAAATTGGATCCTATCCTAGTACAACGTTTCAGCGACGGTTTAATGAAGGTGCTATTAGCTCATAACTGACGGTGAGGAGGATGTCGGGATGACAGATGTCAGAGAAATGCCTTACAGCTGAACAGGATCAATTTTATAAAAAATCCTACAAGTGACAGTTTTTAAGAACAAAAAAAGCCCGTTCAGCCGAAGCCAAAACGGGCTTTTTCCCGCATCGACAACCGTTACTTCAGGTTGTCAAAGTGGTCTCGCAGGAACTCGTAAAAGCGAAACGCTTGAAACGATCTCCATACGAGGCTCAGCGTACGCAGCAAAAGCTTCATACGTTTTGGCCTCCATGTCGGGGGCCAATCCTCCAGCGCACTTACCGGATCATGTGTGCCTTTGGACATGCTCGTCAGAGTTGCCCATGAGGCGGCCGGTTGTGATCCCTCCGAGCCATCATTCCGGCACGGGTGCAAACCGTGTCGAAGGGCATGAAACCGTTATGGTTCCAGCCAAACCTCATGGAAGCACTGGCGAGTGAGCGTCGGCATATTAACCTGTCCTGAGGCGGGATTTTGAGAATGCTGGGGGAAAGCTTTGGTATGTTTTGTAATTCGTTATTTCTGTCAGTATGGTTTGATGTGGTCAAGGCTCGCCAGGAATACGGATCTTTCGAATAACGCCATTCAGCGCACGCAAAATAACGTTGCAACGAAAACCAAAGATTAATAGTATTCCCGCACGTCAGAGTTGTCCGTGAGACAGCAGACCCCAGCCGCAAACTGAGGCTTGCCGAAAAAACCGCCCCGCAAAGGCGGTTTTTTTTGGCCCTTCGTTTGACCACCGCCAGCAATCCTACGCGTCTCTCACCAAGGGCATCGCGGCATCCATCAGCTCGATCCAGTGCCTGACCGGCGTGCGTCCCGCGCCGTCGAGATGGGCCTGGCAGCCGATATTGGCGGTAGCGATGACATCCGGATGACCGCTTTCCAGTGCATTGAGCTTTTGGTCGCGCAGTTGCCGGGCCAATGCCGGCTGGGTTATCGAATAGGTGCCCGCCGAGCCACAGCACAGATGGGCGTCCGGCACAGTCGTGAGGCTGAAGCCCAGCCGGGTCAGCACCGACTCCACCGCGCCGCCGAGTTTCTGTGCGTGTTGCAAGGTGCAGGGGCAGTGGAAAGCCAGGCGTTGATCGGCATGAATACCAAGGGATTCGAGCGGTTCCTCACGCAACACTTCCACCAGATCCTTTGCCAGCGCACTCACGGTTTTCGCCTTCTCGGCATAGGCCGGGTCGGTGCAGAGAAGGTGCCCATAATCCTTGATGAACGCACCGCAGCCGCTGGCGGTCTGCACGATCGCTTCGGCGCCTTGCTCGATGGCCGGCCACCAGGCGTCGATATTCTTGCGGGCCCGCTCAAGTCCTTTGGCCTGGGCGTCGAGGTGATAGTCCACGGCGCCGCAGCAGCCGGCATTCAGCGCCGGAGTAATGCCGATCCCCAGTCGATCCAGCACCCGTGCCGCCGCCGTGTTGGTGTTGGGCGACAGACCCGGTTGCACGCAGCCTTCAAGCATCAACACCTGGCGGGCATGCCGGGTTACCGGGCGGCGCTCGGTTGCAGAAGTACTGCGCGGCAGTTTGGTTTGCAGAGTCTCGGGCAGCAGCGCACGGAAGATCCGGCCAGCACCGAGCAGTCCCTTGAACAAAGAAGCATCGGGCGCCACTGCGCGCAAACCTCCGCGCAACAAGCGTTGGCCGATGGGCCGCGGCACAGCGGCATCCACCACGGCGCGGCCGATATCGAGCAGGTTGTGATAGTCCACCCCCGACGGGCAGGTGGTTTCGCAATTGCGGCAGGACAGGCAACGATCCAGGTGCAGTTGGGTCTTGCGGGTGACTTCGTTGCCCTCCAGCACCTGTTTGATCAGGTAGATGCGACCCCGTGGGCCGTCGAGTTCGTCGCCGAGCAACTGATAGGTCGGGCAGGTCGCGTTGCAGAAACCGCAGTGCACGCAGGTGCGCAGGATGCTTTCGGCTTCTTCGGCGCGGGGCAGTTGTCGGGCCTTTTCGCTGAGAGTGGTTTGCATGGCTCAAAGCTCCGCGTACAGGCGACCAGGATTGAAGATGCCCTGAGGGTCGAGTTGCTGCTTGAGTCGACGGTGATAGTGCAGGAGGGCGGGTGGCAGCGGGTGAAACGGCGTGTCGATCAAACCATGGCTGTAGCAGGTAGCATGCCCGCCAACAGCCGAAACCACCTGCCGAATCAATGCCGCTTCCGCGCCTGACTTGAGCCAACGCTGTGCGCCGCCCCAGTCGAGCATTTGTGCGCCGGCCAAGGTCAGCGGCGGGGTGTTGTTCGGCACCGACAGGCGCCACAGGGGCTGGTCCTCATCAAAAAAATCCAGGCGCTGTTCATTCAGATTTGCCCAGTAAGCACCATCGAGTCGTTCGCCACCGAGCCGATCACGGGCCGCCGCCACCGAGCCTTCGCCACCTTCCAGACGCAAGTGCAGGCGCTGGCCATCGTGGCAGGCGGCGCTGATCGGCAACGGTTGTTGGCCCCATTCCGCCAGGCGCTGCAAGGCACGCTCGCTGTCCATTTCCAGGCTGATGCTGAGGCACTCACGCGGCTTGGGCAGGACTTTAAGCGAGACTTCGGTAATCACTCCCAGCGAGCCGTAACTGCCGGCCATCAGCCGCGACAGGTCATAACCGGCGACGTTTTTCATGACTTCACCGCCAAAGCGCAGGTGCTTGCCATGGCCGGTGATGATCCGTGTACCCAGCACGACATCCCGCACCGACCCCGACCACGGCCGCCGCGGGCCAGACAGTCCGCTGGCGATCATCCCGCCCACCGTTGCATCGTCGGCGAAGGCCGGTGGTTCGCACGGCAACATCTGTTGTGAAGCATCCAGCACGGCAAGCAGTTCGCTCAGCGGTGTACCGCAACGTGCGGTGATCACCAGTTCTGTCGGATCGTAGCTGACGATGCCGCGATGGGTGCGAGTGTCGAGGATTTCTCCGGCAACGATGCGCCCCAGAAACGCTTTGCTGTTGGCGCCCTGAATCCGCAGGGGCGTGGCGTCCTGCAACGCCTGATTGACCTGATCGAGCAGCGCGGCGCCGTCGTCGACATCCTTTTCTCGGACCATCAGAAGCGCTCCAGCTCGGGGAAGGGCAATTGCCCGGCGTGAACATGCATGGCGCCGAATTCGGCGCAGCGGTGCAGGGTCGGGATGTTCTTGCCCGGGTTGAGCAGACCGCCGGGGTCGAACGCCGCTTTGACGGCGTGAAACAGGGTCAGCTCATCGTTGTTGAACTGCGCGCACATCTGGTTGATTTTCTCCCGCCCCACGCCGTGCTCGCCGGTGATGCTGCCGCCGACCTTCACGCACAATTCGAGGATTTTGCCTCCCAGGGTTTCGGCGCGTTCCAGCTCGCCGGGTTGATTGGCGTCGAACAGAATCAACGGGTGCATGTTGCCGTCGCCGGCATGGAACACGTTCGCCACGCGCAGGCCGTATTCGGCAGACAACTGTGCAATGGCTTGCAGCACACCGGGCAGTTCGCGGCGCGGGATGGTGCCGTCCATGCAGTAATAGTCCGGCGACAAGCGGCCCACGGCCGGAAAGGCATTCTTGCGACCGGCCCAGAAGCGCACGCGCTCGGCTTCGTCCCTGGCCTGGCGCACTTCGCTGGCGCCGGCGTTTTCCAGCACCTGGCGCACGCGAATGCAGTCATCGTGAACGTCGGCTTCGACGCCATCGAGTTCGCACAGCAAAATCGCTTCGGCGTCCACCGGGTAACCGGCGTGGATGAAGTCCTCGGCGGCGCGGATGGCCAGGTTGTCCATCATTTCCAGACCCCCGGGAATGATGCCGGCGGCGATGATGTCAGCCACGGCGCGGCCGGCGTTTTCCACGGAATCGAAAGCGGCCAGCAGGACTTTGGCGGTCTGCGGCTTGGGCAGCAGTTTGACCGTGACTTCGGTGATCACGCCCAGCAGACCCTCGGAGCCAGTGAACAGCGCCAGCAGATCGAAACCGGGAGAATCGAGCGCATCGGAGCCGAGCGTGAGGTGTTCGCCCTCGACCGTCAGGATCTCGACCTTGAGCAGGTTGTGCACGGTCAGGCCGTACTTGAGGCAATGCACGCCGCCGGCGTTTTCCGCGACATTGCCGCCGATGGAACAGGCGATCTGCGAGGACGGATCCGGCGCGTAATACAGGCCGAACGGAGCGGCAGTCTGGGATATCGCCAGATTGCGCACACCGGGCTGAACCCGCGCGGTGCGGGCAGCCGGGTCGATGTGCAGAATGTTGTTGAAGCGCGCCATGACCAGCAGCACGCCTTTCTCCAGAGGCAACGCGCCGCCGGACAACCCGGTGCCGGCACCCCGGGCCACCACCGGCACGTTCATCTCATGACAGGTGCGCAAGATGCCCTGCACTTCATCCAGATGCCGAGGCAAAACCACCAGCAGTGGCGTGGTGCGATAGGCCGACAAACCGTCGCATTCGTACGGGGCGAGATCCTCGCGCTGATGCAGGATTTCCAGTGCCGGCCACCGGGTTTGCAGCGCCTGCAACAGCGCGGCTTTATCGACCTCCGGCAGTGCGCCGTCGACCTGTTCGTCGTAAAGAATGTTCATGCGGGCGCCCCTTGGTTTTTGTTATCGGGTGCGAGCGATCAGTCCAGATCAGCAGCCTCATGTCGCTCCGGCACCTGGCTCGCCTCATCGCCCCAGGTCCGGTTGACGCGCTGCCCACGAATGACCGCCGGCCGTTTGGCGATGTCCTCGGCCCAGCGTTGCACATGGGTGTATTCGTGCGCCGAAAGAAATTCGGCCGCGCCGTACACGTTGTTGCGCACCAGTTGCCCGTACCACGGCCAGACCGCGATGTCGGCGATGGTGTAGCGGTCGCCGGCAAGGTAAGGACTCTCGGCAAGACGCCGGTCGAGCACATCCAGCTGACGCTTGGCCTCCATGGTGAAACGGTCGATCGGGTATTCGAGTTTCTCCGGCGCATAGGCATAAAAATGCCCGAAACCGCCGCCCAGGTAGGGCGCCGAACCCATTTGCCAGAACAGCCAGTTCAGGGTTTCGGTGCGGCCGGCGAGGTCGGTGGGCAGGAAGGCGCCGAATTTTTCGGCGAGGTAAAGCAGGATCGAGCCGGATTCGAACACCCGGATCGCCGGCTCCACGCCACGATCCAGCAGCGCCGGGATCTTGGAGTTCGGGTTGATCTCGACAAAGCCGCTGGAGAACTGATCGCCTTCACCGATGCGGATCAGCCAGGCATCGTATTCGGCCCCGGTGTGCCCGAGCGCCAGCAACTCTTCGAGCAGGATCGTGACCTTGACGCCGTTGGGCGTGGCCAGCGAATACAGCTGCAACGGATGCTTGCCGACGGGCAGGGTTTTGTCATGGGTCGGCCCGGCAATCGGGCGGTTGATGTTGGCGAACTGGCCGCCGGACGGAGCGCTGTGTTTCCAGACCTTGGGTGGTACGTAAGGCGTTTTGCTCATGAAACGAACCTCATCGTCAGCTGCTGAACAGGTGTGAGCCGACGGAAAAAACCACCGGCTCCTGACGGACAGAACACCACAGAAGGGCGTTTGAATTCCACCCTGTTGTCCCATCAACTCTTTATATCGTTATTCAATTCGCGGGTGCTGCTGCACGAGGTGCTCGCGTTTGGCTTCCAGCTCGGCGATTTCGGCGTCGATGTCTTCGATCTTCTGTTCGATGTTGTCGTGATGCTCCTGCAGCAGCTCCTTGGCTTCCTCGATATCGGACGCCGCAGGGGCTGCGCCGCGCAGCGGTTTGTTGGCGGTTTCCTTCATGGTCACACCGGTGATCAGCCCGATGACGGCAGTCACCATCAGGTAATAGGCCGGCATGTACAGGTTCTGGGTGCTTTCCACCAGCCAGGCGACGACGGTCGGCGTCACACCAGCGATCAGCACCGAGACATTGAAGGCACTGGCCAGCGCGCTGTAGCGGATGTGGGTCGGAAACATCGCCGGCAGCGTAGAGGCCATGACCCCAATGAAGAAATTGAGCACCACGGCCAGTATCAGCAGGCCGGAAAAGATCAGGCCGATCTTGCCGCTGTTGATCAGCATGAACGCTGGAATGGCGAGGATGAACAGACCGATGCTGCCGAAGATGATGAAGGGACGACGGCCGATCTTGTCGCTGATGAAACCGATGGCAGGCTGCACGAACAACATGCCGACCATGATTGCGATGATGATCAGCACCCCGCGATTTTCGCTGTAGTGCAGGTTGTGCGACAGGTAGCTCGGCATGTAGGTGAGCAGCATGTAATAGGTGACGTTGGTCGCCGCCACCACGCCGATGCAGGTCATCAGGCTGCGCCAGTGTTTGGTCGCGACCTCCTTGAACGACACTTTCGGGCCGCCGGCCAGACCTTCGCGGTCACCTTGTTCAAGCTTTTCGACATGCTGCTGGAACGCCGGCGTCTCTTCGAGCGCATGGCGCAGGTAGAGCCCGATCATGCCCAGCGGCAGGGCGAGGAAGAACGGCAGGCGCCAGCCCCATTCCTGGAATTTTTCTTCGCCGATGATCGCGGAAATCAGTACCACCACGCCGGCGCCGAGAACGAAACCGGCGATGGAACCGAAGTCCAGCCAACTGCCGAGGAACCCGCGTTTGCGATCCGGCGCGTACTCAGCGACGAAGATCGAAGCACCGGTGTATTCGCCCCCGACCGAAAAACCCTGGGCCATTTTCGCCAGCAGCAGGAGGATCGGCGCCCAGATGCCGATCGAGGCATAGGAGGGGATCAACCCGATGGCAAAGGTGCTGAGCGACATGATCACGATGGTTGCCGCGAGGACTTTCTGCCGTCCGTACTTGTCACCCAGCGCACCGAAGAACAGCCCGCCCAGCGGCCGGATCAGGAACGGCACCGAGAAGGTCGCCAGTGCCGCGATCATCTGTACGCCGGGATCGGCGCCGGGGAAGAAGACCTTGCCCAGCACATAGGCGACGAAGCCGTAGACGCCGAAGTCGAACCACTCCATCGCGTTGCCCAGCGCGGCGGCGGTAATGGCTTTGCGCATCTTGGCATCGTCGACAATGGTGATGTCTTTCAGTCCGATCGGGCTGACGCTTTCCTTTGATTCCATGGGATTCACTCTGCATCTGATCTGTCTTTGTGCAAACCGCGAGTCAGAGCGGTTTGCCGTGGCCGATGCCATCTCTGTGATGGCACGGCTTCTTCCTGATCAGATACAAGTGGACACGAAAAAATTCACCACTGATTTGGTTTTTTGCCAATGGCCGGATTGTGACGCGATCCTGCACGCATTTGCGCCGGACTCACGCCAAGTCGCTGCTTGAACGCACTGGTCATGTGCGCCTGGGAATTGAAGCCGCAGGCGAGGGCGATTTCCGCCAGGCTGGCCTTCGAGTCACGCATCAATGCCCGGGCTCGGGCCAGGCGGCGGTCGATCAGGTAACTGTGGGGGCTTTTGCCGGTCGCCAGCTTGAAGGCACGAGTGAAATAGCCTTCGGACAATTCCAGCAGTTGCGCCATGGTGTGAAGGCCGAGCGGGCCGTCGAGACCGGCGTCGATGAATTCGTCGAGCAGGCGCATCCGGTTACCGGTGATCGAGCCCTGGAGCGACAAGGTATCTTTGCCTTCGGTACGTTCGGCCAAGGCGAGCGCCCAGGTTTGCCAGTCATCGTCCACGGAGGCATTCAACAAGGCACGGCGCATTCGCGAGGCGAGGTGAATGGCCTGTGGATCGATGCGATTGTTGAACGCGTGCTCGCCCGACAACGCGATGCCGTCGGTGCGGATCACCCGCAGGTATTCACCGCCCATGGGCGATTCGGACATCACGTCACAGCCGGCAGGTACAAACGCCAGGCCATTGGGCATGGCATCGAAGGGGCGCACCCGGTCGCTGCCGATGGCGTGCACGCCGCGCTGGCTGTCGAAGGCAAAGCCGATTGCCGACTGGCTCGCCACATATCGGGTAGCGTAGGCGGCGCCGGGCAGCAATTCGATCGCCCACGGGCCGGCCTCGATACGACGGACCGGTTCCGGGACGACGGCTGGCTGCTGACGGTTTCGATGGCTCATGAGCGCCATAGTAGTGAAGAGTGCAGGCGAAAGTCAGGTCAGTTTTTTGAAAGCCGATGTGATGTGCCCATGCCTAGACTGGGGCCAGGCACAAGGAGATTCTCATGCATTCACTCACTCGCGAAGACATCGAACAGGCTGCCCGTCAGGTTTACCAGGTGATGCCGGCCACCGCCCAATACCGCTGGCCGTTGCTGGCCGAGCGGCTGGGCTGCACGGTGTGGGTCAAGCACGAAAACCACACACCCACCGGCGCGTTCAAGGTGCGCGGCGGCATCACCTTCATGCACTGGCTGCGGCGCGAACATCCCAACGTCAAAGGCATTGTTTCCGCGACGCGTGGCAATCACGGGCAGAGCCTGGCGCTGGCAGCCAGTGCCGTCGGGTTGAAGGCGCTGATCGTGGTGCCGAAGGGCAATTCGCTGGAAAAGAACAACGCCATGCGCGGTTTTGGCGGCGAAGTGGTCGAGTACGGGCGTGATTTCGACGAGGCCCGCGAGGAAGCGGCACGTCTGGCGCTGGAACACGGACTCTATCTGGTGCCACCGTTCCACACCGAACTGGTCAAGGGCGTGGCGACCTATGCGCTGGAGCTGTTCAGTGCGGCGCCGGATCTGCACACCGTCTATGTGCCGATCGGTTGTGGCTCGGGCATTTGTGGCGTGATCGCCGCTCGTGATGCGCTGGGTCTGGATACTCAGGTCGTAGGTGTGGTCTCGACCGAAGCGGCCGCCGCCAAGCTGTCCTTCGAGGCGAAAACGATCTGCGAGACCGCCTCCGCCAATACCTTTGCCGACGGCCTGGCCGTGCGCAAACCGATTGCCGAGGCGTTCGATGTCTATGGGGCCGGCGCTGCACGAATCGTGTCCGTCAGCGAGGACGAAATCGCCGAAGCCATGCGCGTGTATTACACCGACACCCACAACCTTGCCGAAGGTGCCGGCGCCGCCGCGCTGGCCGCATTGATGCAGGAGCGGGACAGGATGCAGGGCAAAAGGGTGGGGGTGATTCTGTCCGGGGGCAACATCGACCGGGCGGTGTATGCGCGGGTGATTGGCTGATAGACAACGGCTGGCTACGGGACGTCGCTTTTGCGCTTGTGATTGGTCCCGACTACCCCTTATAAGATCGACTTTCACTTTCGATATAAAAAGGGTGTCACGCATGAGCAATGCCTGGAACGAAGGTTATTTCACGGACGAAGGCTACACCTACGGGTATAGCCGCGAGATCAATCCGGTTTTCCAGCGCTATTGTTTGTTGCTGCGTGGTTTCACCACGCTGGAGAGCACTGACGGCTATCACTGCGAGCTGGGTTTTGGCCAGGGCGTTTCGATCAATATCCATGCGGCGGGCAATCCGGGCACCTACGTCGGTACGGATTTCCATCCGGGCCAGGCCGCCCATGCCATCGGGCTGGCGAACGATTGGGGCAGCGATGCGCGGCTGTATGACGACAGCTTCGAGCAACTGCTGGCCCGCCATGACCTGCCGCAGTTCGACAGTATCAGCCTGCACGGCATCTGGACCTGGGTCAGCCGTGACAATCACAAGCTGATCATCGAGTTTGTCCGTCGTCATCTGAAGCCGGGCGGTCATGTGTACATCAGCTACAACTGCTTCCCGGGCTGGTCGCCCATGGCGCCGTTGCGCCAGTTGTTCAGCCTGCATGACCGCTTTGCCACACAGACTTCGGCACGCCCGGACCAGCGGATCGACGCCGCGCTGCAATTCTCCGAAGCCCTGCTGGCGGCCAACCCCAACTACGCCAATTCGGTGCCGGGGCTGGACGCCAAACTCCAGAGCATCAAGGGCCAGAATCGTCAGTACGTCGCCCATGAATACTTCAACCGCGACTGGAACTGCATGTACTTCACCGACGTGGTCGATGCCCTGGCTCCTGCCAAACTCGACTACGCCACCACCGCCGTGCCGCTGGACACGGTGGACCCGCTCAATCTCAGCGCCGAAGGCATGGACTTTCTGGAAGGCATCGAGCATCCGGTCATGCGTGAGCAGGCGCGCGATTACTTCGTCAATCAGAACTTCCGTCGGGACCTTTACGTGCGCGGCGCCAACCGCTTGTCCGCCAGTGAACACCGCGAGCGCATGCTCAGTACCCGTTTTGTCCTGATGCAATTGGCAGACAGCGTCGCGGGCAGCGTCACCGGTCCGGCAGGCTCGGCCACGTTGCAGGCAGATATTTACGGCCCGGTACTCGACGCGCTGGCGGATGAGGCCTATGTGCCGAAAACCCTGCGTCACTTGCTGGAAGCCTCGCCTGCATTGGGCTATGGCGATGTGGAGCAGGCCATCAACGTTCTGATCGGCATGGGCGCCGTGGCGCCATGCCAGAGCGAAGCGGCCGAGAAACTGGCACAGGCGCGCTGCAACACCCTCAATCTGCAACTGTGCAGACGCTCGTTGTTCGACCACAAGATCCAGGTGCTGGCCAGCCCGGTCACCGGTGGCGGCGTAACGGTCAGTCGTTTCCAGCAGTTGTTCCTGATTTCGATCAAGCAAGGCAAAACCCGTCCGGCCGAGTGGGCATTGCTGGCGTGGGGCATCATCGGCGGTCAGGGTGAAGGTCTGCTGAAAAACGGCAAGGCGCTGACCACCGCCGAAGAAAACATTGCCGAACTGACCGAACAGGCCGAGGCGTTTGCCGGACAGTCGCTGGTCATTCTCAAGGCCCTGAAAATCGTCTAGCGGCAAAAGTCTTTTGGGGTCCGGTTTTTTCATCGAACCGGCCGATCAGCGAACAGTTCTTCGAGGGCCTGACACGCCGTTGCTGCGCCTTCGATGGACTGCTTGTATCCTGCGCGGCCCGGGACATACGGTCGCTGTTGTGGCCCCGGTCCGACAACGGCCGTGACGGAAAACGGACTTTCCAAAAGGTACTGATGTGAAGCGTGATACCCACCTCGTGATGCTGTTGCTGTTGGTGATCGGCTGCTCCCTGGCGTCGCTGACCATCTGGAAGGTGCTGGGCTCTCGGGACCGTGCGCTGGACGAGGTGAACGTCCATGGGTTGAACCTGACCCAGGCGCTCGCGACCTATTCCGAAGGCATCGTCCGGCAAAGCTCGCTGCTCTTGCTCGGGCTCGTCGAACGCCTGGAAACCGAGGGCAGCGGCCCCGCGCAGATCGAACGGTTGAATGCGCTGGTCAACCGTCAGCAGCCGCTGATGCCGCAGCTCAGCGGCATCACCGTTTACGATAATCGCGGCCGCTGGCTGATGTCCTCCAACCGACCGATTCCGGCCGGGGTCAACAGCAGCGACCGGGACTATTTCATCCATCACCGTGACGATCCTTCCCGCGAGCCCTTCATCGGCCCGCCCATCCGTAGCCGCTCGAATCAGGAGTGGGTGATTACCGTCAGCCGCCGCTTCAATGACGCGCGCGGAGAGTTCGCCGGCGTGGTGGCGGTCACCCTGGGAGTCGAAAACTTCCTGCGACTGTTCGGCAAGCTCGATGTGGGGCAGGAAGGCGCCATCGGTCTGTCCTACACCGACGGCACGCTGCTGGTGCGTTATCCCTTTCGCGAACAGGACATGGGGCGCAATTTCTCCAAGTCGCCCATTTATGCGAAGTACCTGGTGGATCAGTCGGTGGGCACCGCTTCCTTCACGTCCAGCCTCGACGGGGTGGAGCGGCTCTACGCATTTCGCAAGAGTGAAAAGCTGCCGCTGATCACCACGGTCGCGCTCGGCAAGCGCGAGGCATTGGCGGCGTGGCGACTGGAGGCGCTGCTGTCGATTGTGGTCGTCGCATCGTTGCTGGGGCTCACTGGCGTGATCGGCTGGTTTCTCATTCTCGATATACGTCGGCGGACCCAGGTGGAAGGGGAGTTGCGGCTCACTCAACAGCAGTTGCTCGGATCAAACCGGCAGCTGGAATTGCTGGCGATGAAGGATGCGCTGACCGGTCTCGCCAATCGCCGCTGCTTCGATGAAACACTGGCCATGGAAGCGCGCCGGGCGCAACGGGACGGGGCTTCGCTGGCCTTGCTGATGATCGATATCGACTACTTCAAGCTGTTCAACGATTCCCAGGGACATGTTGCCGGCGACGCCTGCCTGCAACGGGTGGGGAAGGTGCTTGAGGCCTGCGTGCGGCGACCGTCGGATCTGGTGGCGCGCTATGGCGGGGAAGAGATGGCGATCATCATGCCCGACACCGATGGCGAGGGGGCGGCTGTCGTGGCGCAACTGATTCTGGAGCGACTGACGCAAGAGCACATTGCTCACCCGGCGAGCCCGTTCGGTCAGGTGACGGTCAGTATCGGCGTCACTGCGGCGGCCGGGCCGCAACTGGCCGTGGTGCAAGCGCTGATCGAGACGGCAGATCAGGCGTTGTACCAGGCGAAGACCACAGGGCGGAACCGGATGGCAAGGAAAGCTCCAGGCGACAGCATCCCTTCAGCACAGCCCGTGTGAGCGGTGCTGAAGGGGCGGGTGTTGCGCCTTATCGATAATCGGCAGTCATCACGCGTACTCGGGGTAGTCCACATACCCTTCGGCATTGCCACCGTAGACCGTGGCCGGATTCAGCGCGTTGAGCGGCCAGTCATTGGCGATGCGCGCCGGCAGGTCCGGGTTGGCCATGAACGGGCGACCGAAAGCCACGAAATCCGCCAGCCCGGAATCGAGCAACTGCGCACCGGATGCTGCGGTGTAGCGCCCGGCGTAAATGATCGCGCCACTGAAGGTGTCGCGCACTGCCTGACGGAACGTGAGCGGCATCGCCGGGGCATCGTCCCAGTCGGCTTCGGCGATGGACAGGTAGGCGATGCCCACGTCCTGCAGCACCTTGATCGCTTCGATGTAAGTGGTGTGTGGATCTTCCTCGACCATGCCCAGGTAGGTGCGCGCCTCGTCGGTGGTGGTGAACAGCGGGGCAAAACGCACACCGACTTTTTCACGACCGATGCACTCGGCAACACCGGCCACCACTTCACGCAGAAAGCGCAGGCGATTGTGCAGCGAGCCGCCGTACTGGTCGGTGCGCAGATTGCTGTGGGCCGAGATGAACTGGTTCACCAGATAGCCGTTGGCGCAGTGCAGTTCGATCCCGTCGAAACCTGCCTCCATGGCATTGCGTGCGGCCTGGATGTACAGCTGAACCAGTTCCTGCACTTCATCGGTGGTCAGTGCGCGAGGGGTGGACGGTGGCACCAACGCGCCGGCGCCGGGCGCGGTTTCGATGAACACGCTGACCCGGTCAGTGGCCACCGCAGAGGCCGAAACCGGTGCGGCACCGTCAGGTTGCAGAGCTGTGTGGGACACGCGCCCCACATGCCAGAGCTGAGCGAAGATCACTCCGTCCCGGGCATGGACGGCCTCGGTGACCTTGCGCCATCCGGCGATCTGCTCAGGGGTATGAATGCCCGGCGTCCACGCATAACCCTGGCCGCGCGGCTCGATCTGCGTGCCTTCCGTCACCAGCAGACCGGCGCCGGCGCGCTGCTGGTAATACTCGGCCATCAATGCGTTGGCGATGTTGCCCGGTTGCGTGCTGCGCTGGCGGGTGAGGGGTGGCAGCACGATGCGGTTTTTCAGGGTGTGACGACCCAAAGTGGCGGGTTTGAAGAAACTGCTGTGATTCATGGATGTGCCTTGAATGGGGTTTATTAGACCAGTCGACTAATGGTCGGGCGAAAAAAAGACGCCGTGCAACACGCGCACGGCGTTCGGGTGGATGACGGCTGTAAATGTCAGCCGAGCAGGTTCAACAGTTTCTCGGCGACAGCGGCGGAACTGGCAGGGTTCTGGCCGGTGACGAGTTTCCCGTCAGTCACCACGTGCACCTGCCAATCGGCGACCTTGGAATAACGGGCGCCGAGGCGCTGGAACTCGTCTTCGACCAGGAACGGCACAACATCCGTCAGACCGACCGCCGCTTCTTCAGAGTTGGTGAAACCGGTGACATCACGATCCTTGACCAAGGCTTTGCCGTCGGCGCCGAGTACATGACGCAGCACACCCGGGGCATGGCAGACGAAACCATGAGGCTTGTTGCTGCGGGCGAAGGCTTCGATCAGGGCGATGGAATGCTTGTCCTCGGCCAAGTCCCAGAGCGGGCCGTGGCCACCTGGATAAAACACGGCATCGAAATCCTCGGCGCTGACATCGGCCAGGCGCCCGGTGTTCGCCAGCGCTTGTTGCGCCGCCGAATCCTTGCGGAAGCGGTCGGTTTCGGCGGTCTGGGCGTCGGGTTCGTCACTTTTCGGATCCAGCGGCGGTTGGCCGCCGGCGGGCGAGACCAGCGTGATATCGGCGCCGGCGTCCTTGAAGGCGTAGTAGGGCGCGGCGAACTCTTCGAGCCAGAAACCGGTTTTCTTGCCGGTGTTGCCGAGTTGATCGTGGGAAGTCAGAACCATCAAGATTTTCATAGAGCACCTTGGGTGGGTCGGGTGTCGTGGCTGTACGAGGGATTCGCACACGATCGACACCGGGGAAAAGGTTTGTCGGGGCGCAGCATAGATTCCAATTAGACCAGTCGTCTAGTAATTTTTTATCCGCATGTTTTTCATGGACCGGTGTGGCAAACTCCCGTTCCTTCGAGTTAAACGACTGGTCTATTGCCTGGTAATCTGCGCCCCGATGAAACCGACCTACGACGACACCCGCCAACACCTGCTCGACACCGGCCACCGGATGATGGCCGAGAAAGGCTTCACCAGTGTCGGCCTGAACGAGATCCTGCAAACCGCCGGCGTGCCCAAGGGCTCGTTCTATCACTACTTCAAATCCAAGGAACTGTACGGTCAGGCGCTGCTCGAGGATTACTTTGTCTGTTACCTCGCCGACATGGAACGACGCCTGACGCTGCCCGACCTGAATGCCCGCGAGCGGCTGATGGACTACTGGCAGGGCTGGCAGGATCGCTGCACGCTGGAAGGGCACGGCGACGAGTGTCTGGTGGTGAAGCTCAGTGCCGAGGTGGCCGATCTGTCCGAAGCCATGCGCCTGACTTTGCGCGATGGCGCCGAGCGAGTGGTGGCACGCATCACCACTTGCATCGAGCAGGGCCAGGCCGATCAATGCCTGCCCGACGGCGATGCCCGGCAGCTGGCGGAAACCCTGTATCAGCTTTGGCTGGGGGCCAGTCTGTTGAATAAGTTGCAACGGACCGGGCAGTCGCTGGACACGGCGATGACGACCACGAAGCGATTGTTGGACGCCTGAGCTTTTAGCTTTCCTGTCCCTTGCTGATCGAATGCCGACGCAGTTTCAGGGCCGTGTCGAGCCGGCTCACCCAGTTGATGTCATTCAGATCCGCGCCCAACAGATTCTCGATGCGTCCTGTCCGGTAATTGAGGGTGTTCGGGTGGATGCCGAGGGTCTTGGCGGTCTGGGCGCGGTGACGGCCGCTCGAGAAAAACGCTTCCAGTGTCAGCAGCAGGTCGGGTTCATGGCTGAGCTGCTCGATGAGCGACATCAGGTACCTGAGGGTGTTGTCGTGGCTGCGCACGCTGTCTTCGATCAGCACGCTTGAATAGCGTCGGACACGTGCTTCGGCCCCGTCGAAAGGGAACAGGTCGATGGCCTTGATCGCTTCCTCCGCCGTGCCAATCCAGCCGGCGATCCCCTGATTCAACAGACCGATGCCGATACCCCGCAACGACGGCAGCAACGCCGGCAGTGACGCGGCGCTGTCGCTCATGCGCTGATCGCATTGCGTGAGGGTTTCGCCTTTGATGCCCGGCAGCCAGATCACCAGTCTGTCGCGGTACCAGACGCGGATCAGCTCCTTGACGGGAATCTTCAGGTGCCGGGCAACCTGCAGGGTCATGCGGTCGAATTCGTCCTCGCGCTGCAACGGCTGGACCGGGCGCAAGGGCAGTTCCAGTGCAAGTGCCACCCGGGGCGTGCTGGCGTCCAGGCCGAGTGCCGACAGGGTGTCTTCGAATCCCTCGATATCGTGCGGCGAGTGCAGCAGGAAGTGATAAAGCCGCTGGTGCAGATGTTCCCGCCAGCGGACTTTCTGAATCTGTTCTTCCAGATACGCCTGGACCACTTCTTCGGCAATGTCGTCGAAGAAGTCGAACATGTAGCCGGAAATCTGCAACAACAATTCTTTGCTCAACGCATCGTCGTCTCTGGCAAGTTCCAGATAGCCGCTCCAGATTTCACGCACTCCAAGACTGAACCCGCGCATCAGCGATTGCAGGGGCACACCCTGATGGACGCGCCGGCAACCGATCTCCTTCAGCGTACGGCGAGTGTCCTGCGACAGACCCTCGCCGGTCAGCAGCGTTTCGCACCACAGGCGCGCGGTGTAGCTCAGGGAGTTTTCCAGATCCTTGCGGGCTTCGGGCGTGAGGTCCTTGTAGCCTGCCATCCCGTTGAGCTGGCGGTTGATCTTCGCGGTGAGCAGGGAAGGGGTGTTCGCAAACTCGCGGGTGATCGTTGCAAGTCGAGCGCTGAGGGTGGGAATGGGCGTCATTGCGTTCACCTTTTTGCGCCTGGAAGTGTCGGTTTCACTCGCCGGCGAGTGTCTGTGCGCGCTCTATACTCTTACGTTCACCAGGCCAGTTCAACAACGCTTTCAGCCCGGATTTGCGGTTGTTTACTGTCACAACGAAGTTATGTTTTTTTCCAATATCGGGGCCGTCTTCGGATCGGTAAGGTGCGCAGGTCAATTCCTTGCCCAGAGGTTCCGGTTTGCGTCAGTCGTCACTCGCGGAGGTAGACATGCCTTCATTCGATTCCGTCAGGCTGGCACTGATACCTGTCGTTCTACTGCTCAGTGGATGCTCCACTTCCCCCTCGCTTGTACTGTTCGGTGCGGCTTTTCCCGACTGGCTGTTCTGCATTGTCGGCGGCGTTGTGGCGACCACGACGATCCACGTGATACTGGGCAGATATTCGCTGCGCGAACGCATTTCTCCTCTGGCACTGAGTTACCCGGCACTGACCGGGCTCCTGGCGATGCTGTTGTGGCTCGTCGTCTTCCACGGATGAATGCCCGCCATGAATAAACCCGACGCAAAACCGCATTCAAGCCGTGTGCCGGCGCTGCTGATCGTGCTGGCGGCGTTCCTGCTGCTGGGTTACGTGCTCTGGCAAACCGAAACCCGGCCCAGTACCGATGATGCCTACGTGTATGCCGACACCATCGATGTCGTTCCGGAAGTGAACGGCCGGATCGTCGAGATGCCGGTGCGCGACAACCAGTTGGTCAAGCAGGGCGATCTGTTGATCCGCATCGACGCGCGTCCCTATCAGGACGCGCTGGATCAGGCCAAGGCGCGGCTGGTGACCCTCAATCACCAGATCGGTTTGACCCAGCGCAGCGTGAATGCCCAGCAATACGAGGCCGCATCGGCCGTGGCATCGGTCGAGCGGGCGAGGGCGCAGGCCACGCAGTCCAACGACACCCTTCAACGTCTGGAGAAGTTGCTCGCCAAGGGCTACGTGTCCGTGGAGGCCGTGGATCAGGCGCGAACGGCCCAGCGTTCGACGGCTGCCGAACTCAACGCCTCCCGATTGCAGGCGCAACGGGCCGGGGCTGCCGTCAGTGGCGTGGATGCGCTGGTGGCGCAGCGGGCCGAGGTCGAAGCGCAGATTTCTCTGGCCGAACTGAGCCTGGAGTTCACCGAAGTACGCGCACCTTTCGACGGACGAATCGCGTCCCTGCGCACCACCGTCGGCCAGTTCGCCTCGGCCTACAAACCGATCTTCACACTGATCGATACGCGCCACTGGTACGTGGTGGCGAACTTTCGCGAGACCGATCTGAAAGGCATCAAGGCTGGCACGTCCGCCACGCTTTATCTGTTGGGCGACACCGGCAAGCGCTTTCAGGGGCGGGTCGACTCGCTCAGTTTCGGTGTGTTGCCGGATGACGGCGGGACCGTCATCGAAGGGCTGCCGCGTGTCCAGCGCACCATCAACTGGGTCAGGGTTTCGCAACGTTTTCCGGTGAAAATCTCCGTGCAGGATCCCGACCCGGAGCTGTTCCGCATCGGCGCCTCGGCCGTCGCGGTGCTGCGCCCTGACGAACCGGCCAAGACCGGTCAATGAAACCCTCGGCGGAAGACTGGAACCGGGGCGGTCTGGAGCGCCTGTACCGGTTTCTGGTCGATGAGCTTCAACCCTATCCCGGTCGTATGAACCTGTTGCTGCGCACGCTGCTGGGCAGTGCGCTGGTGATCATCATTTCGATGACCCTGCAGGTGCCGTTGCTGGCGCTATCGCTGATCGTGGTCTTCTACGTGACGCAGACCAACGTGGTGCTGACTCGCATGGTCGGGATGCTGTTTCTGGTCGGCGCGACGCTGGCCATCGGCTTGACCATCCTGCTTCTGAAGTTCACCTACGGATACCCGCTGCTGAGAATTCTCGGCGCGAGCGTGCTGTTTTTCTGCAGTGCGTATCTGATCCGGGTGACCCGGATCGGCGTGGTGTTTTTCGTGGTCGGCATTGTGGTGATCTATGCCCAGACCTTCGTCGACCTGACCGATCAGGCCGAGGCGGTTTTGCGTCTGGTGCTCTGGGTGTGGGTGGCGGTCAGTTACGCCATCGGCCTGACGCTTTTGGTCAACACGTTGCTGTTGCCGGCGGAGCCTGTCAGGCAATTGCAGAATCATCTGCGCTCCCAGGTGCTCACGGTTGCCCGGTGTCTGAGCGGCGAGCAGAGCGGGGCGGCGTTGGGTGCCGCCGCGATTCAGCGCAGCGTGTTGGCCTCGCAACAATTGTTGCGGTTCGCCTGCATGCGCGACGCCGATTTTCGAAGTCAGCAGGCTGCGCATCTGGCGCGCATCAGCAGTATTTCCCGGCTGTTGACGCTGGCCGCTCAACTGCCGCCGCCCACAGCCAATGCCCGGGCCACCGAGTTGTTGCGTCAGGCCGTGCTGGATCTGGGGGCTTCTCTGGAGACGGGCCAGGTGCCTGAGGGATTGTCTGCACTTGATCAGATCGATACGACCGGTCTGCCCGGCGTTTACGAAGAAATGCGCCTGGAGTTGTTGTCTTTTCTCAATGTGCAGGCGGCAGACAGCATCCCGGAAACCAAGGCGAAGGGGCCGCCGATGTGGGTGCCGGATGCCTTTGAAAACCCGGTGTACACGCAGTTTGCCGTCAAGACGCTGCTGGCCGCGTCGCTGTGTTACCTGTTCTACATGGGCACCGACTGGCAAGGCATCCACACCATCATGCTGACCTGCCTGATCGTCGCTCAACCCAGCCTCGGCGCCACCGGGATGCGCGCGACGTTGCGTGTCGGTGGTGCGCTGGTGGGCAGCGCTTTGGCATTGGCGATGGTGATTCTGGTGGTTCCGCACATCGACGGAATCGTCGGCCTGCTGTTCATGTCGTTGCCGGTGATCGCGCTCGGTTCCTGGATCGCCGCCGGCTCCGAGCGAATCAGCTATGCCGGCGTGCAGATCGTGTTCACCTTTGCGTTGGCGTTGCTGGAGCAGTTTGAGCCCAGCACCAATCTGACGGAGATTCGTGATCGCATCATCGGTGTGCTTTTGGGTGTCGGGATTTCCCTATTGATTCACGCTTTCCTGTGGCCCGAGGCAGAGGGTGAAACGCTGCGTCAGCGATTGGCTACGCTGGTTGGCCGGCTCGCGGATTCGCTGAAAACCAGACGAACAGCTGACGATGCCCCCCGTGATTTGCGGGTGTGGAGTGAGTTGGCCGATTGCCAGGCGATGGTGGCCCGGGTGGCACTGGAACCCGGTTGGCAAGTCGCCGAGAGTCATCAGGAAGTGCTGGTTTTTCGCATGCAGGAATTGCTGGTGCGACTCCGCACCATCGCCATGGCAATCGATGCGTTACAAGTGGAGTTGACTCACGGTCAGTCCCAGGGCGAGGCCTGGCTGGCATCCCTTGAACTGTGCAACGCAACGTCCGCCGTGCTGGGTGACTACGCGCAGCAACTGAAAGGTCAGCAGGGCTTTGCAGTCGCGAGCGGGGAGCTGGAGCGCTTGCGGGAATACGCCAGCGCAAGGCTGGCGGACGATGTACTCAAGGCGCGTTTTCTTCAGTTGCTGGCAAGCGTGGAAAACCTGCCTGCCAGTTAGTGCGACGAAACATACTCCGAGGGCGTAGTCGGCGCAGGCAAGGCGTACGTTGCCTTCATCCACTCTATCTCCGCCTGCGGTGTTCTGCCAAAGAAGCGTTTGAACTCGCGACTGAATTGCGAGGCGCTTTCATAACCCACGTTGAACGCCGCTGCCGAAGCGGTCATGGCATTGCGCAGCATCAGCAGTCGCGCCTGGTGCAGACGTGTCGACTTCAGATATTGCATGGGTGAGGTGTCCGTCACGCCGCGAAAGTGCAGGTGAAAATTCGGCACGCTCATGCTGGCTTCGTGGGCGAGTTGCTCGACGTCCAGGCGCTCCTGATAGCAGCTGTGGATCTTGCGGATCGCCCGGGTCACCTTGCCGAAATGCCCCTGTCGATTGAGCGCGGCACGCATCGATCCGCCTTGTTCGCCCGTCAGAATGCGGTAGTAGATTTCCCGCAGCAGCGATGGCCCCAGAATCTGCGCGTCCCCGGGAATGCTCATCGCTTCGAGAAAACGCAACGTCGAAGCGCGGAGCTTGTCGTCCATCGGTGAGGCGTACATGCCCTTGGGCTGCGAGTCGCTTGGGCCGTGCAGGTCATCCACTTGCTGCATCAACTCGCTGGCCAACTGGAAGTCGAGGTGCATGTAGATCGCGAGCATCGGTTCGGCCTCGGTGGCATCGGTTTCCATGGTGAAGGGGATCGGCACGGATACCACCAGATAATGCTGGGCGTCGTAGACGTAGATGTCATCGCCCAGATAACCGCGCTTCTGGCCCTGACAGAGAATCACGATGCCCGGGTCGTACAGCACCGGCGTGCGGGTCAGCGGCCGGTTCGAGCGCAGGAAACGCACGCCTTCAAGTGCACTGAGGTTATAACCCTCGACCGGTGCGAGGGTTTCCATGAGCTGCACCATGCGCGAGGTGCCTGCGTCGACCTGCTTCATTGCGCTCTCTCTATTGGCCACTCAATGGTCGGTGGAGCGAGTCAACGCTTCCCACTGATCGATCTCGCTGGCGGCGTGTTCGAGCTTTTCACGCACCAGGCGCAACGCGTCACTGCCCAGGAGCAGGTGCGCCGGTGGTGTCGGGCTGGCGATGATCTGCAACATCGCCCGGGCCGCTTTTTGCGGATCGCCGAGTTGCTTGCCGCTCTTTTCTTCGCGGGCCTTGCGCACCGGATCGAAACTGGCGTCGTAGTCGGCAATGCTGCGCGGCGTGCGCTGCATCGAGCGACCGGCCCAGTCGGTTCGAAATGAACCCGGCGCGACGGCGGTCACGGAAATATTAAAGGGCGCCAGTTCCTTGCTCAGCGTATCGGAGATGCCTTCGAGCGCAAACTTGCTGCCGCAGTAGTACGCGATGCCCGGCATCGTGATCGTGCCGCCCATCGAGGTGATATTGATAATGTGGCCCGCCCGCCGCTTGCGAAAGAAGGGCAGGAGCGCCTTGATCACCGCGACCGCACCGAACACGTTCACGTCGAACTGGCGGCGCATCTCTTCGAGCGGCGACTCTTCGAAGATGCCTTCGTGACCGTAACCGGCGTTGTTGATCAACACATCGACCGGGCCATGAGTCGCCTCAACTTCGGCAATGATGCCGTCGATCCGATCGAAGTCCGTGACATCCAGCATCACCCCGTAAGCGTTATCCACGGAGAGTGATTGAAAGGCGTGCAAGTCGGCTTCCTTACGCACGGTGCCAATAACGCGGTGGCCGGCCGCGAGCGCTTCCCTGGCCAGCGCATGGCCGAAGCCGCTGCTGACGCCGGTAATGAAAAGGGTCTTGGTGGTGGTCATGACGGGCTCCGGTGATTGGGGTTTCAGCTCATGGTATCCATCGTAGAAACGCCCACCTATGTCGGTTTGTCTTTGAGCATTGCCTATTCCTATCAGCGATGCGAGATAACGCCCGATGAACTTTTTGCATGGCTCCGGGCATCCAAGCAGGAACAGACCCAACGCGCTGATATCAGCCAAGGACAGACGATGACCTTTCTAATTTTCCTGTTGGCCTGCGGTGCGGCAGCGAGCACCGGGATGATTTTCCAGCCGGGCCCATGGTACCAATCGCTGGTCAAACCACGCTTCACACCGCCCAATTGGGTATTTCCTGTTGCCTGGACAACGATCTACCTGTTGCTCGCGTGGGTTGGTTATCGTCTGACCCTGACGCCCGGCAGCGAAACGGTCCTCGCCTTGTGGGCAGCGCAAATTGCATTGAACACCTTGTGGACGCCGGTATTCTTCGGCGCCCATCGTATCTTCGCCGGCATGCTGATCATCACGCTGCTGTGGCTGGTGGTCGCCGCGATGGTGGTGTTGGCCTTGCGCCTGGACGTGATTACCGGTTTGATCCTGTTCCCTTACCTGGCATGGCTGTGCGTCGCGGCGGCGTTGAACTTCTCCATTCTGCGTAACAACCGCGAATAAAAAGGACGAAATGAAAACATCAATGGACTGGCCCGCCGACGAAAACGAGTTGGCGCAATTGCGCGCCTTCAACAAGAAACTCGCCCGGCTGCCGCGCTTTCGCATCCGCAATCGCATCACGCCGCGAGTGATTCAGTTGCTGCTGCGCCTCAGCCAATTGGGCGGCGCGAAAAAGTTGCGCAAGCACGGGCTCGAGGCCGAACGCAAAGTGGTGGGTGTCGACGGTGCTTCAGTGCCGGTGCGGATCATTCGGCCAAAGACAAAAGCCAAAGGCGTGGTGCTGGATTTTCATGGCGGCGGCTGGGTCATCGGCAACGCGCAGATGAACGATCACCTCAACATCGGCATGGTGAAAGCCTGCGATGTGGCAGTGGTCTCGGTCGATTATCGGCTGGTGGTCTCGACGCCGATCGAAGGCGTCATGCAAGACTGCCTCACCGCGGCCCGCTGGCTGCTGAGCGATGACTGCCACGAATTTGCGAACCTCCCCGTCATCGTCGTAGGCGAATCCGCCGGCGGCCACCTCGCCGCCGCGACCCTGCTGCAACTCAAACAGTGGCCGGACTTGCTCGAACGGGTGCGCGGTGCGCTGCTGTACTACGGCGTCTACGACCTGACCGGAACCCCCAGCGTACGCAACGCCGGGCCCGAGACCTTGCTGCTGGATGGGCCGGGGATGGTTGAAGCGCTGCAAATGCTCACGCCGGGATTGAGCGATGAAGAACGCCGGCAACCGCCGTTGTCTCCGCTGTACGGCGACTTCACCGGGTTCCCGCCGGCGTTGATGTTCGCGGCGGAGCTGGATCCGCTCAGGGATGACACGCTGGAGTTGGCTGAGCGTTGGGGTAGGGCGGCGGAGGTGGAGGTGCATCTGCTGCCGGAGACGGCGCATGGGGTGATTCATTTTCCGCTGGGGTTGGCGGGGAAGGTGGTTGGGTATGGTAGGGCGTGGGTTGGGGGGCGGGTTGGTGAGGGGTGAGTGTTTTATGGAGGGTCGGTTTCGGCTGCTCATGAATGTTCGCTATCGGCCAAAAGCTGCCGGTCGAGCCAGTAGCTTCCTACCCATTCTGTGATTTAGCACTGGCAGAAATTGGCAAAAGAAAGACAATTGAACGCGTCTAGGAATCAACGTCGACTCAAAACTCAAAAAGAGCCTGCGCATGAAATTACTCAAGTATGTAATAACGAATGACTCAGGTTTGGCCCCCAACCCGTTCTTCGGCGTATGTTCGCTGGCGCTTTGCACGCCTAACCATATGAACGCAAATCTGCTGCCGGGAGATTGGATTGTTGGTCATACGTCAAAGGCGACTGGTCATCGGCTGGTATATGCCATGCAACTGACGAAGGTGCTTGGTATGGACGAATACTTCAGCCAATTCCCTGAGAAGCATCCCAATCCCTACGGCAGTATCGAGCAACAGTACGGCGACAACATGTACTTTCGCGAGAATGGTCGATGGTTGCGTTTGCCATCGGCTGAGCACAATAGCGTGGAGTCCTTTCGGCAGGATCAGGGCCGCCGTGTTTATCTGGCGCAAGGCGAGAATCACTTTTGGTATTTTGGCGCAGCCAATCCTCTACCTGACCTCTTTGGATTTGCCGATCAGTTTCCATGGCTTATTCAGGGGCAACAGGGCTTTGGATACATTCATGATGCGGAGCGTATACCAGTATTCACTACATGGCTGTCATCACTGGGGCAAAGCGGCCTTCGGGGACAGCCGCGCGATCAGCAAGCAATTGCGACAGATCGCCACCTGATATCAATTGATCCTGAGCCTACCTGGCGCGATGCGCAATCCAATGAGGATCAAAACCAATCGGACGCGGCCTGTTGCAAACGCTTTGCTGCCCGTCCGAGTGTCACCAAGCGGGGCTGTTGAGCAACGTTAGATTGGTGAGTACATCGAACTAACGCGATGTTTCAGCCGATACACTGCTATTTTTCACGCCTCTAAGGTTGTTCGTGCCTCATATAGACCTGAACTCTCGCTGTCCGTTGGATCTGGCACGCGAGACTAAAAATAGTCGATTTGTGCACGTAGTGATCGGCAGGAGTCGGCCAAGAGGGGCCCTGCGCGAATTGCACGAAACGAAGCAAGCTAGCTAGCTAGTCGTTTCGCTTACGTGAGATTTCATGATTTTTTAATCTGGTGATATTTTAAGGCTCAGTGGTTTTTACTATTGCAAAAAAAATCTCCACTGCATATGAATAGCTCGAACAAAATTATTAATATTGGAGCAGGGTCTATGGAAGTGATGAAGAAAGGGATCGAAACGCGATTTGTGGCATTCTTGGATATTTTAGGCTTTAAGGGTTTGGTAAATAAAATAGAGGCTGAGAACGAGGATGGAAAAGATTACGAAAGGGTTGCATGGGCTTTAGAGTTCTTACATGAGGAGTCCAAAGAGTCAAATGGGCATCATGATCTGAATGTCTATGAGTTGACTTCTGATGGTTGTTTAGTAAAGGAGCTAGGCGATCCAAGATTAAACTATATATCAGATTGCATCATAATTTCAGCTGAAGGTAGCTTTGATGGATTTAAAGCTCTCTGCAATAAAGTGACCAAGTTTTCTATTCAAGGTGCCTGCGCAGGTATTTATATGAGAGGGGGCATAACCTACGGAAAGATTTATCATCATGGCCCCATACTTTTTGGTACCGCTTATCAAAGAGCATTGGAGCTAGAGGCGGGCGCTTCTAGTCCCAGGGTATTGGTCGATGATGTTGTTTGTGAAGTGTTGTATGAGCACGTAGGGAGATTCCCTCTCAATGGTCATGCAATTAGAGTTGATGATGATGGAAAAAAATACCTTATTAATTATCCATTTGGGTATGAATCCGGTTTTGACTCAAGCTGGATTGATACATTGTTAAGAGTGAAGGCCTCGATTTTATATTTTTTGAACAAATTTGATGTTCGGGTTGGTGGCTTTGGGCCGGAATTACGACGGCTTGATCAGTTTTGCTGTTGGAAGGAGAAATACTCGATGAATTTGAATTTTGATGGCGGTGATGAGCATGTTTTAAAAAAATATATCTGGCTGCAGAAAGAGTTCAATCGGACGCTAAGGAGATATTCAAGAGTTATTAACGCTCGTCATCAGGTACGCATAAATCCTTATGCTGTGCAGGCCGGTCCTAGGATTGCGCCCATTACTTGGAACGGCAGAATATGGGCGCCGGAAAAAGAACTTGGTCGGTACCGATAGGCTTTGTCCACTCTAGCTGTTTGACGTGGCAGGAAGCTAGACTAAGAAGATTTATATAGGCCTGGTTTTGCGAGATAAAACTGTTGAAGAAAAAGGGGGGATTGATTTTTCGCAATATAAATCAGTCCCCTTTTTAATGAATGGTGGAGGACTAGGGTGGATCAATCGATTGGTACTATTGTCGCTATTCGGCCAGAAACGGGCGTTCAACGCTAAAGCCCAGCCGTCCATTTGGATGAATGATTAGGGCGCATTCCAGTCAATGGTAATATCACCTGTGTTAACGAAGAGGGCGATCTCCGCGAACCATAACAAGCAGCCACCCCATCCGGCCACTGCATGCCAGTAGCTGTATTGCCAAACTTCTGGCGATACTTGGACACAGCTTCCATGAGCACAAACAAAATATTTTCCCGCTTGGATATACCCGTTGAGCGCATCGCCACCAATGTATTTGCTGATCGCTACGAAGATAAAAAAATTGAGCATGCCAAGCACTAATGTTGGGTACAAAACCCACCGTGCTCGATTCGACAAACTCTTGAAAGTGAGACGTGATTTCATGACCCCTCACTAATGAATATACAAAGCCCTGGGGCCGGTTATACGGCCTTGGTCGCGTCCAAAAATCTAAACGCGCCCCCTGTACTGATTGGAGCTTATCTTCGCTGAGGCCGGCTAACAACCAGATGCATAATCGGACGGAGGAAGCGAGTTAGGAAGTGGCTGTTTTGGATCGAGAAACGCCGGTTGAGAGAGTCGACTTTCCCCCCAAACCTAAGATTCGTAACAGGTAAAAGACGACCAAATGCGGACGTTCACAAGCGACCGCTATCGGCCAGAAGCGGACGTTCGGCCCTTGGCCACTTCTGGCCAAAAGCATACGTTTATCTAGCACAGGGCCGGCATAGGCGCTGTCTTTGAGCCCATATCATCAACTGGTGTGAAGGAATCCCCAAAGAGTGTTTCGGTATCTGCCTAGCCTGGACTGGTACATTATGTAATCTTCTGCTATAGACAAATGACCGCTTTTTCAGTGAGGCGATTTTGGAGCTGTAAAAATAATTACTAAAAATTGAAGGGAGATCAGATTATGAAAATTGGAGTAAGGGCCTCACCGACTGAAGTAATTTATTGCGTATTCGACCCTAGTAACGACACGATAGTGAATATAGGAAAAATAAACATCCCTAAATCACTTGGAGTTCCTGAGCAGCTTAAGCATATCAGACTAAATTTACTCGACGTGCTTCGGGAATATGATGTTCTGGAAGCTGGTATAAGGATTTTAGAGCCTACAGCGCAGAGTATTTCCATTGAGCGAGTCCAAATCGAAGGCGTTATACAAGAAGCATTCGCCAGTAGCAATGTGAAAAGTTACTATGTCGGCCAAATTTCAAGTATCTCTTCCAGAGTCGGGATCGATCGAACTCAATTCAAACCATTAGTTGAAGGTGAGACTAGTCTAGACGGCTTTGAAAACTGGCGTGACCTGTCTAAAACAGAGCGCGAAGCGGCGCTTTGCGCTATAGGAGCCTGATATGTACGGCGTATATAGTCGCGCAGAAGTCGAATTTGAGTATAAAAAAGAGATCGGTCAAGACGGGAAAAATTCTAGAGCCTACCTTGCACACGATAAATATCTTGATGCCGAATTAGTTATTAAAGAAATGGCTCAAAGCAGCTTTGAAAACAGCGATGCCTTTTTTGCGGAGTCCAGATTGCTATACAAGGCTGCCCATGCGCACGTTGTTCAAATTCAATATGCTTGCGCGTGTGAGAGCAACATTTACCTGGCATTACCGTTTTACAGGAATGGCTCTTTAAAAGATTTTTCAAAGAACAACAACCTCACCGTGCGAGAAATAGTCAGGTTTTCGATTCAGATATGCTCCGGCCTTCATAATATACATTCAAAAGGTCTTATACATTTTGATGTCAAACCCGATAACATCTTACTTTCAGACAGGCTAGAGGCATTAGTTTCAGATTTTGGGCTAGCAAAAGCAATGGGACTAAATTACATGGCCACGCCTGCTCAGATGTATACGAAGCACATGGCGCCTGAGTATTTTACCGAAACTGAATTTACCAGCCAGTATGATATTTACCAATTGGGATTGACCATTTATAGACTCATTGTCGGAGAGGCAGAATTTAATGCCCAAATAGCAGCCTTTGGCTCCTTTGATGAGTTAAAAGATGGGATTCTCACTGAAGCATTCCCCCGCCGTTTGTCGCTTGAACACATACCCTCACGCCTGAAATCGATAGTGGAAAACTGTCTGAAGGTCGAACGCAATGAAAGGTATAACTCGGCACTTGAAGTTGCGAATGATTTGGCTCAGATAGACGACAAAACACTCGATTGGGTATATGAGAACGACGATGGCATACGTCGATGGCACAAAGTGACGCCTACCCACGAATACTTGCTGGAGATCGACCGAACTGGCACGTCCGTCGCCCAAAAGAAGACTACAGCAGGGAAATGGTCTAGGATAAAGGAGTCATGTGGTGGATTGACCACCGCTGCAATCAAGAGATTTCTAAGGAAATTCTGATGCGTATTATACGCAATGACAGGAAAACATATAAAACTCGAGAGTCACTCTCGTCGCCGCCTAAAATTAAAGATTTCGAATCGAAACCAAAAAATATGGAGTTTGAATTTGAGATCTGCGGTCACTTTGTAAAACGCCGAGTAAAGTCCGACCAATAGAAAAAGCCCGGTTAATGCCGGGTTTTTAGCCTCTTCACTTCCAGCCTATACACTTAGCCTGATGGATAACATACTGGAGTCACGATAACCTGTGTGTCGGCTAAGCTCCTTCATTGCAAAAATGGGGACGGATTTATTTTCTGCAAAAATGTGAGAAATAAATCCGTCCCCATTTTTGTTTTTCTCTTCAGCAGCCGTTCTGATCGGCGACCAATCGTCGTGATCAAATATGAACCAGTCATCGCAGTGAAATGCAGCCCCGCTCAGGTCATTGCATAGTTCCCAGGTCGCCTGTAGCCGTGTTTTGATCTCTGTTGGCAACGCGCTGCCGCAGTTTGAAAGAGCGTCGTTTAACGGCAGTATCATTTCAGACCAGGCTTCGCATGCCGGACAGTACGGGATTGCGTTCCGCTGTGAATCCGCAGGAAGTGCCAGAAATTGCAGGGCCGGGATTACCTCGCACACGGCGAGCACTCGTTTGTACTCATCCTGACCGTACCACTCCCACAATGTCGTTGAAAAACCCATCATCACACTCCAGAAAACCAATCCAGTCGAACGGTCTGCAACGGGGCTGCTCAACGCGCTCAGGCTGTTCTCGCTCAGATCGAACGATTGCTCAGGGTTGTGGATTCAACCAGTGGACTCAATTGGTCGCAATCGCGTTTCTGAAGTTCTTCCAGTTTGCACCGCAGCAAGAAAAGGGGGGCGAGTTTATTTCGGAATCCGCCCTCATTTTTCTCCACCCGTTTAACCCTCCAAAAATCCACGTTTAAAAGACACCATCCGTTACGCCCTCAAGGCTACATCACCTTGCGTCATTGCCTACGACTACGCCAGAATCCGCCGGCTTGTGCGTCTGGGACGCGGGTTTTATCGTTTCCGGGTCACTGAAAAACAGTGATCGGGTTTGGTAGCCCGAGTTAACTAGTCGCATAGCACATCGTTCGCAGACCTCTTCGGGTCTTTGCTTAATGGTGGCCATGCGCAGGGCACCTTCGGGTGCGCCGGGTTCCTAGTTACCGGTCTACCAACCCGCGTATTGGCCGCCACCCTTCGTTTGGTAGCGAGGGTGAAGGCTCCTTATCAATAATTAGGAGTTTCACCATGATCAAACCAACACCCAACCCACCCGAAACCGACCCGGTTTCCCCCTACCAATTCCCCGATTCCCGAACCCTCAACGAAGCCGCCGAACGCGCCCTCGATCATTACCTCACCCCGCAACAACGCATCATGGGCAGTCACACCAAGCACGACCCCATGTTCCTGGCCAACCCGGCCTACAACAGCGAATCCCTCCTGGCCAATGCCAGCGAGTCCCTCGATTCCGCCAGCGAAATGCTCAGCAACTTCGCCGCGATCCTCGAGCCCGGCCACCGCAAAACGGCGCTGGGCATCGCGCAAGTGGTGATGGTCGCGGGGCTGGCGGTGAATCAGGCGCTGGATCATGTCGAGGTGAAGACGTGATCGGTTGATGGCTGTCGCTCAATAGCCGAAAAGTAAATGGCCGAGGTTGTCAGGTGTCACTGACGACCTCGGCCATTTTTCTTTTTTCCTGCACCTATCAACGCTCCAACAAGAGGACGCCTCGCCAGTCCGCGATATCTACACTTTCCCCACCACTTGGCGAGCATCCCGCCGCACCGCCTGCGGAGGCACGCCGAATCCTCGGATAAAGGCTTCCCGCATATGGCGCCGATCGCGAAAACCGGATTCGCTGGCCACCACATCAAGGGAATGTCGGCTCTGTTCGATCATCAATCGAGCGGCCTCCAGGCGCAGGCCTTCGATGGCTTTGGCGGGGGACTGGCCGGTTTCTGCGCTGAATATGCGGGTGAATTGACGAGGGCTCAGGTGCGCCACGCCGGCCAGTTCTTCGACGCTGAGCGCTCGGCTCAGATGCTGGCGTGCATAGTTCAGCGCGCTTTGGATGCGGTCGGACTTGGGTGCGAGGTCGAGCATTTCCGAATGCTGCGACTGGCCGCCGGAGCGGTGCTGGTGCATCACCAGTTTGTGCGCCACCGAGCGGGCGACATCGGCGCCCAGATCCTTCTCCACCATGCCGACCGCGAGGTCGAGGCCGGCGGTCATGCCCGCCGAAGTCCAGAAGGGGCCGTCGACGATATAGATGCGGTCGACGTCGACGCTGATTTCGGGATGGCGCTTCTGCAAGGCCTGCGCGTAGGCCCAGTGGGTTGTGGCGCGGCGTCCGGTCAACAGGCCGGCTTCGGCGAGGATGAATCCGCCGGTGCAGATGCCGACGGTGCGCCGTGCCTGGTTGCCGGCCTGGCGCACGAAGTCGAGCACAGCGGAGGCTGTGTCGGTTTTTTCCGGATCGTTGACCCCGACAACGATCCAGGTGTCGGCCAGTCCGGGCGCCTCGAGCGGGCGGGTTTCCATGGCCAGCCCCAGCGAGGAGCGCACCATGCCGCCGTCTGGCGAGAAGTTCTCGACGCTGTAGAAGGGTTCTTCGGCGATCTGATTGGCGAACTCGAAAACGGCTTGAGTCGCCAGGGAGAGCACCTGAAAACCGTCGGTGAGCAAGTAGCCGATACGATGCATGGTGATTTCTCGGATGTCCTGAATCCATACCATATACGTCATTTGAGATATGGCCAAGCCGTCGCATCCTGTTCTCCAGTACTTCCCACAACCCTGGAGATTCGACATGACTCAATCCCGCCTTGGCACTGCCCTGATCACCGGCGCTTCGTCCGGCATCGGTGCCATTTACGCTGAACGCCTGGCCCGCCGTGGCCATGATCTGATCCTGGTCGCGCGAAATCGCGACCGCCTGAATGTCCTGGCCAAACGCCTGAGTGAAGAAACCGGCCGCCACGTTGAAGTTCTGGCTGCCGATCTGTCCTACAAGGCCGATCTGGCACGGGTCGAAGATCGTCTCAATACGGACGCCAACATTTCTCTGCTGGTGAACAATGCCGGGGTTGGTGCGACTCATCCTTTGCTGGAGTCAGACGTCGACAAGCTCGAAGACCTGCTCACGCTCAACGTGAACGTGCTGATGCGCCTGACTTACGCGGCGGTCCCGGGTTTCGTCGCCCGTGGCGGTGGCACGCTGATCAACATCGCCTCGATCGTGGCCATCGCCCCGGAGGTGTTGAACGGCGTTTACGGCGGCTCCAAGGCTTTCGTCCTGGCGTTCAGCCAATCCTTGCGTCACGAACTGGCGGACAAAAATGTCCGGGTCCAGGTGGTGCTGCCCGGCGCGACGGCCACCGAATTCTGGAGCGTGGCCGGCACACCGCTGGAGCACCTGCCGGAGGCGATTGTGATGCGGGCGGACGACATGGTGGACGCTGCACTGTCCGGTCTCGACCAAGGCGAGTTCGTCACCATTCCGGCACTTCCCGAAATCGCCGACTGGGATGCCTACGAGGCGGCGCGCCAGAAGCTGATGCCTGATCTGTCGCGCAGTGAGCCGGCTGCACGCTATCGCGACTGATGTTCGACGCAGGCATCGATTTGCGAACGAAGGGGGCTACGAACATAGGGGCCGAAATTACCGGCTGAAGTTCTCACTCCGCACGCGTCAGGCTTGAACGACCGTGCAAAACTCCTATGATGCAAAGGGCCTGCGCCTGTGGATTGCAACCGGCGACGCCCCCTTCGTTTCCCAGTGAGATCGCCCCTCGTGGAGTCTATTCCAGACGCTTTGCATGAATCACTCATGACCCGGTTCGTGTTCGGGCCGTTTTGCGTCGTTCCAGGCAAAAGGCTGCTGACCAGAAACGGGGTGCCGGTGGAGATCGGCGGTCGGGCGCTGGATCTGCTGATTGCCTTGCTTGAGCAGCCGGGACGGGTGCTTTCCAAATACGATCTGATCGAAAAGGTCTGGCCCGACAGCGTGGTCGCCGAAGGCAGTCTGCGCTTTCACATGACGGGCCTGCGGCGGATTCTCGGGGATGGCGAGGAGCACGCGCGTTATATCGCGACCCAGGTGGGTGTGGGTTATGCCTTCGTGGCGCCGCTGGAAAGGCAACTGTCCGGGGTTCAGCCGACGCCCACGAAGACCGGGCATCTCCGGGCCGCCAGCAGCCTGCCGCCGCGGGCGAAGTTGATCGGTCGCGAAACCGACCTGCAACTGGTCGTCGATCACCTGCAGCAACCCAGGTTGTTTACCCTCGTCGGTCCCGGTGGCGTCGGCAAGACCAGCCTCGCCATCGAGGTGGCGCATCGCATCGCCGCCCAGGGTTACGAACGCGTCTGCTTCGTCGACCTGGCTCAGGTGGAAGACAGCACGCTGGTGCCTTCAGCACTGGCCCGGTCGCTGGAAATCGCCGTGCAGGCCGAAGATCCGATGTTCGTGTTGCTGGCGCATTTGCGCGAGCAGCGGCTGATGCTGGTCATCGACAATTGCGAACACCTGATCGACGCCGTTTCGACCCTTCTGGAACAGATCAGCGACAGCGCGCCCGACGTGGGCATTCTGGCAACCAGTCGCGAGCCGTTGCGGGTGCGTGGCGAATACGTGCATTGGCTCAATCCGCTGGAGTTTCCTCGCGAGTCCCGACACCTGTCCACTCAGGAGCTGCTGGCATTCGCAGCGATCAAACTGTTTGTCGAGCGCGCGTCGTCGAGCAATGCGGCGTTGCTGCTGGAGTCGGGTGGCGGGCAAATGATCGCGGACATCTGCCAGCGCCTGGAGGGCATGGCCCTGCCGATCGAACTGGCGGCGATGCGGGTCGCCAGCCACGGCCTGAAGGCCACGCATGCCTTGCTCGGCGAGCGGTTTTCACTGGGCTGGTCGGGGCGCCGGACGGCGGTCCCGCGGCATCAGACGCTGCGTTCCATGCTCGACTGGAGTTACGACTTGTTGTCGGCGCCGGAGCGACTGGCGCTGGAGCGGTTGTCGGTGTTTATCGGGCCGTTCTCTCAGGAGGCGGCGTCCCAGGTGGTTGCCGAGTCCCAATCCGAAGGCCCTGCGGTGGCAGCGATCCTCGATGATCTGGTGTGCAAGGGGCTGGTCACGGTCGATCACAGTGATTCGACGGATTCCTATCGACTGCTTGAGATGACACGCGCCTACGCCCGGGAAAAACTGGCGGCCCGGGGCGACGCCGAAGTGAACTCGCTGGCTTTCAGGCATGCGGCGTATTACATGGATCTGCTGGGGCATCCCGGTAACTCGCCCGATGAGTTTTTTCGCAACTTTGCGCGCCTTGCCAGTCAGTTGGGCAACGTACGCAGTGCGCTGGAGTGGAGCTTCGGGCCCCATGGCGATCCGGGCCTGGCGTTGCCCCTGGCAGCGGCGAGTGCACCCTTGTTTTTGCATTTTTCCTTGCTGGTCGAGTGCCGGACCTGGTGTGCCCGGGCTGTGGAACTGCTCGAACTGGGGTACTACGGCACGTCGACCGAAATGGAACTGCAGGCGGCGCTCGGGCTGGTGCTGATGTTCACTCAGGGCAACAGCGAAGCGGCCGAGAAGGCTTTGCTCCGGGCGCTGGATATCGCCGTTGCGCTGGCTGACCACGGGTCGCAGTTGAGGCTGCTTGGCCGCCTGCAGATTTTCTACGAACGCATTGGTGATTTCCCTTCTTCGCTGGCGTGGGCGGAGCAGGCAGCCGTGGTCGGCAACCTGCTGAATCAGCCGGCGGCCATCGCAATCGCTTCATCGCTGACCGGCATCTCCCATCATTTGCTGGGCGATCAGCGTCTGGCGCGGCAGGAGCTGGAACGCTCGCTGCGCAACAGTTTGCCGTCCCATCCCAGCCATACCATCTACTACGGCTTCGATCACCGCAATCGCACCGGGCTGGCACTGGCCCGTTCGCTGTGGTTGCAGGGCTTTCCCGATCAGGCCCGGCACTGGGCCGAACTGATAGAAGCCGAAGCGTCGGCGCTGCAGCATCCGGTCACCTACTGCATCGCCATGGTCTGGATTCTGTGCATCTATATCTGGACCGGCGATCTGGAGAAGGCGGCCGCCAGCCTTGAACGGTTCAGTGCGGTGGCCGAGACCAACGCCCTGGGCCCTTATATTGCCGCCGCCCATGGCTTGCGGGCGGCGATTGCGATCCGCGCCGAACAGCCTGGCGATGCGGTGCCGCTGCTGGAGGAAAGCCTGGCGCGGCTGCGTGGCATGCGCTACGAACTGCTCACGACATCGTTTGAAATCGCGCTTGCCGAGGGCCTGATTCTGGGCGGGCAACACGCGAAGGCGCTGGTGCTGGTCGACGGCACCATCGATCACTGTCGTCAGAGCGGCGACGCCTTCGCGCTGCCGGAACTGCTGCGGATCAAGGCCGGTATTCTCAAGGAAATCGATGGTGAAAATGTCCAGGCCATCACGACCCTGCTTGAGGCGTCCATCGCGCTGAGCCGCGATCAGGGGGCCTGGGCGTGGGAGCTGAGGACTTCGATGGATCTGGCCAGGCTCTGGCTGGAACAGGGCAGGGCGGAGCAGGCCAAGGCGTTGCTCGACGCGTGTCGCGAGCAGGTTTCTGAGGGCTTCGACACCCTTGACCTGCGCCGGCTGGAAAGCCTCTGGCAAAGCCTTTGCGTCACGCGGGGGTGATCAGCGCCGCCATTTTCACCAGATCCGCCAGCGAACGGGCTTTCATCTTGCGCATGACCTTGCCCCGGTGGGCCTTCACCGTGATCTCGCTGATTTCGAGGTCTGCGGCAATCAGCTTGTTCAGACGACCACTGACCACCGCGGCCATGATTTCCTGTTCGCGGGGCGTCAGGGTCTTGTAGGCCTCAAGCACGGAACGCAGGGCTTTTTCCCCCTCCAGAGCCGCACGGCTGCCTTCGAGCGCATCGCCCATGGCGGTCAGCAGCTCATCATCGTTGAACGGTTTGGTCAGAAACTCCACCGCACCGGCTTTCAAGGCCCGCACCGTGCGCGGAATGTCTCCGTACCCGGTGATGAAGATGATCGGCATGTTGTAGCGCTCGTCAGCCAGGGACGTCTGCAGATCCAGACCGTTCAAGTCCGGCAGGTTGATATCCAGTACCAGGCAACTGGGTACTCGCGCGCGGGGCTCCGCGAGAAAGTCCTGCGCGGATTCGAAGAGTCGTGGCTGCCAGCCGGCGCATCGGATCATCAGCTCCAGCGACTCGCGCACGGAGATGTCGTCATCCACAACGAACACCACAGGCGTGACATCACTCATCGGCAATGCTCCGTGGCCGGGGGACACTGTGTGATTCGAGTTCAACATGTCGATTCCTTTTCTTTACCGCTTCGCGTTCAGTCGAGGGGCAGGGCAGCGCTCAGGGCCTTGATCAGTTGCGCTTCACTGAAGGGCTTGAACAGGCACTCCACCGCACCGGTATTCAACAGCTTTGCCTGTTGGCTGGCGTCGGCGTGAGCGGTGATGAAAATCACCGGAATGCGATAGCCGCGTCGCAGCAGTTCCTTGTGCAGATCCGGGCCGGACATGCCCGGCATGGCCACATCGAGAATCAGGCAATCGGTCAGGCCGAGATAAGGCGAGGCCAGAAACGCCTGCGCCGAGGCGAACGCCTGGACAGCGAATCCGAACTCCCTGATCAGGTCAGGCAGCGATTCACGAACCGACTCGTCATCATCGACAACCGATACGAGCAAGTACTTACCCATCAGTGATTCTCCATGACGCGATCACAGGCCTCGCGGTTGTCGGCATACGGGATTGAAAAGGCGAACATCGCACCCGGGCCGTCGTTGGCAGAGGCCCGGAGTTGCCCGTCGTGGTGTTCGATAATGGAGCGACTGATCGACAGACCGACCCCCATGCCCGAGCTTTTGGTGGTGTAGAAGGCATTGAAAATCCGTTCCATGTCCTGTGGATCGACCCCGGTGCCGCTGTCCTTCACCGCCAGATAAACGCTCCGGTCTTGCTCCTGGCCGGTGCTGACGATCAGGTCTCTGGAGCGACCGGTGATGCTGCTCATGGCCTCGACGGCGTTCATGATCAGGTTGAGGATCACCTGTTGAAGCTGGACCCGGTCGCCCCTGACCGGCGGCAGGGCTTCGGCGAATCGAGGATGAAGCACCACGCCATTGCGTTGCAGCTCGCCCAGCAACATGGCGATGACTTCCCGTGCGGCGTCATTGAGGTCGACCTTTTCAATCGTGATGCTTTTTTTCGAGAACAACGCTCGCAAGCGGTTGATCACATCGGCGGCCCGATTGCCGTCGCGAATGGTGCGGCGCGCGGTTTCCAGGGCTCCGTCGACATTCGGCGGATCGGCTCCGAGCATGCGCAGACAGGTACTGGCGTTGGTGATGATACCGGCCAGAGGCTGATTGACCTCATGGGCAATGGACGCGGTGACTGCCCCCAGGCTGGCGACTCTGGCCAGATGTGTCAGTTCGGAACGGGCCTTGGCCAGAAAGGCTTCCGCCTGTTTGCGGTCTTCGATGTCGGTGTTTTCGCCATACCAGCGCACGATCCGGCCCGCCTCGTCGCGCTGGGGCACGGCGCGGATCAGAAACCAGCGATAAATGCCGTCGAAGCGTTTCAGGCGAGCCTCGTACTCACCGGCATTGCCCGAGTGCAGAAGCGCATGCCAGTAACCGCCCAGTCCGGGGGCGTCGTCGGGATGGATCGATGCCACCCAGCCATCGCCGCACGCCTCTTCGAGCGACATGCCGGTGTAATCGCACCAACGCCGGTTGACGAATCCGACACTGCCTTCGGGCGAAGCGCTCCAGACAAACCCGGGAACAGCATCGATGATGCCGCGCAGGCGCTCCTCCGAGCTGCTGACCTCCGCGAGGGCTTTGGCGATCAAGACCTTGTCCCGTCGGCGCTCATCGATATCGACCTGCAACACGCACCAGCGAGTGATGGTGCCTTCGCTGTTCCTGACCGGCAGGCCGCGCACATGAAACCAGCGATAGACACCGTCGGCGCGCCGAATCCGATGCTCGATATCGTAGGGTGTGCCGGTGCTGACCGAATGCATCCACGCCGCGCTGACCGATGGCAGATCGTCGGGGTGCAGGGTGTCGCTGGCCTGCCAGTTTTTCAGTTCATCGAGCGGGATGCCGATGTAGTCCAGGATTTGCCGGTTGACCTGCTCCAGCTCACCGGACGGTGTCATGAAGGCGACCATGGCCGGAATGCTGTCGATGATCGAGTCGGCCTCAGGCATTGGCAGGCCCCTGTCATTGACGTGGCCTGGACCGTCTTCGATGACGCGCTCCCGCTCGTTCGCCATGTCGATTCTCATTGTGCAGTCACCGTTGAACAAAGATGCGCCTTCTGATGGCACTCGCCCATCATACTTTGGTGTCGCTTTCCGCGAATATCGGCCGCCCTCACGCATTGCGATGCGCATCACAGACCGCCCGGGGCTTTTGTAAGCCACTGTATCTACGGCCGCTCAAGCCACACAAGCATGCAAATGAGCCTGTTCGCGAAACTGCGCGGATACACCACCCGGCCACCCTTGGCGCTGGTTTCAACGCCCTCCGGCGATTGAATGAAGACAACGTGACGTCCGCGCTCCTGCCACCCGAACGGCAGCAGGACAGGTCGTCCCTGTGGCAGGGCAGAACACAATGAAAGCAGTCGTGATCCAGGCCTTTGGCGGGCCCGAAGTCTTGACGGTGCAAGACATTCAACTGGCAGAACCGGGGCCCGGACAAATCCTGGTCAAGGTCATGGCGGCGGGTATCAATTTCATGGACACCGGTGTCCGTCGCGGCCTCGGCGCTGCCCGGGAGCTGCCGCTGACGCCGGGGGCGGAAGGCGCCGGCATCGTCCTGGCCACCGGGCCGCAGGTGACGGAGTTCGCTGTCGGTGACCGCGTGGCCTGGCATTACGTGCCGGGCAGCTACGCCGAACAGGTGATCGCCCCGGCCAGCCAGTTGGTGCCGTTGCCGGACGAGATCGACTTCAGCACCGCCGCCAGCCTGATGATGCAGGGCCTGACCGCCAGCAATCTGGTGGACAAGGTGCATGCGATCCAGCCGGGCGATGTGGCATTCGTGCACGCGGCGGCGGGGGGCGTGGGGCTGATGCTGACTCAGTTGATCAAGCTGCGGGGCGGCAAGGCCATTGGCCGGGTGTCCCAGGCCGACAAGGTGGAGGCGGTGCTCGCGGCCGGGGCTGACTACGTAGTGATCGGGCGTGCGCACAACATTGCCGGCCAGGTCATGCGCCTGACGGAAGGGCAGCGGGTGAATGTGGTGTACGACGGCACAGGGGCGGAGGGCTTCGCCGAGTCGTTGAGCCTGCTGGACCATTTCGGCACCCTGGCCTTGTACGGGCCGTTCATGGACCCGATCCCGCCGATCGATATCTTCAGCGTGCCGCGCAGTATCAAGCTGACGTATCCCTCGGTCATGCACTACGTGCGCAACCGCGAGGTCCTGCTGGATAAGTCCCGGCAACTGTTCGCGTGGGTCAGCACCGGCAAACTGAAAACCTTCATCGGCCAGCGTTATTCTCTGGACGGCGCGCAGCAGGCCCATCGCGATATCGAGTCGCGCAATACGACGGGCAAGCTGATCATTGTTCCTTAGTGCCACGCCAGATCAGCAGCGCTGCCAACAGCTGGCTGCCAGCGAAGAACGTGAACAGCTCTTGCGCGGTCCATCGGGCATCCAGCAGAAAACCGGCGACTATCGGCGAAATGATCGCCCCCAGACGCCCCATTGCCAGCACCACGCCGACGCCGGTCGTACGGACTGACGTGCAGAACGCCTGAGGGGCCAGGACATACAGGGCGGCGACCGCACCGTTGAGCATCAGGCCAAGCGTGACGGCCACGAGCGCGGCCAGACCGGGCACGTGCGAGGCCGGCACCATCAGTGGCAGCAGGGCAGCGTTGAGCAACAGGAAACCCGACGACAATCGCCGGCAGCCATACCGATTGGCCGCCAGTCCCAGCAACAGGGCGCCGAGCATGCCCCCCGACGCCAACAGAACGCCGATCCTGGCGCCTTGCCGATCGGTAAAACCGTTATGGACCAGAAGACTCGGGGTCCAGCTCATCACGAAGTAAAAGCAGAACATCAACAGAAAGAGTGCCAGCGCCAGCGATGTGGTCTGTTGCCATTGACCGGACGAAAACGGTCGGCGGGCATTGTCTGGCGACGCTGGCGTGACAGGCGCGCGGCGTTCAAGTGCCAGAAATGACGGTGACTCTCGCAGCCAGAAGACGCCCGCCAACGCCGCCGCCAGCGTGATACAGCCCCCCGCGAGAAAGACATACCGCCAGCCCATGAAATCATTCAATACGTGAGCCAGCACCCCGCCCAGGCTGGCGCCCATGGCGAAGGCGAGGGACTGCAACGCGATGGCCAGGTTGCGCCGCTGCGCGCTGGCGTGCTCGAACGTCAGCACGTTCGCCCCCACCAGCACCGCCCCCGTGCCGATGCCGGTCAACAATCGCAAAAGCATCAATACGTGATGATCCTGGCTCCAGAACGACAGCAACATGCTCAGTCCGCCGAGCAGCAGGCCGGCGAGCAATAACGGCCTGCGCCCGAAGCGGTCGGCCCTCGGCGCGGCCAGCAGCGAACCGAGCGCCATCCCGACCAGGCTGGCGCTCAACAACAGGCCCGTTTGCGCGCCGTTCAACGTCCACTCCGCTGACACCCGGCTGGCGGTGAAGGCCATGGCCATCACGTCCAGCCCGTCGATCACGTTGAACAGCATGCACAGCCCGATCACCCACCACTGCGAAGTGGTCGATGACGTGCCGCACGGGCGTTCGAGCGCTGTTTCCCCACGCATCCGCAATCCTTGTTCTGCCAGGTCATTCGAATGGACCGGCTCGCCGAGCCGTATCCCCGCCGCATTTTGCCCGTTAACCACTGCTGAATTCGAGCGCGATTTTGCGCGTCATACCAAGGTATCGACCGACACCATCGTGTAATCGCAGCGAGGGTGGCGGGGTGGTCTGATCCGATTGGCGATGCCTTTCGAATAATGACTACAAGGAGATCCAACATGGTTGCGGTTACGTGCGGTTCCACATGGCGCCATTGCCTGGCGTCAGCCATCAGAAGAGGGGCCCTGGGCCTTGCCGTGCTGGCAGGCAGCAGCGGCGCCTGGGCCACCAGCCCGACAACCGATCAGTCGCAAGCCATTCGCCCGTACCACGTTCATGTGGATGAGGCGAAATTGACTGATCTGCGCAAACGCATCGCCGACACCCGTTGGCCCGACAAGGAAACGGTCAACGACGTGTCCCAGGGTGTGCAACTGGCGCAGGTCGAGGCCCTGGTGAAGTACTGGGGCAGCGGTTATGACTGGCGCAAGGCAGAGGCGAAACTCAACGCCTTGCCGGAGTTCGTGACCACGATCGATGGCGTCGACATCCAGTTCATCCACGTGCGCTCGCGCAACCCCAACGCGATGCCGCTGATCCTCACCCATGGCTGGCCGGGTTCGCAATTCGAGTTCCTCAAGACCATCGGCCCGCTGACCGATCCCGTGGCCTATGGCGGCAAGGCGGAGGACTCGTTCGATGTGGTGATTCCGTCGATTCCCGGTCACGGCTTTTCCGGCAAGCCGACCGAACTCGGCTGGGGTCCGGACCGGGTGGCGAAGGCCTGGGATGTGTTGATGAAGCGTCTGGGTTACACCCACTACGTATCTCAGGGGGGCGACCACGGTTCGGTGATCTCTGATGCGCTGGGCCGTCTGGCACCGCCCGGTTTGCTGGGCATTCACTTGAACATGCCCGCCACCGTGCCGCCGGAACTGGTCAAGCCGATCAATGGCGGAGACCCGGCCCCGGCTGGGCTGAGCGGCCCGGAACTGACGGCGTTCAACTCGCTCAGCAAGTTCTTCGGGCGCAACGCGGCCTATGGCGCAATGATGGTGACCCGACCACAGACCATCGGTTATCTGCTGGCGGATTCGCCTGCTGGCACGGCGGCGTGGATGTATGAAAAATTCGCCGCCTGGACCGACAGCGACGGTCAGCCCGAGAAGGTGTTGAGCCGCGATGAAATGCTCGATGACATCAGCCTGTACTGGCTGACCGACAGCGGCGCCTCGTCCTCCCGTTTCTACTGGGAGAACAACAACAATAACTTCAGTGCCGCCGCGCAAAAGACCGCGGACATCAAGGTGCCGGTGGCGATCACCGTGTTCCCCCACGAAATCTACCGTGCGCCGAAAGTCTGGTCGCAGCGGGCCTATCCATCGCTGGCCTACTTCAGCGAGGTCAGCAAGGGCGGCCACTTTGCGGCATGGGAGCAACCGCAATTGTTCAGCGAAGAACTGCGCGAAGCCTTCCGGCCACTGCGCGCGGCTGCGCAGAAAACTGCGGCTCAGGCCGCGCGCTAGCCCTGCAATCGGCAATTCCTTCAACGCTAAGCCCTTCAACGCAAGCCCTTCAACCAAAGCCCGGAACCGCCGCCCGGCGGTTCACGAGGGAGACTCGGCATGACTGACCATAACGCTGTAACTCAATCCCGGCGCGTACTCGCCGTTTCGATGCTGGCGATTGCGCTGGGCATCGCCTCGGCCTACGCCAGCGCCGCCGAAGTACCCGGCGGCAAGATCGACGCGATCACCGCCGGCAGCAACGTTTCTTTCGGCGCGCTGAAACACGTCAAGGCCGGACTGCTGGACGTGTCGTACGCGGAAGCCGGCCCCGCCGACGGGCCGGTGGTGATCCTGCTGCACGGCTGGCCCTACGACATTCACAGCTACACCGACGTGGCCCCGGCACTGGCGCAGAAAGGCTATCGGGTACTGATTCCCTATGCGCGCGGTTATGGCGATACGCGCTTTCTGTCGGCCAAAACCGTGCGCAACGGCCAGCCGGCGGCGCTGGCGAAAGACCTGATCGACTTCATGGATGCCCTGAAAATCAAGCAGGCCGTACTCGGCGGCTACGACTGGGGTGCACGCACCGCCGATATCGTCGCCGCGCTCTGGCCGGAACGGGTGAAAGCGCTGGTGGCGGTGAGCGGTTACCTGATCGGCAGCCAGGACGCCGGCAAGACGCCGTTGCCGCCGGCTGCGGAGTTGCAGTGGTGGTATCAGTTCTACTTTGCGACCGAGCGCGGTCGTCTGGGTTACGAGAAAAACACCCATGACTTCGCGAAACTGATCTGGCAATTGGCGTCGCCGAAATGGAACTTCGACGATGCGACCTACGACCGCAGCGCCGCCGCGTTGCAGAACCCGGATCACGTCGCCGTGTCGATCTTCAACTACCGCTGGCGTCTGGGGCTGATCAAAGGGGAAGCGCAATACGATCCGCTGGAGAAAAAACTGGCGGCGTTCCCGTCTATCAGCGTGCCGACCATCACCCTGGAAGGCGACGCCAATGGCGCACCGCATCCACCGGCCGAGGCCTACGCCAAACGCTTCACCGGCAAATACGAATACCGGCTGGTCAGCGGCGGCATCGGCCACAACCTGCCGGAGGAAGCGCCGCAGGCGTTCGCCCAGGCAGTGATCGATGCTGATCATCTCTGATAACCGACCTGAGGGGATCTGACGATGAAACTCAACCATTGGGCCGTGTTGCCGTCGGCCATTGCGCTCGCTGCACTGGCGGCCACCGGTGTCGCGTTGGGCGAGGCCGATGATGGCGACGCCTCGCCGATCTACGGCGTGAAGCTGCCGAAAAACTATCGCCAGTGGGCGCTGATTGCGCCGGCCCAGGAAGCTGCGCCGCTGGATGAATTGCGCGCGGTGCTGGGCAATGACCGGGCGATCAAGGCTTACCAGAGCAAGACGCTGCCGTTTCCCGACGGCACGGTGTTGGTCAAGCTCGCGTGGAAGCACGTGCAGTCCCCGGAGTTCGAACCCGCCTCGATTCCGGGGGCGGCCACCACCGTTCAGGTGATGGTCAAGGACTCGCGCAAATACGCCGCGACCGGTGGCTGGGGATTCGGCCGCTTCATCAACGGCAAACCCGCCGATGAAGCCCAGCACCAGACCTGCTTTGCCTGCCATCAGGCGCGGGTGCAGAACCATGACTACGTCTTTACCCGATACGCCCCCTGATCCCGTCATACAAGGAGTTGTCACATGAAAAAAACATTGACTGCGTTGACCCTCGCTGCCGGCCTGTGCCTGGGCGTGAGTGCCTTCGCCCAATCCGCCAAACCGACTGTGGTACTCGTACACGGCGCCTTTGCCGACGCGTCGAGCTGGAACGGCGTGGCGAAAATTCTCGAGAAGGATGGCTACACGGTGATCGCCGCCGCCAACCCGCTGCGCGGCGTCAAGAGCGATGGCGCGGCGGTATCGGCGTTGTTGAGCAGCATCCAGACGCCGGTGGTGCTGGTCGGTCACTCCTATGGCGGCAACGTCATCAGTGAGGCGGCCAACGATCATGCCAATGTCAAAGCGCTGGTGTATGTCAGCGCCTTTGCGCCCGAGGCCGGCGAAACCGTTGCCGGACTCGCCGGCAAGTTTCCCGGCAGCACCCTCGGCCCGACACTGGCGGCGCCCGTCGCACTGGCCGATGGCGGCAAGGACTTGTACATCCAGCAGAGCAAGTTTCACGATCAGTTCGCCGCCGATGTCCCGGCTGCACAAGCGGCGCTGATGGCCGCGACCCAACGCCCGGTCACCGAAGCGGCGCTCAACGAGCAAGCCGGAACGCCTGCCTGGAAGCACATTCCGTCGTGGTACATCTACGGCGACAAGGACAGGAACATCCCGCCCCAGGCGATGGCGTTCATGGCCAAACGTGCGGATGCCAAGGCGGTCGAGGTGGTCAAGGGCGGCTCTCATGTGGTGATGGTGTCGAACCCGGCACCGGTGGCCCGATTGATTGAAAAAGCCGCTGCGGCCAACTGAAACCCTGCGACGTGCCGAGGCGCGTCGCAGGTCTTTCACTTCCCGTTCAGGCAGCAGATACCTGTGGCAATGCTGCCGGTGTCACTCTGAGCAGGGGGGTGATGCCGAGCATCAACATCAGGACCGCGAACAGCAAGGTGTACGCCGGGCCATAGTGTCCGGTGTATTCGCGCAGGGCACCAAAAAACAGCGGGCCGAGCGCGGCGATCAGGTAACCGATGAACAGCATGAACACCGTCCACAGTCCGGCCTGTTCGCTGGTGCTGGCGTGATCCAGCGGCAAGGTCATGGCCACGGTGAAACCCATGCCCAGCCCGATGGCTGCGAGCACCACATAAAGCATCGGCCAGTACCCCGGCAGGAACGCCATGCCACCCAGCCCCAGCAGGGCCAGCAACGCCGACAGCCCGAGCAGGCCGCGCCGGTCGTGGGCCTTGCCTGGAATCAGCCCCGCACCCACGCTGGCCACGGCGAACACCGCCGTAAAAATGCCCAGCAGGACGCCCGGAGACACACTCGTCGTGGCCGCTTCCACCGACGCAGGTGCCATCCAGGCGAAGAGGGCGTAAACCACAAACTGACCTGCACCGAAATTCAACGCGATCAACCACGCCTGCGGATTGCCCCACGGCAGGCACTTGCGCTGGTGCGACGGCGATTTCACTACTGGCGCCGGGGTCGCAAAACGCCGCGCCATCCACACCCAACTGGCGATGGCGGTGAGGCACAACACGCTCCAGATACCGGCGCTGACCCGCCAGTCCTGCGCCAGCTCGGCAATCGGCGCGCTGCACACTGCCGCGAGGGTCGCGCCCAGGCTCAGTCCGCCGGCATAGATGCCCATGAACAGTGCCGGTCGTTGCGCAAAGTGAGTCTTGATCCACGCGCCGGTCATTGCACCGGCGACCGCAATGCCGACGCTGGCGAAGAACGTACTGCCGAGCAGGAAAAACGCATTCGGCGAGAGTGCCCGCAGCAAGGTCGAGGCCCCCAGCAGCGTCAGTGCGACAACCACACTGCGATCGATCCCGAAGCGTCTGGCCAGGCTTGGAACCACCAGCGCGAACACGCCCATGCAGACGTCGGGGATCGAGGTCAGCAGCGCGGCCTGGGTGTAGCTCAACTGGAAGTGCTGCTGGATCAACAGCAGGATCGGCCCCACCGAAATGATCGGCGGCCGCAGGGCGATGGACAGGATCAGCAGGCCGATCACCGCCGTAATGGCCTGCTGGCTGCTGGAGAGATTGCGGGTGATTGCCATGGGAAAATGCCTCATTGATGAACAATGAGCGCAAGGCTAACAATGGGCCGGCCATGGCAAATGCCAGGATTTGTCGTCAAAGTGACAATCCTGGCCTTACGACGATCAAGGGCTGTTTTCAGGAGACTCCACGCGATGAAACAAGAGGTGCGCAGGGTCGTCGCCAGGCGTGAGCCCACGCGGCGCAGCGAACGTTATCCCGACTATCAGGATGTGCCGCGGGTGATGACCGTGCTGGTGCGCGATCAGGCCACCGGCGAATACAACGAACCGCACGTGCATCGGCACGGGCAGTTGCTGTATGCCTCGAACGGCGTGATGCGGGTGGCCACCGAACGCGGGTTGTGGATCCTGCCGCCGAAGCGGGCGTTATGGATTCCGCCCGGGGTGATCCATGATCAGTTGATGCTGAGCGCGGTCAGGATGCGCTCGATCTACATCGAGCCGCAGGTCTGCGCAGGGCTGGGCCATCACTGCAAAGTGCTGGAGATCCCCGGACTGCTGCGCGAGTTGATTCTGGCCCTGGCCGACCAGCCGATCGAATACCCGCAGGAAGGGCGCAACGCGCACATCGTGGCGTTGATACTCAGTGAACTGCAGGCGGCGCGGACGCTGCCGATCGAAGTGCCGTGGCCGCTCGACAGGCGACTGGTCACGGTGTGCGAGGCGATTCTGCAGAACCCCGGACAAGACCATTCGATCGGCTATTGGGCAGACCGGGTTGGCGCCAGTTCGCGCACGCTGATTCGCCTGTTCGTCAATGAAACCGGCCTGAATTTCCGCCACTGGCTGCAACAGGTGCGGCTGGCGACCGCCATCGACCGGCTCGACAAAGGCCAGTCCGTCGGGGTGATTGCCCGGGACCTGGGCTATGCCAGCCAGAGTGCCTTCAGTGCGATGTTCAGACGGGTGATGGGCGAATCGCCCCGTGAGTTTCTCGTTCGCGATTAGAGCGTTCTGCCGATTCCGATACCTTCGTATTCTGTCGTCAAAGGGAGGCGGGTGTTATCAATGACGCTGCTGTTGCAGGTGCATTGAACGCCAACCCTCGTTCCGCGAGGAACCTTCGAAGAGTGAGAATCCTGATGCTTTTATACCTATCGACCTGGTCCGAAATCGCCCAATTCCTCGAACGCAGCCGCACCATCGTCATCCCGATCGGCTCCAACGAGCAGCACGGGCCGACCGGCCTGCTGGGCACCGACTGGATGTGCCCGGAGATCATCGCCCATGAAGCGCAGAAAAGTGCAGACATCCTGATCGCCCCGACCTTCAATATCGGCATGGCGCAACATCACCTCGGTTTCCCCGGCACCATTTCGCTCAGGCCCTCGACCTTCATCGCGGCCATCGCGGACTGGACCCGTTCGCTGGCCGCCCACGGCTTTGAAAAGATCTTTTTCCTCAATGGCCACGGCGGCAACATCGCCTCGATCGAAGCGGCGTTTTCGGAGCTGTACGCGGAGGCGAGTTTTGCCCGGCGCAAGGCCGGGTTCGCCCTGAAGCTCTGCAACTGGTGGGATCTGGAAGGCGTGAATGAGCTGGCGCGTGACCAGTTCCCGACCGGCCACGGCATTCATGCGACGCCTTCGGAAATCGCCGTGACCCAGTGGGCCTATCCCGATTCCATCAAGTCGGCCGACTACTCGCCGCAGATCGCCAACTGGGGCCCGATCCGCGAAGCCGCTGACTTCCGTGCCCGTCACCCCGATGGCCGCATGGGTTCTGACCCGGCCCAGGCTTCGCCGGAAAAGGGCCGGCAACTGGTGGAAATGGCGGCTCGCGGTCTGGTGCAGGAGGTGCAGGCCTTCAGCCGCGAATCCTTGCCTGACTGACCGTACAAACAACAACGCCCGGTTAATCCGGGCGTTGTTGTTTCGGCTCCGTCATTGCAGATCAGCCCAGTGCCTCAATGGCGTGCGCAACCCCTGCGCCATACGCCGGATCTGCCCGGGTGCAGTGGTCGATGTGTCGTTGTTTCGACTCAGCGCTGGCGCCATGAATCGAGCGCGCGGTGTTATCGAACAGGACCTGTTTCTGGGCCATGGTCATGGCCCGGAACAGCGCGCCGGGTTGCGAAAAACAGTCGTCGTCCTCGCGGTAATCCCAGTGCCCGGCGCTGCCTTTGAGGGCCAGCGGTGGCTCGCTGAAATCCGGTTGTTCGGCCCATTGGCCATGGCTGTTGGGTTCGTAGCCGGGGGTGCTGCCTGCGTTGGAATCGGTGCGCATCTGGCCGTCCCGGTGATAGCTGTTGACCGGGCAGCGTGGGGCGTTCACCGGGATCTGATGATGATTGACGCCCACGCGATAGCGCTGTGCATCGCCGTAGGAGAACAGGCGGGCCTGGAGCATCTTGTCCGGTGAGAAACTGATGCCGGGCACGACGTTGGCCGGGTTGAAGGCTGCCTGCTCGACGTCGGCGAAGTAGTTGTCGGGGTTGCGGTTGAGTTCGAGTACTCCGACTTCGATCAACGGGTAATCCTTGTGGGGCCAGACTTTGGTCAGGTCGAAGGGATTGATCGGGTACGTCTCGGCGTCCAGCTCCGGCATCACTTGCACGTAGAGCTTCCATTGCGGGAAGCGGCCTTCCTCGATGCTGGTGTACAGGTCGCGCTGGGCACTTTCGCGATCATCGCCGATCAGTGTCGCGGCTTGCTGATCGGTCAGGTTCTCGATGCCTTGCTCGGTCTTCCAGGTAAATTTCACCCAGAATCGCTCGTTCGCCGGGCTGATGAAACTGAACGTATGGCTGCCGAAACCATGCATGTGGCGGTAGGTGCGCGGCAACCCGCGATCACTCATGACAATCGTCACCTGATGCAGTGCCTCGGGCAGCAGCGACCAGAAATCCCAGTTGTTGCGGGCGCTGCGCAGGTTGGTGCGCGGGTCGCGTTTGACCGCATGGTTGAGGTCGGGGAATTTCAGCGGATCGCGCAGAAAGAACACCGGCGTGTTGTTGCCCACCAGATCCCAGTTGCCTTGCTCGGTATAGAACTTGATGGCAAACCCGCGAATGTCACGTTCGGCATCGGCGGCACCACGCTCGCCGGCCACGGTGGAAAACCGGACGAAGATATCGGTGGTCTTGCCCACGCTCGAAAACAGTCTGGCCTTGGTATAACGGCTGATGTCACGGGTGACGGTGAAGGTGCCGAACGCCCCCGAACCCTTGGCGTGCATGCGCCGTTCGGGAATGACCTCACGATCGAAATGGGCCAGCTTTTCCAGCAGCCATACGTCTTGCAACAGCACCGGGCCTCGCGGGCCGGCGGTCTGCGAGTTGTTGTTGTCCACCACTGGTGCGCCGGCGGCGGTCGTCAGTTTTTTCATGCGCTACTCCTGGCTTTTGTCGGTTTGCCGCCATCACATCAAAAGCCTTGGGAGCCCTCTATTGCACCATGGTGTCGCTGCAGGGCCGCCGGGCAGGGCAGGCGTGTTTTGCGTGTCGGCGTTCGACCGTTCGGGAGCGGCAGATGGGGATCAGGCGAGGGTGATGCTGACGTTGATGTTGCTGCGCGTGGCTTTGGAGTAGGGGCAATTCTGGTGCGCCGCTTCGATCAACTGGTGTGCCACTTCCGGCTCGATTTCCGGCAACGACACGGCCAGGCGGGCCTGCAGGAAGAACCCGTGTTCTGCGTGTACGAGATCGACTTGAGCTTCCACCCCGGCGTTTGCCGGGAAGCCGATCCTGCGCGCATTGCAGGCGTGGCGAAGGGAACCGAGAAAGCAAGCCGACCAGCACACCGCGAACAACTGCTCGGGATTGGTTCCCGTCCCCGGTGCGCCCGGTGGAGAGAGCCTGAGATCAAGTCGACCATCGTGACTGCGTGCAGTCCCCTCACGGCCTCCTGTGGTGCAGGTCTGTGCGGTGTAGAGCGTTTTTTCGATGTTGATCATGGGCATTCTCTGGTGAAGATTTTCACTGCGTCGAAAGATCGATGCAGGCTGAGCGTGGGGTGTCGTGACGTTCCGCGGCAGACGCACCCGCTAGCGGCGTGGGGTGGTCCGGCGCTGTGATGCCCCGATGGCCCAGGTTGTCGAGCAGCGTGGATCGTGCAATCTCGATGAGCCATGCCCGAAACGGGAAGCCGGGGTCATGCCGGGCCTGCTCGAGATAAAGGGTCTTGAAGGCTTGCTGGACGAGGCGGCCGGTGTCCTCGCGACTGATTCTTCCGGCCTGTACCTGGCCTTCGAAATAGGCGATGAGCAACGGTGTCACCGTTGCGAACAGTTGCTGGGATTCAGCCCTGTCATGCCTGACGGCACCCGAGACCAAGGCATACAGTTCGTCGTTGCCGAGTCGGTCAGCCTCGCACAGGCAATGTTGGCGATAACCTTCAGCCATGATCGGATCCCTCGCAAAACCATCGTTCGACCGACCGCGACAACCCATGATGTCTGCAGGTTGCCTGACGTTCAGCGGTGAGCTTCAATCCTGCTCCTTGAACGTGAGCGACTGCCAGTTATGCGTTGTTAGCGCTTGTTAGCGATGCTTGAATGATGTGTTTGAAGTGACGACTGCCTGGCTGTCAGGCCGGGGTCTTTGCGTGGTTTTCCGGCAGTGGATGCCTGAAGGACGGGCAGGTTTGCGCTGGCGCATTTATGACAACCCGGTCGCTTGGCCATCATTCCGATGGCGTAGGAAACTTCCGATATTTATTTCGCATTTTTCCTACATTTTGTTTGCCTCTCCAGCAAAAAACGTGGTTATTATCCGGCGGCGCTTCGGGTCACAAACCCGGCGCCAGAAGATTGCCGTGCGTCTACAGACCCGGCAGTCGCAGCCGATCGGGACCACCCTGGCGCTGTCACCCACCGCGCAGGTTGTTCCTCGTCGTTGACCCTCAAATGGAAGTCGAGGTTTCAATTGATCACGCGGTTTGCAATCGACGATGCAATGAGCAGGGCGACGGATGTCGTCAACGATTCTGTCATCTCCCCAGCTGCCTGCGCGGACCGCGCCGCGGTGTTCTTCGCCAGCCTTTCTCCCCCCGGTTTCCTGTGTGTGCCTGCGTGCGACGCGAGTCTGCATGCGCGTGCCGCGCCATCTTCCTGAATTCGAATGACCGAACCGGTAGCTGATACCGGGGCCTGACTGGCGGGGCGCGTGCTGTCTCTGCCTGATCACAAAAATAATGCAGTCATGGACGGTAGCCTCCGATGCTCGACAACACTTCCTTGCGTGGGACGAATCCCGCGCAGCCCGACGTTTCATCCTCGATTCCGTTCGACACCGATCTGTGTGTGCACGGTCTGTTCGAAGCGCAGGTGCTGCGCAACCCCGAGGCCATTGCCGTCCGTTGGCAGGAAGAGGCGCTCAGCTACCGCGATCTCAATATCCGCGCCAACCGCCTGGCCCATCACCTGCGCAGCCTCGGGGTCGGGCCGGACGTGCGGGTGGGGATTTGTCTTGAGCGCTCGCTGGAGATGCTGGTGGGTGTGCTCGCGGTGCTCAAGGCCGGCGGCGCTTATGTGCCGCTGGACCCGGCGTATCCGCAAGCGCGGCTGGCGCACATGCTGGCCGACAGCGCGCCGCCGGTGGTGTTGACCCACGGTCAGGCGCGGCATGTCCTGATGACTGCGCTCGAACAATCGACCACGGTGCTCGATCTGGGCGATTCAACGCATTGGGCTTCACAGTCAACCGAGAATCCTGATCCCTGCGCGACAGGCCTGACACCCCGACACCTGGCCTACTTGATCTACACCTCGGGTTCTACCGGCACCCCGAAAGGCGTGATGGTCGAGCATCGCGGGCTGATCGCCGTGAGCGCTGCCTGGGCGCAACTCTATGCCTTGGGCGAGCCGATCAATCATCTGCAGATGGCCGGGTTTTCCTTCGACGTATTCAGCGCCGATCTGATTCGTGCGCTGGGGTTTGGCGGCACGCTGGTGCTGTGCCCTCGGGACACTTTGATGGACCCGCCGGCCCTGTATCGCCTGATGCGCGATGCGCAGATCGGCTTTGCCGACTTCGTCCCGGCGCTGCTCAATCCCTTGCTGGCCTGGGTCGAAGAGACCGGCCAGGACTTGTCATTCCTGCGCACCGTGGTCTGCGGCTCGGACATCTGGACTGCCCATAGCGCCCGGCAACTACGCAGGCTGTGCGGTGAGCGGGTGCAGATCGTCCAGGCCTATGGCGTGACCGAAGCGAGCATCGACAGCACCTGTTTCGAGTTCACCGAAGGCAGTCAGGTCGACGCGGTGTTGCCCATCGGCCGGTCACTGCCCAATACCCGGATTTACCTGCTCGACGAACAAGGCGAGCCCGTTGCCGAGGGTGTCGCGGGCGAGTTGTACATCGGTGGCGTCGGCGTGGCGCGGGGTTATCTGAACCTGCCGCAACTCACTGCCGAGCGTTTTATCGACAACCCGTTCGTGGCGGGTGAACGCCTTTACCGCACCGGAGATCTGGCGCGTTATCGGGCTGACGGCCAACTGGAATTCCTCGGCCGCAACGATTCCCAGGCCAAGTTGCGTGGCTTGCGTCTGGAGCTGGGGGAAATCGAAACCCGGCTGGCAGACATTGCAGGCGTGCGTGAAAGCGTGGTGCTGCTGCGTCAGGACGGCCTCGGTGAGCCTCGACTGGTTGCTTATTACTGCGAAAAACCGGGCACAACGCTAAGTCCGCGTTCCCTGCGTGAACAGCTGAAAATCAGCCTGCCGGACTACATGGTGCCGACGGCATTTGTGCGTCTCGATGCGCTGCCGCTGACCGCCAACGGCAAGGTCGATCGGCCCGGTTTGCCGGCGCCAAACGTTGAGGCGTTCGATCAGCAGGAATACCAGGCGCCGCAGGGTTCGCTGGAAACCGAGCTCGCCGCGATCTGGGCCGAAGTGCTCGGTGTCGAGCGAGTGGGGCGTGAGGATCAGTTCTTTGCCCTCGGCGGTCACTCGCTGCTGGTGATGCGTGTGCTGGCGCAGGTTCGCCATGCGCTGGGGCTGGAAGTCGCGCCTTCGACGCTGTTTGCCGCCCCCGTTCTGAAACAGTTCGCCGAACGACTGCAAGCCAGTCAGGCTGCGGCTCGTCCTGCCATCACGGCCCTTGAACGGACGGGCGCGCAAACGTTGTCGTCTGCCCAGCAGCGACTGTGGTTTCTGGCGCAAATGGAGGGTGGCAACGCGGCGTATCACATGCCGTTGAACCTGCGATTGCGCGGTTTGCTGGATGTGCCGGCGCTCGAACGCAGCTTCAATCAACTGGTGGCGCGGCATGAGGCGCTGCGTACCACTTTCATCGCTGTTGAAGGGGAAGGGCGGCAGCAGGTTTCACCGCCCGCGCACAGCCTTCGACTGACCGTAACCGATCTGCAAGGGCCCGATGCTCAAAAGCGTCTTACTCGATTGATCGACGAGGAGGGCGCCCGGCCGTTCGACCTGAGCCGGGGCCCGCTGATGCGTGTATGCCTGGCGCGGTTGGCGCCGGACGACCATGTGTTGCTGCTGACCCAGCACCACATCATCTCCGATGGCTGGTCGATGGGCGTGCTCACTCGTGAGTTGGGGCAACTCTACGAAGTGGCGTTGCAGGATCGCGACGATCCGCTGCCGCCATTGCCCGTGCAGTACGTGGATTACGCCGTGTGGCAGAAGCAATGGCTGACCGGTGAAGTGCTGGAACAGCAAAACCGCTATTGGCGCGAAACCCTCACGGGAGCGCCGGTGGTGCTGCAATTGCCGACGGATCACAAGCGGCCTCCCGTGCAAGACTACCTCGGTGGTTTTGTCCCGCTGGTCTTCGACGAAGCCTTGACCACGCGCCTGAAAGCCTTGGGCATGCAACAAGGCACCACGCTGTTCATGAATTTGCTGGCCGGTTTTTCGCTGCTGTTGTCGCGCCTGTCGGGGCAGGACGATGTTGTGATCGGTGTGCCATCGGCCAACCGTCCGCAACAGGAGCTGGAAGGGCTGATCGGCTTCTTCGTCAACACCCTGGCCCTGCGCATGACCCGGTCGGGTTCGCCGTCGGTGGCGCAATGGCTGCAACAGGCGCGCCGGGTCGCGTTGGGGGCTCAGGAACATCAGGACCTGCCGTTCGAGCAAGTGGTGGAATTGCTCAACCCGCCGCGTAGTCTGGCCCACAGTCCGCTGTTCCAGGTGCTGTTTGCCTGGGAGCAGGATCAGGATTCCGATCTGCTGTTGACCGGGCTCGACGTCACGCCGGTCGAAAGCAGCCATCACGTGGCCAAGTTCGATCTGCAACTGGCGCTTCATGAGCGCGACGGACAGATCATCGGTGGTCTGGAGTACGCCTCGGGCCTGTTCGAACGCGGCACCGTCGAGCAGTTCGGCGAGTACCTGCGCCGGGTGCTGACGCAGATGGTCGAGGACAGCGAGCAGTCGCTGGCCGGGATCAAACTGCTGAGCGCCGAACAACACCAGCAGATCGTTCATGACTGGAACCGTACCGCACGGGATACGTCATCGCTGCCCGGTTGCGTGGCGCGTTTCGAAACCCTCGCCCGGCAAACGCCTGATGCCGTGGCACTGCTCGCCGACCGTGAACAACTGACCTACGGCGAACTGAATCGCGCCGCCAACCGCCTCGCGCATTACCTGATCGAACAGGGCATCGGCCCCGAGCATTGTGTCGGCCTGTGCCTGGAGCGTTCGCCGCAAATGGTCATCGGCCTGCTGGCGATCCTCAAGGCCGGCGCGGCGTATGTGCCGTTCGACCCGGCTTACCCGAGCGAACGTCTGGCGTTCATGTTCGGCGATGCCGCGCCGACCATGCTGCTGACGCAATCGAGTCTGATGGCCGGGCTGCCGGCGAACGATGCGCAGATCTGCTGCCTGGACACTGACGCATCGCAATGGGCACAACACCCGACTGATGATCCGCAAGTCAGGGTGAGCCCGGAAAACCTCGGCTACGTGCTCTACACCTCCGGCTCAACCGGGCGACCTAAAGGCGTCGCCCACAACCGTCGCGCGCTGGACAACCTGATTACCTGGCAACTCGATCAAGCGGCGACACCGCAGCGCGTGCTGCAATTCGCCTCGCTGAACTTCGACGTTTCGTTCCAGGAAATCTGCAGCACCCTCTGCCAGGGCGGCAGCCTGTTGCTGATGACCGAAGACAGCCGCAAGGACCTCGCCGCGCTGCGCCCGACCCTGGTGGCCGAAAGCGTGCAGCGGGCGTTCCTGCCGTTCGCCGTGTTGCAGCAACTCGCCGGCCTGACCGAAGCCGATGCACCGATGCCGGCCGGCGGTTGCGAGATCATCACCGCCGGTGAAGCCCTGCAAATCAATGACGAGCTGCGCAGTTTTATCCGTGGGCTCGGCGGCGCGCAGTTGCACAACCAGTACGGCCCGACCGAAACCCATGTAGTCAGCCAGTTCAGCCTTGACTGCAATCAGGCTGAATCTTGGCCGGACGCGCCGCCCATTGGCCGCCCCATCGCCAATGCGCGGCTCTACGTGCTGGACGAATATTTGAATCCGGTGCCGGTCGGCGTGGCGGGCGAGTTGTACATTGCTGGCGCGTGTCTGGCCCGGGGTTACCTGAACCGCCCGGACCTGACCGCCGAACGCTTCCTGCCGGACCCGTTCAGTGACGAACCGGGCGCGCGGATGTACCGCAGCGGCGACCTCGCGAAGTTCCAGGCCGACGGCAACGTGCAGTACCTGGGACGCATCGACCAACAGGTGAAACTGCGCGGCTTCCGTATCGAGCTGGGTGAGATCGACAGCCTGTTGCATCAACAACCCGGCGTGCAGGAAGCCGCCGTGCTGTTGCGTGAAGACGTGGCCGGGGACAAGCGTCTGGTGGCCTATGTGGTCGGCTCCGCGACCTGTGAATCCTTGCGTGCCGAACTGCAACGCCAGTTGCCCGAACACATGATCCCGAGTGCCTGGGTCCGGCTTTCGCAATTGCCGCTGACCCGCAACGGCAAACTCGACCGACAGGCGCTGCCGGCACCGGAACGCAGCGCCGGGGCGACTTACGAGGCGCCGCGCAACGACATCGAACGGCAAATGGCCGAGATCTGGGCCGAGGTGCTCAAGTGCGAGCGGGTCGGCATCCACGACAACTTCTTCGACCTCGGCGGCCACTCGCTGCTGGCGACGCGGATGATCTACGCGATCAATCAGCGCATGGGCGCGCAACTGTCCCTGAGCAGCCTGTTTCAGACCCCGGTGTTGAGGGATCTGGCGGCGCAGGTTTCGCGTGAAGAGCAGAGCGTAGAACCGGCGTTCATCCAGATCGAGCCGGATCGCGGCAATCGGCATGAACCCTTCCCGCTGACTGATATCCAGCAGGCCTACTGGTTCGGTCGCGAGGCCACGGTCAGCCTCGGCGGCGTCAGTGCCCACGGCTACGAAGAACTGCGCATTCCCGGGTTCGACGCCGAGCGTTTCGAGCAAGCGCTGAACCGCATGATCCTGCGCCACGACATGCTGCGCGTGGTGTTCCTCAGCGACGGCACGCAACAGGTGCTGGCGCAGGTGCCGACCTATCGCATGCTCCGCAGCGATCTGCGCGGTTTGCCCGCCGAAGAGGCGCAGTGCACGCTGGAAGCCACCCGCGAACGCCAGTCCCATCAGGTGCTGGACGCCAGTCGCTGGCCGCTGTTCGAGTTCAGCCTGTCGCTGCTCGATGACGGCATCACCCATTTGCACATCAGCCTCGATGCGCTGATCGTCGATGCCGCGAGCACGCAGATTCTCGCCCGCGAACTCATGGCGTTCTACGTCGATCCGACCCTGGAATTGGCGGAACCGGGCCTGACTTTCCGCGACTACGTATTGGCCGAACAGCAACTGCGCAACGGTCGCCGCTACGAGCAGGCGCTGGGCTACTGGCGTGAACGGGTGACCACTCTGGCCCCGGCGCCGGACCTGCCGCTGGTGCGCCAACCTGAAAGCATTGCCAATCCGCACTTCACCCGCCGCGACCGCGACATGTCGGCGGTGCAGTGGGCGCAACTCAAAGCCGTGGCCAAGCAGTTTGCGGTGACGCCGTCGGTGATGCTGCTGACGGCCTTTAGCGAAGTGTTGGCGCTGTGGAGCCGCACGCCGCGTTTCACCTTGAGCCTGCCACTGTTCAACCGCATGCCGTTGCACCCGGATGTCGACGAAATCATCGGTGACTTCACCTCGCTGGTGCTGCTGGAAGTCGGCATCGACGGGGCGCTGAGCTTCACCGACAAGGCCCGCGCCGTGCAGGCGCAGCTGTGGCGCGACATCGACCATTCGGTGGTCAGCGGCGTGCGGGTGCTGCGTGAATTGTCCCAGGCCCGGGGCGTGCAGCAGACGGCGATGCCGATTGTGTTCAACAGCACGCTGTCGGAAGCGGCGCCGGAACTCGCCGAGTTCAACCTGGCTGACGCGTTGAACGCCAAGCACATGCACAGCATCACCCAGACCCCGCAGGTGTGGCTCGACCACACGTTGCTGGAGCTGGAAGGACGGCTGTTGTTCAACTGGGACAGCATCGACGAACTGTTCCCGCAAGGCATGATCGAGCAGATGTTCGTTGCCTATAACACGTTGCTCGACAGCCTCTGCGAGCCGGCGGCCTGGGGCGCCAACACGCCACAACTGCTGCCGCAGGCGCGGTTGCCGGCACCGGTCGACATTCAGCAAACGCTGCCGTTGATGCACGAACTGTTCGAACGTCAGGCCCTCGCCACGCCAGATGCAATGGCGGTAATCGGCGCGCGACAACTGACTTATGCCCAGTTGCGTTTTGAGGCCCGGCAACTCGGCGCCCGCCTGCAAACGCAGGGTGTGCTGCCGAACCGATTGGTCGCGGTGGTGATGGAGCGCGGCTGGGAACAAGTGGTGGCAACGTTGGCGATTCTGTACGCCGGCGGCGCTTATCTGCCCATCGAGCCAACCCAGCCAGCGGAACGGCTGCGGCATATTCTGGAACGGGCCGAGGCGAGCCTGGCCCTGACCCAACCGACGCTGCTCGACAAAGTCGAATGGCCGGCGCAGGTCACGCCCATTGCCGTGACCGATGCAGTCTCAAACGACGCATTGCCATTGCAACCGGTGCAGGTGAACGAAAACGACCTCGCTTACGTGATCTACACCTCCGGCTCCACCGGTCAGCCGAAGGGCGTGGTGATTGACCATCGCGGTGCGGTCAACACCTTGCTCGACATCAACCGGCGTTTTGCCGTCGGGCCGAATGATCGGGTGTTGGCGATCTCCTCGCTGAGTTTCGACCTGTCGGTCTATGACTTCTTCGGCACCCTCGCCGTGGGCGCGGCGGTGGTCATTCTCGACCCGCAACTGACCCTCGATCCGGCGCACTGGCTTGCATTGATCAAGCGTCATCAGGTCAGCCTGTGGAACTCGGTGCCGGCGCTGCTCGGCATGCTGGTCGAGTACGTGGAGGGCGAGGGCGGCGCGTTGCCCGCGAGCCTGCGGGTGGCGATGTTGTCCGGCGACTGGATTCCGTTGACCCTGCCCGAGCGGGCCTGGGCCTTGCAGCCGGAAATGCAGTTGATCAGTCTGGGCGGCGCCACCGAAGCGTCGATCTGGTCGATCTATTATCCGGTGAAGCACGTCGATCCGGCCTGGCGTAGCATTCCCTACGGCAAGGCCCTCGATCATCAGCGCTTCTACGTGCTGGACGAAGCGCTGCAAGTGCGCCCGACCTGGGTCGCAGGGCAGCTGTACATCGGCGGCATCGGCCTGGCCAAGGGTTACTGGCGCGATGAAAAACTCAGCGCGGGTAGCTTCTTCCACCATCCATTGACTGGCGAATGGCTGTATCGCACCGGCGACCTGGGCCGCTTGCTGCCCGACGGCAACATCGAATTCCTCGGTCGCGAAGACAATCAGGTCAAGGTCCAGGGCTATCGCATCGAGCTGGGCGAGATCGAAGCCGCGCTCAATCGCCATCCTGGCGTGCAGAGCGCGGTGGTGCGCATCCTCGGCAGCACGCTGGGCGAAAAGCGTCTGGCGGGTTATGTGCTCAAGGCCGACCCGGCGTTGCAGGCCAGCGACTTCACCGACTACCTGACGGACAAGCTGCCGGCGTACATGATTCCGTCGTCATTCACCTTCGTCGAAGCCTGGCCGTTGTCCTCCAACGGCAAGGTCGACAAGAAACGTCTGCCGGAACCGGAGCAAATCGAGGAACAAGGCCCGGCGCTGGAAGTCGATGGCCCGCAGGAACAGCGGCTGGTGGAAATCGTGCAGGGCGTGCTCAAGCGCGAGTCCATTGCCGCCAATGCCAACCTGCTGAACCTCGGCGCGACCTCGATCGATATCGTCAGGATCAGCAACGCCTTGTCCGGCGCCTTGCAGTTCCGCCCGCATGTGGCCCAGTTGCTGGCCCAGCCGACGTTGCTGCATCTGCTCGGTATGTACCGCCAGAACCGGGCCCGTCAGGAATTGCTCGGCAACGTCCAGCCGACACCGGAGACCCCGCAGGACATCATCGAAGATCCACAGCAACGGGCACAGTTCAAGGCTGAGCAACGCGGTCGCCGTGTCTTCACTCAAGCCTTGTCGGAGGTGGCACTGGACTTGCCGCAAGACCCGGCCTTCGCCCGGCGTTTAAGTGATTACCGCTCGGTGCGCCAGTTCGGCGCGCAGCCGATTGCGACCCAGGCGTTCGCGCATTTGTTGGCCGCACTGGCCCAGGGGCAACTCGACGGTGAGGTGAAATACCAGTTCCCGTCGGCGGGCGGGTTGTACCCGATTCAGGCGTACCTCTACGTCAAACCGGATCGCGTGCTCGGTGTGCCCGGCAGCGCGTATTACTACGATCCGCGCCAGCATCGTTTGCTGGCGCTCCAGAGCGGATTGCTCGACCCGGACACCTACGACTATTTCGTCAATCGCCCGGTGTACGAGAACGCCGCGTTCTCACTGTTTTTCATCGCCGACATGGCCGCGATCCGCCCGTTGTACGGCGAGCGCAGCCGTGACTTCTGCCACATCGAAAGCGGCGCGATGGCGCAATTGCTGAGCATGACCGCCGTCGAGCACGGCCTGGGTCTGTGCGGGATCGGCTCGGTCGAGGAGCAGCAACTGACGACGCTGTTCGATCTCGGGTCGAGTCATGAATTGATCTACTCGATGATCGGCGGCCTGCGCACGGCCGATGAACAACACCGCGCGCCGGTCGAGGCGTTTGCCATCGAGCCTGTGACCGCAAGCCTGGACGACGAAGACATGGAGGAGTTCGAAGTATGAATGCCGATCAATTGCTGGCGTTGTTCGCTCGCCATGGCGTGGTGCTCGAGGTGGACGGTGACAGGTTGCGCTGCAAGGCGCCGCGCGGGTTTCTCACCGAAGAACTGACCGCGGCGCTCAAGCTTCACAAGCAGGAACTGATTGCGTTGCTGGGTGGCGGTGATGACGCAGTGATTCCCCGCCGTGCCGGCGCACACGCGTCCTGGCCGTTGTCGTTCTCGCAGCGGCAACTGTGGTTTCTCGATCAACTGGAACCCGGCAACCCGTTCTACAACGTGCCCACGGCGGTGACGCTGAAGGGGCGACTGGACGTGGCGCTGCTGGAGCAGGCACTGAACGAACTGGTTGCCCGCCACGAAGCCCTGCGCACGACGTTTTGCAGTGTGGATGGCGAGCCACGTCAGGTCGTGCACCCGTCGATGCCGCTGTCGTTGTCGGTGACGGACCTGCGCCAGTTGCCGGCCGCAGAGCGTGAGCAGCAAGTGCGATTCGCCGTCGAACAGGACGCCCGGGCACCGTTCGATCTGGCCACCGGGCCATTGCTGCGCGCGTCTTTGTTACGTGTGGCGGACGACGAATACCTGTGGCTGTACAGCGTGCATCACATCATCGCCGACGGTTGGTCGATGGGCGTGATCCTGCAGGAAGTCGCGACGCTGTACGGCGATTATCTGCGTGGTGAGACCTCGACGCTTGCGCCGTTGCCGGTGCAATACGCCGACTACGCCTGCTGGCAGCAACAGCGTGTCGGCGGTGCGGCGCTGGATGCTCAGCTCGATTACTGGCGTCGCACCCTGGACGACGCGCCACTGTTGTCGACCCTGCCCGCCGACCGGCCGCGACCGTTGGTGCAGCGTTATGTCGGTGCCACATTCAGTTCCTCTGTCGATGGCGGCACTCTGCGCGAACTCACGGCGCTGGCCCGGCAGACCCAGGGCACGCTGTTCAACGTATTGCTGGGGGCGCTGGCAGTACTGTTGTGGCGCCGCAGCGGTCAGCAGGATCTGTGCATCGGCACGCCGTTCGCCAACCGCAATCGGCCGGAAGTCGAGCCGCTGATCGGCCATTTCGTCAACACGCTGGTGTTGCGTCAGCGCCTGAATCCGCAGCAGACCTTCGCCGAACTGCTGCGCGACGTGCGTGGCCAGATGCTCGACGTCCACGCCCACCAGGACGTGCCGTTCGACCGTGTGGTCGAAGCCGTCAACCCGCAGCGCGATCCCGGGCATTCGCCGCTGTTCCAGGTGATGCTGGTGCTGCAGAACACCCCCGGCAGTGGCGTACAGATGCCCGATCTGGAACTGACGCCGTACGGCACCAGCAGCGCCACGGCCAAGTTTGACCTGGCGTTTGAATGGGTCGAGCGGGAAGGGCGGCTGGACTTGCTGGTGGAATACAACACTGACCTTTATGACATCGCGACCATCGAACGCCTGAGCGGGCATTACCGTCACCTGCTCGAACAGATCGCCGCCGACGCCAAGCAAGCGATCAATGCCTTGCCGTTGATGAACGAGGCCGAGCGTCAGCGGGTGCTGGTCGACTTCAACCGCACAATGCCGCTGTCGCAACCGGCGCAATGCGTGCATCAGTTGGTCGAAGCGCAGGCCGCGAGCAACCCTCAGGCCTGCGCGGTGGTGTTTGAAGGCGAGTCACTGAGTTACGCCGAACTCAATGCCCGGGCCAACCGACTGGCGCGGCACTTGCGCACGCTGGGCGTCGGCCCGGACGTGCGCGTGGCGGTGTGCATCGAGCGTTCGCTGGAACTGCCGGTGGCGTTGCTGGCAGTGCTCAAGGCCGGTGGCGCCTATGTGCCGCTGGACCCGGATTATCCGCTGGGGCGCCTGAGCCACATGCTCGGCGACAGCACGCCGGCGGTGCTGCTGACCCTCGGCTCGGCGCACGGGATTTTGCGTCAGGCTGTACAAGGTTCGACCTGGGAAGCGCCGATTCTCGACCTCGAAAAAGATGTCTCGAGCTGGGCGGCGTTGTCTTCCGACAATCTCGATCCGCGCCATGTCGGCGTTACCCCCGACCATCTCGCCTACGTGATCTACACCTCGGGCACTACCGGGTTGCCGAAGGGCGCGATGGTCGCCCACCGTGGTCTGAGCAACCTGCTGCTGTGGTGTTTGCAGGTCTGTGGCGAAGCGGGAGCGATGCTGCACAAGATCCCGTTCGGTTTCGATGCCTCGGCGTGGGAGACATTCTGGCCGTTGGCAACCGGCGGGCGTCTGATCATTGCGAAGCCCGGTGGGCATTACGAACCGGCGTATCTGGCCCGCGAGGTGCGCGAGCAGCAGGTCACGGCGCTGGTGTTCGTGCCGGCGATGTTGCAGCTGTTTCTGGAAGTCGAAGAGGTCAGTCTGTGTACATCGCTGACCGATGTATTCAGCGGCGGCGGTGAATTGCCGCCAGCCCTGGCCCGGCGTTTTCAGGAGCGCCTGCCCCACGCGCGGTTGCACAACGTCTACGGCCCGACCGAAACCACGGTGATCAACAGCATCTGGACCCTGGAACCAGGCGCCGAGGTGCCGGCCCGGCAACTGCCGATCGGTCGGCCGATTTCCAACAACCGTTTTTACGTACTCGATGACCGCGACGAGCCGGTGCCGGTGGGTGTCACCGGGCAATTGCACATTGGCGGCGTCGGCGTGGCCCGGGGGTATCTGGGGCTGGCGCAGCTCAGTGCCGAGCGTTTTATCGACAATCCATTCGTGGCGGGGGATCGCCTCTATCGCAGCGGCGATCTGGCGCGTTATCGCCCGGATGGCCAACTGGAGTTTCTCGGGCGCAACGACTTTCAGGTCAAATTGCGCGGCGTGCGTCTGGAGCTGGGTGAGATCGAAACCCGGCTCGAAGCGTTTCCCGGCATTCGCAGCGCTGTGGTGCTGATGGTCGGCGAGGCGGCGCAGGATCAGCGGCTGGTGGCCTGTTGTGTGGTCGCCGAGTCGATGGATGAAGCGGCGGTGCAGGCCCATCTGGCGACGACACTGCCTCGTGCGGTTGTCCCGGGCAGTTATCTGTGGCTCGATGCCTTGCCGCTGACCGCCAATGGCAAAGTCGATCGCGCTGCGCTGACGGCGTTGGCGGATGAGGAAATGGTCAATCGTCAGGTCAACCTGAGCAGCCCGCGCGATCACATCGAGCTGACGCTGTACCAGATCTGGAAACGCCTCCTGCTGGTGCCGCAGATCGGCATTCGCGACAACTTCTTCAACGTCGGCGGCACTTCCATCGCCGCGATCAAGATGGCCCATGAAATCAGCCAGGTGTTCGCGGTTGATATGCCGGTACGCGTGGTGCTCAGCTACCCGACCATTGAAGCGCTGGGCGGCTGGCTGCGGGTCGGGGCGAACCCGGCGGTGGCGCAGGGCAATCTGATCGAGTTCCGCCGTGGCGCGGGGCAGAGCAATGTGGTGTGCATTCACCCGGCGGGCGGTACGGCGTTCTGTTATCTGTCGCTGGCCAAGGTGTTGCCGGACGAGGCCGGTGTTTACGGCGTGCAATCGCCGGGGCTGAATCCAGGGGAGAGTACCGAGCCGACGGTTGAAGCGATGGCCGAAGCGTATCTGCGATTGATCGAACCGCTGACGACGCAACCACTGATTCTCACCGGGCTGTCGTTCGGTGGCCTGGTGGCTTATGAAATGGCGCGGTTGCTGACGGCGGCCGGGCATCGTCAGGTGACCGTGGTGTTGCTCGATACCCAAGGCAGCGATGATCCGGGTTTCCGCGAACAGATCGGCACCGTGGACATGGCCGAGTTCCGCGACAAACTGGTGCGCTTCAACGGCATGTACCCCGGCATCGAAGACGCGCAAGTCGAGCGCTATTTCCACATCTATAACCACAACCGGCTGGCCATGGCCGCCTATGAGTGCGCGCCACGTGCCGGTCGCGTGGTGTTGATTCAGGCGCGGGAAGACTTCAGCCGCCATCAGTTGCATGAACTGCGCGGCTTCTGGCGTCGCCGCTCCGGTAGCGGCTATCTGGCGAAACTGGTCAGCGGCGGGCACTGGGACATGCTGGAAAGCGCGGAAATCCATCGGGTCTCGCAGATCATCCGGCAGGAGCTGCAATGCTTCGCCGCGCAGGAGGCGAAATGATGAGTGCGCCCAATGACCTGACGTTGCTCGCGCGCTTTGCTGGGCAAGTGCAGCGCAATCCAAAAGCTGCGGCCGTCATCGACGGCTCGGTAACCCTGACCTACGCGGAACTGGCCAGCGCCAGCGAGCGTATCGCCCGAGGGTTGCTGGCACACGGCGTCGAGCCTGGTCAGTCGCTGGCATTGTGCATGCCACGTTGCTGGCAATGGCTGGCGGCGATTCTCGGCGCATTGAAAATCGGCGCCGTGGTCGTGCCGCTGGACCGTACCAGTCCGCTCAAACGTCGGGAGTTGATGCTGGCGGATGCGGCGTGCGTGGGGTTGATTACCCTGGACGAAGAACCTCAGTGGTCGCCTTCATTGTGGCAGTCCAGCGTCGAGGCCTTGCTCGACCAGCCGGACACTCCGTCGCAAGCGCTGACCGCAGAGTTCTCCGAGGTGATGTTCCTGTTCTACACCTCGGGCACCACCGGCATTCCGAAAGCTGTGGAAGTCGGCGAGCGTGGTCTGTTGCGTCTGGCGCACACCGACAGCTATATCGAGATTCGTCCAGCGGACCGGTTTGCCTGCCTGTCCAACCCGGCGTTCGACGCGTGCAGTTTCGAGCTGTGGGCACCGCTGCTAAACGGCGGTTGCTGCGTGATGATCGCCGACGAAGACGTGCTGGATGCCCGGCGTCTGGCCGAGGTGCTGGAGCGGACGCAGGTCGACAACCTGTTCATGACGGTGTCGTTGTTCAACACCTTGATTGCCGAGTGGCCGTCGTGCTTTGCCAGCGCTCGTCAGGTGTTGATCGGCGGCGAACAGATCAGCGCTGCGGCGGTTCGTGCATGGTATCGGGCCAATCCAGAGAGCCAGTGCCGGATTCATAACGTCTATGGCCCCACCGAATGCACCACGTTCGCCCTGTGCTGGCCGATCAACCGCGACTTTACCGGAGACCTGGCGCCCATTGGCCGAGCGCTGCCGGATACCGGCGTGCAGGTGCTGGATGAACAGCAACGGCCGGTGCCGGCGGGAGAGGTAGGCGAGCTGTATCTGAGTGGCAGCGGTGTTGCCCGTGGCTACCGTAACCGGCCCGAAGAAACCGCCCGCCAGTTCGTCCGTTTGCCCGACCTCGACGGTGGCGCGCACGTCCATTACCGCACCGGCGATCTGGTGCGCTGCAACGCCGAAGGCTTGATTGAGTGTCTGGGTCGGGTCGACCGTCAGGTGAAGATTCGCGGCTTCCGCATCGAACCGGGGGAGGTGGAGCAACGGATCCTGGAGCATCCGGGCGTGACGCAGGTGTACGTCTGCACCCGGCGTCAGGCGGCGGAGGACCATCAGCTGCTGGCGTTCATCGTGCCGCGCGGGGAGCTGGACTATCACGCCTTCGAAGCCCATTTGCGGGCGCAACTGGCGCCATACATGCGACCGCATCAGTTGTTCCTGCTGGAGCGCCTGCCGCTGACGGCCAATGGCAAGATCGATCGCGACAGCTTGCTGGGGCAACCGCTGAGTCCATGGCATCCAGCTTCCGTGGCCATGGAAAACGACAACGCTTCACCGGCGCTGGACTGGTTGCTGAGTCAGGCCCGTTCGCTGCTCGGCCAACCGGGCTTGAGTGCGCAGGACGACTGGCTGGGCAGTGGTGGTGATTCGCTCAAGGCCATGCGTCTGCGTTCGGCGATTCGTAACCGTTGGCAGCGCGAGATCCCCCTCGACACGTTGCTCAACGAGTCTTTCTCATCATTGGCCGGACAACTGCTGGGTGAGCGTGGCGATTCGATATATCCCCCTGCGCCCGGGATCAGTCCCGTCGTACGCTTGCCAGCCACCGCCGAACAGCGCCGCCTGTGGTTGTTGCAGCAACGCACGCCGACCTCGACCGCTTACAGCGTGCCGCTGATTCTGCATCTGGCGGCCGGTGTCGAGGTCGCGGCACTGGGCGAGGCCGTGGACCGTCTGGTGAAGCGCCATCCTGGTTTGCGCACGGCATTCGCATCGGGTGCCGAGGGTCTTGATCAGGTGATCGTCGAGCAAGGTTCGGCCTGCCGCACCTTCGCCGTCGGGCACTTTACCGAGGACAACTGGCAGGCCTTTGCGGAGCTGGTGTTCGGCACGCCGTTCGACCTGTCCACACCGAACCCGTTTCAGGCGTGGCTGTTGCCGTTCGCCGATGGCAGCTGTCGGCTGCTGCTGAATCTGCATCACATCATCGTCGATGGCTGGTCGGTGAACCTGCTGTTCGACGACCTGAAGCAGCTCTACACCGACGCTGTGCAAGGTCGCGAAAGCCCTGAATCGGAAGCCCGTCTGACGACGCTGGAATTTGGCCAGTGGCAGCGGCAGTGGGGCGTCGATCCGCATTACCGCAACCAGCGGCGAGCCCTGGCCGAGTTGCATCGTCATCGGGAAGAACCGTCACCCGCATTGATGCCGATGCGCCCGGTCAGCCCGGACGCGAGGTTGCACCACGAACCCCTGGGCGCGGTGCGCAGTGCAGCCCTTGAACGGTTCTGCACGCAGCAGCGGCTGACCCGTTTCGAAGTGCTGTTCAGTGTCTTCGCCTGGAGTCTTTACGCCCTGACCGGATGCGAGCGGCCCCGGATCGCCAGCCCGGTGGCCAACCGGCCGCTGGCGGAGTTCGAGGACAGCGTCGGCATGTTTGCCAACACCGTGCTGATTCCCGCCGCCGTAAACCACACAGTGACCTTGAGCGAACAGCTGCATCAACAGACCGCCACCGTGCGCGAGGTGCTGGCGTTGCAGGACGTGGCACTGGCGGATCTGGTCGAAGACCTGCGGTTGTCGTCGAGTACCGCGCTGTTCGATTTCATGTTCGTGCTGGAAAACACTGATTACGCGGCACTGGCTGACTCCAGTCTGCGCGCGACCCTTGAGTTCAACGAACACCTGCACGCCAAGTGTCCGCTGACCTTGTTGATGGTGGGCAGCGGTTCGCAGCTGGAGTGCTGGTGGGAATATCAGTGCAGCTATTTCGATGCCGGACAGATGAGCACGGTGAATGCGTTGTTCCACCGTGGTCTGGACCTGTTGCTGGAAAATCCGACGGCGACGCTCGACAGTCTGCTGGGGCCTTATCGACATGCTCTGGCCCCGGCCAGTGAAGGGCCGAAGGGTGAGCTGCCGTTCAACACCCTGGCGGACTGGTTCGAGCATCAGGTGCATTGCACGCCGGATGCGGTTGCGTTGGTGCAAGGTCAGCGTCAACTCACTTATAGCGAGCTGAATGGATTGGCCGACGCTCTGGCCGCTGACTTGATCGAGCATCATCCATTGCCTCTCGGTAGCGCGCCGCTGCATGTCGTGCTGTTTCTCGATGCCTCGGTCGAGCACATCGTCGCCTTGCTGGCGCTGGCCAAACTCAACCTGACGGCCGTGCCGCTGGATCCCGCTTACCCGATGGCGATCCAGCGTCAGGTGTTGGAACAGGCAAAGCCTCATTGTGTGCTGCTCAGCGACACGACGACGGCCGCGCTCGATGCTCTCAATGCCGGACGATTCGCCACGCATCGGGTCGATCTGCACGTCGATGCCGAAGCGTTCGAGCGTCTACGCCACGCCGGTGAGCGACCGCTGTACACGCTGTTCACCTCCGGCTCGACCGGCACGCCCAAAGGTGTGCAAGTGCCGGAACGCACCCTGTGCAACCTGCTGCAATGGCAGCGCACGGAAGGGCAGTTGCCGGCGAAAGCGGTAACCCTGCAGTTCTCCATGCTGTCGTTCGATGTGTCCTTTCAGGAGATTTTCAGCACCCTGTGCGGGGGCGGCTGCTATCACCTGATCACGCCGCGCTGGCGTCAGGATGCCGAGGCGCTGCTGGATTACATGGTCGAGGCGCGGATTGAGCGGTTGTTCCTGCCGTACGTGGCGTTGCAGCATCTGGCGCAAACCGCTGTGGCCCGAGGGATTTACCCGTCGGCATTGCGCGAGGTGATCACCGCCGGGGAGCAATTGCTCTGTACCGACGCGCTGCGCAACTGGTTTGGCGGCATGCCGCAGGCTTCGTTGTTCAATCACTACGGCCCGACCGAAACCCATGTGGTCAGTGCCTTGCGTCTGCCTCCGCAGCCCCGTGACTGGCCGTTGCGGGCGCCGATTGGCCATGCCGTGGGCAATGCCCGGTTGCTGTTGGTCGATGAGCACGACCGCCCGGTGCCGAGCGGTTGCCGTGGCTATCTGTTGGTGGCGGGGCCGATGGTTACCCGATGTTATCTGGCTGACGCTGATCTGAATGCCAAGCGGTTTGTAGAGCTGCCAGAGGGCCGCTTGTTCTATCGCACCGGCGATCTGGCGTGGGCCGATGCCCAGGGCTGCCTGCATTATCTGGGACGTGACGACCAGCAGATCAAACTCAGCGGTCATCGTCTGGAGCTGGGGCAGATCGAAGCGGCGCTGATGCAGGTGCCGGAAGTGGTCAACGCGGTGGTGGCGGTTCAGAGCGATCCGCCGCGCCTGATCGCCTGGCTGCAACTCGATGGCGAGCCTGCCACGTCGCAAGAGCTGGATCGTCAAGTCGCGAAACGGCTGCCGGCCCATGTGCGAATCGATGAGTATCGGCGGATCAACGTCTGGCCTCGCACCCCAAGCGGCAAGATCGACCGCAAGGCCTTGCCGAATGTGGGCGAGGCGTTGGAGCGTCGCAGCACGCCACAACCGGTTGTTCAGTTGAGCGCACTGGAACGGCAACTGAGCGAGCTGTTCCGGGATGTGATCGGCCGTGAAATCGAACCGGAACAGACCTTCTTCGAGGCCGGCGCCACCAGTCTCGGGCTGATGCGTTTGCATGGTCGTTACGCCGAAGCGCTGCCGCACAAGGTGACAATGGCCGACCTGTTCGAGCACGTCACGATACGGCGTCTGGCGGCGCATCTGTCGACGGCTTCGGTGGCAGCAGTGGAGCGTGTCCGGCAAACCGATGCAGGTCACCAGCCGATGGCGATCATCGGCATGTCGGTCAATGTGGCCGGGGCGCAGAACCTGTCCGAGTTCTGGGCGATGGTGCAGGGGAATGGGCTGGGCATCGAACACTTTGATGCGAGCGAAGGTCTGGTCGGCGCCCGCAGCCAACTGGCCGGCATGCTCGATTTCGATCCCGAGTACTTCGGCATCAGCCGCCAGGAAGCGCGCCTGATGGATCCGCAACAGCGGCATCTGCTGATGGGGTGCGTGCAGGCCCTGCAACACGCGGCCATCGTTCCGTCGGCGGACGGTCCGCGCATCGGCCTGATCGCCAGTTGCGGCGAAACCACCTACTTCCAGCAGCTGCTGCGCGACACCGCTGAAGGCGATCTGCCGGATGGCTTCCAGATGGCGCTGCATCACGACAAGGACTTTCTGACGACCAAGGCCGCGTATCACCTGGACCTCAATGGCCCGGCCCTGAGCGTGCAGGCAGCGTGCGGCAGCTCGCTGATCGCCGTGCACCTGGCCAGTTCGATGCTGCGTCAGGGCGACAGTGACGTGATGCTGGCTGCCGGTGTGCTGATCGATCCGACCCTGACCGATGGTTACCGACATCGCTCGCAGCACATCTTTTCCGCCGATGGCCTGTGCCGCCCGTTCAGTGACGACGCCAGCGGCACCATCGGCGCCAGCGGTTATGGCGTGGTGGTGCTCAAGCCATTGGCCAGTGCGCGGGCGGATGGCGACCGGATCTACGCGTTGCTCGAAGGCTCTGCACTGAACAACGATGGCCGGGCCAAAATGAGCTACACCGCGCCGTCGGTGGCCGGGCAGAGCGCGGTCATCAGCGATGCCTTGAGCCGCGCCGGACTGACTGGCGCTGACATCGGCTACATCGAAGCCCATGGCACCGGCACCTTGCTCGGCGATCCGATTGAGGTCGCGGCGTTGACCAAGGCCTTCGGCGAGGCGCCGGCCGGCAGTTGCGCGCTGGCCTCGGTGAAGAGCCAGATCGGCCATCTCGGCGCGGCGGCGGGGGTGGTGGGGCTGATCCGCGCCAGTCTGGCGGTGTTCCATGGCGTGCTGCCGCCGAACCTCGGGTTTGGCCGGATCAACCCGCAGATCGATCTGGAGCATTCACCGTTCTACGTGCCCACCACGTCCCGACCATGGCCGGAAGGGCGGCGGCGTCTGGCGGGTGTCAGCAGTTTCGGGATCGGTGGCACCAACGCTCATGTGATTGTCGGCGCCGCACCCAAGACGCAGGACGTGACCGAGGAAACGCTGCCACTGCTGATGATCTCGGCTCACAGCCGAGCGGAACTGCTGCGCGATATCGCGGCGATTCGCGAACACCTGCAAACGCATCCGGAACAGCAGACTGCATTGCTGCGGCATTTGCAGTCAGGTCGCAGACAACTGCGCTGGCGCTTTGCGATGGTTTGCCAGCCGGGTGAAGAAATTCCTTTGCAGCCGGCAACGATCAAGGAAATCTCCACGTCGGCTGCACAACTGATCGCCCGTGATCATTCAGCGCAGGTATTGCTGGAGGCCTGGTACGAAGGCGCCCATATCCAGTGGCCGCAGCGCTCGGCACCGCCGCCCTGGGATTTGCAGCCGTCGTCTTTTGATCTCCAGACCTATCGGTTTCAACCTGCTGGCGAAATCGCTGTCCCTGTTTCCGCAGGTATCGAGCGGCAACCTCTGGCGCAGTGGTTTCATCAGCGGCAGTGGGTGCGTGTCCAACGCCTGAACGCAAAGGTAACGAGCGGCGCACGAGAAACGCTGATCCTTTTCAGTCATGAAGCACCCGGCGCGACGTTGCTGGAACATCTGCGAACGGTATATCGACGCGTGGTTCAAGTGCGCGCGGGCAATGGTTTCAAGCATCTCGGCGCAGATCGTTTCGAACTGGATCCGCTGGACACCGAAGCTCTGAATCGTTTGCTCACCGAGGTCACAGAACCTGAAACCGGCGAACTCGACTGGCTGCACACCTTGCCGCTGGCGGTGTCAGGCGTGGTCAACGAGCAATCGCTGGATCTGGCGCAGTGGGCCTGTCTGGACACGATCAGTGCGCTGATGCAGGCCTGGGGGCAAACCGCACGCACGACGCGTCTGCGCCTGTGGCTGATGTCGTGGCAGGCGTGTCCGGTGGACGGCGAGGTCCGACGTCCCGAGTTGGCGGCACTGGCCGGGATCAGCGAAGTGGTGCCGCAGGAATACCCGGTGCGATGCCACTGGCTGGACTGGCCGTCGTCGCACCTTGATGCGCAGGCCGCAGAGCTGGCGGCGCTGCTCGGCGATCCGGCCGCGCTGCCTCGGCGGATGGCGGTGCGCGACGGTTACCTGTGGCAGCCACGGTTGATCGCTCAGCCATTGCCGGGTCCGACCACGACTTCCAGCCTGCTGCCGGAGGACGGTACGTTTCTGGTGCTGGGCGGCACTGGCGGGATTGGTCGAACCCTTTGCGAACATCTGTTGCAAGCGCCCGGGCGGCGTGTGGTGTTGCTCTCGCGTCAGGGGCAGTTGCCTGCAAGTCTCGCAGCTTATTCGCCGCGAATCGATTGCCTTCAGGCGGACATCGCGGACCTGTCGCGCTGGCCGCAGGTACTCGATCAACTGGCCCGACGCTACGGTCAACTGACCGGGGTGATTCATGCGGCGGGTGTCGGTGCCGGCAGTCTGATTCGCCATCGGGATGCCCGGCAGATGGCCGAGGCGATGGCCGCCAAGACTCGCGGCATGCTGGCGGTCGAAAGCCTGATCGAACAGCTTTCGCCGGGCTTCGTCCTGTACTGCTCGTCGATGTCGGCGTTGTTCGGCGGCGCGGGTCATCTGGATTATTCGGCAGCCAGCGGTGTGCTCGACGGCTTCGCGCATTACCGGTCGGATTCGGCCAATGCTTGCCTGCGCCTGGGGATCAACTGGGACATCTGGCGTGACGTCGGCATGGCCACGACCAGCAATGGCGGAGACGCTGCGCATCAGGAGCATCTGACGGTCGGCTTGTCGGCCGAAGAGGGTTGTCGGGTGTTCGATCTGGCGATGGCGAGGCAGTTGCCGCAACTGCTGGTTTCCACCACCGGCATCGATACGGCGCGGCGCTTCTATCCGGTTCGCCATGGCGCCGTGGCCGCGCCGGTCGCAGTGCCGAAGGGCGTGGAGATTTCCGTGCGACTGCGTGAGTGCCTGTGCAAATGGCTCGGCGTGGCTGAGCTTGAGGACGACGATTCGCTGTACGACCTGGGCGCGGATTCGCTGACCTTGCTGGACCTGATCGATGAACTGCAAGCCGCCACCGGCGAGGTGTTCCAGCTGTCGCAGTTCAGCCACAAGGTCAGCCTGAGCGAGGTGGTGGGGCTGGTGGCAGATTCCACGGCAGAGGCTTCAACGGACGCGCCACACAGCTGGAACGACGCGGTGCGGATCGACCAATGGCATGCCGGCGCCGGGCGCGAGTGGCTGTATCTGATTCATCCGGTGGGCGGTGATGTTCAGGCTTACCGGGAACTGGTTTCGGCGTTGCCTGCGGATCTTGGCGTGTGCGTGATTGCGGATCCTGCGTTGCGTGTGCCGGCGCTACCGAACATCAGCATTGTCGAGCGGGCCCAGTTGTATCTGCAGGCGATCAAGGCCCATCTCCCAGACGGTTGCGCCTGGCGTCTGGCAGGTTGGTCGTTCGGGGCCTGGGTAGCGCAGGCGCTGTGTCAGCAGGCCCAGGCTGACGGCTTCAGGCAACCGCTGCTGTACCTGATCGACCCACCCGCGCCGGATGCCGGTGCGGAACTGGCCGGCATCGACGAGCGGACCATCGAACAGGTATTCCAACGTGAGTTTGCCCAGCGCTGGCCTGACGTCGAAGGGCAGGCGATGTCCGAGGAACGTCAGGCTTATTTGCAGCGGCTGACGGTGTGCTGCCGCAATAACATGGCCAGCATGGTCGACTTCCAGCCTCCAGCGCTGAGCAACACACGGGTGCAGATGTTTATCGCGGGGCACGCCAACCCTTATGGGCTGGGCAACGCCTGGAACATGAATGACCTGCAACGCAACTGGCAGGCCTTGCTGCCGCAGTTGCAGAGCTGGCAGCAACTGGACACCGACCACTACGGCATCGTGGCGGGCCCTTGGGCGCGGATGCTGGCCGAGGTCATTGGCACGGAGGGGCCGTCGATATGAATGAGCCGATCTTGATGCCTCGGTGGTTGCCGACCTTGGTGCAGGTGCTGTGCGAAAAGCAGCCCGATGTCTTGCCTCAAGGGATTTACAGGTTCGAGGACACGCAGTCGCTTCGTCCGATTCATCGTTGGCAAGCCGATGTTGTCGTGCCGATGTTGTGCGAGGCATTGCCGAAACACCGGCCGGCGCTGCTCGCATTGCAAAGCCTGCATCAACGGGCGGCCCTCGGTTTGTCCGGGCGTCAGGGCGAGTGGCGGGCCACCCTCAAACCGGTGCTACTGGCGCTGTATCGACGGGCCTATGCCTATGACGCGGCGTACGCCCAGGCCCATGCCAGTGCGATGACTTACGGCCTCGCGCCGAGCAACACCGCGATGATCGCCGAGCACTTCGGCGATGCCGAAGCGTTCGCGGTGTATTACGCGCAACTGAATACCGACGCCAGCGCCACTGCGTTCGCTCAGGCCCATGCCACCGCCAATGTTGAAATCTCGTCCCGGGCCTTCGCGGCTGACGACGCGGATGCGTATGCGCAGGTTTGCGCAGCGTCGGCGCGGGTTTACGTCTGGGCCTGTGCGAAGACCGACGAGGAGCGGCGTGCGCTGTTCAACCATCTCGCACAAGGGCTGATCCGGCACCTGGCAGCGCTGCAATCCCGTTCAACAGGAGAAACGACATGAATGACGCACAGCAGCAATTCGATGTGGTGATCAACGCTCAGGGTCAGTATTCCCTGTGGCCGGCGTGCAAGCCGATGGCCAGCGGCTGGAATGCGGCCGGGATGCGCGGTGAACGTCAGGTCTGTCTGGATTACATCAATGAGCACTGGATCGACATGCGCCCGCGTTCTCTGCGCGAGCAGTCATCGGTGTCGTTCCAATAAAAAGGTGAGGAAACATGGATCAGTTGGCACTCAAGGCAATCGAGCGCATCGCCGCAGAAAAACGTGCGCCGTATCAGCGCATCACGGTCGACCGGATCACACCGATCATCGGTGCCGAAATCGGCGGCGTCGATCTTTCGCAACCGCTGGATGACGCTCAGCTCGCGGAAATCCGTCGGGCCTTTCTCGAGAACCACGTGCTGGTGTTTCGCAATCAGCATCTGACGGTCGAGGAGCACAAGGCGTTTGGTCGGCTGTTCGGCGAATTGCGGGCGTTGCCGGTGGAGGATATCGACGGCGATGACCCGGAACTGGTGGTGATCCGCGCCAATGCGCAATCGCGCTACGTGGCCGGCGAAACCTGGCACACCGACGGCACGGCCGACCTGGCGCCGTCCATGGGGTCGATGCTGTACGTCAAGGAAACCCCGGCCATCGGCACGGGCGGCGATACGCTGTTCGCCAACATGCACCTGGCGATCGAAATGCTCTCGCCGACGATGCAGCAGTTTCTGGGCGAGTTGACGGCGATTCATGACGGTGCGATCCCGTGGAAAGGTTACGAAGCGCCGGCGAATCTGCCCAAGACCGAACACCCGGTGGTGGTTCGTCACCCGGAAACCGGGCGCAAGTCGCTGTTCGTCAATTCCGGGTTCACGTCGCACATCGTGCAGTTGTCCGGAGGCGAAAGTCAGGTGCTGTTGAACATGCTGTTCGACCTGGTGGCTCGGGAACCGTCCCTCAGTTGCCGCGTTCGCTGGGCGCCGAACACGCTGGTGTTCTGGGACAACCGCTGCACCCAGCACCACGCGATCTGGGATTACTTCCCGCATTCGCGTTATGGCGAGCGGGTGACGATTCTCGGGACGCAGCCCAAGGCTTGAAAACATCAGAGGGAGCCATGCGCTCCCTCTTTTTCTAAATGCCGCGACGAATCAGTTGCTCGACGATCAACTCACCGAACGCCAGATTGCCGTGCAGCGGGTCATCCACTTCGCAGAACGCTTCACGCTGAAATCCCTGCCCATCGTTCGCTGCCTCGCGCACGTCGATCAGCTCGACGCCAAGCCCTTGCAGGCGTTCGATCAGCAATGACTGCGCGGCCATGAACACGCGCGGGTCGGACAGCTCCGGCACCCGTTGTGGCGGTAGCACGGCGAACACTTTGAGGTTCAGCGCCAGGGCCTGTTCATAGAAGGCCAGGGCGGGGCGGGACAGGGTGTCGATGACCGTCTCGAACAGCGGCCCGGCGAGAAAACCGTCGTCGAACTCACCGTGCGCATTCTGGTAACAGGTCCAGTTCGGGGCGGTGGCGAGGTAGTGCAGGCTCAGGCCGATCGTGCTCACCAGCGGCACGCCGACCTTCGCCAGTTGCTGGGCTTCCAGCGTGTCGAGGGCCTGGCGGTACAGTCGATCCATTTCCGCATCCCGAAAGACCACGTCATGACGGCTCAACTGGAAGAAGTCGACGGCGAAGTCCCGACCGGTTCCCAGCGGGCCGCCACCGAAAGGCAGCTCACGGGCCTGCGCCGCCTTGCCGATGACGCCGGCATGGGAGTCGCCCAGCAGCAGAAACCTAGGCGTAGTAATCGAGTACGGCGTCTTCACAGACAAGATCCTCGCTGGACACGCTGGTGGAAGGGGTCGGCGCCTGCACCGACTGGACGGCTTCAAGTCCGGCAAAGAATTGCTGCATCACAAACGCCACGCCCTCTGGTGTGACTTCCCGCTGGTTGGGCTGGTAGAACGCGCCCTTGAACGGCGTGCCGGTGATGATTTCGTAGGACGGGAAATAGTCGACGTCGGGCAGGTCTTCACACAACTGCCCGGCGACGGCGCGCAGGACCGATTTGGAGTAGGTCGTGGCGCTCAGCACATGTTGCCCGGTGGCGGTTGCCGTCAGGGGCACCGGTGAAACGGTGAGCAGCAGGCGCAGTTGCGGGTTGATCGAACGCATCAGTTCCAGTGCCCTGACCATGTCGCCGTAAGTGTCCATGAAGCCGAAGTTGCAGAACCGGTGGAGCAACGGATCGAAAGTGCCGCGCACGGTGCCGGGGCACACGGGATAGACCAGACCGGTCTCGCGATGTTGCCAGGCTTCGGTCAAACCGAGGGTGAACACAAACACCTTGGCCCGGCGCAGCGCTTCACGGATGGCGTCCAGGGTAGCTTCGCGCGACTCGAACAACGCCTGCTCGCTGGCAAATCCGTCAGGCTCCACGGCAGGGCGGAACGGGTCGAAGAAACGCCCGTCATGCACCCAGGTTTCATCCGGCGAAGCGCTCACGCCCAGCGCCCATTCAAGCCACTGGCACAACATCGCCGGGGTATACAGATTGCCGGTGCGGAAGGAAAACACCCCGTAGTTGTGGGCTTTCCAGTCGGCTTCGGGCAACGCGTCCGGGGCGGGTTCCGCGTCCAGCCAGTGCATGCCGCGTTCCACCAGCGCGCGGCCGATGTGCTGGGCGAAACAGGAGCCGGCGGTGACGATGGCATCCTTGTTGCCGATCTCGAATTGCGGGGTCCACAGTTCACCGATGTCCGGCGCGGACTTGTCGGCGACGGCCGTACGCCAGAAAGCGCGGGGTGGCAGGCATTGATAGGGATTCACGACGAGAGGCCTCCTTGGCGAGTCGTTGAGCGCAAGGCTCAGCGGATTTGATAGTGGTAGATCAGATCGTCGAACCAACGATCACCGATCTGGTAGGCCTGCGGCACACGACGTGCGAACACAAAGCCGCATTTCTCCAACACCTTGCAGGACGCGATATTGCCATCGGTCACGGTCGACTCCAGTGAGTCCAGCCCGATGTCGGCGGCGTAGTCGATGATCGCTTTTCGCGACTCGGTGCCGAAGCCTTTGCCCTGATGCTCCGGCAACAGCAGGCAACCCACCTCGGCATGCCCCGGCGACAGAATGCGAAAACCGGTCACGCCCAGCTCATGCCCGCTGGCCCTGTCGGTCACCACCAGACACAACCAATGCTCCGATTGCGGCCCCCAATCCGGGAGTCGGTGTTCGAAGCCTTGGCGAACCTGCTCCTCGGCAATATCGCCGAAGACGAACTGCATGGTCTGCGGCTCGGAATGCAGCCTGAGAAACAGAGGCCAGTCCGACTCGACCATCGTGCGCAGGTCCAGTCGTTGCGTGGTGAGCTCGAGCATCCGCTGCTCCTTGCAAAGATGGAAAAGGGAGAGCGTTTTTTACTTGGTGTGGGGGGAAAGATCAATGAGCTGAAACGCCTGGCGGCTCAATGGTTTTACTGAGCCTGGGCATTCATTTTTTTAGCGATGATCGTGACGCCTTCGGTATAGCTGTAACCGTAGCCATAGCCGTACCCCCAACCGCCGCCCTCGGCCAGGTTTCCTGAGTTGTGTGCTTCTTTGTATTTGAATTCGTAGTTGTATGCACCGGAAAGGATCGGGAGGATGGATTGAACTTCGTAGCCTTCTTCGTTGAGGCGACTTACCGCTTCATTGATGTCCTCGTTCAAACGCTGGCCATCGATCTGTGAGTCGGACCAGCCGGTCTGCCGCCACTCGATGACCTTCTCCATCTCCTCTTTTTCGCCAAAAAGCCCTTTCTTCATCCGGCCAGTCGGTACTTTGACTTCCACGTTTTCGCCGATCGGGCAAAAGAAGGCTTTTACGTAAATCGCTTTGTTCATGAAATTCCTTTCCGCAAAAAACTCGGGTCCGCAAGACCTTAGAAGATGATTGATATCCTTTTGATATCAAAAGGCTACTTCAAATGGAGTGATCTTGGAAAGCAATCCCGGGTTTCGCTGACGGCGTCTGGTACGCGCTGAGTCGGATGGCGTGCCTTGTCCGCCACTACGGCGAGGCCTCGAAGGCGCCACCAGTGCGTGGAAATGGTTCCATGAAATGATCTGGAAGTGGATCTCGTGGAGGGGCCAATCAATCCCTAAGATTCTTCTGCAGCCTATGAAAACAACCGATTTTTCATTACTTCAGGAGGGTCTCCCGCAGGGGGATTCATTGTCATGACGCCAGTCAGCAGCTATCCATTCGCCTGGAAACTCGCGGCCACTATTTTGTCGGTCGCCACGTTGTCCGGCTGCGAACCACCCACCCGGGCGGACTTCATTAAATATCCGACCTTGAGGCAAAAGTGGGCAATGATCTGCGATGCCCGCAGTCATGCAGCGGAAATAAACGTTGAAGGGTGCAAGCATTTGCGCGATTGGCAGGCGGCCAGTCAACAACCGGTACTGGACAACCTGATGAATCAGAATCTGGGTAAATGAACGGTCCCGAAGCGATTTCGGCAACAGAGAGGGGGTGGTCCAGCGGTCATCCCGGGGCATTGAAGCACCCGGGATTTTCATTGTTACTTTGACGCGTTTATCGAGCCCGGCGCTCAGCCCGCCAACGTCGCGTTATCAATCACGAACCGATACTTCACATCGCCCTTGAGCATCCGCTCATAGGACTCGTTGATCTGATCCGCGCGAATCAGTTCGATGTCGGACACGATGCCGTGCTCGGCACAGAAATCCAGCATCTCCTGGGTCTCGGGAATGCCGCCGATCATCGAGCCGGCGATGGTGCGGCGCTTCATGATCAGGTTGAACACGTTCGGCGATGGATGCGGCGAGGCGGGCGCGCCAACCAGTGTCAGGGCGCCGTCGCGCTTGAGCAGCACCAGGAACGCATCGAGATCGTGAGGGGCGGCGACGGTGTTGAGGATGAAGTCGAAGCTCTTGGTGTGCGCGGCCATTTCTTCCGGATTGCGCGACACCACCACTTCATCGGCGCCCAGTGCTTTCGCCGCTTCGCGCTTGGATTCCGACGTGGTGAACGCCACCACGTGTGCACCCATCGCATGGGCCAGTTTGATGCCCATGTGGCCCAGGCCACCGATGCCGACCACGCCGATTTTCTTGCCCGGCCCGGCGTTCCACTGACGCAGCGGCGAATAAGTGGTGATGCCCGCGCACAGCAGCGGTGCGACGGCGGCCAGTTGCGCTTCGGGGTGGCGGATGCGCAGCACATAACGCTCATGTACCACGATGTTTTGCGAGTAGCCGCCGAGGGTCCAGCCGGGGGCGTCCGGGGTCGGGAAGTTGTAGGTGCCGATCATGCCGTCGCAGTAGTTTTCCAGGCCGGTTTCGCAGTCTTCACAGTGTTTGCAGCTGTCGACGATGCAACCGACGCCGACCAGATCGCCGACCTTGTATTCGGACACATGGGCACCAACCGCCGAAACGCGGCCGACGATTTCGTGTCCCGGGACGCAAGGGAATTGTGTGCCGGCCCACTCGGAGCGCACCTGATGCAAGTCGGAATGGCAGATGCCGCAGAAGGCGATGTCGATCTGGACGTCATGGGCCGCAGGGGCGCGGCGATTGATCTGGATGGGCTCAAGGGGTTTGTCGCCCGCGTGGGCACCGTAGGCTTGTACAAGCATGGGAACGTCCTCGATGGATCTGTCGGACAGTCATCTTCCCGCTCCGAACCTGCATTCCGTTAGTGCATTCCTATCGAATACTTGCCTGATCCTGTGCGTCAGCGCCGTGCAGAAAGTTGCTGCGGAGCCAGGAACGCATCGTGGAAGTAATTGCGCAAGGCCTGCATCGCCGGGCTGAATTCGCGCTCGCGGTGCCAGGCCAGGCCGACGCTCATCGGGGTCACCTTGTCGGTGATGGTCAGGGTCTCGATGCGCTTGCCTTCCAGCGACCAGGGGCGGTGCACCAGGTCCGAGAGAATCGCCACGCCGCTGCCATTGGCGACCATGCTGCGCACGGCCTCTACAGAACTGGTACGTACCCGCACGTTGGGTTGCTGGCGGGCGTTCTCCCAATAACGCATGGCACTTTGTTCCGCTTCATCCACGGTCAGCAGGATGTAGGGTTCCAGCGCGACATCCGCAAGGCTGACGGCCGAGCGCTCACAGAGTGGATGGTGGCTGGGCAGCCACAGACGGCGTTCGGAGTTGAACAGGGTTTCCGAAACGATGTCGGGGTGCGTGAGGTTCGCGGTAAGCACCACCGCCATATCGAATTTGCCTTCCAGCAATCCCTGTTCGATGGCCTGCCGTTCCTGCTCGTGGACCTCGATGGCGACGTCCGGGTGCCAGTGCTCCAGCCGTTGCAGATGATGCGGCAGAAAATAGCCGATCACCGTGTAGCTCGCGGCCAGGCGAATCAGGCCGCTGGCGCGGATGTCGGGTAGCGGGCTGTTCAGCGCGTCGTCGACGCTGCGCAAAATCACGTAGGCGCGGTTCAGGAAGTGCCGACCGGCATCCGTCAGGCTCATGCCTTGTGCCGAGCGCTGGAACAGCAACGTGCCGAGCATGCCTTCCAGTTCCTTGATCGCCGTGGTCACCGCCGACTGGGAAATATTCAAATGAATTGCTGCCTGGGAGATCTGCCCGATCTCCGCGGTGGCAACGAAGTAGCGAATCTGACGCAAGGTCAACGACATGGGTGTTCCTGTTTTTCAGGTATCTGTTTTTCAGAAGATACCCTATCTGTTAATAGATCTTCCCAAGGGGTTGGCGGGAATTTAACGTGGCCTGCATGAAGTCACAAGGGTCAGGAGCAAGGGTTATGCAGGCAGTAGATTTCAACTCGGACATGGGCGAAGGCTTCGGCCCGTGGACCATCGGCGATGGTGTCGACAACGAACTGATGGCGTTCATCAGTTCCGCCAACATCGCCACCGGTTTCCATGCCGGGGATCCCGGCACCATGCGTCGCACCGTCGAGCTGGCCAAGCGTCTGAAGGTCGGCATCGGTGCGCATCCGGGGTTTCGCGATCTGGTGGGTTTCGGTCGCCGACACATCAATGCACCGGCTCAGGAGCTGGTCGACGACATCCTTTATCAACTGGGCGCACTGCGCGAACTGGCGCGGGTGCAGGGCGTGACGCTGCAACACATCAAGCCTCACGGCGCGCTGTACATGCATCTGGCCCGGGACGAAGAAGCAGCGCGTCTGCTGGTAGAAAACCTGCAACGGCTGGAACCCGGTCTGTTGCTGTATTGCATGCCCGATTCGGTCATCTGGCGTGTCGCCAAAGAGCTCGGCCAACCGGTGGTTCGCGAATTCTATGCAGACCGCGAATACGACCTGAGCGGCTCCATCGTCTTCACCCGCAATGTTCGCGCCTACGATCCGGAACTTGTCGCCGCCCGTGTGCTGCGCGCTTGCCAGGAGGGCGTGGTGCGCACCGTCGAGGGTGAGGATCTGGCGATCGAGTTCGACTCCATCTGTCTGCACAGCGATACGCCGGGTGCTTTGGCGCTGGTCGAGGCCACCCGCAATGCGCTCGATGCCGCCGGGATCGAGGTGCGCCGGCCTCGCTGAATAAAAACGAAACACCCGGCACACAGACGCCGGTGTTCAAACATCGATTTTTTGCCTGCCTTTCTACAACTATTCCAAGAGGAACAGACATGGCCGAACACACTGTCATTACCCCGTTACCCGGGACTTTCTACCGAAAGGCCACGCCTGATTCGGCGAATTACGTCGAGGTCGGCGATCCTGTCAGCGCCGACACGGTGATTGGCCTGATCGAAGTCATGAAGCAGTTTTCCGAACTGACCGCCGGGACGGCGGGGCGCCTCAGTGCCTTTCAGGTTGAAGACGGTGATCCGGTGGAGCCGGGTCAGGTCGTCGCTACGCTTGATAGCGAGTGAGGGCGTGAACATGACTCAACCTATTCGTAAATTGCTGGTCGCCAACCGTGGCGAAATCGCCGTGCGCATCATCCGTGCGGCCAAGGCCCTGGGCATTCCCACCGTTGCCGCGTGCAGCGAGGCCGATATCGACTCTCAGGCCGCACGCCTGGCCGATGAAGTGCATCTGCTGGGGCCGGCCCGTGCCGATAAAAGCTACCTGAACATCGAGGCGTTGCTGGGTGCCCTGCAAGCGACGGGCGCCAATGCGGTTCACCCTGGGTATGGTTTTCTGTCCGAGAACGCCGGGTTTGCCGAAGCCGTGATTGCCAGCGGCGCGATTTTCGTCGGGCCGGACCCAGACACGATCCGGCGCATGGGTGACAAGGCCGAAGCGCGGCGTACTGCCCAGGCGGCAGGTGTTCCAGTGGTGCCGGGTTCGCCGGGCGAGCTGTTTGATGTCGAGTCGGCGCTTCGGGCGGCCGAGTCGGTCGGTTACCCGTTGCTGATCAAAGCCTCGGCCGGTGGCGGCGGGCGGGGTATTCGCCTGGCAGAAAATGCCGCGCAATTGAGTGAAGAATTTCCCCGTTCGCAGCGCGAGGCACAGGCCGCTTTCGGTAATGGTGCGGTGTATCTGGAGCGCTTTATCGCCAAGGCCCGGCACATCGAAGTACAGGTTCTGGGCGACGGGAAAAACGCCGTGCACCTGTTCGAGCGCGAGTGTTCGCTACAGCGCCGGCGTCAGAAAATCTTTGAAGAAGCACCGTCGCCCGTACTGAACGCGCAGCAGCGGGAGGCACTCTGCGCCAGCGCCATACGCTTGACCGAATCCCTCGGCTACAAGGGGGCGGGCACGCTGGAATACCTGTATGACGATGTCACCGGCGAGTTCTTCTTTATCGAGATGAACACCCGAATCCAGGTGGAACACCCGGTCACCGAACTGGTCACCGGCATCGATCTGGTGCAGGCGATGCTGCGAATTGCCGGTGGCGAACCACTGGGCCTGAAGCAGAGTGACATTCGTCTGAATGGCGCGGCCCTGCAAATGCGCTTGAATGCCGAAGACCCGGCCCGGGATTTTTTCCCCAGCCCCGGTCTGGTCGAATCGTTGGTCTGGCCGCAAGGCGAAGGCGTTCGTGTGGACACCCACCTGTATGAAGGTTATCGGGTGCCACCGTACTATGACTCGCTGTTGGCCAAGCTCGTTGTGCATGGGCCGGATCGCTCCACAGCCCTGGCGCGTGCCCGGACAGCGGTGGCGCAAACCGTGCTGACCGGCATGGCCAGCACCTTGTCGCTGCACGCTGAACTGCTGCAACAACCGTGGTTGCAAACCGCCGACTTTCATACCGGGACGCTGGAAAACTGGCTGTCCGCACGCCGCAGCGGAGGTGAAGCATGAGTCGTCCGATCCGCTACAGCTTCGGTGCCGATGAGCATCTGTTTGCCGAAGTCAGTGAAAGCATGTCCCTCGAGGCGTTTTTCAAGGGCATGGCGGTCACCCGCGCCGTGGAGCGGTTGAAACTCGATGGCGTACTCGATGTGTGTCTGGCCAACGCATCCTTCCAGATCCGCTTCGATCCGGATCGCATTGCGCCGCAGGCCTTGCTCGAGGCGGTGCAGGGCGCCGAGGCAGAAGCCGTTGCCGAGCGCACATTGCAGACCCGGATCATTGAGATTCCGGTGCTGTACAACGATCCCTGGACCCACGAAACGCTGATGCGTTTTCGCGACCGGCACCAGGACCCGAGCGCTACGGATCTGGAATACGCCGCGCGCATCAATGGCCTGGCGGACGTCGATGCGTTCATTGCGGCTCATAGCGGTGCGCCATGGTTTGTCTCGATGGTGGGGTTCGTCGCCGGTTTGCCCTTCATGTTCCAGATGGTCGAACGCGAACGTCAGTTGCAGGTGCCCAAGTATCTGCGTCCACGTACCGACACGCCGAAACTGACGCTGGGTCACGGTGGTTGCTTCGGTTGTATCTACTCGGTGCGTGGCGCCGGGGGCTATCAGATGTTCGGTGTCACACCGGCCCCCATCTACGACCCGCAGCAATCGCTGGCGTACCTGAAGGAGCACATGGTGTTTTTCCGTCCGGGTGACATTGTGCAGTTCAAGCCAATGGATCGTGCAGCGTATGACCAGGCCGTTGCAGAGGTGGAGGCCGGGCATTTCGATTTGCGGATCCGGCCGGTGGAGTTTTCACTGGATGCGTTTCTCGCCGACCCGGTCGGCTATCCCGTGTCGCTGCAGGAGGTGCTGGCATGATCAAGGTACTCAAACCCGGTCTCGCCACGTCGGTTCAGGATCTGGGCCGCGAAGGTTACTACCACCTCGGCATCCCGCCGTCCGGCGCGCTCGATCAATATGCGCTGAGAGCGGCCAATCATCTGGTCGGTAACGCGGCGGATTGCGCCGCGCTGGAATGTACGTTGCTGGGCCCTGAGCTGGCGTTTCAGCAAGACGCACTGGTCGCGGTGTGTGGCGCGCACATGGCGCCTCGACTCGATGGTGTGGAAATGCATCACGCCACCGCGTTCGCGGTGAAGGCCGGCCAGGTTCTGCGTTTCGATTTTCCCAAGGCCGGTGCCCGGACTTATCTGGCGGTGGCAGGCGGAATCGACGTGCCGCTGGTGCTGGGCAGTCGGTCGACTTATGCGCTCGGGGCGTTGGGCGGTTTTGCCGGACGCCGCTTGATCGCCGGAGACGAATTGCCGGTGGGCAACGCCAGCGGCAAAGGGCGTGTCGGGGCCAGTCTGCCCATGGCGCTGCGCCAGTCACTGGGCGGTGAGATCACGCTGCGCGTGGTGCCGGGGCTTTATTACGATCGCCTGACCGACGCGGCAGCGAAGAGCTTTTTCGCCGAGCCGTGGACCGTCGGATCGGAAGCGGACCGCATCGGCTATCGCTTCAAGGGCGGCAGCGCGCTGGACTTCCAGCCGCGAGAGCAACCCTTTGGTGCTGGCTCCGATCCGTCGAACATCGTTGACAGCTGCTACCCGATCGGCTCGATTCAGGTACCTGCCGGCCTCGAACCCATCGTGCTGCATCGCGATGCCGTATCGGGTGGCGGTTACGCCATGATCGGCACTGTCATCAGTGCCGACCTGGATCTGATCGGCCAGATGCAGCCCAACCAGAAGGCTCGTTTTGTGGCGGTCAGCCTCGACGAGGCCCAGGACGCACGGCGTTCCTACAAGAAAAAACTCAGCTGCCTGAGCAAGCTTTTCCCTTCCTGACTCTGCCCGCCGCACCGCGCGGGCCCTGCCACACGCCAGGCCAACGCCGCACTTCGGTGCGGTGAAGGCTGCCCGCGCTTCAACCTTTGACTGGTTCTGGAGTACACGCATATGGCTGCTTTATCGCAATCGAGTCAAACCGGGCAAGATCCGGCCCATCATCCCGTATCCGCCGAAGCCCGCATGGGCCGACTGTCTCTGACCATGGCCTGGTGGGCCGTGTGCAGCGCCATGTTCTACATCGTGGTCGGCGCTTCGCTGGCCTTGTCTTTCGGCGCACGCAATGCGCTGATCGGGATGGTGCTGTCGGTGATCAGTTACGGGCTGGTCAACAGCGTGCTTAGTCGTTTCGCCATGCGCAGCGGCTGGTCGGTTGCGTTGTTTTCAAGCGTGTTATTCGGCCGGGCCGGGGCATGCCTGGCCACGTTGATTTTCTTTTCGACGGCGATTTACTACGCCGTGTTCGAAGGATCGGTGATCGCCGTGGCGCTCAATCACCTGTACCCGGAGCTGGTCTATCCACTGGCTGCCCTGCTGGTGGTGCTGTACAGCGTGCCGATGATTCTGGGTAGCGTGCAGCACTGGCTGGACAAGCTCAACGGCGTGTTGTTGCCGGTGTACCTGGGCGGTTTGCTGGTGGCGGTCGGGCTGTCGATCAGCCGTTATGGTTACCAGCCGCAATGGCTCGATTTCGGCCCGGCAACCCCCGCGACCTTCGGCTGGTGGGACTGCTTTGTGGCCTATATGGGCGTCTGGATCCTGATGCTGTTCACCTTCGACTACGCCCGTTTCGGCAAGCCGCAGGACGCTCAGTATCATGGGCGCTGGAACTTCGGCATGCCGTTCTATGCCGTGACTTTTCTGCTCAACGGCGCGGCAGGCATCTATCTGGTCAGCAGTATTCCCCATGAAGGCACGCTGAACGAAGTCTCTGTGGTGATGGCAATTCTGCAGTTGATGGGGCTGTGGGGCCTGCTGTTCGTCTGGGCCACGCAAACCCGGATCAACACCGCCAACTACTATCTGGCGACCCTCAACATGCAGGCATTCTTCGGTCGTTTCGGCATACGCGGTTCGTACCTGCTGTGGGCATTGGTGGTCGGGGTGATCGTGTACGGCTTGATGCTCGCCGACGTGTTTTCCTACTTGCTCAAGGCATTGGCGTATCAGGGCATTTTTGTGGTCGCCTGGGTCGGTGTGGCATTGGCGCAGATTGTCTATGGCAGCAATGACGAAGGTGCACTTGAACGCAGCCCGGCGTTCAATCCGGTCGGCCTGATGGCGTGGTTCGCCGCTACGGCGCTGGGGTTGTTGCTGATGTGGACGGGCGGTGTTCCCGGCAGTTTTTCTGCGCCGGCGACGGTGCTGCTCGCGTTCGGCTTGCAGGCCGGGCTTGCCTATCGGCATCGGTGGGTAGGGCAGAGGGCAAGTTGAGAGGATCAGCGTTGGCCCGCTCGACGGCGGGCCAGCGTCGCGAGTGCATGATCAGGAAGCCGAACGTCGAACTTATGTGATTCTGATATCAGTGCTATCCAATTAGTGCCGTTTATCAATCAATCGTCGAAGGGTAGTTTGCATCTCCATACCGTATTGATGGAAAGGAGGGGGCAAACGATGCGAACCACGATGAAGGCCGGCGTGCTGGCCGCGATGATCGGAATGTCGGGCGCTGAGGTCGAGGCGGCGGATTACCGGCAGAACCCGTTCACCTTGACCTACGGTGGCGCGATCACCCGTAACGAACCGGGCAAGGTCAACATTCACCCGGTGACCTACACGCTCAATGGCCTGGCCATTTCCGCCAACGTCTACACCCCCGCGAACTACGATCCGGCCCGGCACTATCCCGCCGTTGTCGTCGCGCACCCCAATGGCGGGGTGAAAGAGCAGGTTGCCGGTCTTTATGCTCAGCGTCTGGCCGACCAGGGCTACATCACGATCACGGCGGACGCGGCCTATCAGGGCGCGAGCGGGGGCGAGCCGCGCAATATCGACAAACCGGCCAACCGCGTCGAAGACATTCACGGCATGGCCGACTTCATCGCCAGCTACCCCGGCGTCGACACTGCCCATCTCGGCTTGCTGGGCATCTGCGGCGGTGGCGGCTATTCGTTGAAGGCTGCGCAGACCGACAAACGCTTCCGCTCGATTGCCACGGTGAGCATGTTCAATTCCGGGCTGGTGCGCCGCAACGGGTATCAGGATTCGCAACTCGACACCATCCAGCAGCGCTTGCAGCAAGCCTCGGCCGCCCGCGCCCAGGAAGCCGCCGGCGGGGAAATCCAATACATCGGCGATGCCAAACTGACCGACGAGCAGATCGCCAAATTGCCATTCGATCTGTACCGCCAGGGCTTCGAGTATTACGGCAAGACCCACACGCATCCCAACTCGACTTTCCGTTACACCCTCAGCAGCCTGCTGGACCTGATGAGTTTCGACGCGACGGACCAGATCGAACTGATCGACAAGCCGTTGCTGATGATCGCCGGCAGCAAGGCCGACAGCCTGTACATGTCGGAGCAAGCCTTCGCCAAGGCTACCGGGACCCAAGACAAGACGCTGTTCAAGATCGACGGCGCCACCCACATCGAAACCTATTGGGTGCCGGCCTACGTCGACGTCGCCATGCAACAGCTGACGGCGTTCTACGCCCGAACTCTCTGATTCGAAGGAAGCCATCTTCATGAACAAAACCTTGTTGGGCCTCGCCATGTGCGCGGCCACCCCTTTTGCCAGCGCTGCCGAAGTCGCGGGCGGCGGCAGCGAGCCGTCGAGCGCGCAACAGATCCGTCGTGCGGGGTCTCAGGCGTCATTCGTGGGGCCTGAAGATTATTTCTCCGGTCGTGTGCGCGTCGATCCGTTGTTCAACGACACGGGCGAAATCAATGCGTCCGGCGCTTACGTGACGTTCGAGTCGGGCGCCCGGTCAGCGTGGCACACCCATCCCGCCGGACAGCGCCTGGTGGTGATTTCCGGTGTCGGGCAGACCCAGGAATGGGGCAAGCCTGTGCAGGAGATTCATCCCGGCGATGTGATCGTCTGCCCGCCGGGCGTCAAGCATTGGCATGGCGCCGCGCCCAACAGCACCATGACCCATCTGGCGGTGACCGGCTCGGTGAACGGCAAGAATGTGGAGTGGCTGGAGAAAGTCACCGAAGATCGGCCGGTGCCGCCGACAGCACCGGCAGAAGCCGCCGTCTCCGAAGTGTTGTCCGCGCGGCAGCAGGCAATTGTGCCGATTGGCGCGGCCATGGCCAGCAGCAACATGCCGCGTCTCAACAGCGCATTGAACGAAGGGCTGGATGCCGGGCTGACCGTCAGCGAGGCAAAGGAAATCCTGGTGCAACTGTATGCCTACGCCGGTTTCCCACGCAGCCTCAATGCGCTGGGCGAATTGATGAAAGTGGTCGAGGCCCGCAAGCAACGGGGCCTTCACGATGAACCGGGGCGCGAACCCGGTCACGCTGTGGCGACAGGCGACGCCTTGCTGGCAGTGGGCAAGGCCAATCAGACCCGTATCGCCGGGGCGCCGGTTCAGGGCCCGTTGTTCGACTTCGCGCCGGTCATCAACCAGTTTTTGCAGACGCACCTGTTCGGCGACATTTTCGAACGCGACAACCTGGACTGGCAAAGCCGCGAACTGGCTACGGTTTCAGCCTTGGCGGCTACGCCCGGGGCCGAATCGCAGTTGCGTTCGCATGTCGCGGCCAGCCTGCGGGTGGGCTTGAGTGCTGCACAATTGCGTCAGTTGACGCAGGTGTTGACCCGACACGGAGAAGTGGAAGCGGCAGGGCGTGCCAGCGAAGCTCTGGAAAAACAACTGGCCCAGCCCTGAGCTGCGTCAGCCGCCATAGCGCAACGCATCGCGCAGCAAAGTGAAGGCGGGTGAACTCTGGCGCCGGCTGGGGTAGTAGAGGTGATAGCCGGAAAACGGCTCGCACCAGTCGGCGAGCACCCGGATCAACCGGCCCTGTGCGACATGCTCCTGCACCAGGTCTTCCGGCATGTACGCCAGCCCCAGCCCCTGGAGCACGGACTGCAGGCGCATGGCAATGTTGTTGAACACCAGTTGCCCCTCGACTCGCACATTCAGGGTTTGCCCGCTCTTCTCGAACTCCCAGAGCAGCAGGCTGCCATGGGTCGGCATGCGCAGGGTGATGCAGTTGTGTTCCATGAGGTCGGGTGGAATCAGCGGTTTGCGGTGGCGGGCGAAGTAGGCCGGGGAACCGACCACTGCCATGCGCATGTCCGGCCCGATGCGCATGGCGATCATGTCCTTGGCCACCTGTTCGCCCAGCCGCACGCCGGCGTCGAAGCCTTCGGCGACGATGTCGGTCAGGCCATAGTCGACGATGATCTCGATATTCAGGTCGGGGTTGTCGGGCATCAACCGGGCGAGGGCGGGTTGCAGAATGGTGATCGCCGAATGCTCGCCAGCGGTGATGCGCAGTTTGCCGGCCGGTTTGTCGCGAAACTCGCTGAGCAAGGCCAGTTCGTGATCGATCTCCTCGAACCGCGGCGCGATCACGCGCAACAGATGCTCGCCGGCCTGGGTCGGAGAAACACTGCGCGTGGTGCGCGCGAGCAAGCGCACACCCAGACGTTCCTCCAGTTGACGCATCGCCCGGCTCAAGGCCGGTTGCGACATGCCCAGTTTCGCCGCCGCACGGGTGAAGCTGCGCTCTTGCGCCACCGCCGAAAAGATCGCGAGCAGGTCGTAGCTTTCAACGGACATTGATGCGCCCCTGTTATGAACTGCTGGCGATTATGCCATCAGCCATAACAATCGGCCGACTCTAAAAAACTGCGCGACGGCTCAGGTCAGGTCGATTTTTTACGCATTCTTTACGGTGGAGGATTGGGTTCGCATCGATACTGGCCGCGTTTTTTTGACCGCACCTGAGCCTTGTATTCCTGAAGGCCCCGGTCCGCGTATTGCCCAAGGATGGCATGCCACTACTTCCCGCCGTTCGAGAGCCGCGACCCTTGAGTAAAACCAACGAAAATTCCCCAACCAAAACCTCGGGCGCAGCCATGCTGGTGGCCGCTGTCGGTGTGGTTTACGGGGATATCGGCACCAGCCCCCTCTACACCCTCAAAGAAGTGTTTTCCGGCCACTACGGCGTGCAGCTCAATCACGACGGTGTGCTGGGCATTCTGTCGCTGGTTTTCTGGTCACTGATCTGGGTGGTGTCGATCAAGTACGTGCTGTTCATCCTGCGGGCCAACAACCAGGGTGAGGGCGGCATCATGGCGCTGACGGCGTTGGCCCGTCGTGCGTCGGCGCCTTACCCGCACTTGAGCAAGGTGCTGGTGTTGCTCGGACTGTTCGGTGCGGCGCTGTTCTACGGCGACAGCATGATCACCCCGGCGATCTCGGTGCTCTCGGCGGTGGAAGGGCTTGAGCTGGCGTTCGACGGCATCGAGCACTGGGTGGTGCCGTTGTCGGTGCTGGTGCTGGTGGCGCTGTTTCTGATCCAGAAACATGGCACCGCGCGGATTGGCATCCTGTTCGGCCCGGTCATGGTGCTGTGGTTCGTGGTGCTGGGCGCGCTCGGGGTCTACGGCATTGTGCAGCGCCCCGAGGTGTTGCAGGCGCTGAACCCGCTCTGGGCGGTGCGCTTCTTTACGGCCCATCCGGGCATGGGTGTGGCGATTCTGGGCGCGGTCGTCCTGTCGCTGACCGGTGCGGAAGCCTTGTACGCCGACATGGGCCACTTCGGTCGCAAACCGATTGCCCGCGCCTGGTTCATGCTGGTCCTGCCCGGTCTGGTCCTGAATTATTTTGGCCAGGGCGCGTTGATCCTCGGCAACCCGGAAGCGGTGCGTAACCCGTTCTATCTGCTGGCCCCGGAATGGGCGCTGCTGCCGATGGTCGCGCTGTCGACGCTGGCGACGATCATTGCTTCGCAAGCGGTGATTTCCGGTGCGTTCTCCCTGACGCGCCAGGCCATCCAGCTGGGCTACGTCCCGCGCATGTTCATCCAGCACACCTCGAGCCAGGAGCAGGGCCAGATCTACATCGGCACGGTCAACTGGGCGTTGATGGTCGGTGTGGTGCTGCTGGTGATCGGTTTCGAATCTTCCAGTGCCCTGGCTGCCGCTTATGGCGTGGCGGTGACGGGCACCATGTTGATCACCACCCTCCTGTCCGCCGCCGTGGTGTTGTTGCTGTGGAAGACGCCGCGCTGGCTGGCGATTCCGATGCTGTTCGGTTTTCTGTTGGTGGACAGCCTGTACTTCGCGGCCAACGCGCCGAAGATTCTGCAGGGCGGTGCGTTCCCGGTGATCGCCGGCATCGGCCTGTTCATCCTGATGACCACCTGGAAGCGCGGACGCAAAATTATCGTCGAGCGACTGGATGAAACCGCGTTGCCGCTGCCGTTGTTCATCAGCAGCATCCGTGCGCAGCCACCTCATCGCGTGCAGGGCACGGCGGTGTTCCTGACGGCGCGGGCCGACGCGGTTCCCCACGCGCTGCTGCACAACCTGTTGCATAACCAGGTGCTGCACGAGCAGGTGGTGCTGTTGACCGTGGTGTCCGAAGACAGCCCGCGAGTGCCGGTGGATCGTCGTTTCGAAGTCGAGTCCTATGGCGACGGCTTCTTCCGGGTCAACCTGCATTTCGGTTTTACCGAGGAACCGGATGTGCCGTTGGCGCTGAGCCTTTGCCACTTGGCCGAACTGGATTTCAGCCCGATGCGCACCACGTATTTCCTGAGCCGTGAAACGGTCATCCCGACCAAGCGCATCGGCATGGCCAAGTGGCGCGAGTATCTGTTCGCGTTCCTGCTCAAGAATGCCAACAGCAACCTGAAGTACTTCAAGCTGCCGTTGAACCGGGTGATCGAACTGGGGACGCAGGTCGAAATGTAAGGATGGGAAGCGGCTCAGGGTTGCTCGATGCTCACGGTGACACACAGACCGCTGCGCTCGATGACGTCGGTAAACCCCAGATCAACCTTGAGCCCCGTGCGATCGGCAATCGCCTTGACGATGGACAGACCCAGTCCCGAGCCCGACTCATCGGTGCCCAGGCTGCGGTAGAACGGGTCGAAGACGCGCGCCTGTTCTTCCACGGCAATCCCGGGGCCGGTGTCGCTGACTTGCAGGACGACCGCCGCTTGCTCGCGCTTGACCGAGAGGTCGATGCGTCCGCCGGGCGGGGTGTAGCGGATGGCGTTGTCCACCAGGTTGCGGACCAGGATCAGCAGGTCGGTTTCGTTGATGTTGACCTGCACGTCCTCGCTGCTCTCGACGCCGATATCGATATTCTTGCGGTCCGCCAGTGGCAACAGGTCTTCCAGAATCCGTCGGTAAATGTGCAGAACGGAAACGTGAGTCGGCACTGCATTTGAGCTCGACTGCGCGGCAGCCAGGCTCAGCAATTGATCGATCAGGTTCCGGCTGCGCTCTATGCCTCGGGACAACGGCAGCAGGCGTTCGCGGGCGGCGGCCGGCATTTCCGTGGCGGCCAGTCGTTCGGCTTGCAGGGACAGGGCAGTCATCGGCGAGCGCAGTTCATGGGCGGCATCGGCGACGAAACGCCGCTGGTTGTCCACGGACTGGGCGACGCGACCGAGCAGGCGGTTGATGGCCACCACAAACGGCCGGATCTCGCTTGGCACATGGCTTGCGTCCACCGGGTGCAGGGCCTGTTCGTCACGCTGGTCGATATCGGCCGAGAGCGTGGCGATGGGGCGGAACATCTTGCGCACCAGATCGCCCACCACCAGCAACAGCACCGGAAACAGAATCAGAAACGGCAACAGGCTGCGCCAGGCGCTTTCGCGGGCCTCCTTGTCGCGCACGCCGGTTTCCTGGGCGACGACGATGCGCTCGCCACGGGCGGTGGTTCTCACCAGTACGCGGAAGTCTTCACCCGTCACTTTCAAGGTCGACAGGCCATCGGACAGGGTCGTGTGGAAGGGCAGTGGCAGCAGGGCGTCGTCGTTGCCGACCGCTTGGCTGCCGTCGGCCAGGTACTGCACGATGACCCGGGACTCTTCGTTGTCGTCGTCCACGGCCTGAGCGGCGGGGTAGTGCAGGGTCATTTGCTGGCGGTCGTAGAGGGCCGCCACCTGACGCAAGGTTTCATCCTGCATTTCGTGGGCTTCGTCCAGCGCCGAAACGAACGCAAACGCCGCGGCCAGCAGTGCAACGAGCAGAATCGCCAGCGACAGGGTGACCGACAGCCGCAGCTGCACCGAATCCCTCAGGCGCCTTTTGAAACCATCCATCCCATTCCCCTGACGTTCTTGATGACGTGACTGCCGAGTTTGCGGCGCAGGGCGTGAATCAGAAACTCCACCGCGTTGCTTTCCACTTCATTGCCCCAGCCATAGAGCCGGTCTTCCAGTTCACTGCGCGAAAGGATTGCCCCGGGCCGGATCAACAGGGCCTGCAACAGGGCGAATTCGCGGCTGGACAATTGCACGTCCGGGTTGTCGGCGGTCGTGGCTTGCTTGGAGACCAGATCGAGAGACACCACGCCGTTGTCGAGCAAGGACAACGCAGTCCCGCCCTTGCGCCGCAGTACCGCGCGCATCCGCGCCAGCAACTCGGCCATGTCGAAGGGCTTGAGCAGGTAATCGTCAGCACCACCATCGAGACCGCGCAGGCGATCGTCGAGACCGTCCCGGGCGGTGATGATCAGCAACGGCACCGGGTTATTGCGAGCGCGAATGCTGTCGAGCACGTCCAGTCCGTCCTTGCCGGGCAGGCCGAGGTCCAGCAGCACCAGGTCGTAGTGCTGGGTGTCCAGGGTGGCCAGTGCGGTGAGGCCGTTTTTCACCCAGTCGGTGGCGTAGCTGGCGTCGTTCAGCGCGCCCTGGATGGCATCGCCGATCATCGGGTCGTCTTCCACCAGTAATATCCGCATGACCCGCTCTCCAAAAAAAATAGCGCGACGGGCAGGGCCGTCGCGCTTGTATTGAAGCATCTGTGCAAGGGTTTGTCCGGCCCCGGATCAGGCGTTGCCCTTCAGCGAGTCGAAGGCCTTGAGCAACTCGTCCATCCGCGCCTTGCAGTCTTTCTGTTGCGGGGTGCTGGCGCGCAAGGTGTCGAGCGAGCGGTCGATGGCCTTGTCCAGCATGTGCCAGTCGCCGGCGGCACGGGGTTTGATTCCGGCCTCGGCCGAGTCCCAGGCGGTTTCCAGATCCTTGATCCGGGCCTTGGCGCCGGGCAGATCGTTTTTATCGACCAGGGCAGCAACGTCGGCCGCGATGTTGCGGAACTCGGACAGATCCCCCAGTTTGGAGGCGGCCTGGCCTTGTGTGCTGACGGCTCCTGCAGCGGCGTTTGCAGCCGGTTTGTCCGCCGGTTTCGAGCAGCCGGCAGCAATGCTCAGCAGGCAGATGGACGAGACGATGGCAACGTGACGAATGATGTTTTGAATCTGGCGCATGATGATTCCTTGATGAAAGTCTGAAGGTTTACTGAGTGATTGCTTTGCGATTGCCGACGCTGATCTGCGCAACGGTGACCAGCAGGACGATGACGCACAGAAAGATCGCGCTGGTCCAGGTCGCGCCCATGCCGAGGCCGCCGTAGGTCTTGGCCTGGGTCAGCAAGTCGCCGAGGGAGGCGCCGAAGGGGCGGGTCAGGATGTAGGCGATCCAGAACGTCAGCACGGTATTGGCACCCAGACGCCAGGCGATCAGGGTGGCCGCGATCAACGCGCCGAAGATCACTGCGCCGACGGTGAAGCCCAGGCCCAGTGCTTCAGTGGCCAGGTCACCGGCGGCGGTGCCGAGGGCAAAGGTGCAGAGCACCGTGGCCCAATAGAACAGCTCCCGGCGCGGGGTGACGATTTCGCGGATCGACAGGCTGCGCTCGGTCCGGTACCAGATCAGGAAATTCACCACCAGCAACACGGAGAACACCGCCGTGCTGGTGTAGAGGCTGACGTCCAGCATGTCGGTCAGGATGTCGGTGATCTGCGTGCCGACGATGCTCACCAGCACCACGGTCAGCCAGTAGATCCAGGGCGTGTAGGCCTTGGTACGCATTTGGGTGAACAGCGCGATGGCCAGCAGCGCGGCCATGCCGAGGCTGGTCGGGCCGGCGCCGAAACCGGCGTCGACGGCCAGAAAGTCGGCCCCGGTTTCACCCACGGTCGTGGACAGGATCTTGATCACCCAGAAGGACAGCGTCACTTCGGGCACTTTGTTGAGCCAGTCGGCTATGGCGGGTTTCATGGGTGGATGGCCTCTCCTGAGCAGCGCTGAATGTGCGCAGGAGAGAAGGTATCCAGTGAAACTTAGCTGAGCCTGAGGGGCAGGCGATTGTCAGCGCAGCGGCACGTAAATATCCGTTTGCCACTGCTCCTGCGGGGTCTCGGGGCTGATGCTCAAGTACTCGAAAAACAGCGGGTGATCGCGCAATTCTTCTCCGCTGGCGGGCAGCCAGTCGCGGTAGACCGGGTAGATGGTTTCACCGATGTGATCGGTTGAACCTGTGTGACGCACCACCGCGCAGCGGCCGGCCGGAATGCTCAGCTCGCGGACGTTGAATTCATTCGGCGCCACCGCTTCACGGATTTCGCCACAGATCGCGAAATGGAAGTCCTCCGGCGGCGTCGTGTCAGGGTTGCCGTAAGGAATCCCAAAGGTGCGGCTCGATGCCACCGGCGATTGCCCGCTCTGCTGGCGCCACTGAATGAAGCGTTGCACGCTCTGATTGACAAGGCCTGGCGGCCCACGGTGATCGAGCGCAGCGACCTGAACTCCGGGGAAGTCGACGATTCGTACCTGCATGGCAATGCTCCTTGAAAAGTGAGGTATGGCGAAGACCGTGTGCCAGACGCTCCAGTCCGGAGCCTTGCGAAATGCCGCCGGCGAAGTGCCGAAGGCTCGCTTGAATGCCCTGGAGAACGCTTCGGGACTTTCGAACCCCGCGTCGAGCGTGGCTTCCATCACCGAATGGTCGGGCAGGGTGCTCAAACGGTGCGCGGCACGGCGCAGGCGCATCAACTGCACATAGCGCGAGACAGGCACGCCGACGTAACCCGTGAACTGCCGGTGAAAGTGGAACTCGGAAAAGTTCGCCACCTGGCTCAGCGTTTTCACCGACAGATCGCCCTCAAGATTGGCGTCGATGTAGGCGAGTACGACGGTGAAGCGCTTTGCGTAGGCAGTTTGCGTCGGTGCGTCTGGCACGGAGTGAAGCTCCTGGAGTAACGGTCGGCCCTAGAATCGTCGAAAGCGGCGTACAGATACCTAGCCGGACTTGCTCAGGGTTTGACCTCTTCAGGCATTACATCCGAACGACCCTGCACGAATCAATCGCGCGCCTGAGCGACGATTGCAAAGTTGCCCGGAGCTTTCTCCAGCAATCCGAGGAATCTCACCAGATCCACCGTGCTGCCATCGACCTTCAGGTCTTTGGACGTGAGCGCGTCCTTGAACCCCGCCGTGCCGCCCAGCAGTTGCACGAAAAGATCCTTGGTGACGCTCAACGTGGCGTTGGCATTGCTGGCCGGTGCGCCCCGGCGATAGTGCAGCACGGCGTTCTCGATCCACAGCACGAACGATTCCTTCGTATCGGTCAGTTGCAGGTTGAAGGCCCAGTTCTTGCCGTCCGCCGCCGGGCCGTCGAGGCTGGCGGCCATGGCTTCGAGGAAGCGTTCGGTGGGCGTCTGCTTCATCAGCTCGATGAGATCCGAGCGGCGCACGCCTTTTTCCGGCGGGCCGTTGCGCAGTTCCTGGGCGGCGGTCAGGTAGCTGTTGCGCCAGGTCGCCGATTCCGACTGATAGCCCAGCTGTTCATAGGCCCGGGCCAGCAGTTCCTTGGCGGCCTTGTCGCCGGGTTGGTCGAGGACGGCTTGATCCAGCAGCTCGGCGGCCCAGCGGTATTCGCCTTTGTCATAGGCCACGCGTGCAGCCTCGACCACTTTGGTGCTGCCGCCCATCAACTCGACGTAGCGTCTGGCGGACTCTCTGGGAGGCAGCGGATTCAGATGTGCCGGGTTGCCATCGTAGGCGCCGAGGTACATCTGGTAGATCGCCTTGACGTTGTGTCGCACGTCGCCGTAATAGCCGCGGGTGCCGAAGTAGGAGGCCAGTGAGTCGGGCAACTGGATTTTCTCGGCGATCTCGTCGGGTGTGTAGCCGGCGTTCATCAGGCGCACGGTCTGGTCGTGCATGTACTTGTAGACGTCGCGGTGCTTGGTGATGAATTCGCGGATGCGCTCATTGCCCCAGACCGGCCAGTTATGCTGGCCGAAATAGACTTCGGTGTCGCCCAGTTCATCAAGGGCAGCCTGGGCGTAGTCGGACCAGAGCAACGCGTCGCGGACCTTGGCGCCACGGATCGGCAACAGATTGTGCATGGTCTGCGCCAGCAGCTCGGCACCGCCGTAGGCCTTGCGTTCGGGGATGGAAAAGGTCAGCTCGGCCGGGGCCTCAGCGCCGGGAATGTTGTGGAACACGAAGGTCACGCCGTCGATCACAAGTTCCTGCGTCGGCTGATCGATGATTTGCGTCGGCGGCAGAATGCCGATGCTGCCGTAGGCGACGTTTTTGCCCAGCCCGGTATCCACCATGCCGGTGGCGCCCGGCGTCAGGTTCTTGCCGAACTGATACATCGAACGGCGCGACATCGCAGGCCCCGCCAACACGTTTTCGCTGGTGGCTTCCTCCATGAAACCGACAGGCGCCACCACGGGAATCTTGCGCTCGGCCACTTCCGCGACCGAGGTAATGCCCAGTACACCGCCGAAGTGGTCGGCGTGGTCATGGGTGAAGATGATGGCGGTCACGGGTTTGTCGCCCAGTTGCTCGCGGGCAAAGGCCAGGGCAGCGGCGGCGGTTTCCTTCGAAGTCAGCGGGTCGACCACGATCCACCCGGTCTGGCCCTCGATCAGCGTCATGTTGGCGATGTCGAAGCCGCGCAACTGGTAGATGCCGTCAGTGACTTTGAACAGGCCGATCTGGGCATTCAGCATCGCATGGCGCCAAAGGCTTGGATTGACGGTCGCGGGAGCCTTGCCTTCGACGAATCTGAACGCATCGAAATCGATCAGCACAGAACCGTCGGAGCCGAGGATCTGGCCTGTCGGACGGGCGATAAGACCGCGCTGGGCGTCCTCCATGTCCCGAGTGTCGTTGAGGTCCAGGCCCTTGATCGAGGCTTCTATCACCGCCGCAGTGGCGGACGTCGCTTCACCGCTGGCAACGCTGGGCGGTTTGTCACAGCCGGCGAGGGAAACCAGCGTCAGGGCGATCAGTGTGTGAAAGGTCGGTCTCATTCTTGTTGTTCTCCGAGGATCAATTCATCAGAGAGTAGGGAGGTGGGTGCGATGTATCCAATGCATTGTTTACATCCGGATAATGCGTGGCTAGCATCGGCGACATGGACCTCAAACGACTGACACACCTGCTGGCCCTTGCCGATGAGCGCCATTTCGGCCGCGCTGCCGAACGCGTACACCTCAGCCAGCCGGCCCTGAGCCGCAGCATCCAGGCGCTCGAAAGCGAAACCGGACAGCGCCTGTTCGACCGGGACAGTGGCGACGTGCGCCCGACGCCAGCGGGGGAGTTTCTGATCGAGCGGGCCCGGCGTCTGCTGTTCGATGCACGCTCGCTGGAACGAGATCTGGCGCTTTACGGCGATGGCCGGCTCGGCAACCTCGCGTTCGGCGTCGGGCCGTTTCCGGCGGCGATGTTGATGCACCAAGTGGTGCCTCGGTTGCGTCGGGAATATCCGCAAGTCACCCTGCGGGTCGAGATCAATAACTGGCAGATTCTTGAAGCCCGGTTGCGGGACGAAGCGATCGAATTCTTCGTCGCGGACATTCGCAATTTCTCGGCCGACACCGATCTGCTGATCCGCCCGCTGGGTCAGGCCTCGGCGGGGTTCTTCGTCCGGCCACAGCACCCGTTGGCCGGGCGCGCGGTGACGATGAGAGACCTGGAAAAGTACGGCATCGCCACGACGCGCCTGCCGGCCGTGGTAAAGGAAGAAACTGCACATACCCTGGGCATTTCCACGCGCCAGGCCTTGCCGCTTGCGTTGGAGTGCGACGATGTGGCGCTGCTCAGGACGGTGGCCTGTTCGACCGATACCATCCTCGGCGTGATTCACGGCGCCGTGGCGGAAAACCTGCACAGCGGCAACCTGATCGAATTGCAGGTCGTGGACCGGCCCGGATTGCACTCCGAAATCGGTGTCGTCAGCCTGCCCAACAGAAGCCTGTCACCGACCGCACGCTGCGTGATCGACGCCATCGTCGCCGAGATGGCGCAGCGCAACGTCTCGACCTGACCGGCGCTCCGGTCGGCGGCCAAAACGCCAAAGCACAAGACTTCCCGCTCAAAAACCGGATAATGGCGGCCATTCTGTTCAGCTCGCTATTCTGGTAGTCCCCCATGGAAATCAAGGTCAACTTTCTCGACAACCTTCGACTTGAAGCCAAGTTCGACGACTTCACGGTGGTGGCCGACCAACCGATCCGCTACAAGGGCGATGGTTCGGCACCGGGGCCGTTCGACTACTTCCTGGCTTCGTCGGCGCTGTGTGCGGCGTACTTCGTGAAGCTGTATTGCGAAACCCGCAATATCCCGACCGATAACATCCGCCTGTCGCAGAACAACATCGTTGACCCGGAGAACCGCTACAACCAGATCTTCAAGATTCAGGTCGAGCTGCCGGCAGACATCTCCGACAAGGACCGCCAGGGCATCCTGCGCTCCATCGACCGCTGCACCGTGAAGAAGGTGGTGCAGGCCGGCCCCGAGTTCGTCATTGAAGAAGTGGAAAACCTCGACGCCGACGCCCAGGCCTTGCTGATGCCGGGCGCGAACTCCAGCGCCAGCACCTACATTCCGGGCAAGGACCTGCCGCTTGAGCAGACCATCGCCAACATGTCGGGCATCCTCGCCGACCTCGGCATGAAGATCGAAATCGCCTCGTGGCGCAACATCGTGCCCAACGTGTGGTCGCTGCACATTCGCGACGCGCACTCGCCGATGTGCTTCACCAACGGCAAGGGCTCGACCAAGGAAGGCGCGCTGGCGTCGGCGCTGGGCGAGTTCATCGAGCGCCTGAACTGCAACTTCTTCTACAACGATCAGTTCTGGGGTCTGGACCTGGCCGATGCGCCGTTCGTGCACTACCCGGACGAGCGCTGGTTCAAGCCGGGCAGCAACGACGAGCTGCCGAGCGAGATCCTCGACCCGTACTGCCTGAAGATCTACAACCGCGACGGCGAGCTGCGCGGTTCGCACCTGATCGACACCAACTCCGGCAACGAAGAGCGCGGCATCGTTTCGCTGCCGTTCGTGCGTCAGTCGGACGGCGAGGTTGTGTACTTCCCGTCGAACCTGATCGAAAACCTGTACCTGAGCAACGGCATGAGCGCCGGCAACACCCTGGCCGAAGCCCAGGTGCAGTGCCTGTCGGAAATCTTCGAGCGTGCGGTGAAACGCGAAATCATCGAAGGCGAATTTGCCCTGCCGGATGTGCCGCAGGAAGTGCTGGCCAAGTACCCGGCGATCATGGCCGGCATTCAAGGCCTGGAAGCCCAGGGCTTCCCGGTGCTGGTGAAGGATGCGTCGCTGGGCGGTGAATTCCCGGTGATGTGCGTTACGCTGATGAACCCGCGAACCGGCGGTGTGTTCGCCTCGTTTGGCGCACACCCGAGCTTCGAAGTGGCGCTGGAGCGCAGCCTGACCGAACTGCTGCAGGGCCGCAGCTTCGAAGGCCTGAACGATCTGCCGCAGCCGACCTTCGAAGCTCAGGCGGTCACCGAACCGAACAACTTCGTCGAGCACTTCATCGACTCCAGCGGCGTGGTGTCGTGGCGCTTCTTCAGCGCGCAGGCAGAGTACGAGTTCGTGGAATGGGACTTCACCGGCGAGGGGGAAAACTCCAACGTCGAGGAGGCCGAAACCCTGTTCAGTATTCTCAAGGGTATGGGCAAGGAAGCGTACATGGCGGTCTACGAGCACATCGGCGCCACTGCTTGCCGCATCCTGGTGCCGGATTACTCGGAAATCTACCCGGTGGACGACCTGATCTGGGACAACACCAACAAGGCGCTGTTCTTCCGCGAAGACATCCTCAACCTGCATCGCTTGAACGAAGACGAACTCCAGTCACTGGTCGAGCGTCTGGTGGAAAGCGAACTGGACGACTACACCGACATCACCACGCTGATCGGCATCGAGTTCGACGACAACACCGTGTGGGGTCAACTGACGATTCTGGAACTGAAACTGCTGATCTGGCTCGCCCTGGGACAAATCGAGGAAGCGAAAGAAGCGGTGGAAATGTTCCTCCAGTACAACGACAACACCGTCGAGCGCGGTCTGTTCTATCAGGCCGTCAACGGGGTGCTGGAGATGCAGCTGGACGAAGACCTGGAGCTGGCCGACTACGAAGTTAACTTCCGCCGCATGTTCGGCAACGAGCGGATGGACGCGGCGATCGGCTCGGTGGACGGCAGCGTTCGCTTCTACGGCTTGACGCCGACCAGCATGAAGCTCGAAGGCCTCGACCGCCATCTGCGACTGATCGACAGCTACAAGAAACTGCACGCGGCCCGGGCCAGCGTGAAGACTTCGTAACGCTGACAGCCGCGACAAAAAAAGCACCTTCGGGTGCTTTTTTGTTGTCGGGTGGTGGGGCGGTCGTCGACTCTGTTACGGGCGAGCCGGTTCCTGGTTCGTCCAGACGGCCAGTTCATAGCCATCCGGATCAATGAAGTGGAATCGGCGGCCACCGGGGAAGGAAAAGGTCGCGCGGGTGATCACCGCGCCCAGCGTTTTAAGTCGCTGCTGCGCGGCTTCGAGATCTTCCGCGTACAGAATGATCAGCGGGCCACCCGGGCGAACGGGTTCTCCCGTAGTGAAGCCTCCGGTAAGCCTGCCATCGCTGAACTCGGTATAGGTCGGGCCGTAGTCAACGAATGTCCAGCCGAACGCATCACCGTAGAGCGCCTTGCTGCGGGCAATGTCGCCAACGTTGAACTCGATGTTGTCGATCTGCCGATCTTTACCACGAACACTCATGGTGGCCTCCTTGGCTGATTTTAAAAATCGATCATAGACGAATAAAAATACTTGCACCGTGATGCATCCGATTGCGCGTCTGCTCCGTAAATTCATCACCCTCATTCGAAGGGTCGAAGAATTCAGGAGACACACCATGCACTCGCTCATCAAACGCATTGCCATCGCCTGCTTCACATTGCTCTGCCTTGGCACGGGATCGAGCTTTGCCGCCGATACCGTGATGGTCGGCGGTGCGGCCATGTACCCGAACAAGACCATCGTCGAAAACGCCGTCAGCTCGAAGGACCACACCACGCTCGTTGCAGCGGTCAAGGCGGCGGGGCTGGTCGACACCCTCAACAGCAAGGGGCCGTTCACCGTCTTCGCTCCCACCAATGAAGCCTTCGCCAAATTGCCCGCCGGCACCGTCGATACGCTCGTCAAACCGGAGCACAAGGCCGACCTGACGACGATCCTCACCTATCACGTCGTAGCCGGCACTCACACGGCAAAACAGCTGATGGATGACGCCAAAATGCACGGCGGCAAAGTCATGCTCAAAACCGTTCAGGGCGAATCCCTGACCGTCATGCTGCACGACGGCAAATTGTGGGTGGTGGACGCCAAAGGCGGGAAGGCAGCGATCACCATTGCGGACGTGATGCAGTCCAATGGTGTGATTCATGTAGTGGATACGGTGCTGATGCCGAAGTAGTCTTTTTAATGGGGACAGATTTATTTTTTAAATAAATCTGTCCCCATTTTCACCTGTCCCCATTTTCACCAACAGAAAAGCACCTTCGGGTGCTCTTTTGTTTTTAAGATGGGCGCCTGTCAGAAGGAGCGATGCAATGGATCTGAAGTTCAGTCACGTCGACGTATTGGTCAATAACCTTGAGGAAGCCTGCGCCTACTATGCGCAGATCCTGCAAGCCAGAATCTCCCGGACCCTCGTCTGGGAACGGGGTGGCCTGCACGTTCGCTACGCGGTTGCGCTGATCGGCCAGGAACGTTTCATGCTGGTCCAGCCGTTGGCGGGCAATCTCAAGGAACTGCTGGATTCGTCGGGGGAGGGGATGATCTATCGTCACTGCTATTCGACACCGGACATCGAGAAGGCCTACGACGAACTGGTGATCGCCGGTGTGCAGCCAGAAGACGAAAACGGCCAGCCACTGGAACGCGCCAACCTGCAATCACCGTCCGGGACACGCATCATCTGGCTGCCCAAGCGCTTCGGGCATTTTTCTATCGAGATTCTGGAAGAACAGGCGCTGGAAGCGTTCATCGAATCTGCGTTTGCCTGATTCTTTAATGGGGACAGATTTATTTTTAAAATAAATCTGTCCCCATTTGAGGTCTTGGAATTGGCCAGTGTGCCCTCATAACAAGGGTCACCTCCAACATCCCCAAGGGGAAGGACAGACCATGACCAGCCAAACCGAAACTGCCATCCTTGCCGGCGGCTGCTTCTGGGGCATGCAGGACCTGCTGCGGCGCTACCCCGGTGTCCTGAAGACGCGCGTCGGTTACACCGGCGGCGATGTGCCGAATGCCACCTACCGCAATCATGGTAACCACGCCGAGGCCATCGAAATCGTCTTCGACCCTGCCGTTATCAGTTATCGGCAGATCCTCGAGTTCTTCTTTCAGATACACGACCCGACCACGCCCAACCGTCAGGGCAATGACCGCGGTCCCAGCTATCGCTCGGCGATCTATTACCTCAGCGAACAGCAACGCGACGTCGCCGAAGACACCGCAGCCGATGTCGACGCTTCACGCCTGTGGCCTGGACGCGTGGTGACCGAAATCGAACCGGCCGGGCCGTTCTGGGAAGCGGAGCCGGAGCACCAGGATTACCTGGAGCGCATTCCGAATGGCTACACCTGTCACTTCATTCGCCCGAACTGGAAGCTTCCGAAGCGCGCCTGAGGCTCGGTAGTGTCAATGTGAAAGAGGGGAGCCGGTCTGTTTTCTGAAAAACGGACCGGTTCCCTTTTTTTGCCTTCAGTCTAGAAAGGTAGCTAAGCAAGTTAGCTATATGTTAGTTTCGCGTCCTCATCACGAACCGCCTGGATTGACCTTACCCATGACGTCGCCTTCATCACTGCCCGATCCATCCGAAGATCCCCGCAACCTGCAGATCGCCAGTGATGTCGTCGGCCAGCAGTTGCAACAGATCGCCATCCTCACCCGCAAGGCTGCCAGCCATCTGGGCGCGGTTCTGGGCATCAATCAGACCGATGTCGCGGCGCTGGAGCATCTGATCGCGGATGGACCTCTGCCGCCGACCGAACTCGCGGTACGGCTCTCAGTGACCACAGCGGGCATCACGCAGGTCATCGATCGACTGGAACGCGCCGGGCATGTGGTCCGCGAGCGGCAGCTCAATGACAAGCGTCGGGTGCTGGTGTGTCCGGTTCCGGAATCGGTGGCGCAGGCCTATCGGCATATCGCGCCGATGCTCAATGGCCTGAGCGCCGTGCTAGGAGCCCTCGATGGCGAGGATCGCGCCGTGGTTGAAGCCTTCCTGGGGCAAGTGATCGAGGTCTATCGCACCACGTTGCCGGGCAGCGCTGTGGCCACCTCTGAAAACCGGGACGCGTGATGAATCCCAAAAAAGTACTGGTGACCGGCGCAAGCATCGCCGGACCTGCGTTGGCGTATTGGCTGTCCCGGCAGGGCATGGACGTCACGGTGGTGGAGAGGGCGCCTGCGTTTCGTGATGGCGGACAGACGATCGACGTGCGGGGCGCCGGGCGTGAGGTCGTCCGGCGCATGGGCCTGGAAGATTTGATTCGGGCGAACACGACTCAGGAACAGGGCATCGCCTTCGTTGACCGGAACAACCGGACCAAGGCGTTTCTGGGTGTCGATACGTTCGACGGGGAGGGACCGATTGCCGAACTGGAGATCCTGCGGGGCGAACTCGCCAAACTGCTGATCCGGCACAGTCAGAGTCGGGTGACGTACCGATTCGGCGACAGCGTTGCAGCCATGGACGACGATGGTGAGCAGGTGCATGTGCGTTTCGAGCAGGGCGACGAGCAGGTTTACGATCTGGTGATCGTGGCTGAAGGGATTGGTTCGACGACCCGCAACCGGGTGTTCGGCAACGAGGTCCAGCGTCGTCCCCTCAATCTGTATACGGCCTATTTCACTGTTCCTCGACAGCCGAGCGATGGCGAGGTCATGCGTTGGCATAACCTTCCGGGTGGCCGCTGTGTCTGCTTGCGGCCGGACAATCTGGGCACCACCCGCGCGTTTTTGTCTTTCCAGCAGGCGCCGTGCGGTTACGAAAAGCTCGCGCAGGACGAACAGAAGTCCTTGCTCAGGCAACTCTTCGCCGACGCCGGTTGGGAGACACCTCGCGTGCTGGCTGCGTTGGAAGATGCCACCGATCTTTATCTGGACGCAGTGGGGCAGGTCAAAATGTCCCGCTGGTCCAAGGGGCGCATCGCGTTGGTCGGGGACGCGGCTTATTGCGCGTCGCCCATCAGCGGCATGGGCACCAGCCTGGGCCTGTGCGGCGCCTATGTGCTGGCCGGTGAACTGGGGCGTCATGCCGACCATGCCCAGGCGTTCACGGCTTATGAAAAACGGATGCGGCCCTTCGTCGCCCAGGCGCAAAGCGTGCCCGGCTTCGCCCCCAGACTGGCCTCGCCGCATTCGCGCCTTGGCATCGCCCTTGGCCACGCGGTGTTGAGACTGGCGAGTGCGCCGGGGTTCAAGCGCCTGTTCGGGAAAATCCTTTCGCCGAAGGCCGATGCTATCGAGTTGCCGGAGTATGGCGAGCGGCAGTGATTCAATGCAGATTCAATGGGGACAGATTTATTTTTCAAAAAATAAATCTGTCCCCATTTTATTAACATCAGCGGGTCATAAAGCTACGAATCGCCTGCGTGGTTTCCCCCGGCGCTTCTTCCATCAGCCAATGGCCCGCGCCGGCGATCACCACTTCGGTGACATTGTCGGCGGCGTTGCGCATCACGATGGCTTCGTTGTTGCCGAAGGATTTCTCGCCACCGACCGCCAGGACCGGCATCGTCAGTTTGTTCTTTGACGACGCTTCGTTGTCCACCGCGTCCTGGCGAATGGCGCGGAACTGAGCGAAGGCCGCGTACATCGCACCGGGGCGGGCGTAGAGTCTGGCGTAGTGCTGGCGCGTGGCTTCGTCGACTTTTTTCGGGTCGCCGGCGAACTCGTTCCAGAACCGATCCAGATAAATGCGCTCGCGGCCGGCGACCAGCCGCTCCATGTCCGCGCCTCCAAAATCGAAGTGCCAGAGCATCGGCGAACGCACGATGTCATTCCACGGCGCAATGCCCGGAACTGGCGCATCCATCACTACCAGGCGATCGGTCTGTTGTGGATACCGCGAGGCATAGGCGAAGGCGACCATGGTGCCGATGTCGTGACCGATGACGACCGAATGTTCGATGCCCAGCGAGGCGAGCACGGCGCGGATGTCTCCCGCCTGTGTCTTCTTGTCATAGCCACTGTCGGGAATCGACGACAACCCCATGCCGCGCAGATCAGGGATGACCACGGTGTGATCCTTCGCCAGATCCGTGGCGAGCGGCCCCCACATGTCCCCGGTATCACCAAAACCATGCAACAGCACCACGGCCGGGCCCTTGCCGCCGATGCGCGTGTGGATCTTCGCGCCGTCCACGGTAATGTCTTGCGTGCGGAAAGTCGCGGGGAAGGGTTTCACATCGGCATGGGCCGGAACACTCAGGGCCACCAATAAGGAGGCGGTCAGCAGGGCACGGATCATCACGGTGACTCCAGAGGGGGTAGTGGATGGAGCGTAGACCGCTTTGAAAGCGCTGCCTTCAAGGCTGTGGGTTTTGCATCACCGACTGCTACTGACTTGCCTGACCCGTCGATATCAGGGAAGCTCCCGCGAATCCTGTCTCGGGCAAGTTGGCTTTACGATCGAATCGTTAGGGAAACGGTGAATGGCGTTCAAGGTGTTGGTGGTCGGTGGGTATGGAAACTTCGGCAGCATTGTCTGCCGGCATCTGGCGTCGATGCCTGATGTTGATTTGGCGATCTCGGGTCGCGATGCGCACAAGTTGCTGCGCAAGGTCGAGGCGTTACAAGCCGCTTCCGGAAAAGCCTGCGCAAGTTGGTGCGGCGATGCCATGGGGAATGGGTTCAAGTCCGCTCTGAATTCCATGGGTATCGAGCTGGTCATCCACACCGGCGGCCCGTTTCAAGGGCAATCCTATGCGGTCGCCGAGGCCTGCATCGAGGCCGGTGTGAACTATTGCGACCTGTCTGACTGCCGAACCTTCGTCAACGGTATCGGCGTACTCGATGCGCGCGCGAAAGAGGCGAGCGTGGTGATTCTCAGCGGATGCAGTTCGGTGCCGACCCTGTCTTCGGCCATCATCGATCAGCAGCGGTATCGCTTTCAGCGCATAGATTCGATCGAGCATGGCATTTCCTCTTCCGCCAAGATGCCGGGGCTGTCGACTGTCGAAGGTGTGCTTGCCTACGCGGGCAAGCCGATCAAACAGCTCAAGGATGGCCGGGTTCACGAGGTGCCGGGCTGGCAGGATCTGACGTTGCGCAAGATGCCGCACCTGGGCACTCGCTTGCTGGCCAATGTCGACGTGCCGGACATGGACATTTTCGCCGGGCGTTATGGCGCCCGGACACTGAACTTCAAGGCCGGTGCCGGGCTCAAGCTCGGCGGTGTCGCCAATGCATTGTTCGCACAGGCTCAGAAGAAGGGGCTGATTCGGGACCATGCACCCTGGGCTGCAAGACTGCATCGCCTGGGCACTTGGTTCGAGCGACTCGGCGATGGCAAAAGCGCGATGTACATCGACGTGCAAGGTATCGGGGTTGAAGGACAATCGCTGTCCATGACCGCTCAGCTGACGGCATGGAATGACAAGGGCCCGGAAATCCCAAGCTGCGCCGCTGTGGCCCTGGCCACCAAAATGGCCCAAGGCTATGTGCCTGAACCCGGCGCCCGGCCTTGCGTGGGCGAAATCACCGTCGACGAATACATGGCCGCGATCAACGATCCTGAAAACCTCAGTCTGTCCGTGCATTTCTCTGACGGGCAGCGCTGAGCATGCTTTACCTGTGCCTCAAATACATTCATGTGATCGCCGCGGTTTTCCTGTTCGGCTTCGGCATGGGTTCCTACCTGTACCTGATCGCAGCCAGCCGCACCGCCAACCCTCAGGTGATCGCTCATGTGGCGAAAATGGTCGTGCGCTTCGACGCATGGATCACCACCCCGGCAGGCTTCATTCAGATCGCATCGGGCTATGGGCTGATCAGGCTGGCCGGCCTGCCGTTGACCACGGAATGGGTGCTGACCTCGTTGATCATCTTTCTTTGCGTGGGTTCGCTCTGGCTGCCGGTGCTGGTGCTGCAGAAGCGTTTGTACGTGATGGCTTCGAATGCGATCGAAACCGGGGGAGGGCTCGCGGATGAGTACCGCTCGGTCTACCGGAAATGGTTCTGGATGGGGGTGGCCGGTTTTCTGGGGATGTTCGTGATCGTCTTGATGATGGTGACGAAGATGACGCCCGTGCAGGTAGCCGGACTGCTGCTCTAGCGGGGCGGTGGCATATATGCCGGCGGCCCGACGCGATGCCTCGGGCCGCGGCGGCATCGTGATTTAAACCGTCACCACAATCTTTCCGACCTGCTGATTGGCCTCAAGAAAGCGATGCGCCTCCTGAATGTCCTCAAGGGCAAACGTCTTCGCGATGATCGGCTTCAGCGCGCCTGATGCGAGGCCGTCGCCGATGAACGCCTTGGCTCGGGCCAGCGCCGCAGGATCCGCGACGATCTCTGCGTAGAGATAGCCCTTGAGGGTCAGGCATTTACCCAGCACGGTGAACAGCGGGAACGGCGTAGGTTCCGGGCTCAATGCGCCGTACTCGAGCAGAATGCCGCCTCGGGCCATGCTCTGGGTGAGCTGTTCGAAACCGGGGCCGCCAATCGGATCGAACACTACGCGCGCGCCCTGGCCATCGGTCAGGGCCATGACGGTGGCAACGATATCCTCTTCATCGCTGACGATGACGTGCGCGGCGCCGGCATCCAGCAAGGCTTGCTTCTTGGCGCGGGTGCGGGTTACGGCAATCGAGGTCGCGCCGACCATTCGGGCAATCTGGAAGGCTGCCAGGCCGACGCTGCTGGAGGCGGCAGTGACCAGCACAAAATCGTTTTTCGTCAGTCTGGCCTGTTCGACGAGCGCGCCCCACGCGGTGACGTATTGCATCCAGGATGCAGCAGCCTGTTCAAAAGACAGGTTCGACGGGTGTTTGACTGTCAGCTCGGCGGGAACGTTGGCCAGTTCGCCGTAGGTACCCCATTTGGCGATGTCCAGCGGTGGAATCAGGCTGACCGCATCGCCGACCTTGAACTCGCTGACGCCGGCACCGACGGCAGCCACCACGCCGGCGGCTTCATAACCGAGGCGGCTGGGAAATTGCGCTTCCTGCAGGTAGGCGTGATTGCGGAACATGACCTCGGCCCGATTCAACCCGAAAGCCTTGACCTCGATTTGCACCTCTCCGGATGCCGGCGCCGGCACTTCGACCGATTCCAGTTTCAAAACGCTTGCGTCGCCGTATTCATGAATCCTGACAATGCGTGCCATGGTTACCTCTTCTGTGATCAATGAGGCCGGTGTGGCCGGCCTTAGTTCGAGTAAAAAAAACGCGCCTGTTGCCGTTGTGCGCGTCGTTTCCATGGCCGCCAATTTAGGCTTTGGCCCGGGTCAGATAAAGACCTACGATAGCGCAACACTAGAAACACAGGGTTTCCAATGGATCGCCTCACATTGATGGCCGTCTTCGTCAAAGCGGTGGAGCTTGGCTCCTTCAGCGCGGTGGCCGATGAGCTCAATCTGTCCCCGCAACTGGTCGGCAAACAGGTCAAGATGCTCGAGCAGCATCTGGGTGTCTCGCTGCTCAATCGCACGACCCGCAAACAGAGCCTGACCGACTTCGGCCGCACGTTCTATCAACGGGCGAAGCTGATCCTGGCCGATATGGACGCCGCCGAAGAAATGGCCGCGATGACCCGAGGCGTACCCAGCGGCCGGCTCAGAATCAACGCACCGGTCACCTTTGGCGTCAGCACGCTGGCGCCTCGACTGCTGGAGTACATGGTCAGGTATCCGCAGGTGTCGGTGGATCTGACCCTGTCCAACGAACTCGTTGACCTGCTGGAGGGCGGGTATGACGTGGTGTTTCGAATCGGTGAGCTGTCTGACAGCGGTCTGAAGGCATTGCCTTTGAAGCCATATCAAATGGTGCTGTGCGCGGCGCCTGCCTATCTGGCCAGGCGTCCACCGATCACGACCCCGCTGGATCTGCAGGAACATGAATGCCTGGCGTTCGCCTATTCCGACGGTCGTTCCCACATTCGCCTCGAAGGACCGGACGGTTGCATCGACGTGCCGATTAAAAGCAGATTGACGATTAATCAGGCCGATCCGTTGCTGTCGGCGGCGGTGGCCGGGCTGGGTGTGGTGCTGTTGCCGCTGGAGCTGGTCAAGGATGCGCTGAGAAGCGGAACGCTGGTCGGGCTGCTGCCGGACTACAACGTTCCGGTTTCCCCGATGAATCTTCTGTACGCACCGGACCCTCGGTTGACGCCCAAGCTGCGAAGCTTCGTGGATTTTGCGAGGGCTGTGTTTGGCGCTGGTGCGTGAAAGGGCAGCGAAGCGTGATCAGCTTCCATCGTTCAATTCATTCCGAGCCTGTCAGCAAACCCGGATCGAACGAAGTATTGGCGATCGTTGCCACGTCGGGTTCAGCTTCCCATTCCACGGTGTCACCTGCGATTTCGCGCACGATCCACTGCTGTGGCGCGGTCCACGAGAGTTCGATGAAAGGGCCATTGAGCGCCTTGCTTGCAATCAACAGCGCGACCTCATCGGCCGGGCCCGGGCACATGCCACCGACGGCCATGGGCACGCGTTCGCCTATCAGACGGGTGAGCAGGCACAGTCGCTCGGCGTGGGAATTGAAGGGAACTCGATGCTCCGCGTCTGCGTAATCCATCATTTGCAGATAGCCCGATTCGTCCGCTGTCGAATGGATGAGTGCGAGATGAAAGGGTGCCTGGCCCTGGCCTTTTGCATAACGTGATTTGATGACTGCGATTTCCTGAATTGGCGGGTTTGAACGTGTCGGGACACTGGTCAATCCGGTTTTGATTTGTCTGCCGCACCTTGTCATCCAGTCCCAGTTCAGAAATCCTCCGGTGAACGCCAGCATTTCCTGATCGATCTGTTCGACTGTTGCATTTATCCCGGCTTGGGCCAGACTGTAGGCATCATCGAAGTAGCCGCACAGGGCAAGTGCCTCCGTAAAACTGTCATTGTCCCTCGCCCAGACTTGATACATCCCTTCAGCCAGCGCTCTGGCGAAGCCAGGATTGTCGAGAAGCATTTTGTGCGCGTCGGCCAGAATGTAAGGCAGTAGCTCTGCGGTGGTCATGGCGGGACGTGCGATTCGTAATAGTTGACTCGCGGTGTCGAAACGATTTGATTCGCCCATCAGTGCGAGTTCTATCAGCTCATAGGCAGGGTTCGTCTGGTCCCGGATCTGCGCATCCGCCCACTGCACGATGTCCGGGACGTCAAGTGTACGGAGTTCCAACGCGAGCTTCAGGTAGGCGACTTGTTCGCTCAAGGGCACATTGGATGCAGAAACTGTCATGCGGTTCTCAAATGTTCAGGCGTAGGGGCAGAGTGTTTAACAGGCAAATGATGGGTACGATGCAGATCCATCCCGAACTTCAGGCGTGTTGTTGCGATGCAGTCCATTGTTCCCTGGTCAGTCCGTAACACTTGCACCAGGCCGGTGTCGTGGACAGCGTCAGCTCGGCATCGTACAAGTGCACCGCACCGATCTTCATGGCGGCTTTCTGTGAGCGGATGTTCGACGGGGCGATGTGGAGATAGACCGTGTCGTAGACTTTGAAGGCGTGTTCCAGCATCAGTTGCTTCAGTTCGCGATTGGTCTCGCCACCCCATTTCGCTCGGACCAGGAAGGTATACCCGATGGCGATACTGTCCGGCAGGTCGGGCGGTGTGTAGTAACTCGACATGCCCACGATCAACCCCGAGTCGATATCGATGACGACCAGGGTTTTGCCGGTGGCCAGCCGCGCGGCGAAGTACGTTTCGAATACCGGCCGCTCATGGCGGTCGCTGGCGGGGTGGCCTGCCCAGATGTGCGGGTCTGAGGCCGCCAGAAACAGGCCTTCAAAATCGTTTTCGGTCAGAGGCCTGAGCCTCAGCGTGCTCCCGCATAAAACGGGTTGGCAGTCGAAGTCGCGCACTTGAATGGGTTCCTTTCCAGTTGAATCGTGGGAAGGGAACCAGTCTAGAGTCACGGATCCTCAAGAAAAGATCCAATGCGCCTGATATTGATGGAGCCATCGCGCTCAAGCTTGATATCTACGGTTTCGACGCTTGAATCGCCGCATCAAGCAAAGGCCCCGTGATCAGCCGTGCCTTGTAATCGCTGACGAAATAATTGATTCGATTGGCCAGGTACTGAATGGACAGCCAGCCCAGGCCGTGGTGATCGCGCAACTCATCGTCGTTGAGTTTGATCAGAGCGTCATAACTCACAAAAGACGCTTCGCAATTGACGAGCAGATACAGCGATCCGTCTTTAGCCCGCAGAAGATCCCAGTAGCTGTCGTTCAAGTGATAGGTTGCCGGTGTGAGTTCAAGCAGCTTCATGTGCGTTCCTTGTTGGCGCTGATGGGGGCGGCCCCTTTCTTATCGCTAGCTGCAGCTTTTTCCTGATGTTTCCCCACGTGGTTTTTCCATGGGAAGTACTCTACAAAAACCGTGCGATTGACTTCCCCGGATTCACCCACTTGAAACCCGGGCATGTGTTGCAGATCAAGCTGTAAGCACTGAGCCGCGAGTGCCTTTTGTAATGGGGGATCCGGGTGAAAGGACTCTGGACGGAAATAGCTTTTTTCAAGCGTCACATCGCAACGTGTGACTTGGCCCTTTGCGTTAGCCGTGAAATCAAAGTGGGCGCTTCCGAACGCGTTGATTGAGTGCCCGGCCAGCAGGTTGTCCCAGAAAAAGCGGCTTGCAAGACCAGCCTTCCGGTGTCCCAGGTCGTAATCGGAAATGGATGAAACATCGTCCTGGGCGATCAATGGCGCGATGATCTCAAGGGAACCGTCGACCGGGCTCTGGAGATCTTCCGGGATGGTTGACCAGATCTCGCTCCAGCACACATCGGTGACCAGATTGGCGAAGTCGGCTGGGGAATCCGGCTCAGTTGACCGCGCCTCGCAGAGCAATACGTCACCTTGCCGGCTGAGCTTCATCCGCAACTTAACGCTGCCTCGCAGGCCTTCGCTATTCGCCAGAAACACTTTCTCGGCCAAGGTGTTACGTAAAACCCTGATATAGCGCCTTGCCTCCATCGCGTTGATTTCTTTTGAAGTCATATACGTTGGAGCGGACTTGCCACCACTGTCCATCCAGGCATCTATTCGCTGGTCGGTGGTCAGCTGGTGACAGCCAGAAAGGGAAGCCAGGCCTGTCAGGAAAAGCAACGGCGAGATCAGCCGACAATCGATCCATGATTTCAATGTATTGCTGATCACTCATCTGTTCCTTGAAAAAACGAGGCGCCATTCTGCCTTGAAGCCAGACCGCCGTACATTTGCAATGCACATCTCGATTGATCGCAAGAATCAAACCGGACTCGGCCGCAGTTCGTGCACCAGATCAATCAGCGCACGCAACCGCGCGGGCACGAAGCGATGGCCCGAGTAATAAAGCCTCAACCCGCCAAACGACGGACACCACGGCATCAGCACCGGCACCAGTGCGCCGCTGGCCAGTTCTTCCTGGATGAACCATTCGGAAATGAAACCGATGCCAAGGCCCAGCACCACGGCCTGTTTGATCGCCAGTAATTCGTTGAACACGAAGCGCGTCGGCAGATCCATCTGCAGTTTCTCGCCGTCGCGTTCCAGCTCCCAGTGATAGAGGCCGCCGTGGGCCATGCGCATGCCGATGCTCTGGTGGGTGAGCAGATCCCGTGGGTGTTCGGGCACGCCGTGGCGTTCGAGGTACTCCGGCGTTGCCACCATGAGCATCCGGATGTCGCCTGACAGCGCCACCGCGATCATGTCTTGCGGCACGGACTCGGCCAGGCGGATCCCGGCGTCGAAGCCCCCGGCGACGATGTCGACCATGCTGGCCTCGCTGACGACGTCGATGCGCACTTCGGGATAACGTCGGGCGTACTGATTGAGCAGCGGCTCCAGCAGCAGATACGCCGCGCCGTGCGGTGCGTTGATGCGCAGTGTGCCGCTGGGTTCGTCAAGACCGACGCTGGCCTCTTCGCCGGCACTCTTGATCTGCGCCAGGGCCGGGGCGATGCGCTCCACATAGCGCTGCCCGATGTCGGTGAGGGCAACGCTGCGTGTCGAGCGATTGAACAGACGCACCTTCAGGCGCGCTTCGAGGCCGGCCACCGCGCTGCTCACCGCCGTGGTCGACATGCCCAGTTCCTGGGCCGCGCCGCGAAAACTGTTGCGCCGGGCGACGGCCAGCACCACTTCCAGCTCGGTCATTCCTGTTCTGTGCATGGATTGTCCTGAAAATAGGGATGCTTCATCAGCCAAAGGATAGCTTATCGGAACAATCAACCCTTCTTAGACTTCGCTTCATCGAGGCTCGCTTCAAGCGAGTCATTTTCAGCGAGGAGTTGCCATGCAGCGCATTGAACACATCTACATCAACGGCGAGTACGTCCTCCCACACGGTCAGGAGTGGTTCGACCTCCATAACCCGAGTACCGAGGAAGTCATCGGTCAGGTCCGGTTGGGCGATGCACTTGACGCCCAGCGCGCCATCGCCGCCGCCAAGGCTGCGTTCCCGGCCTGGTCTCGTACCACGCGCGAAGAGCGCATTGCCGCCCTGCAACGCATGCATAAGGCCGTAGCGGCCAGAGAGGAAGAACTGCTGGAAGCCATCCTTGAGGAGTACGGCTCGCCTGCGGTTCGCGGGCGCTGGATGGCGACGTATCCGGCGGACGTGATTGCGCAAGCGATCGAGGCACTGGAGGCGTTCGACTTCGAAGAGCAGGCCGGCATGGCCAAGGTCATTCTGACGCCCGTGGGCGTGACCGGGCTGATCACGCCGTGGAACAGCAATGCCGGCTTCATCTGCAACAAGCTGGCCACTGCACTGGCGGCAGGCTGCACCGCCGTCATCAAGCCCAGCGAGATGAGCGCGTTGCAGACGCAGGTCGTGCTCCGCGCGTTGCACGAAGCGGGGCTGCCACCGGGTGTCTTCAACATCGTCAACGGCCGAGGCGACGTGGTTGGCGAGGAGATCGCCCGGCATCCAGACGTGGCCAAAATCTCGTTCACCGGGTCGTCCGCGGTCGGTCAGCATCTGGTCAGAACCGGTGCCGATACTCTGAAGCGCGTGACCCTGGAGCTGGGCGGCAAGTCGCCCACCGTGGTACTCGATGACGCGGATTTCCAGGCAGTCATGCCGCTGGCGCTGCACGCCGGATTCCTCAACAGTGGCCAGGCCTGCATCGCCGGCACGCGCATTCTTGTTCCGCGTAAACGGCTCGCAGAGTTCGAGCAGGCTGCGAAGGAGGGCGTCGCACAGTTTCAATCGGGCGATCCGCGCAACGCCGACACCGATATCGGCCCGATGGTCAGCCAGAAACAATGGGAGCGGGTACAACGCTACATCCGTATCGGCCAGGAAGAGGGCGCAAGGTTACTGGCAGGTGGCGAAGGTCGTCCGCAAGGCCTGCACGCCGGATGGTTCGTCAAACCCACGATCTTCACCGACGCCAACAACCAGATGCGGATCGCGCGAGAAGAAATCTTCGGCCCGGTGCTGACGATCATCCCTTACGAGGACGACGCCGATGCGATCCGCATTGCCAACGATACGGACTATGGGCTGAGCGCGCTGGTGCTGGGTCAGAATCCCGAACGTTGTGTGAACATCGCCAGTCAGATCGATTCGGGACGGGTGCTCATCAACACCCTGGCCCACGAACCACGCGCTCCTTTTGGTGGATTCAAACACTCGGGCCTGGGGCGCGAAATGGGCAAGTGGGGGATGAGTGCGTATCTGGAGCCGAAGACGTTGATCGCGGAGGCTCCGAAACCTGTTCGCGAAGACTGACCGATATCTCTATCACGCAGACTCATCCGCCGAGCACCAACGATTGCGCCCCAGCCGCTTCGCCTGATACAGGCAGGTATCCGCCGACTTCAGCAGCATGGCCGGCGTCACCGCGTCGTCAAGCGGATGACGGGTCGCAATGCCGGCGCTGGCGGTGACATACCCGAGGGGATGCCCGGTGTGTTCCAGTTCCAGCGAGCGGATGGCTTGCAGGATGTCCTCGGCGACCTGGATGGCGCCGGCGTTCTCGGTGTTGGGCAGCAGCACGGTGAATTCTTCGCCACCGTAGCGTACGGCGAGGTCGCCGGGGCGTTTGACCGCTTGCTGGATCGCCCGTCCGACGGCGTTCAGGCAGTCGTCGCCGGCGGCGTGGCCATAGCGGTCGTTGTAGCGTTTGAAGTGGTCGACATCGAGCATGATCAACGACAGCGCCGAGCCCTGACGGCGGGCCAGGCGAATCTCGTCCGCCAGCGCATTGTCCAGGCGCCGACGGTTGCCAAGACCGGTGAGGCTGTCGGTCAGTGCCATGTCGCGCATGGCCTGGTGGGCGGAACGGATTTCCCGTTCCATCGCGATCCGCTGGCGCAACTGGCTCAGTACGATCAGTCCGAAACCGGCGAGGACCAGGATCAGGAAAATCAGCACGAAGCCGTTTTTCAGCAAGTCCCGGCGCCAGGGTGCAGTGATGGAATCTTTCGACAAGCCGGCCTCCACCACCAGCGGATAGGTGGTCAGGGCGCGATAGCCATACAGGCGCTCGGTGTCATCGACCACCGCCCGGATCTGCGCAATGCCTTCGTTGGAGCTGGGCAGGTAGGTCTTGAAGATCTCGCTGTTCGCCAGGCTTTTGCCCACCACGGAGGCGATGAAAGGGCGGCGAACCAGAATCGTACCGTCGCGCATGGCCAGCACCAGTGCGCCTTTGTCATCGATCCGGAAATCGCCGTAATAGTCGACGAAGTAACTGACCTTGACCGTCCCCAGCAGCACGCCGGCGAACGAGCCATCGGGGTTGTTCAAGCGTCGGGAAATGGGAATGATCAGGTCATGGGTGGAGCGGCTCTCGACTACCTGGCCGATGCGCACTTGCCGATCCTCATGGGTGCGGTGGTACTCGAAATAATCGCGGTCGGCGTTGTTGGCCATTTCCGGGGTGACTTCTTTGTCGGTCACGATCCAGTGGCCGTCCGGGCCGTAGATGAACAGACCGTGCAACTGCGGCATGATTTTCGATTGCTGCACCAGCAGCTTGTGAATGCGCGGGACATCGAGGTTCTGCAGACCATCACCTTCGACGCGCTCGGCCAGCCCGGCGGTGACCACATCGACCTGGCGAATCGTATCCTCGGCGTGCTGGGCCGTGGCGCGGGCCAGGTTGGTCACCGAATCGCGCGCGGACGCAAAGACCGAACGATAGTCACGCCATGTCCGCCAGCTCTCGACCGCCAGAAACGCCACGACCACCACCAGCATGAAGCTGACGGTCAGCCGAAAGGTCGATCCGGCCTTCATCGCTTTGCCGGCGGGGCGCCGCGTGTCGTTCGCCGTGGGCGCTTGTGTGTTGCGTCCGAGCATCAACTTTTCCCTAGATGTCGTTCTGAACGTATTGCCGGCGAACATTATGACAAGGATCGGCGGGAAGGTCGGGACCACCGTGCGATTGAGCCCCGGATTGAGTGGATTGTCTCGTTTGGGTTGACGGTTAAACGCTTTGCAGGTGATTTATCGCTTTCAGGCGAGTCATTAATCTGTGCCCATCTTGAACGCAAGCGAACTTCCACAACTAAAAAGGGATTCAACATGAGCACTGCAACCTACAACCGCCTGAACAAAGACGACGCCGTGGTTCTGCTGGTCGATCACCAGACCGGTCTGATTTCGCTGGTACAGGACTTCTCGCCGAACGAGTTCAAGAACAACGTGCTGGCACTGGCCGACCTGGCCAAATTCTTCGAGCTGCCGACCATCCTCACCACCAGTTTCGAGCAGGGTCCGAACGGCCCGCTGGTGCCGGAACTCAAGGAAATGTTCCCGGATGCGCCGTACATTGCCCGCCCGGGCCAGATCAACGCCTGGGACAACGAAGACTTCGTCAAGGCCATCAAGGCCACCGGCCGCAAGCAGATCATCATTGCCGGTGTCGTGACCGACGTATGCGTGGCATTCCCGACCTTATCGGCACTGGCGGAAGGGTTTGACGTGTTCGTGGTGACCGATGCTTCCGGCACTTTCAACACCACCGTGCAACAGGCCGCATGGAACCGCATGACCCAGGCCGGTGCACAGATGATGAACTGGTTCTCGGTGGCCTGTGAGCTGCACCGCGACTGGCGCAACGACATCGAAGGGCTGGGCAACCTGCTGTCGCAGCGGATTCCGAACTACCGCAATTTGATGAATGGCTATGCGGCGCTGACGGCACACCAGAAATAACTCTTCGCGGACACAGAAAGCCTGCCCTGAAAAGCAGGCTTTTGTCGTTCATACCGCAATCAAAAGGGCGTCAGTGCACACCTCGTCAGAAAGTGATGGCATTGCGCCATTTATCTCGCTGATTGTCTTGTGACAGAGCCTTGCGCTCAGGCAGAATCCGCGGCTTCAGTTTCAGGGATGACCCCCATGATTGCTTCATTGCAGAGCGCAGCTGCGCAAATTCGCCAGGCCGTTCGTGTGGCCACCGAGGGCCTGGTGGGGCGTGAACAGCTGGCCGAGTTGATTGTCCTCGCCGCTGTCGCCCAGGAGCACATTCTGGTGGTCGGGCCACCGGGTACCGCCAAGAGTGCGGTGGTGCGGCGAGTGGCGCAATCCATGGGGGGGCGCTATTTCGAATACCTGTTGGGCCGCTTCACCGAGCCCTCGGAGCTGTTCGGTGCCGTGGACCTGAAAAAGCTGCGCGAAGGCACGGTAGAAACCGACGTGACCGGCATGCTTCCCGAGGCCGACATCGTGTTTCTGGACGAAGTCTTTCTGGGTTCCACAGCCATTCTCAATACGCTGCTGGGCGTGCTCAACGAACGACGCTTTCGTCGCGGCCACACTCAGATTCAGTGCCCGTTGCGCGTCTGTGTCGGCGCCGCGAACGGACTGCCGGATGACGAAGCGCTGGCTGCGTTCGGTGACCGATTCCTGCTGCACCTGTTTGTCGAGTCGGTACCGGACAATCAACTGGAGGCCATGCTGGCCGGTGGTTGGCAGTCCGAGCAGCGGCCGGTTCAGCAACTGCTCGGTTTGAGCCAGTTGGACACCCTTGGTCAGGCGCTCAAGAATGTTGATCTCACCCAGGTTCGCCCCGCATTGGCCCAGGCCATTCGCCGTTTGCGCGAGGCCGGCATTCAGTTGTCGGACCGCCGTATCGTCAAATCCCAGCGGTTGATTGCCGCCGCCGCTTTGCTCGGTGGACGTCTGGAAGCCAGCGAAGCGGACCTGTGGCCCTTGCTGTATGTGCTGCCGACCAAAGAAACCCAGCAGCATGGCCGCGAGGTTTTGCGGGAGATCTTCGCGCAGTCCAGCAACAGCCATCTGTTCAGTGCCGTGGAGGAGGCGACCTTGCAGCCGATGTCGCGGCTCAATCGCCTGCTGGAAACGGCGCAGGACTATCTGACGCGCGCCGAGCCGCCAGCGAGCCCTCTGCTTGAAGGATTGCTGCGCGAGATCGACGCCAACTTCGACAGCCAGACCATGCCGGCACAATTGCAGGAAGTCCGTGGGCAAATGACCCGCCTGATGACGTCCGCCGTATGAGTGTTTCGGCCAGGGCCTGGACCTGGCGTCCACGGTCGACGCCTGTCGAACCGCAAGCCGCTGTGGCCTGGGGGGATGCCGCCCGACACCTGCATGCCCGATTGCGGTTGATGCCTGTCGAGCAGGCATCACGCCTGCAAGCCACAGCCAATCGCGACATGCTGATGGTTTCGGGAGCGGCCGATGACCTGCCCTGGGTCGACGGCGTGGCATATGCCGCAACGGATGCCCGTGCACCGGGGCTCTGGCTTCCCACGCGTTGGGAGCCCGAGGTGCCAATCGATCTGTTGGGACAGGCGTTGTTCAACGCCTTTTCCCGTGCGCCGCTGTTGCTCTGGCGCGATCCCGCGGTGGTCATTCCCCTTGATCGACAACTGCCGGTGACGGCGCAGCATCTGCAGAAAATCGATGCTTATTGGGCAGGACGCTGATGCAGTTACCCGATTCCTTGCACCCTTGGCGGCAATGGCTGGAATGGTTTGCCCCGGAGCAGATGCCACTGTTCGGCGACCTGCTGGGTCGTCTCGACCCGATCCTTGGCCCATTGCGTGGTCAGCATCAGGGCGGTGTGCCCGAGCCTGATGGCCTGGGTGATTTGCAACGCCGTGGTGCTTATGAGCGCCTGTTGTCCAGCGAATGGCTGCTGGCAGACGAAGTGCCCGAAGAATTCATGCGCCGGGTCGCCGTGGGAGAACACCTTTTTCTCGCCCCGCAATACCGCTCCCGGCAGGCCAATCGGCTGATTGTCGTTTTGTTTGATGCCGGCCCCTTGCAGTTGGGGGCCGCGCGCCTGGTGCATCTTGCCTTGCTGATCCTGCTGGCACGCCGCGCCCGGGAGGCGGGTGCAGAGTTGCGCTGGGGAATCCTGCAAGAGGCGCCTCGTCTCCATGAACTCGACACTTCGGCGCAACTCAAGCGTCTGCTCAGCGCTCGCACCTATCACACGGTGAGTGACGCGCATTGGCAGGCCTGGCGCGGGTGGCTCGCCGAGCAGCCGGATCAGGCCGGCGAATGCTGGGTCGTCGGCCAGCGCCTGCCCAAAACCGACAGCCAGTCCTGCACTCACCGGGTTCAGATCCATCGCAGCCTCGAAGGGCAGAGCCTGTCCTTCGAATTGCAGGCTGCGACAACCCGTCGTGTGTCGCTGCCGATTCCCGAAGAAGGTTCGGCCGTGCGGTTGCTCAGCGGTCAGTTCGAAGCTGAAGTGGTGGCAGCCGCACCGGCAGTCAAGGGCACAGTACCCCGGGTCGCCCTCAACCTGCCGCCGGTCATCTCCAGTGCCGGTACCCATGTAGCGCTTAAGTTGCTCGATGAAGAGGGCATGGTGGTGATAAAGCTGCCGACAGAGCACCAGAAAAAATCGCTGCAAGTGCGCCGCAACCTCTGGAGCACCGGGCGCGTGCCGCTGGCTGCAACTTTTTCGGGCCGCAACCTCGGCGCGGTATTGAGCCAGCACGACTGGCTCTGGTTCTGGAAAGTGCCCGGCTTGAGCGCTGTGGAGAAGCCCCCTCGCGAGCAACTGCAATTACCGCCTGGTACCGCCAGACTGCTGCCTGTCGTCTGGCTGAACGGTGGTCGAACCGGCCGCCTGTTCTTGCTGGATACTCAAGGACATCTGGCGTATTGGGAGGCCGTCAGCGGAGAGTCTCCGCCCCCGTCGCCACCCGCGAAAACCCGTCGCTGGGCCGACAGCGTGCTGGGTCTGGCCAAGGTCGCCAATGAGACGATGGCGTATGTACGGAGTGACGGCGGTCGGTTGTATGCCCATTCGGTTGGCACCGAAGGCGCTGCATCGTGCGGCCATGTGATCGGTAATGCCGAAGGCGTGAGCCAGGTGCTGTTTGCCGCCAGTCGACTGTGGCACCGGTCCTTCGGTGGCTGTGCGTTGCTCTCGGTCGATAATGGCAAACAGCGTTGGCAGATCATTTCGGCGACAGGTTGCTCGATGCCATCCGAACGAGTCGATCTGGCCCATGGCTGGAAGGGTCTTGGATTGTTGCGTCAGTACAGGGGGGACCCGTACTCGCTGGTCTTGATCGGCCCTGATCAGCAAACCGTTGCTCTGCATAGCGAAGGACAGCAGCGTGTCCTGTTCACCGCTGCCAGTGACATTGTCAAAATCAGCTTCTGCCCCATGAGTGGCCTGGTTGCAGCACTGACCAGCGCACGTGAGTTGCTGGTCTACTCGGTTCCCCAGCGTACCCTGCGCCTGCAGATTTTCTGCAACCAGGTGGCGGCAAAACACAAGGAAGGCGCCGATGCTTGAGCATGACGCAGCATTGATACGCCGTCCGGTGTTGGCCGGGCATCAACAGATTGAAGGGCTTTGGTTTCCTGCCGAACGCTTTGACGAATCCGAGCGTGCGCGCCAGATTCTCGATTACTGGCAGACCGGCGCACGAGCCTGCCGCTTCGACGATGGCGACTTGTTGCGTTTTCGTCAGCCGGTATCGGCCCAGTGTGATGCGCTGGTCGGATGGCCACTGATCCGTCAGGGCCACACCTTGTGTTCTGCGCCGCTGACCCCGCAAGAGTTGGCCCGCCTGCCTGCCGCCGATGTCTGGCTGGTGCGCGGCAGTCACGTCAGCGCTCTGCAACTGCGCGATGCAATAACGCTCGCACCGGGTGAGTGGATCGACGTCAGTACTTACACCCTGCTGGACACATTCGATTGCAGCAGCGCATTGCCGGAGCCGGCACCTGAACCTCGTGCCTTTTCTACCGATGTACGGGAAATTCTTGGTGGCGCGCTGGGGCCGGTCAGCCCCGAGCGCGAAGGGGTGATGCGAGCGCTGCTGGAACGCCCGCGCACGGCCGCCAAAAGCCAGCCCGACCAACCCGTAAAACCCTCGAACAGTGCCTGGAAAAGTACTGAAGAGCCGTCATGGCCGTGGCTGACGCTCGGCTTGACCTTTCTGGTGCTGGTGGCGTTGTTCTGGATGGCGACGCAGGGCCAGAGCAATGGCTTGCCTCCGACGCCGGTGGCCCCGGAGCACTCGGCACCCTCTGATATCGGCGCAGTGGTGCTGGGAACGGTGATCGGCTCGGTACTGTTCACCCTGTTGTTGATGGGCGTACGCAAACTTCTGCGGCCGGTGGAGCCGATATTGCCGGGGGCTGCACGGGCTTCTCAAGCATCGGCGCAGTCACCGACGAAACCGCCGATTGCACCGCGCGCCAAACCCGTCAGGCACAAACCCGCCATCTGGCGCCGCGTGTTGACCCGCCTGACTCAACACTCGCGTCTGTCGGCGTTGTATGGCCGACGTCAGGCCGACTATATGCGCCGGATGCTCGCGATGTTCGAGAATGGCGATCTGGAGGAAGCGCTGCGCCACGCCATTCCATTGGGCGGCGGGCAAGACAGCGTCGAGCAGGCGTTCGGCACCCCGCAGCGTCGTCAGGAACTGGCGATCAGTCAGCACCAGGGGCCGAGTCGTTCGATGCTGTTCGAAGAGGACCTGGAGTCCCACCTGCGGAAAATCTACCGACAAACGTTTGAACGTCTGGATCGCGAGTTGCGAATCGAAGAAGCGGTGTTTGTCCTCGCCGAACTGCTGAAGGATCGTCAGGAAGCCCTCGACTATCTGGAAAAACACGGTCGTCAGCAGCAGGCCGCCGATCTTGCTCTGGCGTGGGATATGCCGGCCGCCATGATCGTGCGTCTGCTGTGTCTGGCAGGCAACTGGGAGCGAGCATTACAGGTCGCCCGTCGTGACGACGCCTTCGCTGATGCCGTGCTGATGCTTCAGAAAAAATGGCCGGCCAATGCCGATGCCTTGCGTCTGGAGTGGGCCAAGGCCCTGGCCGAAAAGGGCCTGTGGCTGCAAGCCGTGGAAGTTATCTGGAGTCTGCCTGCCGAGCGTGAGCAGGCCACGCAATGGTTGCTCAATGCCGAAGCTGCCGGAGGACGGCTGGCGATGGGCGCACTGGTCAAGCGGGCCGTGTTGCTGCCCGACACCCTGGTGGCGTACGGGGCATGGATCGAGCAATTGCGGGACGATCCTCAGCGCTTCGCCGAGCGTGCCGCGCTGGCCGAGGCGTTGTTGCAGCAGAAGTCGGAGACCAATGCACTGGCATGGCTCGCCGGCGCCACGGTACACGCCATCATCGCCGATCAGGCCTGTGACCACGGGCGGTTGACCCGGGATCAGTTGAAGGCGCTGATCAAAATGAGCAAGGACAAGCTGCTGCAAGCCGACTTGCCGGAGCAAGCGCTGCCGCGCGCCGTCCGTGTGCCGCTGGAGCGTGTTGCGTCGGCTCTTGAGTGGGAGGCGCCAGACCGGGGCAATTTGCCCATTTTCGATGCGGTGCCGCTGGAGGATGCACGTTATCTGGTGGCCCTCGGGGAAGCCGGAGCGCTGGTCATCGATGCTGCCGGCAAAACGCTTTTTCATTTCCCGATACCGGCGCAGACGATCGTCCTGGCCCATGGCCGGCAGGTAGCGCTTGCACTGGCGCGGCGCGATAACGTCTGGCGCATCAGCAAACTGGATCTGGTCAACCGTACCGTGAAGGATCTGGGTGTATTGATGCTGGATGCGTTCGCCAAGTCATTCGATGGCACGGCGTGGACGATCGGTCGCGGTCGCCAGTTGCGAGTGGTTGACGTTGATCGCGGATTCGAAACGTTGTGGCATGTCAGTGATTTGCCGGGTCATATCGTGCGCCTTGAAACGGATGAACAGAACGAATGCCTGTGGCTGTCCGATCCGGAACAGGGTAACCAGCTTTGGTGTTACCGCCTGCCAGCACGACGTCTGCTGAGTCGGGAACCAATGCCGGCGATGATTTATCAGAATGGCTTCCAGCTGGTTGATGCCAGCGGTGAAATCACGGAATTCATGCTTCAGCACAAGGAGGAAGAGGATCCGGTACTCGTTCTGGAACAGCGCAACAGTCGTAAAAGCTACCGGTTGCCAGGTTATGTGGATGCGTTTGCTGATGACCCCGTCCTGAGTGTTTATCTCTGCGAGCGTTGGTTGTTGGTCGGTTACGGTGTCGGTAATGAGTCGACTCGCTGGCATTTCATCCACCGCAAAAGTGATCACACCTGCGCAACATTGCAATGGCCGGCGCAAAGCCTGCAAGTGCGTCGCCTGGGGGCCGACTGGTTGCTGTTCGACTGCCAGGGCCGCTTGAGCCATATCAACGTGGATGAGGCCAGCCAGCGCAATATTTCTCTCAATTGATGTCCCGAGCCGAGCAGCGAGTGTCCTATCTGGCTGAACAAAACAAGACTGCTCCTTCTCCATATTTGTATGGATGAACGAGTGGTATCTTGCGGCAACAAAATCCTTGAGACCGAGCTTCACATCTTTTCATTGCTAGCCGACAATGCGCGCTCTGTTCCGGGGTAGTTCAGCGGTAGAACACTCGGCTCTTAACCGGGTGGGCGCTGGTTCGAATCCAGCCCCCGGACCCATTACAACGCAGGGTCGCAAGGAAGAATGTCCAGGCACGATATTGAATCGGATGCGTTTGTCGGGATACATGATGGTTATGCGCACTTTCAACTATCTCGAGCGCTGATCGCTGCACGAGAAAACGATGCTGACCCACAAACGCTTGATCGGATCGAGCGTTGGCGCCAGGTGGTCGAGCATCTTGTACAGGGTAGCGCGCTGTACGGTTCACGCACACCGTTTGCGGATTTACCCGAATGGGTCACGCTGGAGGTGGCCACTGGCGGCTTTGCCACTGGCAAGCTTCTGGCCGGCGGCGAGTTAACGCTTTATGAGCGCCGGTTGGCTGCATTGATCCCGGGCATTCGCGTCGGGTTTGAACGACTCGATTTAAATACCTGGCATCTTTCAGATGAAGGCGTTGGATCGCTTCAAGAGTGTCTGGCGAAAGGGAATTATCAAATCGATGTGCCGGAAGAGGCTGCGCTGCTGACAGTTGCCTGGTTTCTGAAGCACCAGCGCATCGAGGAAGCACGAACGCTGATCGAGCAGATTGCGCCTTTTTTCGAACGACTACGTTTCTTTCCGACAGTAACTGACAAGCCAGCATTCTCGGTGGCTGAAGTTGAGGTTTTTAATGTCGGTTATATCAGCCAGCGCTTGGCCACCCTTGCTACTCAACCGCGTGTGGCTGTTCAAAAACACGTTGTCGAAAACAGCTTGCCTCTCTACGACGCAGCCATCTCGCTTTTCCTTCTGACTTATAAGGAAAGCTGGCCTTGCAGGTATTACCCTGAGGGTTGGTTCGAACGTGCAATTGCGCTTGGCGCACAGTTTGAAAAGACATTGGAGTCTGATCCCCGCAGTGCTGGCTCCTCCATGAATCGGGTGGTGGAGTTGCATGCATTGCTCAAACAGTGCTCCCTTGATCCGGCATCGCTGACGGGGCGTCAAGTGGGACGTATCCGGAAGATTGTCGATGACTTTCTGGCCAAGCATGGCCATCCAGAATCCGAAGCACACTTCAATAAGCGAGCAAAGCAACGCCATCACGTGAACGCGTCGGCACATCATCTGATTGCCAAGGCTGTCTCCGCGCGGCTGGTGAGTTATCCAGACTCTGAAGGTATCTCTGATTTCTCCCCTCTGTTGGAACCCATCACCAATGAGGAAGCGAACCTGCATGCAGTAATGGTTGGAGACGCTGTTCCCCCCTCGGTTCGTCGACGCCTCGAACGCTGTCGCAAGGGGACCGTCGCGGAGTTGATTGACCAGGGTGTGATTACATCCGGAGATACGGTGGCGCGAGTACTGCCGGCCATGACGGCGGAAATCTGTAGTGCGGGATATCGAGACGCAACGCTGAGGACATTGTCTGTCGCTACGTACCGAGCTTTCAGGCGTCGACGCTCTTTGTTGCTACTGGATATGCAACGTCAGGTGAAAATCGGAGATATTCCATGGGTGTCTGCGCTTGAAAGTGAGTATGAAGCGGACGCATCTGCGGTCGAAGGCGCCAGGCAAGCCCTGATCGAAGCGTCAGCACTGACGCTATCGGCGTTTCCACAAGCCATTATTCCAAACAAACTGCTTCAAGAATTTTCGTCCCTGGTTGAAACGGCGAAGCTGGATCTTCCAATCGTGGAGGAGGTCGCGGCGGACATTTTCATCGGCGCGTTCTCAAGTAAATTCGTGAAGTCCGCCAGACAAGCAGCCCGTATGTTGCCTGGATCCCTTTACGCCCGGTATTACGATATCGATACGGATCAGTTGGCAGGCCTTCCCGACCCGCCGAAATCGAGGCGCACCAAAACGTATTGGCAGCGTTCGACAAGCAACGACGATGCGCTGGCCCGACTGTGCGCGCAGCGTGCAAATGTCGATATCGGTACTCGGCATCCTGCAACCAACGGCACCATTATCGAGCAGCAACAGATCGTGACAACACAGAATCTGGCAACGCTGTTTGGTGTGTTGGGACTGAGAGAGGTGTTACATGATCGCCTGAGTGCAATGGCTCAGTCGTGCTTCGAATGGATTTGCCGTCGCCAACAAATTCAGATTCAGCTTTATCACGCACGTTTGGTCATGTTGAAAAATACGGCATATGCCTGGCGTCAGATGATGTTTTATTTGTCGATGCTGGATCCGGTTCAGTTGCAGAGTGCACTCAAGACTATTGAAATGCATTTCGCGGCTCAATCCAGTGAGTTTCGGGAAAGGTTTCTACCGGCCATGATCGGGTTGCGTATAGCAGCGTCCGGGCATCCGTTGACTGAGAGTCGCCAGAAGCGCGAAGGCGGGAAGGTGTTTCTCGGATGGACCACTGAACGACACTGGCTAATGCCTTCCTGATAATTTTTCGCCAAGCGAAAGGCCTGCCCTCAAAAGCAGGCCTTTCGCTTTTTCAGAAACGATCCAGCCTGTAAGGCTCGACACTCGGCAGTTCCTCACCCCGAGTCGCAGCCAGCGGCGAAACCATCCGCTCAACCATCTCCGCCGTCACCGCCGCTTGCGTCAACCCCAGATGCTGATGCCCGAACGCGAGCAACACCTTGCCGTCGGCTGTCTGATCAATGACCGGCAACGAGTCCGGCAGCGAAGGCCTGAACCCCATCCACGGTGTGGCCGCTTCTATACTCAACTCCTCACGAAACAACCCCTTGCTCAACCGATGCAACTGCCAGGCCCGCGCCATGGTCGGCGGTGCTTCGAGTCCGGCGAACTCGACGGTGCCCGCCAGGCGCAGTCCTTCGGACATTGGCGTCATGATGAACTTGCGTTCCAGTGATGTGACGGGGAAGGGCAACCGGTTGTGTTCCTGCGGCAGCATCAGGTGATAACCGCGTTCGGTGTCCAGCGGCACTTTCTTGCCGGTCAGCGCGGTTGTCAGCCTGGCCGAGTGGGCACCGCAGGCGATCAGTACTCGACGGGCATTCAGGCTGCCGCTTCCGGTCTTGAGCGAAACGCCCTGTGCATTCAGTTGTCCGCCCTCGACCCGTTGTTTCACAAACTGCACGCCGCTGGCCTTGGCGGCGCTGACCAGTTCGCACACCACCCGGTACGGATCGATGAAGTGCCCGGTGCTCGGGAAAAACAATCCGCCCTGCAGGTGTTCGCTCAGTTGCGGCGCGGTGTCACGCACCGCAGATGCCTGCCATAAGTCGACCGGGACCTGTTGCTGACGCAAGCGCGCCTGCAACGCTTCAATGGCCGGGCGCGAATCGGGCCGTTCGAACACCAGCAGCGAACCTTCTACTTTCAGCAGATCGGGACGCTGGATGTCACCAAGCAACCGGTGCCAGGCCTCCAGCGAACTCTCATTGAGCGCTCGCAGACCTGCCACGGTGCGCTGGAACGGCGCCGAGCGCAGATTCAGCAACAGGCGAGTGAACCAGGGCAGGGCGCAGGGCAGGTATTTCCAGTCCAGGCGCAGCGGCCCCATCGGGTCCATGAGCATGGCCGGCAAGCGTTTGAGGATCGACAGATCGGCAATCGGAAACACCTGCTCGGTGGCCAGGTGCCCGGCATTGCCGAACGATGCGCCGTGGCCGGGCTCCTGCGGGTCGATCACGACCACCTGCAAACCCTGCCGCGCCAGACGCAGGGCGCAGGCAACGCCGATGATGCCGGCGCCGACCACGGCGATGTCATGGGTGATGTTCGACATGGTTTCAGGCTTCCCTTTGTCCATCGAGCAGACGTCGCAGTGCCAGTGGATTGGCCTGTTTGAGCGAAGTTGGCAGCAAGGCGTCGGGGAAATCCTGATAGCAGACCGGGCGCAGGAATCGCAGGATCGCCGCCGTGCCGACCGACGTGGTGCGCGGATCGGACGTGGCCGGGAACGGCCCGCCATGCACCATCGCGTCACAGACTTCCACACCGGTCGGCCAGCCGTTGACCAGCAGGCGCCCGGCCTTGCGTTCCAGGGGCGGCAGCAGTGAACGGGCCTGATCCAGATCCTCGTCATCCAGATGCAGCGTGGCGGTCAGTTGACCCTCCAGATGTTCCAGAACCTGACGGACTTGATCGTGGCCGGCACATTGCACGACCAGCGACGCCGCGCCAAAGGCTTCGGCTTGCAGCGTGTGATCGGCAAGAAAGTCCGCAGCATCGGCGACAAAGACATGGGCCTGACCCTGGTTCGGAGCTGTTCCTCTCTGCCCGACTGCGGCAAGGCGTGCGCGCGGGTTTTCCGCCAGTGCGTTCACGCTGGACTCATAGGCATTGAAAATCCCCGGCGTAAGCATGGTCTGGGCCGGGCTGCGCGGGATGAGCTCGGCGGCGGCGCCAATGAAAGTGTCCAGCGCCGGTCCCTTGAGGGCGATGACCAGGCCGGGATTGGTGCAGAACTGGCCGGCCCCCAGCGTGAGCGAGGCGACAAAACCTTCGGCCAGCGCTTGCGAGCGATTGCGCAGCGCAACGGGAAACAGCAGCACCGGGTTGATCGAACTCATTTCCGCATACACCGGAATCGGTTCGGGGCGAGCCTGAGCCGCTTTGATCAACGCGAGTCCGCCGCTGCGCGAACCGGTGAACCCTACCGCTTTGATGCGCGGATCGCTGACCAGCGCAATGCCGACTTCACGTCCGGAACCGTACAACAACGAGAACACACCCTCAGGCAGACCGCAGGCCTTGACGGCCCGAGCCACGGCGCGGCCGACCAGTTCGCTGGTACCGGGGTGGGCGCCGTGGGCCTTGACGATCACCGGGCATCCGGCGGCCAGTGCCGAAGCGGTATCGCCGCCAGCGACAGAGAAGGCGAGGGGGAAATTGCTCGCACCGAACACGGCCACCGGCCCCAGCGCAATCTGGCGCTGACGCAGGTCCGAACGCGGCAGCGGCTGGCGCTGAGGTTGGGCGCTGTCGACCCGCACATCCAGCCATTCACCGGCCCGTACGGTGCGGGCGAAAAGGCGTAATTGCTGACAGGTGCGTCCGCGTTCGCCCAACAGGCGAGGGCGCGGCAGGCCGGTTTCGGCCATGGCGCGGTCGATCAGCTCATCGCCGAGGGCTTCGATTTCGTTGGCAATCGTTTCGATGAATTCGGCGCGTGTTTCCAGCGCGGTTTCGCGGTAGCGGTCGAACGCGGCCCAGGCCAGCGCGCAGGCTTGTTCGACGTGCTCGGCGGAGCCGCCAGCGTAAGCGGGTTCCAGCAGCGCGTCGGTGGCCGGGTTGATTCCCTGAATGACCTCGCGATTGCCCGAGATTGTTTGCTGACCGATCAGCAGTTTGCCCGTAAGAGACATGGCATGTTCCTGAGAAGATAGAAGGCCCGCCGCCGGTAATCACGGCGGGCTGAAACGAGGCTACGGGTCAGGCGAAGTTTTGTTCTGCCGACCAGTTTTCGTACCAGTGACGGAACAGCGCGTACTGGGCTTCCGCGTAGCGACGCTGGGAGTCGCTGAGGGCGTCGGTCTCGTTGAAATGCAGGGTGTATTCCTTGTCGCCGTTGAGCACCATCAGGTGTTTGTAATACAGCACCAGATCCGTGCCTTCGTCGAAGGACGACAGCACCGCCAGCGCCGATTCCAGCTCCCGCGCCTGACGCCGGGCCTTGGCGTCTCCCTTGGCCGCCTGCTTGCTCAGGGCCACCAGTTGCAGCACTTCGCGGGGCAGGGCGTTACCGATGCCGGTGATCGCGCCGGTGGCGTTGCAGTTGACGAAGCCATGCACCACTTGAGTGTCGACACCGACCATCAGGGTCACGTCTTCGTCCTTGGAGGTGATGTTTTCAGCGGCGTAGCGCAGGTCGGCGCCACCGCCGAATTCCTTGAAGCCGATCAGGTTCGGGTACTCGTGGCGCAGTTCGAAGAACAGGTCGGCGCGGGTGGCGAAGCCGTAGTAAGGGCTGTTGTAGATCACTGCCGGCAGGTTCGGCGCGGCTTGCAGAATCGCGGAGAAGTGCGCCTTTTGCGCGGCGAGCGAAGCGCCACGGGACAGCACCCGAGGAATCACCATCAAACCCTGAGCGCCGACTTTGGCCGCATGGGCCGCGTGGGACACCGCTTCACGGGTGTTGATGGCGCCAGTACCGACGATGGTCGGAATCCCTGCCGCCACCAGCCGCGCCACGCCTTCCTGACGCTCGGCTTCGGTGAGCAGCGGCCAGTCGCCCATGGAGCCGCAATACACGACCGCGCTCATGCCGATATCGATCAACTCGCGACCCTTGGCCACCAACGCATCGAAGTCCGGTTTGCGTGCGGCGGTGCACGGGGTCATCAGGGCGGGCATGCAGCCGGTGAAGATGTTGTCGCTCATTATTGTTCTCCTTGGAACGGTCATTCAGATAGGTTTGAAAATCAGCGCAGCAGCTCAGATGCCCCACGCGAACGGATCTGTTTCGTCGATCAGCAGCGTGCTGTCGGCGGTCATGTAAGCGCGGCCGGTGATGAACGGGCGTACGCGTTCACCTTCCCGTTCGAAGCGACCTTCGAACTGGCTGCCGGTGATGCTGGCCTGCACCCAGCGCTGGCCGGGCTGAAGTTTTTCGTCGGCGGCCAGGCAGGCGAGTTTGGCGCTGGTGCCGGTGCCGCACGGTGAGCGGTCGTAGGCTTTGCCGGGGCACATGACGAAGTTGCGGCTGTCGGCATGATCGTCATCGGCAAACAGTTCAACGTGGTCGATGATTGCGCCGTCCTCACCATGGATGCCTTGGTCTTCGAGGGCCTTGAGCATTTTCCAGGTGAAGTCGGTCAGGGTTTCGACGTTGTCCATCGTCAGCGTCTGGCCGTGCTCCGACACCAGGAAAAACCAGTTGCCGCCATAGGCGACATCACCCAGGAAGCGGCCGTAGCCCGGCACTTCAACCGCCACCTGTTTGCGCAATCGATAAGCCGGTACGTTGCCCAAGGTCACGGCGCCGTCCTCATGCAACGTCGCGCTGACCGGGCCGACCGGCGTGTCGATCTTGTGCACGCCCGGGGCGATGAGTCCCAGATGCTGCAAGGAGGCGATCAGGCCGATGGTGCCGTGGCCGCACATGCCCAGATAACCGGCGTTGTTGAAGAAGATCACGCCGCAGGTGGCGTCCGGCGACACCGGTTCGCAATACAGCGCGCCCACCAGTACATCGTTACCGCGCGGTTCCAGCAGGCAGGCCCGGCGCCAGCGGTCGTGCTGGTTGCGCAGGGCATCGCGCTTCTCGGCCATGGTGTTGCCGGGCAGATCGGGGAAACCCTTCATCACCAGACGCGTGGGTTCACCGCCGGTGTGGGAGTCAATGACGTGTACGCGTTTCATGTTCGTGTCCCTTCAAAAGGTTTCAATAAGCGCCGGCAGCGCGCGGGTTGGCAGCGGAGGCCGGGGACGGCGAAGCGACTTCGCTTTCATCCTCTTCGGACTCAAGACGCAGCAGGTGCGACGGCACACCGGTGGCGGCGCCCCAGTAGTAAATGCCGGTGGCGAAAGCGGCGACGACCAGCGTGTCGAAAGGGTGGACGAGGATGCCCAGGCCACCGAAAGTGCCGAGTTTCGACAGGACGATGGTCACGGCGTAGAAGGCGATCAGCCACGCGGATGAGCGCACTTGATGGGCAAGGCTCAGGTGTCTGGTCGGCACGAAACGACCACACAGCAGGTACACGACAAACATCAGAATTTGCAGGCCGAGCAGCCAGGAGACGGTGTCCCACCCGGACCAGTAGACGATCAGCGCGGCGATGATGAACGACACCGGCCCCAGCACGCCCATGCACTTGACCCGGAACGGGCGCGGCATGTCGGGTGCATTGCGACGCAGCGCGGCGACGGTCACGGGCGCCACGGCGTAGCTCAACACCAGTGCGGCGGACACCACGTTAATCAGCGCTTCCCAGGACGGGAACGGCAGGGTCCAGAACACCGACAGGGCAAAGGTCAGCCACAGCGCCGGGCGCGGGATGCCGGATTTTTCATCGATGCGGGTGAAGACTTTGAAAAAGGTGCCGGTCTGCGCCCAGCCGTAGATCACGCGAGGCGTGGCGTTCATGTAGATGTTGCCGCAGCCGCTGGGCGAGATCACCGCGTCTGCGACCACCAGATAAGCCAGCCAACCTACGCCGAGCGCCAGGGCGATGTCGCGATACGGCAGGGCGAATTCCTTGGAAACCCCGGCCCAGCCATTGGCGAGCAGTTCAGTCGGGATGCCGCCAAGGAACGCCGTTTGCAGCAGCACGTAGATTGCAGTCGACAGCAGCACCGACAGGATCAGTGCGATCGGGATGGTGCGTTGTGGATTTTTCACTTCGCTGGCCACCGAAATGATCGGGGTCAGGCCGAGGTAGGCGAAGATCACGCCGCCTGCGGAAACGGCCATCTCGATGCCCGAGAGCCCGAAAGGTGCGAAGCCCTGAACCTGAAAGTTCTCCGGTTTGAAGAAGGTGAACAGCACACCGATCACCAGCAGCGGCACGATGAACTTGAACACGCTCACCAGATTGTTGGCCTTGGCGAAGGTTTTCACGCTGCGGTAGTTGAGCAGGAAGAACACGCAGAGCAGAGCGAACTGCACCAGCCAGCCCAGCACCGTCGGATCACCGCTTCCGGCTTTGGTCAGGCCGGGAAACCAAGCTGCCGCATATTGGCGCGAGGCGACCACTTCGATCGCCACCAGACTGGAAAACGCGATCAGTGTGATGAACCCCATCAGGTACCCGAGCAGCGGCCCGTGGCTGTAGACCGGATAGCGAACCACACCGCCGGCCCGGGGCAGCGCGGCGCCCAGCTCGCAGTAGACGATGCCCAGCAGCAACACGGCGAAACCGCCCAGCAGCCAGGAAAAAATCCCAGCCGGCCCGGCAATCGCGGAAACGTGACTGGCCGCGAACAGCCACCCTGAACCGAAGATCGCTCCGAGCCCGATAAACGTGAGGTCGATCAATGAAAGCTGTTTTTTGAACTTGCCTTGGCCTGACATGGCGTCGCCTTCTTGTGAGTTATTGGATAGGCAGGTGTATGTCACTGGGACGGGCCAACATTGAACTCATCGGTGGTCGGGCGATTGATGTTTTGCGCAAGCCTGGATGACGAAATCAGCACAATTGCGCTGAACGACGGCAGGCCTCGACAGGCCGTGGGCGTTGCTGCACTCTGCACGCGAACGCCGTATGGCGGGCCCTTGGCCGATCCACCCGCGAAGGAAGACACCGACGATGCAGAACGCATTTGCGCGCCTGTGCGAGGGCGATGAGCACAATCGCCCCCAGACCCTCGAAGCCTTGGTGGCGGGCGTTGCTGCGCTGTTGCCGATGCTCGACGTGATCCCGAATGCGGTGATTTTCATCAAGGATCCGGACGCGCGTTACGTCCTGGCCAACCGCACACTAGTGCAGCGCTGCGGGTTGAAAGACCTGAAGCCGCTGCTCGGCAAAACCAGTGCGCAGGTATTTCCCGCGCAATTGGGGCCGGGTTACACCGAGCAGGATCGGCGGGTGCTGGAAGAAGGGTGGGTGCTGGAGGATCAGCTGGAATTGCACCTCTACGGCAGCCGCGAACCGGGTTGGTGTCTGACCCACAAGCGACCGTTGTACAACCGCGATGGCGCGATCATCGGTCTGGCGGGGATTTCGGTGGATCTGCAATCGGCCAGCGAAACCCACCCGGCCTTCGAGCGGCTGGCCGCCGTCGACGAGCACATTCGAACGCATTTCAATCGGCGGGTGACACTGGGCGAGCTGACGCGGATCGCTGGCATTTCGGTGGCGCAACTGGAGCGCTACTGCAAGCGCGTGTTCCACCTCACGCCTCGGCAGATGATCCAGAAAGTGCGGCTGGAACATGCCCATCGCTTGCTGCACACCGACCTGCCGATCACCGAAGTCGCCCTGCAGTGCGGCTACACCGACCACAGCGCCTTCACTCGCCAATTCAAGGCCTCGACCGGATTCACACCGCGTCAGTACCGGCAGGCGACAGAGCAATGAACGGTTCCCGGGTCATTGCGGATAAACTGAGCCCGTCAGTCCCAAGTTGCGCAGGTAAAACGAGATGAACCGGATACAGATACGCCATTGCGCGTATTTTCTTTGCGCGATCATGCTGACGTTGACGACAGGCTGCTCCAGCAAGGCTCGCTATGCGACCGTGGGTGATCGCTGCTATGCCAAAGCGGTGCCGACGATGGGCGAGGGTGGCCTGGCCTGGGGACAGACTCTGGGCCAGGCACAGAAAAAATCCATGGATAACTGCATGCGCTACGCAAGCCGCTCCGGCGGTACGCCCGGTACCTGCCAGGTGGTGTTGGCCAAGTGCAAGTGAATACCCAGTCATACCGGTATATCTGATTTCACATAAGCAACATGCTTCTCACGACATGGGCGAGGCCGGCGCGAATCTCTAGCATGGAATTCGCACTCGTCGTCCGCAGGCCAACAACACATCCAACAGCCTGCGGATGCGCACCCCTTCGGTGCCTTTTCCACGTCAAGGAGAACACTCATGTCCACGGCCGCAATAGCCTGTCAGCCCGTTACCTGGAACCCGATCACCAAGAGCAGCACCTTCACCGCACAAGACCGCGAGACGCTCAGCAAGCACTGGCACCCCGTGGCCTTCTCGGCAGACGTGACCGACAAACCCTATGCCGTCACGCTGCTGGATGAGCCGGTCGTACTTTATCGGGCCGGCGGCAAACTCAACGCCGCCCGGGACATTTGCAGTCATCGCGGCGCGCCACTGAGCAAAGGTTGGGTGAAGGGCGAAAACATCATCTGCCCGTATCACGGCCTGCACTTCGGCACCGATGGACGCTGCACGCGCATCCCGTCGGAACCCAATGCCAACCTCACCGAACGCCATCGCATCCAGATGTACTCGACCCGTGAAGACTTCGGGCTGATCTGGGTGCTGATGTCGGGAACGAATGCGCCGTTCGCTGAAATGCCGTCCTGGGCCGATGACAGCTTTCAGCGCATCCTGCCGCCGTCCATCGACATCGCGGCTTCTGCCGGCCGGCAGGTGGAAGGGTTTATCGATGTCGCGCACTTTGCGTGGATTCACCACGAGGCTTTCGCCGAGCGCGACAACCCGGTGGTGCCGACTTATAAGGCCGAGGTCACGCCGTACGGGGTTCACGCCGAGTACATCAGCAACGTCAGCAATTTCCCCAAGAGCCTGCAGCATCGCGCGCCGGAAGGCTTTCTGTGGAACCGCACCTTCGATGTCTTCGCGCCGTTTACCGCGCGCCTGACGGTAAACTTTCCCGAGCCGGAACACCGCTTGGTGATTCTGAACGCAGCCAGCCCGATCTCGGCGCGCAAGACCCGCATGTTCTGCGCCATCACCCGCAACTTCGACAAGGAGATGCCGCTGGAAGACGTCTACGCGTTCAACCAGCAGGTCTTCGAAGAAGATCGCGACATCGTCGAGCTGTGCCGCCCGGAAGACTTGCCGCTGGATCTGTCGCTGGAAATCCATATTCCTGCCGACCGTTCCTCCACCGCCTACCGTCGCGCCTTGAGTGCGCTCGGCCTGGGACGCGCTTTCACCAGCTGACTCAACCGCTGCATATCGATTGACTGGAGGATCGACCATGTTCAAGTGGGAATGTCTTGTGTGCGGCTTCATTTACGACGAAGCCGTGGGAATGCCTGAGCACGATATCCCGGCAGGGACTCGCTGGGAGGACGTGCCGGAGAGCTGGTATTGCCCGGAGTGCGGGGTAGGGAAGGCCGACTTTCAGATGATTCAGGTTGGGCAGAGTGCAGAGCCGAACCCTGTGCCGGAGCAATCTGACCCGGTGATCATTCTGGGTTCGGGGCTGGCCGGTTACACCGTGGCGCGTGAGCTGCGCAAGCTGGATAGCGACACGCCAATCCTGATCGTCACCCGCGACGGCGGCGAGTTTTACTCGAAACCGGCGCTGTCCAATGCCTTCCAGACCGGGCGCCTGCCGGAACAACTGGTGACCTTCAGCGCCGAGCAGATGGCTGCGCAACTGCAAGCGCAGATCAGGACACGGACGTCGATTGAACGGATCGACACCGATGCCCGATTGATCTACATCGACGGCCAGCCTCTTCGCTACCACGCGCTGGTGCTGGCGCTCGGGGCTGATGCGCGTCGCCCCGCGCTGCAAGGTGACGGGGTGGACGCCATCATCACCGTGAACGACCTGGAAGATTACCGGCGCCTGCGTCAGCAGATCAGCGCAGATAGCCGGATCGCCATTCTGGGCGGCGGGCTGATCGGTTGCGAGTTCGCCAATGACTTGCGGCATGCCGGTCATGAAGTGTCGGTTGTCGACCGGGCCACCTGGCCGTTGAGTCGCCTGCTGCCTGCAGAGGCCGGAGAGGAAATGGCCAATGCGCTGGCGTCGATCGGCGTCCGCCTGGAGCTTGGCAATTCGCCCGTTGCGGTTGACCGCGCGGGTAAAGGGTATGCGTTGCAACTTGCCGATGGTCGCGTGCTGGAGGCGGATTATGTGTTGAGTGCCATTGGCCTCGAACCCCGCGTCGATCTGGCGCGGGCGGCAGGTATTCGGGTTGCCGGCGGTATTGTCACTGACGCTTATTTGCGAGCGAGCGCCGATAACGTTTACGCCTTGGGCGATTGCGCGCAAGTCCATGAGCTGGTGCTGCCCTATGTGATGCCGATCATGTTGCAGGCCCGGGCACTGGCCCGGACCCTGGCGGGTCAGCCGACGCCGGTCGCTTATCCCGCCATGCCGGTGACGATCAAGACCAGCGTCTTGCCGACCATTGTGGCGTCACCGATGAGCCCCGAGGGAGAGTGGTCGACCGAGTGGACGGGGCGCTGTGACAAAGGCACTGCTCACGTGAAATCCATTTACCTGGATCAGCAGAGCCAAATGCAGGGATTCGTTCTGATGGGCGGTGCGACCCATGAAAAAGCCGAGCTGCTGAAAAGGCTGCCGGACTGGCGGTAGCGCTGCCTATGAACCCTCGCATGGACGCGAAAATGAATAGCGCTATATCATCTGGTATATAGCGCTACATCAATCTGTCCACCGGAAAAGAGGTTGCTGTGTCCAACGCTTTGCCCAACTGCGATGTTCAGCTGATCCGCACGCTCTACACGCTGCTGACAGAGTGCAGCGTTTCACGCACAGCCGAGCTGCTCGGGCAGACCCAACCGGCAATCAGTGTCGCGTTGCGCAGGCTGCGCGAGCTGACCGGCGATCAATTGCTGGTGCGCAGCGGCAGCCGGATGGTGCTGACCGCGCACGGCCTCACCTTGATCGAGCCGGTTTCGCAGGCACTGAATGGTATCGAGCAGATCCTGCACCCGGTCGACCTGTTCGATCCCGCGACAACCCGACAGACCTTTCGCATCAGCACGCCGGATTACCTGAGTGTGTTTTTCGTGCCCGCCATCATCGAGCGTTTTTATGCGCAGGCGCCGTTCGCCACGCTGGAGCTCAAGCACCTGCAAGCCGAGGGCGGCTACTCCCGTGGACTGGAGGACGGTTTTCTGGATCTGGTGATCGGCAATTGGCGAACGCCGGCCGAGCATCTTCATCTGCAACCCCTGTGCGACGATGATCTGGTTTGTCTGATGCGCGAGGAGCATCCGATTCCGCAAGGCGGGTTGACCCCGGAGGCTTACGCGGAAGCGGATCACTTGGCGGTGATGACACACAATGCGTCCGGGCAGGGCACGATTGGCGCCGAACTGGCGAAAAGCGGCCTGGTCCGGCGCGTGAAAACGACCTTGCCGTATTTCTGCATTGCGCCTTACGTGCTGGTCAAATCGAACCTGGTGTTCACCACCACACGTTCGTTTGCCAAGCACTACACCGAGTTGTTGCCGCTGCGGATCGAGCCGTTTCCCGTACCGGCGCAGCCCTTGCGCTACTACCAGCTGTGGCATGCACGCAAACATCGCTCGCAGGCTTCGAAGTGGCTGCGTAGCGTGGTGCTGGCCGCAGCCAAGGCGATTGGCCCCGAGCCTTTGATGCCGATCAGTCAGGATCGCGGGTTCTAGTCTCGACAAAAAAACAAAATCACCATGTGTTTACTTCGTTCATTCATACGTCGCAGTTCTCACTGCCCGTAACTGTCTGTCTGGAGTTCTCTCGATGCCCTCGCTCAAAACACTGCCCGCCGCGTTGCTGGGGCTGGCCCTTGCCTGTCCGGTCGAAGCCGAGTCTCAGGGCATGGAGTTGGGGCAGGTGCTGATCGGGGCTGAAGATCAGAGCGTTGAAGACCTTTCGCTGGAGGAGGCCAAGGTCCGGTTGGCGCAGGTGCCCGGCGGCACCAATGTGGTCGATATGCGTGCTCCGTTGCAGGGGCGGGTGGCGAGCAATCAGGATGTGCTGGCGTATCAGCCGGGCGTATATGCGCAGTCGGCGGGTAATGAAGGGGTGAAAATCTCGATTCGTGGCTCGGGCATCAATCGGGCTCCCGGTGCTCATGCCTCGGGGCTGTACACAATGCTCGACGGTCTGCCGCTGACCGGTCCCGGCGGTACGCCTTATGAATTGCTGGAACCACTGTGGCTCGACCATGTGGAAGTGCTGCGCGGTGCCAACGGTTTCGACCGCGGTGCGCTGGCCCTCGGTGGCGCCGTCGATTACGTCAGCCACACCGGCTACAACGCGCCGCGGTTGAATGTGCGCTACGTCATGGGCAGCCACGGCTATGCGCAACGGCAAGTCAGTTCGGGCCAGGTGCTGGGCGACTTCGATTACTACCTGTCGATGACCGATGCGCACTCCGACGGTTATCAGGATCACACCGCCAGCAAGAGCCAGGGTGTGATCGCCAACTTCGGTTATCGCTTCAATCCGAACCTGGAAACCCGTTTCTACATCCGTCACCGCGAGACCGACAACGATCTTGCCGGGCGAGTGACCAAGCACTCCATCGAACATGATCCCCGTGCGGCCAACCCGGCCTACGTGACCCGCAACGACAGCCGCGATCAGCCCGGCAGCACCTTCATCGGCAACAAGACCACGTATTACATAGACGACGACTCGAGCATCCAGACCGGTCTGGTTTATCACGACTACCCGATGGACCTGCGTGAAGGCCCCAACCGTTTAAAGGTCGCGTACACCGATGTCAGCGGCACGTTCGACTACAAGCGCCGCGATACGCTTTGGGGGCTCGAAAGCCGCAGCACCGTTGGCCTGCGGGTGACCAAGCACCTGCCCAACGACGGCGCCACTGAGTTGGTTCGGATCCCCACCGGCAACACCGCCGGTTATGCGCCGGGCACGCGCATGCGCAACTTCACTTATCAAGGCTCGGACACCGTTCTGCACTTTGGCAATGATCTGGAGATCGCCAACGACCTGTGGCTGACCACGGGCCTTGCCGCGATCTACACTCGCCGCGAGAGTGCCGTGACTTATCCTGAAGGTGGCGGCAAGACCAGCCTTGGCGACTGGGATTACGCGCCACGCCTGGGCCTGCGGTATCAGGTGACGCCGGACCTGCAACTGTTCGGCAACCTCAGTCGCTCGGTCGAAGCGCCGCATCCGTGGTCATTGATCTACAGCTCCAACGTACGGTTCCCGGCCGGTAGCGGCGCGGCCACCGGCACTCAGCGTGATCCGGTCAAACTGCAGAACCAGACCGCAACCACGCTGGAACTCGGCGGCCGTGGCGACAGCGCGCTCGGCGAATGGAGCCTCGCGTGGTATTACGCCCAAGTGCGCCACGAATTGCTTTCGGTGTTGCCGGACGCCAACGCCACAACACCCTACGAGTTAAACGCCAGCCCGACTGTGCACCAAGGCATCGAAGCCAGCCTGAACAGCAACCTGTGGTCAGCCAACGACGGCGGCAAGTTGAGCCTGCGTCAGGCCTACACCTTCAGCGACTTCCATTACCGCGACGACGACCGCTTCGGCGACAACCGCCTGCCGGGCCTGCCGATGCATTACTACCAGGGCGAACTGCGCTACGACTTCCCGCAGGGCTTCTTCGCCGCCGTCAACACGCAACTGGTGTCGAAAGTCGCGGTGGATTACGCCAACAGCTACTACGCCGATCCCTATGCCACCTTCGGCGCGACCCTCGGTTACAACGCACCCAAGGGCGACTGGCATACCTGGCTGGACATGCGCAACCTGACCGACAAGCACTACGCCGCTACCGTCACGCCGGGCTACGACGATAAAGGACTGGACGCCGCACGCTCCACGCCGGGCGAAGGCATGGCGATGTATGTCGGGGTGTCGTGGAGTCTGCTCTGAGGCTGATGCTTGAGTGTCAAACCCTGTCGATCAGTTATCTCTGGTGCATGGAACCAAAAAATGAAATTGCGATTCTCCTGGGAAGAAGCGTTCGACGACTTGTTTCCGCACTGTAGTTCAAACGTCGTGAAGGACGATGGTGGGAGCCCTTTGTCTTGCATTCTTACCGATGATGGGGGCTGCGGGCACATACACTCGCTGGAGTGGATAGACGTGGGTTTGGCGCGGATCAAATCGGTGAAGGAGTCAAAGGTCGAATTCGATCGCTGGGGTCGTGAAGATTGGGGGGCAGAGTTTTCAAAGGACTGCGTAAAAATCTATTTCCTGATGGAAGACGATTATTGTGAATTTCTAAGTCTGGAAGCCTTTGAAAAAGCCTTGATGGCATGGCGGGATTTTATTGTGTTGCCACCCGATAAAGAGGCGACACGAGAGCTGGAAATTTGAGCTTGGCCGGCGATCAGGAGAGCGCCCAGTCCATCCGGCAATTGCGTATCAAAACTGGTTTCGCTTGCCTGAGGTTTTGACCCGTCACCCACCAGCTTCGGCATCCCTGCCTTTGCGATCTGACGGGGCAACCCTCAAACAATGTCATCGATCAGAATATGGCGCTGCCCGCGACTGCATTGCTCGATCCGCGCCTCGACCTTGTAGACCGTGCGTAGCATCGGCTCGGTGATGACTTCATGGCTGGGCCCGCTGCCATGGGCCGTGCCGCCGGCAATCACCAGCACCTGATCGGCAAAACGCAGCGCCTGGTTCAGGTCGTGGATGGCGATGAACACGATCACCTCGCGGCGGCGCGCCAGGGCTTTCATGAAGTTCAGCACCTGAACCTGCCGGTGCATGTCGAGTGCGCTGGTGGGTTCGTCCATCAGCAGGATTTCCGGCTCGCGCACCAGGGTCTGGGCGATTGACACCAACTGTTGTTGACCACCGCTCAGTTCACCGAGGTTGCGAAACGACAGTCCGGTGATCCCGAGCGCATCGAGAATCTCGTCCACCAATTGCAATTCATCGTCGTGAACCGACCAGTTGGGCGTCAGTTGCTTGCGCGCCAGCAGCACCGATTCGTACACCGTCAGCCGGGCGCTGGCGTTCAAGCCTTGCGGCATGTAGCTGATGCCTTGGGTGCCTTTTTTCGAACCTTCCAGAATCACTTCGCCCGAACCGTCGATCAGACCTGCCATGCGCTTGAACAGCGTCGATTTGCCCGCAGCGTTTGGCCCGACCACAGCCACCACCTGGCCGCCGGTGAAGGTCGCGGTGCTCACGCCCGAGATGATCTCGCGCTGGCCGTAACCGGCCCCGAGGTTGTCGAGCCGCAGCTTCACCATGAGTTTTTCTTCCCGTTGAGAATCAGAGAAATGAAGAACGGCACGCCGATCAGCGACGTGACCACGCCGATGGGAAATATCGCCCCCGGGATCAGGGTCTTGCTGACCACCGAACTGGCGGACAGGATCAGCGCACCGGTCAACAACGAGGCCGGCAGGAAAAACCGCTGATCCTCACCGATCAGCATTCGTGCGATGTGCGGCCCGACGAGCCCGATAAAACCGATGGTGCCGACGAACGCCACCGGAAACGACGCGAGCAGGCTGACCATGATCAGCGTCTGAAAACGCAGGCTGCGCACGTTGATGCCGAAGCTCGCGGCCTTGTCATCCCCCAGGCGCAGGGCCGTCATCGCCCACGCGCGCTTGGCGAAGATCGGCAGGGTGATGAGGATCACCACGCAGATCACTCCGAGTTTCGGCCAGGTGGCTTTGGTCAGGCTGCCCATGGTCCAGAACACCACGGCCGCCACGGCTTGTTCGGTGGCGAAGAACTGCACCAGCGCCAGCAGCGCATTGAAGGTAAACACCAGCGCGATGCCGAGCAGCACGATGGTTTCGGCGGTGACGCCACGTCGCATGCTCATGAAGTGGATCAACAGCGCCGAAAGCATCGCCATGATGAACGCGTTGAGCGGCACCATGTATTGCGCCGCCAGCGGAAACAGCGCCACGCCGAAGGCCAGCCCCAGCGCCGCGCCGAAACCGGCCGCCGCAGAAATGCCGAGGGTGAAAGGGCTGGCGAGCGGGTTGTTGAGGATGGTCTGCATCTGCGCCCCGGCCAGCGAAAGCGCCGCGCCGACAGCGACCGCCATCAGTGCCACCGGCAGACGGATGTCCCACATCACCACCCGCACTTGTGCCGACGCGGTGTCCGGCGAGAACAACGCACCCAGCACTTCGTTGAGGCTGTAACGCGCCGGACCGAGCGCCAGATCAAGCAACACGCTGAAGATCAGCAGCACGGCCAGCCCAAGCAGGATCAGCCGCTTACGCAGCACCAGCCGCCGGTAGGTGACGCTCTGCACAATCGGTGCTTCGCCCAGCGAACTCATGGTTTGGCCTCGGTCTTTTGCAGGCTGACGAAATAGCCAGGTTCATAAGGCACCGGCAGGAAGCGCTCGTGCAGCTCGCGAAATGCGGCATCCGGATCAAGATCGGCGAACAGTTCCGGGTGGAACCATTTGGCCAATTGCTGAATGGCCACGAACTGGTAAGGGCTGTTGTAGAACTGATGCCAGATCGCATGAAACGCCTGAGTGTGCTGCGCCTTGATCCCGGCATAAGCCGGGCGCTGGGTGTACCAGGTTAGTTTGCGCCGGGCTTCGGCCAGGTCCGCGCCCGGACCGACGCCGACCCAATGGCCGCCCGGTGCAAAGGCTTCCCAGTCGGCGCTGGTGACCACCACGTGGTCGGGATTGGCGACGATCACTTGTTCAGGGTTCAGTTGCCCGAACGTACTCGGAATGATCCGGCGGGCAATGTTGTTGCCGCCGGCCATGTCGACGAACAGGCCGAAGTTCTCGTTGCCGAAACTCAGGCAGCAGTCATCGGTGTAGCCGCCGATGCGTTCGATGAACACGCTGGGGCGGGCAGGGTGGTGTTTCTCGATCACGTCGGTGACGCGGTGGATCTGCTGGTTACGAAAATCGATGAAGGCTTCGGCGCGTTCTTCCTTGCCGAACAACTTGCCGAACAGGCGCATGGTCGGCTCGGTGTTCTGCATGGGGTTGTTGCGAAAGTCGACGTACACCACCGGGATGCCGAGGGCGTCGAGTTTCTCGATGTAGCGCGCATCTTCGGTCGCGTGCTGGGCTTCGATGTTGAGAATGATCACGTCAGGCTTTTGGGAAATCGCCTGCTCGATGTCGAAGGTGCCGCTCTCGAAGCCGCCGAAGGTCGGGATTTTTGCGATGTCGGGGAATTTGCGCAGGTAGGCGTTGTAGGTGTCCGGGTCGGACTGGATCAGGTCCTTGCGCCAGCCGACGATGCGTTCGATGGGGTTCTGCGTGTCCAGCGCGGCCACCAGATACAACTGGCGACCTTCACCCAGGATCACCCGACGGACCGGCAGGTGAACCTTGACCGTGCGGCCCTGCAAATCAGTCACGGTGCCCAGTGCCGGATCCGGTTCGGCAGCCTGTGCGCTGTCTGGCATCAGGGAGGAAATCGACAAACCCAGCAGCCCGGCGAACAGCAGGGTGGCGAAGGTCTGGCGGCGGCGAAAAACATTAACCATGGTGTATGCCTTTGCAAAAGCCGGATCGGACCACGACGCCAGGCGCCGCACCGGGCCGGACGTTTCAGAAATCGACAGTGGCCGAGAGCAACAAGGTACGAGGCGCGCCCTGGGAGAACGCGCCGTAGGAGGCGACGCCTGACCAGTATTTACGGTCGAACACGTTCTGCACGGTGGCCCGGAAAGTGGTCGGGCGCTCCGCGATGCGCGTCGCGTAGCGGGCGCCGACGTCGAAGCGGGTCCAGTCATCCAGTTTTTGCGTGTTGGCCTGATCGACGTACTGGCTGCCGGTGTAGATGGCGCCGCTGGTCAGCGTCAGGCCTTCGACTTGCGGGACGTCCCATTCAGCCCAGAGGTTGGCCTGCACCTCTGGCACCCCCACGGGCTTGTTGCCGCGGTTGGCGGCAACGCTGGTTCGGGTCAGCTCTCCGTCGAGCAGCGTCACGCCACCGAGCAGGCGAGTGCCCTGGGTGACTTCGCCTGCCATGTTCAGCTCCACGCCGCGATTGCGTTGCTCGCCCTGGACCGAAAACACGCCCGAGGCCAGTTCACCGCTGGGTTTCTGTAACTGGAACAGCGCGAGGGTGGACATGAAACTGCCGTAGTCGAGCTTGACTCCGACCTCCTGCTGGCGGGACACATAAGGTGAAAAGATCTCGCCGGCGTTCGAAGCGGCGGACGGCGCGATGTCTCCCTTGCTCAGGCCCTCGACGTAGTTGTAGTAGAACGCGACGTGATCCCAGGGTTTGACCACAACCCCGTACAGCGGCGTGGATCTGCTCTTGTCGTAGGAGGTCGTGACGAAGCCGGCCGCGTTGTAGTTGTCCGACTTGATGTTCTGCTGGCGCAACCCGACCGTGACTTGCACGCGCTCGTCGAGCACCGACAGGGTGTCGGCAAGGGCCACGCCCGACAGTTCGCTTTGCGAGACTTTGGGTGTATCGGGTTTGGCGATTGCAGGTTTCGGGCGGTCGATCGGGTGGTAAATGTTGGACAGGATCGCCGGCCCGGAAATGATGCCCCGCGCCAGCTCATCGCGATAGCGGGTGACTTGCAGGGCCGTGCTGTGGCTGACCGGCCCGGTATCGAAACGCAGGCGTGCCCCGGCGTCGACGGTGTAGCGCTGGACTTCGAATTTGTAATAGCCGGGGATCGAAGAGGTGTCGCCCGCGTCGTTGATGATGGTCGGCGTCTGGTCGGACATGCGTGCGACATCCGACCGTCCGCCACCGGCGTGGGCGAACAGCGTCAGGTTATCGTTGAGGTCGTATTCGCCACCGAGCAACGCCGATTTGTCCCGGGTGTCCGACCAGCCCCATTCCTGGCTGACGCTGGTGCGTCCGTTGGCCGCCGACGGAATGTCCACGCCGGGGGCGATCAGGAATGGTCGGGAAGCGGCGTCGAATGATTCTTTCTGGTTGATCAGATCCAGGGTGGTGCGCAGACGCTCGCCCTGATAGTCGAGGGAAATCGCGCCAATACCGACCTCCCGTGACTGCTTTTCGATGGCGGTTTCGCCTTGCTGGATGCTGCCGTTGATCCTCACTCCGAACCGCCGTTCTTCACCGAAGCGGCGGCTGATGTCGAGGTGGCTGCCCACTTGTGTGTTCAAGGCGTAATTGGCTGTGAAGCGGGTGAGGTCTTCGTCCAGCGAACGTTTGGGCACCACGTTGATCACGCCGCCGACGCCGCTGTTGGGCGACATGCCGTAGAGCAGGGCGGCGGGGCCTTTGACCAGTTCGATGCGTTCGGCGTATTCGGTGAAGACCCGGTAGTTGGAGGCCACGCCGTACACGCCGTCGAACGCCAGTTCACCGAGGTTGCCTTCGCCGACCGGAAAACCGCGAATGAAAAACGAGTCGACAATGCCGCCGGCCTGTCCCGTGGAGCGCACCGAAGAATCGCGCTCGAGCAAGTCTCCGACCGTGACCGCTTGCTGGTCCTTGATCAGCGTCGAAGTGTAGCTGCTGACGCTGAACGGGGCGTCCATCGCATCGCGGTTGCCCAGAATACCGAGGCGTCCGCCGCGAGCGGCCTGACCGCCCGGCAGCACCGATGGCAGGCTGTCGGTGCGCTGGTCGACGCCTTCGACCGTGGTGTCCGACAACGTGACCCGGCGTACCACCAGTGTCCAGGTGCCGTCGCTGCGGGCGACCATTTCCAGGCCGCTGCCTTCCAACAGACGGGACACCGCTTCCTGAATCGAGTACCTGCCGGACAATCCCGGGCTGACGAGGCCTTCGGTGATCGATGGCTGAAACGACAGGGCAATCCCGGCGTCGACGGCAAAACTCGACAGGGTCACGCCAAGCGGCCCCGGAGCGATGTTGTAGGCTCGAACGGTGACTGCGTCCAGTTGCGCCGGCTCGGCAGTCAGCGCGAACGCACCGCCAGCCAGGCCCAGCATAAAGCTGAGCAACACACTGCGAATAACGGGCTTTAGCAGACGATCCGGAAGCAAGGGTCGTGCAACGAGCATGAAGGGATGACCCTATGGACGAGGTGGAATGGTTGTTCCTTTCATTGCCAGCCGAGATCAAAAAAAGTATCACCTGTGCGGTGTTTTTTTGCTCAGGCGGGTGAGAGCGTCACCCAGTAACCGCTCAAGTGCCCGGAGACGCGCACGGGATAGGTCTGCGCCAGCATGTTCAGCGAACGCTGGGTATCGCTGATGGGAAAGGCTCCGGAAATGCGCAAGTCGGCAATGGCCGGGTCACAGCGAACGAAACCCCGGCGATAGCGCGCCAGTTCGACGACGAAATCCGCCAGGCGCATCTTGTCGGCCATCAGCATGCCCTGGGTCCAGGCGCCGACGTTGCGGTCGGTCGGGTTCACTGAGCCAAAGGCCTGTGATGAAAAGTCGGTGCGTTGCCCGGCGTTGACGATGATCGGTGTGCGCTGAGGGTTGTCGGCCAATTCGACCTGCACGGCGCCTTCGAGTACCGCGAGTTGGGTACGCGGCTGCCATTCACGAACGGTGAAGCGCGTGCCCAGCGCCTGCATCCGGCCCTGGCGGGTGCTGACCAGAAAAGGTCGAGGCTGCGCGGCGTTGTCCGCTGCGGTCTGCACGAGGATTTCACCTTCGCGCAGATTGATGAGGCGCTGCCGGGTGTCGAACAGAACGTCGATGGCCGTGTCGGTGTTCAGGGTGATGTGCGAGCCGTCGGCCAGGGTCAGTTCGCGGCGCTGGCCGACGGCGGTGTGGTAATCGGCGGACCATTGCTGCGATTGCGCCAGTTTCCAGCTGCCCCAACCGGCGGGCACCGCTGCCAGCAGCAAGGCCAGTTTGCCGAGGGCTGCGCGGCGCTCCGGGTTGCTCGGGCGATCCAGCGCCGACATCGCCAGCGACGGTGGCAGGCCGCCGAACTTGCTTTGCAGCAATTGGGCGCGAGCCCACGCCCGGTTGCGCTCAGGGCTGCTGACTTTCCAGTATTCCCATTCTGCACGCTCGGTTTCACTGAGGTCGTTTTCGCTCAAGCGCATCAGCCACTCGGCGGCTTCCTCGAGGATCTTCGGATCAAGCGGCGGTTCACTGCGACGCGTGAGCATTCATTCCACCAGCATCAGGCACTGCACGAAAGCCTGTTTCATGTAGCGCTTGACAGTGATCAGCGAGACGTCCAGCTGCTCGGCGATGTCGGCGTATTTCAAGCCGCCGATCTGCGACAGCAGGAACGCGCGTTTGACCAGTGGCGGGAGGGTGTCGAGCATGGCGTCGATTTCGTGCAGGGTTTCCAGCACCACGAAACGCAACTCGGGCGAGGGCACTTCCGGCGCCGGCAGGTGTGCGAGGGCATCGAGGTAGGCGCGTTCCAGTGCCTTGCGCTGATACCAGTTGATCAGAATGCCCTTGGCCACGCAGCTCAGGTAAGCCCGGGGCTGTTCGATGGCCGTGACCTGGGAGGCGAGGATCCTGGTGAAAGTATCCTGCGCCAGATCCGCCGCATCCATGGCGTTACCCAGTTTTTTCTTCAGCGTGTTGTACAGCCAGCCGTGATGGCCGCTGTACAGCGCTTCGATCACGCGCAGATGGTTGTCGTTGTTCGCGGGAAGGGTTTCGCTCATGGCTGCAGTGTTTTGCAATTGAGAAGTATTCCCAATGCTAGTGTACAAAGAGCCCGCGACGCAAGCGCGAATCAGCATCCGTTTTCAGGCGCGGGGCATTCTCAACAACGCGTTTACCATGGCGTCGATTTCGGCCTCGGTGTTGTAGGCGTGCAGCGATGCGCGGCTGACTTCCAGCAGGTCCCGCTGCTGCATGTCGAGCATCGTCGAGCGGAAGGTCGAGGTGGTGACGTTGATGCGTTTTTCCTGCCCCGCCAACCATGCCTGAACTTGTGCTGCGCTGGCGTCCTGGCAGGTGAAGGTGACGATGCCTGACTTGATGGCGCCCATGTCCTGCGGCGTAACGCCCGGCACGTCGGCCAGGCGATTGCGCAGGTGCGCCGACAATCGTTGAATGCGTTGCCACATGGGTTCGATGCCTTGCGTCAGGGCGTAACGGGCCGCCGCCCCCATGCCCAGTTTCGCGGCAACGTTGCATTCCCAGTTTTCGAAGCGTCGGGCATCGCCGCGAATTTTGAAGGTGTCCGGGTTCAGCAGTGAAGCGGCGTGCAGGTCGAGAAACGCCGGTTCGAGGTTCTCGCACAAGGCTTTTTCGACATAGAGAAACCCCATGCCCCGAGGGCCACGAAGGTATTTTCGGCTGGTGGCAGCGAGCATATGGCAGCCGATTTTCTGCACATCGATCGGCATCTGCCCGACGCCCTGACAGGCATCCAGCAGAAACAGAACCCCGGCCGTCCGGGCGAGGGCGCCGATCTGTTCGATGGGCTGCACCGGGCCGCCATTGGTGGCAATCACCGGCAGCGACACCAGGGCGACCCGGTCATCGCCGAGCATGTCCCGCAGCGCCGGCAATGACACCTGGCCCTGTTCATCGTTGGGAATGACCCTGATCTCGATCCCGCGCTGCTGCTTGAGCTGCAGATAGGGAATGTAGTTGCCGGCGTATTCGGTGGTCGATGTCAGCACCACATCGCCGGGCCGCAGCGGCAATGAATAGAAAGCCATGTCCCAGGCGCGGGTCGCATTCTCGATCACCGCGACTTCTTCGGGACGGGCGTTGATCAGTCGGCCGATGTCTTCATAGACATTTTCCACTTCAACGGATTGCTGCCCGGCGGCTTCGTATCCACCGATCCGCGCTTCAAGTTGCAGGTGACGGGTCATCACCTCGATCACCGGGTCAGGCATCAGCGCCGCACCGGCATTGTTGAAGTGAATCAGTTGCTCGACGCCCGGTGTGTCGGCGCGCAGTTGTTCAATGTTCAAATCAAACTCCTTGATCAGTCGCCCGGCGGGATCTGGCTCGGTTGCATGACCATGGGCCGATAGCGCAACGCAACGATGGGAATCAGCGCGAGGATGTAGGCTAGGCAGACAAACAGGTAGGTGTACTGCAAACCATAGACCTGGCTGAGCAGCCCGCCGGCCGAGATGCCGGCGATGGACGCAAATTGCGCAGTGCTTTGGGCAATGCCCAGCACGTAGCCCTGACGCGAGCTGTCGGCAGTTTTGGAGATCAGCGCCATCAGCACCGGCGTCGTGGCGCCGAGCAATACACCCCAGATGAAGTAGGCGCCGACGAACACGATCGGATTACGCGTGATGCCGGCCAGTGCCGTAAGCGCAATGCAGCCGATCACGACATAGGTGATGCGTTGCAGAGTGTCCTGCTGATTGCGGTGCTCGAAATAACGCGACCACGCGGTTGCCGACAAAATGAAGCCCAGCGCCAGCAAGCCATAGCAAAGCCCGACCACCGAATTGCTGACCTCGAACACCGAGCTGACATACAGCGAGAACGACGTCTGCGGCAGCATCCGCGCCAGCAGCAAAATACCCATGACACCCAGCAACGACAGCAGGGGTGTGCCTTGCCAGACGCTGCCACTGTGACTGCTTGGCGTCGCTGTATCCGCAACCGGGGCCTTCTTCACTGGCGGTACGTCCGGCAACGTAATGGCCGCGACCACGGTGCAGATGGCGCACAACACCGCCGCGATCATGTTGATCCAGAAGAACGTCGCGTAATCGAGGATCAACCCGCCCACCACTGCGCCAAGCAACGAGCCGACGTTGGTGGAAATCTGCAGGATCGCGAACAGCCGTGCCCGTCGCGAAGGCGCTTCGATACTCACGCCATACGCCTGGGCCGGGGCGATGTAGCCGGCGAAGGCGCCTTGCAGGAAGCGCAGGATCAGGATCACCCAGATATCGCTGCACAAGGCCAGCCCAAGCTGGGTCAATGACAGGCCGGCGAGGGCGCGGATCATCATCAACTTGTGGCCGAAGCGGTCACCGATACGGCCCCAGAATGCACTGGTCAGAATAATGCCCAGCATCGGCCCGACGTACACGGCGATGCTGGCGAAACTGAAGAGCGAGTCTGACGAGGTCAGCCCACGCAGGTGGACGGGCCAGAACGGCCCGCTCATTTCCATCGCACCCATCGAAATGAGCTGGATCGCGAACAGAAGATAAATCAGGACTCTTACGCGCGAACCCGCGATGGCACCTGCATGGGTCATGGGTCAGCCTCGGTTATTGAATGACATTGAGCGGGTTGGTCAGCGTGTGCTGAATCCGGTAGTTGGAGTACTGCATCATGTGCATGCGCAACAACGAACGGGTCGGCCACGGATCATTGAGAAAGGCCTTGCGTTCGACTTCCCACAGCTGCGGCGCGACACGCTCGCGCACTGCGGCGAAGGCCAGTTCGGTCTCTTCACGCAGAATGTCCCACATCCGGTTGTTGTCCAGCGCGTACTCCTTGGTCAGCCACAGGGCCATTTCATGCAGGTGCGTGAGGAACGCTGCGTCCAGCACGAACATGCGCACCGGTTCGATATCGCCCTCGAACACCGTTGGCAGAATGCCCGGCTGCACGTGCGGTTGCAGGGTGTAGCCGCGTCCTTCCAGCAATGGAGCGTAGGTCCTGCCGTCGCCGAAATCACGGATCAGCAGACTACGTGCTTTGCCATCCGGGGAAAACAGCACCATCGTGTTCTGTTGATGCGCCTCAAGCCCGATGCCGTACATCAGGTAGATCGCCACCACCGGATGGGTGACCACTTTGGCGTACTGGCGGAACCAGTCTTCAACCTGAGCGGTATTGGCCCGAACGCCATCGCGCTCGATCAACTCGGTGAACAGCGGACGACCGCTGCCCGGCAAGCGAGTGAACAGAGAAGCCACGGTGATTGGCAGGCACTCGTCGGAGCGCTCGAACGCTTGCTGACTGGCGCGGAACACCACCGACAGATGCCGACCGGGGTGGTCGTCCTGCGTGATCGCGTTCTTGTAGCGCACGCCGATTTCTTCCGGGAAGATTTCCAGACGTTGGTCAAAACCGTTTTCAACCTCGAGGATCTTCGTGATGACGGTGCTGATGCGCGGCCCCATGTGGATCGACTTGGCCTGCAGGCTGCGCAGCTCGCTGGTCATCCACACGGCAATCGGCAACTTGATCAGCGGCGCGCTCTCCTTGAGCACCGGCATCATCGTGCGGTACGACATGGTCGGCAGGGTCTGGATGTCCGGGCCGTCGGTGATCAGGATGCCTTCTTCGATTTCTGCCGCGAAGTTTTTCAGCACGTAAGCCTGCAAATGCCACGCGTGAATCGGCAGCGGTAACCATTGGGATTCGTCCAGTCCCTTGCTGTTGAGCGATGCCTTCCACTGCTCCCATTGAGTCGGGAAGTTGCCAGCGAACCAGCTGTGGTAATCGGTGACGTGGGGCATGCTTTCGCTTTTCGCCATGTCGGCCCGCAGCGCGGCAATGCGCAGCGGCACCTGGGCGTTGAACTCCGGCGACAGTTGCTCGACTTCTTCATCGCTCAGGCCCGGGCGGGCTTTCCAGGTCGGATAGTAGGGGTGACCTTCCAGCGAGCCCCACTGGTCGAGGAGGATCGCGGCGTCCTTGGTGCTGACGTGCTGGCGCAGGTAATCGGTCAGGCTGTCGAGGCCTTGTTCCCGGGCGGCGGCAGCCAGGCGTGCGTTCCATTGCTGACGATGCAGACGGGCGTGGGCGTCGTTCATCAGGCTGTTCTCCATGTCCGACTTGAGCCCGGCAATGCCTTCATCGGTGGGTTCGAAATCGAAGCTGTCGCGCAGCACGTCCAGCAAGTCATGATGGGTGTGAATCACCTGGCGTACGCCTTCATCGGTCACCAGCACCACGTCGCCGTCATTGACCACGGTGTCGGCCGGACCCTTGGCGATGTTGGAAAAGAACACATGGGAGCGGCCGTCTTTCAGTGCGTAGGTGGCTTCGTTGCCGGTCGCAGAGAAGCGCAGCCCCGAGCGATCCAGAATGTTTTCGGCAAACAGGCAACGGATCATCCGTCGCAGGGCGTTCTTGCGGGAGTAGGCGATGAGTGTCTTGAAGTCATCCATATCAGCTATCTGCTCGTCGAGAAATTAATGAAATGTTGAATCCGCTCAGGCCGTGCGCGGCCAATGGCGGGGGAAGTAGTCGAGCGCCGAGTCGCGCAAACCCTGCATGTAGGAAACGCTCCATTGCAGGACTTCTTCGATGTAGGGGACTTTCAGTTCGAAGCGCCGGGCCATTTCCACCAGCAGCACGAGGCCGTAAGCGACGTCTTCATTGAAGGCGCGACTTTCGCGTTCGATCACGTAGCCGGCGCGGTTGTCATCGGCGGGGATCATTGGGGCGAGGATGTCGTTGTAGGCCTGGTTGGTGCGCAGGATCGACAACATGCTGCTTTGATCGCGGATCTGCTCCCCGTAAGCCTCGACGATTTCCTGCTTGAGGGATTTCACCGACGACAGATCAATGCCCAGACGCTGGCTGATCACGCTGCACAGCTCCTGACTTTCCTGATCCATGCGCTCGAGGAAATAGGCGCCCAGTTCGGGGCACTCGGTCCACCAGCACATGCGCTGCGGGAAGATCTTGCGATGCCACTGGCCGTAAGGGCCGATCAAGCCGTAGATCACCGAGCTGTGCATGATCGGATTGCCCGGTGTCAGGGTGATTTCCAGGTAGTGGTCGAGCATCGTCACGCAGGGGCCATAAAGCGTCGTGAGGATTTCTTCCAGGTGTTGCCGTGATTGCGCTGATTCCCGGTCGTGCAGTGCGACATACAACTGGCTCTTGCCGCCGCCCATCTTCACCGACACGCCCGGCTTCAGATCGAACGCGGTGTGCGGTACATCCTTCATGCCCCAGATCACTACGTTCGAACGGTCACCCAGCGTGGCTTCCGTTAGCCAGTCGAAACCGCAGAATCCCGGAATCGCGCCGACGTACACCGGTTTGCTCGAACTCAGATGCGGTGCGATGGCTTGCAGGGTTTGCGGTCGAGCGTGGGCCGGTACGGTGATGATCACGATGTCGGCGTCGGCCACCACGACGCTGGCGTCGGTGCTGACCTGATCCGGTCGCGCGCTCAGGGTCGAGCCGTCCGGCATCAGCGCCTGCATCGGCAGCTTGTCGAGGTGCCGCTCGACCACTTCCTGATTGTTGGTGAGCATCGAGACCTGAACATTGGGCAGCTGTTTAAACAGGATGGCATTCAGGTGCCCGGTCCGGCCTGCGCCGCAGATGGCGACTTTCAGCGGTTTCATACAGAGACTTTCCTGTGTGGGAGACGTGTCAGGCGACGCTCAATTGCAGGGGAGTGGCGTCGGATTCGAGCCAGCGTGTCTTGCCCAGCCAGCGATCCAGTTGCGGCGCGACATCCGGGTCCAGCAGGTCCCGCTCTTCGAGCCATTTGTCGTCGAACACGGTGTGCAGGTATTTCTCGCCGCCGTCGGCAATCGGCACCACGACGTTGCCGGTCAACGTGCCTTTGTGAATCAGTTCCAGCGCTTTGTAGATCGCGCCGCCAGTCGAACCGCCGACCAGCAGGGCCAGATTGCGTGCGATGTAGCGGGCGGTTTCGAAGGCCTGGGAATCGGTGACTTGCAAGCCCAGGTCGATGCAGCTGTAGTCAAGCACCAGGCCAACGGTGTCGCCGGCCGGGGTGCCGGTACCGGACTGGTAATACGGATAGCCGGGATGGCCGAAGACAATGGAACCGGCCGGTTCGACGGCGACGGTGACGATGTCCGGGTTGTGCAGTTTCAGGCCCCGTGCGATGCCGGTCATTGAGCCACCGGTGCCGACGCAACCGACGTACGCGCCAATGTGGCCACCGGCCTGGGCGATGGTTTCACGGACGAAATCGCTGTAGCCGCCGGCGTTGGCCGCGTTGTCCGACTGGTTCATGAACACCGCGCCGGGGATCTGCGAGGCCAGTTCGGCAGCCAGCCGTTGGCGCTCGACCACGGCCACTTCGTCTTCCCGATAGGTTCCGGCGACAAAGCGGATCTCGGCACCGAGTGCCTTCATCACCGCAATCTTGTCCTGCGCCGCATGGTGATCGACCACGGCAATGAAATGCAGATCGAACTCCACGGCCGCCATGGCCAGGCCGATGCCGGTATTGCCGGAGGATGATTCAACGACCACGCCACCGGGTTTCAACTTTCCGGACTTGAGCGCCGCTAAAACCATGTTTCGCGCCATACGGTCCTTAATACTGCCGCCGGGGTTGTTCTTCTCTATCTTGAGCAAAAGCCGGGCGTTGGTATCCGGAACATCGATGCCCAACATTGGTGTATTGCCAATAAGATCCGAAACTTTATTCAGTATCATCTGGACGTCTTCCCTTAATAGTCAGGTGTGAATGCGTAGTTACCTTCCGTACAACATGTCGCCATCAGTCGCTGCGGCAACGGGTGGCGATGAAATTCATTTTCCAGCAAGTCCATCTGATAGCCGGCGGTGTTGGCGTAGATCAATAAATCGCCGGTTTTTGGCGATGTATCGAAGTTGATAAGGCGGTGAGTGATCACATCATCGTCCAGGCAACTATGGCCGGCGATGTAGGCTTGCATCGGAACAGGTTTTGATTCTTTCGATGTAATAAGGATGGGATCGACAAGGTATTCAGACGAGAACCAGGTTTCGCAAGCGCTGAAACTGCTGCCTTCGGCGAAGATCACAACTTTGTTGTCGGACAATTGTTTGGTGCGGGTCACGCGAAAGACGCTTATCGCTGCTTGATCCACCAGACTGCGGCCGGGTTCCAGTGCCAGTTTTATATTCTGGCTTTTCAAGTAACCGGCAATGGTTTTGCCCGGGGAATGATCCGATTCCAGGAATAAGTCCAGCCACTGGCAAGCCGTCAAACTGCTGCCGTAAGGGTAATAAGCGTTGGGGACTCGACGATTCTGATAATGACTCGTGTTGTTGTCGTTCTGCAGAAAACTGTTGTAATCCTGCGGGTCTACATACCGCATCGGCAGGCCTCCACCGATGTCGATCATGACCGGGTTGAGGCCCATTTCCCTTGCTGCATCGATGAAGCCGATGACTTCACGGAAAGCCTGTACCCGGGTTTCGTAGCCGTAGCCGCCGAGGTGGAAGTGGAACCCTTCGAAGTGGAACGACTCACGCTGTTCGGTCAGGTACTGAAGGCACTGAAACAAATCATCCGCACCCATTCCGAAGCGGCTCGCCGGGCAACTTGTCGGTCTGTAACGCAGCAGAATCCGGGCTTTGGCCGGTGGTTGCGAAGTGTCGAGCAGCGCTTTGAGATGGCTGAACTCTTCCAGTGAATCCACACAAATCAGCGATCCACCTTGCAACAGTGCGCGATGAAACGCTGCCGTTTTGGCCGGCCCGGTCGCACACAAATGTTCCGCGGGCGTTCCGGCGCGCAGTGCCGCCTGCAGCTCAAACAGGCTCGACACGTCGGTGCCGATGCCCGAAGCCGATGCGGCAGCAAGCAGGCATTGCGACTTGTTGGCTTTTGCTCCGTAGAAAATCGCGTAGTCAACCTCGTGCCGTTTCAACACCGATTGCAGCGCCTGGACGTTGGCCTCAAATGCATGTGGCCATACCAGATTCAGCGGGGAACCATGTTGGTTAACGAGTTCAAAAAGTTTTCCCGGGGAATATTTAAGTAGATTGTCGATAACAGGGTCGATTAACGGTTTCAGCACTTTTGGATATTGAGCTTCTGTTGTTGCTTTAGTTGGCGGCGCAATTAATTCAGGCATAGAAAACCTCTGGCGTCGATAATCGCCATATGCAGGTCGACAACTAATCGTTATCGATTTTTGTGTTCTTGCTGCTCGTCAGATACGAGTGTTTAAAGAGGTGGAGGCGGATGACAGATCCACTCTGCAAATAAACACGGGGTATGTTCTTTCATAAAATTTTCACAAAACTGTTTCATGAGAACCCCACTCCTTAAGGTTCAGGCAGGCAAGGAGAAGGCCAATGAGTGGTGGCCTTGTCTCTTTTGAAGTGCCATTACCTGACATGTAAATGACATCATTGCGCCGAACTTTCCGTGAACAAAATCACAGGTCTTGATTTTAATCCTGACCCTGTCAGCGGCTCGAACAATATTGCGAACAGGAACGATTATCAAGTAAGGTTTTCAAATATTTTTGAATGAACACACACAACAGGGGAGTGCGAAGCCGTTTGTTCGCATGCTCAAGTAAGCGCTCGCGTGTTGATTTTAAAAACCGTCAACGCCTTGTTATTCAAGGTGTTGACGGTTGATTCAAGACACCGGGATTCAGCCCGTTTTTTCCCCTGTAACAGGTGTTCGAATTTTTTTGAAAACCCACGACTGAAGCACGCTCAGGAGAGTCCCGATGACTGTTCGTCACAGCACCAACGCCACGCTTCCCATCAGCTACCTGTTCGTTCCCGGCAACCGGCCGGAGCGTTTTTCCAAAGCGGTCGAGGCCGGGCCGGACGCGATCATTCTCGACCTCGAAGATGCCGTTCATCCGAATAGCAAAGCCGTGGCCCGGGCGTCGATCTGGGCCTGGCAGCAGAGCACGCCCGAAACTGCCAGCCAGCGTTACATCCGGTTGAACAGCGTCGGCAGTTCGCTGTTTCGCCAGGACATGACCTGGCTGGGCGATATGCGCTACCCCGAGCGCTGCGCCGGGATTTTCCTGCCCAAGGCCGAATGCCCCGAAAGCTTGTCCCGTGTGGTTGAGCGCTTGCTGGAGTGGAACCCCGACCTGCAAATCGTCGCCATCATCGAGACCGCCAAGGGCTTGCATCAGGTCGAGGCGATTGCAGCGATTCCCGGCCTGGCGCGGCTGGCATTCGGCTCGCTGGATTTCTCCCTGGACATCGACTGCAGCCAGATTCCCGAGGCGTTTCTGTTTGCTCGAAATCGCATCGTGCTGGCTTCGCGGGTTGCCGGATTGCCGGCACCGATCGATGGCGTGACCCCGGCCATCAGCGACATGGCGCTGGTCGAGCGCGACTCGCGTTACGCCCGGTCGCTGGGGTTCGGCGCCAAGCTGTGTATCCATCCCGCGCAAATCGCCACGGTGCAGAAAGCCTACCTGCCCAACGCCCGCCAACTGGCGTGGGCGGACCGGGTCCTGAATGCCGTGGCCGGGGGCAGCCACGCGGTGCAAGTCGATGGCGAAATGGTCGATCTGCCGCTCATCGAACAGGCGCAACGCCTGCGGGACATGGCCAGCCAGTACGCGCTGGTCGCCAACGCGGATGCCTGCTGAAACGGGGGACGAATCATGGGACATGGTTACCAGATTGCCCTGCGTCCACTGTGCGACGTGCGGCAATCCGAGCAGGTCGATCCGCTCAACGTACAGCGCCTGCGCGAGGCGATCATCCAGGCCGGGCACTGGCTGGAGCCGATCATCGTCGAAAGCTCCCGGGGCATCGTGATGGACGGCAATCACCGGTTCAACGCAGCGCGGGCACTGGGGTTGAAACGGGTGCCGTGCATCCAGCTCGACTACGCCGATCCGCGTGTCTGTGTACGGCATTGGCAAACCGGGCAGGCGTTCGAGGTGGCGCGGATTTTCACCACCATCGAGCGCGGCGAACTGTTCCCGTACAAGACTACCCGGCACGCGTTCGATCCCGCGCTGCCGGTGATCTCCATTCCGCTGCAATGCCTGTACGACTGACCTGTGCCGGAGGATGGGCTTCTCCCGCCCATCCTCCGCGCAAACCGGTCGCCAAAAAAATTCCGACGACGCTGATACTTTTTCGATTGCTGGCTGGCAAATAGGAGTCATTACCATTTTCAGCCATTCGAGAAGGACCCCATCGTCATGTCTGTTGCACGTCGACCTTGCAGTGAACGCGCGTTAACCCTGGCTATTCGCACCGCCATGCTGAGTTCTATTCTGGCCGCAGGAAGCGCCACTGTCTGGGCAGCAGACCCCAAGCAACCCGAGCAACAGGACACCGTCACCACGGAAGGCCTGACGCTGGACACCACCAATGTCAACGCCAGTTACAACGGCGCGACCGCATTGCCGGAAGTGCTCGCCGGCGGCCAGGTCGCCCGGGGCGCGCGGCTCGGGATGATGGGCAACAAGGACGTGATGGACACGCCGTTCAGCGTGACCAGCTACACCGCCAAAACCCTCGCCGACCTGCAAACGGTGACCGTGGCCGATGCCCTGGAGCGCGACCCTTCGGTGCGCTCCACCGGGCAGACCGGCGGGATCGTCGACTCGTTTTTCATTCGCGGATTTGCGATAGGCGAGGGCAACCTCGGCGAACTGGCCTACGACGGTGTGTACGGCGTGGCCCCCAACTACCGGGTGTTTACCGAATACGCCGAACGCGTCGAAGTGCTCAAAGGGCCGGGCGCGCTGATGTACGGGATATCGCCGAACAGCGGCGTCGGTGGCGTGATCAACATCGTGCCCAAGCGGCCACTGGACGAAGACCTGACTCGCTTCACCGGCACTTACGCGTCCGACTCGCAAGTGGGCGGGCATCTGGACGTCAGCCGGCGTTTCGGCAGCGAAAATCAGTTTGGCATCCGATTCAACGGCAGCACTCAGGGCGGTGATACCGCGATCAACAATCAGGAGCGCGCGCTGGACATCGGTGCCATCGCCCTCGATTACAAGGGCGAACGGCTGCGCCTGAACCTGGATTACATCAGCCAGAAAGAGAGCTTCGACGCGGCCTCGCGACCGTTCACCATTGCACCGGGCGTGAAGGTTCCATCGGCGCCGAACGGTCGCACCAACCTGCCGCAGGACTGGGGCTGGTCGGACACCAAGGAGCAGTCGGCATTGCTCGGCGGCGAGTACGACCTCAATGACAACCTGACCGTGTTCGCCCACGCCGGCGGTGGTCGCTCCGACGTCAAGCGCATGTCGGACCAGGTGCCGCGAATCCTCAATGACGCCGGCGACACCAGCAATATCCCTGGCTACTACAAATTCAACGTCGATCGTTCAACGGCCGATGTGGGGATGCGCGCGCTGTTCGCCACCGGTCCGGTCACTCACACCACCACGATCATGGCGACCCGTTATCAGGACGAGTTGTCCCGGGGCATCAACAACGGCACGGAAATCCGCTCGAATATCTATCACCCGGTGGACGTGCCCAAGCAGTACATCAACTCGCCGAAAGTGCTGCGCATTTCCGAGTCGGAACTGTCCGGCGTCGCACTGACCGATACCCTCGGCTTTCTTGATGACCGGATCCAGTTGACCCTCGGCGTGCGCCGTCAGGACATCGAGTCGCGTAACTACAGCGCATCCGGTTCGGTCAGTTCCCGTTACGACGACAGCGCCACCACACCGCTGGCGGGCGTGGTGGTCAAACCGTGGGAAGACGTCTCGCTGTACTACAACTACGTCGAAGGCCTGAGCAAAGGTGACATCGCCCCCGGCACGGCGGCCAACTCCGGCGAAACCTTCGCCCCCTACAAATCCAAACAGCATGAAGTTGGCGTGAAGTACGAGCACGGCACGTTCATGACTACCCTGGCGTTGTTCCAGATCGAGAAACCGAGCGGCGAAATCGGCGCCGGCAACGTGTTCTCGGTGCAGGCCGAGCAGCGTAACCGTGGCGTCGAGTTGAGCATGTTCGGCGAAGTGGCGCCGGGCACTCGCCTGATGGGCGGCGTGACCTTGCTCGACGGCGAACTGACGGATTCGGCCACCGCCGCCAACCGTGGCAACAAACCGGTGGGCGTGCCGGATGTGCAGGCCAACCTCTGGGCCGAGTGGGATACCCCGTGGGTCGAAGGTTTCACCCTGACCGGCGGCGCGATCTACACCGACAGCCAATACGTCAATCAGGCCAACACCCAGGAGCTGCCATCCTGGACCCGCATCGACGCCGGCGCCCGTTACGCCACCAAGATCGAAGGTCGGCCGACGACATTCCGCGCCACGGTGCAGAACGTGTTTGATCGTGAGTACTGGTCGGGTGTGGCGTCCTACGGCGCGTTCTCCCCGGGCTATCCACGCACATTGCAATTGTCGGCGACCGTCGACTTCTGATCGGAGGGCGCACTTGATGGCGGAGCCGTCGAGTGCGCCTTCTTCTATATATAGCTACGCACAGCGGCTGATCATAAAAAGGAGCATTCGAATGTTAACCAGCCCGGCATCGACGTCTTCTGGCAAGCAATCGCAGTTCCCGTTGACGAAAGGTCAGCGGGCCTTCGATTTCGAGCGCAGCACCAATGAGCACATCCGTGAACTGCTGCATTATTACGGGCTGCGCACCAGCCTGATCCGGATCAAGGTGATCGATGCCTTGCTGGTTGCCGCACGCGAAGGACGCGCCGTTGGCGGGCGGGGGGTGCACGGATATCTGCAGGCGTTTGTCAGCGGTATTCAGTTCGTCAGCGTGAGGGAAGTGCTCAAGCGTTTGTGCGAGGAGGGCGTTATCGTGTTTCAGCCGGACAAGAGTTATCGGTTTACCGGTGAAGCGTTCTCGCTGCTCGAGCAACATGCTGGCCGGTGACATTCGGTTGTGTTCAGCCAGATCAAGACCATCTGTTTAGCAGCAGGTGGTTTTGTCGTTTTGGGGATTGATCGGACCGTTATCTATGTACGGTTTCCCTGTTTCAGTGGAGCCGATCGAAATTACTGAACTGCGCAAAAAGTTGCGCAGTTGTCCGTAATAAAACCACGGTCAAAACCCCGGCAGGCCTTGCCAATCAAGGCCTCCAGCCAAGTGCGCAAGAAGTTGCACAGTACTGCGCAACTTCTTGCGCACTTTTTCGCTGTTTCCTACAGCAAAGGATGGAAAATTCTCACGCGAGATTCGTAAGCCCTTGATGGGTAATGGCCATGTGATGGCTGGCATGACTTTTGATTCCTCCTTTGCCGCCTGGACAGGCAATCACGCCGTCCGGTCCTGTCTATCGAGCAAGGAGCACACCCCATGGCAACACCAGCGTACATGTCGGTTACCGGCGAAAAACAAGGCCTGATCACTGCCGGCGCCTTCACTGCCGACTCCGTTGGCAACACCTTTCAGGAAGGCCACGAAGACCAGGTCATGGTTCAGGCTTTCACCCACGACGTGATCATCCCGCGTGACCCGCAATCCG
>NZ_JBWKPF010000007.1:0-153978 GCF_059418105.1 Pseudomonas sp. GW821-FHT09C09
CGTATCAAGCCTTCAAAAGGTGTAAACGATGTCCCCGGTCTAATGTGTAAAGGATGTACCGGTCTCTACAGTGAGGGCTTCCCAGGCCTAGCGCGAGATTCATGAACGCCACCGCCGCCGCACTGTGATAGTTATTCTTGCGCCGCAACAACGCCGCCCCCCGCTGCGGCGCCTCACTCTCCACACGCAACCGGCGCAACGCCCGATCCTCGGTGGCTATCGCTTCCGGCAACATGGTCGCCAACGGCGCATGCCGGATCACTTCGAGCAAGGTACTCACCGAATTCACCTCGATCTGCACCTTGGGCGTGATGCCGTGTTGGCGAAAGTACTCATCGACGGACACCCGGGTGATGTAACCCGGCGCCAACAGTGCGAAATCAAGCTGCGCGATGTCATTGGGGCTCAGAACCAATGAGCTGTCATACAACGGATGCTCCCGCCCAACCATCACGCCCAGCGTCTCGACAAACGCCGGAATGCATTCAATGTCCGGATTGCGCACCGGGGTGAAGGCAATCGCGATATCCAGCGAGTCATCCGCCAGCCCCGCCTCGATGTCATCCATCGACAGCTCGAAAATCTCCAGATGAATCCCCGGATACCGCGCCACGAAGTCACGCACCAACGGCCCCACCAGATACGCCATGAACGTCGGGGTCATTGCCAGACGCAGCGAGCCTCGGGACAAGTCCTTCACGTCATGCAACGCACGCTTGCCCGCCTCCAGCTCCACCAGCACCCGCCGCGCACATTCGATGTAGGCCTCGCCGGCATCAGTGGGTTTGACCGAACGCGAGGTGCGATCGAACAGATCCACACCCAGGCTTTCCTCCAGTTGGCGGATCTGTTGCGACAGGGTCGGCTGCGACACGTGCAGCGCCTCGGCCGCCCGGGTGAAGCCGCCGTGATCGGCCACGGCCAGCAGGTAACGCAAATGTCGCAGCAGCATGGGGCTCTCCATCTATAGGCAGTGCTTATGCTTTGCATTGTATATCGGTCTTGGACGCTATGGATCAATCAGCAGAAGATGAATCCCACACAGCAAGCCAACCCCGAAAGGAGAAACACCATGCAATCTCAAGCCTACAACGACAGCCGCATCGCCCTGACCACTCGCGCTCTGGATGCCAAGGCACAGAAAAACCTGTCGTGGCAGGACCTGGCCGACGGCACCGGCCTGAGCCTGGCCTACGTGACCGCCGCCCTCCTCGGCCAGCACCCGCTGCCAAAAGCCGCTGCCGAAGTGGTCGGCGACAAGCTTGAGCTGAGCACCGAAGACGTCGCCGCCCTGCAAATCATCCCGCTGCGCGGCAGCCTCGACGGTGTGCCGACCGACCCGACCATCTACCGCTTCCACGAGATGATCCAGATCTACGGCACCACCCTGAAGGCACTGGTTCACGAGCAGTTCGGCGACGGCATCATCAGCGCCATCAACTTCAAGCTCGACATCAAGAAAGTCGAAGACCCTGAAGGCGGTTCCCGCGCCGTGGTCACCCTCGACGGCAAGTTCCTCCCGCTGCGTCCGTTCTGATCCCTCCGGGCCCGCACCCCGCGTGCGGGCCCATCCAAACCTGAATTGCCAAGTCGTCACCACATCTGTCTGGAGGCTGCCCCATGCAAAAAATCCTGCTGTCCCTGGCCCTGCTCGCCGGCCTCGCCGCTCAGGCTCAGGCTGATGAAGAGGCCGTCGCCTATCGCTACGGCATGCAACTGGACATCGCGCAAGTCGTGAGCATCACCCCGGTGGCCGACATCTGCGGCGTAGTGCCGGTCGAGATGACCTACCTCGACAGCCACGGCGCAAAACACATTCTTCAATACAGCGAATTCGGTACTGGCTGTTCGAATTGAGAGGACAACACCATGAAAAACCTGATCGAAGGCTTCCTGAAGTTCCAGAACGAAGCGTTTCCGCAACGCACTGAACTGTTCAAATACCTGGCCACTACCCAGACCCCGGGCACCTTGTTCATCACTTGCTCCGACAGCCGTGTCGTGCCCGAACTGCTGACCCAACAAGAACCCGGCGAGCTGTTCGTGATCCGCAACGCCGGCAATATCGTGCCGTCCTACAGCCCGCACCCGGGCGGGGTTTCGGCGACGGTGGAGTACGCGGTCGCCGTGCTCGGCGTCACCGACATCGTGATCTGCGGCCACTCCGATTGCGGCGCCATGACCGCCATCGCCCAGTGCAAATGCATGGATCACCTGCCCGCCGTCAGCGGCTGGCTGCAACATGCCGAGTCGGCGAAAGTGGTCAACGAATCGCGGCCACACGCCAATGACGCGGCCAAGCTGAGTTCGATGGTGCGCGAGAACGTGATCGCGCAACTGGCGAACATTCAGACTCACCCGAGCGTGCGTCTGGCCCAGGAGAAAGGCCTGCTGAACCTGCATGGCTGGGTTTACGACATCGAGACCGGCTCCATCGATGCCCTCACCGCCGACCGTCGCACCTTCGTCTCGCTGGCCGAGCAACCGTCGACCTGCGCAGTGCATGGCCAAACGGTCAATGCCGCCTGAACCGAACGCCCCGCACCAGCCGGGGCGTTTGCTTTGTATCAGCGTGTAGCCAGCGCCCTGCCAGACACAGTTCCATGCACCCGCGCCGGGAGGCGGACACATCCCCGATACAGCCGACGCTTTGAATAAGCCCGAGCGCTGCATCCCTCCTCCCGACACAAGGAACACCCGATGAACAAGTTGTTTGCAGGTTTGGCCCTCGCCGCCGCCATGGCCGGCGCGACCTCGGCGATGGCCGCCGAGAAACCCACGGTGGTGCTGGTGCATGGTGCCTTTGCCGATTCCAGCAGCTGGAACGGTGTGGTGAAGATTCTGGAAAAGGACGGTTATCCGGTAATCGCGGCGGCCAACCCGCTGCGCACGCTCAAGGGTGATGCGCAATCGGTCGCCGACGTGCTGGCCGGGATCAAATCGCCGGTGGTGCTGGTCGGCCATTCCTACGGCGGGCCGGTGATCAGTGAAGCGGCGTATGGCAACGCCAATGTGAAAGCCTTGGTGTATGTCGCCGCGTTTGCGCCGGAAACCGGTGAAACCGTGGCCGGGCTGGCCGGCAAATTCCCCGGCAGCACCCTCGGCCCGACCCTCGCGCCGCCCGTTGCCCTGAAGGACGGCGGCAAGGATCTGTATATCCAGCAGGACAAGTTCCACGACCAGTTCGCCGCCGACGTGCCGAATGCCAACGCGAAACTGATGGCCGCGACTCAGCGCCCGGTCACCGAGGCCGCTCTGAATGAGGCCGCCAGTGAGCCGGCATGGAAATCGATTCCGTCGTGGTTTGTATACGGTGACAAGGACAAGAACATCCCGCCGCAAGCCATGGCGTTCATGGCCGAACGGGCGCACGCCAAAAAGACCGTGGTGGTCAAAGGCGCGTCCCATGTGGTGATGGTGTCGAATCCGAAAGCCGTGGCCAGCCTGATCGAATCCGCCGCCACTGCCAAGTGATACGAAAACGCCGCGCCTGTCATTGCGACAGGCGCGGCGTTCTGGTTTTAGCGTTTTACGCCCAGATCGACCTGGGTCATGCGGCTGCGCACAGTGAACACACCGTCACCCGAAAGAATCGCGCTACGGGCAAACAGGCGACCGCTTTCCCAGTTCGAAAGGCCCAGCTCCGGCTTGTTCAGCGCGTACTGGCCATCGACCCAACGGGTAATCCCGTTGCCCACGAACGGTGCGTTGACCGCGCTGTAGAAACGCTCCTGAACGGCAGCGTCTTCGCTGATCAAGGACACGGTGAATTGCGGGCTGTAGCGGTTGAACAGCGCGATGGCCTGATCCAGGTCGTCGACGATCATCAGGCTGGTTTCCGGGGTTTCTTCCCATTCCCACTCGCGGCCCAGTTGCGCCTCCGGCAATGGCTCGGCCAGGGCTTCGGTCTGATAACCCTCGGCGCGATAGACCTCGACCGTCGCGTTCTGCCAGTCGCTCGGCAGGTAGCTTTCGCTGCCTTCAACGATGTGCAATTTGCAGCCCTGACCGCGCGCGGTGCCGGCCTGCTGCAAGGCATCGAGGAACAACGGCACCAGTTCGGCGGCACGGTCGCGCTGGATCAGGCAGACGTTGAGGGTGTTGCAGACCTTGCGATCCAGCGAGTTGCGCACCACGGCGGAGAAGCGTTTTGCGTTGGCATCACGATCGGCAATCAGCCACGCGCCACCGGTGCCGTGGAGGCTGACGGCGGTGCCGGCCTGCTGGGCGATGCTGCCCAACTGGCTGACGGCACGGCCCGAACCACGGGCCACCGCCAGCGACAGACGCCGGTCGGCAAACATCGCCCAACCGGCGGCGTGGTTGACGCTCTCCACCAGCGACACCGCACCCGCCGGCAAGCCGGCATCGGCCAGTGCCGGGTTCAGGGCGTGGGTGACGATGGCTTGCGCGGTGCCCAAGGCATCGCTGCCAATGCGTAGCACGGCAGTGTTGCCGGTGCGCAATACGCCAGCGGCGTCGGCGAAGACGTTCGGCCGGCCTTCGAACACGAACGCGACGATGCCCAGCGGCGACACCACCTGCTCGACCTTCCAGCCGTCATGTTCGACGCTGCTGATTACTTTGCCGCGAGTGGCCGGCGCATCACGCCAGGCGCGCAGGCCGGCGATCATGTCGCGGCGCATGCGCTCGTCAGCGAGCAACCGGGTGGTGGACCGACCGCGGGCCTTGGCCCGTTCGATGTCAGCGAGGTTGGCGCTTTCGATCAGCGCCCAGGCGTCAGGGCTTTCCAGCCGTTGAGCGAACAGATCGAAGAAACGGCTGATCGCTTCATCCGACACCGCGGACAACGCAGTAAACGCTGCCGCTGCACGTTCGATCGCAACCGAAGCGGCCTGCTGATCCACCACCGGAATCAGCAACAGCTCACCGCTCACCTGCTCCACCAGCAGGTGGTCGCCGGGTCGGAAACGCTCGGCCAGTTCGGGGCTGACCACGGTGACGCGGTTACCGGCGAAAGGGATAGGCGTGCCAGCGACGAGACGTTCGAGCGCGAGAGACATGGAGCGGAATCACCATATTGAGGGCGGCCGGAAAATGTATAGCTTGCCCACCCTCAAAGCAACACAGGTTCAGAACACCGACCAGCCGATCCGCGAGCTGAGCATTTCCAGCGCTGCCATGCCCGCCAGCGAGTTGCCCGCCGCGTTGAGTTCCGGCGACCACACGCACACCGTGAACTGCCCCGGCACCACCGCGACGATGCCGCCACCGACGCCGCTCTTGCCTGGCAGACCGACGCGGTAGGCGAAGTTGCCGGCTTCGTCGTACAGCCCGCTGGTGGCCATGATCGAGTTGACTTGCTGGGTCTGGCGGCGGGTCAGGATCTGTTCGCCGCTGTGCTTGCAATAACCGTCGTTGGCCAGGAAGCAGAACGCCCGGGCCAGGTCGATGCAGCTCATGCGCAACGCGCAGTGGCTGAAATAGCTGCGCAGCACCGCTTCGACGTCATTGTGGAAGTTGCCGAAGGACTGCATCAGGTAAGCCATCGCCGCATTGCGTGCGCGGTGCTGGTATTCGGAATCAGCGACCTTGCCGTCGACCATTACCTGGGGATTACCCGACAGCCGTCGCACGAAATCGCGCATCGACAAGGCCGGCGCCGCGAAGCGCGACTGGTTGATGTCGCAGATCACCAGTGCTCCGGCGTTGATGAACGGATTGCGTGGGCGGCCGCGTTCGAATTCCAGCTGCACCAGCGAGTTGAACGGCTGGCCGGACGGCTCGTGGCCCAGACGTTCCCAGATCGCCTCGCCGGAGTGTTCGATGGCCTGCACCAGGCTGAACACCTTGGAAATACTTTGCACCGAGAACAGCGTCTCGGCATCGCCGGCGCAATACATTTCGCCGTCGTTGCCGTACACGGCGATGCCCAGTTGATCGGGCGGCACGGTGCCGAGGGCGGGAATGTAGTCAGCCACCTTGCCCTGCCCGATCAGGGGCCGGACAGCGTCAAGGATCTCGTTCAACAGCGCTTGCATGCCGGGTCTCGAAGTCTCGCCCCATGGGATTGCGGGGACACGGTGGCTAGACGCTGCGCCCGCCGGCCGAATCACACCGCGTTTGTGTATCGCACTGTATACGGCGCAGGCCCGGACACACCACGAGCACAAATCCCCCCGCTGACGACACATCCCCGATACAGCCCGACGTTCAAATGAGCCTGTCGATCGGTAGCCCCGATCAAGCCTTTGAACTCACATTTCTTATCGGAGATTCACCATGACCAAGCTCTCGAAAACCTCCCTGACCCTCAGCCTGCTGCTGGCCGGTGGCCTGGCCCTGTCCAACGCTGCATCGGCTTCCGAGGCGTTCAGCGTCAAGCAACTGGATCACGGCTACAGCCAGACTCAGGCCCAGGCCGACAACCCGGAAAAAACCTCGGAAGGCAAATGCGGCGAAGGCAAGTGCGGCGCCGGCGAATAACCCTCTGCAAGGGGCACGTCGGTGCCCCGCTTACCACTGAATTGAATGGAGCCTTCCCATGACCACTGCTCTCTCGACCGCCGTCAAAGGCCTGCACCTGAACCTCGACCGCGCCGGCCAGTGGCTGGCACCGCTGACCCTGCGCCTGTTCATCGCCTGGGAGTTTTTTGAATCGGGTCTGGAAAAATTCAACGGCCAGAACTGGTTCGAAGACATTCAGGACCGCTTCCCGTTTCCCTTCGATCACTTGCCGGCGACGCTGAACTGGGAGCTGTCGATGTGGGCCGAGCTGATCTGCGCCCTGGCAATCCTGATCGGACTCGGCACGCGGATCTCGGCGATTTCGCTGATCGTGGTGACGGTGGTCGCCACCGCCGCCGTGCACTGGCCGGCAGACTGGTCGTCGTTGAGCGAACTGGCCCAGGGTTATGCGATCACCAACAAGGGCTTCGGCAACTTCAAGCTGCCGGCGATTTATCTGGCCGCGCTGGTGCCGCTGGTGTTCGCCGGGGCCGGCAAGTTGAGTGTGGATGCGTGGCTGGCGCGGTTTTTCTGGAAACGCGCCAGCCGTTGAAGATCAATGCGCCCGATCAAGGCCCGCGAGCAACGCGCTGTCGCGGCTGTAGATGTCCGGCGCGTAGAGCACGCGGCCCTGCCCGTCGACCTGTACTGTCCAGTACGTCATGAGGATCGGCACCGGGTTGCTCAGGCGGAACTCATGGGTGGTGCCGGTGGCGAGCAAGGTGTCGGTGCGCGCTCGTTCCGCCGGGCTGAGCAGGAAGTCGCGCAGTTTCATCGGGTGTTCGACCCGTACACAACCGGAACTGAACGCCCGTGGCCCCTTGTCGAACAGCGCCTTGCTCGGTGTGTCATGCAGGTACACAGAGAACGGGTTGGGGAAGCGGATAACCATCTGCCCCAGCGGATTGCGCGGCCCGGCATCCTGACGCAGGAGGATGTTGCCAGGGTTGTCCCAGTCGATGTCGGCAGCGGCCAGCGGCTGACCGTTGGCGTCGAGTACTTGCAGGTTCTGCCGGCTGAGGAAGGTCTGGTCCTTGCGAATTTCCGGCAGCTTGTCTTCTTTCCAGATAGTCGGCGGCACGGTCCAGGTCGGGTTCAGTGTCAGACGCGTGACCCGGGATTTCAGCAGCGGCGTCTGGCGTTCGGCGCGACCGACCTGAGTTCGTGTCTGCCAAACCGGCTCTCCGCCCTGATACAGGGTCAGTTCCGCAGCGGCGACGTTGACCAGCAAACCATCGGGCTCCATGTCCTGGGCCAGCCAGCGGAACCGCTCGAGGTTGACCCGCAGCTGCTCGCGACGGGTCAGCGGGCTGATGTTCATTTCGGCAATCGTCCCCGGCCCGACCACACCGTCGGCCTGCAACGAATGGTTGGCCTGGAAGCTTTTCACGGCTTCGACCAAAACACCGTGATAAGCGTTGTCCGGCGTACCGACCACACTGCTCAGATAACCTTCGCTGTACAGCCGCCGCGCCAGCTCCGGCACGCGTTTGTCTTCCATGTCCGGGCGCAGCAGCGGCCCGTTGCCCACCGATTGCCAGTGCGGCAAGGCCTGCAGGCGTTGTGCGGCGTAGAGATGGCGCAGGTTCTGGTATTGCGCCAGGCGCGGGCGGGCCAGATCGAAGGCGGCGGCAACGTCATGCATGCCCGGCACGGCGATGGCGAGCAACTCCGCCTGACGGTCGCGGGGCGTGTCGTCGGAATGCCACAACGGTTCGAAATGCGATTGCAGCAGACGACCGTAATGCAGGTCCTGCAGGGCCTGCAGGTAATTGCGGCTGATGTCGATGTCGGCACACAGTTCGCCATCCTGCGGAGCCGTGTCGGCGACCGGATAGCGTTTCGGATTGAGGCCATCGTCGGCCAGCAGCTGCAATTGCGCATGCAAGGCCGGCAATTGCCCGGCCGCCGCCCACACCGGCATCCAGTCCTGCTGCCGGTAGAACGCCTGCAACTGTTCCAGGGCCGGGCCACTGAGACGGGCGGCAATTGCCGGGCAAGCCTGCGGCAGACCGATCAGCACGGCCTGCAACGGACTTTGCGGCTCCACGGGCACCTCCGCCGGCAGTGTCGGGAGCGCCGGCAACGGCTCTTCGGCACAAACGACAAACGGCGCAGCGAGCAGACAAATGCTCAAGTAGCATGCGTACTTTTTGAACAACTGCTTTACTCCAATCCATGGCCGTCATGATTGACGGCCAACCTTACATCAGGTGCGGTGATACAGTCAGGTCCGATTCGCGGGCCTGCCGGGGACGACTGGACGTCAGGAGCCAAAGTGCCAACCATGTAGCCAGTGAGGATTCACTTTAAATGTTGACGTTTTTGCGCCGACTTCTGCTGACTGCCGCTGCCCTGGGGCTGGGGACCAGTCAGGTTTTTGCCGCCGGCACCGCTTCGCCGGTTCTCTACAACAGCCTCGCCCACGCCGCTCCGGAACTCAATCCCCAGGCGCTGAAAGGTGCCCTGAACGCCATGCAATGCGCGATCAACAACGGCGCGAAGCAGTCCCGTCACCTGGCGATCATCGATTATTCGCAACCGTCCACCGAGCGACGCCTGTGGATCTTCGACCTGACGCAGAAAAAACTGATCCTGCGCGACCTGGTCGCCCACGGCTCGAAGTCCGGGGACAACTTCGCCACCCGCTTCTCCAACCGTGAAGGCAGTTTTCAGTCCAGCCTCGGGCTGTTCCGCACCCAGGAAAGTTACGAAGGCACCCACGGTTATTCGTTGCGCATGGACGGCCTGGAACCGGGCGTCAACGACATGGCCCGCGACCGCGCCATCGTGATCCACGCCGCCGACTACGTGAATCTGTTCTGGAGCAAACGTACAGGCCGGCTGGGCCGCAGTCAGGGTTGCCCGGCGGTGCGTCCGCAAGTCGCCAGACGGGTGATCGACAGCCTGAAGGACGGCCAGTACATGTTTTCCTGGTACCCGGACCAGCACTGGCTGAAGTCCTCGCCCTACCTCAACTGCCAGCCGCAGCAGATTGCGAGCATTCTCAGTACCCACGGCAGTTGAAAACACCCGCGGTCAAAACAATCCCCTGTTCTCACAGGGGATTTGTGTTTTCAGGGTTTCATTACAACTTTGTCATTGAGTTGTCGGTTTGCCGAGCGGATCGCTCGGTAGCCTGAAGTTGTTCCGGCACACCTGCCGATCCACTTCACCGACACGAGTGACTCATCATGAAAACCCTGATCCTGGCCTTCACCGCCCTCCTCGCCACCGGTTCCGTGTTCGCCGCCGAAATGCCCGAGCGCACGGTCATTCACGACACCAATGGCTTCTACGTACACCTGGATGTCGACAAAGTCCTCTCCAGCACCGATATTTCCCAGGCCTGCGGCGTCATTCCCGCACGACTCAACTACCTCGACCACCAGGGCCGCGAACATGTGCTGGACTACCAAGTGCAAGGCAGCGGTTGCACCAACTGACCAGTGAGGCGCAGTGCCCATGAATATCCTTGTCGTCGAAGACGAACCCAAGGCCGGCAATTACCTGCTCAACGGCTTGCAGGAACTGGGTTACAACGTGAGCCTGGCCCGGGACGGCGCGGACGGTCTGCACCTGGCGCTGGAGCACGACTTCGACGTGATCGTGCTGGACGTGATGATGCCAAAAATGGATGGCTGGGAAGTCCTGCGCCGGCTGCGCAAGGAAGCCGACACGCCGGTGCTGTTCCTCACCGCCCGTGACGACATCGCCGACCGGGTCAAAGGCCTGGAACTGGGCGCCGACGACTACCTGATCAAGCCGTTTTCCTTCGCCGAACTGGTGGCGCGCCTTCGCACCCTGACCCGGCGCGGGCCGATTCATGAAGAAGAACAGTTGCAGGTGGCCGACTTGCAGATCGACGTGCTCAAGCGCCGGGTCACCCGCGCCGGCAGCCGGATCACCCTGACCAACAAGGAATTCGCCCTGCTGCAACTGTTCGCCACCCACGAAGGGCAAGTGCTGTCGCGCTCGCTGATCGCCTCCCGGGTGTGGGACATGAATTTCGACAGCGACACCAATGTGGTCGATGTCGCCGTGCGCCGCCTGCGGGCGAAGATCGACGATCCGTTCCCGCTCAAGCTGATCCACAGCGTGCGCGGCATCGGCTACCGCTTCGATACCCAGCCATGAAAGTCACTGGCACGTATTCCCTGACGCTGCGCCTGGCGCTGGTGTTCGCGGTGCTCGCCTTCGCGTCCCTGGCGGGCCTCGGCGCGGCGCTGTACAACGCGCTGGATGAACAACTGACCCGCCGCGATGACATCCAGTTGGTCAGCCGCATCGATCAGTTGCGCACCATCCTCAACGACAGCAACACCCTGGAGCTGATCCAGAACAAACCGGCGCTGTTCCAGAACATGCTCGGCAATCGCGAAGCGCTGTTGACCATCGGCGCCCCGGGCCAACCACCCTTGTTCGTGGTCAATCCCAGCAACCTGACCTTGCCGACCGTACCCGCCGTGCCGATCAACCATGTGATGGCCCTCAACGATGTGCAGCATCTGCCGAGCATCAACGGCGTGCCGTTCTCGGCGGTGGCGGCCAGTATCGACTCCGGCGATCAGGGCAATCTGCAAGTACTCATCGGCAAGGTGATGAGCGAACGCACAGCGATGCTCGCCAGTTACCGACTCAGCGTGTATGGCCTGGCGTCACTGGCGGCGATTGTCCTGGCGCTGGTCGGCTGCCTGCTGGTGTATCGCGGCCTGCTGCCGTTGCGGCGGCTTGCCCGGCATGCCCACGGAATCGGCATCGCCAACCTCGGTGAACGCCTCGACCGCCACGGCACACCCCGTGAATTGCAGCCGATGATCGAAGCCTTCAACGCGATGCTGGACCGGCTCGACCGAGGGGTTACCCAACTGAGCCAGGTCTCCACCGACATGGCCCACGAACTGCGCACACCGATCAACAACCTGCTCGGCGAAACCCAGGTCGCCCTGCAACAGAACCGCAGCGTCGAGGCCTATCAGCAGTTGCTCGCCTCCAACGTCGAAGAACTCGAACGGCTGGCGCGGATGCTCGACAACATGCTGTTTCTCGCCCGCACCGACCCGGCCAGTGCCTTGAGCCAGCGTCAGGAGCTGGACGCCTGCGATGAAATGCAGCGCATCGCCGATTACTTCGAAGGTCTGGCCGCCGATGTCGGCGTCACCATCGAGGCCCGTGGCAGCGGCGTGATCTGGGCCGAGCCGATGCTGCTGCGCCGGGCACTGGCCAATCTGTGCGCCAACGCGATCAAGTACGGCGCGGCGGATTCGACGATGCAGGTTGAAGCCATCGCCGAGCCGGATGGCAGCTACCTGCGGGTGCGCAATCAGGGGGCGACGATTCCTCCCGAGCATCTGTCGCGGCTGTTTGAACGTTTCTACCGCGCTGATCCGTCCCGTGAGCGTTCGGCTCAGTCCAACGGTCTGGGCCTGTCGATCGTGGCGACCATCATGCAATTGCATCAGGGCCGCTACAGCGTCAGCAGCGCTGATGGCGTCACCTGCTTTGAGCTGTTCTTTCCTGCGCGAGAGACGCGAGACGCAGGTGTGTGAAGACGCCGAGCCCGAGCGCCGCAAGCATCAACGCCGCAGCAACGCCGAAGGTCATGTGCAAACCGCTCGCGATGACCGCAGCCGTCGCCCGGCTCGGATCGTCCGTGGTCAGGGCAAACACCGCGCCCATGGCCGCCGCCCCGGTGATCAACCCCAGATTGCGTGACAACCCGAGCATGGCCGACACCACCCCGCGCTGATCCTGCCCGACACCCGCCATCAGCCCAGTATTGTTGGCGGCCTGGAACAGCGCATAACTCAAGGCCACCACTGTTATCGGCAACACATAGGCAAGCAGTCCGAGACTCACCGGCAACAGCGCCAGCAAACCACAACCGCAGGCCAGCCCAAGCAATGCGCCCGGCACCATTCTCCGCGCCCCGAAACGATCCACCAGACGCCCGGCCGGCACGCCACTGAACGCCGCCAGCAACGGCCCGACCGACAACACCAGTCCGACCTGAGTGCTGCCGAGACCCAAGCCTCGGCTCAGGTAAAACGGCCCGACCACCAGCGTGGTCATCATGACCGTGGTCACCAGCAAGGTCAGCGCCAGACTGCTGCTGATGCGTGAATCGGTGAACAATGACAAATGAATCAGCGGCGCTTTGCTCTTCTTCTCGATCAGGATGAACAACCCCAATCCCAACAGACTGATCAGCAACAACGTCTGCATAAGCCCTTCAACCGTCATCGCCAGTGCATAGGCCGCCAGCGTCAGCATCAGCACCGCAGTGCCGGGATAATCGAAGGCAAGAGGCTTGCGTACGATTCGGTCCTTGGGCAGATAGCGATACACCAGCCATGCGTTGAGCAAGCCCAGCGGCACATTGATCACAAAGATCGACTGCCAGCCGACATGCGCCATCAACAGCCCACCGAGCGACGGCCCAAGGGTGGTGCCGGTGGCCGACATCGTGGCCAGCAAGCCCATCGCGCTGCCGGCCCGGGCCTTGGGCACCGCATCGGCCACCAATGCCACGGTCAACGCGAACATGATCGCCGCGCCCACGCCTTGCACCGCCCGCGCGCCGATCAGCCAGGCCAGGCTCGGCGCCAGTGCGCATGCAAGGGACGCGGCGGTAAAGATGCCGATGCCGATCAACAGCAAGCGCCGCCGACCGAGACCGTCACCCAGTCGCCCGACGCTGACAATCAAGGTGGTGACCGCCAACAGATAGGCCAGCACGATCCACTGCACTTCCTGAAACGTCGCATCGAAGGCCGCCGCCAGGGTCGGCAGTCCGGCGTTGGCGATGCTGGTGTCCAGCGACGGCATCAGCATCGACAGCGCCAGACTGGTCAGCGCCCAGCGGGCTGAAGGGTTCAGGGGTTCTCGGTGCATGGGGGGCTCACAGGGCAGAAGTCATGGGACATAGCCTGAGCCTCGACAATACAAGGCGCAAGACGCATGCTTTGCACTTGATACCTGCATGGAACGCCATGTCATGAATGCACCGGACCTGAACCTGTTGATCACCCTCGACGTGCTGCTGAGTGAAGGCAGCGTGGCCCGGGCCGCCACGCGCCTGGGTCTGAGTCCGTCCGCCATGAGCCGGGCGCTGGCCCGTCTGCGCGAAACCACCGGGGATCCGCTGCTGGTGCGCGCCGGTCGCGGGCTGGTGCCGACCCCGCGTGCGCTGGAGTTGCGCGACCGGGTCAGCTATCTGGTGCAGGAAGCCGAAGCGGTTTTGCGCCCGGCAGAAGTGCTCGATCCCGGCCAGTTGCGGCGCACCTTCACCCTGCGCAACACCGACGGTTTTGTCGAAACCTTCGCCGCCGCCCTGCTCGCCCGCATCGCCGAAGAGGCGCCCGACGTGCGCCTGCGCTTTGTGCAGAAGGCCGACAAGGACAGCACGCTGCTGCGCGAAGGCCGTGTGGACCTGGAAACCGGCGTGGTCGACGACAGCACCGACCCGACGCTGCACAGTCGCATCCTGTTCCGCGATCAGTGGATCGGTGTGGTGCGTGAGGGGCATCCGTTGAGCAGCGGCAAAGTCAGCGCCAAACGCTTCGCTTCGGGCCAGCATATTCTGGTGTCACGCCGCGGGCGCAGCAGCGGCCCGGTGGACGAAGCGCTGCTCGCCTTCGGCCTGACACGGGATATCGTCACTTCGTTCGGCGGGTTTTCGGCGGCACTGACGCTGGTCCGTGAATCCGACCTGATCGCCACCGTCCCGGAACGCCACACCAGCAAACTGCGAACGGGTCTGTTCAGTTTTGCCCTGCCATTGCGCATGCCGGACATCAGCGTGTCCATGCTCTGGCATCCGCGCATGGACGCCGACCCGGCGCATCGCTGGTTGCGCAACTGCGTGCGGGAAGTCTGCGCCTAACGCGCCTCACCGTCCTTGGGTTTGTAAAACAGGAATTTCCCGGTCTCGGCGGTCTTGGTGTACTTCTTCGCCCAGCTCGGGTCGACGTTGTGGTCGTGGAAGTACAGCGCACCGTGGGTACGGTCGGGGAGCTGACGGTTCAGCGCTTTGCCAGCAATCTCCTTGGCCAGCGCGTATTCGGCGTCTTCCTTGACCTGATCGGACTTGCCGTCGCACCACCAGGAAAACTGGCAGCTCTTGGTTTCCGAGCCTTGCTTGACTACCTCGCACACGGTGCCTGGAAAACCATCATGGCCGAGGCGGTTCATCACCACGTTGGCCACGGCTTCCATTTCCGCCGTGTCCTTGCCCTTGGCTTCCCAATAGATGCTGCGCGCCAGGCAGGTGATCGGGTCGTCCAGCGGCGCGGTGCCGGCCGGGTCGACGGCTTGCACCTCTTTCGGGGTGATGGCTTCGGATTTCGGCGCCGGGGGCGCGTTGGGCTTGTCGGCCGCTTTCTCCTCCAGGACCTCGGCTTTCGCCTCGGCCTTTTCCTTGATCGGTGCCTGATCGGTGGCCAGCACCGCGCCGCTCAGCAGGGTCAACACAAGACAACAGATCAGCCCGTGCAATTTCATGATCGATTCTTCCGGCAGCGCCCGTTGCGGGCAAAGTGTTACGTGGCTGAGACGCCCGGATTCCGGGGACTTCGCAGAGTGTAGACGGCAAAATCCGGTGCAACGTTCCGTGCTGAAAACCACACAATGAAGAAAAAAGACATTGCACGACCCCGGGGCGTTTCGCGCATCATGGGCGCACTCAGCCCAAGGGAGATTTCCATGCGCTTCATGCCATCCGTTCTGCGATTCGCCGCGTTGTCCACGGGCCTGGCGCTGGCCGCTTCGGCCATGGCCAGTGACGAGTCGCAATTGATCGAGTCGATCAACAGCTACCGCAGCCAGCCGCAGCGCTGCGGTACCCAGGCATCCAGTGAATTGCCGCCGCTGTCGGCCGACCCGCGCCTGCATCTGCCGGCCAGTGGTGTCGTCGATCTGCAACAGGCCATGGCCAGCGCCAGCTACCCGATGGTCAATGTACAGGCGATCACCCTCAACGGCCCTCGGGATGCGGCGGCGGCAATGAAGGCGATTCAGGAGAGCTTCTGTCAGGTGGTGCTGGATCCGCAGTTCGTCGATATCGGCGTCAGCCGCGCCGACCGCGACTGGCGCATCACGCTGGCGCGACCGCTGCTGTCGGCACGCCTGGGCGACGGACAGGCCGAAGGCCAGAAATTGCTGACGCAACTCAACGCCGCCCGCAGCCAGCCGCGCCAGTGCGGCGGCCAGTCGTTCTCCGCAGCGGCACCACTGGCGTGGAACGCAGTGCTCGGCGGTGTCGCCCAGGATCACAGCCGCGAAATGGCCAACAACAACTATTTCGACCACAAGGATCGCAACGGCGGCCCCCCCGGCGACCGCGCAGAACTGGCCGGCTACAGCGGTCAGCAGGTCGGCGAGAACATCGCCGCCGGGCAGGACACCGTGCAGAAAGTCGTCGCCGGCTGGCTCGCCAGCCCCGGCCACTGCGCCAACCTGATGAACCCGCAGTACCGCGAACTGGGTGCTGCCTACGCAGTCGATCCTAAGAGCAGCGCCGGCATTTACTGGACGGCGATGTTTGGCGGTGAATAAGCCTCAAGGCATTCTCCCCTCCAGGGGAGGATGCAAAATCCAGGCAATAAAAAACCGGAGCCAGGCTCCGGTTTTTTTATGGGTCAGTGGGTCCTCATCCCCGCCGCGTACATCGCCAGTTTCAGCAGACTCGCCACTACCGCCAGCGAGAACACGCTGCCGGACCAGATCAGCAGCAGCCAGCCCAGACGTTTGTACCAGCGGCTCTTCACTTCACGCATTTCAATGGTAGCCATCGCCAATCCTCACTTTGCCGCGGAACACGTAGTAGTTCCAGAAGGTGTACATCAGGATCACCGGCAGGATGAACAGCGCGCCGATCAGGGCGAACAACTGGCTGGTGGCCGGAGATGCCGCCGCCCACAGGCTGACCGACGGCGGGATGATGTTCGGCCAGATGCTCAGCGCCAGTCCGATGTAGCCGAGGAACATCAGCACCAGGGTGAACACGAACGGCCAGTGGGTATGGCGCTGACGCAGCGAGCGCAGCAGCCCGAACAGCGCCAGTGCCGCCAGCACCACCAGCCCGGCGAACACGGTCAGGTGCGCATGGTTGAACCAGCGACTGGCCAGTTCCGGATGCAATTGCAACGTCCACGCGCCGATCACCACCACCATCGCCAGCAGCAGCCACGCCAATGGACGGCTGTAGTGACGCATCCGCGACTCGAGCATGCCTTCGGTTTTAACCAGCAGCCAGGTGCTGCCCAGCAAAGCGTAAGCGACCACCAGACCGACGCCGCAGACCAGCGGGAACGGTGCCAGCCAGTCGAGACCTCCACCGGCAAACTGCCGATCCAGCACCGCAATCCCGGCTACATACGCGCCGATCACCACGCCCTGGAAGAACGTCGCCAGCAGCGAGCCGCCAATGAACGCCCAGTCCCACAGATGACGTTTTTCCGCCGGCGCCTTGAAGCGAAACTCGAACGCCACACCACGGAAAATCAAACCCGCGAGCATGAAGATCAGCGGCAGATACAACGCCTCCAGAATCACCCCGTAAGCCAGCGGAAACGCGCCGTACAACGCCGCACCGCCGAGCACCAGCCAGGTTTCGTTGCCGTCCCAGACCGGTGCGACGGTGTTCATCATCACGTCGCGTTCCTGCTCGTCGCTGATCATCGGGAACAGGATCCCGAGGCCCAGATCGAAGCCGTCCATGATCACGTACATCATCACCCCAAAGGCAATGATCACGCCCCAGATCAACGAGAGATCGATACCTTGAATACCCATGACTCAACGCTCCTTTATCAGTGGACCCGGGTCGCGGATTCGAGGTTATCGGTAACCGCCGAGAGTGGCCGGCGCGGGGTCTGCAACGGGGTGCCTACGGGCGGGTGTTCGTGGTACGGCTGCGGGCCCTTGCTCACCAGTTTCATCATGTAGCCAATGCCCACGGTGAACACCGAGCAGTAGATGACGACGAACAGCGCCAGCGAGGTGCTCATCTGCGCCACCGAGTGATGGGACGCGGCGTCATGGGTGCGCATCAGGCCGAACACCACCCACGGCTGACGCCCGACTTCGGTGGTGATCCAACCCGCCAGCAGCGCGATCAGACCGCTCGGCCCCATCAGCAACACCAGTCGCTGGAAGCCGCGATGCCGGTAGACCTTGCCGTTGCGCCGCAACGCCAGCCCCAGAACACCAACGAGGATCATCAACATGCCGAGCCCGGCCATCACGCGGAAGCTCCAGAAGATCACGGTCGAGTTCGGCCGGTCTTCTTTCGGGAAGCTCTTGAGCGCCGGGATCTGCTTGTCGAGGCTGTGAGTCAGGATCAGGCTGCCGAGGTACGGAATCTCAATGGCGTATTTGGTCTTTTCTGCCTGCATGTCCGGGATGCCGAACAGCACCAGCGGGGTCGGCCCGTTGTCGGCGTTTTCCCAGTGGCCTTCGATGGCGGCGATTTTTGCCGGTTGATGCTCCAGGGTGTTCAGGCCATGGGCGTCACCGACCACCGCTTGAATCGGCGCCACGATCAGCGCCATCCACAGCGCCATGGAAAACATCTTGCGCACTGGTTGGGTGTCGTTGCCGCGCAGCAAATGCCAGGCTGACGAAGCGCCGACGAAGAACGCTGTCGCGACGAATGCAGCAATCGCCATGTGCGCCAGACGGAACGGGAACGACGGGTTGAACACGATGGCCAGCCAGTCCAGCGGCATCACCCGGCCGTCAACGATTTCGAAACCCTGCGGAGTCTGCATCCAACTGTTGGAGGCGAGAATCCAGAAAGTCGAGATCAGCGTGCCGATGGCGACCATCACCGTGGCGAAGAAGTGCAAGCCACGGCCCACTCGATTCCAGCCAAACAGCATCACCCCGAGGAACCCGGCCTCGAGGAAGAACGCGGTCAGCACTTCATAGGTCAGCAACGGCCCGGTGATGCTGCCGGCGAAGTCGGAAAATCCGCTCCAGTTGGTGCCGAACTGGTACGCCATGACCAGACCCGACACCACGCCCATGCCGAAGTTGACGACGAAGATCTTCGACCAGAAATGGTAAAGATCGCGGTAAGTGTCGTTACGGGTTTTCAGCCACAGGCCTTCGAGCACCGCCAGAAAACTCGCGAGGCCAATGGTGATCGCCGGAAAAATGATGTGGAACGAAACCGTGAACGCGAATTGAATTCGCGCCAGGTCCAGTGCCTCCAGGTTGAACATGATGATGTCCTCATCAAGGCTGAAAAGCGGCAGCACACGGCCGGGCCACCGCCAGGCGCGAACGCCTGCAGCCAGTCAAAATGCAAAGGGTTGGATCGCGTGGGTCGGTTACGCCACCGACGACGGGATCAGGTTGCTCGCCTCGGCCGCTTCGAGGCGGATCGCCACGAATTTGGAGGTCGGCGTGTAGGTGCGATCACCGTAGCTTTCCAGCGGCACCAGCGGATTGGTTTCCGGGTAGTACGCGGCAGCCTGCCCGGCCGGAATGTCGTAGGCGATCAGGGTGAAACCGCTGACCCGACGCTCGCGCTCGTCATCCCACAGCGCCACCAGATCGACCTTCTGCCCCGGTTCGAAACCGAGCCGGCGGATGTCCTGCTCGTTGGCGAACACCACGTCGCGCATGCCATAGACCCCGCGATAACGGTCGTCAAGGCCGTACAGCGTGGTGTTGTACTGATCGTGGGAGCGCATGGTCTGCAGGATCAGATGCGGCTTGACCGGCAGGTTGCGCACGCCTTCGCTGATCAGGTGCTCCGGCAGCACGCACGGGGTGAACTGAGCCTTGCCGGATTCAGTTTTCCAGACACGGTCGGAGGCGTCGTTGCCAAGGTGGAAGCCACCGGGGATCAGCAGCTTCTCGTTAAAGTTGTCGAAGCCCGGAATCACGTCGGCGATCAGGTTGCGGATGCGCCCGTAGTCGCCCACCACCCATTCCCAGTCGATCGGGTGCTTGCCCAACGTGGCGGCAGCAATCCCGGCAATGATCGCCGGCTCGGATTTCAGATGGGCCGATTTCGGCTTCAGCTGGCCGAACGACAAATGCACCATGCTGAAGGTGTCTTCCACGGTCACGCCTTGCGGGCCTTCGGCCTGGACGTCGATGTCGGTACGGCCCAGGCACGGCAGGATCAGCGCGTCACGCCCGGTCACCAGATGGCTGCGGTTGAGCTTGGTCGAGATGTGCACGCTCAGGTCGAGTTTGCGCATCGCCGCGTGGGTGCGCGGGGTGTCCGGCGTGGCCTGGGCGAAGTTGCCGCCCAGACCGATGAACACCTTGGCTTCACCACGTTCCATGGCGCCGATCGCCATCACCGTGTTGTGGCCGTGCATGCGCGGCACCTTGAAGTTGAAGCGTTTTTCCAGGGCGTCCATCAGCGCTTTCGGCGCCAGTTCGTTGATGCCCATCGTGCGGTCGCCCTGCACGTTACTGTGACCGCGCACCGGCGATAGCCCCGCGCCCGGACGGCCAACGTTGCCGCGCAGCAGTTGCAGGTTGATGACTTCCTGCAGGGTCGGCACCGAGTGCACGTGCTGGGTCAAGCCCATGGCCCAGCACATGATCACGCTCTTGGCGCGGGCATACATGCGCGCTGCAAGCTCGATGTCATGCAGCGGCACGCCGGACTGTTCGACGATGTGCTCCCAGCTCGTGGCATCGACTTCTGCCAGATAGCTGTCGAGACCCGACGTGTGCTCGGCAATGAAGGCGTGATCGAACACCGGCTCACCGCCGGTAGCCTGGGCTTCACGCTCCCACTCCAGCAGGAACTTGGCCATGCCGCGAATCATTGCCATGTCGCCGCCCAGTGCCGGGCGGAAGTACGCGGTATTGGTCGCTTCCCAGCCGTTGCTGAGCATCTCGATCGGGTTCTGCGGGTTCTGGAAACGCTCCAGCCCACGCTCCTTGAGCGGGTTGATGCACACCACCTGCGCGCCGCGTTTTACCGCTTCGCGCAGCGGTTCGAGCATGCGCGGGTGGTTGGTGCCGGGGTTCTGACCGATGACGAAAATCGCGTCGGCGTGGTGCAGGTCTTCATAGACCACGGTGCCTTTGCCGACGCCCAGGCTCTCGCCCATGCTCACCGCGCTGGCTTCGTGGCACATGTTCGAGCAGTCCGGGAAGTTGTTGGTGCCGTAGGCGCGAACGAACAACTGATAGAGAAACGCCGCTTCGTTGCTGGCGCGACCCGAGGTATAGAACTCGGCCTCGTGGGGGGACTTCAGGCCTTTGAGGTGCTTGGCGATCAGCGCGAACGCCTCGTCCCAGGTGGTTTCGACATAACGGTCGATCCGCGCGTCGTAACGTATCGGATGGGTGATCCGGCCCTGATATTCGAGCCAGTAATCGCTTTGCTCGGCCAGCGTCGACACCGTGTACTTGTTGAAGAATGCCGGATCGACCAGGCGCCCGGTGGCTTCCCAGTTCACCGCTTTGGCGCCGTTCTCGCAGAACTTCAGCATGCTCGCGCCGGGTGCTTCCCCCCAGGCGCAACCGGGACAGTCGAAGCCGCCATTCTGGTTGGTCTTGAGCATGGCGCGGATGTTTTTCAGGGCGTTTTCACTGCCCAGCCAATTCTTGGTGAGGCTGATCACAGCGCCCCATCCTGCAGCGGCGCCCTTGTAGGGTTTGTAACGGTCGACTTGTGACATGGGACTTCTCCATGACGATGCACACAGGCAAAAACCTGATCGGGTTTAAACAGCGACGACTGACTTTCAAGTTCAAAAGTGGTCGTTTCGTTTGACGGGGCCAAGGATATGAATCGCTGCAAAAACTTGTCTAATCGCTATTAATGACTGCGTTATCGAAAGCATCTATCACGGGTTCAAACCCTTTAAATCCAGGCACTTGCAAAACTAAGAGGCGATAAATCCGGAATAATTATTTCATCATCGACAGCATCAATCGGCCGGTCATTAATAGTGATTGGACGCTGTTCGAAGTTGCTCATAACCTGCGCCGACCCAATCCCTTCAATAGCGGATTTCACCCAAGCGAGGCTGTCATGTCAGAGCGCGTCCTGATCGATGGTTACAACCGCCGCGTCGACTACCTGCGCATGTCGGTCACCGACCGTTGCGACTTCCGCTGCGTCTATTGCATGGCTGAAGACATGCAGTTTCTGCCGCGCCAACGGGTGCTGACGCTGGAGGAGATCTATCAACTGGCGCAGAGCTTTGTGGCGCTGGGCACCCGCAAGATTCGCCTGACTGGCGGTGAACCGCTGATTCGTCCCGGCGTCGTCGGCTTGTGCAAGCAGATTGCTGCCCTGCCCGGCCTGCGCGAACTGTGCCTGACCACCAACGGCTCGCAGCTCGGCAAACTCGCCAGTCCGCTGTTCGACGCCGGGGTCAAGCGCCTCAACGTCAGTCTCGACAGCCTCGATGCCGAACGCTTCAGGCAAATGACCCGCACCGGCGACCTGGCACAAGTGATCAACGGCATCGATGCCGCCCGCGAGGCCGGATTTACCCGCACTAAGCTCAACTGCGTGGTGATGCAGGGCCGCAACGATCACGAGATCAACGATCTGGTGCAGTTCGCCATCGAGCGGGATCTGGACATTTCCTTCATCGAGGAAATGCCGCTGGGCATCATCAGCGAACACAGCCGCGCCGAGTCGTTCTTCTCCAGTGCCCAGGTGCGTGAGCGGATTGCCGAGCGCTTCACCCTGATTGATTCCGCCGAATCGACCCAGGGCCCGTCGCGCTACTGGCGGCTGGCCGAAGCGCCGCACATCCGGCTGGGGTTCATATCGCCCCACAGCCATAACTTTTGCGGCACCTGCAACCGGGTGCGGCTGACGGTCGAGGGGCGTTTGCTACTGTGTCTGGGGAACGAGCATTCGGTGGACTTGAAAGCGGTGCTGCGGGCCCACCCGGGTCAACCGCAACGGCTGGAGAAAGCCATCATCGACGCGATGAAGCTCAAGCCGTACCGGCACAACTTTGAAGTGAACGACGACGTGCAAGTGGTGCGTTTCATGAACATGACCGGCGGTTGAGCCGCCACGTTTTCAAGGCAAAAACAGCATGATCATCCGACCCAAGGTCAACCAGTTCGCCATCCTGTTCACCCTCAAGGGCTCGATTGCCAAACGCATCGCCCTGCGCACCCTGATGGTCACGTTGCTGGCGTCGGCCATCGTGCTGGTGGAAATCCTTCATCCGAGCAACTTCACCAAGGTCAACGCCACGCCGTTTACCTTGCTCGGTCTGTCGCTGTCGATCTTCATGAATTTTCGCAACAACGCCTGCTACGACCGCTGGTACGAAGCGCGCAAGGCCTGGGGCGAGGTGATCGTGCATGTGCGTTCGGTGATTCGCGAAACCCATGTCATCCGCGAATCGGCGCAACGCCGCTTGCTGTTGCTCAACCTCTGCGGCTTTGCCCATGCGCTGAATGCGCGATTGCGCCGGGAAAACGAAGCCGCCGCCAGCGCCGAGTGGATCACCCCGCAACACGATGCACAGGTGCCGGATTACAGCGGGCGCATCCTGCAAACCGTCGGCCAGCAGTGTTCCGACCTGCACGAGGCGGGCGACCTCAGTGAATGGCGCTATATGTTGCTGGCCAATCACCTGACCAGCCTGACCCAGGCACAAGCGGTGTGCGAGCGGATCAAGAACACGCCGCTGCCCTTCCCTTACACCTTGCTGCTGCACCGCACGATCTATCTGTTCTGCATCCTGCTGCCGTTCGCCATGGCCGAACCGCTGGGCTGGCTGACGCCGCTGTTCACGGCGATTGTCAGTTACACCTTCTTTGGCCTGGATGCGATTGCCGATGAACTGGAAGATCCGTTCGGCCGGGATGAAAATGATCTGCCAACCGATGCGCTGGTGCGGGGTATCGAGCGGGACATTCTGGCGGAACTCGGTGTCGAGCCTTTGCCTCCGGCGCTGAAACCGGTGGACTACGTGCTCAGCTGATTGGACACCTCCCCTTCGGGGGAGGAAATTCAATCAATCCAGATGCGCCCAGGTCATACGGAACGACGCCCCGCCCCACGGTGAGTCGCCAACCTCAACCCGACCGCCATGGGACTGCGACACTCGCCGCACCAGCGCCAGGCCGAGGCCGAAACCACCGGTGCGGCGGTCGCGGCTGGCGTCCAGGCGCGAGAACGGTTCGAAAATCTTCTCCCGACCGGCCAGCGGCACGCCCGGGCCGTCGTCGTTCACCTGCACTTCGTATTGATCGCCGATGCGCACCAGCGACACCTCGACCCGTTGCTCGGCATAACGGATGGCATTACGCAGCAGATTGATCACCGCCCGCGCCATGAAACGTGGCTCGATCCGCACCTCGTCGACCCGGCATTCGCCGATCAACAGCTGCACGCCGGCCGCCTCGGCCTCCAGCGCCACGCTCCCGACCACACTGTCGAGCCAGTTGGCGGCCTGAATGTTTTCGCGGGTAATGACCGTCGCGCCGCGTTCGAGGCTGGCGTAGGTCAGCAGCTCGGAAACCATTTCTTCCAGCTCGCCAAGGTCGGCGTACATGTCGGCGATCAGTTCGCGGTTCTGGCTGGCGTCCGGTTGTTGCTTGAGTTGGTCGAGCTCAAACGACAACCGGGCAATCGGCGTGCGCAGTTCGTGGGACACGGCATTGGTCAGTTCACGCTGATTGGCGATCAGGCCTTCGATGCGCGCCGCCATCAGGTTGAAGTGTTCGGCCAGATCCCGGATGTTCGAGCGCTTTGAAAGCTGGATACGTGCGGAGAGGTCATTGTCGCCGAAACGCTCGGCGGCCAGTCGCAGCTTTTCCAGATCACGCCAGTGCGGGCGCACCCAGAAGTACAGGACGATACCGAGCAGCACGGCCAGCATCATGTAAGCCGCCGAAATGTAGAACGGCATCAGGCTCGGCTCCGGCGGCAACTTGATGCTGAGCAATTGCGAACCGCCGTCGATGTTGCTGATGAACTGGGTGTAGTCGTGGCGGATCACCAGCAGGCCCTGGGCCAGTTCGGCTTTTTCCTCATCGCTGAGGTTCAGTTGATCGGCCTCGACCAGACTCAGCGTCAGCCCGTAGTGCGGGCGCAGCGCGTCCAGTTGCGCCTCGCGCGCCGCGCCTTTCTGGTCGCGCATGTGCTCGATCAGCGACCAGGCCTGGCCACGCACCGCCTCGCGGTTGTAGGCCTGCATCTGGTTGTCGAGCAGCGCGTTGAAGGTGTGTTCGACAGTTTGCAGCGCCGCCACCAGCCCGACGGTCATCACCAGAAACAGCCCGAGAAATAACCGCAGCATCTACAACTCCCACGCAAACGGATTGAACAGATAGCCCTTGCCCCACACGGTCTTGATGCACACCGGTTCGCGAGGGTTGTCCTTGAGTTTGTTGCGCAACTTGCTGATGTACACGTCGACGCTGCGGTTGAGGCCGTCGAAGGCGATGCCGCGCATGCGGTTGAGAATGTCATCGCGCGACAGGATGTTGCCGGCGGCACTGGCCAGCAGCCACAGCAGTTCGAACTCCATGGTGGTCAGCTCGATCAGTTCGCCGGCCAGCCGCACTTCGCGGCAGCTGCGGTCGATGTGCAACTGGCCGAACTCCAGGGAACTGACCACGCCGCTGTCCGGTACTTGCCGGCGTTGCAGCGCACGCAGACGTGCGAGCAGGACCGGCGGCTTGATCGGTTTGATCACGTAATCGTCGGCCCCGGACTCCAGGCCCAGAATGTGGTCAAGGTCATCTTCCTTGGCGGTCAGGATGACAATCGGCGTGTCCGACACGCTGCGGATTTCCCGGCACACGTGCAGGCCGCTCTGCCCCGGCAACATCAGGTCGAGCACCACGACTTTGGGCTTGAATTCAAGAAACGCGGCCACGGCCAGATCGCCGCGATGCACTGTGCGCACCTCGTAGCCGTGTTGTTCGAGAAAGTGGGCGATCAGCGCGGCCAGCCGCTCATCGTCTTCCACCAGCAGGACTCTGCCAAAACCCAGGTTATCCATAACGACCGTCGCCAACCCTCAGTGAAGTGGGCGACATTATGGCGGCATTCGCAGGCAAGACGATTATCGCGGGCAGCAAAAACCGGCCACTTGGGCCGGTTTTCGTTGATGTTTCATGCTCTTAAGAGTTTTTAACAATTCATGCCGCGACGGGTACACCGCTGTGGAAACGGAATTCCTCGTCCGGGGACTCGATCAGTTCCTGCTCGGCGGCGCGGACTTTCTCGATCACTTGAGCGATGTCCTTGGCGTCGCCGTACTGGTAGGCCAGTTTCAGGTAACCCTGGAAATGCCGGGCCTCGCTTTTCAGCAGGCCGAAGTAGAACTTGCCGAGTTCTTCGTCCAGATGCGGCACCAGTGCTTCGAAACGCTCGCAACTGCGGGCTTCGATAAAGGCGCCGACCACCAGGGTGTCGACCAGTTTCACCGGCTCGTGGCTGCGCACCACTTTGCGCAGGCTCGAGGCATAACGGCCGGCGTGGAGCTGGCGCAGTTCGATCTTGCGCCGCTTCATGATGCGCATGACCTGTTCGTGGTGCACCAGTTCTTCCCGGGCCAGGCGCGACATCATGTTGATCAGATCGACATGGGAATGGTACTTGGCGATCAGGCTCAACGCGGTGCTGGCGGCCTTGAACTCGCAGTTCTTGTGGTCGATCAGCAGGGTTTCCTGATCGGCCAGCGCGGCCTGGACCCAGGCGTCTGGCGTGCGGCAGCCAAGGAATTCGTGGATTTCGGGAAGGATCATGGGGCTCACGGTCAAAGGTGTTCGAGCGAAGGGCGCCGATTATACCGGCCTGCCCGCAGACCACCAGCGTCAGCCCTTGATATGCATCAAGTCGCAGGCGCATCAGCAGCAACTATAGTTGTGCAACGCCGTGCCTTTTCATTGCTGGAGACTTACTCATGCAAGCCATTCGCAGCATTCTGGTGGTCATCGAACCCGAACACGCGGAAAGCCTGGCGCTCAAGCGCGCCAAGCTGATCGCCGGGGTGACCCAGGCCCATCTGCACCTGCTGGTCTGCGACAAGAAGCACGATCACGCCGGCATGCTCAGCGTGCTCAAGGCCGCGCTTCTGGCGGACGGCTACAGCGTCACCACCGAACAGGCGTGGAACGAGAGCCTGCACGAAACCATCATCGACGTGCAGCAGGCCGAAGGTTGCGGGCTGGTGATCAAGCAGCACTTCCCCGACAGTTCGCTGAAAAAAGCCCTGCTGACCCCGGCCGACTGGAAACTGCTGCGCCACTGCCCGACCCCGGTGCTGCTGGTGAAAACCTCCGCTTCCTGGAAAGACCGGGTGATTCTGGCCGCGGTCGATGTGGGCAATGCCGATGGCGAACACCGCCACCTGCACACCACCATCATCGACCACGGCTATGACATCGCGAGCCTGGCCAAGGGGCATCTGCACGTGATTACCGCCCATCCGTCACCGATGCTCTCGGCGGCGGATCCGACCTTCCAGCTCAAGGAAACCATCGAGGCGCGCTATCGCGAGCAATGCCGGGCGTTCCAGGCTGAATTCGATGTCGATGACGAGCATTTGCATGTCGAGGAAGGCCCGGCGGATGTGCTGATTCCGTTCATGGCGCACAAGCTGCAGGCCGCCGTGACAGTGATTGGCACCGTGGCGCGCACCGGGCTGTCAGGGGCGTTGATCGGCAATACCGCCGAAGTGGTGCTGGATGCGCTGGAGAGTGATGTGCTGGTGCTCAAGCCGCAGGAGGTTGAAGACCATTTGGTGGAGTTGGCGGTGAAGCATTAAGCACTGTTGTCATCCTGTGGCGAGGACACTCGCCACAGGTAACGCTTACTCGCCCAGCGCATCCTTCAGGAAACCGGGCGCGATATAGCGCTGATAGTGCGCTTCCGACAGCAGGAAAAATTCCCGATCAATGGCATCGCGCAGTTCCGGCAGGTTCCAGTCACGAAACTCCGGCAGCAATACCATCCCGTAGGCTTCCAGATTAATGATCACCCGCGCGCCCCGGGCGATCAGCTGATACGCCCAGCAATATTCCGACTGATGCGGCACGAAGCGGATCTTGCGCTGTTCCAGCTGATGGCGCAGGCGCGCCGGGTCGAAGACTTCGACCTTGCTCGCCATCACTTGTGACAGCAATTGCTCAAGACGCAGCCACACCGCGCGCTTTTCCTCCTCGTTGTAACCGTTCCAGTGGATCACTTCGTGGTGGAAACGCTTGCAGCCACGGCACACCAGATCACCGTAAACAGTGGAGCAGAGGCCGACGCAGGGGGTCTTGATGGTCTGATTGGGCATAAATGGGCAGAACACTTGAAACGCGGAACAGGTCGGCATGTTAGCCCTTTGTCCGGCATTCATCACCCCTCAAACGTCAGGGGCAAGCGCTGGATCGGGGTTTGCCTCACCCACACACAACGCCACCAAAGTCCAATAGAGCCCGACTTACCTTTAAATTTTTTTTGCCGTAGAATCAGCCAGCCTTTTTAGGCGCCAATGTCCGTTAGAAGCTGTTTTCAAAGCGTCACGAGCACAGTCGTTCCTTCAGAGCGGTGTTGGTGATGGGTTTTTCCAGCGGGGAAAAGCCCAACGCCAACCCTCATCAGCTCCCCGTTCTGCAGGCGTAAAACTTTGAAAGCAGCTTCTGTAAGGAATTGCCGGTAATTCTGGCCGAACGACCCACAACGTCGTGAGGAGCATGAGTACGGCAATTTCGGGATGAGCGTCCCGGACACCCATTTGGGACCACTGATGAGGGTAATAACTGTGCTTGAAGCCTACCGCAAACATATCGAAGAGCGTGCAGCCCTGGGTATCGTTCCCCAGCCGCTTAACGCCGAACAAACTGCAGGCCTGGTCGAGCTGCTGAAGAATCCTCCGGCTGGCGAAGAAGCTTTCCTCGTTGACCTGATCACCAATCGCGTACCACCAGGAGTGGACGAAGCCGCCTACGTCAAGGCCGGTTTCCTCTCCGCACTGGCCAAGGGCGAAGTCTCCTCCCCTCTGCTGGACAAGAAACGCGCTGTAGAACTGCTCGGCACCATGCAGGGCGGCTACAACATCGTGACCCTGGTCGAACTGCTGGACAACGCCGAGCTGGCGCCAGTGGCCGCCGAAGAACTCAAGCACACCCTGCTGATGTTCGATGCCTTCCACGACGTGGCTGAAAAAGCCAAGAACGGCAACGTTCACGCCAAGGCCGTGCTGCAATCCTGGGCTGACGGCGAGTGGTTCAAGAAGCGCCCTGTGCTGGCCGACAAGATCAGCCTGCGCGTCTTCAAGGTGACCGGCGAAACCAACACCGACGACCTGTCCCCTGCTCCAGACGCCTGGTCGCGTCCTGACATCCCGCTGCACGCCCTGGCCATGCTGAAAATGGCCCGTGACGGCATCGTTCCGGACGAGCAAGGCAAGACCGGCCCGATGAAGCAGATCGAAACCATGCGCGGCGAAGGCTTCCCGATCGCCTACGTCGGTGACGTGGTCGGTACCGGTTCTTCGCGTAAATCCGCGACCAACTCGGTCCTGTGGTTCTTCGGTGACGACATCCCTTACGTGCCGAACAAGCGCGGCGGCGGTTTCTGCTTCGGCAGCAAGATCGCTCCGATCTTCTACAACACCATGGAAGATGCCGGTGCACTGCCTATCGAGTTCGACGTATCGAACATGAACATGGGCGACGTGATCGACCTGTACCCGCACGCTGGCAAAGTCTGCAAGCACGGTACCGACGAAGTCATCACCACCTTCGAAATGAAGACTCCGGTCCTGCTGGACGAAGTCCGCGCCGGCGGCCGTATCCCGCTGATCATCGGCCGTGGCCTGACCGAGAAGGCTCGTGCCGAACTGGGTCTGCCTGCGTTCGACCTGTTCAAAAAGCCTGAAGCTCCGGCTGAAAGCACCAAGGGTTACACCCTGGCGCAGAAAATGGTCGGCAAGGCCTGCGGTCTGGCAGAAGGCAAAGGCATCCGTCCTGGCACCTACTGCGAACCGAAGATGACCACCGTAGGTTCTCAGGACACCACAGGTCCAATGACCCGTGACGAACTGAAAGACCTGGCGTGCCTGGGCTTCTCCGCTGATCTGGTGATGCAGTCCTTCTGCCACACCGCGGCGTATCCAAAGCCGATCGACGTGACCACCCACCACACCCTGCCTGACTTCATCATGACCCGCGGCGGCGTTTCCCTGCGTCCGGGCGACGGCATCATCCACTCGTGGCTGAACCGCATGCTGCTGCCGGACACCGTGGGTACCGGTGGTGACTCGCACACCCGTTTCCCGATGGGCATCTCGTTCCCGGCCGGTTCCGGTCTGGTCGCGTTCGCCGCAGCCACCGGCGTCATGCCGCTGGACATGCCGGAATCGATCCTGGTGCGCTTCAAAGGCAAGATGAAACCTGGCATCACCCTGCGTGACCTGGTTCATGCCATTCCTTACTTCGCCATCCAGAACGGTCTGCTGACCGTCGAGAAGAAAGGCAAGAAAAACGCCTTCTCCGGCCGCATCCTGGAAATCGAAGGCCTGGAAGGTCTGACCCTGGAACAGGCGTTCGAACTGTCCGACGCCTCGGCCGAACGTTCGGCTGCCGGTTGCACCATCAAGCTGTCGAAAGAGTCGATCACCGAGTACCTGCAGTCCAACATCACCCTGCTGCGCTGGATGATCGGCGAAGGCTATGGCGATGCGCGTACCCTGGAACGTCGTGCTCAAGCGATGGAAGCCTGGATCGCCAACCCTGAGCTGATGGAAGCCGATGCCGACGCCGAATACGCCGAAGTCATCGAAATCGATCTGGCCGACATCAGCGAGCCTGTACTGTGCGCGCCGAACGACCCGGACGACGCCCGTCTGCTGTCCAGCGTTGCTGGCGAGAAGATCGACGAAGTGTTCATCGGTTCGTGCATGACCAACATCGGTCACTTCCGCGCTGCCGGTAAGCTGCTGGATCAGGTCAAGGGTCAGTTGCCAACCCGTCTGTGGCTGTCGCCGCCGACCAAGATGGACGCTCACCAACTGACCGAAGAAGGCTACTACGGCATCTACGGCAAGGCCGGCGCCCGCATGGAAATGCCAGGCTGCTCGCTGTGCATGGGTAACCAGGCACGCGTCGAGCCGAACAGCACCGTGGTGTCGACTTCGACCCGTAACTTCCCGAACCGTCTGGGCGACGGCGCGAACGTCTACCTGGCTTCGGCCGAGCTGGCGTCCGTGGCTTCGATCCTGGGTCGCCTGCCGACCGTCGAGGAGTACATGGAATACGCTGGCAAGATCGACAGCATGGCGGCCGATGTTTACCGCTACCTGTCCTTCGACCAGATTGCCGAGTTCCGTGAAGCTGCTGCGAACGCCAAGATTCCGGTCGTTCAAGCCTAACGCTGCAACGCAATGAAAAACGCCGCCCATCGTGAGATGAGCGGCGTTTTTTTATGCCTGCGGAAACTCATGCATTCAACTTGAGTGCTTGCTGTACCGCCTCGTCCACACTCAAACCGCTCAACAGCACCTGCTCGCGTTCCAGCGCCGGCAATTGCGCCAGCACGGTCTGCGCCTCATGTTTGAGACGGGCCAGAATCAACAGTTTGTCCTCGGCCCGCACCTGCAGGAAGAATGCTTCCAGCGCCTCGATGCTGGTGCCATCCAGGTCCGGTGATTCTTCCAGACTCAGGATAATCGTGTGCACCGCCGCAGGCGCATGCCGAGCCAGCCGCAGCGCGCCGCCGAGAATCCGTTCCACGTTGGCGAAAAACAGTGCCTCGCTCGGCCTCACGATCAGCACGCCGGGGATTTCCCGGGCATCCGGATGGCGCTGCACGTCGACGTAATCGTGACCGCCGCCCATTTGTCCCAGCACCTGGATATCTGCCGAGGACATTTGCTTGAGCATCAGCACCACGCTGATCGCCACTGCCAGCAGCAAACCGTCGAGCACGCCCAGCACCAGCACCGCCGCCACCGCGCAGATCACCAACAAGCGGTCACGCCGCCAGATGAAGTAGCGACCCAGCGGTTGCAGGCTCAGCGCTCGTCCCAGTGCGTGAATCACAATCGCGGCCAGCACCGGTTCCGGGGTCAGGGCGATGTAAGGCAGCACCGTCAAAACGATCAGCAACACCACTACCGCCGCGACAACTCCCGCCAACCGTGATGTAGCGCCCGCCGCTTCATTGGCCGAAGTTGCCGAATACCCGGCGCCGGCGGGCATGCCGTGAAACAGGCCCGACAGCAGATTGGACGCGCCAAGGGCCAGCAGGTCGCGATTCGAGGACACCCGGTCACCATGCTTCAGGGCAAACGAACTGATTGAGCCATAGGACTCGGCATACAGAATCATCACCATGGCAAACGCCAGCTCACCGAGTCGCAGCCAGTCGGCAAACGGCATGTTCGGCAACTGCGGCATCTCCAGCGCCAGATCGATAACCCCGATCAGCTTCACCCCGTAAGCCGGCAGGTTCAGCCATTGGCTGGCGGCAATGCCCAGAGCGACGACGATCAGCCCGCCCGGCACCCGGCGAAAACGGGCGCAGACCATCAGTACAAGCAACGCCACCAGCGCGACCCCGGCGCCTGCCAGGTTCCATTTCGACCACTGCTCCAACAACTGCGGCAGAAAGCGAACCAGGTTGCTCTCAGTCAAGTGGACATCGACGACGCTCGCCACCTGCTTGAGGATGATCGTCACCGCCAATCCCAGTGCAAAGCCACGCAACACCGGTTTGGCAATGAACGACGTCACACTGCCGAGCTTGAACAACCCCGCCAGCAGAAACAGCACCCCGGTCATCATCACCAGGCCGACCGCCAGGCTCAGGCGCAATGCCGGATCACCGCCGGCCAGTGACGCGGTCGCCGCCGCCAGCACCGCCGCCGAGGACGACGTCGCCGAGACCACGGCAACGCGGCTGGTGCCCATCAACGCGTAACACAGCAGCCCGGCGAACAACGCGATCACCCCGGCCTGGGGTGGCAACGCGGCAATGCTGGAATACGCCACGGCCTCGGGCAGTAACAGACCGGCAATCGACAGCCCGGCAAGCAGGTCCTGGCTACGACTTTGCACTTCGGGTCGGGAAGCGGCACTCAGAGGTTCAGTTGACAATCGGACCCACCCACCCTGGCAGATACCGAGCTTCCTGACTTCGGGCCAGATTCATGGCTTTGGTCTGCAATCTGGGACTGAGGTCATTGATCTGATCACTGGCGATGCGGCTGCGAAAGAAATCCGCCCAGAGAAACTCGCTGTAGGGCGTTGCGTCCTTGGCGTAGCCACCGGCCCGGCGCAAGCGTCCGGCGAGGCTGCGATAAGGATCGTCCTGCAGATCGGCGATGGACTTGGGAATGGCTTCAAAGGTGCGCCGGACACCGCGCCCGTCGTAGGGGTGCGCCCACTGGTTGAAGTTCATCACGTTCCAGAAGGTCACCGTGTCGACAAACGAAAGATCCTTGAGCACCAGCAAGGAGGCCTTCTTGACCTCTTCTTCGATCAGCGCCAGACCAAAGTGATGGTGATCGACGATGTAATAGACGCCTTCAGGCCCGAGCACACTGGGGAACCAGTGATTGTCCAGCGCTGCCGCCCGCTCCTTGCGTTTGAGTTTTTTCCATTCCTGGCGCTTGTCGGCGACTTCGGCGAGGCCGACCGTGAGCTGCGTGGGATGGAGTTTTTCCAGTTTGGCGCTGATCAATTGGGGTCGTGCACGGGGCATGAGGCATCTCCGGGGAAAAGTGCCTTTCAAGCGTAGCCGTTTATGCCTTGGGATGCGTGCCCTGGATCAGGCACTGAGGGGGTCTTGCAAAAACGGGGGCGAATGGCTCGCCCCGTTTGGAACTGCTGGCCTGGAATCAGGCGGCCAGCGAGTAGATCAACGCCGAAATGGCCACCAGGCCTACAGCGGTGACAAACACGTTCGACGCCTGACCGCGATAGCGCGCCATGGCCGGTACCTTGCGGATCGCGTACATCGGCATCAGGAACAGGATCGCCGCGATGACCGGGCCACCGATGGTTTCGATCATGCCGAGAATGCTCGGGTTCAGGGTCGCCACGATCCAGCACACCACCAGCATGAACGCTGCAACGATGCGATCCAGAGCCTTGGCGCCCGGGCGCTTGCCGCTCTTCACGATCAAGCCTTTCAGGCCTTCGCTGGCGCCGATGTAGTGGCCGAGGAACGACTTGGAGATGGCCACGAATGCAATCAGCGGCGCGGCGAACGCGATGGTCGGGTTGCTGAAGTGGTTGGCCAGGTACGACAGGATCGACAGGTTCTGTGCCTTGGCTTCAGCCAGTTGCTCCGGCGACAGGGTCAGCACGCAGCTGAAGACGAAGAACAGCACCATCACCACCATCAGCAGGTGGGCGCGGGACAGGATCTGCGAACTGCGTTCGTCGGCGTGAACACCGTAACGACGCTTCTGATCCACCGCGAACGCCGAGATGATCGGCGAATGGTTGAACGAGAACACCATCACCGGAATCGCCAGCCACAGCGTGTGCAGCAGCGCCGACGGCGCCGGCACCTGCGAAGCGGTGCTCAGGATGCCGCCGTTCCAGTGCGGAATCAGGTACACCGCGAGGAACAGCAGCGCGACGATGAACGGATACACCATCAGGCTCATCGCCTTGACGATCACCTGCTCGCCGCAACGCACCACGGCCAGCAGGCCGAGGATCAGCACGAACGACAGCAGCGCGCGCGGCGGCGGCGTGATGTGCAGTTGGTGTTCGAGGAAGCTGGCGACGGTGTTGGTCAGGCCAACGCTGTAGATCAGCAGGATCGGGAAGATCGCGAAGAAGTACAGCAGCGTGATCAGCGCACCGGCCTTGATGCCGAAATGCTGTTCCACCACCTCAGTGATGTCGGCGCCTTCGCGACCGGAGAGCACAAAGCGGGTTAGGCCGCGGTGTGCGAAGAAAGTCATCGGGAATGCCAGCAGCGCGAGGATCACCAGCGGCCAGAAGCCACCCAGACCTGCGTTGATCGGCAAAAACAGGGTGCCGGCGCCGATGGCCGTCCCGAACAGTCCCAACATCCAGGTAGTGTCATGGCGATTCCAGCTCGACAATTGGGCTGGTGCTGCCGTTTCAAAGCGTTGTTCGACGCTATTGGCCTGATCATTCATCCGGTCGGATCTCCGCATTCCGGTCACTTGCCACTCGGTCAGGACGCGTCGGAAAAAACCGACAGACATGCTCCGGCCGAAACAGGGGCGCGATTCTCCGCGATAAATGAGCGGAAGCAAAGACTTAGCTGAGGAATGGTTGTGCGGAGCAGATTGGAGGATTGTCGTTTTTGGGAAAAACACTGTCGGCGCCAGATACGTAGAATGTCGTTTTATGGCAAGTACCGGCGCCGAATTTGCGATGGCAAAAACTGATCAAATCGATCGGGCCAACATGAAGCCAAGGGACATGCAAAAGATGCCCAGACCCAGCAAGCCCCAGATCGGGCGCATTTCTTTCCTGTTTTTGATCCGTATTTTTTCGGCCCACTCATCGTGTTCCCTTTCCAATTGTTCCATTCTGGCTTTGGCGTCATAGGTACTCATGTTGATTTCCTTTAGGGTCATGTGTCTGAAATTTGCGAATACGAATGCTCAAAACTTGAAAAAGACGCCCGCCAATGCCGCGCTTGCCGTTAACACGCCGGCCACTACCGCGACTGGATAAAAATACGTCTCCCACTTCAGCTTCTTCTCTTCCGCCAGAAGCTTCTGTCTTTCAGCCACAAGTTTTCGCGTTTCGTTATGCAACCTGTCGAGTTCCAGGTTTTCACGGTTGTTCTGAAGCATTGGCCTTCCTTGGCTGATGGCAATTTCCGGCCAGGCCGCCGTTCCATCTTGAAGAGCGCGTCCTGTCCTGCTCTCTATGGTTCCGTGCTTCACATCTCGCCGTATAGCGGATAAATCCGGCAGCACTCGTAGGCAACATCCGTAAATCCCGCAGGACGCGGCATCCGCTTCCTAACGTTTTTAAACAACCTCACTGATTGGCATTTTCGGCTATACCCAATGGCGAACCGACTGACAGCCCTTTCCAGTCCCCTGCCCCATGGAGCCCTCCCATGCCCCTCGTCCGCGTCGAACTCAAGAAACGCCCCGATCCGACCTTCGCCAAACGCGTCGGCGAGCAGATCTACGCCGCCATGCGCAGCACGATCAATGTCCCGGAGCACGACAACTTCCAGATCCTGGCCGAGCACGACGGCGAGCATTTCGTCTTCGATCCGCAATACCTGGGGATCCAGCGCAGCGACCAGTTGGTGATCATCCAGATCACCCTCAATGAGGGCCGAACGCTGGAGCAGAAAAAGGCGCTGTACCAGACCATCGCCCAGAACCTGAACACGCACCTGTCGATCCGTCTGGAAGATGTGTTCATCAATCTGGTCGAGGTGAAAAAAGAGAACTGGTCGTTCGGCAACGGCATCGCTCAATACGCCAGTTGACAGCCTGTTGACGCCGCCAGCATGATCGGCCCCATGAACCTTTGCGCGCTGTACCTCACCCGTACCACCACGACCGCCACCGGCGGGTCGTGGTGTTTGTGCCTGAGGTAAAACCAGCGCAGCAAACCCAAGGCCCCGCCAGCAATGGACGGGGCCTTGTTGTTTCTCCCGTCCGTGCGGCACGTTTGGTACCCAAGGAGAAACACCATGTCCGCAGCACTGTTGATCATCGATATGCAGGTCGGCCTGTTCCAGGGTCAGGAAAAACCCCACGACGGTGAGCGCATGCTCGCCAACATCCAGCACTTGATCGCTCAGGCACGCCACCGCCAGGTGCCGATTTTTGCCGTTCGCCACACCGGCCCGGCGGGCTCGCCGATTGCCGCCGGCAGTGCGTTCTGGCAGTTATTGCCGGCGCTTGAACTGGATGCCGCAAACGCCACCCTCTTCGACAAATCCCGTCCCAACGCCTTCCACGGCACCGAACTAGCTCAACAACTCCACGCCGCGAACGTCGAAGACCTGTACATCGTCGGCATGAAAACCCAGTTCTGCATCGACAGCACCTGCCGTGCCGCGGCCGATCTGGGCTTCAAGCCATTGCTGATAGCCGATGCCCACACTTGCATGGACACCCCCGCACTGCCGGCCCAGGCGATCATCGAGCACCACAACGCAACCCTCGGCGCGGCGTTCGTGCGGTTGATCAACACCGCCGACATCGCCTTCTGACGAAGCGCCCGCGCACTCCCCGCATCAGCTCCTACACTGGCTGGTGCGGGGCAATGTCGGCCATTGCCAAACCGCTCTGCAATCAGCACTCTGACACGACTTTCGCGACCGACCCGCCGACGATCACAGGAGCCGAGCAATGCCCGCCACCGTTCTGGTACTGGTTGAAACCATCAATGACTACCTGCCCATTCTTGAACGACAGGGCTTTCACCTGATTCTTGCCCCGACTCCCGCCGAACGCGCCCAGGCCATTGCCACTCATGGCGCTCGTATCGACGCAGTGCTGACCCGTGGTCCGCTGGGGTTGTACGCCGAAGAAATCGCCGCATTGCCCGCGCTGAAAATCATCTGCGTGATCGGCGCCGGCTACGAACAAGTGGACCTGCAAGCCGCCAGCAACCGGGGCCTGACCGTGACCAACGGCGCCGGCGTCAACGCCTCGTCGGTAGCCGACCATGCCATGGCGTTGCTGCTGGCGCTGGTACGCGACATTCCACGCTGCGATGCCGCCGTGCGCCGTGGCGAATGGCCGAAGATCATGCGCCCGTCCCTGGCGGGCAAGCGGCTGGGGATTCTCGGCCTCGGCGCCGTGGGCATGGCCATCGCCAAACGCGCGAATCTGGGTTTCGACATGGAGATCAGCTACCACAACCGCCAGGTGCGCAACGATGTGCCTTACACCTTCTGCTCGACCCCCACCGAACTGGCTCGGGCCTCGGATTTTCTGGTGGTGGCGACGCCCGGCGGCATCGGCAGCCAGCATCTGGTGACCCGTCCCGTGCTGGACGCGCTGGGGCCCAAAGGCTTTATCGTTAATATCGCCCGCGCCAGCGTGATCGCCACGGCGGACCTGATCACGGCACTTGAGCAACGGCGAATTGCCGGCGCCGCACTCGACGTGTTCGACCACGAACCTCGGGTTCCGGACGCGCTGAAAACCCTGAGCAACGTGATCCTCACCCCGCACGTCGCCGGGCTGTCACCGGAAGCCACTCAAGGCACCGTGGAACTGGTGGGGAAAAACCTGGTGGCGTTCTTTTCCGGGGAGCCAGTGCTGACACCGCTGACACTGCCGCCGAAGCAGAACAACCAGCGCGTGCACTAAAGCACGCCGAGCAACGTCCACAGCCGTCGCGATTCGGCGTCGGCCGAGATCAGTTCGCCGAGCAGTTCGCTCAACGGCTTGTTGCCCCACTCCACCCCGCGCCGGATCAGGTATGGCACGGGGCTGTGGGGTTCGGTGCGGGCCAGGTATTCGGCGATCAGCAGCAATTGCCGATAGGCCTCTTCACGGTTCGCCGGTTCACGAAAGACCTGCGCCGTCACGGGGGCCTCCTCGACCGGTTGCGCCTCCACCACGGGGGCTTCGACAGCGGCGACCGGCGCCGGTTTTTGTGGGTGCATGGCGATGAACTCCTGAACCAGTTTCAGCAGCGCTTGAATGATCTCCTGCAAGGGCTGCAGACCCGGCCCCTGATCACCGAGGTATGTATCACTCCAGGCGTTCAGACGTTGCAGGTGTTGCTGGCTCAACAGCAGATTGCCCTGTTGGCGCAGCCAGAACGCCAGCGGCGTGGCGCGCACCTGTTCGCTGAGCTTCTTCTGTTCATTGCGTGCGGTTTCCGCTGAAGTCTTGGCATTCTTGCTGTCGTTGACCTGCACCTGCTGCACCTGCAAACGGCGCCAGGTTTCCAGGTTGTAGGCCTCGAAATCGCTGTTGTGCGAGCCGAACAGCGGCACCCGGGTCAGCAGCACTTCACTGTACCGACGCACCAGCCACTCCAGCGGAATCACCCGCCATGACTGGTCGCCCTCCTCGGCCTGCGGGTGCAGTTGTTCGGGATAGCGCTCACACAATCCGGCGATCAGCGCCAGGCTGCCGGGCAATCCGTCCAGCCCCTGAAGATGCAGCCAGGCCTCGCCGAGCCAGGCGCTGAGCATCAGGTCCTTGCTGCGCTCGATCAGCAGCGTGGTGGTGAGTGTTTCCACTGCCGGCCAGTTCGCCTGTTTCAACGTCGATTGCCAGACTCCGGTCGGCAGGCTCGCATCGTCTTCACGGCGCAGGTCGCGCAATTGATCGAACTCGCGTTCGTAACGCAGATCCGCACCACAAGGCGCATCAGGGCTGATCGGTGCGAGCAACTGATCGATCAGGTCGGGCAAGGTTGCAGATGGCAGGCTCACAGGCCCTCCTCGCGGGATTCAATGGCGGCGGTGGTACCGGTTACCTGGAACGGCGAACGCGGCGCCCGGGTCGGCAACGGCGGAATCGCCAACGGCAGTTTCGAGCCCTGACTCATCAACGACAGACGCACGAACATCCGGGTGAACTCCGTGGTCACGCTGTCGTTCAGCGCAGTGACCGGCAGGCGCAATGTCAGGGGAAAATCCGTGTAATCCATGCTCGGCTGGCGCTGCACCGAGAAATGCGCGCGCATCAGCCGCAGCAACGACCATGGCCCGCCGTACTCCCAGCCCGCCTCCATGTCGCGCACCACCAGGTTTGGTTGCAGCGGATCATTGACCGGCCGCTCGCGACCGTTGCGCGCCCAGCGCAGGGTCAGGCGGATCGGCTGACCGACCATCCAGCGCAGGTTCGGCTGTTCGGCGGCGGGATAGCTGATCTGCTGACTGCCGGCCAGCAAGCCCCCCGCGATCACCTGATCGGCACCGCGCTCATCATCACGATCAGTGCGCCAGCGAACATCCATCTCGACACCGAGAATGCCACTCTTGTCGCGCACGAACAGCGGGGTCAGCCACAGGCTTGCCTGCTTCAAGCGGTTGAGAAAATCTTCCGCCGCCAGTCGTTCCGGAGTCTGGCTCAGCACCAGTCCGGCCTGGGCCACCGGCAGACGCTTGTCGATGATTTCCAGAAAATGCTGCACCCGCGCCGGGTCCGCGTCCTGCGCCTGCAAACCGTTGGCAAACGGAAAGCGATCGGCCAGGTACTGATTGAAATAGTTGGCCAGTTCATTCCACGCCGCCGCAGCCTGCTGTTGTTGCAGGTACTGGCAACGCTGCATGGCCGACTGTTGCAACTCCACCGCACGCATCGCCAGGGTGCCGCGCCCGCCCGCCAGATTGGCGGTCTGCAACACCTGCACGCAGGAGCCGGTGTCCATCTCGATGAAATCGCGGCTGACCAGTTGCTCGATCTGCGCCGGCGAACTGGCCGGGTTCGAGTCCTTGTATTTGAGCAGTTCGTCGTTGAGTGCGCTGAACTGGGTCACCCGCTCGTAATCCAGCGCCGACAGATTGCCCTGCTGAGTCATCAGCCACTGCAACGCCGAAGTGCGCCGCTCGGTGATGCCGAGCATGGTGTTGAATTGCTGCTTGAGGCTCAGTTTCAAATCCTGCACATCGCTGGCACCGTACAGTTGCAGGCCGAGGTTTTTCGAGCCGTCCCACTGACTGATTTCAGTCCGGCCACCGAACAGCGGTTGCGCGGTGATTTCCTCCAGACCGTTGACGATCTGCGCCATGGCCCGGCGATTCAGCGCGCCTTGCAGACGGGCCGCCAGATCACTGCGATGGACTTCAACAAACGCCTTCTGCAAAGCCATCGCTTGCTCGGCCTGCACGTTGAACACCGCGTAAGGATGCGTCTGGTCGTTGTGATCCTTCAGGCTCAGCCACATGGCCTGCGCCGCCGCGCCTTCTGCCGCTTGCAGCAACGCCTCGCGATAAACAGGTGGGATGCGCGGCAATTCTTCGGCAACGTAACTCTTGTAACTGGTGAAGTAGTTGAGCGAGGTGTTGAGGTCATCGCCATCGACGGTCTGGCCTTGCAGGTTGACGTTGTCTTCAGTGGCGCGCATGGCGATGGACACGAAGTCGCGCTTGAACAGTGCCTGCACCGCGTTATTGAGTTTCACCACCTGATCCTGCAACGCCAGTTGCCCGCTGCCCTGTTGCACCAGCAAGTTGCCGCGCGAACCGATCTGGGCGATCCACTGGTCACGGAAACTCTGCTGCAACTTGCCCGCCTGGGCGTCGAGTTGTTGCTCGACCGCCGGCCCGAGCAGCGTGCTCTTGCGCACCTTGTCGAGAAATTCGCGGTAGCCCGGCACCAACTCTTGCCCCTTGCCGCGGCTCCAGGTCGAGTTGGTCAGGGCAATTGCGGCTTGCAGGTCATCGATCAGCGCACGCAGGTCTTCCAGCTCGCTGAGGCTGTTGCCACCCCCCGCCTCGAGCTGCTCCAGGTGCAACTTGAGGTAGCCGGCCCTGCTGACAAAGTTGTCGGCCAGGAAATACTGATCGAGCCAGCGCTCCATCAGTCCGTTGAAATTGCTGACGATCAACGGCCGCTCGACACTCAAGTCCAGCGCCTGCAAATCACCGCTGTCCCCCGCCGCCAGCAGCCGGTTGTAGTAAGCAGCGTGAGGTAGCGTCGCTGCGTTGAGGTTGAGCGACAGCGCGTTGTTGCTCAGTTGCACCAGATCGTCCAGCGGAACGCGCTGATTGTTCTGCACCTCGGCGAACAACTGGTTCTGTTGCTCCAGGCGCAACGCCCGGTCCACCAGGTCCGTGGCTTTCTGGTAGTTCTGCCACTGGGCCGGGTCTTCGCTTTCGACGCTGTTGCGCCGATCCGTCGCGCGGATCGCCTTGACCTTCGCCAGCTCCGCCACCAGCAAGTCATGCAGCGGCTGGATCATATGACGCTGGGCGGACTGGAATACCGCCCGTTCGATCTTCACGTCGACAGAAGAAATCCACGATGACGGAAACGCCAGCGACACGTAGTGCCAGTGCGGGGCCTTTTCCAGCACCCGCCAGAAGCTCTGCACGTTGCGCCGGGTCGGCTCGACGCGGTGGGCGTCATCGGTGACCGTGACGTAACTCTTCTGCGCGCCCTGCATCAGCCGCGCCAGCTCATGGGCATCCTTGACCGACTGGTTCCACACCCAGAACATCGCCAGCGCCCAGACGACCCCGACCACCAGCGCCACGCCGGCCGTCAGCCGTTGCCAGCGCTGACGCAGGCGCAACAGACGCGGCACCCCCTGGGCCAGCCCCCGCTCGCCCACCAGGCGCTGGCGCCACAGCTGACGCATGAACACGCTGCGCTGCAGACCACTGTCATCGGCACTGAAGCCGTCCAGTGCGTCGTCGGCCGGTTGGTTGGCGCTGAAGTACACGCCGCGAAAACACGGAGCCTCGCCCTGAGCGTTACCCTGGAACACCGGTTCCAGCACATTCTGCAGACCCCGTCGCAGCGTTTCGAGACGCTCTGGCAAGGCGTACAGATCCGCAGTCAACTGCCCGGACAACGTACCGAGTTCAATCACCGCTTCGGCGACGGCGCGGTGCAGGCGATCCAGTGCCTGATCACTCCATTGGCCCTGCCACACCGCGTCACGCGCAAAAGGCGATGACCAGCCCAGGGTGCGCTCGCGTGCCTCATCCGGCAGCGCACTGATCAGGTCCTGAAATCCCGGCAGTTCTTCAAGACCGGCGACGATCACATACACCGGCACGCTCAAACCAAAACGTTGCAACAGGTCGATGAAGCGTCGGCGCGCCGCCAGACCCAACTGCGTTGCCTGCTCCAGATTGCCCAGGCGACTGACCGGTACGGTCCAGATCACCCCGTCGAGCGGACGCTTGCTGCGCAGGCGCAGGATCAGTCCTAGCAATCGCCACCAGCCGCCCCGTTGCAAATGCATGCCGTCTTCCGGCAGAAACAGGCCTTGGGGCACCACCAGCACCGCCCCTTCAGGGTCCGACCACCATCGACCGAACCAGGCCGGCTTGTCGGTGGGTTGCAGGCGCCATTCGGTCACCAGTTGCGTGCCCTGGACCTCATCGCCAAGCATCAGCAACCATGGCAACTGATAGCGATCGTGAGTGCCCTGCTCTTGCTCCATGTGCCGCACCGCAAGATAGAAACTGCGGATCGCCGCACCGCTTCGAGTGCGCAGCCACCACACCGCCACCCCGACGATCACCAGCAGCAACAGCACCGCCACCACCCACGCGACGATCGTCAAGGTACTCATGAGTCTTGCTCCGGCGCCGCCATCGAGTCGGTGGTTTGCAGCACCGGCTCCAGTTCGGAACGAATGTCACTCCACAAGAACTGGCCGACCCCGGTCAGCAACAGCACCATCGCCAGAATCCCCAGCGCCAGACGAAAGCCGTCCGGCAACGCCGTGCGCACAGGCAATTGCAGCGGCGTGGTCAGCGAAGGTTGTACCAGGCGCTGGCTGACATCGTCGTAACTGGCCTCGTCCTGCCAGGCAAAGGTGAACAGCGCCAGCCGCCACTTTTCCAGTTGCGCCTGGCTATGCTCGCCGCGCAAACGTCCGTGGAAACCGAGAATCAGGCATTGCAGATAAACGTTGGCGAGATCGCGGGTGGTGGGTTGCTGCTCATCGAGAAGAGTCTGGATCGCCGCCGGCAACTGCTCACCCGCCTGCCGGCTGGAGTAGAGGCGCGATTCCAGGGGCTTTTCCTGCCAGGCGCTCTGGCCCGGCCATGGGCTGAACAGCAGCGTTTCATCGACCAGCGCAACGAAGGCGTACACCAGTGCCTTGACCTGTTCGGTCGCCGAGTCGCCGACCCGCGAAAACGCCGTGCGCCACAAACGCTGTGAAGCCTGGGTAGACAGCTCGACCACGGTTTCGACCAGCGCCGCATCGTCCTCGATGTCCTTGGGCAACTGCGTCCAGTCCAGTTGCCATTGCTGCCACGTCTGACGGAACGCGCTGCTCAACGGTGCGTCCTGCAACCCAAGGCTTGCGGCACTTCCTTGCGACATACGGCGTTCCTTGTGTGATCAGGCACTTTCACTGTTCTGGGCGACAAACAGCACCACTTGCCACGGACTGCTGGTCAGCCGGGTGGCCGGCGCGGCGATCACCAGCGGCAATTGCGCGTCGAACCAGTTGCCTTCGGCTGTCACCACAAACAGTCGGGTGTCGTCGCCGACGCTGTAGGCCACTTGCTCGCTGCGATTCATGGCCTGGTGCGTCAGGCCGCTCATGCGCTGGCGGCTGAGCAAGGCGATGTGCGGTGCCGAGGCGATGATCGCGCCGCGCAGCCACTCGCCGGCCGCCTGTTCGCTGGCACCGTTGGGCATGCGCAGGCCAATGACCAGCCGCTGGCTCGGCTGCTCGTCCGGCAACTGAATGGAAAAGCTGTGTTCACTGCGCTCGAATGCAATGCTGCGATAACCGGCGCGGATCAGCTCAAGCGTGGTTTCCAGCCAATCGAGCAGCGGCTCGTAACCACGCTGCAACTCGAAAAAATCCAGCGGCGCAAACGACGGCACCCCCGCCAGCGAATCCAGCGCCGACCACGCGCCGGCCAGCCCCAGCAGTTGCACATACAACGCCTGCGGGTGGGCGATGCGGCTGTTCAGCGAGCCTTCAACTTCCGGCAATCGCGTCCATAACGCGGTCAGTTGGCGGCGAATCTCCAGCGCATCGTCCTGATTGCCGGACTGTTGTGCCTGACGCAGACGCCCGCCGAGAAACAGGCATTTTTCCCGGGCCCGCGCGCAGAGCCCGGCAATCCGCCGACCCAGCGGCGACTCCGGCAACAGGACCGGCGTCGGCGGTGTATACGGCAACGGCAGGAAGCCGCCACCCTCCCTGCGGATTTTCAGCAGCGGCAGGCAGATCGAATCGGCCTTGTTGAGTTGCGTGCACAGACGCGGATTGGGTCGCCACACGGTAATCGATTCGGGGAATTCACCGCTGGTGAGATCCGGCAGGGCCTCGCCGACCACCGACTGTAAACGGCCCTTGAGCGGTAGCAATTGACCGGCTCGCCACAGCGGACTGATCGCCAGGTACACGGTGACAGTCGCATCGTCGGTTTCGTTGATCGACGGGCCGACATCCAGCTCCAGCAACGGCCCGACTCCAACCTGCAGATTGACCGGCAACCCGTCGGGCATCGTCCCTTGCAACGACAGCACGCGAACCACCCCGGCACTCATCGCCGAAGGGTCGAACTCCATGTGGCTGATCCCGAAGAACCACGGATTGCACGCCTGGGCCAGATGCGCGCCGAGCGCTTCGGCCCGCAGGCCCTGCAACTGAAAATGCTGTGGCAGCAATTGCATGCCTTCATGCCAGCAGACCGCGTCAGGTAGCAGACTCATACGACTCCCTTCGACTGCACCGCGAACCGGCGGCGGACGGTTTTTTTCAGTTTTCCTTGCTGACCAGGGTCATCTCGCGGCTGTCGAACTTGAGCCACGCATCGCTCTGATCGTCCAGCCGCAAGCGGTGCGCTCCGGGTGTGTTATAGCTGGCGAAGACTAAAAGTCCAGCCGCCCGCTTGCCCCCCAGCGGGAAGGGTTGGCGGTCGATGAATTGCCCCGGCACCAGTTCCAGTCCCCACACGCTCATCAGCTGACGATAGTCGCGCTGGTACTGCTCGCGCCCGGCGAACCACTGCTGGGCGCTGATGCCCGACAGTTGCTTGAGCAGGTCAGGGTCGTTGACCGCGATGAAATCCACGGCAATCGGTGTGTCGTCATTGGCCTTGGGTGCGACGTCGAGGGTCAGGCTGTCGAGATCGACTTTCGGCCCGAAGAACGAACAGCCCGCGAGCAGCGCAAAGCCGAATGTTAGAAAAAGTCGTGAAGACAAAATGAATTTTCCTTTTCGCGAGACAGTCCAAAAATGTTTTTCGCTTGCATTTTTATAGACCTGTTCTAGCGTCTTGGGTAGTTCGGTTCCTACAGCCGAATGTGGAAGGTTTGTCAAAGGAACGACAGGTCATCTGCCTCCCTTTCTAACCTGTGGTCCAGCAAGGGAAAGCGATGAACGGGCCTCCCCGATGCATTGCGCCCGCTCATCGCATCGGAGTCCGCCGACATGGCAGAAAGTACCCAGCACAAGCTCGACCGGGTTCGCCCGCCCCGAGTGCAAATCACCTATGACGTCGAAATCGGCAACGCCATCGAGAAAAAGGAATTGCCGCTGGTGGTCGGGATTCTTGCCGACCTCTCGGGCAAGCCGCTCGAACCACTGGCAAAACTGACCGAACGCCGTTTCACCGAAATCGACCGCGACAACTTCAACGACGTCCTCGCCTCCATCGCCCCTCGCGCCACGCTGCAAGTCAACAACACCCTCAGCGGCGACGACAGCAAGCTGAACATCGAACTCAACTTCAAACACATCGACGATTTCGACCCGGTCAAGGTGGTGGAGCAAGTCACCCCGCTGCGGCGCCTGTTCGAAGCCCGTCAGCGTCTGCGCGACCTGCTGACCAAACTCGACGGCAACGACGATCTCGACAAGCTGTTGCGCGATGTCATCGCCAACACCGAAGGCTTGCAAGAGATCAAATCGGCTCGCCCGGACACCGCTGTCCCGGCAGCTGATGCCGAGGCCCCGGCCGAACCGCAAGCCTGATCGTCCACCTGACCAAGGAAGAATTCGCCATGCCCGCCGCCGCCCAGAATCAAGCCAGCGAAAATGCTGCCGCCGAAACTTTATCCCTGCTTGACCGGATCATCGCCGAGGGCCGCATGGCCCATGACGACAGCCAGCAGGACTACGCCCGCGACATGCTCGCGGAATTCGCCACCCAGGTACTCGACGAAGGCATGGCCATCGACAAGGACACCGTGGCGATGATCAACGACCGCATCAGCAAGATCGATGAACTGATCAGTGCCCAGCTCAACGAGGTGCTGCATCACCCGGACCTGCAAAAACTCGAAGCGTCCTGGCGCGGCCTGCACATGCTGGTGCAGAACACCGAAACCAGCACCCGGTTGAAGCTGCGCCTGCTCAACGTGACGCAGAAAGAGCTGCAGAACGATCTGGAAAAAGCCGTCGAATTCGACCAGAGCGCCCTGTTCAAGAAGATCTACGAAGAGGAATACGGCACCTTCGGTGGCCACCCGTTCAGCCTTTTGGTCGGTGACTACACCTTCGGCCGTCACCCACAGGACATCGGTCTGCTGGAAAAATTGTCGAACGTCGCCGCCGCTGCGCACGCGCCATTCATTGCCGCCGCCAGCCCACGCCTGTTCGACATGAACAGCTTCACCGAACTGGCCGTGCCCCGTGACCTGTCGAAAGTCTTCGAGAGCCAGGAACTGATCAAGTGGCGCTCGTTCCGTGAGAGCGAAGACTCGCGCTATGTCTCGCTGGTGCTGCCGCACTTCCTGCTGCGTCTGCCATACGGCCCGGACACCTCGCCGGTGGAAGGTATCAATTACGTCGAAGACACCAACGGCACCGACCACAGCAAATACCTGTGGGGCAATGCCGCGTGGGCGCTGTCGCAACGCATCACCGAAGCCTTTGCCAAGTACGGCTGGTGCGCGGCGATCCGTGGCGCTGAAGGCGGCGGCGCGGTCGAAGGTCTGCCGGCGCACACCTTCCGCACCAGCTCCGGCGACCTGTCGCTGAAATGCCCGACCGAAGTGGCGATCACCGACCGTCGTGAGAAGGAACTCAACGACCTCGGTTTCATCGCCCTGTGCCACAAGAAGAACAGCGACATCGCGGTGTTCTTCGGTGGCCAGACCACCAACAAATCCAAGGTCTACAACACCAACGAGGCCAACGCCAACGCACGAATCTCGGCGATGCTGCCGTACGTGCTCGCGGCCTCGCGTTTCGCCCATTACCTGAAGGTGATCATGCGCGACAAGGTCGGCAGTTTCATGACCCGCGACAACGTGCAGACCTACCTCAACAACTGGATCGCCGACTACGTGCTGATCAACGACAACGCGCCGCAGGAAATCAAGGCGCAATACCCGTTGCGTGAAGCGCGGGTGGACGTCACCGAAGTCGCCGGCAAACCCGGTGCCTACCGCGCGACGGTATTCCTGCGACCGCACTTCCAGCTGGAAGAGCTGACCGCGTCGATCCGCCTGGTCGCCACCCTGCCGCCTCCGGTAGCAGCCTGACCTGCCTGCGCCCGCAGGATTTCCCTGCGGGCGCTCCCCCGTTTGTCTAGCGCGACAACCTTCAGGAGTTTCAAGCGATGGATGCAATCATTCTCGACCTCGGCGGCGACATCAAAGGCGACAGCCTGCTCGAGGGCTACAAGGACAAGATCGAAGTCATGTCCTACAGCCACAACGTGGCGATGCAGGTGACCAACGACGTCAGCAACTCGGAACGCACCTCCGGCCGGCCGCACATCGGTGAGTTTACCCTGACCAAATTCATCGACAGCTCCACCCCTTCGCTCAACGAGTATTGCTGCGCCGGCAAGCCGATCCCGGAAGCCAAGATCACCATCGGCCGCAACGCCGCCGAAGGCAGCGGGCAGATCATGCCGTTCATCATCTACACCCTGACCAACGTGGTGATCTCCAACGTCAGCGTCAGCGGCGGCACCGGGGGCAAACCGGTGGAAACCCTGTCCCTGAACTTCACCAAGATCAAATGGGAACTCACCGCGCAAAAAGACGACGGCACCAAGGAAGGCACCGCCGGCACGGTCTGGGACCTGGCGGCCAACAAGGCCAGCAAGTAACCGGACGCCCTCGCCATGGCTGGCACCGGCATACGCGCACCGCTGTTCGAACGCCTCGCTTGCAGCGAGGCCGACGAGCCGCCGGTGTTCGATCGGCAGGACTTGCTCGACTCGGTGCACGCCGAGCTCGGGCGCCTGTTCAACACCCGCCGTGGCCCGCGCGCACTGACGACACCTCCGAGCGTGATCGACTACGGCATCGCCGACTGGAGCGCGCTGCAACAACAGCGCAGCGATGACCGCCGTCGCCTGGCGCGGGACATTCGTGAGGCCATCAGCCATTTCGAACCGCGCTTGCTGCTGGGCGAGGTTCAGGTCAATTCCCTCCCCGAACAGCCACAGCGGTTGAGCATCCGCCTGCTCGGCGAATTGCGCAGCGGCTCGCTGCACTGGCCGGTGGCCTTTGTCATCGAGCCCGGCAACGAAGGGCTGGAGGTGCGCCATGAGCGACTCGATTGACCCGCAACTGCTCGACTATTACCAACGCGAACTGACCTGGTTGCGCCATGCCGGCAGCCAGTTTGCCGAACGCTACCCGAAAGTCGCGCGGCGATTGGAGCTGTCTCCCGGTGAGTGCCCCGACCCGCATGTCGAACGTTTGCTCGAAGGCTTCGCCCTGCTCGCGGCGCGTCTGCAACGGCGTCTGGATGACGACTACGCCGAGTTCAGCGATGCCTTGCTTGAGCAGCTTTATCCCTTGGCCGTGCGCCCGCTGCCGTCCTGCGCCATCGTGCAGTTCGAGCCGGACCCGAGCAAAGGCAAACTCGACGGCGGCTATCCCCTGCCCCGTGACACGCCGCTGTTCGTCACCACCAGCAAGGGCGAAAGTATTCACTTTCGTACCAGTGCCGCCGTGCGGCTGTGGCCCGTCGAAGTGACCGAAGCGCTGTTGCTCGGCAGTGACGAAGCCCAGGCGCTGACCGGTGTGGCGCAGTCCCGTTCAGCGTTGCGCCTGAGCCTGCGTTGCCTGGGCGAAAGCCAATGGTCCGAGCTGGAGATCGACAGTTTACGCATTCATCTGGCCGCATCACCGGTGATCAACGCCGGCCTCTATGACCTGCTCGGTGCCCATGCGGTGCAGGTGCTCGCAGGCTCGCCGGGGAGCATTCCGACGAAGGTGAAGGGACTGCCGCAGATCGTCGGGTTCTCCGACGACGAAGTGCTGCTGCCGGACGAGGACGGCGTGCACCCGGGCATGCGCCTGCTGGCGGAGTACTTTGCCTTCCCGGAGAAATTCCATTTCTTCGACCTGCCGCTCTCAGGCGTTTCCAGCGACAGCCAGACGCTCTACCTGTACATCGTTTTCGACCGTGCGCCGGCCGGACGCCTGCACCTGCAGGCCAGCGACATCGCCCTCGGCTGTGCTCCGGTGATCAATCTGTTCCCGCGCACCTCCGAGCCGCTACGCCCCGACGGCACCCGCAGCGAATACCGACTGGTCGCCGACAGCCATCGGGAAAACAGCGTCGAGATCCACAGCATCCGCGCGATGCGCTCCAGCTCCAGCACCGGCGTGCAGCGCCTGCCCGCCTATTACGGCAGCCAGCACAGCGGTGGTGATCAGCAGCGTTACTGGCATGCGCGGCGAGTCAGTGGCCAGTCGCCGAACCGGCTCGGCAGCGATCTTTTGGTCAGCGTGGTCGACACCCGTTTTGAACCACAAACCGACCTGCCCGACTACAGCCTAACGGCCGAACTGCTGTGCACCAATCGGCATCTGGCCCAGAGCCTGCCGGCCGGTACGCCGCTGGGATTCGAACGGCCGGGCCCGGTGGCGTGGGCGCGCCTGCGCAATCCGCCGAGCCCGCAGAGTCTGCCGCGACTGGACGGTGATTCGCGCTGGCGGCTGGTGTCGCAACTGACCCTCAATCATTTGTCACTGGTCGAAGGACCGCAGGCCATGGATGCGCTGAAGGAGATTCTGCATCTGCATAACCTGCGTGATGAAGCCAGCGCCCTGCGCCAGATCGATGGCTTGCTGAGCCTGGCTTGCGAACGGGTAATCGGCCACGTTGGCGCCGATGCCTGGCGTGGCTGGCGCAACGGACTTGAAGTGCAGTTGCAGCTCGATCCGCAGCATTTCGTCGGCAGCAGCGCGGTGCTGTTCTCGGCGGTGCTCGCGCAATTCTTTTCGGTGTACGCCACGGCCAATCGCTTTGTGCGCACGGTGCTCATGCAGGCTGACAAGGAGGTCAAGGCATGGCAACCCCAAGCCGGCATGCCCCTGTCGCTCTGACCCTGGGCCAGCGTCTGCGCCGCGATCCGCAGGCGTTCGAATGGTTGCAGGCGTTGCTGTTGCTGGAGCGCGAACAGCCGCAGGCCGACTCCCTCGGTTCAGGCACGTCGCCGCAGGCCGAAGCGCTGAAATTGCGCGGGCCGCTGACGCCCGTGTTCGCCGCCAGCCAAATCGAAAGTCTTGAAGAAAAGCCGGGTGAACCGCTGACCCTCAACTCGCCGATGTTCGGCCTCGGCGGCCCCGACGGCCCCCTGCCCTACGCCTATCAGGAATGGCTGCAACAACGGGCCCGGGCCAAGGATCACGCACCCGCCGAATTCCTCGACCTGTTCCAGCATCGGCTGCTGAGCCTGCTGTACAAGGTGATGCGCAAACACCGGATCGCCCTCGGGTTTACCACGCCCGGCGCTTCGCCGGTGCAGGCGCAATTGCGGGCGTTGACCGGGTTGTTGCCCAAGTCCCTGCAGGAGCGCCAGGCGATTCCCGACTGCGCCGTTCTGGCCTGCACCGCGCTGTACGCCGATGGCCGCCGGTCGTTGGCGGGGTTTGCAGCCATTGTCCGCGAGCAATTTTCCGTACCGGTGGAGCTGAACGCCTATGAAGGTGCATGGCGTGAGATTCCGGCCGCCAGCCGCAGCGTCATGAAGGCTGGCGGGCGCAATCTGCAACTGGGTCGCAGCGCCGTGGCCGGCACCCGGGTCTGGGATGAGCATGCCGGGATTCGTTTGACGCTCGGGCCATTGTCCTCGGCGCAAGCCGGAAGCTTTCTACCGGACGGCGAATCGCACCCGGCACTGGCGAGCCTGGCGGCGTTGTATTTCGGCCCGGATCTGGACGTGAAACTGGTGATGCTGGTGCGCGGTGCCGGGCCGCTGAAGCTCGGCCGCCAGGCCCCGGCGTTGTTGAGCTGGAACGGCGGTTTGCAGCGTCAGGCCAGCCTTGCAGTGCAACGGATCGAAACCCGTCTTCGTCAGCTGGAGATCACCTGAAATGGAACTGGCCAGCCTGATCGGACGCCTCAACCCGGACAACCGTCGCGCCCTCGAACGCGCCGCCCAGCGCTGTTTGCAGCGCGGGCATCACTTTGTCGAAATCGAGCATCTGTTGCTGGAATTGCTCGACATCGACGGTGGCGACTTTGCTTTTCTGCTGCCGCGTTTCGGGCTGGAACGGGATGCACTGACGACTGAAATCAACAAGGCGCTGGACCTGTTCAAGACCGGTAGCACCCGCACGCCGGCACTGTCTTCGCACACGCTGGGATTGCTGGAAGATGCGGTGGTGCAGGCCAGCGTGCTGGGCATCGACAGCATTCGTTCCGGGCTGCTTTTACTGGCGTTGATCGACCGTGACGAGCGCCGCAGCCTGCTGCTCAACAGCGCGTCGTCATTGCTGCGGATTCCCAAGGAAGCCCTGCGCGCGAACCTGCTGGAGTGGACGGAAAACTCCCGGGAGCATGTCGGCCCGCGCTCCGTGTCTTCTGGAAGTCCGGCGCCACGGCAGGACTCGGTGCTGGACCAATACACCCAGGACCTGACCGCCGACGCTCACGCCGGGCGCATCGATCCCATCGTTGGTCGCGACGGCGAGATTCGTCAGTGCATCGATATTCTTTTGCGGCGCCGACAAAACAACCCGATTCTGGTTGGCGCACCCGGCGTGGGCAAAACCGCCGTGGTCGAAGGCCTGGCGCTGCGCATCGCTGCCGGGGACGTGCCGCCCTCCTTGCAGGAAGTCAGCCTACGAGTGCTCGACCTGGGCCTGTTGCAGGCCGGCGCCGGGGTCAAAGGTGAATTCGAACAACGCTTGAAAGGCGTAATCGACGCCGTTCGCAACGCCGACAAACCAATCATCCTGTTCATCGACGAAGCTCACACACTGATCGGCGCTGGCGGTGCCGAGGGTGGCAGCGATGCGGCCAACCTGCTCAAGCCTGCGCTGGCCCGAGGCGAGTTGCGCACCCTCGCCGCCACGACCTGGATGGAATACAAAAAATACTTCGAGAAAGACCCGGCCCTCGCCCGCCGCTTCCAGCTTGTACAGGTCGAGGAGCCGGACGAAATCACTGCCGTGGAAATGCTCCGTGGCGTGGCCGCCAAACTCGAACAGCACCATGGCGTACAAGTACTGGATGCCGCAATCCATGAAGCGGTGAAGCTCTCGCACCGTTACATCTCTGGCCGTCAGTTGCCGGACAAGGCCATCAGCGTCCTCGACACCGCGTGCGCCCGGGTTGCCCTCGGCCAGCACGACGTGCCGCCACCGCTGGAAAGCCTGCGCCATCGCCAGCAAAGCCTGAAAGAAGAAGTCGAACGTCTGCGCCGCGAACAAGCCACGGGGCTGGATCATCGCGAACGCATCACCTTGTTGGAGGGCGAATCGAAGACCAATGTGCAGGCCATCCGCGAACTGGAAACACGTTGGAGTGAAGAGCGCGTGGCCGTGCGTGAACTACTCGAAACTCGCCGCGAATTGCTGGCGTTGAGCGAAAGCGCCGACAGCGACAAGCCCGACGAAGCCACCGACAGCCGCATCGATCATCTGGCCGCCGAACTGCTGCGCCTGGAGGCGGGACTGGATGCGATTCGCCAGGACGATCCACTGGTGCCCGAACAGGTCGACAGCAAAACCGTCGCCGCCGTGATCGCAGGCTGGACCGGCATCCCCGTCGGCAAAATGCTCGCCGACGAAGCCCATGCCGTGCGAACCCTAGGCACCCGCATGGGCCAGCGCGTCATGGGCCAGAGCATTGCGCTCAACACCATCGCCCAGCGTTTGCAGGCTTATCGCGCGGGGCTGACCGATCCGCAAAAACCGGTCGGCGTGTTCCTGCTGGTCGGCCCCACGGGCGTCGGCAAAACCGAAACCGCGTATGCACTGGCCGACGCGCTGTACGGCGGTGAACGCAACCTGATCAGCATCAACCTTTCCGAATATCAGGAAGCCCACACCGTCAGCCAGCTCAAAGGCGCCCCGCCGGGTTACGTCGGTTATGGCAGCGGTGGCGTGCTGACGGAAGCGGTACGACGCAAACCGTATTCGGTGGTGTTGCTGGATGAGATCGAGAAGGCGCATCCCGACGTGCTCGAAGCGTTCTACAACGTCTTCGACAAAGGCTTGATGGAGGACGGAACCGGGTTGGTGGTGGACTTCAAGAACACCGTGATGCTCGCCACCAGCAATGTCGGTGCCGAGTTGCTGCTCGATACACCAACTGCACAACTCGGCTCGGAAGCGTTCAACGAAGCGCTGCACAAAGTCCTCCTGCAAGCCTTCCGCCCGGCGTTTCTGGCGCGCATGACGGTGGTCGCGTATCGGCCGCTGGATGAGGCGACACTGGAAGGAATTGTGCTGGCGAAGCTGGAGAAATTGCGTGGCCGCTACAAGGCGGCGACCGGTAAGCAGTTCGAGTTTGATTCGGGAATTGTGAAAGCGGTACTCGCCAAGTGCAGCGCGGCCGGTGCGCGGGATGTCGAGAATGTGTTGATGACGCAAGTGACGGGGAAGTTGGCGGAGTGGGTGTTGGAGTAGTTGTGCGCAAGCACATTGCCGGAATCAGGGAGGCAGCATGAGCTACAAGGCCATTTGCGACAAAATCGAAGGACATGGCGAAGGCATCTACAGCTTCGGTCAGTCCAGCTTTCTTTTACTCGTCGCCGACAACCGGGACGGCATCTGCCGGGGTGTCAGCACCGCATGGCTCATCGCCAAGAAAAAAGGCAACGACTACCTCAAGGACATCGTCAAGCCTACGATGAGCACCGGACTGCTGCACGAACAGAAGACGGCGCGCCAGGCCTCTGACTTCCAGTCCGAGTATGTGGACATCAGCGGCGATACACCCGGCTCTCCGTCAGCCGCGACCCTGGGGGCCTTGAGAACCGGCGGGGTGGGATCGCTGGGCCAGACAAAAGCGGAGGCCTACCAGAGCTTCGCCACTGCCGGTAAAGCCATCGGCGAGTTCGTACTCACCTCTTCCTGCCGCTACTTCATTCTGTCTATCAAGGGCACGCTTGGCGGGCATTCCGTGGCCTTTTACCGACCTTGGGTATTGTTTGGCAAAAGCAGCAGCTGCGTATTTTTCGATCCCAACTTTGGCGAATTCAAGCTGGAGGGCGCCCAAGGCGTAGCCCTCTGCATGGATGCGGTCGCAACGGCTTACAACCAGGGCCTGTCAACAGGGTATCGGCTTTGGGGGTTCAGCTGACGTGAAGCGACGTCAGTAAAGATGTCTGACTTTTTGCACCCTCTTCCAGATCATTTGGCGAAGGACTCCCGATGACGACTTTTTCAACGCTATGCACTGCCGAGTTATCCAAGGCAGAACACGATCCGAACCACGTCGGCGGCGTTTGCAGAATCAATCGCAACGATAGCTATCTGGTGACCTTTCATAACAATGGCTACGACACACCCGCCTCCCCGCCCGTCATGGGCGAGACGGTGCTGCAACTCGACCCGGCCCCTCGCATTCCATCTGTCAGGGCCGTCGTGAAAAAAGAAGTGGCGCAAACCCATGAACATCCTGCCAAACGCGAGTACGGATACTGGGACACGATGGTCGGGATCGCGGAATCAGGACGCATGAGCTACGAACATGAAGCACTGATGCTGCATCGGGAACGCCTGGGCTATGGACTGGATGATTACGAAGGTGCGGTGCGCAGAGTCAAGGAGCAACAACTTGCCAGCATGAAGAGCAAGCGCGCGATTGCCGCACAGGATATGGAAAAAAAATACAACGCCGATGCGCACTCAAAAATGATATCGGCCATCGCAGAAGAACAGTACATCGCCCTGCAAAAGCGCTCACTGAACTACCCGTCCGAATACGGAGCGCCGCGAGAGGCCAACGATGCCGGCGGGCATGCGGAAGAAAACTTCATCCGCGCCTGGAGCGCACTGTGCGCGCAAATTCCGGAAAAAATCACCAATGTCGAACTGTATATAACGCGTATGCCGTGCCCCGACGCATCGTCAGGATTCTGGCTGGGCGCCAGCCTGTATAACGAGGGCTGCATGAGCAAGCTGGCAAAGTTGATCACGACCGCTGACGAAGCCATTCAATGGCAGATCACCTATACGCAGATGTTGAATGGCAGTGACCAGGCCTTCTCTCAATCATTGACCCGGCACTTTCCCGAGAGCAGGGTCAGCTTTTCCGTCAGGGGCTCATAGCAGGTGTCGATCCAGCGCTTTCATCATTCCCATACACGCCTCTAATGAAGGCTCGCGCCATGAGAATCGGAAGTTTCAATGTCGAAAAAAACGGTAAGTCCTCGACACTGGACAAACAGACGCAGGTCGATGTTTTCCTCTACAACTGTTGCTCCAGCAATTACTGGAACGCCGATATCGTTTTCCTGTGTGAAATACACTCCGCGCAGATCGACAACTACCGCCAGAACCTCGCGGCCATCTACCCCTCCTACAACGTGTACGCCTTCACGGGCGGATATTCGAACGCCTACATCGTCATGGTCAAAGGCTTCGAAGAACTGCAGGTCATCAGCCAGGGCAGCCTGTTTACCCTCAACAGGGATCTGATTGCAGTGGAAGCTCACGGAGTCAGGGGCTACACCGGGTATGTGTTCCTTGCGCACTTCAAGTCCGGCCAAAATGGCGTGACCAAGAGTCAGCTCAAGTCCTGCACGGCATTGGGGGGCAAATGGGTTGCCACCGGCGACCTCAATCTGGATTACCAGAATGTCGGTCAACTCGACACGGCCGGGCTGGCGTATGAATGCTGGGGCGGCCTGCAGACACAGGCCAAAGGCGGCATTCTCGACTGGGTGCTGGCCTCCGCCGATGTGACGGTCAAGACTGTCGACCTGACCGGCCTGGCCCATGTCTTCGATATGTCCGGCCCGGATCATCGACCGATTCTTTTCGACGTCACCGGTTGAATCCGGCCTTGCGCTGTCATTGAGGAAATCCGATGCCCCGCTCCACCGACAGCAACACCACGCTTTCTCTGACCGCCTCTTCGCTGTCGGCACTTTATCCTGAGTCATTGTCCGGCGAGGAAGCCCTGAACAGACCGGGCTTGCAAATCCTCAACGGCCTCAACGACGGCACCTCCCTCACCCTGACCACCGCCATCGCCACCCACGTCACCACTACCCTGCACAACGACGCCCAACTCCGCCCGTTCGATGCCTTGGTCGCTGAAATCCGCCAACTGCCAGCCGATGCCACCGCCGAACGCTATCAACTGGTTTTACGTCCGTGGCTCTGGTGGCTGACCCTCGCCAGCAACAACCGCGTATTCCAGAACCTCGCCACCTCGGACATCGTCACCACGATCTTCAAGGCTCACGGTTTCACCGATTTCAAACTCTCGCTGACGGGCAGCTACACGCCCCGCGAATACTGCGTGCAGTATGGGGAAACCGACTTTGCCTTCGTCTCTCGCCTGCTGGAAGAGGAAGGCATCTTCTGGTTTTTCATCCACGACGAGGGCAAGCACACGCTGGTACTCGGCGACAGCAATGACGCCTTCGTGCAGATCCCCAACGGCCCGAAGGTCAAGTATCTGGGCCAACAAATGGGCGAGCGCGAGTTGCATGGCATTCGCTCGGGCCAGGTGTGTCTGCAAGCGGTGGCCGGGGTGTACAAGGCAACGGATTACGAGTTCACCACGCCGACCACTTCACTCTATGCTCAAGCCGAAGCCGTGGCCGGGCCACGTTCGATCTATGAGCATCCAGGCGGCTACAACGCCAAGGCGCGGGGCGATGCACTGAGCAAACAACGAGTCGACGGCTTGCGCAGTGAAGAGAAACGTTTCATCGGCGAAAGCGATTGCCGCTGGTTGATCCCGGGCCATTGGTTCACCCTCGACGGCCACGAAGACGAAAGCCTGAACATCGATTGGGTCGTCACGCGGGTCACCCACGACGCCAGCCACGAAAGCTATCGCAACCGCTTCGAAGCCATCCCCAAGGCCACACCATTTCGTCCGCAACGCACAACGCCCAAGCCGCGCATGCATCCGCAGACCGCGATCGTGGTGGGCAAGTCCGGCGAGGAAATCTGGACCGACGAGTACGGCCGGATCAAGTTGCAGTTCCCCTGGGATCGCGACGGCAAGAACGACGAAACCAGTTCCTGCTGGGTGCGCGTGGTACTGCCTTGGAGCGGCAAGGGCTTCGGCATGCAGTTCGTGCCGCGCATTGGCCAGGAAGTCATCGTGACCTTTATCGACGGAGACCCGGATCGGCCGCTGGTCACCGGATGCGTCTACAACGGCGACAACGCCCTGCCCTATGCCTTGCCGGCGAACCAGACCCAGTCGGGGATCAAGACTCAATCGTCCAAGGGCGGCGGCGGTTTCAACGAGCTGCGTTTCGAGGACAAGAAGGATGCCGAAGAGGTGTTCCTGCAAGCGCAGAAAGACCTGAAGATCAACGTGCTCAACGACACCAGCGCCACCGTCGGCCACGACGAAACCCTCACGGTGCAAAACGCCCGCACCCGCACGGTCAAGGACGGCGACGAAACCGTCACGCTGGAAAAAGGCAAACGCAGCGTGACGATCCAGACCGGCAGCGACAGCCTCGATGTGAAGGACAGTCGCACGGTAAAAGTCGGCGCCGACCAGAACCACAGCACCGGCGGCAACTACACCGACAAGGTCACCGGCGACTACAGCCTGACGGTGGACGGCAACCTGACGATCAAGGTCAGCGGCACCCTCACGCTGCAAAGCGGCGGCAGTTTCACGATAAAAAGTGGCGCGGATCTCGCGACTTCTGCCAGCACCTCGATCACCCAGAAGGCCGGCACCGCCATGACCAACCAGGCCGGCACCTCGCTGGACAACAAGGCCGGGACGACGCTGACCAACGACGCCGGCATCAGCCTGACCAACAAGGGCGCGGCCTCGCAGACCGTAGACGGTGGCGGCATGCTGACCATCAAGGGCGGGCTGGTACAGGTCAACTGACAAGGAGTCGCCATGGCGATCACACCGCTGGATTTGCAGCAGGATGACAAACACCTCAAGGGACGATTGCAGGACGGCCAGCTCGACGGTCCGTTGAATATCAAGGATGACGGTCGCCAACAGGCAGACCTGAATTACACCCAGGGCCAATTGCAGGGCACGTCCCTGCTCTACCATCCCAACGGCAAGGTCTCGGCGCAGATGCCGTTCGTGCGCGACAAGCTGCAAGGCGTCGCCAGTTTCTACGCGCCCGAAGGCTGGTTGCAGCGCAAGGCCACCTACCGACGCGGGTTATTGCATGGCGAGGCGTTCAATTACTTTCCCGACGGGCAAGTGGCGGAGGCCGAGTTCTATCGCGATGGCGTGCGTGAGGGGCGTTATCAGCGCTTTCATCCCAACGGCAAACCGGCGGTGGATGCGCGTTATCTGAATGGGCAGTTGATGGAACCGGAGCAAGGGTTCGCCGAGGACGGGCGGCCGTTGGATGCCGATGGCAAGCCGATTTCCCGGGTGCGCTGGTGGTTTCGCAAGTGGACGGATCCGCAGCAGGCCTGACTCAGGGAATCAACATCTGCATCTGCCCAGGCATCACGATCTTGATCACCCCCGCCCAGTTGCACATCAACGTGCTGTTGGCATCGATCGCCGGCATCCCGCCCAGCAGCAGGGTCGGCGCGCCCCCGGGGATCCACGGCGTGGCGGTGGCGGGAATGCACGGCATCGGCGTCAGTACGCCCAATGCCGCAGCGGTGGCAGCGGCGACCATCGGATTGGCCATGCTCATGCACATACCGAACGTGGTGACGTTGACCAGCGGAATATGATCCATGATGTTCGCCGCCGGCATCCCGCCGGTCAGCGTGCGATTGACCGGCAGCACGTTGAGCACCGCCGGTGCGGCGCCGAAACTGCATTGCAGGGTGGCGCTGGCACAGACTTGCGGGCAGCCCATTTCAAAGCTCCTTTCCGAACAAGGCATTCGTGCTAAACCTTAGTCGCCAGCGGCCCGCCGTGCACATTCCCAAAGGTGATTATCGTCCAACACGCTAACCTATAAGACCGAACCGCGCTTGTGACGACCCGAGCGCGCCATTAGATTAGCCAATGATGTCTGGCCTCCAAAATAAGCAGAAGGGATAAGCATGGCGCTTACTGACCAGTCCACCCGTATCCGCTCTGGCGAAGAACTCGATGCCAGCCTGATCGATCCGTACCTCAAGGCGCACATTCCGGGCCTGAGCGGCACGCCGCAGATCAGCCAGTTTCCCGGCGGCGCGTCGAACCTGACCTACCTGCTGGAATACCCGGACCAGGAATTCGTCCTGCGCCGTCCGCCGTTCGGCCACAAGGCCAAGTCCGCCCACGACATGGGCCGCGAATTCCGTATCCTCAACCAGTTGCGTGACGGCTTCCCGTATTGCCCGAAAGCCTACGTGCACTGCACAGACGAATCGGTGATCGGCGCCGAGTTCTATGTGATGGAACGGGTCAAGGGGATCATCCTGCGCTCGGACCTGCCGCCGGAACTGGGCCTGGACGCAGCGAAAACCGAAGCCCTGTGCAAGAGCTTCATCGACCGTTTCGTCGAACTGCACCGGGTCGATTACAACGCCTGCGGCCTCGGCGATCTGGGCAAACCGGAAGGCTACGTCGCCCGCCAGATCAAAGGCTGGAGCGAGCGCTACGAAAAAGCCCTGACCCCGGACGCACCGCACTGGGAAAAGGTCAAAGCCTGGCTCAACGACAAGATGCCGGCCGACCACCCGACCTCCAGCATCGTGCACAACGACTACCGCTTCGACAACGTCATCCTCGACCCGAACAACCCGATGCAGATCATCGGCGTGCTCGACTGGGAACTGACCACCCTCGGCGATCCATTGATGGACCTGGGCAACACCCTCGCCTACTGGATCCAGGCCGACGACCCGGCCCCGGTGCAACTGATGCGCCGCCAGCCGAGCCACGCCCCGGGCATGCTGACCCGCCGCGAATTCGTCGACTACTACGCCGAGCGCTCGGGCATCCAGATCGACAATTTCGACTTCTACTACACCTACGGCCTGTTCCGCCTGGCCGGCATCGTGCAGCAGATCTACTACCGCTTCTTCCATGGCCAGACCCAGGACAAACGCTTCGCGCAGTTCATTCACATGAACAAACTGCTGGAGCAGATGAGCCTGCAGGTCATTGCCAAATCCAGCCTCTGATGACGGCGTTATAACAAGGCTCACTACAAGGGAATCCCATGTCCAAGACTCAGTTGTTCGACCTCGACGGCAAGATCGCTTTCGTCTCCGGCGCCAGCCGTGGCATCGGTGAAGCCATCGCCAAACTGCTGGCCCAGCAAGGTGCCCATGTGATCGTTTCGAGCCGCAAACTCGAAGGCTGCCAGCACGTGGCCGACGCCATCATCGCCGCCGGCGGCAAGGCCACAGCGGTCGCCTGCCACATCGGCGAAATGGAACAGATCAGTCAGGTCTTCGCCGGGATCAAGGAACAGTTCGGCCGTCTGGACATCCTGGTCAACAACGCCGCGACCAACCCGCAGTTCTGCAACGTGCTGGACACCGACCTCGGCGCTTTCCAGAAAACCGTCGACGTGAACATCCGCGGCTACTTCTTCATGTCGGTGGAAGCCGGCAAACTGATGCGCGAAAACGGTGGCGGCAGCATCATCAACGTGGCGTCGATCAACGGCATCTCGCCGGGGATCTTCCAGGGCATCTACTCGGTGACCAAGGCCGCCGTGATCAACATGACCAAAGTCTTCGCCAAGGAATGCGCGCAATTCGGCATCCGCTGCAACGCCCTGCTGCCGGGCCTGACCGACACCAAATTCGCCTCGGCCCTGGTGAAAAACGACGCGATCCTGAAGCAAGCCCTGACGCAGATCCCGCTCAAACGCGTAGCCGACCCGAGCGAAATGGCCGGTGCCGTGCTGTACCTGGCGAGCGATGCCTCGAGCTACACCACCGGCGTATCGCTGAACGTGGACGGCGGTTTCCTGTCCTGATCCGCTTCTGATGCAAACGAAAAGGCAGCCCAAGGGCTGCCTTTTTCATGCCTCCAGAACCTTCGGCAACTGCCAGCCGAAATGCACCGACAACAACCGCAACAACAGACACGCCGCCCCCGCCAGCAAAGCAGCCGCCACCGGCGAAACGCCCAGCCTGCGCCCGACGATCAACACCGCCGCGCCGACAAACGCCGAACTCGCATACAAATCCGCCTGCAACACCACCGGCACCCGCGCCAGCACAATGTCCCGCAGCACCCCGCCACCGACGCCGGTAATCGTCCCCATCAGCATGGACACAAACGGCGAGATCCCGAAATTCAAGGCCTTCTGCGCCCCGGCCACGGCAAACAGCGCCAACCCCGCCGCGTCCAGCACGATCAGGGTCGAACCGGACCAGCCCAGCACCTGCTCATGAAAAACAAACGCCGCCCCGCCCATGGCAAAGGCCAGCGCCGGATAGCGCCAGTCAGCCACAGCCTTGGGCGGCGTAGCGCCGATCAACAGATCACGCGTCACCCCGCCGCCGAGCGCGACGATGAAGGCAATCACCATCACGCCCAACAGATCGAGTTGAGCGTGCATCGCGGCAATGGCGCCTTCAACGGCAAACACGGCGGTACCGACCAGATCGGCCACCAGCACAATCCACTCGACCCGCGCCTTCGTCGGCGCGTGCGTTATTGAGTGACGCAACGCGTCTTGGTGATGTGTCGGGTTACCTGCCCGTCGGCATACATGTCACCGGCGACCTCGGTATTTTCCATCACCTGACAGGTGCGTTCAGGTGGCGGAGGCGGCGCTGCCGGCGGAGGGGGTGGAGGACTGGCACAGCCACTGAGCACCACCAGACCGAAAGCCGACAACAACGAAAAACACACGCGTTTCCCAGGATTGTTCATAGGATGACCCGCGATAAATGGAAGAAAAACTCCCGTCGCCGAGCGTGCAAATACCCGGTTATGGAAACCGAACCACTCATTCCTTATAGACCAGTGGGGGGTGAGTGCCAGTGGAATGGGGAGAACAGGTGATATTTGCTGTCGATTTTCGGGATGAGCAAATATCGACTAAATGCGTCGACTGATAGGCCGCCATCGCTGGCAAGCCAGCTCCCACATGGTTCACGTACAGCCGAAGGTAATTGGCCGGCTATCAGGCCGCCATCGCGAGCAGGCTCGCTCCCACAGAAGAGCAAGCGGCGAAGCCGCCCCACTCAACACGATGAGCGTTAGCTCGAGTACCGCTTTTGATCGCAGGGCCCGTCGGCAGGCTGAGTGGAGGGATTGATCCGGGGGTGGGAGCGCAGCGACCGTTTGGCGAAGCCAAACACATCGAGAGGAGGTGCAGCGAAGCAAACCGTAGGCGATGCCCCCCGGATCAATCCCGGAGCGAAGGAACCCGAGCCACAGCGAGGGCCGTACGTCAGGGCACAGACCTTTGGTTACTTTGGGGCGTTTGCCAAAGTGACTCGCTGTAAGAGCGAAACCGCCAGCGGCAGCACCCGAAGCAACGGATATTCACCCCAAAAAACCATGAACCTGGTCGGCCCGGAGGCCGCCAAGTTCACCCCGGCGACCGCAAAGAATTGCTCTCAAGCTCATACCGCAATTCATCAATCAAGGCATCCACCGCTTCCGGCGTACGCAAGGCACCAAGACTCAACCCACTGATCACCAGATCCACCCGCCCCGAAACCGGCTCATACAACTTCACAGTAAGCGAGTGATCCCCATCCACCACACACTCACAAGCCAACGGCGAAAAACTGCGCTCAAGCTGCGCCCGCAACTGCGCCAGATAAATCATCGCGCCAGCTCCACACAACGAGACTCGACAACAAACAACACATTCATAGGGGCTGATCCATTAGCAGGTTCAATAGGGACGCGATCACGGAGAAAAAACCGCACCGCACCTCACCAGACTAAGAACACCCCGCCCGATCAAACACCCGAATTTGCACCCCATGAACTAGTGCATTTGCACCTTACCGCTGCCCCCGGCTGCTGCCCGAAAACAACCCACGCTCACGAGCCCAGACAATCGCTTCGCTGCGACTGTGCACATCCAGCTTGGAATACACCGTCGCCACATGATTGCGCACCGTGTTCGGCGCCAGCTTCAACCGCGCAGCAATCTCCTTGTCCGCCAATCCCTCACAGATCAGCCCCAGCACATCACGCTCACGGGCGGTGAGATCGGTAAACGAAACGCTGGGCAGTTGCGGCGAATTGACCTTCTTCACATTGGCCAGTTTTTCAATCAGCGTACGGCTGAACCACGACGCATCCTTCATCACCTCTTCAATCGCCGCCACCAGCTCAAGCTCGGTGCGCTTGCGCTCGGTGATGTCCATCAGCACCAGCAGATAGCAAACGGTGTCCTGGATGTTGACGGTGTCGGCGGACACCGCGCACTCCAGCAGCTCGGCGTCTTTCTTGCGGATCCGCATGTCGACGCGGTCAACCCGGCCGGTCTTCTCCAGCGCCGCCAGCAACCGGGCGCGTTCCGCCGGTTCATCGATGAAGTCCAGTTGCGCGACGGTCTTGCCGAGCACGTCGTCGCTCTCGTAAGCCAGCGTATCGAGAAAGGCCTGATTGACGTCGATCAGCCGCTGCTCGTCGGCGCTGCAGATCAGGATCGGCACCGGCGTCAGGCGAAAGGCCTTGGCGAAGCGCTCTTCACTTTGGCGCAGGGCGACTTCAGCCTTGTGCCGCAGCTCCATGTCGACGAACGAAAACAGCATGCAGTCCTCGTCGTTGAGCACCAGCGGCTGGCCGGCGACGATCACCTGCTTGCTGCCACCGTCCGGCAGACGCAACTCAGCCTGCATCTGCGGAATGGTCGCGACATCCCGCAGGCGCTGGATGGCGAGTTCCTTGCGTTCGGCCTGTTCGAGAATGTCGAGCTCATAGGTCGAGGCGCCGATCACTTGATCCCGGGTATAGCCAGTCATCTCCAGGAACCCCGGATTGACCTTGATGTAACGCAGATCACTGAGGCGGCAGATCACCGCCGGTGCCGGGTTGGCGTTGAAGGTTTTTTCGAAGCGCTGCTCGGCGTTGGCCCAATCGGTGACGTCGCTCATGATCAGCACCAGCGATTCGGTCTCGCCGTCACGATCGGTCAGCACCATGCTGCGCACGCTGTGCACCCAGGTGCGCTCTTCATCACTGCGCGGGGTGACTTCCACCAACACATCGCTGAAGGTTTCCCCCGCCGCCACGCGACTGATCGGGTACTGCTCCGGTGTCAGCGTGTGGTTGTTGCGATAGCGCAAATTGAAGCGCTCGGCATACTCCCCGGCATTGTTGCCCAACTCGCCGATGCGACTGACGCCATGCATCGCCAGCGCGGCTTCGTTGGCCCAGAGAATGGTCTGGTCGAGTTCCAGCAGAATCACCCCGTCGGACAGACCGGCGATGATCTGTTGCAACTGACGGCGATTGGTTTCGGTGGTCAGGACGTCCCGGCTCATTGGCTCTCCACAAGTACGCGCATGTGAAGAGTACGACCGCAGGCCGTTGTGATCGTGCCGGGCAATTTTGCCCTTGGTCAGCGCGCTGTGTGATCCACCAGTTCCCGCAGCGTATCGAGAAACAGCTTGAGCACCGGTGAGGCATCGTCCGCCCGATACGTCGCGTACAGCGGCACTTGCGGCAGCGCCGGGGTCAGGCGCCGGAACACCAGCCCGGCGGGAGCCAGTTGCTCGATGGAGGCCGGCAACAGCGCCACGCCGAACCCGGCGCGTACCAGACTGAGCAAGGTCTGCACCTCGATCACCTGCTGGCGGATCTGCGGGGTGAACCCGGCCTGAATGCAGCACTGATAGAGAAAATTGGCGAAGCGCGACTGCTTCAATTCCAGCGCCACAAACGGTTCCTGCGCAAGGTCGGCGGGCGCCAGTACCTCGCGACGAGCCAACGGATGATCCGCCGGCATCACCACATGGATCGGCTCATGGATCAGCAATTCATTACGCAATTGCGGGTCGTCATAACCGACGCGGAACACGCAGGCGTCGATGCGTTTCTCCTTCAGCGCCTTGACCTGGGCCGCCGGGGTCATCTCATGCAAGCGCCAGGTCACCTGCGGGTAGCGCTCGCGAAACAGGTGCAGCGCCTTGGGCAGCACGCCGACCATCACCGAACTGATCATGCCGATTTCCAGCTCGCCCAGTTGCCCGCGCCCGGTCTGGCGAGTCAGGTCCAGCGCCCGTTCGAGTTGTTCGAACACCAGCGGCGCCTGCTCCTTGAGCATCTGCCCCGCCGCTGTCAGCTCGACCCGGTGATGGCTGCGCTCGAACAGCGGCGTGCCGAGTTCTTCCTCCAGCAAGCGGATCTGCTGGCTTAGCGGCGGCTGGCAGATGTGCAAGCGTTCGGCGGCGCGGCCGAAGTGCAGCTCATCGGCCAGGGCCATGAAGTACCGCAGCAAACGCAGGTCCATGGCGGCTTACCCCAGTTTCAGTGGCGTGGAACGCTGACGCACCCCGGTCAGGCTGAACAGCGCATTGGCAATCGCCGGGACCACCGACGGGCTGCCCAGCTCTCCGACGCCGCCCGGTTTGTCCGGCTGGCCATCGAGCACGAGGATGTCCACCGGCGGCATGTCGGACATGCGCGTGACGCGATAGTCGTGGAAATTGCTCTGCACCACCCTGCCCTGCTGAATGTCGAGGCGGTCGAACAGCGCATGGCCGAGGCCCCACATCAGCCCGCCGTATATCTGCTCTTCGACCCCGCCGGGCGACACCGCCAGACCGCAATCGACCACACAGGTCAGCTTCTCTACCCGCGCCTTGCCGTCTACCTTCGCAACCCGCGCCACCACGGCGATGAAACTGGTGTAGCCCTGATTGGTGGCGATCCCCAGCGCCGTGTCCGGCGGCAGCTTCTGGCCCCAACCGGCGCGTTCGGCTGCCTGTTTCAACACCGCGACGTGCCTTGGCCGCTCCTGCATGTTGGCCAGTCGGAACGCCAGCGGATCTTCACCGGCGGCATGGGCCAGTTCATCCATGAAGCTTTCCACGGCAAACACGTTGGGAATGAAACTTACGGAGCGATACCAGCCGCTGGGCACATGGCTTTCGTGCCTGACCCAGTTCAGTTCCAGGTGCGGCGGACGGTAGGCGAAATCCCACGCGGTAATCGCTTCAGTGGTGCTGTAATCCATGTGATCCGGGCGCTCGAAATAGCCCGGCTCCCACTGCTCCGGCGAGGCCGGCGACACTGCATGCAGTTGCAGCGCGGTGAGTTTGCCCTGGGCATCCAGCGCACCTTTTGCCCGGTGCAAGGTCGCCGGGTGATTGAACAGCGCGTGCATTTCGTCTTCGCGGCTGTTGAGCAACTTCACCGGCACGCCGGTCTGCTGCGCCAGATACGCCACTTCGAACAGCCAGTATTTGGCTTCCCGCGCACCGAAACTGCCGCCGGACACCAGCTCATGGATGGTGACCTTGTCCTTGCCGATGCCGCACACGGTCTGCGCCGCTTCCAGTGCCGACGACGGCACCTGAACGCCGCCCCAATAAGTGATCGCCTTGTCCTTGACCTGTGCGGTGATGCAGATAGGCTCCAGCGGGTTTTGCACCTTGTAGGGCATGGTGTAATCGGCTTCGAGCAGCTTCGCCGCGCCCGGCCATTGTCCGGCGACATCGCCCTGGACCATGGCTTTGACGGTTTGCGTTGCCGGATCGCTGATCGCTGCGACCTGTGCCTTGGGCAGCTCGGCACTGTCGAAACTGGCCAGCGGAGAGTCGCTCCATTTGATCTCCAGCAGTTTGCGTCCTTGCTGCGCCGCCCAGAACGTTTCCGCCAGGACCGCGACACCTTCGAGGTTGCCACCCAGCACGTCCGGGCGGCCCGGAATCGCAATCACCTTGCGTACACCCGGCACCTGCAACGCGGCCGCCGAATCCACCGCGACAACCTTGGCGCCCACTACCGGCGCACGCTGGATCACCGCCACCAGCATCCCCGGCAACTGCACGTCGATGCTGTATTTGAAACGCCCGCACACTTTGGCCGCCGCATCGCGTTTGTGACGCAATTTGCCGATGTATTTGAACTGCGCCGGATCCTTCAGCGTGACATTGGCCGGCGCCGGCAGATGCGCCGCCGCGCCGGCCAGTTCGCCATAGCCGAGGCTGCGTTTGCTCGAGGCATGCACGACCCGGCCTTCTTCGGTGGAACAGCTGTCGGGGCTGACTTTCCACTGCTGCGCCGCCGCACTGATCAGCAGCGCCCGGGCCGTGGCGCCGGCCATGCGCAGGCGATCGTATTCCAGCGACACACTGGTGCTGCCGCCGGTGGAGAAAACCTTCCAGACCGGATGAATGTAGGTTTCGAAAAACGGATCTTCCGGGGTGATGACCTGCACGGTCATCGGGTTCACGTCCAGTTCCTCGGCCACGCACGCGGCCAGCGCGGTCTGGGTTCCGGTGCCGGAATCGTGCTTGTGCACCACCAGTTTCACCGTGCCGTCAGGCAGCACGCGCACCCAGGCGTTGGGTTCGAATTCAGTGGCCGTGGTTTTCGATTCAGTTGCTGTACCGTTTGGCAGATACAGCGCAATCGCCAGGCCGGACGCCACCGTCACCGTCTGCTTTAGAAACACCCGGCGCGACAGTTCGAAACCGGCATTTTCGACGAGGCTCATCACGCCTCCTTCGGCGCGTTCGCCGCACGTTTGATCGCCTTGTTGATGCGCCCGTAAGTGCCGCAGCGGCAGATATTCCCGGACATGGCGTTGCGGATCGAGTCGTCGTTGACCGGGGCGCCGGTGTTGAGCAGCGCGGCGGCGGACATGATCTGCCCGGATTGACAGTAGCCGCATTGCGGCACATCTTCGGCGACCCAGGCCAGTTGCAGCGGATGGCTTTCGTTGGGCGACAGGCCCTCGATGGTGGTGATGCTGTGGCCCGCGACGGCGGCCAGCGGCAACTGGCAGGAACGCACCGCGACGCCGTTCAGGTGCACGGTGCAGGCACCGCAAAGGCCCATGCCGCAGCCGAACTTGGTGCCGGTGAGTTTCAACTGATCACGCAACACCCATAACAAGGGCATGGAGGGGGACGCTTCATCCAGCTCGCGTCGTTCGCCGTTAACCGTGAATGCAATCATTGTCAGGCTCCAAAAGAGCGGCCCGTCTTTGTGCGGGCCTGGTCACCGATTATTGGAACCCCGGGCAACACGCGGCCAGCGACGATTTCTGCCAACCGGTGTAAGCAGGACTAACAACATGTACAAGCGATACCCGTCGGTGCAGTCCATGAGCGCGTTCATCCACGCGGCGCGCAGCGGCAGCTTTTCCAGCGCCGCGCGCAAGCTCGACCTGACCCACAGCGCAATCAGCCAGCAGATCCGTGCGCTGGAAGAATTCATCGGCCAGCCGCTGTTCGTGCGCGAAGGCGGCGGCAGCAACCTGACCGACGCCGGGCAGTTGTTTGCCAGCGTGCTGTCGGATGGTCTGGCGCAGATAGACCGGGCGTTGTCCTCGGTGAAAAACCGCAGCGTGGCCCAGCGTCTGACCCTGGATGTCGACAGCGAACTGGCCCAGAGCTGGCTCAATCCGCGCCTGCCGCAGCTGCTCGACGGTTTGCCGGATTACGAAGTGACGATCCTGTCGATGCCGCGCAGTGATCGCAGCACGTTCGAACGGGTGGACCTGTCGCTGCGCTATGGCTACGGCGATTGGGATGATTGCGAGATGACGCAGATCTGCGGGGATCGGGTGTTGGCGGTGGCGTCACCGGCATTGCTGGAGCGGTATGGTTTACAGGTTCCGTTGAGCCCGGCGCAGATTCTTGAGTTGCCGCTGTTGGGGTATACGCGCAGGTCGTGGATTCCGTGGCTGGATGCGGCCGGGATGACACCGAGCGAACCGCCGGCGCGGGTGGTTTTCGATAATGCGGCGAATCTGATTGCGGCTGCGGAGGCTGGCGTTGGCGCCGGGCTGGTGCGTGGGTTATTGGCTGCCGATGCGTTGCGCAACGGGCGGCTGGTGGCGTTGAACGAGGCGCAGATTGCGGCGCATTACAACCTGTATGCGGTGTGGCCCCATGGGCAGGCCGAGCGGGTGGCGCCTGTTGTTGAAGTGATCAAGCAGTTGGCCCGGCAAACACAAACCTGATGCTATCGCCGGCAAGCCCATATCGAACAAGTATCACCACCCCACCCAATTAATATTGTACGAACCCTCCCCCGCCTTCCAATACTCGCCTCAAGCAACCACCCACCCGGGCCGGATGCGAACAGGCGAGGGAATGCGCGAGTGCTGCGCATAGAAACGGCCGATTGCCCGGGACGTGGATGCTGTGAGCCGCAAGGCTCCCTTCCCCGCTATCAGGAGATCGACTTCAATGATCATCGATATCAGCTGCTATCCCACCGATCTGGTGGACCTCGCCTGGAGGCATGACGGTGACCCGTTCACCGGCGAGCGTCTGCTGGAGATGATGGATGGCCCGTACATGGTCAACGGCAAGCCTCGCCGCATCGACAAAGCCTTCATCCAGCCACCCCAGGGCAACACCATTTACACCTGGACCGACGGCGAACTGTCGGGCCGCGAATCCATCGACGCCTACATGGCCTACACCCTGAAAATGGTCCAGACCTACCCGGACCGTTTCATCGGCTGCTTCGTCTACAACCCGCGCTGCGGCGTGGAAAACGGCGTCGAGGCGATCGAGCGCTACGTCAAGGAACACGGTTTCAAGATGGTGCAGATGCAGGCCAACATGCACGCCTACCGTCCCGACCGTGCGCTGGACTGGGTGCGCCCTGCCTTCGAGAAATGCGCCGAACTGGGCATCCCGGTCAAGTTGCACACCGGCGACGGGCCCTACAGCATCCCGTCGGAATGGGTGCCGATGATCAAGGAATTCCCCAACGTCGATTTCATCATGGCCCACTTCGGCGTGCAGACCGGCGGCGTCTACGTGTTCGAACCGATGCAGTGGGCGATGGAGCTGCCCAACGTCTATTGCGAGTCCGGCTGGTGCCTGCAATCGCGGATCGTCGAGTTCGCCAAGGTCCTGCCGACCCACAAGATCCTGTTCGGCACCGACACACCGCCGAACGAACCGGGCATGTGGCTGCGCCTGCTCGAAGTGCTCTGCCACGAGCCGCCGCAGGGCCTGAACCTCGACGAGGACACCCTCGAGGATTACCTGGGCAACAACACCGCACGGATGATCGGCCTTCAGCCGTCCCCGCCGCCGCGTTCCGTTTCCGAAGCAGAGGCGCAACTCAAGCGCCCCGTCACCACTCAACTGGCCAGGAGCTGAACCGATGATCATCGACACCCATCTGCACCCCACCAACCTGATCGACGAGGCCTGGCGCCACACCGGCGAACCGTTCACCGGCGAGCGCATGCTCAAGCTGATGGACGGCCCGTACATGATCAACGGCAAGCCACGCCGGATCGACATGGGTTTCATCCAGCCGCCACCGGGCAACACCGGTTATCGCGACGGCAACCGCCGTGGCCGCGAGGGCGTGCGCGACTACATGTCCTACGTCGCCGAACTGTGCGTGAAGTACCCGGACCGCTTCATCGGCAACTTCAACTTCAACCCGCGCTGGGGACCGGAAAACGGTGCGGCAGAGCTGGAATTCCACATCAAGGAATACGGCTTCAAGATGCTCAAGCTGCACGCCAACATGCACGGCTATCGCCCGGATCGCGCACTCGACTGGCTGCGCCCGGCAATGAAGGTCTGCGCCAAATACAACATCGTGGTGCTGATCCACACCGGCGACGGCCCGTACACCATTCCGACGATGTTCTACCCGATCATCCGCGAGTTCCCGATGGTCAATTTCATCATCGGTCACTTCGGCATCCAGACCGGTGGCAACTATTCGTTCGAGGCGTTCTGGATGGCGATGGACACGCCGAACGTGTACTGCGAGTCCGGCTGGTGCTTCCAGTCGCGGATCGTCGAGTTCGCCAAGGAACTGCCGCGCAACAAGATCGTGTTCGGCACCGACTCGCCGCCGAACGAACCGGGCATGTGGCTGCGCGAACTGGAAGTGTTGTGCTCGCCGGCGCCGCAGGGCCTGGGGATCGACGAAGATCACCTTGAGGATTACCTGGGCAACAACATCGCCCGGTTGTGCGGGATCGAACCGACCCCGCCACCGAAAGACCTGGCCGAGGCGGACATTCGTCTGACCACGACCTACCTCTAAACCCGTACACAGCGACTTTACAGGCGCGAAGATGACCCGGCGTTCGCTCGACCGGCTGGCCAACGGCTTGTCGATCGAACGCCACCCTCACCCCTGCGCGCCTGCTTTTTACGAGGTGAAACCATGACCCGTTCGACGCTCGGCGACTCTCAGGATTTTCACGTATTCATCGACGCCTATCGCCGCCAGTACCCGGACGATGTGCTGACCATCACCCAACCCCTTTCTGCCGATCAGGACGTCACCGCCCTGGTCGATGCCCTCGCAGCCCAGGGCCGCGATCCACTGCTGATCTGCGAACACGTCGGCAACCTCGGCGTGCCGGTGGCGACCAATCTGTTTGCCTCTCGCCGTCGCATCGCCCGGCTGTTCGGCGTCAGCGCCGCGCAGTTGCACGAAACCTTCCAGACCCGCGCCAACCAGCCGATTCCGCCGCGCTACGTCGAAACCGGCCCGATACTCGACGAAGTCTTTGAAGGCGAAGCGCTGGATCTGGCGCTGCTGCCAATGCTCAAGCATTTCGACAGTGATCGCGGTCCCTACATCACCAACGCAATCATCATCGCCGAAGACCCGCAGACCGGCATCGCCAACATGAGCTACCACCGCTCGATGCGCCACGCCCGCCAGGCCCTGGCCACCAGCCTGCACTCGCGCGGGCACCTGTGGCGGATGTTGCAGACCGCCCGCGAACGCGGTGAAGAATTGCGCGTGGCCATGGTGGTCGGCGCGCACCCGCTGTTCATGCTCGCCGCTGCGGCTCGCTTGCCTTACGGCAGCGACGAACGCGCGGTGGCCGGCGGGCTGTTCGGTGCGCCGCTGGAACTGGTCAAGACCCCGCGCTATGGCATCGGCGTGCCGGCTTACGCCGAGTTCGTGCTCGAAGGCGCGATAGACCCGGCGGCCTATGCCGACGAAGGCCCGTTCGGCGAGTTCAGCGGTTATTCCTCGGATCGCTCGACCAACAACGTGCTGCGCGTCGACACCCTGTTACGGCGCAAGGACGCCTGGCTGGTGGACGTGATGGGCGGGCGCTACGCCGAGCATCTGACCCTGGCACGGCTGCCCCGTGAAGCGGAAATGAGCGAGAAGCTCAAGGCGCGCTTCCCCGCCGTCACCGCCGTGCATTACCCGAATTCCGGCACGCATTTCCATTGCTACGTGGCACTGGACCAGAGCCGCGACGGCGAGGCCCGGCAGATCATGCTGGCCCTGCTCGGCTGGGATCCGTACCTGAAAACCGTGATCGCGGTGGACAGCGACATCGACCTCACCGACGACAGCCAGGTGCTGTGGGCCCTGGCCACGCACTTCCAGCCGCATCTCGACATCTTCACCATCGACGGTTTGCCCGGCAGCCCGCTGGACCCGTCGTCTTCGGTCAACGGCACCACCTCGCGCATGGGCCTCGATGCCACGCGCGGCTCGGGGTTCGACGGGATCAAGGCGCAGCTCGATCAGGACGTGCTCGAACGGGCCCGGCAACTGCTTGAAGGTCTGCCATCGTGAACCGCCAGCGGATGGTGGTCGGCATCAGCGGCGCGTCCGGGTTCATCTACGGCGTGCGCCTGCTGGAGTTGCTGGCCGAGCTGAACATCGAAAGCCACCTGATCATCAGCCGCGCCGCGCTGCTGACCATGGCCCACGAAACCGACTACAAACTGGCGGACGTCACCGCCCTCGCCAGCCACTACCACCGCGCCGATGACGTCGCCGCCGGGATCGCCAGCGGTTCGTTCCGTTGCCTGGGCATGGTGGTTGCGCCGTGTTCGATAAGGACGCTGGCGGAGATCGCCACCGGCACCTCATCGGGACTGATCGGCCGCGCCGCCGACGTCACCCTCAAGGAGCGCCGCACTTTGGTGTTGATGGCCCGCGAAACGCCGCTGACCCTCGCCCACCTGCGCAACATGACCGCCGTCACCGAGATGGGCGGGATCATCGCCCCGCCGGTGCCGGCCTTCTACGCCCGCCCGGACAGCCTGGCGCAAATGGTCGACCACAGCCTCGGCCGCGTCCTCGACCTGTTCGGCCTCGATGCCGGCACCGCGCTGCGCTGGGGTGAAACCCCGGCCACCGGCCAAATCCAGCCTCACTCCCCTTCATCGTGCACCGGTCTATCAATACCAAGGAGCCTCACATGAACACCCCCTTCAACGCCCCGACCCCGAACACCAAAATCCCGGTCACCATCCTCACCGGGTTCCTCGGTGCCGGCAAAACTACCCTGCTCAACTACATCCTCAAGGAGAACCATGGCCGTAAGATCGCGGTGATCGAAAACGAATTCGGCGAGGTCGGCATCGACGGCGATCTGGTGCTCAGTTCCGAGACCGAAGAAATCTACGAAATGGTCAACGGCTGCGTCTGCTGCACCGCCGAAGTCCGCGAGGATCTGGTGCGCATCGTCCGCGAACTGGTGGCGCGCCCGGTACGGCTCGACCACATTCTGATCGAGACCAGCGGCCTGGCCGACCCGTACCCGGTGGCCCAAAGCTTTTTCATCAACGACCCGATTGCCGAGGAAGTCGAACTCGACGCCATCGTGACCATGGTCGATGCCAAGCACATCGCCCAGCACCTGGAAGACCTGCAACTGGACGGCGTCGACAATCAGGCAGTGGATCAGATCGTCTGCGCCGACCGCATCGTCATCAACAAGGTCGATCTGGTCAGCGCTGAAGAGGTGGAAACCCTGCGCGGCAAGATCCGTGGATTGAACGCCACGGCGGATCTGGTGACCTCGACCCATGCGCAGATCGACCTGTCGAAAATCCTCGGCATCGGCGCCTTCGAATGCACGCAGAAGCTGATGGAAATCGGCGCCGAACACGACCATCACGCCGAAGAGCATCACCACGACCATGAGGAACCAGATCACGAGCACGACCCGAGCGTGTCCTCGGTGGGCATCGCCGTGGACGGTGCCGTCAACCTGATGGCGTTCCACCGCTGGATCAGCGAGTTGCGCAGTGCTCAGGCCGACAACCTGTACCGCATGAAAGGCGTGCTGGCGGTGGCCAACGAAGACCAGCGCTACGTGCTGCAAGGCGTGCACAGCCTGGTGGAGTTCCGCGCCTCGACCGCGTGGGGCAGCGAGCCGCGCTCGAGCAAGATCGTGTTCATCGGCCGCGACCTGGATCGGACGGCGCTGAACCAGGGCTTCGCCGCCTGCCTGGCCGGCTGAAACCCGGCATCGGAGCCGGTGGATGGCGGTTCCGGGCACACAGAACGAATACCCCTCTGTACCGAATAACAACAGCTAGAGGTGATTCCCCATGTCGTCAGCCAGTTCCTCCTCCACCGTCCACCCCGTCGACCGCGTCTTGCCGGTGCGACAGATGCTCACCCTCGGCCTGCAGCACATGGCCGTCTCGTACATCGGCGCCATCGCCGTGCCGTTGATTGTCGCCAGTGCCCTGAAAATGTCCCACGCCGACACGGTGGTGCTGATCAGCACCACGCTGTTCTGCTCCGGGATCGCCACTCTGTTGCAGACCGTCGGTTTCTGGAAGTTCGGCGTGCGCCTGCCGATTCTGCAAGGTGTGGCGTTCAGCAGTGTCGGACCGGTGATCGCCATCGGCAGCAACCCGGAGGTGGGATTCGCCGGGGTCTGCGGGGCGGTGATCGGTGCGGGGATTTTCACCCTGCTGATGGCGCCGTTCGTGGGCCGCTTGCGACGATTTTTCCCACCGGTGGTGACCGGTTGCATCGTCACGGTGATCGGTCTGCAGCTGTTTCCGATTGCCTATGAGTGGGTCGGTGGCGGGCGCAACGCGAGCAACTTCGGCGCCCCGGCGTTTCTCGCCGTGGCGGTGCTGGTGCTGCTGACGATTCTGCTGGTCAACCGTTATGGCAGCCCGTTGCTGCGCAACATGGCGGTGCTGGTGGGAATGCTGGTGGGCGCCGGTCTGGCTTACGGTCTGGGCATGGGCAACTTTCACAGCGTCGAGGACGCGCCGTGGCTGACCGTGCCCTACCCGTTCTATTTCGGTTTGCCGACCTTCAGCCTGATTCCCATCGCCACCATGGTCGTCGTGATGATCGTGCAGATGGTCGAGTCCATGGGGCTGTTCGTGGCCATCGGCGACATCGTCGACAAACCGGTGGACGACAAACAGGTGATCAACGGCCTGCGCGCCAATGGCCTGGCCAGCACCATCGCCGGGATGTTCGCCGCCTTCCCGTTCATTGCCTTCATGGAAAACGTCGGGCTGGTGATCCTGACCGGCGTGCGCAGCCGCTGGGTGGTGGCGATCAGCGGTCTGCTGATGTGCTCGATTGCCTTGGTGCCGAAGGCCGGGGCGATCATCGCCTCGATGCCGACCGCCGCGCTGGGCGGTGCCGGCATCGCCATGTTCGGCGTGGTCGCGGCGGCCGGGATCCAGACCCTGGCCAAGGTCGACTACGAGCGCAACCGCTACAACGTGCTGATCGTCGGTTTCACCATCGCCGCCGCCCTGGTGCCTGTGCTCGCCCCGACCCTGTTCAAACAACTGCCCGAGTGGTCACAGCCGTTCCTGCACAGCAGCGTGGTCATCGCCTGCCTGGTGTCGGTGCTGCTCAACGCGGCGCTCAACGGCGTCAGCGTGCCAGAAACCACACCCGGCAAATCCGCCTCGCACATCCTCTGACTGGAGCTGCCCATGACTCGACTTCAAAACATCCTGATCAAAAATCCCGTCGCGGTGATGACCGGCCTGCGCGGCCCCCGGGCCCGGGCCGGCGCCGTGGACATCCGCGTGGTCAACGGCCGCATCGCCGAAATGGCCGCCAACCTTGAGCCGCAACCCGGTGAGCGAGTGATCGACGCGCGCAACTCGGTAGTCTATCCGGGCTGGATCAACACCCACCATCACCTGTTCCAGAACCTGCTCAAAGCCGTGCCCGAAGGCTTGAATCAGGATCTGCAAGGCTGGCTGGCCAGCGTGCCTTACCCGCGCCTGAACCGCTTCACCCCGCAACTGGCACGGATCGCCGCGCGGCTGGGGATGGTCGAGTTGCTGCTGTCCGGCGTCACCACCTGCGCCGATCATCACTACCTCTATCACGCTCACGGCAGCACCGAGACCGGCGACTTGCTGTTCGACCTCGCCGAGGAATTCGGTCTGCGCTTCGTGCTGTGCCGTGGCGGTGCGCTGGAGTCGGCGAGCGCGCATCCGGGCTTCTCGAAAACCGCGCTGCAACCGGAATCCCTGGAACAAATGGTCGGCGATCTCGAACGGCTGAAATCGCGCTACCACCAGGACACTCCGGATGCACTGCGGCGGGTGGTGGTGGCACCGACCACACCGACCTTCTCGCTGCCACCGACGCTGCTGCGTGAACTGGCGCACACCGCCCGAGGCATGGGATTGCGCCTGCATACGCACCTGTCGGAAACCGAGAATTACGTGAATTTCTGCCGCGACAAGTACAACTGCCTGCCGGTGGAGTTCGTCGCCGAACACGAATGGCTCGGCCCGGACGTCTGGTTCGCCCACGCCGTGCACCTGCAACCGGGGGAAATCCGCATGCTCGCCCAGACCGGCACCGGCGTCTCCCACTGCCCGGTCAGCAACGCCCGGCTGGGCAGCGGCGTTGCGCCGATCCCGCAAATGTACGAGGCCGGCGTGCCGATCTCCCTCGGTGTCGACGGCGTCGCTTCCAACGAATCCGGAAGCATGGTCGGCGAAGCCAACACTGCGTGGCTGATCCACCGCGCCGAACAAGGCGCCTCGGCCACCACCGCCGAAGACGTCATCCACTGGGGCACCGCCGGCGGCGCACAAGTGCTCGGCCTCGGCGCGGTCGGCACGCTGGAAGTCGGCCAGGCAGCGGATCTGGTGATCTACAGCCTCGACCATCCAAGGTTCTACGGCTTCCACGACAGCGCCGTCGCACCGGTCGTCGCGGGTGAGCCGATTGCCGTGAAATACAGCCTGGTGGGCGGGCGGATCGTGGTCGATGACGGGGTGATTCCGGGGCTGGATATCGAGCGGATGCGGGCCGAGGCCTGGGAGGGAGTGCAGGCGATGATGAAGGTCGACGATTGATGCATCTCCGGTGGGAGCGGCGGTGCGACGATTCGTCTCGTCGGCTCCCACCGGCGGCATTAGCGCCTTCCCGTTTTGTCGACTAACGTTAGTACCTCATCGGATTGAGCCCCTGCCAGCTACACCGGGCTCTTGATCAAGGAGAGACTGATGACATCCAACCGCCTCATCGAACAGACCTATCGCACCTGGTCCAGCCCCATCCTGCTGGAGCTGAAAAAGCGCGAACACCAGATGGCGCCGGCCGAGCGTCAGGCGCTTGAAAATGTAATGGTGGAAAGACGATTGCTGGACGTTGGCAACCCGAATGGCGTTGAACGGCGTAAAGGCGCGGCGAGTAAAACCGACAATCCCGGGTAATCACTTCACCCGTCCGGATTCACGCTCAGCCCCAGTTTCAATAGCTCTTTGCGCAGGATCGAGGGCTTCAGAACCGCCAATCCAGCCTGCCATTCCATCGGCAGCAAACGACTCAACTTCTGCTGGCTGACCTCGGGTTCGGCCAGCAAACAACTTTCGCGCTGGCTGATGCTGATGACGTTCAGCAACCAGTCATCGCCCTGCCCGCCCATCCAGCGGCAAATCTCGCTGCGATGCTTCTCGATCAATACATCGGCGTCCCACACGGTCATCTGCGCAAAAGCCTCGGGCAACCGGCTCTCGGGTTTCATGCGTTTGAGGTCGGCGGCCAACGCAGCAGACATGTCTGATTCGATGGTGGCCTGACATTCGAGGAAGTACTGCTCGGGCCAGTCCGCCGTGAGTTTCCCGTGTGGCGCGAGTTCGGCATAGGCCTCGATATCCGCCGCCGTGGTCATCTGCCCGGTGAAATTCAGTGTGTTGTCCAGAATCGCCGTGGCCAACAGCGCGGCGCTTTGTTCGCTGATCCTTGGCAGCAGGCCTGCGGCTTTCCAGCGCTGTAAAACCTGGGTCGCCGCTGCGCCGATCGGGCGGATATCGGCGGCAGATCCGAGCTTTTGCGCCCAGTGGTTTTCGAACCCCGGATGATGGTCGATGACTTCCACTACCCGGTCGAGTGCGACCATCGGGTCGAAGTGGTGGTAATCGGAAACGTCGACCAGCACGAACTCATCGTCGGAGGTCGGACGGTAATCGTCCATAACAGCGCCCCAGCCGAGCACTGTCTTCGAAACACTGGCATTGGGTTTTGCGCTACTGACGGCGCGGGCGGGAATGCCTTGCAGGTTGAGCAGTTCGGCGTAGGCGATGCTGCAGCCGTAGGCGTCGATGTCCAGATACGCCGAGCCTGAGGTGATGACTTTGATGGGCGACATTGCGCGTCCCTGACTTCCTTTTCCGGGGCGGCAACGTCGCACGAACAGATGACAGTTTGAAGTCAGGCGGCCCGTTGTCCTCCCGCCACCGCTGCCGAAGCCGCCAGCATCGCCCGCAACAACACCGCACAGCCCGCCGCCAGATCGTCCGGCGATGCGTTTTCGATTTCGTTGTGGCTGATGCCGCCCTCGCACGGCACGAAGATCATCCCGGCCGGGCCGAGTTCGGCGAGGAAGATTGCGTCGTGACCGGCGCCGCTGACGATGTCCATGTGCGACAGGCCCAGACCTTTGGCAGCGCCACGCACGGCTTCGACACAGCCTTTTTCGAAGTACAGCGGCGGGAAGTCGGCGGTCGGGGTCAACTCGTAGGTCAGGCCGTGTTCTTCGCAGGTGGTTTCGATGACTTGCCTGACCTCGGCAATCATCGAGTCGAGACGTGCCGGTTCCAGATGCCGGAAGTCGAGGGTCATGCGCACTTCGCCGGGAATGACGTTGCGCGACCCCGGATAGGCTTGCAGGCAACCGACCGTGCCGCAGGCGTGGGGTTGATGGCCGAGGGCGGCTCGGTTGACTGCGCCGACGATCACCGAGGCGCCCACCAATGCATCCTTGCGCAGGTGCATCGGGGTCGGGCCGGCGTGGGCTTCGACGCCGCGCAGTTTCAGGTCGAACCACTTCTGCCCCAGCGCGCCAAGCACCACACCGATGGTTTTCTGTTCGTCTTCCAGGATCGGCCCTTGCTCGATGTGCGCCTCGAAATAGGCGCCGACCTTGTGCCCGCTGACTTTGCGCGGCCCGGCGTAGCCGATGGCGTTCAGCGCTTCGCCAACGGTTACGCCGTCGGCATCGACCTTGGCCAGGGTTTCTTCGAGGGTGAATTTTTCCGCGAACACGCCAGAGCCCATCATGCACGGGGCGAAGCGCGAGCCTTCTTCGTTGGTCCAGACCACCACTTCCAGCGGCGCCTCGGTTTCCACGCCCAGGTCGTTGAGGGTGCGCAACACTTCAACGCCGGCAAGCACGCCGAAGCAACCGTCGAACTTGCCGCCGGTGGGCTGGGTGTCGATGTGGCTGCCGGTCATCACAGGGGGCAGGTTCGGATTGCGCCCGGGGCGGCGGGCGAAGATGTTGCCGACTTCATCGACCGAGACGCTGCAACCGGCGTCCTTGCACCACTGCACAAAAATATCGCGGGCCTGGCGATCGAGGTCGGTCAGGGCCAGGCGACAGACCCCGCCCTTGACCGTGGCGCCGAGTTTGGCCAGTTCCATGAGCGACGCCCACAAGCGGTCGCGGTTGATGTGCTGATGGGTCGATTGCAGAACGTCTACGGCTGCGTTCATGGGGATCTCCTCAGGCAGTTCTTATGGGAATTACAACGGCGATTTGACGATGACCGGGCTGGTCCGCATCGCGCACAACCCGTAATAGATCAACCCGCCCAGCGCCGAGCCGGTGAACCAGCCGTAGCTGTAGAACCAGCTGAACGCACTGCTGCCCAGCGACAGCAGGGTCAGCACCACCGGCACGCCGAACGCGATGAACCCGGACCAGTTCCACGCCGGGTACACGTCATCGCGGTACAGGCCGGCCAGGTCCAGTTGCTGTTTCTTGATCAGGAAATAGTCCACCACCATGATCCCGGCAATCGGCCCGAGCAGGCTGGAATAGCCCAGCAGCCAGTTCGAATACACGGTTTCCAGGCTGAGGTCGGAGACGATCCAGCCAAGCTTTTTCAGCAACTCATGGCCCATCAAGGCCAGGCCGACGAGCCCGGTGAGGATCACCGCTTTGGTACGGTTGATGACCTTGGGCGCGATGTTCTGGAAGTCGTTGGTCGGCGAAACGATGTTGGCGGCGGTGTTGGTCGACAGCGTGGCGATGATGATCAGCGCCATGGCTACCGCGACCCACACCGGGCTCTGGATATGGCCGATCAAAGTCACCGGATCGGAGACGCTGACGCCCACCAGTTTCACCGACGCGGCGGTCATCACCACGCCCAGTGCGGCGAACAGGAACATGGTCAGCGGCAGACCGAAAATCTGCCCGAGGATCTGATCCTTCTGGCTGCGGGCATAACGGCTGAAGTCGGGAATGTTCAGCGACAAGGTGGCCCAGAAGCCGACCATCGCCGTCAGCCCGGCAGCGAAGTAGCTGACCACGCTCGCGCCTTCGGGACGCTTCGGCGGAATCGCCAGCAGTTCGGTCATCGACACATTCGGCATGGCCCATACCAGCAGCCCAATGCCGACCGCCACCAGCAGCGGCGCCGACAGGGTTTCCAGCCATTTGATCGACTCGGCGCCACGGATCACCACCCACAGGTTCAGCGTCCAGAAGATCATGAAACCGATCACTTCCCCCGTGCCGCCGAGGGATTTCCAGCCCTCGAAGATCGAACCGAGAAACAGGTGGATCGCCAGACCGCCGAACATGGTCTGGATGCCGAACCAGCCGCAGGCCACCAGCGCGCGAATCAGGCACGGCACGTTGGAGCCGAGAATCCCGAACGAAGAGCGCAGCAGCACCGGAAACGGAATGCCGTATTTGGTGCCGGGAAACGCATTCAGCGTCAGCGGGATGAGGACGATGATGTTCGCGAACAGAATCGCCAGCAGCGCCTCGCCGACGGTCAAACCGAAATACGCGGTGAGCACGCCGCCCAGGGTGTAGGTCGGCACGCAGATCGACATGCCGACCCACAGCGCGGTGATGTGCCATTTGTTCCAGGTTCGTTCGCGCACCTTGGTCGGTGCCATGTCGTGGTTGTAACGGGGACTGTCGAGGACGTCGCTGCCGGCTTCGAGTTCGAACAAGCCGTCGCGCTCGGTCACTTGCGATCTGTTCTGTTGCATGGCCGCTCCACTGTTTCTTCTGATTATTTTTTGCTCATCAGGCGGCTGCACTCGCGGGTGCGAGCCGGACGATGGCCGGAGGAACTGACAACCTTCATGCACCGGCCATGGTGTCAGCGGCGGCATCAATAAACGTGCCGGGTGCCCCGCTTGCGCATCGGGCCGTGCTTTTCATTTCTTGTAACCAACTGATGTTTATCAGTTTTAATTATTCACCTTATGAGCCCGCGAACACTTGACTGAACACTCAGGCTAAATGCCAGGCAAGTTGTCCGAACTGTCAGGACTCAATCTGGTGCACTGCACTTTTTTTCATCATGGACGCTCAGCCGCAGCTCAACCTCAAGCGGCTGATTTCACATAGGAAATCTTGCTCATATTTCCAACCTGTCAAGTGCGTCAAAATGGTGAAGCGCCTCACCATTTTGGTGATTTATGATTTTTATCGTTATTTATCAGCTAGTTAAAACAGTAATAAGCTTATAAAAAATAATCTTGATCAATTGCAGAACTGCGACTAGCGTCTATTCCTGACAGCGCTGACAAGATTACGCATTGGCGCTGCAAACAATAAAACACTAGAACCGGCACAAGTCGGTCATGCCTGCGAGGAACTCGGAATGTCTCTGTTGATCCGTGGCGCCACCGTTGTTACCCATGATGAAAGTTACCGCGCCGATGTCTATTGCGCTGACGGCGTGATCAAAGCCATTGGTGAAAATCTGGATATTCCCGCCGGCGCCGAAGTGCTCGACGGCAGCGGCCAATACCTGATGCCCGGCGGCATCGATCCGCACACCCACATGCAACTCCCGTTCATGGGCACCGTGGCCAGCGAAGACTTCTACAGCGGCACCGCCGCAGGCTTGGCCGGCGGCACCACGTCGATCATCGATTTCGTGATTCCCAATCCGCAGCAGTCGCTGCTCGAAGCCTTTCACCAGTGGCGCGGCTGGGCGGAGAAGTCGGCGTCGGACTATGGCTTCCACGTCGCGATCACCTGGTGGAGCGAGCAGGTCCGCGAGGAAATGGCCGAGCTGGTCAGTCATCACGGGATCAACAGTTTCAAGCATTTCATGGCCTACAAGAACGCGATCATGGCCGCCGACGACACGCTGGTGGCGAGCTTCGAGCGCTGCCTGGAACTCGGCGCGGTACCGACCGTGCACGCGGAAAACGGCGAACTGGTCTATCACCTGCAGCGCAAGTTGATGGCCCAGGGCATCACCGGGCCGGAAGCGCATCCGCTGTCGCGGCCCTCGCAGGTCGAAGGCGAAGCGGCGAGCCGGGCGATCCGCATTGCCGAAACCATCGGCACGCCGCTGTACCTGGTGCACGTCTCGACCAAGGAAGCCCTCGACGAAATCACCTACGCCCGCAGCAAGGGCCAACCGGTCTACGGCGAAGTGCTGGCCGGGCATCTGCTGCTGGACGACAGCGTCTATCAACACCCGGACTGGCAGACCGCTGCCGGCTACGTGATGAGCCCGCCGTTCCGCCCGCGCGGGCATCAAGAGGCACTGTGGCATGGGCTGCAGAGCGGCAATCTGCACACCACCGCCACCGACCATTGCTGCTTCTGCGCCGAGCAGAAAGCCGCCGGCCGCGACGACTTCAGCAAGATCCCCAACGGCACTGCCGGCATTGAAGACCGCATGGCGGTGTTGTGGGATGAAGGGGTGAACTCGGGACGTTTGTCGATGCAGGACTTCGTCGCCCTCACCTCCACCCACACCGCCAAGATCTTCAACCTCTACCCGCGCAAAGGCGCGATCCGCGTCGGCGCCGATGCCGACCTGGTGCTGTGGGACCCGCAAGGTACCCGCACCATCTCCGCCAAGACCCACCATCAGCAGGTGGACTTCAACATCTTCGAAGGCAAGACCGTGCGCGGTGTGCCGAGCCATACCGTCAGCCAGGGGAAAGTGGTCTGGGCCGACGGCGACCTGCGCGCCGAGCGCGGGGCGGGCCGGTATATCGAACGGCCGGCGTATCCGGCGGTGTTTGATTTGCTGAGCAAGCGGGCTGAGATGCACAGGCCGGTTGCGGTTAAACGCTGAAACCCAGGCCTTCGGCCATCGCTAGCAGGCTAGCTCCCACAGGTGTACGCATTCCAAATGTGGGAGCCAGCCTGCTGGCGATGAGGCCAGTTCAGACACCACAAAAAACCACTGCCCGACAGAGGCAGAAAACCTCAAATAACCGTGAGGCAAAAAACCGTGATCGAAACCCTGAACCATCTCCCGCACCCGCACGAAAGTGCGGCCGCCCTCGCCGGCCACTTCACCGATCTGGCGCCGCCGTTCAACGACCGTCAGGCGCATCTGGAAGCCTCGCGCTGCCTGTATTGCTACGACGCGCCGTGCGTGAATGCGTGCCCGAGCGAGATCGACATCCCGTCGTTCATCCGCAACATCCATCAGGACAACGTGCCGGGCGCCGCGCAGAAAATCCTCTCGGCGAACATCCTCGGCGGCAGTTGCGCGCGGGTGTGTCCGACCGAAATCCTCTGCCAGCAAGCCTGCGTGCGCAACAACGCCCACGAATGCGCGCCGGTGCTGATCGGCCTGCTGCAACGCTATGCCGTGGACAACGCGCATTTCACCGAGCATCCGTTCCAGCGCGCCACCGCCACCGGCAAACGCATTGCCGTGGTCGGTGCCGGCCCCGCAGGTTTGTCCTGCGCCCACCGCAGCGCCATGCACGGGCATGACGTGGTGATTTTCGAAGCGCGGGAGAAGGCTGGCGGGCTCAACGAATACGGAATCGCCAAATACAAACTGGTCGACGACTACGCGCAGAAGGAACTGGATTTCCTCCTGCAAATCGGCGGCATCGAAATCCGCCACGGGCAGAAACTCGGTGAGAACCTGACACTCAGCGAACTGCACCAGCAATTCGACGCGGTGTTCCTCGGCCTCGGTCTCAACGCCAGCAAACAACTCGGTCTGGCCCACGAAGATGCGCCCGGCCTGCTCGCCGCCACCGACTACATCCGCGAACTGCGCCAGGCCGATGACCTGTCGCAACTGCCGCTGGCCGAACACTGCATTGTCCTCGGCGCCGGCAACACCGCCATCGACATGGCCGTGCAAATGGCCCGCCTCGGCGCTCGCGACGTCAATCTGGTGTATCGCCGTGGCGCGGCAGACATGGGCGCCACCGGTCACGAGCAGGACATCGCCAAGGCCAATCAGGTGCGGCTGCTGACCTGGGCGCAGCCGGACGAAGTGCTGCTCGACGCTCAGGGCAAGGTGCGCGGCATGCGCTTCGCCCGCACGCATCTGGTGGAAGGTCGCCTGCAAACCACGGGCGAGACCTTCGAGCTGGCGGCCGATGCGATCTTCAAAGCCATCGGCCAGGCCTTCGATGGCAGCGCCCTCGCCGACCCGCTGGCCCGTGAGCTGAAGCGTCAGGGCGAACGGATTCAGGTCGATGAAAACCTGCGCACCAGCATCCCCGGCGTGTATGCCGGCGGCGACTGCACCAGCCTCGATCAGGACCTGACCGTGCAAGCGGTGCAACACGGCAAGCGCGCCGCCGAGGCGATCAACGCTCAACTGATGCTCAACGTGGAGGCTGCGTAAATGGCCGATCTCTCGATTGTCTTCGCCGGCATCAAAGCCCCCAACCCGTTCTGGCTGGCCTCCGCGCCGCCGACCGACAAGGCCTACAACGTGGTGCGCGCCTTCGAGGCCGGCTGGGGCGGCGTGGTCTGGAAAACCCTGGGTGAAGACCCGGCGGCGGTCAACGTGTCCTCACGCTACTCGGCGCATTACGGCAACAACCGCGAAGTGCTGGGCATCAACAACATCGAACTGATCACCGACCGCTCGCTGGAGATCAACCTGCGGGAAATCACCCAGGTGAAAAAGGACTGGCCGGACCGCGCACTGATCGTGTCGCTGATGGTGCCGTGCGTCGAGGAGTCGTGGAAACACATCCTGCCGCTGGTGGAAGCCACCGGCGCCGACGGCATCGAGCTGAATTTCGGCTGCCCCCACGGCATGCCCGAACGTGGCATGGGCGCGGCGGTCGGTCAGGTGCCAGAGTATGTCGAGCAGGTCACGCGCTGGTGCAAGACCTATTGCTCGTTGCCGGTGATCGTCAAACTGACGCCGAACATCACCGACATCCGCGTCGCCGCCCGCGCCGCGCACCGGGGTGGCGCTGATGCGGTGTCGCTGATCAACACCATCAACTCGATCACCAGCGTCGATCTGGAACACATGGTCGCCCTGCCCACCGTCGGCAGCAAAAGCACCCACGGCGGTTATTGCGGCTCGGCGGTCAAGCCGATCGCGCTGAACATGGTCGCGGAAATCGCCCGTGATCCGCAGACCCAGGGCCTGCCGATCTGCGGCATTGGCGGCATCGGCAGTTGGCGTGATGCGGCGGAGTTCATGGCGCTGGGCAGCGGCGCGGTGCAGGTGTGCACGGCGGCGATGCTGCATGGCTTCCGGATTGTCGAAGAAATGAAGGACGGCTTGTCGCGGTGGATGGACAGTCAGGGTTACGCCAGCATCGCCGAGTTTTCCGGTCGGGCGGTGGGCAACACCACGGACTGGAAGTACCTGGACATCAACTATCAGGTGATTGCGAAGATCGACCAGGAAGCGTGCATCGGTTGCGGGCGTTGCCACATCGCCTGCGAGGACACTTCACACCAGGCGATCAGCAGCCTGAAACAGGCCGATGGCACGCACAAATATGAAGTGATCGATGATGAGTGTGTAGGGTGCAATCTGTGCCAGATCACCTGCCCGGTGGCGGACTGCATCGAGATGGTGCCGATGGAAACGGGCAAGCCGTTTCTGGACTGGAATCATGATCCGAGGAATCCGTATCACGTCAGTGCCTGAATGATCGTTCCCACGCTGAAAGATCGTTCCCACGCTCCGCGTGGGAACGATCAGTTACGGTTCTAATCCGATCCCCCGCAAAATCACACTCGTCACCGTCTGCACCGCCCGCTCGAACTGCATGTCCGACAACGGCTGATGCTCATTCAAAATATTCACCTGATGATCGAAGTCCGCATAGTGCTGCGTCGACGCCCAGATCATATAGAGCAGGCTCGAAGGCTCCACCGGCAGAATCCGTTTGTCCTCCACCCACTGACGGATCTTCGCTTCTTTCATCTTCGCCCAATCGTACAGGCTCACATCCAGCGCCTCACCCAGGGTCGGTGCGCCGTGGATGATTTCGTTGGCCCAGACTTTCGAGCCGTAGGGCCGGCTGCGCGAGTGGTTCATCTTGGCGCGGATGTAGCTGCTGAGCACCACGCGCGGATCGTCGAACATCTCGAAGCACAGCGCGTCCTGTTTCCATACTTCCAGCAGGTCGAACAGCACGGCGCTGTACAGCTCGCTCTTGGTTGAGAAGTAGTAATGCAGATTGGAGCGCGGCAGCTGCACTTCGGCGGCGATGTCGGCCATGGCGGTGCCGCCGAAGCCTTTTTCGGCGAAGACTTTTTCCGCCGCCAGCAGGATCTTGTCGACGTTGGTGCGGCGGATTTCGATCTTGTGATTGCCCATGAGGGCTCCCTGAAGACAACGTTGTTGAAGACTAGCATCCGCTCTGGGCAAGGGGCGACAGGCGAGAACGATTCTTCACACACTTGGGCTTTTTTCTGGTTTAGGATCGCCCCCCTTCTCCCTGTCAGACACTGAAGGATCTTGTCCATGACCATTCGCAAACGTATTGCCGCGGACGATCAGCAACTTGCCGACCTGTGGGAACGTTCCGTCCGCGCCACCCACGACTTTCTTCCGGAAGACGACATTCACCGGCTGTTCCCGCTGGTGCGTGACGCCTACCTGCCCGCGCTGGAGGTCTGGGTCTTCGAGAACCCCGATAACTCTCCGGCAGGCTTCATCGCCACCGACGACGACACCGTGCAAATGCTATTCATCGACCCGGCCCGGCGTGGCCAGGGCATCGGCCGACGCTTGCTCGACCATGTCCGCCGCCCGTTGCTGAAGGTCGACGTCAACGAACAGAATCCCCAGGCCCACGGTTTCTATCTGCACTACGGCTTCGAGGACATCGGCCGCTCGGAACTCGACGGTGAAGGCCGGCCCTTTCCGGTTGTGCACATGCGCCTGAAAAGCCTGTGATCCTCGCTCTATACTCAGCCCGCCATTTCACTGAAAGGACACTGCCCATGTCGATGAAAAAACTGTTCACCGCCGGCGCCCTGCTGGCTTCGCTGGTCGTCACCTCCCAGGCGTTTGCCCATGCTCACCTGAAAAGTGAAACGCCTGCCGCCGACAGCACCGTCGCCGCGCCTGCGGATTTGCGCCTGGTGTTTTCCGAAGGCGTCGAAGCCAGCTTCACCAAAGTCACCGTGACCCACGACGGCGCGCCGGTGAAGATCAAGCCGCTGACCACCGAAGGCGACAAGAAAACCCTGATCGTCACCCCTGAAGCACCGTTGACCGCTGGCGCATACAAAGTCGAATGGCACGCGGTGTCGGTCGATACGCACAAGAGCGAAGGCGCCTATCAGTTCAAGGTTGGCCAGTAATTCATGAGCGACGCGCTGGTGCTGTGCCGGTTCCTGCATTTCATCGTGGTGTTGATGCTGTTCGGGGCCTGGCTGTTCCGGCCGCTGCTGCTCAAGGATGAGGCGCCGGCGCTGGATCGGCAGCTGGCGCGGCTGGCCCGCTGGTTGACGGCGATTGCGCTGGCCAACGGCGTCGCCTGGGCGTTGCTGATCACCGCGAGCATGGCCGGCTCGGCTGCAGCGGCGTTCGACCCGGACACCGTCGAGCTGGTGCTGGGCCATACGTTTTTCGGTCAGGTGTGGCGCTGGCATCTGCTGATCAATGCCCTGTTGCTGGCGTTGCTGTTTACGCCCTGGCGTTCGAGCCAGCCATTGCGGCTGGGCCTGAGTGCGTTGCTGCTGATGACCCTCGCACCGGTCGGCCACGGGGCGATGCTCGACGGATTCAGCGGCCAGATGCTGATCCTCAATCAGGTCGTTCACCTGACCTGCGTCGGCGCCTGGCTCGGTGGGTTGTTGATGCTGGTGATGATCCTGCGCCAGTCCGGCGAAACGGTGCGCTACGTCTTGCAGCGATTCAGCGGGGTCGGCTACGTACTGGTTGCCGGTTTGCTGATCACCGGAATGATCAACGTGCGCGTTCTAACCGGCCAATGGTGGCCGACGCCGTTGTTCTCGGGATTCGCCCTGATCCTGCTGATCAAGGCTTTGCTGGTGCTCGGGATGCTGGGGCTGGCGCTGTTCAATCGCTTGCGCATCCGTGATTGCGAACAGCGCGTCGACACCCTCAAACGCAGTGTGATGCTGGAGTGGCTGTTGGGGATCGGCGCGGTGGCGGCGGTTTCCGTGCTCGGCACCCTGCCGCCAATGATTGCCGCCTGACGTCAGTGTTTCTGAGTATCACCCTTCGCCGTATCGATGCTGACCACCACCGACATCCCCGGCCGCAAGCGTTCGATTTCCTGTTGGTCCGGATCGATGGTCACCCGCACCGGCACCCGCTGGGCGATTTTCACGAAGTTGCCGGTGGCGTTGTCGGCCTGCAATAACGCGAACTCCGAACCGGTGCCGGGCGAGATGTGCTGAACGTGGCCGGTGAATTTGCGGTGGTTCAGCGCATCGACGGTGAAGCTCACCGGTTGCCCGACCCGCACGTTGTCCATCTGGGTCTCTTTCATGTTGGCGATCACCCACTTCTGGTCCGGCACCAGCGCCATCAGTTGCGCCCCGGAATTGACGTAGGCACCGAGGCGCACGCCAATCTGCCCGAGCTGGCCGTCACGCGGGGCGATGATGCGGGTGTTGGACAGATCGATCCGCGCCAGTTGCACCGCCGCCTCGGCACTGGCCACTGCAGCCTCCAGCGAGCCACGATTGACGATCACCGTTTGCAGATCCTGCCGGGCGATTTCCAGATTGGCCTTGGCCTGAGCTACCGCCGCGATGCTTTGCGCGTTGGCAGCCAGCGCCACGTCCATCTCGCGTTTGGACACCGAGCCGTCATTGACCAGCGCGGTGTTGCGGCGCAGGTCCGCCTCGCTTTTGCGCAACTGCGCCTCGCTGTCAGCCACCACCGCCTGCCGCAACTTGATCGTCGCTTCGGCGCTGTTGCGCTGCTGCACGACGTTGGCCAGTGAGGCTTTCTGCACCGCCAGTTGCGCCAGCGACTGATCGAGACGCTGCTGATAAATCCGGTCATCGAGACGCACCAGCAAATCCCCGGCCTTCACGAACTGAAAATCCTGCACCGGCACTTCATAGACATAACCGCTGAGTTGCGGGCCGATGATCGTCACCTGACCGCGCACGAGGGCGTTTTCTGTGGTTTCGACCGCACTGCTGAACGGCGGCAACTGCCACGCATACAGCACGATCAGCACACCGACGATGGCAATCGCGGCAAAACCCAGCGACGAGATGATCCGCACCCGCAACGAGCGCGGCTCGGTGTTCGGCGATGACGGCGGCGCTACACCTTCAGGGGTGGCAGCGATGGCATTGGTGGTCGTGGTGGTCGGTTCGGTCATGAAGAAGTGGCACCGCTGGAAGGTACGGAAGGTGTCGGGGCGACGGCTTTGGTGGTGCTGATCAGCCATAGCGCACGGATGGAAATCCAGATCATGGTGAGGATCGCGATTACCGCGATCAGCATGAACACATCGTTATAGGCCAACACGTTGGCTTCGCGGGTGGCGGCGTTGGCCAGACTGCGAATGCCTTGCAGGTTGCGCAGGCTCGGGTCAGCTATCAGGGAGCCGACCGCCGAACCGCCGCTCTGCACTCGGGCGGCCACCAACGGGTCGGACAGCACCAGCTGCTCGACGATATGGCTGGAATGGAATTTCTCGCGCACGATCTGGAACGTCCCCAGCAACGCCGCGCCGATCAGGCCACCGAGGTTGTTGCAGATCCCGAACAGCACGGAAAAGCTCACCAGATTGCGCGGATTGGTCAGCACGTTGCGCGTGCCGAGAACCATGGTCGGCCCGAGGAAAAAGGTGCTGCCAAACGCCAGCAGAAACTGACTGAAATAGAGGTTTTCGGGGCGGGTCAGGTTGTTCGAGGAACTGTCGATGATCGAACCGGTGGCCATCAACGCCAGCGAAACGATCAGCGGCATCAGCAGGTGTTTCGGGTCGATGGTCAGCGCACTGGTCAGCAGCCCGGCGACGCTGCCGATCAGCATCACCACGTACAGGCTGTGCAACTGCTGGCTGCTCATGTTCAGGTTTTGCATGAAGCCGACAGCGCCGGTGGATTGCTCCGAGGTCACCATGCGAATCAGGATCACCGCCAGCGCCAGACGGATCATCACTCCGCTGCCGAGCCAGCGGGTCATCAGCATCGGGTTGCTGCGGTTGTGCTCGATGGCCAGCCCCGCGAGGATCAGGGCAATCGATGCGGCGAGGGCAATGCCGATCCATCGCGCCTCCAGCCACCAGTCAATCCGGCCCAGGGACAGCACCGCACACAACAGCGCCACTCCGGTGGCGAGGATGGCGAAAGTCAGGAAGTCGAGGGGCTCGAAAGTCTTGAAGCGGTCACCCGGCGGCAGCTTGAGCATCAGTACGCAGCCCAGCGACAGCAGCGTCATGCCCAATTCGAACAGGTACAGGCCGCGCCATTCGGCGATCTGCAAAAGGTCTTCGGAAAACAACCGCGCCAGCGGCAAGGCCAGTTGCGAAGTGCCCAGCCCCAGCACCAACGCCTTCATCCGCCACTTGGCCGGGAACGCCTGCACCATGTAATACAGGCCCAGCGAACTCAGCGCCGCGCCGACCATGCCGTGGGCTGCTCGCACGGCAACCGCCGAATTCAGGTCATTGACGAACAGATGGCCGAAGGTCACCAGCGCATACAGCACCAGAAACACCTCGGTGAATGCCCGCAAGCCGAACTGCTGGCGAAACTTCACCAGCAGCAGGTTCATCGACACGTTGGTCATCACATACGCCGCCGGCAGCCAGGCCATCTCCGCCGTGGTCGCCCCGAGCGCACCTTGCAGATAAGGCAGGTTGGCGACCACCAGCGAGTTGCCCAATCCGCCGGTCAACGCCACCAGCAACCCGACCAGCGCATACGCCAGGCGCTTGGGGTTGGAGTGCAACGGCGTCGAGGGGGATCCGGGCAGACTGGGCTTCTCGTGAGGCTGCCAGTTGCGCGGGGCGTATCGATCCATGGAAAGGCCTTGTACGGTGATGGCTTGAGTGTGCCGCAAAACGGCAGCCAAACACATATCCCTGTGGGAGCTTGCTCCCACAAGTCAGTGGTGGATTCGTAAATTTTGTTTAAAGGTCATCTCGCCCGCAGCGGATTTTTCCCAAGCGTAGCGGATGCCAACCTTGCCGCACTTCTCAACCTGCAAGGTGCCCGTTATGACCACTTCCCGCTGGCAACGCTCCCCACGTCTGCTGAAAAACCTGCTGGCCGCCGCCCTGTTGCTGCCCGCCCTCGCCTTCGCCCAGGAACGCCCGTGGCCGGATGGCTCGCAACTGGTGATTTCGGTGTCGATGCAATTCGAAACCGGTGGCCAGCCCGAGGGCGCGGAAAGTCCGTTCTCCGGCACACCGCTGCCCAAAGGTTATCCGGACTTGCCGGCGCAGACCTGGTTCGATTACGGCTACAAGGAAGGCCTGTGGCGCATGCTCGATCTGTGGGATCGCACCGGCATCAAGGTCACTTCCCACGTGGTCGGTGAGGCGGCGCTCAAGCACCCAGAACTGGCCAGGGCGATAGCCGAGCGCGGCCATGAACTGGCGGCCCACGGCATGCGCTGGGCCGATTCGTACAACATGAACTACGCCCAGGAAAAACAGTTCATCGGCGACGGCGTCGCGGCGGTAGAGAAAATCACCGGCCAGCGCTCGGTGGGCTACAACGCCAACTGGCTGCGGCGCAGTCCCAATACGCTGAAGGTGCTGCAGGACCTGAACTTCACCTACCACATCGACGATGTCAGCCGCGATGAGCCCTTCGTGACCATGGTTCGCGGGCGCAAATTCGCCGTGGTGCCCTACACCCTGCGCAACAACGACATCGTGCTGGTCGAGGGCCGGCACTTCTCCGCCGAGCAGTTTTATCAGCAGCTGGTGCTGGAATTCGATCGCCTCTACGCCGAAGGCGCGAGCAAGCGGCGGATGATGTCGGTGAGTCTGCACGACCGCATCGGCGGCACGCCGGCGATGGTCGAGGCGATGGAGCGTTTTATCCGCTATGCGCAATCGCATCCGAAGGTGACGTTCATGCGCAAGGATCAGATTGCCCAGGTGGTGCTGACCGAGAAAAACCCGCTGATCGACAACACCGAGGCGGCGTACAACCAGTGACAAAAAAATCGCAGCCCAGGCTGCGATTTTTTTCTGCATGACCACTCACGCCCGCAGCAGCATATAAGCCGCAACCACCAGGCACACACTGGCGAATCCCACCTGCAATGTCCTCGCCGGTACTCGCGCGCAAAGTTTGCGCCCGATGATCATGCCGACAATGCTGGCCACGATAAACGCCGCGCCCAAATGATCGATCCGCACCCCGGCATGGAACGCACCGATCACGCCAATGGCGGAAATCAGGCTGATCACCATCAGGGACGTGGCGACGATGCCGCGCATCTGCACATCGGTCAGTTGCTTGAAGGCCGGCACGATCAGGAACCCGCCGCCAACCCCCAACAACCCGGACACCACACCGGTAACCGCGCCCAGCGCCGCGAGGGTTGCGGTGCATTTGGCGGTCCAGTCGAACCGGCCGGTCTGTTCATTGAGCATGCAGTTTTTCTGGCCCCAACTGGCGTGGCCATGATCGCTAGGTCCCTCTTGCTGGCGTTCGCGACGCAGCATGCGCCAGGCCACCATCACCATCAGCAGGCTGAAGAGGATCATCAAGACCTTTTCCGGCAACTGGTGCGCGAAGTAGATGCCCAGCGGCGAAAACACCGCCCCGAGCGCCGCGATCAACAGCGCCGCGCGGTAGCGCACCAGTCCATGACGCAAACCGTCGATGGCCCCGACCGCCGCCGCACTGCCAACCGCGAACAACGCCACCGGCGCCGCTTGCGTCATCGTCCAGCTCAGCCCGAGCACCAGCGCCGGCACCGCGAGAATCCCGCCACCGGCCCCGGTCAGCCCGAGGATCAATCCCATCACCACGCCAAACAGACTTGCCAGCAACATAGGGAGTTCTCAGTCGACTTTGGACAGACTCGTCAGCCACTCGCGGCCCTTGAGCATGCCGTTCCAGTAGAACCACGGCAGCAGGGATGCCTTCAGCCACCACGCAGAACGCCGTGGCACGGTCGGATCGAGGGGAAAGGTCGGCAGCAACTTACCGCCATAGCCGAACTCGGCAAGGATCACCTTGCCCTTCTCCACCGTCAGCGGGCAGGAACCGTAGCCGTCGTACTTCAGTGGCAACGCCAGAGACTGGCGCTGGGCCAGCAGGTTCTCGGCAACCACCACGACCTGCTTGCGCACGGCGGCAGCGGTTTTCGCGTTGGTGGTGTTGCAGATATCGCCGAGCGCAAACACCTCGGGATAACGCGGATGTTGCAGGCTGTGCGGGTTGACCTCGCACCAGCCGGCGGCGTCGGCCAGCGGACTTTGCGCGATGAAGTCCGGGGAAACCTGTGGCGGCACGACGTGCAGCAGATCGAAGGTCTTGGCCACCTGAGTGACGTTGCCGTCGGCATCCTTGACCTCGAACCAGGCGGTTTTCGCCGGGCCGTCGACCTTCACAAGATTGGCATTGAACGCCAGGCGGGCGTTGTATTTTTCGATGTACTTCATCAGCGGCGGCACGAACGTCGCCACGCCGAACAACGCCGCGCCGGCCAGATTGAATTCAACCTCGACTTTGTTCAATACGCCGTTCTTGAGCCAGTGATCGCAGGACAGGTACAGCGCCTTCTGCGGCGCGCCGGCGCATTTGATCGGCATTGCCGGCTGGGTGAACAGCGCCTTGCCGCCGCGCAACTTCTGCACCTGATCCCAGGTGTACTGCGCATGCTGGTAGCTGTAATTGGAGGTGACGCCGTGCTGGCCGAGGTTTTCCTGCAAGCCTTCGATTTTCTCCCAGGCCAGACGCAGGCCGGGGCAGACAATCAGATTCTGGTAGCTGACAGTCCGTTGATCGTTGAGGGTGAGCTGGCGGTTGTCGGGATCGATGGCCGTCACTGCCGCTTGAATCCAGGTGGCCTGGCGCGGCATCACCTTGTTCATCGGTCGGGCGGTATCTTTGGCGTCGTAGGCACCACCGCCGACCAGCGTCCACGCCGGTTGGTAGTAATGCTGGGCACTCGGCTCGATCACCGTAACTTTCAGGTGCGGATCACGCTTGAGCAGACTGGCGACAAAACCGATGCCGGCGGTGCCGCCGCCCATGACCACGATGTCTGCACTGATGGATGGGCCCCAGTGTTGATCGTTCATTGCTTGTTCCTTATTGCTGCACGCAAGGATAGCCGGGTCTATTGCGCCCAGCTTTTGAGCACGGCTCCGCAGTAGAGTCCGGACAGGGTTTTCATCACCTGGATGACTTCATGACTGGCGAGGCCGTAAAAAATGTACTTGCCTTCACGTCGGGTCGCGACCAGCCCTTCATCGCGCAGGATGCCCAACTGTTGGGACAGGGTCGGCTGGCGCACGCCGGTCATTTTCTCCAGCTCGCCGACATTGCGTTCGCCCTGGGTCAACTGGCACAGGATCAGCAGCCGGTCCTCATTGGCCAGGGCCTTGAGCAGCGAACAGGCCTTGGAGGCCGAAGCCCGCAGTTGGGCGACTTCACATTCGGTCAGACTGGATTGCATTTGCAGGATGCCTTCAACGTCACTTAAGCTGCGGACATTATGTGTTTACATAAAGTGTTGCAACCCTGACTTTCCACCTTCCTGCACAGGACCCTGTCCATGCCCGCGCTGATTGAAGCTTTCCTCGACCCCGCCTCCTCGACCTACAGCTACGTGGTCTACGAGGCCGATGGCGGACAGTGCGCAATCGTCGATCCGGTGCTCGACTACGACGCTGCCGCCGGCCGCACCTGCACGGCCCAGGCAGACAAAATCATTGCCTTCGTTCGCACCCACCGTCTGCAAGTGCAGTGGCTGCTGGAAACCCACGCCCACGCCGATCACCTGTCCGCCGCACCCTACCTGCGCCGCGAGCTGGGCGGCAAGATCGCCATCGGCGAATCGATCAGCAAAGTGCAGAACGTGTTCAAGGCGCTGTTCAACCTCGAGCCGGAATTTCGTGTCGACGGCTCGCAGTTCGATCACCTGTTCGCACCGAACGAGTCCTTCCTGATCGGCAACCTCAAGGCCACCGCCCTGCACGTCCCCGGCCACACACCGGCGGACATGGCCTACCTGATCGACGGCGAGCAGATCCTGGTCGGCGACACGCTGTTCATGCCCGACGTCGGCACCGCCCGCTGCGATTTCCCTGGCGGCAACGCCCATCAACTGTTCCATTCAATCCATAAACTGCTGGCCTTCCCTGCCAGCGTGAAGCTCTATGTCTGCCACGACTACCCGCCGCAAGGTCGCGCCTCACAGTGCCAGACCACCGTCGGCGAACAACGCAAAAGCAATATCCATGTGCATGACGGCATCGACGAAAACGCTTTTGTCGAGATGCGCACCAAACGTGATGCCGGGTTGGGAATGCCGACCCTGCTGCTGCCGGCGATCCAGGTCAATGTGCGGGCCGGGAATCTGCCGCCGGCGGAAGGCAATGGCGTGACGTACCTGAAGATTCCAATCAATGCGCTATAAGAAAAAACTGCACAGGGCGTGATGGAGGAAGCTTTTCCCACATCACGCGTCGATAGCCATGAACTGGTTTAATTCTGGCCAGCAGGCAGACTTCATTGGGCAATCAACCAATGGAGTTTTGGCAATATGGATATTCGCCGCAACCACCGGGATCTGTCCCGGGATGAGAAATCCGCCTTCATCGACGCGGTCCTCAGGCTGAAAAACAACGTCGACAGCGTGCTGCGGCCCGGCCAGCAGAGCCGTTACGATGACTTTGTCCAGATCCACAAGAATTCGATGGGACGGGGCAACCCGCTTGTCCCCAATCCGCACGGCAGTCCCCTGTTCTTTCCCTGGCACCGGATTCTGATCCGCCAGTTCGAGCTGGCCCTGCAAGCCGCCGTCAATAATCCCGGTATCACCTTGCCCTACTGGAACTGGCAACTCAGTGGTGCCGACAACCCGTTCACCTCCGACTTCATGGGGGGAAATGGCGACAACACGCTGGAGCAGCGCGTCACCACCGGCCCGTTTTCCCGGGAGCATTCTCAATTTGAAGTGGCGGTATGGGACGAGGCGCCGGGAAACACGGGCCTGCTTCGAAACCTGGGGGCAGAAGGTGCCTTGCCGTCGGAAGACGCCGTCATCTCTGCCCTCAACCGGACGCCCTACTGGCTGGAGCCGGCGGGTTGGGAAAACGTGGCGGAAAGAGAGTTGCACAACCCGGTTCACGCCTGGGTGGGCGGCAACATGCTGCACGCGGCCTCCCCGAACGATCCGGTCTTCTTCCTGCATCACTGCTACATGGATCTGCTGTGGGAACGCTGGAAGCATCAACATCCGCGCCTCCCGGCATTTACGTCCAGTGAAGGCGATCCCGCTGCGATGAATGAAACTGCGCTGGTCTTCCACCCGGAGAATGAACCCGCGCCCTGGGCACAAACATTCACCGTTGGGCAGGCAATCCATACGACGGAGTTGAATTATCGATATGACCGCCTGTAACCCGCCAGCGATCAGTTGCCGAGGGTCAGACCGTTCGCCGGCAACGGCAAAGCGGTCTTGTAGCGCACCTGCTTGAGCGCAAAGCTTGAACGGATGTTGGCCACGCCCGGCACTTTGGTCAGGAAGTCCATCATGAAGCGCTCAAGGGACTGGATGGTCGGCACCAGCACCCGGATCAGATAGTCCGGGTCGCCGGCCATCAGGTAGCACTCCATGACTTCCGGGCGGTCGGAAATCGCTTCTTCGAAATGCTGCAGCGCTTCCTCCACCTGCTTCTCCAGGCTGACGTGAATGAACACGTTTACGTGCAGCCCGAGCAGGTCGGCATCCAGCAGGGTCACCTGCTCGCGGATCAGCCCCAGTTCTTCCATCGCCTTGACCCGGTTGAAGCACGGTGTCGGCGACAGATTGACCGAACGGGCCAGGTCGGCGTTGGTGATGCGCGCATTCTCCTGAAGGCTGTTGAGAATGCCGATGTCGGTACGGTCCAGTTTGCGCATGAGACAAAACCACCTGTTTTTTATGTTTATGCAGATTTTCTATCTGCAAATGATCTCCAGCGCAACGAAACAGAGAGAAATATTCTTCTTGCCCGGGCCTATGATTGTTGTAGGACAAGATTTCTTTTATCGAAGAATGACTGCCAGCTCACTACAAGAAATTCACAAGATCGAGCGTAGAAGCCATGACCCAAGCGTACGAACCGCTGCGTCTGCACGTCCCTGAACCTTCGGGCCGCCCAGGCTGCAAAACCGACTTCTCCTACCTGCATCTGACCGATGCCGGCACGGTGCGCAAACCTTCCATCGACGTTGAACCCGCCGACACTGCCGACCTGGCCCGTGGCCTGATCCGCGTGCTCGACGACCAGGGCAATGCTCTCGGCCCATGGGCCGAAAACGTGCCGGTCGAGATCCTGCGCAAAGGCATGCGAGCCATGCTCAAGACCCGGATCTACGACAACCGCATGGTGGTCGCCCAGCGTCAGAAAAAAATGTCGTTCTACATGCAGAGCCTCGGCGAAGAAGCCATCGGCAGTGCCCAGGCCCTGGCCTTGAACACCGACGACATGTGCTTTCCCACCTACCGCCAGCAAAGCATCCTGATGGCCCGCGACGTACCGCTGGTCGACCTGATCTGCCAGTTGCTGTCCAACGAGCGCGATCCGCTCAAGGGTCGTCAGTTGCCGATCATGTACTCGGTCAAGGACGCCGGTTTCTTCACCATTTCCGGCAACCTCGCCACCCAGTTCATTCAGGGCGTGGGCTGGGGCATGGCTTCGGCGATCAAAGGCGACACCAAAATCGCCTCGGCCTGGATCGGCGACGGCGCCACCGCCGAATCGGACTTCCACACCGCCCTCACCTTCGCTCACGTCTACCGTGCGCCAGTGATCCTCAACGTCGTTAACAACCAGTGGGCGATCTCGACCTTCCAGGCCATCGCCGGTGGTGAAGCCACCACCTTCGCCGGACGCGGCGTCGGTTGCGGCATCGCTTCCCTGCGCGTCGACGGCAACGATTTCTACGCGGTCTACGCCGCCTCCGCCTGGGCTGCCGAACGCGCCCGCCGCGGCCTCGGTCCGACCATGATCGAGTGGGTCACCTACCGCGCCGGCCCGCACTCGACCTCCGATGACCCATCCAAATACCGTCCTGCCGATGACTGGAGCCACTTCCCGCTGGGCGACCCGATCGCCCGCCTGAAACAGCACCTGATCAAGGTTGGCCACTGGTCGGAAGAAGAGCACGCCGCCGTCAGCGCCGAGCTCGAAGCCGAAGTGATCGCCGCGCAGAAGCAGGCCGAACAGTACGGCACCCTCGCCGGCGGCCAGATTCCAAGCGCCGCGACCATGTTCGAAGACGTCTACAAAGAGATGCCGGAGCACTTGAAGCGCCAGCGTCAGCAGTTGGGGATCTGACATGAACGACCACAACAACAATATTCAGTTGGAAACCGCCATGACCACGACCACCATGACCATGATCCAGGCCCTGCGCTCGGCCATGGATGTGATGCTTGAGCGTGACGACAATGTGGTGGTGTTCGGCCAGGACGTCGGTTACTTCGGCGGCGTGTTCCGTTGCACCGAAGGCCTGCAGGCCAAGTACGGCACCTCGCGGGTGTTCGACGCACCGATCTCCGAAAGCGGCATCGTCGGGACTGCCGTGGGCATGGGCGCCTACGGTCTGCGCCCGGTGGTGGAGATCCAGTTCGCCGACTACGTCTACCCGGCCTACGACCAGATCATTTCCGAGGCGGCACGCCTGCGTTATCGCTCGGCCGGCGAATTCACCGCGCCGATGACCCTGCGCATGCCTTGCGGCGGCGGCATCTACGGTGGCCAGACCCACAGCCAGAGTATCGAAGCCCTGTTCACCCAGGTCTGCGGCCTGCGCACCGTCATGCCGTCCAACCCGTATGACGCCAAAGGCCTGCTGATCGCCTCCATCGAAAACGATGACCCGGTGATCTTCCTGGAGCCGAAACGCCTGTACAACGGCCCGTTCGACGGCCACCACGAACGCCCGGTAACCCCGTGGTCGAAACACCCGGCCGCACAAGTCCCGGACGGCTACTACACCGTGCCGCTGGATGTCGCTGCCATCGCCCGTCCGGGCAAGGACGTGACCGTGCTGACCTACGGCACCACCGTGTACGTCTCGCAAGTCGCGGCAGAAGAAAGCGGTGTGGACGCTGAAGTCATCGACCTGCGCAGCCTGTGGCCGCTGGACCTGGAAACCATCGTCAAATCCGTGAAGAAAACCGGCCGCTGCGTCGTGGTTCACGAAGCCACCCGCACCTGCGGTTTCGGCGCCGAACTGGTGTCGCTGGTGCAAGAGCATTGCTTCCATCACCTGGAAGCGCCGATCGAACGCGTCACCGGTTGGGACACCCCCTACCCGCACGCGCAGGAGTGGGCGTATTTCCCTGGGCCGTCCCGAGTGGGCGCGGCGCTGAAACGGGTCATGGAGGTCTGAATGGGCACGCACGTTATCAAGATGCCGGACATCGGCGAAGGCATCGCAGAAGTAGAACTCTCGCAGTGGCACGTCAAGGTCGGCGATCTGGTCGTTGAAGATCAGGTGCTGGCGGATGTGATGACCGACAAGGCGATGGTCGACATTCCCTCGCCGGTGCACGGCAAAGTAATTGCTCTAGGCGGTCAGCCGGGCGAAGTGATGGCGGTCGGCAGTATTCTGATCAGCATCGAAGTGGAAGGCGCTGGCAATCTGAAAGAGTCCGACAAACCGGCGCCTGTTGCAGCGAAAGAAACACCTGCCGCACCGAAAGTTGAAGCGGTTGTTGAAAGCAAACCCGCCGCGCCACGTACGGCTCCGGTTTGCCAGGGCCCGATGGTTGCCCGTGAAGCCAATGAGCGTCCGCTCGCCTCGCCGGCCGTGCGCAAACATGCGCTGGATCTGGGCATTCAGTTGCGTCTGGTGCGCGGCTCCGGCCCGGCCGGTCGCGTGTTGCACGAAGACCTCGAAGCCTACCTGGCGCAAGGTCAGTCGAACGCTTCGGCGCCGGTCGCCGCCGCGTACGCCCAGCGTCACGATGAAGAACAGATTCAGGTTATCGGCATGCGCCGCAAGATTGCCCAGCGCATGCAGGACGCCACTCAGCGTGCTGCGCACTTCAGTTATGTCGAGGAAATCGACGTCACCGCGATTGAAGAACTGCGTGCACACCTGAATGAAAAACACGGCGCCAGCCGTGGCAAGCTGACCTTGCTGCCGTTCCTGGTGCGTGCATTGGTCGTCGCCCTGCGCGACTTCCCGCAGATGAACGCCCGTTACGACGACGAAGCCCAGGTCATCACCCGCCTCGGCGCGGTGCATGTCGGCGTCGCTACCCAAAGCGATGTCGGCCTGATGGTGCCGGTGGTGCGTCACGCCGAAGCGCGCAGCCTGTGGGACAGCGCAGCGGAAATCTCCCGTCTGGCCACTGCCGCCCGCAATGGCAAGGCCAGCCGCGATGAGCTGTCCGGCTCGACCATCACCCTGACCAGCCTCGGCGCCCTTGGCGGCATCGTCAGCACCCCGGTGCTGAACCTGCCGGAAGTGGCCATCGTCGGCGTGAACAAAATCGTCGAACGCCCGATGGTCGTAAAAGGCCAGGTGGTGATCCGCAAGATGATGAACCTCTCCAGCTCCTTCGATCACCGCGTGGTCGACGGCATGGACGCGGCGCTCTTCATCCAGGCCATTCGTGGTCTGCTCGAACAACCCGCGACCCTGTTTGTGGAGTGATGGCATGCAAACTCTGAACACCACGCTGCTGATCATCGGCGGCGGCCCCGGCGGTTACGTGACGGCCATTCGGGCCGGGCAACTGGGCATTTCGACCATTCTGGTCGAGGGCGAATCGTTGGGCGGCACCTGCCTGAACATCGGCTGCATTCCGTCTAAAGCGCTGATCCATGTGGCCGAGCAGTTTCACCAGACTCAGCATCACAATCAGCATTCGGCACTGGGCATCAGCGTTTCCGCGCCGACCCTCGACATCAGCAAAAGCGTCGAGTGGAAGGACGGCATCGTCGATCGCCTGACCACTGGCGTCGCCGCGCTGCTGAAGAAAAACAAGGTTCAGGTCATCAACGGCTGGGCCAAGGTCATCGACGGCAAGACCGTAGAAGTCGGCGACACCCGCATCCAGTGCGAACATCTGGTACTGGCCACCGGTTCGAAAAGCGTCAACCTGCCGATCCTGCCGATTGGCGGGCCGATCATTTCGTCGACCGAAGCACTGGCGCCGAAGTCGGTGCCGAAACGCCTGATCGTGGTCGGCGGTGGTTACATCGGTCTGGAGCTGGGCATTGCCTATCGCAAGCTCGGCGCCGAGGTCAGTGTGGTTGAGGCGCAGGATCGCATCCTGCCGGCCTACGATGCCGAACTGACCCAACCGGTGCACGATGCGCTGAAGCAACTGGGCGTGAAGCTGTACCTGAAGCACAGCGTGCTGGGTTTCGACGGCACGTTGCAGGTGCGCGACCCGAACGGCGACACCCTGAACCTGGAAACCGATCAGGTGCTGGTGGCCGTCGGCCGCAAACCCAATACCCAGGGCTGGAACCTTGAAGCGCTGAATCTGGACATGAACGGCTCGGCGATCAAGATCGACAACCGCTGCCAGACCAGCATGCGCAACGTCTACGCCATCGGCGACCTGAGCGGCGAGCCGATGCTGGCCCACCGCGCCATGGCCCAGGGCGAGATGGTTGCCGAGCTGATCAGCGGCAAGAGCCGCGAATTCAACCCGACTGCCATCGCCGCCGTATGCTTCACCGACCCGGAGCTGGTCGTGGTCGGCAAGACGCCGGATGAAGCCAAGGCAACAGGACTGGACTGCATCGTGTCGAACTTCCCGTTCGCGGCCAATGGCCGGGCGATGACCCTGGAATCGAAAACCGGGTTCGTGCGGGTGGTCGCCCGTCGGGACAATCATGTGATTGTCGGCTGGCAGGCGGTGGGTGTCGGGGTCTCGGAGCTGTCGACCGCGTTCGCGCAAAGCCTGGAAATGGGTGCGCGACTGGAAGACATCGGCGGCACCATCCACGCGCACCCGACCCTGGGTGAAGCGGTGCAGGAAGCGGCGTTGCGTGCCCTCGGGCATGCGTTGCACCTGTAAAAACCCGACGCGGGGGAGTTTTTTCATAAGCAGGCTAATAAATCTGCTGCTCCCCCCATCGCCCGGGCTGCGAAACCGCTCAAGAATGAAGTATTGTTGTGCCCATCCAAAAAAACGTCAGAAGCCTTGAACCGTTTCGACGGTTGTTAAGTGATAGAGGGTGTCATGGGTAACGAAAGCATCAATTGGGACAAGCTGGGTTTTGACTACATCAAGACCGACAAACGCTATCTGTCGTACTTTCGCAACGGCGAGTGGGACAAAGGCACCCTGACCGAAGACAACGTGCTGCACATCAGCGAAGGCTCCACTGCCCTTCACTATGGCCAGCAATGCTTCGAAGGCCTGAAGGCCTATCGTTGCAAGGACGGCTCGATCAACCTGTTCCGTCCGGACCAGAACGCCGCCCGCATGCAGCGCAGCTGCGCCCGTCTGCTGATGCCGCATGTGTCCACCGAGCAATTCATCGAAGCGTGCAAGGAAGTGGTTCGCGCCAACGAGCGCTTCATCCCGCCTTACGGCACCGGCGGCGCGCTGTACCTGCGTCCGTTCGTGATCGGCGTGGGTGACAACATCGGCGTGCGTACCGCGCCGGAGTTCATCTTCTCGGTGTTCGCGATTCCGGTCGGCGCCTACTTCAAGGGCGGCCTGACCCCGCACAACTTCCAGATCTCCAGCTTCGACCGCGCCGCGCCACAAGGCACCGGTGCCGCCAAGGTCGGTGGCAACTACGCTGCCAGCCTGATGCCGGGTTCCCAGGCCAAGAAAGCGCACTTCGCTGACGCGATCTACCTGGATCCGCTGACCCACAAGAAGATCGAGGAAGTCGGTTCGGCCAACTTCTTCGGGATCACCCACGACAACAAGTTCGTGACCCCGAACTCGCCATCGGTACTGCCGGGCATCACCCGTCTGTCCCTGATCGAACTGGCCAAGTCCCGTCTGGGCCTGGAAGTGGTCGAAGGCGACGTGTTCATCGACAAGCTGTCGGACTTCAAAGAAGCCGGCGCCTGCGGTACCGCTGCGGTGATCACCCCGATCGGCGGTATCAGCTACAACGACCACCTGCACGTATTCCACAGTGAAACCGAAGTCGGCCCTGTGACCCAGAAGCTCTACAAAGAGCTGACCGGCGTACAGACCGGCGACGTCGAAGCGCCAGCGGGCTGGATCGTCAAGGTTTGATCTGACGCCCAGATGCACAAAAGCCCCCATCGAGAAATCGATGGGGGCTTTTTCATGGGGTCTGTTTTTGCAGCCACGTCAGAAATACCTGGGCCGAGGCAGATGCCTGCGGCGCCACGCCGTAGTAATAACGGGGCAGCGGCATTCGCAGATCGGGCAACGGGCAGACCAGTCGACCGCTCGACAGATGCGTGCCCAGCAACGTGGTCGGGCACAATGCGACGCCCTCGCCCGCCACGGCAGCCTCCATGACTCGATGCATGTAATCGAACTGATGAATCTCCTGGCTGGGACTCTGACTCTGGCCAAAACGCAGCGCCCAGTGGTGCCAGTCTTCGCGTCGGGCTCTGACCGTCAATAAGGTGTGCCGGCCCAGATCCGCAAGGTCCGCCAAGGGGATTCGCTCGATCAGCTCGGGCGCCGCCACCATCAGCAATTCATCTTCAAACAACGCGTGCGATTCGATGGTCGGTGCCCAGTCGTCACGGCCACGGCGGATGACGATGTCGAAGCTGTCTCGCGCAGGATCCGGAGAGCGGGTCTGGGTGATCACCTGCGGTTCGATGTCCGGGTGCTCTGCCATGAAATCATCCAGCCGAGGCATCAGCCACAACTGGGCAAAGGACGGTCGGGTGTTGATGGTCACTGTCGGCCGTGCGGCCTGCTGCCGCAACTCTGCAGCCGCATCGGCGATCTGCGCCAGACCGGCGCTGACCTGCTGATAAAAACGCTGGCCGGCAGGCGTCAACAATGATTGCCGGATGCGCCGCTCGAACAGCAACACACCCAAGTGTTCTTCAAGCAATTTGATGTGCCGGCTGACGGCACTGTGGCTCACGTGCAGTTCTTCGGCCGCCAGCGTGAAACTCTGGTGACGGGCGGCGACCGCAAAGGCACGAACCGCATTGAGCGGCGGGAGTAATTTGTTCATGGGTCTAATTTAGTCACGTATGCGTTGCATTTAAAGCGTTTGTCACACGTTCGTCGCCACGCCAATCTGCTCGCACGCCCAACCCCGCGCCCCGACGGAGCCAGACATGCACAGCTACGGACTCTTTGTACTCTTCGCCACCCTGACCATTTTGAGCCCCGGCCCGGGCGTGGTGCTGACCCTGTCCAACGCCGTGCGCCTGGGCTGGATCGGCGCAGTGCCGGGGATTCTGGGGATTGCCTCGGGAGCCTTCGTGGTTGCCGCCGTCAGTGCAACCAGTGTCGGCCTGATCCTCAGCGCCTCGGCGACGGCCTTTACTGTGCTGAAATACGCCGGCGCCGCGTACCTGTTGTATCTGGGTTTCAAGAGCTGGCGTTCGGATCGTTTCCGTACCCTGCAAGACGTCCGACCTTCCCGCCCGAGCTACCGCTTTCTGGAAGCCGCGTCCCTGCAGTTTCTCAATCCCAAAGCCATCTTCTTCTTTCTGGCGGTGTTCCCGCAGTTCATCGACACCGCACAGGCTTTCCTTCCGCAGTTCTTCAAACTGGTGGCTTCTTACGCCGTACTGGTGATTCTGGTGCACGGCAGTTATGCGCTGCTCGCCAATGCCGCCAAAGGCTGGCTCTCGAGCCCGAAAGGGTCCTGGCTGACGGCGAAAGTCTCGGGGGTGACCTTTGCCGGATTTGGACTGTTAATGGCTTCGGCGACGCGCTGAACGGACAGCGGATTCTCGACCTGTTTCAACGCAATGCGCTTTCCGCCACGCCCGGCGATGCCGCCAGCCTGCCCGTTCTGCTGCTTGCCCATGCGCGCCTGGGTAATCAATCCGGGGATCAATTCGCCCTCCGGCAGGTTCTTCCAGAAACGCATGGGCAAGTGCCCCTGCATGACCTTCTCGTTCAACCGCGCCGGGTTGAAGATGTGGCTGTAGTACGCCAGCCACAACTCGCCCTGCGGATCGTCGACGTTCTGCGCCAGTTGCTGCCATTCCAGCGGACACTGGCGCTGATGGATCAACTGTTCGCCATCGTAATAAACCCCGTCCCGCGGCGTAGCGATCAGCCAGCGATGGCGCCCCATGCGGCCGATGAAGTGTTCGCTGGCGCTGCGCAGGATGTCGTGGGCCGGTTCGTGCCACGCGACGTATTGCGGGCCCGGCAACTCTGGCGGACGCTCGATGAAACGCACGAATGCATGCAGATGATGGGCTTCGCGCTGCACCTGCTTGATCCGCCGCTGCAACTCGCTGCCCAGTTTGTCGCCGGCCATCATTGCCGTGCGATCGCCATGGCTGACTCGCCACAACACTTCATACAAAAGGCTCCAGCGCTGATCGCCACGATATCGCGACGCTTGTTCCAGAGTGTCGAGCAACGCACGCGGAATCCGCGCCTGAAACGGCCCCTGCCCTTCAGGCACCGACACATCACTGGCAAACAAATCACTCACCCCTTCCGACGCCCAGCTCACCAGGCTCGGATCGATTTCATGGCTGAGCAGCCAGCGGGCCTGTAGGCGCCAGGTGTCGAACAGGTCGTCGCAATCGAGATTGATCATCCCCACAACCCCATCTGCTGCGGCATCGGCCGGTCGCGCAACTGTTGATAGAGCATCTGGCTGGTGACTTCCGCCTGCTGCGGGTGATAGTCACTGGTGATGATGAATGGCTTGGCTTTGGCCAGTACGCAGCGCATGCGGGCCACATCTTCGTAGCGGATGCGCCGCTGCCGACGCAGCTCCACCAGACGCTCGGTTGTGCGAAGGCCAATGCCTGGAATGCGTGAAATCAACGCCGGCTCGGCGCGATTGAGATCCAGCGGAAACACCTCGCGATTCTGCAGCGCCCAAGCCAGTTTCGGATCGATGTCCAACGCCAGATTGCCCGGCCCCTGAAGCAATTCACCAGCGGTATAGCCATAACCGCGCAATAGAAAATCAGCCTGATACAAGCGGTGCTCGCGCATCAGCGGCGGCGCGGCCAGCGGCACGCTTTTCGGGCTGTCGGGAATCGGGCTGAACGCCGAGTAATACACCCGGCGCAGGCGAAAATTGCCGTACAAGGCCTGGGCACTGTGGAGGATGGTGCTATCGTCGGTGTCATCGGCGCCGACGATCATCTGCGTGCTCTGCCCGGCCGGGGCGAACTTCGGGGCGCGGGGTTCGTTGAGCACGGTCTGCACGCCGGTGTAGATGGTGTTCATCGCCTGTTTGATCGAGCCGATCTGCTTCTCCGGCGCCAGCGTCTGCAAACTGGCATCGGTGGGCAATTCGATGTTGACGCTCAAGCGGTTGGCATAACGCCCGGCTTCTTCGATCAGCGCCGGATCGGCTTCGGGAATGGTCTTGAGATGGATGTAGCCACGGAATTCATGTTCTTCACGCAACAGCTTCGCGACGCGCACCAGTTGCTCCATGGTGTAGTCCGCCGAACGAATGATCCCCGAGCTGAGGAACAATCCGCTGACACAATTGCGCCGGTAGAAATCCAGCGTGAGAGCCACCACTTCCTCTGGCGTGAAACGCGCACGGGGAACATCGCTGGAGCGTCGGTTGACGCAGTATTGGCAGTCGTAGAGACAGAAATTGGTCAGCAGCACCTTGAGCAGCGACACGCAACGCCCGTCCGGCGTGTAGCTGTGGCAGATGCCCATGCCATCCGTGGAACCCAGCCCGCTCTTGCCCTCGGAGCTGCGCTTGGGCGCGCCACTGCTGGCGCAGGAGGCGTCGTACTTGGCGGCGTCGGCGAGGATGCTGAGCTTGTCGATGAGTTGCATGGCATGGACCTTATACTGTTCGCATATACAGTATAGAGTCCGTCCACGGGCGACAAGGCGTAAAACGACCCTTCGTCGGTCGCGCTTACTGCACGCGGCTGGCGGGCGCGATGGCCGGGGATTTACGCACGGAGACAGGCTGCGTCATATCGGGCCATTTCACCCCGAACCGCGCCGTCATCTCCTTACGCCCCGCCGCCGTCAAAGTCAGCGCCCGGCTGTCCAGATCCTGCGCCACCCATTTGCGTTTCAACGCGGTCTGCAACAGCGCCGCTCCAAGCGATCCACCCAGATGCGGCCGGCGCATGCTCCAGTCCAGACACGGGCAGGCAAAACGTCGGCGCAAGGTCGAAAGATCCCTGACCTCGACTCCCAACCCTTCGAACAGCGCCTCTCCGCTCTCGCTCAAGCGATACGCCTGCTCATCGGTTTCGACCAGCCAGCCGCCCTCCAGCAACCGGTCATGCAGCAACACCGCCAGCGTCCCAGCCATGTGGTCGTAGCAGGTGCGGGCGAATTGCAGACGGTCCGGCGTATGCGGCTTGAAGGTCGGTGCGGGGTTCTGGCCGATCACCATCAGCGCTTCGAGCGCCTGGGCCACGCGCTTGTCGGCGAGGCTGTAATAACGGTGGCGGCCCTGCACGTGCAGGCGCACCAGCGCCAGGTCCTTGAGTTTGGCCAGGTGTGCGCTGGCGGTGGAGGCGCTGACGTCGGCGAGGGTCGCCAGCTCCGTGGCGGTGCGGGCGTGGCCGTCCATCAGCGAGCACAGCATTTTGGTTCGCGCCGGCTCCGCGATGGCCGCGGCCACTTGCGAGACGCCGATGTCTGGATGTTCTGCGTGCATATTTCGCTCCCGGACGAATCATCGCCCCCAAGGACTGGAGATAGTAGCAACACTTTCCCCACCGACAAGGTTGCGATCCATGGACCCGATCATCGCTGCGACTCACGCCGATCCCTACCCTTACTACGCCGAACTGCGCGCGGCGGACGGGCTGACCTTTCATCACGGACTAAAACTTTGGGTAGCCAGCAGTGCCCGAGCGGTTTGCGCGGTGTTGGCGCATCCGGATTGCCGGGTGCGTCCGGTGCAGGAGCCGGTGCCTAAAGCGATCGCTGATGGAATGGCAGGAAAAGTGTTTGGCCAGTTGATGCGCATGAATGATGGCGAAGCTCAGCGCTGCCCGCGTTCGGCCATTGAGCCACCGCTGGGGTTGATTGATCAGGGAAAAATCATGGCGCTGGTGTCCGCGCGGCTGATCACAAACGATGCCGACGGCCTATATAAGGCTATGTTTCGTGGGCCGGTGAGCGTGGTTGCCGCCCTGCTCGGCTTCACCCCCGCACAAGCGCGGACGATCAGTGAGCTGACCGCAGATTTTGCAGTGTGTCTTTCGCCACTGAGCAATGAACTGCAACTGGCGGCAGCCCATCGAGCGGCGGAGCAATTGCACGGTTACTTCATTGAATTACTGGCAGATCCGAACCCGTTTCTCGCCGACATTCAGCAACGCTTTTCAGGCGAAGAGGACGTGCTGATCGCTAACCTCATCGGTCTCTGCTCGCAGACCTTTGAAGCCACCGCCGGCCTGATCGGCAATGCGCTGGTGGCGTTGCAGCGTCAGCCTGAATTACGCGACACCGCAGTGGATTCGCTGCTCGCCGAAGTGCAGCGGTTCGATCCTTCGGTGCAGAACACCCGACGTTTTGTCGCGAACACCTGCGAAATCGACGGCGTCCGACTTGAAGCAGGCGACGAGATTCTGGTGTTGCTCGCCTCGGCCAATCGCGACCCGGAGCTGAACGAAAACCCGGATCAATTTCTGCCAGATCGCCCCAACCGCCGCAGCTTCACGTTCGGCAGCGGCCGGCATCAATGCCCGGGGCAAAGGTTGGCGCTGACCCTTGCCAGCGCCACCGTCAGTGAAATCCTCGCCCATGACATCGACCTGAGCCGGTTCACCTGGCACTACCGCCCTTCGCTGAACGGGCGAATTCCGCTGTTCAGCGAAGTACAGCCTTAAGCGCTGCGCAATTCGATGGTCAGGTGCGACAACTCATGCACCGGTGCCAGCCGCTCGCGAATCGCTTCTGCCGTGACGCCGGCAGCCGCCACCACGCTGACAATCGCCGCCCGCGCCTGCGGGCCGACCTGCCAGACGTGCAAATCGCTGATGCGCACGTCGTCGGAGGTTTCCAGCAGTTCGCGGATCTCCTCGGCCACCGGTTCATCGGTGGTGTCGAGCAGCACGGCGGCGCTGTCACGCATCAGGTTCCAGGCCCATTTGGCGATGACGATGGAACCGACGATGCCCATCACCGGATCCATCCACACCCAGCCCAGATAACGACCGGCCAGCAGCGCGGCAATCGCCAGCACCGACGTCAACGCGTCCGCCAATACGTGCACGTAGGCTGAACGCAGGTTGTTGTCGTGATGGTGGTGATGACCATGATCGTGGCTATGGCCGTGGTCATGATGCCCATGATGACCGGCCAGCAAAAACGCACTGAGCAGATTGACGCCCAGGCCGACCACGGCGATCAAGGTTGCCTCGCCGAACGCCACGCTGGTGGGCTCGAACAGACGGAAAACCGATTCCCCGGCAATGCCCAGCGACACCAGCCCCAGCACCATGGCCGAGGCAAAACCCGCCAGATCGCCGACCTTGCCGGTGCCGAAACTGTAACGGCGGTTGTTGGCATTGCGCCGGGCAAAACCATAGGCCGCCGCCGCGATGCCCAAGGCGCCGGCGTGGGTCGCCATGTGGAAACCGTCGGCCAGCAGCGCCATGGAGCCAGTGAGATAACCGGCGGCAATTTCGCCGATCATCATCACGAACGTCAGCGCCACCACCCACAAGGTGCGACGGGCGTTGTCGTCGTGGGATGCACCGAGGAACTGGTGATCGTGGGAAAAGTCGTCAGAGCGAGTCGTCAGATTCATGGTGTCGGTGCTCACTTGGAATAACGGCGGATGGCTTGCAGCAACTCTTCCACGCCCTGGGCGCGGGCTTCGTCGCTGAGGTCGGGATGGGCGACATGCTCGCGGGCATGGGCCTCGATGAACTGCTCCATCAAACCGTTGACCGCACCGCGAATCGCCGCCATCAGGTGCAACGTCTTGGCACAATCGGCCTCGGATTCCAGCGACCGTTCAACTGCCTGAACCTGCCCGGCAATGCGCCGGACGCGGTTAAGCAACTCGCCTTTGTGTTCATGTGTGTGCGACATACCTATACCCCCTACCCCTATATGGCGAGCATAGTCGCTGTTCCGACCGAAAGGAGCAAGGCCTGCTTTCGACCGTCCGTCGCGGCTTGAGATCTTGATGTGGAAGAGTGAGGCGGCGCGTCAGACGGCGCCGCCTCTGGAAGGTTTTTCAGAGGCAGGGCTGTTGGGAACCCTCGTCTGTCAGGCCCATTGCAGTGGCGGGGACGACGAGAAGCAGAGGTCTACGTCCAGTTGCGCTGCGGCCGACAGGTTGACCAGCGCATCCAGAGAGAACTTGTCGATTTTGCCGTTGAGTACGTCGTTGAGGCGCGGCTGAGTGATGCCAAGACGCTTGGCCGCCTCCTTCTGCGGAAGCTCCCAGGCACGAATCGTTTCGCACAGCGTGCGCATCAGTTTGGCCCGCAGGCGCATGTTGGCCGCTTCCTGCGGCGTGTCTTCCAGTGCATCCCAGACGCTTGCGAAACGCTGGGAAGAGTTTTGATGATCCGTCATGGTTCAACCTATTTCCTGGTATCTGGCCCGTGCCAGTTCTATGTCTCGCGTCTCGGTTTTGCGAGTGGTCTTTTGCAGGGCGTGCAGCACATAAATCGCGTCAGGCCGGTTGACCACATAAAACACTCGAAACGCCCCTGAATCCTCGGTGATTCTGATTTCATTGACGCCCCGCCCGACTGTTTTCATGGGGCGCCAGTCAAAGGGTTCGTCGCCCTGTTGCAACAGATCCAGTTGGAATCCTGCAGCTCTGCGAGCATCGAGGGGAAAAGCTCTCAAATCCTTGAGCGCACTCCCGACAAACACCACGTCCTTGTGTCTTGGCATTGGCTTCTCCTGTGTTGGAAAGAAAAGCGTAATAGCCCGGACGGAATCGTGTCGCGGCGGTGTGTTGCAAGGAATGGCAGCGATCACATACCAGCAGACTATATCGAAACCGATATAAATCAAGTTTGAATTGGCTTATCTGACATTTGGTATCACAAAGCAGAAATGCGCGAGCCGGCACACCTGACAAGCCGACACAGAACTCCTGTGGGAGCGAGCTTGCTCGCGATGGCGGACCGAAAAATGGCGCATCATTTTGCCCCCATCCGGGAGGCTACATTGCCTTGCGCCTTTGCCTACAACTACGCCAGAATCCGCCGGCTTGTGCGGTTTTGAGGGCGTCGGTAACTTGATTCGCATCACTGAATGGTCAGTGAACGGGTTTAGTCGCTCGATGATTTCTCAAAACTTTACATGTGCTCCAGATAGTCAGGTGACCTTCATCTGCACTCTATGGCGGCTGTGTGCAGGGCACCCTCGAGTGCGCCGGTTTTGGGAAGTCGCCGGTCGACTAACCTGCGTACAGCTGCCACCTATTCGTTTAGTCGCGAGGTGGTGTCGGCATCACTTTGAGGCTTTCCCGAATGTTCAAACACGTACCCGATCCACCCGAAAAAGACGCACCCAACGAGTCCGACCCGACTTCGCCCTACTCCTCCGCCGACTCAAAAAAACTCCACGAAGCCGCCGAGCGCGCCCTCGATCATTACCTGAAACCCACCGCCCCGAAACAGCACTGCCCCGGCCGCATGTTCCTCATCGCCCCCCACATCGATCAACATGCCTTGCTGGCCCACGCCTGCGAATCGATGGCTTCGGCCGGTGTGATGCTCAGCGACTTCGCCGCGCTGCTGGACCCGCCCTACCGCAGTACCGTGCTGGGCATCGCCCAAGTGGTGATGTGTGGCGAACTCGCCGTGAACCGGGCGCTGGACACTCTCGATGCCACGACCTGAGGAACACTCCATGGAAAGCAAATCCGATGCACACGTCGTCGCCGCCCTGATCTCCATCGGCCTCAACGAAAAAGACAGCCAATGGGCCGAAAAGGCCTGTCTGCTCCTGCTCGAAAGCGAACGAAAATCCATCGTCACCGCCGCCCTAGAGGCCCTCGTCCAGCTCGCCCGCGATCACGGCAAACTGGACCGGAACCGCGTCATGCCGGTACTCCAAAGCGTCAAACGCAGATTTCCGAGCCTGACCAGCACGGTTGCCGCGACGCTGGATGAGATGGCGATGGCTGCGTAACGTTTCAGGTAAAAGGCAAGAAAAAACCCGCTGCTCCGTGATCGGAGGCAGCGGGTTTTATGGCGTCAGCTGTAACGCGGGAGCAATCAATCCTCCCGCGTCAAAACCTCCAGCAACTCAATCTCAAACACCAGATTCGAATTCGGCGGAATCTTGCCCATCGTCCGCTCGCCGTACCCCAGATGCGCCGGCACCAGCAGTTTGCGTTTGCCGCCGACCTGCATGCCCATGATCCCTTGATCCCAGCCCTTGATCACCCGGCCCGTGCCGATCACGCACTGGAACGGTTTGCCCCGGCTCCAGGACGAATCGAACTCGGTGCCGTCTTCCAGCCAACCGGTGTATTGGGTGGTGATCAATGCGCCTTTGACGGCGGCTTTTCCGTCGCCGGGCTGAAGATCGATTATCTGCAGTTCATCATTCATAACATTCACTCTATTGTTCCGCTGGCCGCCGTTTTCCCAGAAATGCCGGACATTGGCAACCGTTTGACCCAGCGTTGGCCGTGATGAATGATAGCCACCCGCCACCAACTCCGAATCGATACGCCATGTCAGCGATGCTTGAATGACTCAACTCTGGATCGGCTTTGCCCTTGTCGTTGTGCTGATGGTCGTGATCGCCGTGTTGATTCGCCGCGAGCGTGCCCTGCGCCGGCAACTTGCCGAATACCGTGAATTGCTCACTCGCGCCGCCGAAGGTCAGAACATCCACCAGGATGGCGATGCCGAGCGCTTCAAGCGCAGCCAGTATTTTGCGCGGATCGGCACCTGGGATTGGGAAGTCGACACGGATCGACTCTATTGGTCGGACGCGATCTTCGGCATGTTCGGGTTCAAGATCGGCGAAGTGACGCCCTCCTACGCCTTGTTCTGCTCCTGCGTGCACCCGGACGACCGCGCCAAGGTACGCGCCGGGGAATTGCGCTGTCTGGAAACCGGTGAGAATCACGACGAGGAATACCGCGTGGTCTGGCCCGACGGCACGATCCGCTGGTTGCGGGAAACCGGCAACGTGGTGAAGAACGATCATGACGCGATGATCAAGATGATGGGCGTGGTGCGCGATATCACGGAAGAAAAGGCCTCGGCCAGTTACCTTCAGCACCTGGCGCACTTCGATCCGCTGACCGGTTTGCCCAATAGACTGGTGCTGGAAGAACGCCTGTCAGAAGCACTGGAACATGCCCGCGCGACCGAGACCCGGGTGGCGCTGGTGTTCATCGATCTCAACGGTTTCAAAAGCATCAACGACCGCTACGGCCATGCCGCCGGCGACCGCGTCCTGATCACCACCGCCACCCGGCTGAAACGCATACTGCGGGTCAGCGACACCGTCGCCCGCATCGGCGGCGATGAATTCGTGGTCATCCTGCAAGGCCTCGCCCCCGGCCTGAACCTGCAGGACGAAGCCCGCAGCATTTGTCAGAAAATCTTCATCGAACTGTCCCCGCCCATCACCATCGGCAACGAACAACGCCACATCGGCACCAGCCTCGGCGTGGCGGTATTCCCCGACCATGCGCCGACGATGGACCGGTTGCTGCATATTGCGGATCTGGCTATGTATGAGGCCAAGCGCAGCGGGAACAATCAGTATCGGTTGGGTGGCGGGCAGACGCTGAGACAAACGTTTGTGGAATGAGGCTCACGTGTTCATCGTCTACAAATGAATTACGGCGAGAAACTTCCTGGCTACATAAAATTCCAATTTCGAATACGTTCACAAATTTCGACCATACGCTCATTGATTTCCGGTCGAAAATTCAAGTTTTCTCGGGTAAACAACTTAACGTACGACTTGGCTTTTTCAACTTTATTTGTATATTCAAACGCCTTGGTCACATTATGTTTCTTAAGATACTCGTTAATGCTTTCAAACATGCCAATATCATCAACATCGCCTAAGCCATTCACCGTTTGAAATACTTCCAGCGGAATGTAATTCTCAATTTCCCTGCATTGAGTGACCCATGCATAACCTCCGGAACCCTCAAGCATTTTCTTGGCATTAGACACCCTGCTTTTGAGTTCTGCTCCCTCACTTCTACGATCACCGTCGCAAACAAGAATAGCATTCTTGTTTATCCGCAGAACGCTAAGCGCTTCCCTGTTTTCCTGCGAAGGCAGCGACATATCGAAGTGAGACAACAAGCTGCCGCCAAACATTGCATACTGGAAGTGCACTCCCTCGCGAATATTGCCCCCACTCCAGATCTGGATAAATTTATTCATATAAATTCGATCCGACGGGCCTTCAATCCAAATCAACCCGTTTGCTTGCAGAAGATCACTTGCCTTGTTACCCAAATCAGTCAGCATTCCATACCCGTGCAGGCTACTGCTAACTACAGAACCAACCACCTCACCATTATCTTTCTGAATATGATTAATTTGCGCATGCTCTGAATGACTGTATACATCAATGGCGATACTCGAATGCGTTGTTATGAACATATGACAGTCGTTACTTACCGCAAAACTCTCCAAATACTGGAACAGTCTTCGTTGCAGGCTGGGATGAAGATTATTTTCCAGCTCCTCAAATGAAAAAATATAATCTTCTACCTTACCTCCTTCAAAAGCGGGACGAACCAAAAGATTTAACAACACTAAAATTATCGTTTTCAGTCCGCTGCCTGATTGAGAAAGCGGGTAGAGCTTTGCATTTTGTTCAGATAAATAGACTTCCCATACGCCACCCGTCTTGTTGTATTTTGTTGTTATCTCGACAAAACGAGTATCAGGACTAAAAATTTCGTTCAGCGCCCCAAGCAACGTCTTGGCAATAAGCTCCCTGTCAAGCTCAGAGTAATGAGAGTAAGCATGAATTATCTGAGTCGCACCTACACCATTGCTTGTAAACGCTGCCTTCTCATCATCATATTCAGGAACAATATCGCGATCCGCTCGCAACCTCACGTGCTTCTTACAAAGTACCTGATCACTAACATAATACGTACCATCAACTTCATCACGAAACAAATTGCTAGAATACCGTTCCTCTAGCCCAGCTCTTTCCTCCGGAGAAACCTCACGATCAACCCCCAAATATCGAGCACTGTCTTCCCGTTGCAAATAACTCACCACCGCACCTTTAAGGTGGCAATGATCAGCCTTCACACTCTCTTCATCCTCCTCATATAAAGGGCCATCGAAATCAATTTTAGAAAACACCTCATCGGTAATTGTTTCAAATAGCTCAATTTCAGAAAAAGGACTTTCATTCCACCCTTCTGGTTTACAAAGTGTATCCAGCACCTCTAAAAACGTTGACTTACCAACATTATTACGCCCCACCAACAAGTTAATATTTTTGACAGAATGAACACTTGCCCCACGAGATTTGAAACACTTATAGTCTTTTACGGAAAACCCGAAATTTATACTCATGACAATCCATTGAAATCCAACAAAAGGGCATTCTGCCATCATTTCAATGCATATATCCAATTACCGTATTGATTACTGATGCCCTTCAGCCGGGGGCCATCGCGGGCCAGTCACATAAACGCAAGCTGCACTTTCCCCGCGATGTCAAGCTAGCGGCTAACGCTCCACCGGCTTGATATCCACAATCGTCCCGTTGGTGATCATCACCATCACGTACTTGTCGTTCATCTGCACCCACTGCGCCTGAGGGTCGGGTTGCTTGAGGCCTTTCTGTTTCCAGTTCTTGATGGCTTTTTCGCTGCGCTGGTAGACGTCCGGGGCGCGGTCGTTGACCTTCAGTTCGCGGCCGTCGGTGGGCGAGCGTTCGACGGTGTCAGTCGAGGGTTGCGCCGCTTGAACGAGTGGGGTGATCCCGGCGATGCCGGCGACGAGGGCCAGGCTGGCGATCAGGGTCTTGTTGTTCATCGGTGAACCTCCTTCAGATGTGTGATACCTGAACTCCGACTGCGGGGTTCGGGAATCATTCCTTGTTTTTTGATGATGCGGGACTTGAGATTGTAGTCGCGCCCCGGAGCACCATCCGGGGTTCCCCCGCTGCATGGCAATTACAGCCAATGGCCACCATTTACGATAAGATCCCGCGCGCCCCCGCCGAGTGAACAAGGACATCACCGTGAAAATCTACCTCATCGTCAATCTGGTGCTGCTTGCGGTTCTGGGCCTCTACGCTGTCAGTCTTTTCAACAAGCTCGTTGCCCGGCGCAACGAGATCAAGAACGCGTTTGCCCAGGTCGAAGTGCAGCTCAAGCGCCGCTACGACCTGATCCCCAATCTGGTCAGTATCGCCAAGGGTTATCTGGCCCATGAGCGCGAAACCCTGGAAGCGGTGATCGCTGCGCGCAATGAAGCCGTGGCGGGACTTGAAGCTGCGCAGGCCAAACCGGGCAATGCCCAGCACATCGCACAACTGGGGCTGGCGGACAGCGCACTCAGCAGCGCCGTGGGTCGATTGAACCTGACCCTGGAAGCCTACCCGGAACTCAAGGCCTCGCAGAACATGCAGCAACTGAGCGAAGAGCTGAGCAGCACCGAAAACAAAGTGAGTTTCGCGCGCCAGGCCTTCAACGACGCAGTCATGGCCTACAACACCCTCAAACAGAGCTTTCCTGCGGTGCTGCTGGCAGCCAGTTTTGGCCATCGCGATGACGCCGTGCCGCTGAAGTTTGCGGATACGCTGGCGATCAAAACCGCACCCAAGGTTTCTTTCTGATTTCTGCTTTCCATGGATGGCCCGATGAGTTTCTTTGAACGACAAACCCAGGCTCGCAACCAGACCCGACGGCTGGTTTACATGATGATTCTGTCGATTGTCTCGCTGGTCTTCCTGACCGCCCTGCCCTTCGTTTTCAATGGTTTTGAAGATTACTTGAGTGGCACCGGCACGCTGGCAGATGCCTTTCTGGCGATGGCCGTCATCGCGTCGTTCATCAGCGGCATCGTGGTGATTGGCGGCCTGCTGAAATACCGGCAACTGCGAGCTGGCGGCAAAGTCGTTGCAGAGAAACTGGGTGGCCGCCTGCTCAACGGCAATGCGCACACGCTGGACGAGCAGCGCTTGATGAACGTCGTCGAAGAAATGGCGATTGCCTCCGGCACCCGCGTGCCGGCGGTGTACCTGTTGCCGGACGAGAGCATCAACGCCTTCGCGGCCGGACTTACACCGGAGGATGCGGCCATCGGCGTGACCCGTGGCGCGGTGAAGCTGCTGACCCGGGAAGAACTGCAAGGGGTGATTGCCCACGAATTCAGCCACATTTTCAACGGTGACATGCGCCTCAATACGCAACTGGTGGCGGTGGTGCACGGCCTGTTGGTGCTGGGGCTGGCGGGTACTTACATAATGGCCAGTCTGCTCAAGCGCGACAAACGCGACGTGCGGCTGATGCTGGTAGTTTTTGCGCTCGGATTCGCACTGTGCGTGGCCGGATTTGTCGGGCATCTGTATGGGAGTTTGATCAAGGCAGCGGTCAGTCGCCAGCGTGAGTTCCTCGCCGATGCGAGCGCGGTGCAATACACGCGCAATCCGCAAAGCATTGTCGGCGCGCTGAAAAAAATCGGTGCCCATAAACAAGGCTCCGTCATCAGCTCCCCCCGTGCCGCCGAGTTCAGTCATTTGTTTTTCAGCACGGGCGGATCAGGCCTGCTGAGCCGGATGTTTGCGTCACACCCTGATCTGAGCGTGCGCATTCGTCGGATCGATCCGCAGTGGGATGGCAACTTTACAACCACCACTGCACCGGGTGCGCCGGCGAAGAAACAGGAGACGGCTGCACCACTTCAATAAAGAGGCTGCCATTCGGTTTGGATTGATCCGTCTCGCGCATCAATCCATACCAACTATGCAATTAACAGATTGATCCCCCTGCGCCACTATCCGCCCCAATAAAAACCGTGCGCCGCCTCCCCGTCGCGCACGTCATAAAAGCGGTGGAGTATTTTTCGATGACAGCCTCAATCCCACACGGCGGCTCGCGGGCCGGTGCCATTTTCCGGGTGACCTCGGGTAACTTCCTCGAACAGTTCGACTTCTTTCTGTTCGGCTTCTACGCCACGCAGATTGCGGCGGTGTTCTTTCCGGCGAGCAGTGAGTTCGCTTCCCTGATGATGACGTTCGCGGTGTTCGGCGCAGGCTTTTTGATGCGTCCGCTGGGGGCTATCGTGCTCGGCGCGTACATCGATGACGTCGGTCGTCGCAAGGGTTTGATCGTCACCCTGTCGATCATGGCCAGCGGCACGATATTGATTGTGCTGGTGCCCGGATACGAAACCATTGGTCTGTTTGCCCCGGCGCTGGTGCTGATCGGGCGGTTGCTGCAGGGCTTTTCGGCCGGTGCGGAACTGGGCGGCGTTTCGGTATATCTCTCGGAGATCGCCACACCGGGCCGTAAAGGCTTCTTCACTGCCTGGCAGTCGGCCAGCCAACAGGTTGCGATCATCGTTGCCGCCGCGCTGGGTTTTGCCTTGAACCAGTGGATGGCACCGGATGTGATTGCCGATTGGGGCTGGCGGATTCCGTTTTTCGTTGGCTGCATGATCGTGCCGTTCATCTTCCTGCTGCGTCGTAACCTGGCAGAAACCGAAGAGTTTGCCACCCGCAAGCATCGCCCGAGCATGAAAGAAGTGTTCCGCACCCTCGGCCAGAACTGGGTCGTGGTCATCGGCGGGATGTTGATGGTTGCCTTGACCACCACCGCGTTCTACCTGATCACTGTGTACGCGCCTACCTTCGGTAAAACCGTGCTGCACCTGAGCACCTCGGATGCGTTGCTAGTGACGCTGCTGGTGGGCGTTTCGAACTTCTTCTGGCTGCCGATCGGCGGCGCGTTGTCGGACCGTTTCGGCCGTCGTCCGCTGTTGATCACCATGTCGCTGCTGGCCCTGGCGACCACTTATCCGGCGCTGTCGTATCTGGTGCAGGCGCCGAGCTTCAGCCACATGCTGCTGTCGCTGCTCTGGCTGTCGTTCATCTACGGCATGTACAACGGCGCGATGATTCCGGCGCTGACCGAGATCATGCCGGTTGAGGTTCGTGTGGCCGGTTTCTCGTTGGCCTACAGCCTTGCCACCGCGATCTTCGGCGGCTTCACACCGGCAATGTCGACCTTCCTGATCCAGTACACCGGCGACAAGGCTGCGCCAGGCTACTGGATGAGTGTCGGCGCGCTGTGTGCGTTGTGCGCGACGCTGTATCTGTATCGCCGTGCGGGCGGTCGTCTGCAACCTGCAGTCGCTTGAGGAGCCAGCCAACATGAAGAAGCTCTTCAATCTGACCGCCCTCGCCCTCCTCGCCTTCAGCGCATTTGCTCAAGCTGAGGAACTGCGGGTAATGACCTCCGGCGGCTTCACCGCCGCCTACAAAATCCTCGGCCCGAAATTCGCCGCGAACACCGGCAACACTCTCGACACCATCCTCGGCCCGTCGATGGGCAAGGCCCCGGAGGCGATCCCCAATCGCCTGGCCCGGGGTGAACAGGCCGACGTTGTAATCATGGTCGGCTACGCCCTCGACGACTTGATCAAACAAGGCAAGGTCGACCCGGCCTCGCGGGTGGAACTGGCGGATTCGCGGATTGGCCTGGTGGTGCGCGAAGGCGCGCCGAAACCGGACATCAGCAACGTCGACGCCCTGAAGAAAACCCTGCTCGATTCGCAGTCGGTGGCCTACTCGGACAGTGCCAGCGGCGTGTACATCGAGCAGCAATTGTTCAAGAAGCTCGGCGTCGAAGATCAGTTGAAGCCGAAGGCGAAGATGATCCCGAAAATCCCGGTAGGTTCGGTGGTTGCCACCGGTGACTATCAACTGGGTTTCCAGCAGGTCAGCGAGTTGCTGCCGGTGCCGGGCGTGACGTATGTCGGGAAGATCCCGGAATCGGTGCAGTCGGTAACGCGTTTCGCGGCGGGGATTCCAGTGGGTGCGCAGCATCCGCAGGAAGCCAAGGCGTTGCTCGCCTATCTGGCCGCGCCTGCCGCCCAGGCCGACGTGCAGGCCACCGGACTGGATTCGGTCAAGCGCTGACCTTCGGCGGCTGGACCTTCATTTCCACCACCAGCCGCTCCAGTTCCAGTGCCGCCGGGGTCAGGGTACGACCCCGGCGTTTGATGATGCCCACGCTGCGCATCACTTGCGGATCCGTCAGCGGCACCCGCGTCAGGATCGGATGATCCGCCGCCGGCATCGCCATCAACGGCACCGCCGCCACACCCAGTCCCGCTTCCACCAGTCCGATCATCGTCGTCACGTGCAGGGTTTCGCAGATGCTCGGCCGTTGCGGCACCACTTTGGCCAGTGCCTGATCGAGCAAGAAACGGTTACCCGACGTCTTGTCCAGCGAGATGTAATCCTGCTGGTAAAACTCATCCCAACTAACGCTGCTGCGCCCGGCCAGGGGATGATCGCGACGACAGGCCACCACGTAGCTCTCCTGCACCAGCGGCTCGAAATCCACGCCCGCCTCCTGAGTGCCCATGAAACTCAGGCCGAAATCCGCCTCGCCATTGACCACCGCCGTGAGCACGTCGTGGGCGCTGGAATCGAGGACTTTGACTTTGATACGCGGGAACTGTTGGTGATAGCGGGCGACCACCCGTGGCATGAAGTAATACGCCGCCGACGGCACGCAAGCGACGGTGACGTGGCCCTGCCGGTTGGAAGCGACTTCGCTGATGCCGAGCAAAGCCACATCAAGATCATCCAGCAAACGCTCGACACTCGGCATGAAGCCACGCCCGGCCTGGGTCAGGCTGACCTTGCGCGTGGTGCGCTCAAACAGCTTCACGCCGAGGGCGTCTTCAAGCTTTTCGATGCGTCGGCTCAAGGCCGGTTGCGAGATGCGCACGGTGTCCGCGGCCTTGCGGAAACTGCCCTGCTCGACCACGGCGCGAAAGGCTTGCAGGTCGTTGAGGTCGAAGTTGATGGCCATGGGAGACTCGGAAGGATTGATTCGCTGGGGCTATAAATGTAACCAATTGATGCAAATTGTTACAGGAGCACAGGTGCTCAAGCAGGGTCTGCGGTAGATCTGTAATCGTTTCAGCCTTTATCCTTGTCGCCCCCCGCCGTACCGCGTTACTGGAGTTCCGCTCATGCCCCATGAAGGCAATCTGTTGCAAGCCGCTGTCGTGTTTCTGTTCGCGGCCGTGCTCACCGTTCCCCTGGCCAAGCGCCTGCAACTGGGCGCGGTGCTCGGTTATCTGTTTGCCGGGGTGATCATCGGCCCGTCGGTGCTGGGCCTGATCGGCAATCCACAGAGCGTCAGCCATATTTCGGAGCTGGGCGTGGTGTTGCTGCTGTTCATCATCGGTCTTGAGCTGTCGCCGCGACGCTTGTGGGTGATGCGCAAATCGGTGTTCGGCGTCGGTCTGGCGCAGGTGCTTTTGACCGGTTCGGTGATCGGCGTGCTGGCGCTGTCGGTGTTCGGCCAGCCGTTGAACAGTGCGATTGTGCTCGGCCTCGGTCTGGCGCTGTCGTCCACTGCGTTTGGCTTGCAAAGCCTCGCCGAGCGCAAGGAACTGACCAGTCCCCACGGTCGCTTGGCGTTTGCGATTCTGTTGTTCCAGGACATCGCCGCCATCCCGCTGATCGCTCTGGTGCCGATGCTCGCGGGCGTCGATCACCACACCAGCACCGCCGACGATGTGCGCCACAGTTTGCAGGTGCTGGGCAGCATCGCCGTGGTGGTGATCGGCGGGCGCTATCTGTTGCGCCCGGTGTTCCGCATCGTGGCGAAAACCGGTCTGCCGGAAGTCTCCACCGCCACCGCGTTGCTGGTGGTGATCGGCACGGCGTGGATGATGGACATGGTCGGTGTGTCGATGGCGCTGGGCGCCTTCCTAGCCGGTCTGCTGCTGGCGGACTCGGAATATCGCCATGAACTGGAAGCGCAGATCGAACCGTTCAAAGGCCTGCTGCTGGGCCTGTTCTTCATCAGCGTCGGCATGGGCGCCAACCTCAGCCTGTTGTTCAGCGCGCCGATCACGGTGCTGGGGCTGACGCTGTTGCTGATTGCGCTGAAGTTGCCACTGTTGTTTGTGGTCGGGCGTCTGGCTGGCGGGTTGAGCAAAGTCAGTGCGATTCGCCTTGGCATCGTGCTGGCGGCGGGTGGTGAGTTTGCCTTTGTGGTGTTCAAGATCGGTCGCGATCAGGGTCTGTTCGAACCGCGTCTGTACGACTTGCTGGTGCTGACCATCACCCTGTCGATGGCGGTGACGCCCTTGCTGCTGTTGATCTGCGCACGGCTGGTCAGCCCGAAGGTGCAGCCAGTGGAAGTGCCGGAGAAATTTCGCCAGATCGACACCGAAACCCCACGGGTGGTGATTGCCGGCATGGGCCGGATGGGTCAGATCGTGGCGCGGATCCTGCGGGCGCAGAACATCAAGTTCGTGGCGCTGGACACCTCGGTGGAAACCATCGAGCTGTCGCGCAGTTTCGGCGGCGTTCCGGTGTTCTACGGCGACCCGATGCGCCCGGAAATCCTCAGTGCGGCCAAGGTCGGGGAAGCGGAATATTTCGTGATTGCCACGGACGATCCGGAGACCAACATCAAGACCGCCGAGATCGTGCGCAAGCTTTACCCGCACATGAAGATCATCGCCCGGGCCCGTAACCGGCAGCACGTTCATCGGTTGGTGGATGTGGGGGCCGATCCGATCCGGGAGACCTATTACTCCAGTCTGGAAATGAGCCGTCGCACACTGGTCGGCCTAGGTTTGACCCAGGCCCAGGCCGACGCGCGGATCAAGCGTTTCAAGCACCATGACGAACAGGTGCTCGAGGCTCAACACGCGGTCTACGACGATGCGGCCAAAGTCCTGCAGACCGCCCAGGAAGCGCGGGCGGAACTGGCCAGACTGTTCGAGTCGGATCAACTGGAAGAACAGTCCGGCAAGTCCTGAGCCCCGCCATCAAGCCTTCCCGTGCAATGCGCGGGAAGGTTCTGATCAGGCCATCTCCAGCGCCCGCTCCTCCTTCTCGGGCGCTACTGCAAACCGGTCCGCCAGAAACGGCGTGATATCCAGCGGCAGCGGTTCATCGTTGACCAGTTTGTCCAGCAATACCCCGGTGATCGCCGACGTCAGCACCCCGGTGCGGAAGTGCCCGCAGGCGTTCAGGTAACCCTCCACCCCGGCCATCGGCCCGAGAATCGGCAACTCATCCGGCGAACCCGGCCGCAGCCCGGCCCAGGTGCGCTTGAGGTTGATGTCCGCCAGCTCCGGCAGGCAACGCACCGCGCCCTGCACCAGCCCGGCGATTTCCGGCCAGGTGGTGGTGACGTCGAAGCCTTTGTCCTCGGTGGTGCTGCCGATCAGGATCTCGCCGTTGTCCTTCTGCGCCATGTAGCAATCGCTGGTGGTCAGGCAACCGTTGAGGATTTTCGGCAGGCGTTCGGTCAGCAGGATCTGGCCTTTCACCGGTTTTACCGGAATGCGAATACCCGTGGCCCACTCGCTCAAGTCTGCAGCCCACGCGCCCGCCGCGTTGATCAGGGTCTTGCAGTGGAACACCCCGGCTTCCGCCGTTTGCACGCCGGTCACCCGTGAGCCGTGATGCAGCACGCCGGTGATGTTGGTGTTGACGTACATGTCCACGCCATTTTGCCGGGCGCCTTCGGCGTAGGCGTCGGCGAGGCGGAACGGGCTGACCTGGTGGTCGCAGAGAAACTCCAGCGCACCGCGCGCTTCATGGCTGACGCTCGGCTCGGATTCGCGTAATGCCGCCTGATCGAGCCAGCGCACCTGATCCGCCAGATGCGGAATGCAGCCGACGATATGCTCGGCGTACAACCGGTCCTCATCGTCATAGATGACGAACTTGAGCCCGGTTTTCTCGAACTTGAAATCCATCCCGTGGTTGTCCTTCAGCTCACGGTGCAGCGCCGGGTACAGCGCGTTGGACTGCAAGGCGAAATCGAAGAACGACGGCGGCAGGATGTGCGGCGTGCTGGAGTCCACCGCTACCGCCGCGCCCTGGGTTTCACGCTTGCGGTTGGCCGACATCATGCGGAAGAAAATCACCCCGCAACCCAGCCCCACGGACTCACCGATGGCCCACAAGCCACCGGCCGACGCGCGGGTGGCGTTGCCCGGACGCTTGGCGTCGATCATCGCGACCTTGAGGTTTTTGCGCTTGGACAACTGATAGGCGATGGACGCGCCGATCACACCGCCGCCGGCGATGACCACGTCATAGAACTTACTCATGGGAAACGGCCTCCGTGCCGAGGGACTGGAACGCGGAAAAAGGAATCGGATCGACCGGAAAACGCGGCCGCAGCCAGCCGACATCCTTGCGCCCGGTGGCCTGACGCAGGCGGTCGCTGCAATAGCCGACGCACATCCGCCCCTGGCAGTCGCCCATGCTCACGCGGGTGCGCATTTTCAGGCTGGCGATGTCTTGCACGCCCTGCTCCAGCGCGCGGTCGATGTCGGCGCGGGTCGCGTGTTCGCAACGGCAGATCACCGTGTCGGCAGCCGGCAATGCGATTTGCCCGACACCACGCTCGGTGTAGCGATCCACCGCCGCGCGGAAACGCACGATGGCTTTGAGTTTGCTCAGGTAACGGTCGCGACGGACCCGCGCCAGCTCCTCTTCCAGCACGCCGCGTTGCAGCAGGATCGAAGTGGCGGCGATCTTGCCGGCCAGCATCGCCGCTTCACCGCCGCGAATCCCGCCCATGTCGCCAGCCAGATGCACGTGGGGTTCGCTGCTCTGCTGCCAGATATTGGCATTGGCGCGCAGGTAACCGTCGTCGCTGAAGCCGTGATCCAGGCCCATTTGTTGACTCAACTGAGTACGCGGAATGAAGCCGTAGCCGACCGCCAGCGTCTTCGCTTCGAAGCGCTCGACGCGGCTCATGTCCGGCTCCCACGTCGCCGAGTACGGCGCCACGCTGACGCTTTTCAGTTCGCCTTCGCCGTGCGCCTCGACCACGCCCCAGCCGTAGTTCATCGGGATGCCGTGCAGTTTCAGGTAGGCCAGCATGCTCAAGCCATCGAGGAACAGTTGCGGCTTGTTGAGCAGCGCCAGGCTTTCCTTGGCAATCTTGCCGAACGCGCAGGCCTCGTAGACGCCGACCACGCTCACGCCGGACGCGTGCAGCTGGGTCGCCACCAGCGGCAACAGCGGCCCGGTGCCGGCGATGACTACCGGCCCCTGCGGCTTGACTACGCCACTTTTGATCTGCAATTGCAGGCCGCCGAGCATGATGACGCCCGGCAGCGTCCAGCCGGGAAACGGCACGCTGCGCTCGTGACAACCGGCGGCCATCACCAGTTGCGGATAGCTGATTTCATGCAGGCGCTCATCGCCATCGAGCACCACCAGCGAGCGGGTGCCTTCGGCGCCGACCACCCGGTGATGCAGGCGCACGTCGATCAGCCCGGCCTGCTCCTGAAAGTCGCCGTGCAATTTGCTCAGCGCCTCTGAATAACGTGGCCCCAGGTAATCCAGCTGCACGCCGTCACGCAGCGGCCCGCGATAAACCACGCCGCCAAGGCGCGACGCCTCTTCAAGCAATGTGCTGCGCACACCATGGCGCGCCAGTTCGATGGCCGCCGCCATCCCCGCCGGGCCGCCGCCGACGATTAACGGATGCTGGCTCATAGCGCCTCCTGGCCGTGAATGCGGTTGGCCTGGGTTTCGATGTGCATGCCGTCACGCACCACGGTCTGGCAGGCGCGGCGTTTGTGCCGGCCGTTGATTTTCACCAGGCAGCACTGGCACACGCCCATGCCGCAATAGGCGCCACTGATCTGGTTGTGATCGTTGCGCGCGACCTGGCGCACGCCGAGAGACTGAATGACGCTGAGCACGGTTTCGCCGATGGCGGCGGTGACCGGTTGGCCGTTGATGTGGACAGTCATATCCGCCTGCGCCAAGGGCTGGATATCGAAGGTTCTTTCTAGGCAGTGCATTGCGATGATCATCCGTGAAAAGTTCAGGTGAGGTTGAAACAGCTCCTTGCTGCACTACACCTCGCCGGCACGTGGGATTTTCCTCTCTATCGTGCCAACAGGCTTACTCCGTCTGCGCAGCAAAGTGCGAGCGCAAGCAATGTAGTCGATCCAGCGGCAAGGGCCGGGTTCTTTTACGTTAGGGGATATCGTCGGGACGAATATTGATCCATGCCAGTGAAATGCACCGCTTTCCGGGGACAGCCGAGCCTGCTCTGAAAGCCGCCTAAACATATGAAAAAATGGCATAAACACAGGATTGGATCCAACCTGTTATTTTTAAAGGATATTTTAAATCCGGGAGACGACTCCGATTAAAAGTCCACTTAACTGTAATTGACGACAAAAACGCCCCGCCTATAATCGGCTACCTTCTCGATGGACGACCGTATTTTCTATGGACAGAAAAGTAATCACGTCAAACATTTTGTTGTTGGCGGCCGCTGTGATTTGGGGTTGTGCGTTTGTTCCGCAAAAGATCGGCATGAGTTCAATCGGGCCTTTCTGGTATACGGGATTACGCTTCGCGCTCGGGACCCTGCTGATACTTCCCTTTATTTTTTTTGAAAAAAATACCCGGCCGCTTTCGTGGAAAGACTGGTCATCGGGGATCGTGATTGGCCTGATATTGTTCGGAGGAATAAACCTTCAACAAATTGCGTTGATGTACGCCTCTGTAGCGAACACCGGTTTTATTACCGGATTGTATGTAGCGCTGGTTCCGATATTGTGCAGTTTCTTCGGACATCGATATTCCTCCGGCGTCTGGTTCGGTGTAGCCCTGGCGACGATGGGACTTTATCTTCTCAGTGTTCATGGCAACCTTAGTGTCAACCCCGGCGATCTATTGACACTGGCCAGTGCATTTTTCTGGGCTTTTCAAGTCATTGCATTGTCGACGTTCGGACATCGGCTTCCACCTATCAGACTGGCCGTTGTCCAGTCCGGAACCTGCGTTGTACTTTCCCTGGCCATCGCCGTGGTTTCGGAGCCGATTTCTTTCGAGATGATCTCCAACGCCAAAATCCCGCTCTTATATGGTGGAGTATTGTCTGTTGCCATCGGTTTCACCTTACAGGTACTTGCCCAGCGGCATATAAAGGCAGCGCACAGTGCAATCATTCTAAGTATTGAAGCCGTGTTTGCAGCGGTTGCCGGATGGCTCATATTGAACGAATCACTTGGCCCGAAAGAGCTGGCCGGTTGCGCCCTCATATTGGCCGGCACGCTACTGTCGCAACTATCGCCGGAAAAACCACCGAAGGAAAAACGCACCCTGGTGCATGAACCTTCGTGAGGTGATGCCTTTCCCGTTCATTTGATCGCTATTTTCGAGCAGTCTCTGCAGCGTACTGACGCGCCCGTTTTTCGTGTAAACAACCAAGGAGAAGGTAATGAGCACCACAGAGAAAGAGACGCTATCGGAAGACGAGCGCGAGGCGCTCACGGCGGACCCGGAGCGCCAGGACGAAGCCCATACCAGCGGGGCCTACGGCTATTTGTCCGATGCCACACTGGCGACCCGGTATTCGGTCATCTCGGGACTTGTCGAGCAATATGATTGCGCCGGCGTACTCGATATAGGGTGTTATGTAGGTGGCTTGCGAGGCGCCATCAATCGAAACCGCTCTTACCACGGTATCGATATTTCCGAAAATGCAATCAAGGATGCCATTGCCCACTATGGTGATTACGAACGGACAACGTTCAGCGTGGGGGATATACGCAGTGAATCAGCCAAACTTCCGCAATACCCGTGCGTGGTGTGGGCCGGAATCGGATTTGGTTATTCGGACAAGGACAACCGCTCATTTGCTGACTTGTTCAAAAAAGCCTGGGACTTGTGCAGTGACAATGGCGTGCTGATCTTTGAATGCATTGAAGATTACGCGTGGGTGCAATCTCACATCGAGGCCACCAGCAAACTGCTTACTACTTTTCACGTCACTTATTCGCTGGCATCCGTCCATAACCGCAGGGCTGTTTTTGTCGCCAGGAAAGTCCTTAAATAAAAAACGCTGCAGCCCAGGCTGCAGCGTTTTATTTTTTAGCGTGACGGACTGACAAAACGGATGTGGTTGCCAAACGGATCATCTATTTCCAGAACGTGATTCTTGCCGGCTTTTAGAATTGAAAACTTGCTGCTGGGCAAACCACGCCTCAACTCACTGTAAAGACTCTCGATATCGCTGACCGATACCAGAATTGTCGTGCCTGGCTCCGCATCACCTTCATGCTCTGTCAAATGAATAATTAAATCTCCCTTGCTGACCTGAAGGTAAGCAGGATAATCATTGCGTCGATGTTCCCAATCCATCGAAAAACCCAGGCGATCCAGGTAATACTCACGCGCCAACTTTTCAGACGATATCTTGAAGATTGGAATTGCGGTTGAAAGCTCCATGCTTACGCCACCGAGTCAGTTGAAAACCCGGCTGAAAATACAATTGCAAGTTCACACGGTCAAGCGCTTTGAATGGCGGTTCAACAACCCGCGCAGAACCATCAAGGCCACTATCATTCAAAACAATATCCTGCCCACCAGACAGCATAAAACCAGTCAATTTTTTATTGACTGGTTTTATGCGTATCCGTATCGATAACTCGTTAAGGATCAGTGCACGAACAACGCAATCAGAATAATGATCGGGATTGGCACGCCGAGGAAAAACAGCAGTAATGAGCGCATGGTGATGCTCCTTGATTAACGGACTGGGGGCACAGTGGTCGTGGTGTAGGTGTCGACTTCGACGTACTCGACAGCATCCCGGCGGCGACCGCCGAAGGTGGCCGACAGGCTGGCGAAGAACGCACCGGCCAGCAGCGCGATGAACATCCACAGCGAGGTCCAGGCAGCGACTTTGGCGGCGGTGTCAGCGGCTTGTTGAGCCTTGACCTTGGCGTCGGCAATCGCCTTTTGCGTACGAGCGTAGATTTCATCGACACGACGTTCGGCGTCGGCCTGGGTCAGGTTGGTACGTTGCGCGACCAGTTGCGCAAGGTAGGTACGATCCTCAGGGCTGAGCTGACCGTTGGCCAGGCTCTGGGCGAAGATCCGGGTCACGGTGCCACGGGCGGCGTCGTCGCTGACAGCAGCGGGACGATCATCGCGGAACAGGCTGTCGACGAAGTAACCGTACTGGTCGCTGCTGGTGTTGGCCGCAGCCGTGCCGGCGGCCTGAGTCATGGCACTGGCGGCACCACCGGCGACACTCGCACCGGCCTGCACACCACCACTGACGATGCTGCTGACCGAGCCGACCACCAGAGTCGCGGTCACCAGCGTTGCCACGCACCAGGCGAGGAAGCCGTGGGCGGTGTCGCGAAAATACACCTCGTCACCGTGCATGTTCGCCCACTTCACCCGCAGGCGACCGGCAATGTAGCCACCCAGGCCGGAAGCAATGATTTGTGTAGCGGCCAGCCAGACAATCGTCGAAATGCCCAGGCCCTTGGCGCTGACGCCCTCCCCGGCCCACGGTGAAACAGCGGAGAAGCCCAGACCGAAACCGAGCAGCACCAGAATCATCGACAGTGCCGCAGCGGCTGCGGCCCCGGCGAAGATCGCGCCCCAGGACACCCCTGAGACGTTGCTCGACTCGCCTTCGAAGGCAGGATAAAACCCATCAGAGGATCTATTCATTGTTGTTCTGCTCCCGGCATGAAAAATGGTGTTACAACTCGTCAGCAGATGAATTGCAGTGACCGTGCCAGTCGCCAACATTAAATAAATCGTTGTAATTCAATTAGTTAAAAAGAATGAATTTCCCGGGACCATGCAATTTGCAACAAAGGCTCGAGAGCAGCGGGTTTTATGCATTGGCACAAACCGTTTACTTGCGTTTGTAGCTCTTCTTGCCGCTGGGCGTCAGGCAATACACGCCGCCGCGTGGCCCGGTGCAGAACGAACCGGTGCCACAATCGCAGCCGTCATTGCTTTGCAGAAACTGCTGGGGCCGTGCCTGTTCACGGATGCCGAACATGGCGGCGCAGCTTTTTTTCGAACCGCTGATGGAGCCGTCATTGCACAGAAACAGATCGCCATCGCAGCGATCGATGCCCCCTTTCTTCCCGGAACACGGGGTGTTGGCGGCCAATGCCGAAGCACTGAACAGCGCCAGAAGTATCCCGGCCATCGGCATCCAGCCACCGCGAATCAACTTGCCCACGGAATCTCTCCCTCGAAAATGTGGCCAGATGATATCAATGTTTCAGGAAATAAATCGGTAACCACGACGGGTCTTTTGCGTTTGTATCAACTACAACATGAAAGTTAATTTAAAGCGTTATTGCAAAATCTTGGCAAAATGCTGCCATTCCGTTTGAACCGATCAGCAGGCCCACCATGACTCGCATCCTGACCATCGAAGACGACGCCGTGACCGCCCGGGAAATCGTCGCCGAACTGAGCAGCCACGGCCTCGACGTGGATTGGGTCGACAACGGCCGCGAAGGCCTCGACCGCGCCGTCAGCGGCAATTACGACCTGATTACCCTCGACCGCATGCTGCCCGAGCTCGATGGCCTGGCCATCGTCACCACCCTGCGCACCATGGGTGTGTCCACGCCGATCCTGATGATCAGTGCCCTGTCCGATGTCGACGAACGCGTACGCGGCCTGCGCGCCGGCGGTGACGATTACCTGACCAAACCCTTCGCCACCGATGAGATGGCGGCCCGGGTCGAAGTGTTGCTGCGCCGCCAGAACAACGGCGGCACCCAGCCCACCACCCTGCGTGTGGCAGACCTGGAACTGGACCTGATCAGCCACGAAGCCAGCCGCGCCGAGCAGGTGCTGACGCTACTGCCGACCGAATACAAACTGCTGGAATTCCTGATGCGCAACAGCGGCCAGATCCTGTCGCGGATGATGATTTTCGAGGAAGTCTGGGGCTATCACTTCGACCCGGGCACCAACCTGATCGACGTGCACATCGGTCGTCTGCGCAAGAAGATCGACCCGCCGGGCAACGTCCCGCTGATCCGCACGGTGCGAGGCTCGGGTTATGTCATTGCCGAACCCGTCTGACGGTTGGCGTTCCTCCAGCAGCCGGTTGCTGGCGCTTTACAGTTCGTTGTTCGTGGCCTGGAGCGGGATCCTCATGGGGGTCATGTATTTCGAGGTGTCCGGCTACCTCGACAACCTGGCCAAGCATTCGCTGATGCAGCGTCAGCATCTGTTCTCGCATTTTCGCGGTGAGCAACTGGAAGACGCCCTCGCCGCCAGTATGACCTTCGACATTCGCGGCATCGATGCCTACGGCCTGTTCGCCGCCGACCACACCTATCTCGGCGGGGCCTTGCAGCAGATGCCCGCCGGCCTGCCGCTGGACGGCAAGATCCACGAGCTGCGCGACTGCTCCGAATCCGACGACCCGACCCTGCCCGCCGACAGCTGCGATGCGGTCGCCACCCCGACCCGCGACGGTCGCTGGCTGGTGCTGGTGCGCGACAACGGTTCGCTGTTCGCCGTGACCCGGATCATTCTGCGCGCTCTGCTCTGGGGTGTTTCGCTGACGATTGTGCCGGGGATCATCGGCTGGCATTTGCTGCGGCGCCGGCCGTTGCGGCGCATACGAGCGATTCAGGCCAGTGCCCAGTCAATCGTTGCCGGTGACCTGACTCATCGCTTGCCCGTGTCCAATCGCCGCGACGAACTGGACATGCTCGCCGCCATCGTCAATGCCATGCTCGATCGCATCGAGCGTCTGATGAACGAAGTCAAAGGCGTGTGCGACAACATCGCCCACGACCTGCGCACCCCGCTGACGCGCCTGCGGGCGCAGTTGTATCGCATGCAGCAGCAGGCCGGCGAAGGCTCGCCGGAGGCCGCGCAACTGGATCTGGTATTGGCCGAGGCGGATACGCTGATGGCGCGTTTTCGGGGTTTGCTGAGGATTTCCGAACTGGAAGATCGCCAGCGCCGTTCCGGCTTCGTGGAGCTCGATCCGGTGCGGCTGCTGCAGGAGCTGCATGAGTTCTACCTGCCGCTGGCCGAAGAGGACGAACTGCGTTTCGAACTGAACATGCCGGAAACCCTGCCGATGCTCAATGGTGACCGGGCGCTGTTGTTCGAAGCGCTGGCCAACCTGCTGAGCAACTCGATCAAGTTCACCCCGCCGGGCGGCACGGTGATTTTGCGTGGAGTGAATGATGCGGGGCATACACGGATCGAAGTGCACGATTCCGGCCCCGGCATTCCCGAGTCGGAACGGGAAGCGGTGTTCCAGCGTTTCTATCGTGCAGAGGGTGGGCAACCGCAAAGCGGTTTCGGGCTGGGACTGTCGATCGTTGCAGCGATTGTCAGCCTGCACGGGTTCAGTCTTGAGGTGGGTCGCAGCGATCTGGGCGGGGCGAAACTGGTGCTGGATTGTCGGCAAAGTCTGATTTCACAGTCCTGAACCTCATATGCTCCCCGTGCGGGAGCCAGCCTGCTGGCGATAACGGTGTGTCAGTCAATCAATAGTTGAATGATGGACCGCTATCGCTAGCAGGCTAGCTCCCACAGGGGGGCTTGCAGAGACTCAGGCCGGGTAATTGGCCCGCAGCGCTTCGAGACCACCCTGATAGATGCCGCTGAACAGCGCCACCACTTCCTCGTCGCTCACGCCCTTGGCGGTGAAGCGTCCCGACCACGTCACCTTCGCGCCCTGGCCCTGGGCTTCCACGCGAATCGTCGCCAGATAATCCGTGGCCGGAAACGGTGCCTGCAGGATCGAATAGCTGTAGGTCTTGCCGGCGTTATCGAAGCTTTCCAGGCGCTCGACCACAACCCCGCCGTCGGCAGTTTGCAGGCTGCGCACGCGCCCGCCCTCGCTCAGTTCACTCTTGGGAATGAACGGCAGCCAGTCCGGCAGCGTGTTGAAGCCGCCGATCAATTGCCAGACTTGGTCGGCCGAGGCCGGGATGTCGATGAATGCTGATGCTGTTGCCATAAATAAATGTCTCTCTCAAAAAATTCAGATTGCCAGGCTGTCGACCACGCCGCCGTCGACGCGCAGTGCGGCGCCGGTGGTGGCCGAGGACAGCGGTGAAGCGATGTAGGTCACCAGGTGCGCGACTTCTTCGACATTGGCCACGCGCTGGATGATCGAGGTCGGACGGGCCCGGCGCACAAACGCGTCGGCTTCGTCCCGCAGGCTGCGACCGGATTCGGCGGCGGCATCCTTGAGCATCTCTTCGACGCCGTCGGTGAAGGTCGGACCCGGCAGGATTGCATTGACCGTGACACCAGTGCCGGCCAGCCGTTTGGCCAGGCCATGGGACACCGCGAGGTTGGCGCTTTTGGTCACGCCGTAGTTGATCATGTCGGCCGGGGTCGCCACACCGGATTCCGAGGACAGGAAAATCACCCGGCCCCAGCCCTGCTCGACCATGGCCGGCACGTAATGCCGCGACAGTCGCACGCCGGAAATCACGTTGATTTCATAGAAGCGCGTCCATTCATCATCGGGCGCATCGAAGAAATCCACAGCGTTGTAGATCCCGAGGTTGTTCACCAGGATGTCGGCTTTCGGTTCGGCGGCGAACAGTTTCTGCGCGCCTTCGGCCGTGCCCAGATCCGCCGTCAGACCGCGCAGTTTCGCGCCCGGCACTTTGTCGCGGATGCTCGCCAGTGCCTGTTCGACCTTGGCCGAGTCGCGACCGATCACCACCACCGTGGCGCCTGCCTCGGCCAGCGACTGGCTGATGCCCAAACCGATACCCGCCGTGCTACCGCTGACAATCGCCAGTTTTCCGCTCAGATCGATCTTCATGCTTTCACCTCGTCGATAGGTAATGGTGCACGTTCGGACACCAGTTTCGCTTCACGCATGGCCTGCCAGAAACCGGCAGGAATCACCGCCGACAGCGCCGCCACGTCTTCGGCGATCCGCCCGGGTTTGCTCGCGCCGGGAATCACCGCCGCCACTGCCGGATTGGCCAGGGAGAATTGCAGCGCCGCTGCTTTTACATCCACACCATGGGCCGCCGCGATACGTTTGATCTGCTCGACCTTGGCAACGATCTCAGGGCTGGCCTTCTGGTACTCGAAGTGCGCGCCACCGGCCAGAATCCCCGAGCTATAAGGGCCACCGACGACGATTTCAACATTCTGTGCCCGCGCCGAATCCATCAGGCGCTGCAGGGCCCGCTCGTGGTCGAGAAGAGTGTAGCGGCCGGCCAGCAGAAAACCGTCGGGCTGCGCTTCGGTCAGATCAAGGGTCAGTTCGCACGGTTCGACCTTGTTCACGCCCAGTCCCCAGCCCTTGATCACGCCTTCTTCGCGCAGACGGGTCAGGACTTTGAAGGCGCCGGTGCGGGCCTGATTGAAGTACTCCAGCCATTGATCGCCGTAGAAATCCTGAGCGATGTCGTGGACCCAGACGATATCGAGGCGATCGGTTTTCAGGCGTTCGAGGCTGTCTTCGATCGAGCGCAACGTGGCGTCGGCGCTGTAATCGTTGACGATCTTGTTCGGGCGACCGTGTTCGAACACCCCGCTCTTTTCGCCCAGATCACGGGCGGCGGCGTCTTCGACTTCATCGAGAATGACCCGGCCGACCTTGGTGCTGAGCACATAGTCGTCGCGCTTGTAGCGGGACAGTGCTTCGCCGAGGCGGATTTCCGACAGGCCCGAGCCGTAGAACGGCGCGGTGTCGAAATAACGCACGCCGGCATCCCACGCCGCATGCACGGTGGCCTGGGCTTCTTCTTCAGGAATGGCGCGGAACATGTTGCCCAGTGGCGCGGTGCCGAAGCCCAGTTGGCCGGGCAGTTTGTCTTTCAAACTCATGGGGATTTCCTCGTAGTGTCTGGGTCGTGGTTGACCGTTGAGCAGATCCTAGATTGCGACACTCAGACCGTCCAAGACATAATGCGCAGCACTTGAGTCCCTAAAGGTCTTACATGATCGATTTCCGCCAATTGCGCTACTTCGTGGTCGTCGCCGAGGAAGAGCACGTCGGCCGCGCGGCCGAGCGCCTGCATATTTCCCAGTCGCCCCTGAGCCGGCAGATCGCCCAGCTCGAAGAGCGTTTGGGCCTGACCCTGTTCGAACGTAGCCAACAGCGCATCCGCCTGACTCGCGACGGCCAGACGTTCCTCGCCGAAACCCGCGCCCTGCTGACCCACGCCAATCGCCTGGAATCCCTCGGCAAGCGCCTGGGCCGGGGCGAAGAAGGTGGCTTGTGCATCGGCTACATCGAGAACGCCATGCACGCGGGCGTCCTGCCCAATGCCTTGCGCGTGCTGCGGGGGGATCGGCCGAACGTGCATGTCGCGCTGTACAACCTCAACTCCGCCGAACAGCTTGAAGGCCTGCGTCAGCGCAGCCTCGACATTGCACTGGTCAGTGAGCCGCCGGCGGTGGACGATCCGGATCTGCTGGGTTTTCAGGTATTGGACGACCCGATGCTGCTGGCGCTGCCTGAGCAGCATCCGCTGGCAACTCAGGCTTCGCTGAGCCCGGAGGATCTGGCCACTCAGGAATGGATCGGCGTGCAACCGCGTCAGGATGCGTGCGACGACTTCCTCAGCGCCTGCCTGCGTGCCGGCTTCACCCCGGATGTGCGCATGCAGGCCACCGAGCCGTTTACCGCGCTGGGGTTGGTGGCTTCGGGGCTGGGGATTGCAATGATCCAGAAAGGCCTGAGCCACAACGCCCCGCCGGGTGTGGTGTTGCGGGAGGTGCCGTGGCTGGCGTTTACCACGCCGTTGTGGGCGGCTTGGCATCGGGTCAATTTGCGGCCGCTGGTGGAGATATTCAGGACGATGCTGACGGGGCCGGACATCTCGGGCGCGTGACTAAAGGCGCGGTTCAAACGCCCAACCGCGCCCACCCCGCCACCAACTGCGCACTGATGCTCACCCCGCCACACACCACAATCACCACATCCCGAGCCCCCTCGAGCGCGGGATGATCAAGATAAGCCACCGCCAGCGACACCCCGCACGCCGGCTCCACCAGTTGCCGCAAATCACTGGCGTAACGCACCACGCCCATGATCGCGTCGTCATCGGACAGCACCAGGCATTCGTGATCGAACTCGCCGATGTGCTGCACCGGCCACTTCGCCACCTGCGCAGCGCCCAGGGAGGTGGCGACGGTGTCGATCTTGCTCAGGCGCACCGGGTGGCCGGCCTCGACGGCGGCGGCGAACGAGGCGGCGCCCCGGGTTTCGCAGGCGATGATCCGGCAGTCGCGGCGGTCGTGACGCAGCAATCCGGTTAGCATCCCTGCGAGCAATCCCCCGCCGCCGACCGAGGTGACCACGGTGTCGACCTGCGGGCAGTCTTCGAGGATCTCATCGATCATGGTGCTGTGCCCCTCCCACAACACCGGGTGGTCGAAGGCCGGGACGTATTCGGTGTCTGCCGCGCTGGCCAGCTCCCGCGCCCGCTGGTTGGCTTCGTCCCAGACCTTGCCATGGACGATGACTTCGGCACCGGTGCGGCGAATCCGCGCGCGGGTCGCTTCGGGGGTGGTGTGCGGCACCACGATGCAGGCTTGCAGGCCCAGGCTGGCCGCCGCCACCGCTGTAGCCAGGCCGGCATTGCCGCCGGACGGGCAGACGACTTTGCGTTTGCCCTGCGCCGCCGCCTGACTGCACAACAACCCCATGCCCCGCAGTTTGAAAGAGCCGCTGGGTTGCAGGTTTTCCAGTTTCAACCAGATACGCCGGGAGGTGGTCGACAGGGTCGGATGGAGGATCAACGGCGTGCGGATGTGTAGCATGGCGGGCTCCTGTTGAGGCCACGTCCGGGCGACCGCTGCGTCGGAGCGTGGACGGATGAAAGCGAAACGTCCCTGTCTGAAGCTTAGTCCACCCTGTTCCCTGAACGGTAAACGCCGGGGATCGTGCCGGGATCTACACTGAACGGAACAGCCGTGAGGTGCCTATGAAAATGTCAGCGCAAATGACCGTGGTCGCGGTGCTCGCCACCCTCGCCTATCTGGGCCTGGCGATGTGGGGCATCGGTGGCGTGGCGGTGTTCTTCTCCCACGGATCACTGGTGGTCGTGGCCCTGGCGACGCTGGTGATGGTGGTGGTGTCCTTGTTCAGCGAAGTGAACCTCAGTTCCGGCGAGCGCGAGGACCGGGCCAATCGCTGGGTGCTTCCGGCGTTCGGCGTGATCGGACTGGTCAGTGGCTTTCTGCCGGCTTATTGCGACCGTATCGGTTTCTGGACCGTAGGCAGCGAAGGCACCCGTTGGCTGGGGGCGTTGCTGTTCATTGCCGGTGGGGCGTTGCGGCTGTGGCCGGTATTTGTGCTGGGGCATCGGTTCAGCGGCCTGGTGGCGATTCAGCCGGGGCACCGTCTGGTAACCGACGGCATCTACACACGCCTGCGCAATCCCAGCTATCTGGGGCTGGTCGTCAATGCACTGGGCTGGGCCCTGGCATTTCGTTCAGTGGTCGGGATCCTGCTGGCGGCGCTCACGCTGATCCCGCTGATCGCCCGTATCCACTCAGAGGAAGCCTTGCTACGCACCCAGTTCGGCGCCGAATACGACGCCTATTGCGCGCGCAGCTGGCGGTTGTTGCCGGGCGTTTACTGAGGTTGCAGACGCAACTGGCCGTCGCTGTCGATACTCAGCGCAACCTCGCGGTAGCTGGCGATGGTCGCGTGCGGAGTCTCGATCGGATGCTGGTGGGTCGACGTGATGATCATCAACGGCGCACCGGCTGCCTCAGCGGCCTGAATACCGACAGTCGCGTCTTCGAATATCAGGCAATCGGCCGGTTCCAGTCCCAGACGTTTCGCGGCCAGTTTATAGCCAGCCGGGTCAGGTTTACCTGCCGTCACGTCTTCGGCCGTGATCATCACCGCCGGCTCGGGAATCCCCGCCGCCGCCATCCGCCGCAACGCCAGGTCCCGTGGCGCCGAAGTCACCATGGCCCACTGATTTGCCGGCAACGACTTGAGAAACGCCGCCGCACCCGGAATCTCGACAATGCCTTCAACGTCTTCGATTTCCGCTTCGGTGATGAAAGCCGCTTGCGTCTCAGCGTCCACCCCCGGCAGGTTCAGACGCGTGATGGTGTCGATGGCGCGCACGCCGTGGATGGTTGGCAGAAACGTTTCGACGTTCACCCCGTGGCGCTCGGCCCAGGCCGCCCAGATCCGCTCGGCGGCGGCGATGGAGTTGAGGACGGTGCCGTCCATGTCGAACAGGAACGCGCCGAACGCGCGATTGAAAACAGCATCTTGAGCAGACAAGGGATCGCATCCTTAGGCAGAGCCGGGCAAATGTGCCCGGCAATGTAGCATCTGCCGCAGGCTTCAGTGCAGACGCGGCGCCTTGGATTTGAACGCGCCGTCCACGCAATCGAGCAACTGGCCGATGGCCCAGGGCTTCTTGATGAACGCCACCGGATGGCGAACGCCGGAGGTTTCCGGCGTTTCATAGCCGGACATGACCATCACCGGTTTTTCCGGCCAGCGCTCGCCCACCAAATTGGCCAGGTCTGCGCCGTTGAGGGTGCCGGGCATGGTGATGTCGGTGAGCAGCAGCGCGACTTCCGGCGCGTGCTCTTCCAGGTACTGCGACGCCGCATCGGCACTGGTCTGCGGCTCGACCTTGAAACCTTCCTCCTGAAGAATTTCGCACAGAAACTCCAGAATCAACGGATCGTCTTCCACTACCAGAATCAACCCGCCAGGAAGGTGCGCGCTCGACGTCGGAATTGGACACATGAACTGGCACTCCCTGAATTGCATGAACGATTTAGCGGCATGATCCCGCTGCTTATCTGGTATGAGCAGCGCCTTGTACATAAATTCATTTTTGATACAGGTCTTTTCGATAACGTCGCTCGGCGGGCCATCGCCACGGCGTATTTGTGGTTAAAATGCCCGCCCTTTTGCTGGCCGATCCCGATTGATGAACCCTCAAGCCCTCGCCGTTCTCCACGCCCACCTGCTTACCGCGCTGACTTCGGCCCCGGCCGAAACCCGACGCCTGTTCCATGGTCGTGGACGCTGCTGGCCGGGGCTGGAGCAAGTCACCGTGGACTGGCTGCAAGGCGTGGTACTGGTGTCGCTGTTCAAGGAGCCCGAGGCTTCGCAGCTGGAAGACCTCAAGCGTCTGTTGCTGGAGATCACTCATTCGGAGCAATGGCAGCAGTCCGGCGCCCATACCCTGCTGATCCAGCACCGCTACCTGCCGCAAAGCACCGCCGAATGGCTGCAGGGGGAAGAAATCGACGAGATGACCATCGTCGAGGGCGGGCTGAAATACCGCGTGGATCTGGGCCGCAAGCAGAACGCCGGACTGTTCCTCGACATGCGTTACGGCCGCAACTGGGTGCGCGAGCAGTCTGCCGGCAAACGGGTGCTGAACCTGTTCGCCTACACCTGCGGTTTTTCGGTGGCGGCCATCGAGGGCGGTGCCAGCCATGTGGTCAACCTCGACATGTCCCGCGCGGCGCTGAGCCGGGGCCGCGACAATCACCGTTTGAACGGGCATGACCTGAGCAAGGTAAGTTTTCTCGGCCACGACCTGTTCAAGTCCTGGGGCAAGGTGATCAACAGCGGCCCCTATGATCTGGTGATCATCGACCCGCCGTCATTCCAGAAAGGCAGCTTCCTGCTGACCAAGGATTACCAGCGCGTGCTGCGCCGCCTGCCGGAACTGCTGACGGCGCAAGGCACGGTGCTGGCGTGCATGAACGATCCTTCGTTCGGTTCGAACTTCCTGATCGACGGCGTGACCCAGGAGGCGCCGAGCCTGCGTTTCGAACAGCGGCTGGAAAACCCGCCGGAGTTTCCGGATATCGACCCGGAAAGCGGCCTGAAGGCGCTGCTGTTCAAGCAGATCGGCTGACCCCGTCAACGCGGGCGCAACACCAGCGCAAACAACTCACCATGCCCGGTGACGTTGAGCTTGTGATAGAGGTTGCGCCGATGAACCTTCACCGTCTCCGGCGAAATATTCATGTGCTGGGCGATGGCTTTGCTCGAGAAGCCCTGGAGAATCAGGCGCGCCGTGTCGATTTCGCGCACGGTCAGCCGCGCGTCGAAACGGTCCAGCAGCGTCGCCAGATCGCCAACCGGCGCCTCGACGGCCGCGCCTTGCGGCGGCATCAACTGCACATGTCGACGCATCGCTGACAACACCCAGTCCCGCACGCACAGCAGGCGCCCCTGCTCCTGCAAACTGAACGCCGTCGCCCGGCCCATCGACAACCCCAGCACGCCGCCGTCGAGGTTCACCATGAATTGCAGCTCATCCGCCCCGACCACCGAACGGAAGTAGCTCAGGTAGTACTCGCTGTGCAGAAACTGGTCCGGCGCCACGGCTGCGAGACTGTGCAAACCGTCGGCGATCCCGGCGACGGCGGCCTGATAGAACGGATCGAGCAGGTACATGCCGGCGCAGTAACCGGCCAGTTCTTCCTGCTCGTCGGCGCGACCCTGGCTGTCGAAGTCGATCAGCAATTGCGGCGGCCGCCCCGCCTGCATCACCGCCACCAGCGCATTGTCCAGCGGCACCAGCAGCCGCACCGTATCGACCAGCGCCCGCCAGAAACCGTCCTGACCGACCGTGGCGAACACCCGCGACAGGCTCTGATGCACCGGCAATTCCTGCAACAACGCGTCCACGCTCTACCCCTTTGGAGTAACCCATGATGGGAATGGGTCTGGCATGGCCTGCCCGATAGGCTGACCACTCCTGTTCATCACCGGCCTGCCAACAGGCCAGGAGTGCCGCATCATGCGTTGTCATCGTGGGTATATCAACCTGGGCCTGGCGGGCGTCGTGTCCGTCGCTTTGACCGTTCAAGCGGCCGATGCGCCGAGCGTGCATGTCTACAACTGGTACGACTACATCGGCCCGAACACCCTGCATGATTTCAAGCGCGACAGCGGCATCGAGCCGGTCTACGACACCTTCGACAGCGCCGAAGTGCTGGAAGGCAAACTGATGACCAGCCACAGCGGCTACGACGTGGTGGTGGCGAGCAACTTCAGTCTGCCGACCCTGATCAAGGCTGGCGCCCTCGCCCCGCTGCCCCGCAATCAACTGCCGGGCTGGAAGAATCTCGACAATGATCTGCTGAACAAACTGGCCAACAACGATCCCGGCAATCAATACGCCGTTCCCTACCTATGGGGCACCAACGGCATCGGCTACAACGTCGACAAGGTGCGCGCCGTGCTGGGCGACAAGGCGCCGGTGGATTCCTGGGATCTGGTGTTCAAGGAGGAGAACCTCGCCAAGCTCGGCGAATGCGGCGTGGCGATGCTCGATTCACCATCGGAAATGCTCCCGGTCGCGCTGCACTATCTCGGCCTGCCGCCCAACAGCACCAACGCCGAGGACTATCAGAAAGCCGAAGCGCTGCTGCTGAAATTGCGCCCGCACATCGCCTACTTCAACTCCTCGAAATTCATCAGCGATCTGTCCAACGGCAACATCTGCGTGGCGGTCGGCTGGTCCGGCGCGATGCTCGAAGCCAAGACCAACGCCGAGCAGGCCGGCAACGGCGTGAAGATCCAGTACAGCCTGCCGAAGGAAGGCGCGCCGGTTTGGTTCGACACGCTGGTGCTGCTCAAGGACGCGCCGCATCCGACCCAGGGCCTGGCGTTCATCGACTACCTGCTGCGGCCCGAGGTGATTGCGCCGGTCAGCGATCACCTGTCCTACCCCAATGGCAATCGCGCCGCCACCGCGCTGGTCGCCGAAGCCACCCGCGACAACCCGGCGGTGTACCCGTCCGCCACGGCGATGGCCACGCTGTTCACCCTCGAGCCCCTGCCCAAAGCCACCGAACGGGTGCGCACGCGGGTCTGGAGCAAGGTCAAGAACGGCCAATAATCAACAACGAACAGAGAAGAGAACACGATGAAACCACGTGCCCGCGACCTCGACATCCGCATCGGACAGCTGCAACCCGGCCCGCTCAACGCCATCACCGACGTACCCGGCGTGCGGGTTGGCCACAGCAACGTGCGGGGGCAAAGCGCCGCCGGACGCGACATCTGCACTGGCGTCACCCTGATCGAGCCGCGCGCAGGTTCGACCAATGCACAACCGTGTTTTGCCGGCGTTCACGTACTCAACGGCAACGGTGATGCGACAGGGCTGGAATGGATTCGCGAAGCCGGCCTGCTGACCAGTCCGATCGCCTTCACCAACACCCACAGCCTCGGCGTGGTGCGCGATGCCTTGATCAAACTGGATCGCGCGCAGCAACCGGACGACGGTCGTCTCTACTGGAACATGCCGGTGGTGCTGGAAACCTTCGATGGTTTGCTCAACGACATCAACGGCTTTCATGTGAAACCCAAACATGTGGCAGAAGCGATCAGCAATGCCGTTGACGGCCCGGTACAGGAAGGCGCAGTGGGTGGTGGCAGCGGCATGATCTGCCATGAATTCAAAGGCGGGATCGGCAGCGCATCGCGCCGATTGAGCAAGGCTCAGGGTGGCTGGACGGTGGGCGCCATCGTTCAGGCCAACCATGGGATTCGCAGCGAACTGCGGGTCGACGGCTACCCGGTCGGACGCTATATGGAACAGGTGGATTCGCCGTTCCTGCGCGCTTCGTTGCCGCATCCGGGCATGGGTTCGATCGTGGTGTGCCTGGCCACCGATGCGCCGCTGTTGCCGCATCAATGCACGCGACTGGCGCAACGGGCGAGCCTCGGTCTGGCGCGTACCGGCGGCGGTAACGAAGACCACAGCGGCGACATTTTCATCGCCTTCGCCACCGGCAACGGCCACATCCCGCCCGCCGCCTATGAAGGCAAAGGCGCGTCGACCTGTGACGGCTTGCGGATGGTCAACAACGACCACATCAGCGAGTTGTTTCTGGCGGCGACCGAGGCGGTTGAAGAAGCGATCATCAACGCCCTGCTTGCCAGCGACAGCACCGAAGGCAACGGGCACTCGGTGCCGGGGCTGGATGCCGCCACCCTGCTCGCCGCTCTCGAAAAAGCCGGCTGGCCGGGCGCTCGCTGACACCGTAGCCCCACTGTGGGAGCGAGCCCGCTCGCGATGGCGGTGTGTCATTCAACACATGTCTTGACTGGCAGATCGCAATCGCGAGCAAGCTCGCTCCCACAGGGGGTCAGCGGAACAACCCAAGTCCGAGTTCGCGCGCCGCCTGCAGTTGCACCGCAGGGTCGCGCAACTCGGACTCCAGCAACAATGCCGAGCCGGCCACCGTCGCCCCGCAATAATCAAAAATGCCGTGGTCGATCTGCGCCTTCATCGCCGCGCCGTAGCCGTGGCGTTCGTAGGTCCGTGCATCGGCCCCGCCGAGTGCGACCAGATGCACGCGCAGGCGTCCGAGTTTCTTCAGGGTCGAATCGCCGTCGAAATCAAACGCCCAACCATTGCTGAACACCCGGTCGATCCAGCCCTTGAGCTGCGCCGGCATCGACCACCAGAACACCGGATACACCAACACCAGCGCATCGGCGCGGTCGATGCGTGCCTGCTCGGCCAGCACATCCGCCGGTGGTGCGGATTCACGGTGATGCACCGCCCAGTCGGCCACGCCAAAACGCGGATCGAATTCCTCGGCGTGCAGGTCAGCGATTTCGAAGGTGTTGGACGGATCGTTCTCCGACAGGCCTTTGGCGATTTTCTGCGCCAGTGCATGAGTCAGCGAACGGGGATCGTCATGAGCCACAACAATCAATGCGTGCATGGGAAGTCTCCGGGTGGTGAATGTTCATCAGGGGCTATATGCTGTTCGCAAGCTACTCTTGGTAAGTTACCTTCAGTAAGTTACGTTTGGTATATAAGCAATGTCAACCACTGAAATCCCCGAATCCGTTCAACCCCGCCGACGCCTGTCCCGGGAAGACCGTCAGCGCCAGTTGCTCGACATGGCCTGGCAATTGATTCGCGAAGAAGGCACCGATGCCCTGACTCTGGGTTATCTGGCGGAAAAGGCCGGCGTAACCAAACCGGTGGTCTACGACCACTTCACCACCCGCGCCGGTTTGCTGGCGGCGCTGTATCAGGATTTCGACAGGCGCCAGACCGCGCTGATGGATGTTGCGCTAGGCAATTGCGAGGCGACGTTGAGCGGCACCGCCTCGGTGATCGCCACGGCGTATGTCGATTGTGTGCTGACCCAGGGCAACGAGATTCCCGGGGTGATCGCCGCGCTGGCGAGCACGCCGGAGCTGGAGAAGATCAAGCGCGAATACGAGGCTATATTCCTGGAAAAATGCCGCCGTGTGCTGTCGCCGTTCGCTGACGGTGGCGACATCACCCAAGCGGGACTGCGCGCCATGCTCGGTGCCGCCGAGGCGTTGTCTCAAGCAGCGGCTACCGACGAAATCAGTGCGGCGCAGGCCCGCGACGAGTTGTTTGCAACCATCTCCGCGATGGTCGAAAGGGCCGCCGCCAGCGCCGCAAAGCAAGTGACTGACGGTACTTGAGACCGCCCGTGCACCTTCCTAGGATGGAGATACGCAGCCGCTTGGTTCGCCAAACCGCTGCGTAGGTGCGGGTGCCCTGAACCCCAACCAAGCCCGCACCTTGTTTCACGCGCATCTTGAGCCTCACGGGCTCTACTTCCTCCCCATCAAAGAGTCTTGAGGCTCTTTTTTTGTCTCTGAAAATCAGCGTTCCGGTTCGCGGCGGATCGAGCGCCACGTGGCCTGCGCCAGCAACTCGCGATAAGCCTTCGGACTGCCCTGCACTCTTCCCGACAACCACGCGCGGCAATAGCTGTCGGCCTGGCCGACGATCAGTGACGGCAGCAATTCGGCCGGGCATTCATTGAGTTCGGCGGCGCGTCCGGATTCGCTCAGCCAGGTGCGCAGACCTTGGTTGCGCGTCCGGTTACGGTCGGCGAGTTCGTCCTTGTGCGGCCCCCGGGTCACGGCATAACGCGCGTGATATTGGAACCGCGCCCATTCCGGCTGGTTTTCCACCCAGTCCACATAGCTGTAGACCAATGCCTGCACGCCCTCCTCGGTCGTTGTCGCCTCGGCCAGATAGGCGTCACGCAAGCGCGCCTGATCTTCCAGCGCAGTGAAAAACAACGCGGCCACCAGCCCTTCCTTGTTGCCGAAGTGGTGGTAGATCGCACCGACACTGGTGTCGCACTCGGCACGGATCATTTCGATGGTGGTGGCCTCGATCCCCTGTTCGTTGAACAGGCGCAAGGCCTGGCGAAAGATGTCGCGCTTGAGTTCGGCCCGGCGGCCGGGGTAGCTGCGCTCGAGTAGATCTGCGGTGTCCATGGGGTTGAAGGCCTTGTAAATCCGGTTGAAAGGCACGCCCGTGCCGGTGATCGAAACGCGCCTAGGTTGACAGATTTCCCACGGACAGAATACCGTTCCGTTACAGAACAATATTCTGTAACGGAACATAATTCTGTAAATTCCCCTAATCGCGAGGCTTCACCATGAGTCAGTTTCTCAGCATGTTCACCAGCGCCGGGCCCCAAGCGTTCAGCCAGATGGCCTGCCAGGTCGCGCCGTATTTCAGCAGCATCAATCCGTTGGTCAGCGAGCTGCGCGCCGGCTCGGCGACGGTGCAGGTGCCGTTCCGCCGCGAGATCACCAACCATCTCGGCACCGTACACGCTATTGCCATGTGCAACGCCGCTGAACTGGCGGCCGGGATGATGACCGATGTGTCGATTCCCGCCGGCGCCCGCTGGATTCCCAAGGGCATGACCGTCGAGTACCTGGCCAAGGCCAAATCCGATGTCACAGCCGTGGCCAACGGCGAAGAGCTGGACTGGCAGACCGAAGGCGACAAGATCGTGCCGGTGGACATCCACGACGCCGAGGGCAAGAAGGTGTTCACGGCGCGAATCACCATGAACGTGAAGCTGTCCTGAAATCACGGGCACAAAAAAGCCCTTGCTGCGGTCATCGCAACAAGGGCTTTTTGCCGTTGGCCGGATCAGTGCACGGTCAGGCGCTGGCGGACAAACTCTTCGGTGTGACGGGTGACTTGATCCAGGTGCCGGTCACGCTGCTTCTCGGCATCGACCATCGCCCGTTTGCCGTGCTTCTGCAGCAGATAGGTGTGGATCTGCTGCACTTCCAGGGAACGGTAGATCGGCGTGGTGTCGATAAACCCGCGCAAACCGTTGCTGCGGTAATGCCGGGTGCTCATCAGCACTTGAGTCTCCAACTGGCCCAGCACTTCAAAGCCCAGCGCTTCGAAATACGGGACTTTACCTACGCTGCACGTCAGTTCGGCATGGGGGTAACGCGCAACCATGTCAGCAATCAACGCACGGGCCACGCCCTGGCGGCGATGCTGCTGATCGACCGCCAGATAGGCCACATTGCACGCCTCCCAATCGCCCTGCACCGGCAAGTACAACAAGAAGCCGATTACCTGTTCCGGATCATCGTCGTCGGTGGCCACCAGCAGTTCCACTTCGGTGCCCTTCTCGCCGTTCAGCGCCTCAAGATACAAATGCACCTCGTAGCCGACCGCGTACTGATAGACGTTGTACAGCAGGTTGCTCGGGCCGAGACCGATCGCGCTGATGTCGGTCAGGTAGTCGACCACCATTTGCAGGATCTGGCTGTTGACGCCTTCGGGGCACGGGGATTTGTAGTGGGTGATGCGGGGCATGGCGGGTGAACTCCGGCGGTAAAACACAGGTTGCCGGGCGGGTTGAGCGTCCGGCGAACCGCGACATCATACCCTGTGCAAGCCTGACAAAAATTTCATCTGCCGGTGAGCGGACTTTTCGCCCGTTTGGCGTCCAATTCTTCAGCTGCGTTCACTTTCCCGACGCAGGCCCTGAGGAGTTGTCATGAACGTTCTGCGTTCCCTGTTGAAATGGCGAAAAGCCCTGCTGCTGGTGCCCGTGACGCTGGCCGCGCTGGCCAGTTCCCCCGTGTTTGCCCAACCCGAAATGATCATCCGCGAAGCACCGCCACCGATGCGCATGGAACCGATGCCCGGTCCACGGGCAGGTTATGCCTGGGATCGCGGCCACTGGCGCTGGGAAGGCCGGGGTTATGTCTGGATGCCCGGTCACTGGCAGCCGGTGCGTCACCGCGGCGCACGCTGGGAACCCGGCCACTGGCAGGCGCGCGGGCCGAACTGGTACTGGATTGAAGGCCATTGGGTGCGTTGATCGCGCAACCGTCTGCCAACGTTACCCACCAGGAACATCACCATGTCGAAAACCATAAAAACCTTGATCACCGCCACGCTGGTGGCAATCACCCTGTCGGGCTGTGTCGTCGAACCGGCGCGCCCGCATCGGCCACCACCGATCGTCGAAGTGGTTCCGGCGATGCCTGCACCGGGCTATCACTGGGTCGCCGGGCACTACCGCTGGGCCGGCAACCAATGGCGCTGGGTGCCGGGGCACTGGCGGGCGTATTGAGTCCGGTCACTGGGCCGGCGCAACGACCTTGAACTTGATCGCGATGTCGTTCGAAACCACGGTGTCGGCCCACTCGCCGGCACCGAGGCCGAAGGCATCGCGCTTGAGTACCAGTTCACCGTCGAAGATGCCGATGCTGTTATCCGGTTTCAGATGCACCGGCACCTGTACTTCATGAGTGATGCCTTTGAGGGTGAGCCGGCCGGCCACCAGGTAATGGTTGTCATCGACCCGGCTGAAACCGGTCGATTCGAACACTGCCGTCGGAAACTTTTGTGTGTCGAACCACGCCGGCTTCACCAGTTCGGTATTGGCGTCTTCGCTGCCGGCATCGATGCTCGTGAGGTCAATGTGCAATGTGGTGCGGGCGTTGCTCAGATTGGCAGTGTCGAAGTCCAGCGTCGCGTCGAACTTGCCGAACGTGCCGTACATTCGCGAGCCCATCTGGTTGTAGGTGAAGCTGATCTGGCTGGCGGCGGTATTGACCCGGGTGTACTCCACCGCCTGCGCCGTCTGCATGACGATCAGGCAACACACGGCAGCCAACAACAATCGAATCGACATGGGATGCTCCGGCGCCTCGGTGGGCCTCGATTGACTTAAGCAAACAACCGCCGCTTACGCCACTCCGTCCGGCATATGCGCTTTCAGGTATCCGATCAACGCCGTCACCTTGGGCGATGGCAGATGTTCGCGAGCCGTGACCGCGTTGAGATCCTGCGGCGGGCCGATCCACTCCGGCAAAACCCGGATCAGGCGTCCGGCCTGCACATCCGCTTGCATGCTCTGGTCCATCGCCAGGCTCAGCCCCTCGCCGGCGAGCAACGCGTCGTGCAACAGCGCCGGGTCGTTGGCCAGGATGGCGGGTTCGACACGATAGTCTCTCAGTCGCCCCCCTTCCCGACGCAATGGCCAGACATAACCGACATCGCGCCGGGCCTGATGCAGCGTCAACGTCTGATGGTGAAGCAATTCTTCCGGGGCTTGTGGCGTTTGGTGGCACGCCAGGTATTGCGGGGCCGCGTAAATACCGGTGGGAAAGCTCGCGAGTTTGCGGGCGATCAGACTCGAGTCCGGCAAAGCTCCCAGCCGCAGTGCAACGTCGATCTCCTCGCCCACCAGATCCATCGGCACATGAGAGGCCAGAATCTCCAGACGAATCTCCGGATACGCCTGACGAAACCCCGCCAGCAGCGGCGCAAACCAGCTCACCCCGAATGAAAACGGCACCGTCACCCGCAACCAGCCACGGGGCCCGTCACGCAATTGATGCACCGCCCGTTCGGCGTGCTCGAGCGTCTCGGCGATGGATTTGCACTGCTCGTAATACACCGCCCCGGCCTCGGTCAGGCTCAACTGGCGGGTGGTGCGACGCAGCAGTTGCACACCAATGGCCTGCTCCAGCTCGCGCACCCGGCGGCTGACCGTGGTTTTCGGAATCTGCAACGCATGGGCGGCTGCGGTGAAACTGCCGAGGCGCACCACGCAGACAAACACCAGCGTGTCGTTCAAGTCACGGATCATTTCGGGCCTGCCTGAGAACAATCAACTGTGCTACCCATGGCACATTCCATGCCGCGATTATGGGCTAATCAGCTGAGACCCTGCGACCTAATATCGGTGCTCCCTTTCGGAGTGCTACCCATGAACCTCAACGAATACGCCGAACATGACGGCATCGGCCTCGCGCAACTGGTTGCCTCAGGCGAAGTCCACGCCAAAGAGCTGACCGCTCTGGCCATCGAAGCGATACAGCAGGTCAACCCATCGATCAACGCCGTCATCGAGCATTGGACACCGACCGCGACCACGGGCAGCGGCCCCTTGGCCGGGGTGCCGTTTCTGATCAAGGACCTGGCGATCACCGCAGCCGGACGACGCAATGAACTGGGCAGCCGACTTGCCCAAGGCCTGGTCGCGCAAAGTGATTCCACGCTGATGCAGCGCTTCAACGCCGCCGGGCTCATCACCCTGGGCCGAACCACCACCCCGGAAATGGCGTTCAGCACCGAAACCGACTCCCTCCTGCAAGGCCCGACCCGCAACCCGTGGAACCCGCAACTCTCCGCCGGAGGCTCAAGCGGTGGCGCCGGTGCGGCGGTCGCAGCGGGTATCGTGCCGATCGCCCATGCCACCGACGCGGCAGGATCGATCCGCGTTCCGGCCGCTTTCAACGGGCTGGTGGGCCTCAAGCCGACGCGCGGCCGCAGCTCTCACGGGCCATTGATGGATGAAGTGTTCGCCGGGCTCGGCGTGCAATTGGGCCTGTCGCGGACGGTGCGCGACAGCGCGGCGCTGATGGATGTGGTGCAGGGCTGTGCGCCGGGAGATCCTTATTACACGGCGGCACCGGCCGAAGGTTTTCTGGCTCAGGTTGGCCGCGATCCTGGACGGTTGCGTATCGGTTTGCTCGATGCTCCGTGGAACGGGGCCAGCGTCGATCCCGAGATCAGTGATGCCACGGCCCGTGTTGCCCGTGAGCTTGAATCCCTCGGCCATCAGGTTGAAACCGTGCGGGCGCCGCTCGGCCTGTCGTGGGACGCGTTCGTCGAGGCCAACGCGCACATCTGGTGTGCGAGTCTGGTGCGCTGGATCGACCATCTCGCCGCTGCGACCCGGCGGCCAGTCGATCGCAACACCTTGGAACCAGCCACCCTCGCCTGCTATGCCTTCGGTCAACAATCGCGCGGTACGGATTTCGCCGCCGCGCTGGAAGTGCGCAACAGCGTCGCCCGGCAAGTGGCCGCGTGGTTCGAGTCCATCGACATCCTGCTGACCCCGACCCTGCCGCAACTGCCGCAAGCCATCGGCCTCTACAATCGAGACGCCGACAGACTGGATGGTCTGCAATGGACGGCGCGAGTGTTCGAGCATTCGCCCTTCACCCCGGTGTTCAACGTTGCGGGAACACCGGCCATCTCCCTGCCATTGGGAATTTCACACAGCGGCCTGCCGATCGGTGTGCAACTGGCGGCACGCTTCGGGGCTGACGATGTTCTGTTGCGTCTGGCCGCGCAACTGGAGCGGGCGTTGCCGTGGCATCACCAGCGGCCGCTGATTCACGCTGGCCGCTGAAAACAAAAAGGGCCGTTCCTCCGGGAACGGCCCTGCGTTTTCTGACGGTCAGTCCTACACCAGCCGCTCGATCTTCTGATGCTGCCAGACCAGTTTGTAATACAGCGTCTGCAGTACCAGCATCCCCAGGTACGCCACCGGAAACGCCATCCACACGCCCTGCAAACCAAACTGCCCGTCCAGCCAGTATGCCGCCGGCAACTGCACGCCGACCACGCAAATGATCGCGATGGCCACGGGCACCAGCACGGTGCCGCTGGCGCGCATGATGCCGCCGATGATCGCCTGGAAGCCGAAGATCAACAGGCTCCACAGCATGATGTGCAGCAGGTGCTCGGCCATGGCCCGGGTCGAGTCTTCGGTGAGGAACAGCCCCAGCAGCCAGTGCGACAGCAGGTACCCGAGCACGATCAAACCACCGGTCAGGCACACGTTGATCCACAACCCGGTGCGCAGAATCGGGCCCATCCGTTCCAGCCGCCCCGCACCAATCGCCTGGGCACCGAGGATCGACGCGGTGATCGCAATCGACAGCGCCGGAAACTGCACGTAGTTGACGATCTGCGTCACCGCGCCATAGGCCGCCGTCGCCTGGGAACCGTGCTGGTTGACCAGTGCCAGGATCACCATCTCCGACAGCGACAACACGATCATCTGCACCCCGGTCGGCAGGCCGATGCGCAACACCTTGCCGAGAATCTCGCCGTCCAGACGCAACGACGCAAAGAACTCGCGATCCGGCGCCAGCGGATGGCCTTTGCGGATCAGGCTCCACGCCAGCCACGCCATCGCCGCCAGCGTACCGGCCAGACCGGCGAACGCCGCGCTCTGAATGCCCAGTTGCGGCAAGCCGAACCAGCCGCGAATGAACGCCGGGGTCAGCGCCAGACCGACAACGGTCGACAAAAGCAGAGCGAGCATCGGCGACAGCGTGTCGCTCACCCCGCGCAACAGCTGAGTGAACAGCACGTACACCAGCACAAACGGCAAGGTCCACATCATCACCCGGGCGTAGGAAACCGCGTCATCCAGCACGTCCGCCGGCGTGCCCAACCCCTGCAACGCCTGACGCGCAAACACACTGCCAAACACCGCCGCGACCAGCCCGATCAACACCCCCAGCAACAGCGTCGCCCCGGCAATCGCCTTCACCATATGCGACTCACGCGCGCCCCACGCCTGACCGATCAACACCCCTGCCCCGGCCCCCAGACCGATGACCAGCGCGATAAAGAAAAAGATGATCGGAAACATCCCCGACACCGCCGCCAGCGCCTGAGTGCCAAGCATCTGGCCGATGTAGATGCTGTTGACCGTGCCCGACATGGATTGCAGGAAGTTCGACAGCACCATCGGAGCGAGGAACAGCAGGTAGGTTTTCCAGAGGGGGTTTTGCGCGGGGGTTTGCATTGAGAGTCCGTCTCGGGAGGAGGCAATGTGGGAGAGTCTAAGGTATGCACAGCCGTTCAGGTCGTACCCCTTTGCATTAAAACTTCGTAATCTCCACGACCTGTCCAAAATGGAAGTGAACCGAACCCATGTCCCGCGTCTCGACCCTGCTGACCTCTGCCCTTTTTGCCGTTCTGGCGACGACAGCCAACGCCGCCCCGGCGCCAGCGCCTGAAGCGCTGCAAAGCCTGCTGAGTACCCTGAATGAACGCTTGAACATCGGCGACCTCGTCGCCCTGACCAAATGGGACAGCGGCAAGCCGATCCAGGACAGTCCCCGCGAAGCCCAGGTCATCGCCAACGCCCGGACGCTGGCCACCGAACGCAAACTCGATCCGGAAGACGTGGCGCAATTGATCGCCGCGCAAATGGAAGCCAACAAACTGGTGCAATACGGTTTGCTCGCGAAGTGGCAGGCGGCCGGTGCTGCGCCGGACACGCCGCGTCCGGACTTGGGCAAACAGATTCGTCCGCGCCTGGATGAGCTGCAAACCCGACTGCTGCTGCAATACGCCGACTTCACGCCCTATCGCCACGATCCTGACTGCATGGCGTGGCTGGCCAAGGCGCGCAGCGGTCTGACTCACGATACGTTGCATGAGCTGGCCCTGATCCGCGCCACCGGCGAACTATGTATTCGGGCAACAGCCCCGTGAATCGGGGCCCACGCATCCATCGCTGGCGTCGATAGTCACCATCACGCCAATGAAGTTCTCATAAAAAATCCCGGGCGTAACATCTGCTCCATACAAACCAAACAACACCCCGGAGCACACGATCATGAAACGCCAAATCCTTCTCGGCATCGCTTTCTCGGTTCTCGCAGTCAACGCTTTTGCAGCCAAACCCGCTCACACCATGATCGCCGAAGGCGGTTCGGATCGATTGATCGAACAGCGTGTTGCCGAAGGTGGCTCGGATCGTCTGCAAGAACGTCGCGTAGCTGAAGGTGGTTCGGATCGTCTGCAAGAACGTC
>NZ_JBWKPF010000007.1:154076-334069 GCF_059418105.1 Pseudomonas sp. GW821-FHT09C09
GGTTCGGATCGTCTGCAAGAACGTCGCGTAGCTGAAGGTGGCTCGGATCGTCTGCAAGAACGCCGCGTTGCCGAAGGTGGCTCGGATCGTCTGATCGAACGCCGCGTCGCATGATCTGAAAACGCTTTCGCAAGACAAAGAAAAGCCCGGCCTGATCAGCCGGGCTTTTTCACATCCAGCCGTCGCTTACTGAACGGTCTTCAGCTTGACCACGTCACCGGAAACCTTGGTGGTGTAGCCGCTCAGAACCCATGCCCAGAACCAGTTTTCCTGAACCTGGGTGTTGATCATGGCATCGCCGCCCTTGGCCTGGATGGCGGCCTCTTGCGCGCGGACGAAACGGCTGTTCTGCCGGATCGGGATCACGCCGAACAGCATCAGGCCGGTGGCGGTCGCTTCGCTGTGGCCGATCACGGTGTACTGGTTGCTGTCGTAGTGCTTGGTATTCATCGGGGTGCCGGTGCAACCTGCCAGAACCACACCGAACAGTGCGGCGGCGACTACTTTGCTGAGGTATTTCACTGCAAGACTCCATGGGTAAACGCCCGGGATCCATCTCTCGGGCGGCGCACACTTTACTGGAGGCAATGGCACATTGGTATCAATCTGGAAATGTTTCATGAAGCGCTGCCAGCAGCGCTTCACGAGTCTCTTCAGGTGTTGGTCTTCAATTTGGTCCACAGCCGCGTCGTCAACCGCGCAATCGCCGCCGGCAACTCTTCCACGGTGAACAGCTTGTCCATCACCTCTTTCGGCGGGTATATCGCCTGATCCTGTTTCACCGCCGGCGTCAGGAACTCATTCGCTGCCGCGTTGGGGTTGGCGTAGTGAATGCTGTTGCTGATGTTGGCGATCACCTTGGGTTCCAGCAGGTAGTTCATGTAGGTGTAGCCGTTCTTCTGGTGGGGCGCGTTCCTGGGCATGACCACCATGTCGAACCACAGCGTCGTGCCTTCGTCCGGGATCGAATAGGCGATGTCGATACCGTTTTTTGCTTCCCTGGCACTGGCGGCAGCCTGGACGACATCGCCGTTGAAACCGATCACCGCACAGACGTTGCCGTTGGCCAGATCGCTGATGTACTTCGACGCGTGGAAGTACTGCACGTAAGGGCGAATCTTGAATAACGCAGCCTCGGCTTTTTGGTAATCCGCCGGTTCATGGCTGTGTGGCGGCAGGCCCAGATAGTTGAGGGTGATCGGCAACACCTGGGTCGGGTTGTCGATGATCGCCACGCCGCACTGGCTCAGCTTCTTGATGTTGTCTTCTTCGAAAAACAGCTTCCACGAACGGGTAACGTCGGTGTTGCCGAAAATCGCCTTGATCTTCTCAACGTTGTAACCGATACCCGCCGTACCCCACATGTACGGATAGCCGTATTGATTGCCCGGATCGTTGACTTCGAGTTTCTTCATCAACTGCGGGTCGAGGTTCTTCCAGTTCGGCAGTTGCGACTTGTCGAGTTTCTGGATCGCACCAGCCTTGATCAACCGCGACAGAAAGTGGTTCGACGGACTGACCACGTCGTAACCGGTATTGCCGGTCATCAACTTGGATTCCAGCACTTCGTTGCTGTCATGGATGTCGTAAGTGGCCTTGATGCCGGTGGCTTGGGTGAAGTTGGCCAGGGTGTCGTCGGCGATGTAGCCGTTCCAGTTGGAAATGTTGACCGCTTCGTCGGCCAGGGCGCCGGTCGATGCGGTTGCGAGCAGGACCGCCAGGGAAAGTGTATGGACGCGCATGTTCTGTCACCTGAATTGAATGGCTTTTGTTCTTGTGGGATGTGCGGAATTTCAGATTTCTGTTCTGGCCCTGACCGCCTCCACGCGCATGCGAAGCATGGCACCGATATCGAAGAAAGGTCGCGGCGGCAGCCAGCCGGGTTCGGCCCGTTGCATCACCGATTGCAGCAAGGGCGAGTCGACGCCCGATGCCAGTTCCGCCAACAGCCGTCCCCACAGGGTTCCACGCGCCACGCCTGAACCGTTGCAACCGGCGACGGCGAAAACGCCCTCCTCAACCCGGTCGAAATAGGCCTGGCCGCTGCGACTCGCACTCAGGTGACCGGTCCAGGTGTAGCGAATGTCTTGTTCGCCAAGGAACGGAAAACGCCGTTGCAGACCGCGCACATGATGTTGCCGACGCAGGACCAGTTCGCTGTCGGACAGGTCTCGCGTGCGGTATTCGGCGGTGTTGCGGATCATCACCCGGCGATCCGGGGTCAACCGCACGGTCGCGCCCAGCGGCCGGGTCGACAGCACACCCCAGGGCTCGACCGAACCGATGGCCGCGAATTCCTGATCCGTGAGCGGGCGCGTGAGACTGGCGCTCAACTCCATCGGAAACGTGGCGCTGTCGCGGATGCCGACGCGGGGAATGAAGGCGTTGAGGCACACCAGCACCTGCTTCGCCTCGATACTGCCTTCGGCACCTCGGGCACGCAGGCGTCCCTGGCCGACACGCTCAAGACCCGAAATATCGGTGTTTTCAAACACCGTGACATTCTCCGGGAGCACATCGAGCAAGCCCTTCACGTACTTGGCCGGTTGCAGCAGCGCGTTGCCATTGCCGCACCAGATCGCCGCCTGATAGTGGCGAGTGCCGAGTTTCTGGCTCAGCGCCTCGCCTTGCAGGAATTCGGCGCGGGCACCGAGGGCGCGTAGCGTGGCCAGTTTTGCATCGACCTGATTGAGCTTGGCCGGGTCGTTGACGGCAAAAAAATAACCGCTGTCACGAAAGTCGCAGTCGATAGCGTGTCGGGCAATGCGTTGGCGGACTTCTTCGCTGGCGGCGCGGGAAACTTCCGTGTCGACTTCAAACCCAGCAAAGCCTGCGGCGCCGATCAGTTCGCTGTCGGCCGGGTGTTCATGGGCGACCACGAATCCCGAGTTGCGCGCCGAAGCGCCTTCCGCCGCCGATTGCCGATCCACCACCACAATCCGCGCTTCGGGATGCAATTGCGCGAGGTTATGCGCGGCGCTGAGCCCGGTGATCCCGGCCCCGATCACCAGCCAGTCGGCTTTTTGCGCTCCGCTCAGGCGACCGCGTGCCGGGGCGTTTCCGGCTTGCGCGATCCAGCCACAGATATTGTCCATGCATCACCTCGTAAGACTGTCGTTCGGCGGCTTGCCTTCTTGGGATGCCCATGCGTGAATCGCATGCCCGTGTTGTGAAGATTGCCGCCAGAGCTTGAATCTATAGGGTCTTCAAACGCCTCACCAACGCTAAGAAATCATCGAGCCATTCTGAAAACGCATGGATAAAATTCGCCACGTTCCGTCCCTGCAAGCCATGCAGGCACTGGTCGAAGTCGCCCGATGCGGCAGCTTCACTCAGGCTGCGCAGACGTTGTGCCTGACCCAAAGCGCCGTCAGCCGGCAGATCCAGCAACTGGAAAGTCACTTCAACGTGGCGCTGTTCGTGCGCACCAGTCGCAACCTGCACCTGACGCCGGAAGGCGAGCAGGTTCTGGCGAGCGCGCGGAGCATTTTCGAGCAACTGAAAAACCTCGAAGAACGCCTCACGCCGCAGAAGCGACCGTTCCGCATTCGCCTGCACGTGTCGCTGGCAGTGCGTTGGTTGCTGCCCAGACTCAGCGACTTCTATCTGCACCATCCCGAGGTCTCGTTGGCCATCGAAACCGTCGCCACCGAAGTCGTCGAGCCCACCAGTGACAGCGACGCGTACATCCTTTATCTGCCGACGGCATCGAGTGATCCGGACTGCCTGACGTTGTTTCAGGAAACACTGGTGCCGGTGTGCGCTCCCAATTTGGTGGACGCCCCCCGGTCAGTCGAAGAACTGCAGCGTTTTGCCTTGCTGCATCGCTCGGCGGATCGCCAGGCGTGGATCGAATGGCTGGCTGCGAACGACGGCAAACCGCTGGAGGACTACCGGCACATCCCGTTCAATCTCGATGAACTGGCACTGGACGCGGCGGCGCGGGGATTGGGTGTGGCGGTGACGGACATGACGCTCGCGGCAGAATCCATCGAGCGTGGGGTGTTGGTGGTGCCGTTCGGGGAACCGCTGAAAACCGGGGGGATTTACTCGTTGTGCCTGCAGCCGTCAGCGGCAGCGCATCCAGCGTGTGCGGTGGTGATGGGGTGGTTTGCCAGTCAGGTCGAGCAGGAAAATTGAACGCGGGAACGGCGTTGCGCGGTCCCCGCCATTAAGCTCATTGATTGGGAAATGACTGAAGATACGCCAACAAATTATCAATCTTCTCCTCATCACTCAGCCCCCAGAAGATCATCCGCGTCCCCGGCACCACGCCTTTCGGATCTTTCAGATACTCCGTCAGCGTTTCGCGGTTCCAGGTGATGCCGGAGTTCTTCATTGCATCGGAGTACACGTAGTTCGCCGATGTCCCCGCCGGACGGCCGATGATGCCGTTGAGTTGCGGGCCGAATCCGGGACGGGCGGATTCGCCGACCTGATGGCAGCCGCCGCACAGGCGCGGGAAGATTTTGCCGCCCGCCTCGGCGTCGCCGGCCGCATAGGTGGCGGTGCTGAACAGGCCTGCGTTGAGGATCAGGGCGAGGGTCAATAACGCGGTGTTTTTCATCGGGAGCATCCAGATCTTCGGCGGTGCCAAGGGTAATCCTGCGGGGAGCGTTGCGCTACAGGTAAGCCGCGATCACCTGCCGGACTTTGAGCAAGGCTTGACGCAGGACAAGCATGTCCACCGAGCCCAGCGCCAGCCGGATCGCGTGGGGCACATGGGCCGATACGGTGAACGGCTCGGCGTTGGTAACCGAGATCTGCGCCTTCATCAGCTCGATCACCACCTGATCGGACCTTGCATCTTCCGGCAGCGGCAGCCAGAGGAAATACGAAGATGGATGACCAACCATCGGCAAGCCTTGCAGGATTTCCGCGGCCAGCACCTGACGGGCCCGGGCGTCATCGCGCTTTTGCGCCTCCAGCAAGGTGACCGTGCCGTCGTCGAGCCAGCCGCAGGCCATCGCGGTCATCACCCCCGGCGTGTTCCAGGTGGTGGCGCGGATGATGCGTTCCAGTGCCGGGACGATTTTCAGCGGCGCGGCGATGAAGCCGACGCGCAGACCCGTGGCGATGTTTTTCGAAAGCCCCGAGACGTACACCGTGCGCTCCGGCGCAAGATCCGCCAGTGGCGGCGGCGGGTTATCGACCAGAAAGGCGTAGGCAGCGTCTTCGATGATCGTCAGATCATGCTGTCGGGCAATCGCTACCAAGCGTTCGCGCTGGTCCAACGGCATTACCCAACCCAGCGGATTGTGCAGGGTCGGCATGCTGTACACGGCATGCACCGGGCGACTGCGGCAGAATCTGTCGAGTGCCGCCAGATCCGGCCCGTTTGCGGTCACTGGAATCGCCACCACTTCCAGATGCAGTGCTTCGGCCAATACCTTGAAGCCTGAATAGGTCAGCGCATCGGCCGCGATCACGTCACCGGGATTGAGCTGTGCCATCAACGTCACCGCCAGACCTTGCTGGGCGCCGTTGACGATCAACACCTGTTCGGCGTCGACACTCAGGCCTCGGGCTTGCAAGTGCCGGGCAACCGAGGCCCGTTCATGCTGGCGCCCGGCGTGGGGCTGATAACGCAGGAGCGCTTCAAGGTCGCCGGACAGCGCCAATTGCCGCAAAGCGGTGCGCAACAGATCGGCCTGCCCCGGCAGCGACGGGTAGTTGAAGTTGAGGTCGATCATGCCGACGGCAATATCTTTCTGGTCAATGCCCTGCCCCGGCAATAACGAAGTTTCCCGGACAAACGTGCCCCGCCCGGTCTCACCGCTGACCAGTCCCATCGCCTCAAGCTCCGCATACACCCGCGACGCCGTGACCAGCGCCAGCCCTTCGCTGGCCGCCAGTTGCCGATGGGTCGGCAAACGCGTACCAGGCAGCAAACGACCGGCACGAATGTCGGCGGCATAGGTATCAACGAGGGTCTTGTAGCGGGAGCGCGGCATGTCGGGATGTATCCATGACAATTCTTTGATTGTGCTGATTCTCAACCCTAGGATGAGCCACAAGCAACCCCACTTTTGAGCATGACCGACATGGAACGAACCACGAATCTGCCCGCCCCGGCCCTGGAAAAAACCAGCGGCTGGATCAACGGTTTCATCGGCGTCGTGATTTTCAGTGGCTCGCTGCCGGCCACACGGCTGGCGGTGCTGGAGTTCGACCCGGTGTTCCTCACCGTCATCCGCGCCACCATCGCCGGGGTCTTGGCGTTGTGCCTGTTGTGGCTGTTTCTCGAACGACGCCCGGCGCGGGATCAGTGGTTCTCTTTGTTGATCGTGGCAATGGGCGTAGTCGTGGGATTCCCGCTATTGACCGCCCTCGCGCTGCAATATGTGACGTCGGCGCATTCCATTGTGTTTGTAGGATTGCTGCCGTTGGCGACGGCGTTTTTTGGCGTGCTGCGCGGCGGTGAACGGCCGCGCCCGGTGTTCTGGATCTTTTCGGTGTTGGGCAGTTCGCTGGTGGTCGGCTTTGCGGTTTCCCAGGGACTGACCGCCTCGCCCACCGGCGATCTGTTGATGCTCGCGGCGATCCTTGCCTGCGGTCTCGGTTATGCCGAAGGCGCCAAACTGTCGCGCACCCTCGGCGGCTGGCAGGTGATCTGCTGGGCACTGGTGTTGTCGCTGCCGGTGATGGCCGTACTCAGCGTATGGAAGGCGCCCGCCTCGTTCAGCGGCATCAGCGTGTCGGCGTGGGTGTGCCTGGCGTACGTTTCGCTGTTCAGCATGCTGATCGGTTTTGTGTTCTGGTATCGCGGCCTCGCTCAGGGCGGGATTGCGGCGGTCGGGCAGTTGCAGTTGTTGCAGCCGTTTTTTGGTCTGGCGCTGGCGGCGACGTTGCTGCATGAACACGTCAGCGTCGGCATGCTGGTGGTCACGTTGGGTGTGATTCTCTGTGTGGCCGGGGCGAAGAAATTCGCAAGATAAGCTTCAGCTCGTTCCCGCTTTCCACTCCCGTGGACTGAGCCCGGTCTTGCGTCGAAACGCCCGGGCCAGCGCCGAAGGACTTTCATAGCCGACTTCTTCGGCGATCAGGGCAATCGGCCGCCCTTCGCGCAGACGTTTCTGCGCGAGGCTGATCCGCCAGCTCACCAGATAATCCACCGGCGTCTGCCCCACCACTCGCCGGAAATGCTCGGCAAAACCGGCACGGGACAAATGCACGGTCGCGGCCAGTTCGGCGACGCTCCAGGCCTTGGCCGGATGGTCGTGCATCAGGCTCAAGGCACGGGAAATCTTCGGGTCGGCCAACCCCGCCATCATGCCCGGTTGCTGATTGCGACTGCTGATCAGATGCCGCAGCAGCAGAATAACCAGCAATTCGAACAGCCGATCCATCACCGCTTCACGCCCGCAATGGCCGTCGAATGCTTCCTTGAACAGCCATTCCAGAGTGCTGGTCATCTCCGGAAGGTCGGCGAGTTTCAGCACCAGATAATCCGGCAGCGCCGCCGCCAGCGCATTGCCCGCGCCACCATCAAAGGTCAGCGAGGCGCACACCAGTTGCGCGCCCATGCTCTCGTCGGCGAACAGTCGATGGGAAAACGGGCGTGGGAAAAAGATCAGCGTTGGTTCACTGAGGGTGAGTTCGGGGTCATTCCCCGGTTTGAGCAGCACTTGCCCGGCCTGCAACAGATGCACATGACCGCAGACCTGATCGCCACCGTAGGCGCTGATGCCGCAGAAAGTACCGCTGTGGAAGGTGCCGGCATTCACGCCGAAGTGGCTGAGCAACGTGGACAAGCGATCCATGGGCGAATCCTCGACGACAGGCTTGGACGATCTGTCGCATATCCTCGACGATTTGCACCCAAGGCACCAGCCTCGCTCAATAACATGACCTCCATCCCCGGCGCACTTCGCACCGGACTTTTGGAGAATCACCATGAGCCGCATCGCCCCGATCACCCTTGAAAACGCCACCGACACCACCCGCCCGACCTTGGAAGGCGTGCAGAAAAAAATCGGCTTCCTGCCAAACCTGTTCAAGACCCTGGCGGTTGCACCCGCCGCACTGGATGCCTATGTGCAAGCCTCCGCCACACTGGGCAAAACGTCCCTGAGCGCCAAGGAAAAAGAGGTGGTGTACCTCGCCACGTCGCAGGTCAACGGCTGTGATTACTGCCTGGCGGCGCACACCTTGTTTGCCAGCAAGGCCGGGCTGGCAGCAGAAGAAATCATCGAAGCGCGTCACGGCAGGCTGAATGCTTTTGCCACCCTCGCCCATCAACTGACCGAAACCCGTGGTCATCTGAGCGATGAGCAGATTGCCGCCGCCCGCGCTGCCGGCATCGACGACAAGAAGATCATCGAAGTGATCGCCATCGTCGCCGTGCAGACCCTGACCAACTACCTCAACAACACCGCGCTGACCGACATCGACTTCCCGGCTATCGATGCCTGATCCGTGACCGGGGTCGATCTCAGTCGTGGTCGACCCCGGCGCGTTTCAGCAGTTTCTTGCAGCGCTCGGACAGGTGAAACACCTGCAACTGCTTGCCGGCCTTGGCGTAGCGTTCACGCAGGGTTTTCAGCGCGGCGATGGCCGAGTAGTCGACAAAGCTCAGGTGCCGGCAGTCCAGGGTCACGCGCTGTGGATCGTTGGCCGGGTCGAACTGATTGAGGAACGGCGTGGTCGAGGCGAAAAACAGCGTGCCGTGCAGGCGATAGAGTTTGCTGCCGTCGGCTTCCAGATGTTCGTCGGCGTACAGTTCACGCGCCTGCTGCCAGGCAAAATTCAGCGCCGCGATGATGATCCCGCACAGCACTGCCGTGGCCAGATCGGTGAACACCGTGATGGTGGTCACCGCGATGATCACCAGCACATCATTGAGCGGCACTTTGTTCAGCACCCGCAACGAGGCCCAGGCAAACGTCTGCTGCGACACCACGAACATCACCCCCACCAGCGCCGCCAGCGGAATCCGCTCGATCAGCGGCGACAGAAACAGAATGAACAGCAGAATCAGCACGCCCGCCACAACACCGGACAATCGGCCGCGCCCGCCGGAGCTGAGGTTGATCACGGTCTGACCGATCATCGCGCAACCACCCATGCCGCCGAACGCGCCGGAGACCATGTTCGCCGCCCCCAGCGCCACGCATTCGCGATCCGGGTAACCACGGGTTTCGGTGATTTCGTCGGTGAGGTTGAGGGTCAGCAGGGTTTCCAGCAGGCCGACCAGCGCCATCAGGATCGCGTAGGGCGCGATGATGCGCAGGGTGTCGAGGTTGTACGGGATGTCCGGCAGCGCGAACGTCGGCAGACCGCCAGCGATGTGCGCCATGTCGCCGAGGGTGCGGGTCGGCAGGCCGAGCAGATAGACCAGCGCCCCGACGCCGAGGATCGCCACCAGTGCCGGCGGAACGGCACGGGTCAGGCGCGGCAGGATGTACACGATGGCCATGGTCAGCAGCACCAGCCCGGTCATCAGGTACAACGGCGTACCGCTGAGCCACTGCTCGCCGCTCTTGAAATGCTCCAGTTGCGCCAGCGCAATGATGATCGCCAGACCGTTGACGAACCCGAGCATCACCGGGTGCGGCACCATGCGCACCAGTTTGCCCAGGCGCAACAGCCCGAACGCCATCATGATCAACCCGCCAAGCAACACCGTCGCCAGCAGGTACTGCACGCCGTGCTGCACCACCAGCGCGACGATCACCACCGCCATCGAACCGGCCGCCCCGGACACCATGCCCGGCCGGCCGCCGAACAACGCAGTCAGCGTGCAAATGATGAAGGCGCCGTAAAGCCCCATCAGCGGATTGAGATGAGCCACCAGCGCGAACGCAATGCATTCGGGCAACAGGGCGAACGAGGTGGTGAGTCCGGCCAGGACATCGGCGCGCAGACGAATCGGTTTCATGGCTTACCTGACAGCGCGGCCGACACTGGCGGCCGCTGTATTCACGGGAAAAAGAGGGTTGCGGATGTTACGCAATTGACCGGGCACGGGCCAGCGGTCGCTGACAGGGACGGCCTGGCGCTTTATGCTTGCGCGCTTCGTTGATCGACGGATTTGAACATGTCACCGCTATCCACCCGCGAAGTCTGCCAGCGCCTGCGCGATGCGGCATTGGGCGTTTGCGCATTACGGCGTATTGCACAGGAATCCGGGGCCGGCCAGATGTCGGTCGAGATCGACGGCTGGCACCTGTCGCTCGACTTTGACAGCCAACGCCTGCACCACTGCCTGCAATGCCGGTGCCCGGAAGGTCGCTTATGGACACTCGACACCACTCAACGTTTCGGCACCGACCCGGTCAGCCTGCTCAGCACCTGGGAACTGGCTCAGATCGAGCGGCTACTGGCCTGGGCCGACTGACCGAATCAGCCCTGTCGCAGGTCCAGGTTGTAGGTGTAATAGCCTGTGTCACGCACCCAGCCAAGGGACTCGTACAAGCCCTGAGCCGTGAAATTGTCGGTGGCGGTTTCCAGAACCAGTCCCTTGGCACCGGTTTCCACGGCGAAGTCGCGGGCGGTGTTCATCAGCAATCGCCCGACGCCACGGCCTCGAGCGGCCGGCGTGGTAAACAGGTCGCTGAGCAACCAGGTGCGGTGGGCATCAATCGATGAAAACGTCGGATACAACTGTACGAATCCCAACGCCTCGCCGTTTTCATCTTCAACCAGAAAAATCGCCGATTCGTTGCCGGCCATGCGCTCGGCGATGAAGGCCCGCGATTGCGCCAGGTTCGATGGCTGACCATAAAATCCACGATAGCCGTCGAACAGAGAGGCCACCGCATCCAGATGTTCCGCGCTGGCGCGTATTGCCTGAAGACTCATATCCCCTCCCCCGATCCCGTCAAATGATTGCAGCAGCATAGCGCTGTCCGTCGAGTTCGCTGGCTTAATCGCTATATAGTTTTGTATATTGCGAACCCGAAATCGCCAGACTTTCAACGCCTTCCATGAGCAGCATCCGCGAACGCAACCAGCAACTGATCCTCAAGGCCGCCAGCGAAGAGTTCGCCGCCAACGGCTTCGACGCGACCCAGACCCGCGACATCGCCGCCCGCGCCGGTGTGCCCAAGGCCAATCTCTATTACTACTTCCAGAGCAAGGAAAACCTCTACGGCAAAGTGCTGCTCGGCTTTGTCGAACCACTGTTGGAGGCCTCGGCGGTATTGCGCGAAAGTGACGACCCGTTGATCGGCCTGCGCGCCTACGTCGCGGCCCGCATCCGAATCGCCCGCGAGCATCCGGCGATTGCCAAGGTGTTCAGTGGTGAACTGCTGCTGGGCGGTCGCCAGCTACCCGATGAATGCCGCGACCTGCTGCACGCCGAAGCCCGGCGCAATGTCGAGTGCCTGCGCAGCTGGATCGAGCGCGGCTTGCTGGCGCCGGTGGATCCCGAGCATTTGATGCTGTTCATCTGGTCGGCGACGCGCACCTACACCAATATCGGCTGGCAGATGGGGCGCATCACCGGGCGGGAAGTGCCGCAGGATGAGGACTATGAAAGGGCGGCGGATACCATCACGCGGCTGGTGCTGGGCGGTGTGGTGTCCGCGCCGGTGAGTGATGTGCGCAGGTTGATGTTTGCGACTTGAAGTGTCAGGGCATGAAGTCCAGCGGCAGCGCTGCTTCACCTGACCTTTGCTTGTACCAGGCCTGCATGACGTCGGGTAATCGAGCTTTCCATTGCGGCACGTTGGTGTAGTAACGAACACGAGAATTTCCCTTGCCGTCGTAGGCCATCAGCATCACCCAAAACCGGCTGCTTGGGCCGCTCATGAAAATCGCCGTCCCCCCTATACCACGCATCCACATTTCCACAACCTGGCCGTCCGGCACATCTGCACCAGGGTCGCCGATCATCATTGAACCGGATGTTTCAACCAGCACCTGATAGTCAGCGTTGAGTAACGCATGCAGCGTCGCGTTGTCCTGAGACGAACGGGCCAGTCCAAGGCTGAGTAAATCGTATTCGATCTTCAATGGTTGCTCGGAAGCCACATAGCGACCGGCGTAGAAAACCCCCATGCCCCCACCGCAGGCGGCGTCGGAACCATCCTGAACAACATTCAGAATGCCGTTGATCGCCGTAAAGCTCAGCGCACATTCACCTTCAGCGTAATCGGCCTGCTTACCCTTCAGCACAGCCACACCCTCCAGATCGCCCGAGTTGCCGCCCTCTGCCGCCGAAATATCGAAAGCGATATGCCCGGCGTCGCGCTGCCGGGTATTGATTTGGGCGGCTGTCGAGGGACCATCAGGGATGAGCTGCCATGTGGCGTTCCAGCCAAAAGGTTTGGCGGCGTAATCGAGCTCGGTAATTCGCATCAGATAATTGCGGCGCAGACAGGCCAGCCGCTGGTCGCAACTATTGCGGCTTTTCAGCCACATCCGCTGATCAGCCTTGAGGGCTTTGGGATCGGCAACTTTGGCCAGCGCCGAACGCCAGACTGCAGCCAGTTTGTCATCGAGTCCCGAGAGATCCGGATCCGCACAAATGGCTTTTTCAACCGGGCTGGAAGCGCCGGCGCAGTCGAAACTGGCAGCGTGGGTGTTGGCAGCAAAAACGAGGGACGTCAGCAGCAAGGCGTGACGGAGATTGAAAGCGAGCATCGACAGATTCCATTCCTGAGGCGGCGGCAGTATGCCGGGCCCGGGCTATCGATGCTCTGGAAATTTCACCGGTTACTTCAAGAGAGTCAGAACGCGATCTCGGCCGCCGGCTTCACATCAATCCGCGCCACGGAACCGGTCAGGTGCGCCCAGTCCTTGTTGTGTTCGGCGATGATGTCTTCCGCGCTCATGTTGCCGTTGTCGACGGTGGAATGCGCGTCGGCGGCCAGTTCCACGTCGTAGCCCAGTTGATGGGCCTGGCGTACGGTGGCGTTGACGCAGTAATCGGTCTGCAAGCCGCAGATCACCAGGCGATCGAAGTCTTCCCGGGGGATCAGCTTTTGCAGGTGGGTCTGGTAGAACGAGTCGTTGGCGGTCTTGTCGACGTGCAGGTCACTCGGTGCGGTATTCAGGCCATCGGCCAGTTGCCAGCCCTCGGCGCCGTAGGTGAGCGGGCTGTCCTTCTCGTTATGCTGGATCAGCACGACTGTGACGCCAGCCTTGCGTGCGCGGGCGCTGAGGCCGTTGATAGTGTCGATCACCCGTTTGATGTCGTGGCACTCGTATTCGCCTGTGCACAGGGCGCGCTGGACATCGATGATCAGCAATGCGGTGGTCATGGTGAGCCTTCCTTGATCGGTCCTTGAGACAGGGGCGGACGTGTGCCCGCCCCCTTTTTACCCTTCTCAGTAACCCAAAGACAACCCGGTGTTGCGCCGTGGATCATTGGCGCCGTAGAAGCGGTTCTTGCCCACCGGTTTACCGCCCAGCGACGGCGCTCCGACCAGAATCGCAGCGATGTGGTTGGCGTCCTGCGGGCCCGCAAACTTGTGGCCCCAGCTCTCGAGAATCTTCTTCGTGTCGGGGCTCGCGGCGTAGTCCTCGAGGTTGGTCTGCTCCGGCATCCACTGCTGGTGGAAGCGCGGCGCATCGACCGCTTCCTGCAGGCCCATGCCGTAGTCGATGACGTTGAGCATGGTCAGCAGCGTCGCCGTGATGATGCGACTGCCGCCCGGCGTGCCCACCACCATCACCACTTTGCCATCCTTGGTGACGATGGTCGGGCTCATCGACGACAAGGGCGCCTTGCCGGGGGCGATGGCATTGGCTTCACCCTGCACCAGGCCGTACATGTTCGGCACGCCCACTTTCGAGGTGAAGTCGTCCATTTCATCGTTGAGGATCACCCCGGTCTTGCTCGCCATCACACCCGCGCCGAACCAGTCGTTGAGCGTGTAGGTGACCGACACCGCGTTGCCCCATTTGTCGACGATCGAGTAGTGCGTGGTGTTGCTGCCTTCGTGAGGCGCAACGCCAGGTTTCAGCTCAGCCGACACACCGGCCTTCTGCGGCTGGATCGCGTTGCGCAGCTTGGTCGCGTAGTTCTTGTCCAGCAGGTGCTCGATCGGGTTCTTCACGAAATCCGGGTCGCCCAGATAGCTGTTGCGATCCACATAAGCGTGGCGCATCGCCTCGATCTGATAGTGCATGCCCTGGGCCGAATGGAAGCCCAGATCCTTCATCGGATAGCCTTCGAGGATGTTCATGATCTGGCAGATCACCACCCCGCCAGAGCTTGGCGGCGGCGCCGACACCACGTGGTAGCCGCGATAATCGCATTCCACCGGGGCCAGTTCGCGGGTCTTGTATTTGTCGAGGTCGGCCTGGGTGATGATGCCCTTGTTGGCCTGGCTGGAGGTGACGATGGCATCGGCCACCCAGCCTTTATAGAAGCCGTCGGCGCCTTTCTCGGAAATGGTACGCAGGGTCTTGCCCAGATCCTTCTGCACCAGTTTCTGCCCGACCTGCATCGGCTCGCCGTTGTGCAGGAAGATCGAGCCTGAATCTTTCATGTCCTTCTTGAACACGTCGGTGGCGTAGTCCAGCAGATCGACGTCACCCTGCTCCAGCTCGAAGCCTTCTTCCGCCAGTTTGATGGCCGGGGCGATCATGTCCTTGCGCGGCTTGGTGCCGTACTTGGTCAGCGCCAGCTCCATGCCGGAGACCGTACCCGGAACGCCCACCGCGAGGTGGCCACGGGTACTCAGATCAGGAATGACGTTGCCATCCTTGTCGAGGTACATATTGGCCGTCGCGGCCAGCGGGGCTTTTTCCCGGAAGTCGAGGAAGGTCTTGCGTCCGTCCGCCAGTTGGATGGTCATGAAACCACCACCACCGAGGTTGCCCGCTGCCGGGTAAACCACCGCCAGTGCGTAGCCCACGGCGACCGCCGCATCCACCGCGTTGCCACCACTTTTCAAGACATCGACACCCACGTGGGTGGCCAGGTGCTGGGCGGTGACCACCATGCCGTTTTCGGCGGCGACCGGGGCAACCGAGGCGGCATGGGCCATGAGGCAGCTGAGCGCCAATGAGGTCGCAATCAGCGATTTGGCAAAAGGTTCGTACTTCATGAGTCGGTCTCTTCTTTTTATAAGGTAGGAAAGCGCTTCAAGAGCATCAGCCAGTATGGTCGCGATTGCGGTTTGCGCCTCCCCGATCCGGCAGTATGCTGGGCGCTGTTGCCGACCCGACCCGGAGTTTTTCCCATGGCCTACACGTTCATCACCCTGCCCTCGCCCGTCGGCGAGTTGAAGCTGGTCGCGAACGGTTCACGACTGGCCGCCATCCTCTGGGAAAACGACAAACCGAACCGGGTGCGCCTCGGACCCATGACCGAAGCCCCTGATAATCCGGTGTTGCTGAAAACCGCGCGACAGCTGGAAGAATATTTTGCAGGAACGCGAAGTGCGTTCGATCTGGAGCTGGACTTTGCCGGCACCGAGTTCCAGAAAAAGGTCTGGGCCGCGTTGCTGACCATTCCGTTCGGCGAAACCCGCACTTACAGCCAGATTGCCGAACAGATCGGCCATCCCAGCGCGGTACGTGCCGTCGGCGCGGCGAACGGCAGAAACCCGATTTCGATCATCGCGCCCTGTCACCGGGTGATTGGTGCTTCGGGAAAACTGACCGGGTTTGCCGGCGGCCTTGAAGCCAAGGAACGCTTGCTGATACTGGAAGGTGGCCAGTGGTCAGACATCGGCAAAACCGGCGAGCTGTTTTAAGCGTCGAAAAAGTTATTCATCGCCGCGTACTGCAACAGCATGATGGTCTTGGCATCGCAGATCTCGCCACGATGAAACGCTGCCAGTGCATCGTCGAAGCGCCACTCCAGAACCTCCAGTTCCTCGGTTTCCTCCTCCAGGCCTCCACCGTCGCTGACCTTTGACGCCGCATCGTATTCGGCAACGAAGAAGTGCAGCTTCTCGGTCACCGAGCCCGGGCTCATGTACGCCTCGAACACCTTCCTCACATCGTGCACGCGGTAACCGGTTTCTTCCTCGGCCTCGTCGCGGATGCGCTGCTCCGGCGCCGCGCCTTCCAGCAACCCGGCAGCCACCTCGATCAGCAGACCGTCATGACCATTGACGAACACCGGCAAGCGGAATTGGCGAGTCAGCACCACCGTACGCTTCTCTCGGTTGAACAACAGAATCGCTGCACCATTGCCACGGTCATAGACTTCGCGGGTCTGGCGTTGCCATTCACCGTTGTTGCGCAGGTAGTCGAAGGTGATTTTCTTCAGCAGATACCAGTCGTGGGACAACACCTGAGTGTCGACGATGTTGATCCGCTCGGCGGTGTTGGGCATGACGCTCGATCCTTTTTTGTCATCGATATCGTTAATGGCATGGTAGGCGAAAGCCCTGCTCAACGAACAGCCTCTCGCTAATACCCGGCAAAGCCGAATGCACTTAGAGAAACGCCCTACAGACATCGCCTACTCGGCTGACTTCTTTCCTGTTTGATCCCCCGCAAAGTTTCGCGCCATCCCCTTGATGCGCGCGAGTGACTGCGAATGCTTCCATCTGACCAACTCCTGAAACTGAACAACAGCATCGGTTTGCTGGTGGTCGCTGCGCTGAACCCTGACCAGCCCGACGCCGAGAAGCTGTTTCAGGAGTTCCGTCTCTGCCTCAACGACTATGAAAGCTGGGCCGAGCAGTTCTGGACGGGAAACGCGCTGGATGTCGATCAGGTGTTCAAGGTCGGCAACGATGTCCAGCTCAGTGCGCCGGTTGGCAGTCGAAAACCCATCAGTTCCTCAGTGGCCATGTGTTCTGCCACTGGCTCCCTGACGCTGGTGCACATGTTCGAAGCCGCGCGCTTCGTGCCGATCGGCGATACGCCGGTGACCCTGGAACCGGTCATTTCGGACGCTGGCGGTGTCCTGTCATTTGGCGAACCGCAGCATTACACCATCGGCCCCAGCGGCATTCTCGAGGTCGACAACTGCGACCGGGGCCAGCGTTATCGCATCACCTTCTTTCCCGATGTTTCCACCGCGCATATCCAGACGCTGTATGCCTCGTATCAGGGGCTCATTGATGGCCTGGAAAAATGGTTGCGTGAGGAATGGGTCGGGGTTCAACCGCAATGGGCCGAGTTTTCCAGCGCGGGTTTTCTGGAGCGTTACGGTCAGTTGCAGCAGGCCGACTGGCGCGGTTTCGAAACGGCGCTGAATGGCGTCTGGGATGACGTGAAACAACTGTTTGCCCTGCTCGCCGACTTGCAGGCCAACAGCGAAAAACTGCTGCAATACCTGTCCGGTGTCGAGTTGGAAGCCTTGCTCGAGGCCTCCGCCGAAGCCATCGCCAATGGCTTGCTGATGCTCAGCGACGAGCCGTTGCTGTTCATTCATCTGGCAGCTTTTACCAGTTGGCTGAAGATGCTGCCGCCGCAGTACCTCGCCGAGGTGGTGGCTGAAGTCCGGGCGGAGTTACTGGTCAGTTTTCTGCTGATGTGCATGTCGGGCGGTATGGGCGTGCCGCTGCGGTTGAGCGCCAAGGTGCTGGGCAAGGTCAAGTCGCCGCGTGCCCGGGAATGGCTGGCGGCGTCGGCGTTGCGGTTGGCGGAGCTGACTTCGGCGCCCGATCTGACTCGGCATGCGGGCGCGTTGAAACCGCTGATGATCAATGCCCGTCCGGCACCGCTGCGGCCGACACCTGCAGTTCCGCTGGAGATTCGTACGGCGGATGCGCGGGTGCTGACGGTGCCCAATCCGGCGGCCATTGCACGTAACAAGTCACACGGCACGACCCGAATGGAGCGGCATGAGCCTCGCGACGATGCGTCGGCTCAGGCGAAGAACCCTAACGGTGACAGCGCCGATTGCGCGCCGTTGACCTGCACCAACGGGTGTCCGGTGTCGATGGTCACTGGCGAAGAGCTGCTGACGCTGACTGACGGTGTGCTGGATGGGCTGCTGCCCTTCGAATTCAGCCGGTTGTATCGCACCAGTGCGGCGGAAATCGATGTCGGGTTGGGTTTTGGCTGGAGTCATTCGCTGGCGCATCGACTGGAGGTTGATGGCGCTTCGGTGGTCTGGGTTGACCATGAGAACCGGCGCACGCGGTTTCCGTTGCCGAGTGGCGAGCGGCCGGCGATTCACAACAGTCTGTCGCGGGCGGCGATCTTTCTTGGGGATGAGCCGGAGGAACTGATCGTTGCGCTGGCGGGGGATGCGGCGCGGTTTTATCACTTTCGGGCTGGACGTCTGACGCTTTTCAGCGATGCCTACGGCAACCGGTTGCGCATTTCGCGTGATCGTCTGGATCGCGTTGAGCGCCTCGACAACGGGGCCGGTCGTTCCTTGTTGCTGCGCTATGAGCGGGCGCATCTGGTCGCGGTCGATTATCAGGTTTTTCGGGAGTCTGCCTGGCGTACCGAGCAAACGCTGGCCAGCTACCGCTTCGATGCCCGTCACCGACTGATCGAAGCGACCAACGCCGTCGGCGAAAGTGAGCGTTACGACTACGACGACCAGCATGTCATCCTGCAACGGCAACTGAGTGGCGGCGCGAGCTTCTTCTGGGAGTGGGAGCGTTCCGGCAAGGCGGCACGTTGCGTGCGGCACTGGGCATCGTTTTCGCAGATGGACACGCGTTATGTCTGGGACGATGCCGGCAGCGTCACGGTGCGCTACGTCGACGGTCGCGAAGAGGTTTACGTCCACGACGACACGGCGCGGCTGGTGCGTCAGGTGGCCGCCGACGGTGGCGAGCAGTTCAAGGCCTACGATGCGCAGGGCCGATTGATCGCCGAGCAGGATGCGCTGGGGGCGGTCACCGAGTACCGCTATGACGACGCCGGACGGCTGATCGCGCTGATTCCGCCGGACGATGCGCCCACGTCCTACGAGTACCGCAATGGTTTCCTGCACCGCCGTTCGCGTGGCGAGGCGGAGTGGACCTACCGGCGCAATGCCCAGGGTGACATCACTGAAGCGGTTGATCCCGACGGCCATGTCACCCATTACCACTACGACCCGCAGGGGCGGTTGCTGTCGATCCGTTATCCGGACAGCGGCCGGCATGTGTTCGTGTGGAACGACCTTGGGCAACTGGTCGAGGAAAGCCTGCCGGACGGTGGGGTTCGGAAGTTTTCCTACGATGCCTTGGGACGGCGGATTACTGCGCAGGACGAACATGGCGCCGTCACCCGCCATGTGTGGGACGCCGTCGGCCGGCTGATCCAGACCACGATGCCGACCGGAGCGACGCGGGCCTGGTCCTACAGCGCTTACGGCCAGATCACCGCCGAACGCGATGAGTTGGGGCGCATCACCCGCTACGAGTATGACGACGACCTGCACCTGGTCAGCCGGCGGATCAATCCTGACGGCACGCGGCTGCAGTATCGCTACGACCATGCGCAGCTGTTGCTGACGGAAATCGAGAACGAGTCCGGCGAGAAGTACCGGCTGGACTACACGCCGACCGGATTGATCCGACAGGAAACCGGTTTTGACGGGCGGCGCACCGCGTACGCCTATGACCGCAACGGTCATCTGCTGGAGAAGACCGAGTACGGCGATGACGGCTCGACGCTGGTCACCGGCTATCAACGCGATGCTGCCGGGCGCCTGCTGCTCAAGACCCTGCCGGACGGCGGCACGGTTGAATACCGCTACGACCGCCTCGGTCGGCTGATCGGTGTAGACGACGGCCAGAATCACCCACTGGCCTTTGAATACGACCTGCAGGACCGCCTGGTCCGTGAGCATCAGGGCTGGGGCACCTTGCGTTACACCTACGACGCCTGCGGCCAACTCACCCGGATGCGTCTGCCGGACAACAGCAAGCTCGACTACCACTACGCCAAGGGCGGCGCGCTGACCGCGATCGACCTCAACGGCGCCTTGCTCACCCGCCACGTCTACCAGAACGGCCGCGAGCAAAAACGCCAGCAAGGCCTGTTGCTCAGCGAATATGCCTACGACGAACAGGGCCGCTTGCTGTCCCACGCCGTAGGCCATCAACGCAGTGCGCTGTACCGCCGCGATTTTGCCTACAGCGCCAACGGCAACCTTGAACACATCGCCGACACCCGCCACGGCCAGCGCAGCTACCAGTACGACGCCCTCGACCGACTGATCCGCGTGCGCCACACCCGTGACGATGTGCCGGAAAACTTCGCCCACGACCCGGCGGGCAACCTGCTGCTACAGGACCGCCCCGGCCCGACACAGATCAAGGGCAACCGCCTGCTGATGCAGGGCGACCGTCACTACGACTACGACGCTTTCGGCAACCTGATCCGCGAACGCCGTGGTCGCGCCCAACAGCTCGTCACTGCATACCGCTACGACAGCCAGCACCGCCTGATCGGCCTGACCCGCCCCGACGGCACCAGCGCCACCTACCACTACGACGCCTTCGGCCGCCGCATCCGTAAAACCGTCGATGGCCAGACCACCGAGTTCTTCTGGCAGGGCGACCACCTGATCGCCGAAAGCAGCCCGACCCAGCACCGCAGCTTCATCTACGAACCCGGCACCTTCCGCCCGCTGGCGATGCTCGACGGCCAAGGCCCGAAACGCGCCTGCCCGTTCTACTACCAGCTCGACCACCTCGGCACCCCGCAGGAACTGACCGATTACAGCGGCGAGATCGTCTGGTCAGCCAAATACAGCGCCTACGGCAAGGTCACCTCGCTGGAACTGGCGACCGACGACTACCTCGACCAACCGCTGCGCTTTCAGGGGCAGTACTTCGATGCGGAAAGCGGGCTGCATTACAACCGGCATCGGTACTACGACCCGGACGTTGGACGGTACCTGACGCCGGATCCGGTGAAGCTGGCAGGTGGGCTGAATCAGTACCGGTACGTGCCGAATCCGACGGGGTGGGTGGATCCGTTGGGGTTGACGTCCAATTGTCCGCCGCCGAATAGGCCGGGATGTCCGGTTCCGGATGGGGTGGAAGGGTCCAAAGTTAATGAAGGTGAGCCCAAGCTTCCGCTCCGAGAAAAAGAAGGAGAATACTTATATCGCGGTGACGTGAAACATCCCGATGAGGTTTTTAAAAACGGGTTCAAAAGCAAAGGCCAAAGTACTGATCTATTGCTACACGCCATGGACAGCAATAACCCACCGAGCTACTTTATCAGCACATCACCATCTGAGTTTGTCGCGATCGAATTTGGTACAAGTTCAAAAACAAGAAAAGGTTACCTATACACACTTAGAAAAATATTAGGAATAAATGTAAACAAAACACTCGGAAACCAAGTACCATTTGCAGACGAGATAGAAGTTGCAATTCCAGGTTCCATTCATAGCGCTGACATTATTGGAGTTACACCGCTAAAAAAAGATGGTAGCTATGTAGGCTACTCAATCCCTAATCCAAAAAGAAAATAGAAATGGAACACAAAAAAATATCAATCATCGTTAATGAGGCTCTCGAACAGGCAAATCTGTCCTACGATGCCGCAAAGGGGACCATTGAGTTTTCGATGAGCAACGGATTTAAACAAATATACGAGGCAGACGACCTATATCTTTGTTTGGCGAAAATCAGGAATGAGCACCCGAAAATAACATTTCTTTGCAAGGGAGCCAAATTGAACGTGACGCCCTCCCGAATGTGTTCACAAATGAGTGGCGGCTCACTTGCGTATGAATTAACGCTAGGGAAATCAGCAAGAAGAGAAAACATAGTCCATATTTTCGACCATGAAGATTGCAACATTTCAAAAACACCGAAAGAGCAGCAAGATTATTTTAAAACATGGTTAAATTCACTCAGCGCGCCCAAAGAATGAGCCTCAAAGCACCTTGAGCAACACAATTTAAAGCCCTCATCCAGTCAGGTACACTGTTTGCAATTGATGAACAGCTACAGAACATTGGCCTCATTTTATTTTTTCAGTAATTCAAAAAAAGCCCGGCAGCGCTACCGGGCTTTTTCATTCGATTACCGCTGACGGGCCATGTCGGCCATTGCGACATCTGGCACCTGCGTGGCAGCCGCCACGCCGTTGATCAGCGGTCCATAACGCCGGCTGAACTCCCAGTTGTACGGCACACGATCCTTGCTGGTGCCGTTGTCCCAGTTTACCGACCAGGTCATCAGGCCCTTGATCGGGTGCCCTTTGACCGCCAGGCGTTTCATCGCGTTGCCGACCGCGTTCTTGTCGATCACATAACCGGTGGCAGCGGCGTCAACGTTGGCAGGCAGGCCGATGACGAACTTGTCCGCAGGGATCTTCGTGAACCCGCGCGTGCCGGTCACCAGACTTTCGGTCAGGTAATAGAGGAAGTCCTCTTTCATCGCATCGTTGTTCTGCGCGATCCATGCCCCGTTGCCGTTATTGGCCTCGGGGACCCAGACACCGTCACCACCCTGGTTGTAGAACTGCGGCGCGATGAAGTCGTAGTAGCCTTCCAGTGCCTGCAGGTAGCCGACGTATTTGCCGGAGGTGGTCAGGTATGGAAACTCCGGCGCCATGCTGATGATGAAATGCTTGCCCTGGCCGGCGTAGTGATCCTTGACCAGTTTCAGGGCGGCCGGCAGCACGGTCTTGTTGGCAGCGAAATCAATCGCGCTCTGTTCAAGATCGATGTCCAGCCCGTCGAAACCGTAGGTCTCCACCAGACGGATGATTTCGTTAGCCAGTGGCTGCTCCTGACCGGAACGCAACTCGATGTGCGCATCGGCGCCGCCGAGGGAAATCAGCACCGCCCGGCCCTGACTGTTGAGTACGCCAACCTGGCGGCGGAACTCGGCATCGGAAACATTGAAGGGCTTGAAGGTCGGAATCCCGCTGCCCTTCATGAACGCGACCGCAACCACGTTGTAGTCCTTGGGCACGTTTTCCAGAGCGATGTTGGCGAACTGACCGCGCTGATAGCCATCGCTCGGGCCCGCGGGCCAGTTGTGCCAGAAGCCCATGAGGATCTTCTTGCCGGCGATGCTCGGCATCAGCGAAGCCGCATCGCTCGCCTGGTTTTGCATTAACGTGAAGTCGATATTTGACATGTTCTAATCCTTCAGAACGTGTAGGTAGGTGTTGCGGACTTATTTGAAGTCCACATCGAAGGCCTGATAGAAGGCGTTGCCGGTGTTGGCGACGATCCACATCAGGACGATGACGTGACGACCTTGCTTGTTGGCCGGAAGTTTCACCGCGTGATTGACCTTGGCCTTCAGCTCCGCCGAATGACTGTAGTACGGCACTTGCGGATAGAAGTCCTCGGCGAACGGTTTTGTTTCCAGTTGCGCACGAGTGATGCGTTGTTTCGGGTCCCAGCCATCCTTGGTGATCAGCCAGCGGTAACCGCGAGTGGTGTGCGGCGCGGTGTATTCCCATTTCACTTCGAGGGTCTGGCCAGGGGTGACGTTGAGCAGCGGCCAGGTGAACGGGCGACCGAGCTTCTTGCTCATTTCCTCGTCGGTGAAGTTCACACAGTCACGGGCGTCGTCCTTGCCGCCGCTGAGAATGTGCCCGTCGGCCGGTGGCACGACACTCGGGTTGTCCGACTCGAAAGGCGCCGGGAACGGGCCGGCCACCAGTGCCGGGAAGTTCTTGCCGCCTTCCATCTCGTTGACCTGCCAGCCACCGAGCAATCCTTGTTCGATAGCCACCGCACCGCGGCTTGCAGGGGAAATGACGCGACCGTGTCGCAGTTGGGTTTGAGCTTGTGGTTGATTCATGTTTTTCACTCCATTGATTTAAGAACTCTCCTTTCCGGGGAGAGGTCTTCAAGCTAACGGAGGGGGATTTTTTGTCCATCGGCGGTTTTGTCGCAGCACGCCTGGGCAATATCCGAAAAACACCGAAAACACTGGATATAAATACAGTACATTACGACGACGCTCACCCAACGCATGGCAAAAAGCCTACACGGCGTCATTGCAAAAACCTGCATTCAAGCATTCAGGGAAGTTGCGCCTTGAACTCCTTTTCATACTGCCCGGCGAGCTGTTCTTTCTGCTTGTCGTCGAGCAGCTTGCCGGCCATCTGGAAGAACTTCTGCTCCTCTTCCTTCAAGTGGTGATGGACTTTGTCCGAGAGCTTTTTCGCCGTGGCCAGCCAGGCTGGACTGGACATTTCGGTCTCGTCGAGCTCCTCCATCATTTCGTCCATTTCATGGTGTTCGGCGATGGCGTGGCGACTGAGATCGACCCCGTTGTCGAACTCCATCAACGGGATGTAGAAGTGGCGCTCTTCGGCTGTCTCGTGGGCTTGCAGCTCGGCCTTCAGTTGCTTGTAGGCTTCGACGCGCTCCGGGGTGTCGCCGCTGGTCTTGATCAAGGTCTTGGCATAGCCGCGCTGGCGGTCGTGGCTCTCGCGAAGGGCTTCGAAAATATTCATGGACTCTCCTCGGCAGACGTATTCGGAATGAACGCCTTCAAGGGCTAGACCCCGGCGCGGGAGCAACGGTTCCGGGCGATTGCTTCAATCGACTGCCGCACGATAGGCTGCGAGCTCATTACTACAAGGAAGACAACATGACGTTGCGGATCGAGCTGTCACAGGACCCCACCGAAGAACAGCGCGCAGCCATCCTGGCGCCCCTGCGTGCCTATAACATCGCCAAGGCCGGGCCTTCGTTGTACGAGCCGGTCGCGCTGCTGGTGCGCGACGATAACGACGCGATCCTCGGTGGCCTTTATGGGCACACGTTCTATCGGTGGCTGTTCATCGAGTTGCTGGCCGTGCCGGAAGAAGGCCGGGGCCAGGGTATCGGCTCGAAACTGATGCAGATGGTCGAGGAATTTGCGCGAGAAAAAGACTGCGTGGGAATCTGGCTCGACACCTTTGAGTTTCAGGCGCCCGGGTTCTACAAGAAGCTTGGCTATGTCGAGTGTGGCGAAATCAAGGATTACCCGCTGGGGCACAAGCGGCACTTTTTCCAGAAACGCTTGATTGATTGAGTTCAGCGTCCCCCTCGCCAGCAAACTGGCGAGGGTCAGACACTTCAGCGCACTGAACCGCTCGTTACAGACAGGTCGCCAACGCTGCCAACCGGCGCTTGGCGACAAAGTCGTCCTTCTGCGCGTAGTAGTTCAGCACCGTGCCGGACGCATCAGTGGTCAAGTCGACGAACGACTCCGCCGAACGGGTATAAACCGTCGAGCCGCCCTTCTTGCCCGGTTGCAGGTACGCCGCCGCATCCACGCCGAACACTGCTTCGTCCTGCCAGGCGAACTGCACACATTCGGCCACGACTTTTTCAGGCTTGTCCGAATTCAGGACCTTGTAAGGAGTTTGAGTGCGGGCGTCTTCCATCACCGAACCCGCGCAACCGGCCAGCAGGGTTGCCGCCAGTGCCACCATCAGCATTCGCATTGCATTCGCTCATTCGGAAAAAAGCGGACTGTATCACCGCAACGCGCAAAATCGTTCTGCTTTACTGCATTTAGAGCGCGACACCCGCCGACAGCTGCGGCACATTAAGGTCATCAGCCCCACAAGGAAGCCCCATGGCGCCTACCGACCAGCGACATGAACATGCTTTGAAACTGTTTCTCGACGCACGCCCCGAGCTGCGCGAAACCCTCGACCATCTCAATCCGTTACTGGCCCAGGCCAAGGGCGAAACCCCGGCACAGTACCGCGAGGAACGTCTGCACGAGGCCTTTGAAGCCGAGGCCGAAAGCCAGGGTCTGTTCGCCTGGGAGCTGACGCTGCAACTGACTGCAGCCACTCCCGAGGAATATCAGGCGCAACGCCTGGAAGTGCACCGCGAGGTGGCGGAGATGGCCGGGATGGACTGGTTGGAATATTGCGACCTTTATGGCATAGAACCCTGACTTCGACGCAAGGACATCCGCGCCAATGCTGCCAACCGCCTCGACTCACCGCGCCAGCCCCGGCCACTTGCACACGCAAAAATGGCGCGGTCGCATAGGGCTGGCAATGGTGGCCGCGCTCTCGGTGCTGGCGGGGATGACCGATGCCATCGGCTTCATGGCCAGCGGCGACTTCGTTTCATTCATGAGCGGCAACACGACACGCTTGGCGGTAGCGATCAGTGACGGCGATGTGAGTCTGACGCTGCGGCTGGTGATCCTCGTCGCCACGTTCATCGTCGGCAACGCCCTCGGTGTGGTGATCGGTCGCCTCGGCGGGCGCCGCGCACTGCCGTTGCTGCTGTGCATCGCGACGCTGCTCTGCGGGGCCGCCGCCTGGCCGTCCGAGGTGCAACTCCCGGCGCTGCTGGCGGCAATCATCGCCATGGGCATGCTCAATGCTGCGGTAGAGGAAGTGAACGGTCTGGCGGTCGGGCTGACTTATGTCACCGGTGCACTTTCACGGTTCGGCCGCGGTCTTGGGCGCTGGATCATGGGCGAGCGACGCAATGGCTGGCGGGTGCAACTGGTGCCGTGGAGCGGCATGTTCATCGGCGCCATCCTCGGTGCCGTGCTGGAGCATCACCTGGGACTCAAAGCACTGTACGCCAGCGGTTTGCTGGCTGCGTTGATCGGCCTGGTCTCGCTGAAAATCCCTCGGCGCTGGCAGTTGGGTTACATGCCGCGCTGACGTCTGCGGCAACATCGACTTCGCCGCCCCGCCGAGAAAGCTTTATCATGGCCGCAGTTTTGCTGATCGAGTCCGTCATGAAGTTCGCCATCGCACTGTTTTCCGCCGCCCATGCGCCCTCCTCGCGCCGCGCCCTGCTGTTCGCGCAGGCTGCGCTGGCCGGCGGGCATGAAATTGTCCGGCTGTTTTTCTATCAGGACGGGGTCTACAACGCGTCCGACGCCGTGGTCACCCCACAGGACGAACTGGACCTGCCCAAACAGTGGCGAACCTTTATCACCGAACAAAACCTCGACGGCGTGGTGTGCATCGCCGCCGCCCTGCGCCGGGGCGTGTTGAATGCCGAGGAAGCCGGGCGTTATCAGCGTGATGCCGTGGCGGTCAGCGCGCCGTGGGAATTGTCCGGCCTCGGCCAGTTGCATGATGCGGTACAGGACGCCGACCGCATCATCTGTTTCGGAGGCGCATGACATGGCCAAATCCCTTCTGATCATCAGCCGTCAATCGCCATGGTCCGGGCCCGGCGCCCGCGAAGCGCTGGACATCGTGTTGGCTGGCGGTGCCTTCGATCTGCCGATCGGTTTGCTGTTTCTCGACGACGGTGTGTTGCAACTGGCTGCCGGGCAGAACGCCAGGGCCCTGCAACAGAAAGACCTGAGCGCCAACCTGCAAGCGCTGCCGATGTTCGGCGTCGAAGAGCTGTTCTACTGCGCCGAAAGCGCCAGTGTTCGCGGCCTCGGCGATCGTTCGCTGGATGAGGCGCAGCCTTTGGCCGCCGAGCAAATCACCGCCCTTATTGACCGTTACGATCAGGTGATCACCCTCTGATGTCGACTTTGCATGTGTTGTCTCATTCCCCGTTCGGCGACGAACGCCTGACCAGTTGCCTGCGTCTGCTCGGCACTGCCGACGCGCTGCTGCTGTGCGGTGATGCCGCTTACGCGCTGCAACCCGGCACCGCGCCGTTCAACGCGCTGGAAACCCGTCGGGTGAAATTGTTTGTGCTGGCCGAAGACGCACAAGCCCGTGCCGTGCAGGTTCCGGACTGGGCCGAGGCCATCGATTATCCGGCCTTTGTCGAGCTGTCGATCCACCACGACAAGGTCAATTCCTGGCTATGAATGCGCTGACCGTCGGCGCCCGCGCCATCGAACTGGACAAGGACGGCTTCCTGGTCGACCTCAACGACTGGTCGGCAGAAGTCGCCAGCGCCCTCGCCGCTGCCGAAGATATCGAACTGAGCCCGGAACACTGGGAAGTCCTCGAACTGCTGCGCAGCTTCTACGCCGAATTCCAGTTGTCGCCGGCAACCCGGCCGCTGATCAAGTACACCGCGCTCAAACTCGGCGCAGAGAAAGGCAACAGCCTGCACCTGAACCGACTGTTCAAAGGCACCCCTGCCAAACTCGCCGCGAAACTGGCGGGCCTGCCCAAACCGACGAATTGCCTATGACCGACTATCCAGCGCTGACCCTCGAAACGCCCGCCGAACATCCGTTCGCCCAGTTCGTGCGCATCCTCGGCAAGGGCAAGCGCGGCGCCCGTGACCTGACCCGCGAGGAAGCCCGGGAAGCCATGGGCATGGTGCTCGACGAAGCGGTCGAGGCAACCCAGCTCGGCGCGTTCCTGATGTTGCTGCGGCACAAGGAAGAAAGCGCCGAGGAGATGGCCGGTTTCACCGAGGCCCTGCGTGAACGCTTGCAGGCGCCAGAGTTGAAGGTCGATCTGGACTGGCCAACCTATGCCGGCAAGAAGCGCCACCTGCCGTGGTATCTGCTGGCGGCCAAGTGCCTGGCGCAGAACGGCGTGCGTATCTTCATGCACGGTGGTGGCGCGCACACCGCCGGGCGTTTGTATTCCGAACAACTGCTGGGCGAGCTGAGCATCCCGCTGTGCCGCAACTGGCAACAGGTCGGCGCGGCGCTGGATAACGGTGGGCTGGCGTTCATGCCGCTGGTGGACTGGGCGCCACAGCTGCAACGGATGATCGACCTGCGCAACACCCTCGGCCTGCGCTCGCCGATCCACTCGCTGGCGCGAATTCTCAATCCGCTGGGCGCGCGTTGCGGCTTGCAGAGTATTTTCCACCCCGGCTACCAGGCGGTGCACCGCGATGCCAGCGGTCTGCTGGGCGATACGGCGATCGTGATCAAGGGTGACGGCGGCGAAATCGAGATCAACCCGGATGCCGACAGCCACTTGTACGGCACCACCGGCGGCGAGAGCTGGGACGAGGAATGGCCGCAGTTGTCGGCGCAGCGTCACGTCAAACCGGCGTCGCTGGATGTCGAGCATCTGAAGGCTGTCTGGCGCGGCGATGTGGTCGACAGCTACCCGCAAATGGCGCTGATTTCGACCATGGCACTGGCGCTGCGTGGTCTTGGCCAAAGCCGGGAACAGGCGTTCGAAACCGCCGAGCAATACTGGGCCACGCGGGAAAAATCGATTTAATCGATCATTCACGCCCGATCTTTGCGCTTTTTGTTCGAACTCATCGGAATAGACTCCACTCCAACGATTATTGGATTCTGGAGTCTTGATCATGGGTTTACTCGTCGACGGCCGCTGGCAGGACAAGTGGTACGAAAGCAGCAAGGATGGCGCGTTCCAGCGCGAACAGGCGCAGCGCCGTAACTGGGTCACTCGTAACGGTGAGCCGGGCCCGAGCGGTGAAGGCGGTTTTGCCGCCGAAGCCGGGCGTTATCACCTCTACGTCTCCCTCGCCTGTCCGTGGGCGCACCGCACGCTGATCCTGCGCAAGCTCAAGGGCCTGGAAAGCCTGATCGACGTTTCAGTCGTCAGCTGGCTGATGCTGGAAAACGGCTGGACCTTCGACCAGAACCTCGGCTCGACCGGCGACAAACTCGACCACTTCGACTTCATGCACCAGCGCTACACCGCTGACACCGCCGACTACACCGGACGCGTCACTGTGCCGGTACTGTGGGACAAGAAGCTCAAACGCATCGTCAGCAACGAATCGGCGGAGATCATCCGCATGTTCAACAGCGCCTTCGATGACTTGACCGGCAACGATCTGGACTTCTATCCGGCGCCATTGCGCAGCGAGATCGATGCGCTGAACGAGCGGATCTACCCCGCCGTGAACAACGGCGTGTATCGCGCCGGGTTTGCCACCTCGCAGCAGGCCTATGAAGAGGCGTTCGATGATGTGTTTGCCGAACTTGATCATCTGGAGCAGGTGCTGGGTGCCAACCGTTATCTGACGGGCGAATACCTGACCGAGGCGGACGTGCGGTTGTTCACCACGCTGATTCGTTTCGACGCGGTGTATCACGGGCACTTCAAATGCAATCTGCGGCGGATCAGCGATTACCCGAATCTGTCGAACTGGCTGCGTGAGATGTACCAGTGGCCGGGCGTTGCCGAGACCGTGGATTTCCAGCACATCAAGAACCACTACTACGGCAGCCACAAGACCATCAACCCGACCGGGGTTGTGCCAAAGGGGCCGAAGCAGGATTTCAAAGTTGCCCATGACCGGAACCGGTTGGGCGGGAAAGGGGTTTGGCGCAGAGGTTGAGAGCAGGATCGTTCCCACAGCGTGGGAACGATCCCTTCAGAGTCAGACCTGACCCTGAGCGCCCTCGAACCACGCCAGTTTCTCGCGCAGTTGCACCACTTCGCCGACGATCACCAGCGTCGGCGCATGCACTTCATGCTCCGCCACCAGACGCGGCAGGTCGGCCAGGGTGCCGGTGAAGACCCGCTGATTGACCGTGGTGCCCTGCTGGATCAACGCTGCCGGGGTATCGGCCGCACGACCATGCTTGATCAATTGCTCGCAGATGACAGGCAACCCCACCAGGCCCATGTAGAACACCAGCGTCTGCGCCGGCGCGACGAGGTCGGCCCACGGCAGATCGGTGGAACCGTCCTTCAGGTGCCCGGTGACGAAACGTACCGACTGCGCGTAATCGCGATGAGTCAGCGGAATCCCGGCATACGCCGCGCAACCGCTGGCCGCTGTGATGCCCGGCACCACCTGGAACGGGATGCCATGGGCTGCCAGCTCCTCGATCTCTTCGCCGCCACGACCGAAGATGAACGGATCCCCGCCCTTCAACCGCACTACGCGCTTGCCGGCCTTGGCCAGATCCACCAGTTGCTGGTTGATCTGATCCTGCGGCACGGCGTGATCGGCGCGACGCTTGCCGACGTAAACCCGCTCGGCATCGCGACGGCACAGCTCAAGAATCGCCGGAGCGACCAAGCGGTCATACAGCACCACGTCGGCCTGTTGCATCAGGCGCAAGGCACGGAAGGTCAGCAGATCCGGATCACCCGGCCCTGCGCCCACCAGATACACCTCGCCGGTCGCCACGGTCGCTTCGCCATCGATTTTCGCCTGCAGCAGACGCTCGGCTTCGGCGCCCTGTCCGGCCAGTTGCCGGTCGGCAATCGGACCCTGGAAAACGTCTTCCCAAAAGGCACGACGCTGCTGCACATCGGGAAACAGGCCTTTGACCTGATCACGAAAACGCGCGGCCAGACCGGCCAGATGGCCGTAGGTCGAAGGAATCCAGGTTTCGATCTTGGCGCGAATCAGCCGGGCCAGCACCGGCGCATCGCCGCCGCTGGACACCGCGATGATCAACGGTGAACGATCAACAATCGCCGGGAAGATCACGCTGCACAGCGCCGGCGCATCCACCACATTGACCGGCACGCAACGCCGATGAGCATCAGCGGAGACTTGCGCGTTCAAGGCTTCGTCGTCGGTGGCGGCAATGATCAGCCCGCAACCGTCCAGATCCGTTTCGGCGTAGCCACGCAACAGGCATTCGCCACCGCTGGTGGCAACCAGTTCGCGCAGTTGCGCTTCGATTTCAGGTGCGACCACCCGCAGCAGCGCACCGGCATCGGCCAGCAGGCGGGATTTGCGCAAGGCAATTTCCCCCCCACCGACAACCAACACACGACTGCCGCGCAGGTTGTGAAACAGCGGCAGATATTTCATTTAGCCGATGACCTCAAGGCCACCCATGTACGGCTTCAGCACGTCCGGCACGCGGATCGAACCGTCGGCCTGCTGGTAGTTCTCCAGCACAGCCACCAGGGTACGGCCAACTGCCAGACCAGAACCGTTCAGAGTGTGTACCAGCTCAGGCTTGCCGGTTTCCGGGTTGCGGAAACGCGCCTGCATGCGGCGGGCCTGGAAGTCGCCGCAGTTGGAGCACGACGAGATTTCACGGTATTTGTCCTGGCTCGGGATCCACACTTCCAGGTCGTAGGTCTTGACCGCACTGAAGCCCATGTCGCCGGTGCACAGCGCCAGAGTACGGTAAGGCAGACCCAGCAGTTGCAGGACTTTCTCGGCGTTGGCGGTCAGGCCTTCCAGCGCTTCCATCGACTTCGACGGCTCGACGATCTGTACCATCTCGACCTTGTCGAACTGGTGCTGGCGGATCATGCCGCGAGTGTCACGACCCGACGCACCGGCTTCGCTGCGGAAGCACGGGGTGTGGGCGACGAACTTGATCGGCAGTTGCTTCGAATCGACGATTTCACCGGCCACGATGTTGGTCAGCGACACTTCGGCGGTCGGGATCAGGTACAAATCGGCTTCGCCTTCGCGGGCGATCTTGAACAGGTCTTCTTCGAACTTCGGCAGTTGACCGGTGCCTTGCAGCGCCGGGGCCTGAACCAGATAAGGCGTGTAGGCCTCTTCGTAGCCGTGCTCGGTGACGTGCAGGTTAATCATGAACTGCGCCAGTGCGCGGTGCAGACGGGCAATCGGGCCACGCAGCAGCGCGAAACGTGCGCCGGACAGCTTGGCGGCGGTCTCGAAGTCGAGCCAGCCGAACTTCTCGCCCAGGGCCACGTGGTCCTGAACCGGGAAGTCGAACGCAGTTGGGGTGCCCCAGCGACGGACTTCGACGTTGCCGTCTTCGTCTTCGCCGACCGGAACCGATTCGTGCGGCAGGTTCGGAATGCCCAGCAGGATCGAGTCCAGTTCGGTCTGGATCGCGTCCAGCTCGACTTTACCGGCGCTCAGTTCGCCCGCCATGCGCTCGACATCCGCCATCAGCGGCGCGATGTCTTCGCCGCGCTGCTTGGCCTGACCGATGGATTTGGAACGCGCGTTACGCTCAGCCTGCAGTGCTTCGGTGCGGGTCTGGACGGTCTTGCGCTGTTCTTCCAGCGCTTCGATGCGCGCGACATCCAGGGCAAAGCCACGGGAAGCCAGGCGGTCCGCTACGTCCTGGAGGTTGCTACGTAACAGTTTGGAATCGAGCATGTCGGTTTCTCGTTATCAAAGTTTGGTCAGGGACAGGCCGGCCCACGTCGCGAGCAGCCCGCCGAATACGCTGATGGCCGCATAGCCCAGGGCCAGCGGCACTTGCCCGCTTTCCAGCAGACGCACCGTATCCAGTGAAAAGGATGAAAAAGTCGTCAGCCCCCCGAGGAAGCCGACCATCAACCCGGCGCGCACCTCGATCGGTACTTCCGGGCGTATCAAAAACAGGCCGTACAACACGCCGATCAACAGGCAGCCCACGATATTAACGGCCAGCGTCGCGGTATAGAAGTGCCGCGGCCAATTGGCGTTGACCCAATTGCCGGTGGCGAAACGCAACAAGGTGCCGGCTACCCCGCCGACGGAGACTGCAACGATCAATGGAACCACTATTTTCTCCGCTGCCGGGGGCTTAAACGATCGAGTTGGGCAAGGTGGTTGAGCTTCTCGCCGATCTTCAACTCCAGGCCACGGGGCACGGGCTGATAGAACGGAATCGGGTCGAGTTCTTCCGGGAAATAGTCTTCGCCGGCGGCATAGGCGTCCGGCTCGTCATGGGCGTAGCGGTATTCGTCGCCGTAACCCAGTTGCTTCATCAATTTGGTCGGGGCATTGCGCAAATGCAGCGGCACTTCCAGCGAGCCGTGTTCGGCGGCGGCGCGCAGCGCGGTCTTGAAGCCCATGTACACCGCGTTGCTTTTCGGAGCGCAAGCCAGGTACGTGATGGCCTGGGCCACGGCGAGTTCACCTTCGGGGCTGCCGAGACGCTCCTGCACTTCCCACGCGGCCAGGCACAGGCTCAGCGCGCGGGGATCGGCGTTGCCGATGTCTTCGCTGGCCATGCGCACCACGCGGCGGGCCAGGTACAGCGGATCGCAGCCGCCGTCGATCATCCGCGCAAACCAGTACAGCGCGCCGTCCGGGTTCGAACCGCGCACCGATTTGTGCAGCGCGGAAATCTGGTCGTAGAACGCTTCACCGCCCTTGTCGAATCGCCGGCGAGTGTCGCCGAGCAGGCTTTGCAGCAACTCGGTGCCCATCTCGCTGTTGTCTTCGGCCAGGTCCGAGGCGTTTTCCAGCAGGTTGAGCAAACGTCGGCCATCACCATCGGCGGCGGACAGCAGCATCTGGAAGCCTTCATCGCTGAGGGTCAGATGACGCTTGCCCAGACCTCGGTCTTCGGTGAGGGCGCGGTGCACCAGTTTGCGCAACGCCGCTTCGTCGAGGCTCTTGAGTACATAGACCCGCGCCCGCGACAGCAATGCGTTGTTCAGTTCGAACGAAGGGTTTTCGGTGGTCGCACCGATGAAGATCAGCGTGCCGTCTTCAACGTACGGCAGAAACGCATCCTGCTGCGACTTGTTGAAGCGGTGCACTTCATCGACAAACAGGATCGTGCGCTTGCCGTACTGGCCGGCCTGCTGCTTGGCGATTTCCACCGCCTGACGGATCTCTTTTACGCCGGCCAACACGGCCGACACCGTTTCGAAATGCGCATCCGACACTTCCGCCAGCAGCCGCGCCAGGGTGGTCTTACCCACGCCCGGCGGCCCCCAGAAGATCATCGAATGCAGGGCACCCTGCTCCAGCGCTTCGCGCAGTGGTTTGCCGCGAGCGAGCACGTGTTCCTGACCGACGTACTCATCCAGATTGGTCGCCCGCAAACGGGCGGCCAGCGGCTGGGCAATCGGCGCACTGCGAAACAGATCCATCACGTACCGTTGAAACCTCTGAGGTTATTCCTGGATCACATCGGCACCCTTCGGGATGTCGAACTTGAACTTCGAGGCCGGGACCGCTTCGTTTGCCTTCACCCCGGTGAACAGGATGTTGGTGCGCTGGCCGACGCTGTCGATCAGTTGCATGTCATTGACCAGACCGTTGCGGAACGACAGGCGCAGGCTGTCGAACAGGGTGTCCTTGGTTTTCGGCTTCAAGGTGAAGTCGATCACGCCACCCGCTTCTTTCGCGCTGATGTCGAAGCTCTGGCTGATCTTCGACACGTCACCGGACAGCAACAGGGCCGGTGTCTGGGTCAGACGGTCGTCCAGTTTCTTGATGGTGGCCTGCTCCAGGTCCGGGTCCCACAGGGTGACTTTCTTGCCGTCGGAGACCATGGTCTGCTCGGCCGGCGCATTGGTGTGCCAGTAGAACAGGCCCGGGCGCTGCAGGGTCATGTCGCCGGTGGTTTCCTGCAACTGGGTGCCGCTGCCGTCGAGGGTCAGCTGGGAGAAGTTGGCCGTCAGGGTCTTGGATGTTTCCAGCAATTGGGTCAGGCGAGCCACATCCTTGTCATCGGCGTGAGCCGTGAGGGTGGTCAGAGCCAGTACCGGCAGCAGCATGCGGATAAGACGCATGGGAGTCCTCTTGAATACGCGTGGGAAAGTGGACGGCGCCTCATGCACCGCCCATTGCATTTGAATCAGTCGCGCACCGGGCCAGGGGCCAGGACTTCGCGGGAACCGTTGGTGTTCATGGACGTCACGACCCCGGCCATTTCCATGGCTTCGATCATGCGCGCGGCACGGTTGTAACCGATCTTCAGCTTGCGCTGTACAGCGGAGATGGAGGCGCGGCGGCTTTCCAGTACAAACTGCACGGCTTCGTCGTACAGCGCGTCGGCTTCCGGATCATCGCCGTCACCACCGCCGCTGCTGCCTTCGAAACCACTGCCCGCCTCTTCGACACCGTTGAGGATGTCGTCGTTGTATTCCGGCGCACCGCGCAGTTTCCAGGCTTCTACCACCCGGTGAACTTCATCGTCGGATACAAAGGCGCCGTGAACCCGGATCGGCAGGCTGGTGCCCGGCGGCATGTAGAGCATGTCACCGTGGCCGAGCAGTTGTTCGGCGCCGCCCTGGTCGATGATGGTCCGGGAGTCGATCTTGCTCGATACCTGGAACGCCATGCGTGTCGGGATGTTGGCCTTGATCAGACCGGTGATCACGTCCACCGACGGCCGCTGGGTCGCGAGGATCAGGTGGATACCGGCCGCACGCGCCTTCTGGGCGATACGGGCGATCAGTTCTTCAACCTTCTTGCCGACGATCATCATCATGTCGGCGAATTCATCCACGACCACGACGATGGTCGGCAGCTTCTGCAGCAGCGGCGCTTCGTCGTGGATGCTTTCGCGCTTGTACAGCGGATCGCTCAACGGCTCGCCGGCGTCCTGGGCTTCCTTGACCTTGGCGTTGAAGCCGGACAGGTTTCGCACGCCCATTTTCGCCATCAGCTTGTAGCGACGTTCCATCTCGGCAACGCTCCAGCGCAGGGCGTTGGCGGCGTCCTTCATGTCGGTCACGACCGGGCACAGCAGGTGCGGAATGCCTTCGTAGATCGACAGTTCCAACATTTTCGGGTCGATCATGATCAGCTTGGCGTCGTCCGGGCCGGACTTGAACAGGATCGACAGGATCATCGCGTTCACACCCACCGACTTACCGGAACCGGTGGTACCGGCCACCAGCAGGTGCGGCATCTTCGCCAGGTCGGTGATGACCGGTTTGCCGCCGATGTCGTGGCCCAGGGCCAGAGTGACCGGCGACTTGAAGTTGTCGTACTCGGGGGTCGACAGCACTTCGGAGAAGCGCACGATCTGGCGGTCTTCGTTGGGGATCTCGATACCGACCGTGGTCTTGCCCGGAATCACTTCCACCACCCGCACGCTGGTCACGGCCAGCGAACGTGCAAGGTCTTTCGCCAGGTTGGCGATACGGCTGACCTTCACACCGGCAGCCGGCTGGATTTCGTAACGGGTAATGACCGGACCTGGGTGGATCGAGTCCACGGTGACTTCGACGCCGAACTCCTTGAGCTTGATCTCCAGCAAGTGGCCGACCGCTGCCAGGGATTCGGGCGAATAATTGAGTTGTTTCTTTTCCGCAGGATCGAGAATCGAGATCGGCGGCAAGGTGCCTTCCACGGCGCTGTCGACGAACAACGGCACCTGCTTCTCTTTCTGCACGCGCTTGCTCGGCTCCGGCGCCTTGACCGGGGCCGGGGCGATGACCGGCGGAACCTGCTTCTCGCGCTCGGACATGTGTTTGCTCAGAGCCTGCTCGCGCTCGATCAAACGCTCCTTGACCTTGGCCTGTTCGCGCTTGTCGGTAACGGTCGGTGCGACCACGTCGTGCACCCGGTCATCGACTTCACGCAGTTGCGCCACCAGTTGCTTGCGCTCGGTACGCGCCGACCACCAGCGATTGATCGCGCCCTGGAACAGTTCGAACAGGTCGAGGGTGATTTTGCCGGTGACATCCATCACCTTGAACCACGACAGGTCGGTGAATACGGTCAGGCCGAACAGGAACAGTGCGATGAACAATAATGTGCTGCCCTGAATGTTCAGGGCATTGCGGGCCAGGTCACCGAGGCTTTCACCCAGCGCGCCACCCGCACCGGCCGGCAACGCGGTGGCCGCATGGAAATGAATGTGCGCCAGCGCGGCTCCGGACAGCACCAGAAACACCAGGCCGATCAGGCGCCAGGAAAACAGCCAGCCGCTCCACTGCCACGGCTCGTGGCGCTGACGGAAGATCTGATACGCCTTGATCGCCAGCAGTAACGGGAAGATGTACGCGAAGTAACCGAGCACCATGAACAGGATGTCAGCGCTGTAGGAGCCCGCCGGACCGCCGAAATTCTGCACGTCGTCGATCTTGCTGTTGTGGCTCCAGCCCGGATCGTCCTTGCCGTAGGTCAGCAAGGCCATCATCAGGAACAGGCACAGAGCGCCGATGGCGATCAATGCACCTTCCTTGAGCCGGTAGTGCAATTGCTGGCGCCAAAGCGGAACGACTGTTTTTGGTGCTTCCGTGGATTTCTTCAAAACGCTTCTTTTCCTGCGCCAGCGGCGCGTCCATCTATTGAATGACGATAAAAAACTGCCCGATCCAGGCAGGTAAAAAATTGACGGGCGCAACTGAGACTACTTTTAACACTGCGCCCGCTCTTTTATAAACACGGCACACTGCGAATATTCTGTAACAGCCCGGCATTGTACGGGTTTGCGCGTTCGATGCCATGCTTCAAACCCCATGTTCAAGCATAGCCAAGCAGACAAAACCTGCGACGCAATTTGAGCATGCATTGTCTTTTGTGACAAAGGCTTATGAGGTGTATTTGATGAACGTAGCGAAGCATGCACCCTCAAGCTTGTCGCCCGTCTACGACCGCATCCCTGAAGGCAAGTTGCAGCAGCGTCGACTTCGCGCAGGTTCGGGAGGACATTCGCGCCATTTAACGGCACACTTTGCAACGGCCCCCGCCGCCCACCGCCCTCCCCTTCTGCAAGCCTGGACGCCATGCTGACTTGGTTACAACGCAATTCACTGACTTTCCCGCCACTGGAAAAGGCCATGCGCGATCCCAACGGATTGCTGGCGGCCGGTGGCGATCTGTCCGCCGATCGTCTGATCCAGGCCTATCGCCACGGCTGCTTTCCGTGGTTCTCCGAAGGACAGCCCATCCTCTGGTGGTCGCCGGATCCGCGCACCGTATTGTTTCCCGACGAACTGCATGTCTCGCGCAGCCTGGGCAAACTGCTGCGCCAGCAACGCTACCAAGTGACCGTCGATCAGGACTTCGAAGCGGTTATCCGCGCCTGCGCCGCACCACGGGATTACGCCGATGGCACCTGGATCACCGAGGCCATGCAGGATGCCTACATTGAACTGCACCAACGCGGCTTCGCCCATTCAGTGGAAGTGTGGGATGAGGGCAAACTGGTCGGAGGCCTCTATGGTCTGGCGATGGGGCAGCTGTTTTTCGGCGAATCGATGTTCAGTCGCGCCGACAATGCCTCCAAGTACGGCTTTGCCACGCTGGTGCGGCACCTGAAAGACTCGGGGTTCGTGCTGATCGACTGCCAGATGCCTACCGATCATCTGCACAGCCTGGGCGCCCGGGCAATTTCCCGCCCCGCCTTTGCCGAGTATCTGGCCCGGCACCTCGACCGACCCAACCTGGCCACCTGGGTTTGCTGAGCGACTTTTGCGCGCGTGGCTTACACTTAATTCACCAGCTTACCCCTGAGGGTTGATCATGACCGAGTTGGCGCGGTTGAAGTTTTATGCCACTCAGCCTCATTCCTGCAGTTATCTGCCCGAGGAACAGGCCACGACCCTGTTTCTCGATCCGAGCCAGCCCATGGATGTGCATGTCTACGCAGACCTGTCGGAAATGGGCTTTCGTCGCAGCGGCGATCATCTGTACCGCCCGCATTGCCAGAACTGCAATGCCTGCGTGCCTGCGCGCATTCCGGTGGCGCAGTTCAACCCCAATCGCCAGCAGAAACGCATTTTCAAACGCAACGCCGACTTGCAGGTACGCCCGGTCAAACCGGCCTTCAGCGAAGAGTATTTCGATCTTTATCAGCGCTACATCGAACAGCGCCATGCCGACGGCGACATGTACCCGCCGAGCCGTGATCAATTCTCGACTTTTCTGGTTCGCGACCTTCCCTTCTCGCGCTTCTACGAGTTCCGTCTCGACGGACGGTTGCTGGCCGTCGCCGTCACCGATCTGCTGCCTAATGGCCTGTCGGCGGTCTACACCTTTTACGAACCGGAAGAAGAACGCCGCAGCCTCGGACGCTACGCCATCCTCTGGCAAATCGCTGAAGCCGGACGCCTTGGACTTGAAGCCGTGTACCTTGGCTACTGGATCAAAAACTGTAAAAAGATGAACTACAAGACCCAATATCGGCCTATCGAACTGCTGATTAATCAGCGCTGGGTCATCCTGAACTGAACGCAAGCCCTAAACCCCTTGGCGTAAACCCCATTTTTCGGGCACAATGCACGCCGCTTTTGCCTGGCGCAGTTGCACCGGGCCATTCATTGGATACCGAGGGCTTTACTGCATGTCGAAAGAAGACAGCTTCGAAATGGAAGGCACTGTCGTCGACACCCTGCCCAACACCATGTTTCGTGTGGAGTTGGAAAATGGGCACGTCGTAACCGCGCATATTTCCGGCAAGATGCGCAAGAACTACATTCGTATTCTTACCGGTGACAAAGTGCGCGTCGAGCTGACGCCCTATGACTTGAGCAAAGGGCGTATTACTTACCGCGCTCGCTAATCAAGTCAATACAAGACGCCCGGCTTAATGCCGGGCGTTTTTGTTTGTCCGGGATTTGGTTCTTTGTGCTTGAGTTTTGGGGGCATATCCGTTGCTTCGGGTGCTGCCGCTGGCGGTTTCGCTCTTACAGCGAGTCACTTTTTTCAAACGCCAAAAAAGTAACCAAAAAGTCTTGGCCCCGGCGTACGGCACTTCGCTTAGGCTCAGTGTTCCCTCGCTACGGTGTCCATCAGGGGGCATCGCCTACGGTTTGCTTCGCTGCACCTCCTCTCGATGTATGCGGCTTCGCCGCACGGCGCTGCGCGCCTACCCCCTGATGAACACCTTCGCTCGGCCTGCCGAAGGGGCAAAAAATCAAAAGCCAGAGCCAGAGCCAGATCAAGAGCCACTCACCACGATGAGCGTTAGCTCGAGTACTGCTTTTGATCGCAAGGCCCGTCGGCAGGCTGAGTGGAGGGATTGATTCGGGGTGGGAGCGAAGCGACCGTTTGGCGAAGCCAAACACATCGAGAGGAGGTGCAGCGAAGCAAACCGTAGGCGATGCCCCCGGATCGATCCCGGAGCGAAGGAACCCCGAGCCTCAGCGAGGGGCCGTACGTCAGGGTAGAGACCTTTTGGTTACTTTTGGGGCGTTTGCCAAAAGTGACCCGCCGTAAGGGCGGAACCATAAGCCGCAGCACCCGAAGAAACGGATATTCACACCCAACAACCAGACAACAAAAAGGCGCCCGAAGGCGCCTTTTCACTTACCAGCCATCAGGCCATTTCTGCGGTGGTCTCGAAGTCAAACGTCAGCTCACCATCCTTGATGTCGATGTGAACCACACCGCCATGCTCGGCCAGCTCGCCAAACAGAATCTCCTCCGCCAGCGGACGCTTGATCTTGTCCTGGATCAGACGCGCCATCGGGCGAGCGCCCATTGCCGAATCGTAACCACCGGCCGCCAGCCAACTGCGCGCCGCGTCGGTAACTTCCAGAAGCACACGCTTGTCTTCCAGCTGCGCCTGAAGTTCGGTGAGGAACTTGTCCACCACGCTTTTGATGACCTCGTGACTGAGGCGACCAAATTGAATGATGGTGTCCAGGCGGTTGCGGAATTCCGGCGTGAAGCTCTTCTTGATCACTTCCATCGCATCGGACGAGTGGTCCTGATGAGTGAAACCGATCGAAGCACGCGCCGCGGTTTCGGCACCGGCGTTGGTGGTCATGATCACGATCACGTTGCGGAAGTCCGCCTTGCGCCCGTTGTTGTCGGTCAGCGTTCCGTGGTCCATCACCTGCAGCAGCAGGTTGAAGACTTCCGGATGCGCCTTCTCGATTTCATCGAGCAGCAACACGCAATGCGGTTGCTTGGTAATCGCTTCGGTCAACAGACCGCCCTGGTCGAAACCGACATAACCCGGAGGCGCACCGATCAGACGCGATACGGTGTGGCGCTCCATGTATTCGGACATGTCGAAACGAACCAGCTCGATCCCCAGCGCCTTGGCCAATTGCCGCGCGGCCTCGGTTTTACCGACACCGGTAGGCCCGGCGAACAGGAACGAACCGACTGGCTTGTCCGGCGACTTGAGGCCCGCACGGGACAGCTTGATCGCAGTCGACAGCGAATCGATCGCCGCATCCTGACCAAACACCGTCAGCTTCAGGTCGCGCTCCAGGTTACGCAGCAGCTCCTTGTCGGAACTGGTGACGTGTTTCGGCGGAATACGTGCGATCTTCGCCACGATGTCTTCAACCTGGGGCACGTCGATGCGCTTCACGCGCTTGTCGACCGGCTGCAGACGCTGGTAGGCGCCCGCCTCGTCGATCACATCGATGGCCTTGTCCGGCATGTGCCGGTCATTGATGTAGCGCGATGCCAGTTCTGCAGCGGCGCGCAGCGACTCATCGCTGTACTCGATGTTGTGATGCTGTTCGAAACGCCCTTTCAGACCACGCAGGATGCCGATGGTGTCTTCCACCGACGGCTCGACCACATCGACCTTCTGGAAGCGACGTGCCAGGGCACGGTCTTTCTCGAAGATGCCACGGAATTCCTGGAACGTGGTCGAACCGATGCAGCGAATGTCACCCGACGACAGCAGCGGCTTGAGCAGGTTCGAGGCATCCATGACGCCACCGGACGCAGCACCGGCACCGATGATGGTGTGGATCTCGTCGATGAACAGGATCGCCTGCGGACGTTTTTTCAGCTCGCCGAGCAGCGCCTTGAAGCGCTTCTCGAAATCGCCGCGATATTTGGTGCCTGCGAGCAAGGCGCCCAGATCGAGGGAATAAACGACGCTGTTGGCCAGCAGATCCGGCACCTGGTTGTCGACAATGCGCTTGGCCAGGCCTTCGGCAATCGCGGTTTTACCCACGCCCGCCTCGCCTACCAGCAGCGGGTTGTTCTTGCGACGCCGCGCGAGAATCTGCGCGACACGCTCGACTTCCGTTTCACGCCCGACCAGCGGATCGATCCGGCCCTGGCGTGCGAGTTCGTTGAGGTTGCTGGCATACGCATCCAGCGGATTGCCTGAAGAAGAAGACTCACCGCCCTCGTCGTCCTGCATATCTTGTTCACCTTCAGAGTGATCGCCATGCCCCGGCACCTTGGAAATACCATGGGCGATATAGTTGACGACATCGATTCGTGCAACGCTCTGCTGTTTCAGCAGGAACACTGCCTGACTCTCTTGCTCACTGAAGATTGCAACCAGCACATTGGCGCCGGTTACTTCGCGCTTGCCCGAGCTCTGCACATGAAAGACAGCACGTTGCAGCACACGCTGGAAGCCCAGGGTTGGCTGGGTTTCGCGATCTTCGTCATGGACGGGGATCAGCGGCGTGGTGGAGTCGATGAACTCCTGCAGGTCGTGCTTGAGTTTGTCGAGGTTTGCGCCGCAGGCACGCAATACGGTGGCGGCAGCCTCATTGTCCAATAGGGCCAGCAGCAGGTGCTCGACGGTCATGAACTCATGACGCTTCGAACGAGCCTCCTTGAAGGCAAGATTGAGGGTGACTTCGAGCTCGCGGTTTAACATAGCTTCACCTCATACCCAAGTGGTCGGCGATTAACCGTCCTTCTCGATTTCACAGAGTAGCGGATGCTGGCTTTCCCTGGCGTACTGGTTGACCTGCATGGCCTTTGTCTCGGCGATGTCGCGGGTAAACACTCCACATACTGCCCGTCCTTCTGTGTGGACGGCCAGCATGACCTTGGTCGCCAGCTCGCGATTCAGGTTAAAAAACACCTCGAGCACTTCGACGACGAAATCCATCGGTGTGTAGTCATCATTAAACAAAACCACCTTGTACATCGGCGGCGCCTGTAACGCAGGCTTTGCTTCCTGAACAGCAACGCCTGCCGAATCGTCGTCGTGCTCCTGTGGAAGATCCTTTTGGAGAAGCGGGCGATCCTGATTGAATGTTAGTCGAATCTGGCTGATTGCATGCATGGAAAGAAAGGTTCGTCAGTTGTGCAAATACAGTGGTGGGGGCGGCTTGACACGTTTTCAACTCCGACTGCCCGGTCACCTTGACTATCGGGAAAACGGTGTTACAACCAATAGAACCCACAGTGGGTAAAAAAGATCCGCGGAGTCAATCTTTTTAACGGATTCGACTGCGGATGAATTGGATGATACTCCAGCGATGGAGACTGTTGCAGAGGGATTTGAGCATGGTTGTCGGCAAGGTGAAATGGTTCAACAATGCCAAGGGGTTCGGTTTCATCAACACCGACGCCCGCGAGGGGAAAGATGAGGACGGCAAGGAAATCGATTTCTTTGCCCACTACTCCGCCATTGAAATGGACGGGTACAAAACCCTCAAAGCCGGGCAAATCGTCAAATTCGAGATCGTGCAAGGACCCAAAGGCCTGCATGCCACAAAAATTCAGAATGTCGAGGCCGCAAAAGACGCCGTCTCGCCAGCAGCTCATCACCAGTCAGTGACCAGCTGAAGCAACCAGAACACCTGCCAGAAAACAAACTGCCCGGCTCGATCACTCGAGCCGGGCAGTTTCGTTGCAGCTGCCTTTCTTACATGTGCTTGACGATCGCTTCACCGAAGCCCGAAGAAGACACCAGCGTGGCGCCTTCCATCAGACGTTCGAAGTCGTAGGTCACGGTTTTGGCCTTGATGGCGCCGTTAGTGCCCTTGATGATCAGGTCGGCCGCCTCGGTCCAGCCCAGGTGGCGCAGCATCATCTCCGCCGACAGGATCACCGAACCCGGGTTGACCTGGTCCTTGCCGGCATATTTCGGCGCGGTACCGTGAGTCGCCTCGAACATGGCTACGGTGTCGGACAGGTTGGCGCCCGGCGCGATACCGATACCGCCCACTTCCGCCGCCAGGGCGTCGGAGAGGTAGTCACCATTGAGGTTGAGGGTGGCGATCACATCGTATTCGGCCGGACGCAGCAGGATCTGCTGGAGCATGGCGTCGGCGATGGCATCCTTCACGATGACTTCGCGACCGGTTTTCGGGTTCTTGAATTTCATCCACGGGCCGCCATCCAGCAGCTCGGCACCGAATTCATCCCGCGCCACCTCGTAGCCCCAGTCCTTGAAGGCACCCTCGGTGAATTTCATGATGTTGCCCTTGTGCACGATGGTCAGCGACTTGCGGTCGTTGTCCACCACGTATTGCAGGGCCTTGCGCACAAGACGCTTGGTGCCTTCTTTCGAAACCGGCTTGATGCCGATACCGCAATCCTGGTCGAAACGGATCTTGGTGACGCCCATTTCTTCTTTCAGGAATTTGATGACCTTGGTGGCCTCAGGCGAGCCGGCCTTCCATTCGATACCGGCATAGATGTCTTCGGAGTTCTCGCGGAAGATCACCATGTCGACGTCGCCAGGCTTTTTCACCGGGCTCGGTACACCTTCGAACCACACCACAGGGCGCAGGCAGACATAGAGGTCGAGCTGTTGACGCAGGGCAACGTTGAGGGAGCGGATGCCACCACCGACCGGGGTGGTCAGCGGGCCCTTGATGGAAACCACGTAATCCTTGACGGCGTCCAGGGTTTCCTGGGGCAGCCAGGTGTCCTGGTCATAGACTTGAGTTGCTTTTTCGCCAGCATAAACCTCCATCCAGGAAATCTTGCGCTTGCCCCCGTAGGCCTTGGCCACGGCAGCATCAACCACTTTGATCATCACAGGGCTGACGTCGACGCCAATGCCGTCACCTTCTATGAAGGGAATGATCGGGTTATCAGGGACATTGAGAGAATGGTCTGCGTTGACGGTGATTTTGTCGCCGACGGCTGGAACCTGAATCTTCTTGTAACCCATGCTGAACTCCATTGTTTGGATTGAACATCTGGCTTGGTTCGAGCGTAACCCAGTTGAATCAACACGCAAACCCTCTGTTCCGGGCGCGGCTACATCTCGTTTCGTACAAGCCTGAAAGCAAAGGGAAAAGCGCCAATCTCAAGCATTCACGGCGACTCTACGCCCCACCCCGCCCTGCGACCTTTAGACCAATGGACGAGAATCGTTGCATATGAACCATCGGCAGATTGCCAGCTACCTATGTATAATGCCGCCCGCTGACCAAAGGGTCACGACGGCTGGCCTCTCTAGCACGAGACTTTCCGCCTGATTGGTCGGGTTGTTACCGCAGTCCGACTGCTTGACGCTCTACTGATGCACCCAACATCACCGCGAAGATTCTCGACATTCGGTTCATGGATGACTTTGAACGAACGCGCTTACCCGGCGCCCCTCGAGTTTCTGCGCACGCTTTAGCAAAGAAGAGAGAGTTAATCCGAATATGCCCACCCGCTCGAAGATCATCTATACCTTCACCGACGAAGCTCCAGCCCTCGCCACCTATTCCCTGCTGCCGATCATCGAGGCTTACACCGCCTCGGCCGATATCGCCGTGGAAACCCGCGATATCTCTCTTGCAGCACGTATTCTGGCCAGCTTCCCCGAGCAACTGGGCGACAAAGCCGTAGCCGACCACCTCGCCGAACTGGGCGACCTGGCCGTTACGCCTGAAGCCAACATCATCAAGCTGCCGAACATCAGCGCCTCGGTTCCGCAACTGCAAGCCGCGATCAAAGAACTGCAAGCCCAGGGCTACAACCTGCCGGACTATCCGGAAACCGTGACCAGCGACGCCGACAAAGACGCCAAGGCGCGTTACGACAAGGTCAAGGGCAGCGCCGTGAACCCGGTTCTGCGTGAAGGCAACTCCGACCGCCGCGCTCCGCTGTCGGTCAAGAACTACGCGCGCAAGCACCCGCACAAAATGGGCGCCTGGGCCAAGGACTCCAAGTCCCACGTCGCTCACATGAGCACCGGCGATTTCTACGGCAGCGAAAAAGCTGCCCTGATCGACGCCGCTGACGCCGTGAAGATCGAGCTGATCGCCAAAGACGGCACCGCTACCGTCCTGAAAGAAAAAACCACCGTTCAGGCGGGCGAGATCCTCGACTGCTCCGTGATGAGCAAAAAGGCCCTGCGCGCGTTCATCGCCGCTGAAATCGACAGCGCCAAGCAACAAGGCGTGCTGCTGTCGGTTCACCTGAAAGCCACCATGATGAAGGTCTCCGACCCGATCATGTTCGGCCAGATCGTTGCCGAGTTCTACAAGGACGCCCTGACCAAGCACGCCGACGTGCTGGCAGAAATCGGCTTCAACCTGAACAACGGCATCGGCGACCTGTACGCCCGCATCAAATCCCTGCCGGCCGAGCAGCAAGCCCAGATCGAAGCTGACGTTCAAGCGGTCTACGCCGTTCGTCCGTCGCTGGCGATGGTCAACTCCGACAAAGGCATCACCAACCTGCACGTGCCAAGCGACGTCATCGTCGACGCCTCGATGCCGGCGATGATCCGTGACTCCGGCAAGATGTGGGGCACCGACGGCCAGCTGCACGACACCAAGGCCGTGATCCCGGATCGTTGCTACGCCACTATCTACCAGGCCGTGATCGAAGATTGCAAAGCCAATGGCGCTTTCGATCCGACCACCATGGGCAGCGTGCCAAATGTTGGCCTGATGGCCAAAAAGGCTGAAGAGTACGGCTCCCACGACAAGACCTTCCAGATCAAGGCCGACGGCGTGGTTCGCGTGACCGACAGCAAAGGCACCCTGCTGATGGAACAGGCTGTCGAAGCCGGCGACATCTTCCGCATGTGCCAGACCAAAGACGCGCCGATCCAGGACTGGGTCAAACTGGCCGTCAACCGTGCTCGCGCAAGCAGCACCCCGGCCATTTTCTGGCTGGACCCGATGCGCGCCCACGACGGCGTGGTGATCGAGAAGGTTCAGGCTTACCTGAAGGATCACGACACCGCCGGCCTGGACATCCAGATCATGGCGCCGGTCGACGCGATGAAGTACACCCTGCAGCGCACCCGCGAAGGCAAGGACACCATTTCGGTGACCGGCAACGTACTGCGCGACTACCTGACCGACCTGTTCCCGATCATGGAACTGGGCACCAGCGCCAAGATGCTGTCGATCGTGCCGCTGATGAACGGCGGTGGCCTGTTCGAAACCGGCGCCGGCGGTTCGGCTCCGAAGCACGTGCAGCAACTGGTCGAAGAGAATTTCCTGCGTTGGGATTCGCTGGGTGAATTCCTGGCCCTGGCCGCTTCTCTCGAGCACCTGGGTGTGAACTACAACAACCCGAAAGCGCTGGTTCTGTCCAAGACCCTGGACCAGGCCACCGGCCAGTTCCTGGACAACAACAAGTCGCCATCGCGCAAAGTCGGCAACATCGACAACCGCGGCAGCCATTTCTACCTGGCCATGTACTGGGCACAAGCCCTGGCTGCCCAGACCGAAGACGCTGCACTGCAGGCGCAGTTCGCAACTTTGGCCAAGACCCTGACCGAGAACGAAGCGACCATCGTCGCCGAGCTCAACGCCGTTCAAGGCAAGCCAGTGGACATCGGCGGTTACTACCACGCCAATGCCGAGCTGATCAGCAAGGCCATGCGCCCGAGCGCAACCCTCAACGCGGCGATTGCTGCGCTGGTATAAGGTTGTAAAGGGAACATCACAAACCCCGGCCATGCGCCGGGGTTTGTGTTTCTGCCTTCCGCCCAGGAGATTCAATCAATGCAATGGCTCCCCCACATCACCGTCGCCACCATCGTCGAGGACAACGGTCGTTTCCTGATGGTCGAGGAACACAAGGCCGGACGTAACGTGCTCAATCAGCCCGCCGGTCATCTGGATCCGGACGAAACCCTGATCGAAGCCGCCGTGCGCGAAACCCTCGAAGAAACCGGCTGGGACGTCGAACCCACCAGCGTGATCGGCATTTATCTGTACACCGCACCGAGCAACGGCGTGACTTACCAGCGTGTGTGCTTCAGCGCCAAAGCCGTGAAACACCACCCGGATTACCAACTGGACGACGGCATCGTCGGCGCCAAGTGGCTGACCCGCGACGAATTATTGGCCCAGCGAGACAACTGGCGCAGCGAGCTGATCATCCGCTGCATCGATGATTATCTGGCCGGCAATCGCTTTGGTCTCGAACTGATCCGCCCTTCCCTTTAGCCTTGAGGCCGTGAGCCTGATAGAATCTCGTCCTTTTTCAAGACACTCATTGAATCCCTATGCGTGATCCAGCCCCTTCTGACACATCCAAGAAGCGCGTCATTGTCGGCATGTCCGGCGGCGTGGACTCTTCCGTTTCCGCTCTCCTGCTGATCGAGCAGGGTTATGAGGTGGAAGGCCTGTTCATGAAGAACTGGGAAGAAGACGACGGAACGGAATACTGCACCGCCATGGACGACCTGGCGGATGCCCAGGCCGTGTGCGACAAGATCGGCATCAAGCTGCACACCGCCAACTTCGCCGCCGAGTACTGGGACAACGTGTTCGAGCATTTCCTGGCCGAATACAAGGCCGGACGCACGCCGAACCCGGACATCCTGTGCAACCGCGAGATCAAGTTCAAGGCGTTCCTCGACTACGCCATGATGCTCGGCGCCGACCTGATCGCCACCGGCCACTACGTGCGCCGCCGCGATATCGATGGCCGTACCGAACTGCTCAAAGGCCTGGATCCGAACAAGGACCAGAGCTACTTCCTGCACGCCGTCGGCGGCGAACAGATCGCCAAGACCCTGTTCCCGGTCGGCGAGCTGGAAAAACCGCAAGTCCGTGCGATTGCCGAGAAATACGAGCTGGCGACCGCCAAGAAGAAGGACTCCACGGGGATCTGCTTCATCGGCGAGCGTCGTTTCAGCGATTTCCTCAAGCAATACCTGCCGGCGCAACCGGGCGAGATCAAGACCACCGAAGGCGAAGTCATCGGCCGTCACCACGGCCTGATGTACCACACCATCGGTCAACGCCAGGGCCTGGGCATCGGCGGCCTGAAAGACGCCGGCGACGAGCCGTGGTACGTGCTGCGCAAGGATCTGGACACCAACGAGCTGATCGTCGGCCAGGGCAACAACCATCCGTGGCTGTTCTCCAGCGCCCTGCTCGCTTCGGAAATCTATTGGGTCAACCCGATCGATCTGAGCCAGCCGCTGCGCCTGACTGCCAAGGTCCGTTATCGCCAGAGCGACCAGGCCTGTACCCTGGAAAAAACCGCGACCGGCTACCGCGCCGTGTTCGACGAGCCGCAACGTGCGGTCACGCCGGGCCAGTCGGTGGTGTTCTATGACGGAGAAATCTGCCTCGGTGGCGGCGTGATCGAAGTCGCCGAGCCGTGGAGCGGCCAGGCATGAGCCCGACCCAGGAGCAATTGACGGCTCTGGGCGGCGTGTTTCTCGCCGCCGTACTGGTCGACCGGATCGCCAAGACCGGCCAGACCAACGAGGCCGGGCTGAGCTGCATGCTCAGCAGCCTGCTGGTTCGCGACCCCAAAGACACGCTGGACGTGTACGGCGGCGACGACATCAACCTGCGCGAGGGTTACCGCGCGCTGATCGGTGCCCTCGAACGCGACCCGAGCACCTTGCAGCGCGAGCCATTGCGCTACGCCTTGTCGATGCTCGGCCTTGAGCGGCAACTGGCCAAGCGCAACGACATGCTCGACGTGATCGGCAAGCGTCTGCCGCAGATCCAGTCGCAGGTCGAACATTTCGGCCCGGCCCACGAAAACGTGATCGCCGCGTGTGGCGCGTTGTATCAGGACACCCTGAGCACGCTGCGCCAACGCATTCAGGTGCACGGCGACATGCGCAACCTGCAGCAGCCGAGCAACGCCTCGAAGATTCGTGCCCTGCTGCTCGCCGGCATTCGTTCGGCACGCCTGTGGCGTCAGCTCGGCGGTCATCGCTGGCAGTTGGTGATCAGTCGTCGCAAGCTGCTCAAAGAGCTGTATCCGTTGATGCGCAGCGAGTAAATCGCCGCGCAATAAAAGCTTTGTAGTCTGTAACGCGTAATACGCCGGTCAGTTGGCGACGGACCGGCGGATTTTTTCATGTATGATACGCGCCCCATTTCGTTGCCCGACTGTCCGAGAACACCCCATGCAGCTCTCTTCGCTCACTGCGGTTTCCCCTGTTGACGGCCGCTACGCCGGCAAAACCCAGGCCCTGCGCCCGATTTTCAGCGAGTACGGCCTGATCCGTGCCCGCGTTCTGGTTGAAGTGCGCTGGCTCCAGCGCCTGGCCGCTCACGCCGGCATCCCGGAAGTGCCAGCCTTCTCCGCCGAAGCCAACGCCGTTCTGAACGAACTGGCCGAAAACTTCTCGCTGGAGCACGCCGAGCGCGTGAAAGAGATCGAGCGCACCACCAACCACGACGTGAAGGCGATCGAGTACCTGCTCAAGGAGCAGGCGGCCAAGCTGCCGGAACTGGCCAAGGTCAGCGAGTTCATCCACTTCGCCTGCACCAGCGAGGACATCAACAACCTGTCCCACGCCCTGATGCTGCGCGAAGGCCGTGACGACGTGATGCTGCCGCTGATGCGCCAGACCGCCAACGCCATCCGCGAACTGGCCCTGCGCTTTGCCGACGTACCGATGCTGTCGCGTACCCACGGTCAGCCGGCTTCCCCGACCACTCTGGGCAAAGAGCTGGCGAACGTGGTTTACCGCCTCGAGCGTCAGATCGCTCAGGTCGCTGCCGTTCCGCTGCTGGGCAAGATCAACGGCGCTGTCGGCAACTACAACGCTCACCTGTCGGCCTACCCGCAGATCGACTGGGAAGCCAACGCCCGCGCCTTCATCGAAGACGAGCTGGGCCTGGCCTTCAACCCGTACACCACGCAGATCGAGCCGCACGACTACATCGCCGAGCTGTTCGACGCCATTGCGCGCTTCAACACCATCCTGATCGACTTCGACCGCGACATCTGGGGCTACATCTCCCTGGGGTACTTCAAGCAGCGCACCATCGCCGGCGAAATCGGTTCGTCGACCATGCCGCACAAGGTCAACCCGATCGACTTCGAAAACTCCGAAGGCAACCTGGGCATCGCCAACGCGCTGTTCCAGCACCTGGCGAGCAAACTGCCGATCTCCCGCTGGCAGCGCGACCTGACCGACTCCACCGTGCTGCGTAACCTCGGCGTCGGCTTCGCTCACAGCGTGATCGCGTACGAAGCCAGCCTCAAAGGCATCAGCAAACTCGAACTGAACGCTGACAAGATTGCTGCCGATCTGGACGCTTGCTGGGAAGTCCTGGCCGAGCCGATCCAGACCGTGATGCGCCGCTACAACATCGAGAACCCGTACGAGAAGCTGAAAGAACTGACCCGCGGCAAGGGCATCAGCCCTGAAGCGCTGCAGACTTTCATCGATGGCCTGGACATGCCGGCCGCGGCGAAAGCCGAGCTCAAGCAACTGACCCCGGCCAACTACATCGGCAACGCTGTAGCGCAAGCCAAACGCATCTGATCGACTGCTTGACCCGTTTGAGACGCCCGGCCGCGCCGGGCGTTTTTATTCCCGTCTGAAAAATGCTTTTTTTCAATAGGTTACATATGAATCCCGATATTCCTCTTCAACTTCTGGGTGGTCTCACGGCGCGCGAGTTCATGCGCGACTACTGGCAGAAAAAGCCACTGCTGATCCGTCAGGCGATTCCCGATTTCGAAAGCCCGATCGACGCCGACGAACTCGCCGGCCTGGCCCTGGAAGAAGAAGTCGAATCGCGCCTGGTGATCGAACATGGCGAGCGCCCATGGGAACTGCGCCGCGGCCCGTTCGCCGAAGACGAATTCAGCAAACTGCCGGAGCGCGAGTGGACCCTGCTGGTGCAGGCGGTCGATCAGTTCGTGCCGGAAGTCAGCGAGCTGCTGGAAAACTTCCGCTTCCTGCCGAGCTGGCGCGTCGATGACGTGATGATCAGCTTCGCCGCCCCGGGTGGCAGCGTTGGCCCGCACTTCGACAACTACGACGTGTTCCTGCTGCAAGGCCACGGCAAGCGCAACTGGAAAATCGGCCAGATGTGCGATTCCGAGAGCCCGCTGCTGCAACATGCAGACCTGCGCATCCTCGCCGAATTCCACGAGACTGAAGAGTGGGTCCTGGAACCGGGCGACATGCTCTACCTGCCGCCGCGCCTGGCTCACTGCGGCGTTGCCGTCGATGACTGCATGACCTACTCGGTCGGCTTCCGCGCACCAAGCGCCGCCGAAGTGCTGACCCACTTCACCGACTTCCTCAGCCAGTTCCTGACTGACGAAGAGCGTTACACCGATGCCGATGCGAAGCCGGTCAGCGATGATCCGCACCAGATCCAGCACGATGCACTCGGCCGCCTGAAGGCACTGCTCGCCGAGCACATGAGCGACGAACGCCTGCTGCTGACCTGGTTCGGCCAGTACATGACCGAGCCGCGTTATCCAGAGCTGGTGGTCGGCCCGGAAGAAGTCGAAGAAGAAGACTTCCTCAGCGCCCTCGAAGACGGCGCCATCCTGATCCGCAACCCGAGTGCACGCCTGGCGTGGTCGGAAGTCGATGACGATCTGCTGCTGTTCGCCAGCGGTCAGAGCCGTTACCTGCCGGGCAAGCTGCGCGAGCTGCTGAAGCTGATCTGCTCGGCTGACGCCCTGCACACCGACAACCTCGGCGACTGGCTGAGCGACGAAGACGGTCGTGGCCTGCTGTGCGAACTGGTCAAACAGGGCAGCCTGGGGTTCGCCGACGATGAATAAGATTCGCGTACGTGTTGCAGACTGGCAAAAGGACAACGCCGAGATCCGCCGCATTCGCGAAACGGTGTTCATTGCCGAACAATCTGTTCCACCCGAGCTTGAGTGGGACGCCGATGATGCCACGGCGGTGCATTTCCTGGCCTTCGAAGGCGACTTTCCGATCGGCACCGCCCGCCTGCTGCCCGACGGGCACATCGGCCGGGTTTCAGTGCTCAAGGACTGGCGCGGACTGAAGGTCGGCGATGCGCTGATGCAAGCGGTCATCGCCGAAGCTGAAGCTCGCGGCCTGAAGCAGCAGATGCTTAGCGCGCAGGTGCAGGCCACGGCGTTCTATGAGCGTCTGGGGTTCAATCTGATCAGCGAGGAATTCCTGGAAGCAGGGATTCCGCATGTCGACATGGTTCGTCATTCGGCATAACGCTAGATGAGCACCACAAAACGCCCCGCCATTGACCGATGCCGGGGCGTTTTGCTGTCTAGGATTCAACTTGCCCCACCCCGGGCCGACAAACTGGCAATATCAAGCCTTTCGAAAGCGGAGATAACGGACATGTCCCTACGCACCCTGCTCACCACCCTGCTGCTCGGTTGCAGTTTTTCGGTGATGGCAGCCACAGAAATCGTGCCCCTCAAGTACCACACCAGCGCCGACATGCTGCCGGTGGCCCAGGACTTCATCGGCAAGGACGGCCAGGTCAGCGCCTATGGCAATCAACTGATCGTCAAGGCCGAGCCGGACAAGATCCAGGAATTGAAAGCCCTGCTCACCCAGCTCGATACCGCCCCCAAACGCCTGCTGATCACCGTCGACACCAACGAAAACAACCAGCAGAACACCGGCGACCAGCAAACCAGAATCATCAACTACAGCACCGCCAGCCGTGACGGCGGCATTCAGCAGATTCAGGCCAGTGAAGGTGCGCCCGCCCTGATCCAGGTCGGCCAGAGCGTGCCGATCACCAGCAGCCAGACCAACTCCTACGGCGATTACAGCAGCCAGACCCAATATCGCAACGTCACCCAGGGCTTCTATGTCACCGCCAGCGTCACCGGTGACACCGTTCACCTGGCAATCAGTACAAACCGTGACCGCATGAGCCAGGAACGTCCCGATGTAGTGAACGTGCAAAGCACCGACACAACTGTCACAGGCCGCCTGGGCGAGTGGATCACCCTCGCCGGCGTGAACCGCGAGACTCAGGCCGACAAACAGGGCCTGGCCCGCAGCTACTCGACTCAAGGCCGGGATGACATGACGTTGCGGGTGAAAGTCGACACGCTGGACTAAAGCACCAAAAACTGACTGATTAGTCGTATTAGACGAAAGATGTAGTGCTTTAAAAAAAGCACTACAAAACGTTTGACGAGCCAAAAAAGCGAAGGCATGATGGCCTCGCTCCCGCTAATCAGAGGCCCTGGCAAGGGCCTTCGAAGCGATGCTCGCACCCATCCCCGCGAGCCGTTTCGTGTCTGTACCGCCCACAAGGTGTGTTTGACGAGGTTGCCGACTGGAACGAAGTTGTCCCGAGGGACGGAAGCGTAATTAGGTAACCCGGCTTTACACTGTAGTTCGCACAAAGGCCCACGACGCCCTAATGCGCCCGCCAGTTCGCCTTTACCTGCTCACTTCCCCTCGAGCCCATCGTTCATCCCGTCGCCTGCCCCGCCGAACCCGACCTGACCACCTAAGCTTCTGGTCAGCGAGCGCAAGGAATTTTCCACCGCAGAACAACTTTTCATAAAGACGCGACGAGGTTTATCTCCATGGCACTGACACGCGAACAGCAAATTGCAGCCCTTGAAAAAGACTGGGCTGAAAACCCGCGCTGGAAAGGCGTGACTCGCAATTACTCCGCTGCTGACGTCGTCCGTCTGCGTGGCTCGGTTCAACCAGAGCACACTTTTGCGAAAATGGGCGCCGAGAAGCTGTGGAACCTGGTCACCCAGGGTGCCAAGCCGTCCTTCCGCCCAGAGAAAGATTTCGTCAACTGCATGGGCGCCCTGACCGGCGGCCAGGCTGTGCAGCAGGTCAAAGCCGGTATCCAGGCGATCTACCTGTCGGGCTGGCAAGTCGCTGCGGACAACAACTCCGCCGAATCGATGTACCCGGACCAGTCGCTGTACCCGGTGGACTCGGTTCCAACCGTGGTCAAGCGTATCAACAACTCGTTCCGTCGTGCCGACCAGATCCAGTGGAAAGCCGGCAAGAACCCGGGCGACGAAGGCTACATCGACTACTTCGCGCCAATCGTGGCTGATGCCGAAGCCGGTTTCGGCGGCGTACTGAACGCCTACGAGCTGATGAAGAGCATGATCGAAGCAGGCGCCGCCGGCGTTCACTTCGAAGACCAGCTGGCTTCCGTGAAGAAATGCGGCCACATGGGCGGCAAGGTTCTGGTGCCAACCCAGGAAGCCGTACAGAAGCTGACCGCTGCTCGTCTGGCTGCCGACGTTGCCGGTGTACCGACCATCATCCTGGCCCGTACCGACGCCAACGCTGCCGACCTGCTGACTTCCGACTGCGACCCGTACGACCAGCCGTTCGTAACCGGCACCCGCACTCAGGAAGGTTTCTACAAGGTGCGTGCCGGTCTGGACCAGGCAATCGCCCGTGGCCTGGCCTACGCGCCGTACGCTGACCTGATCTGGTGCGAAACCGCCAAACCGGACCTGGAAGAAGCCCGTCGCTTCGCCGAAGCGATCAAGAAGGAATACCCGGACCAGATCCTGTCGTACAACTGCTCGCCTTCCTTCAACTGGAAGAAAAACCTGGACGACGCGACCATCGCCAAGTTCCAGCGCGAACTGTCCGCCATGGGTTACAAGCACCAGTTCATCACCCTGGCCGGCATTCACAACATGTGGCACAGCATGTTCAACCTGGCGCACGACTACGCCCGCAACGACATGACTGCCTACGTGAAGCTGCAGGAGCAGGAATTCGCTGACGCCGCCAAGGGTTACACCTTCGTGGCTCACCAGCAGGAAGTGGGCACCGGCTACTTCGACGACATGACCACCGTGATCCAGGGCGGCACGTCCTCGGTGACCGCGCTGACCGGTTCGACCGAAGAAGAACAGTTCCACTGATCGACTTCGCCTGAGCAAACGGCCTTTGCGGACCGTATAGAAAGCTAACCGCATTGCCGAAAGACTGACGCCCCGACTGGTTCGGGGCGTTTTTTTGCCTGCGACCTGCTGAACGCCGCAGAGCTGGCACAGCCTTTCAGGCGAAACATTGATCCAGAGCGGTATTCGCACGACAAAAATCGGGTAAAACGGGCGCCGCCGCTACTTGCAGTAACGCGGATATAAGACAACTTCCCAACTGCCCACTCGCTGAACAGTTACAAAACCGCCTCAAACGATATTAATTATCATTTAGCAGCAACTATGTTCGTTACATTTCCTACAAAACATAATTCGTGAAATCCCGGCTAATGCCCGCAACGCTTGGGCTACAGGGCCATAGAGGTGCGCTATGTCCTTATTCCAATAAATAATTTCGCTATAGGAATTTTACTTGCAGGGTGTTTAGCCATAAAATCAGCGCGATTGATTGCTGCGACATATCGTCACTGCCTTATTTCTTTATCAAGCTCAGAGACCTTTGCTCTCTGTTAAGGATTTCCAGCATGCCCGAAGCGACAGGACTCATGGCCCACAACTGGGGCTTTGCCATTTTCCTTCTGGGTGTAGTCGGCCTGTGTGCCTTCATGCTCGGCGTCTCCAGCCTCCTCGGGTCAAAAGCCTGGGGCCGCAGCAAAAACGAACCGTTCGAGTCCGGCATGCTACCTACCGGTGGCGCCCGCTTGCGGCTCTCAGCCAAATTCTATCTGGTCGCGATGCTGTTCGTGATCTTCGATATCGAAGCCCTCTTTCTCTTTGCATGGTCTGTGTCCGTCCGCGAAAGCGGCTGGACCGGATTCGTCGAAGCTCTCGTTTTCATAGCAATTCTGTTGGCAGGTCTTGTCTACCTGTTCCGAGTGGGCGCCCTTGACTGGGCTCCGGAAGCTCGTCGCAAGCGGCAGGCGAAGCTGAAACAATGAGGCTTTGGCAATGCAATACAATCTCACCAGAATCGACCCCGATGCTCCTAACGAGCAGTATCCGATCGGCCAGCGGGAAACCGTTTCCGATCCGTTAGAAGATCAAGTCCACAAAAACATTTTCATGGGCAAGCTGGAAGACGTGCTGAGTGGCGCGGTCAACTGGGGACGTAAGAACTCCCTGTGGCCGTACAACTTCGGTCTTTCGTGCTGCTATGTGGAAATGACCACCGCCTTCACGGCGCCCCACGACATCGCGCGCTTCGGCGCCGAAGTTATCCGGGCATCACCGCGTCAGGCTGACTTCATGGTTATCGCCGGGACCTGCTTCATCAAGATGGCGCCGATCATTCAGCGTCTCTACGAGCAGATGCTCGAGCCGAAATGGGTTATCTCCATGGGTTCGTGCGCCAACTCCGGTGGCATGTACGACATCTACTCCGTGGTTCAAGGGGTGGACAAGTTCCTGCCCGTGGACGTCTACGTACCTGGCTGCCCGCCCCGTCCAGAAGCATTTCTGCAAGGCTTGATGCTGTTGCAGGAATCCATTGGCCAGGAGCGTCGCCCACTTTCCTGGGTCGTTGGCGATCAAGGCGTTTATCGCGCCGACATGCCTTCGCAGAAGGAACAGCGCCGCGAACAGCGAATCGCAGTCACCAATCTGCGTAGCCCTGACGAAGTCTGATCCAGATCTGTTTCAAAGAAACGAGAAGCTGGCTTCATTCTTTACGTTGACCGAAAGCGAAAAAATAACCATGACTACAGGCAGTGCTCTGTACATCCCGCCTTACAAGGCAGACGACCAGGATGTGGTCGTCGAACTGAACAACCGTTTTGGCGCCGAAGCGTTCACCGCTCAGCCGACCCGCACCGGCATGCCGGTGCTGTGGGTGGCCCGCGCCAAACTCGTTGAAGTCCTGACTTTCCTGCGCAACCTGCCCAAGCCGTACGTCATGCTCTATGACCTGCACGGCGTGGACGAGCGTCTGCGCACCAAGCGTCAAGGGCTGCCATCGGGCGCCGACTTCACCGTGTTCTATCACCTCATGTCGCTGGAACGTAATAGTGACGTGATGATCAAGGTCGCCTTGTCCGAGAGCGACCTCAGCTTGCCGACCGTCACCAGCATCTGGCCGAACGCCAACTGGTACGAGCGTGAAGTCTGGGACATGTACGGCATCGACTTCAAAGGTCACCCTCACCTGTCGCGCATCATGATGCCGCCGACCTGGGAAGGTCACCCGCTGCGCAAGGACTTCCCGGCGCGCGCCACCGAATTCGATCCGTTCAGCCTGAACCTGGCCAAGCAACAGCTCGAGGAAGAAGCCGCACGCTTCCGTCCTGAAGACTGGGGCATGAAGCGCTCCGGCCCGAACGAGGACTACATGTTCCTCAACCTGGGTCCGAACCACCCTTCGGCTCACGGTGCGTTCCGTATCATCCTGCAACTGGACGGTGAAGAGATCGTCGACTGCGTTCCGGACATCGGCTACCACCACCGTGGCGCCGAGAAGATGGCCGAGCGTCAGTCCTGGCACAGCTTCATTCCGTACACCGACCGTATCGACTACCTCGGCGGCGTGATGAACAACCTGCCGTACGTGCTCTCGGTCGAGAAGCTGGCCGGCATCAAGGTGCCGGAGAAGGTCGACGTCATCCGTATCATGATGGCCGAGTTCTTCCGGATCACCAGCCACCTGCTGTTCCTGGGTACCTACATTCAGGACGTTGGCGCCATGACTCCGGTGTTCTTCACCTTCACCGACCGCCAGAAGGCGTACACGGTGATCGAAGCCATCACCGGTTTCCGTCTGCACCCGGCCTGGTACCGCATCGGTGGCGTCGCCCACGACCTGCCGCGCGGCTGGGAAAAACTGGTGAAAGACTTCGTTGAGTGGCTGCCAAAGCGCCTCGACGAATACACCAAGGCCGCCCTGCAGAACAGCATCCTCAAGGGTCGTACCATCGGCGTTGCCCAGTACAACACCAAAGAGGCCCTGGAATGGGGCGTCACCGGTGCCGGCTTGCGTTCCACCGGTTGCGACTTCGACCTGCGTAAAGCGCGTCCGTACTCCGGCTACGAGAACTTCGAGTTCGAAGTTCCGCTGGCCGCCAACGGCGATGCCTACGACCGCTGCATGGTTCGCGTCGAAGAGATGCGCCAGAGCGTCAAGATCATCGACCAGTGCCTGCGCAACATGCCGGAAGGCCCGTACAAGGCGGATCACCCGCTGACCACGCCGCCGCCGAAAGAGCGCACGCTGCAGCACATCGAAACCCTGATCACGCACTTCCTGCAGGTTTCGTGGGGCCCGGTCATGCCGGCCAACGAATCCTTCCAGATGATCGAAGCGACCAAGGGCATCAACAGTTATTACCTGACGAGCGACGGCGGCACCATGAGCTACCGTACCCGGATCCGCACTCCGAGCTTCCCGCATCTGCAACAGATCCCTTCGGTGATCAAAGGCAGCATGGTCGCGGACCTGATTGCGTACCTGGGTAGTATCGACTTCGTTATGGCCGACGTGGACCGCTAAGCATGAACAGCACGCTTATCCAGACAGACCGTTTCACCCTGAGTGAAACCGAGCGCTCGGCCATCGAGCACGAGCTGCATCACTACGAAGACCCGCGCGCGGCGTCGATCGAAGCCCTGAAGATCGTTCAGAAGGAACGCGGCTGGGTGCCGGACGGCGCTCTGTACGCCATCGGCGAGATCCTCGGCATCCCTGCCAGCGACGTTGAAGGCGTGGCCACGTTCTACAGCCAGATCTTCCGTCAGCCGGTCGGCCGCCACATCATTCGCGTCTGCGACAGCATGGTCTGCTACATCGGCGGCCACGAGTCGGTGGTCAGCGAAATCCAGAACAACCTGGGTATCGGCCTGGGTCAGACCACCGCCGACGGTCGTTTCACCCTGCTGCCGGTCTGCTGCCTCGGCAACTGCGACAAGGCACCGGCGCTGATGATCGATGACGACACCTTTGGCGATGTCCAGCCTGCCGGCGTCGCCAAACTGCTCGAGGGCTACGTATGACCCTGACCTCTTTCGGTCCTGCCAACCGCATCCAGCGTTCGGCCGAGACTCACCCGCTGACCTGGCGCCTGCGTGACGACGGCGAAGCCGTGTGGCTCGACGAGTACCAGGCCAAGAACGGTTACGCCGCTGCGCGCAAGGCCTTCGCTGACATGGATCAGGACGCCATCGTCCAGACCGTGAAAGACGCCGGCCTCAAGGGTCGCGGCGGTGCAGGCTTCCCCACTGGCGTGAAGTGGGGCCTGATGCCAAAAGACGAATCCATCAACATCCGCTACCTGCTGTGCAACGCGGATGAAATGGAGCCGAACACCTGGAAAGACCGCATGCTGATGGAGCAACTGCCCCATCTGCTGATCGAAGGCATGCTGATCAGTGCTCGCGCGCTGAAAACCTACCGTGGCTACATCTTCCTGCGTGGCGAGTACACCACCGCCGCCAAGCACCTGAACCGTGCCGTGGAAGAAGCCAAGGCAGCGGGCCTGCTGGGCAAAAACATCCTGGGCAGCGGCTTCGATTTCGAGCTGTTCGTCCACACCGGTGCCGGGCGTTACATCTGCGGTGAAGAAACCGCACTGATCAACTCCCTCGAAGGCCGCCGCGCCAACCCGCGCTCCAAGCCGCCCTTCCCTGCCGCCGTTGGCGTGTGGGGCAAGCCGACCTGCGTGAACAACGTTGAAACCCTGTGCAACGTGCCGGCGATCATTGCCGACGGCGTGGACTGGTACAAATCGTTGGCCCGCGACGGCAGCGAAGACATGGGCACCAAGCTCATGGGCTTCTCCGGCAAGGTCAAGAACCCGGGCCTGTGGGAACTGCCATTCGGCGTGACCGGTCGCGAGCTGTTCGAAGACTACGCCGGCGGCATGCGCGACGGTTACAAGCTCAAGGCCTGGCAGCCAGGCGGCGCCGGTACCGGTTTCCTGTTGCCGGAACACCTCGACGCACAAATGTACGCCGGCGGCATCGCCAAAGTGGGCACCCGTATGGGTACCGGCCTGGCCATGGCGGTGGACGACAGCGTCAACATGGTGTCCCTGCTGCGCAACATGGAGCAGTTCTTCGCTCGCGAATCCTGCGGTTTCTGCACCCCTTGCCGTGATGGCCTGCCATGGAGCGTCAAGCTGCTGATGGCCATCGAACAAGGCCGCGGCCAGCCAGGCGACATCGAGACCCTGCTGGGTCTGGTCAACTTCCTCGGCCCGGGCAAGACCTTCTGTGCTCACGCACCGGGTGCCGTGGAGCCGTTGGGCAGTGCCATCAAATACTTCCGTCCAGAGTTCGAAGCCGGTATCGCGCCTGCAAGCGCCGCCGTCCCGCCTCTGGCGAAGCCGATCACAGTCGGCGCGTAAACGCTTAAAAAAGGCGAAGGGTCCGTGCCCTTCGCCTTTCGTCCGATGACGCCTTTCGGGGCTGACTGGATTCGGACGGATAACAAGATTCCATTAGCCACGCCCGCTGACACCGGGCCAACGAAGACCTTTGAACCATGGCCACTATCCACGTAGACGGCAAAGCGCTCGAAGTCGACGGGGCAGACAACCTGTTACAGGCATGTCTGTCGCTGGGCCTCGACATCCCTTATTTCTGCTGGCACCCCGCGCTTGGTAGCGTCGGGGCCTGCCGCCAGTGCGCGGTCAAGCAGTACACCGACGAGAACGACACCCGTGGTCGCATCGTCATGTCCTGCATGACCCCGGCCACCGACAACACCTGGATCTCCATCGACGATGAAGAATCCAAGGCGTTCCGCGCCAGTGTCGTCGAATGGCTGATGACCAACCACCCGCACGACTGCCCGGTCTGCGAGGAAGGCGGTCACTGCCACCTGCAAGACATGACTGTGATGACCGGCCACAACGAGCGCCGTTATCGCTTCACCAAACGCACCCACCAGAATCAGCAACTGGGCCCGTTCATTTCCCACGAAATGAACCGCTGCATCGCTTGCTACCGCTGCGTGCGTTTCTACAAGGACTACGCCGGCGGCACCGACCTCGGTGTGTACGGCGCCCACGACAACGTGTACTTCGGTCGCGTTGAAGACGGCACCCTCGAAAGCGAGTTCTCCGGCAACCTCACCGAGGTCTGCCCGACCGGTGTGTTCACCGACAAGACTCACTCCGAGCGCTACAACCGCAAATGGGATATGCAGTTCTCGCCGAGCATCTGCCATGGCTGCTCGAGCGGTTGCAACATCTCCCCGGGCGAGCGTTACGGCGAACTGCGTCGCATCGAAAACCGTTACAACGGTTCGGTGAACCAGTACTTCCTGTGCGACCGTGGCCGTTTCGGTTATGGCTACGTCAACCGCACCGACCGTCCACGTCAGCCATTGCTGGCCGACGGCACCAAACTAAGCCTGGACGACGCGCTGGACAAAGCCGCCGACCTGCTGCGCGGTCGCAACATCGTCGGTATCGGTTCGCCGCGTGCCAGCCTCGAAAGCAACTACGCGTTGCGTGAACTGGTAGGCGCCGAGCACTTCTACTCCGGTATCGAAGCCTCCGAACTGGAACGCATCCGTCTGGTCCTGCAAGTGCTGAAAGATAGCCCGCTGCCAGTGCCGAACATGCGCGACATCGAAGACCACGACGCCGTGTTCGTCCTCGGTGAAGACCTGACCCAGACCGCCGCCCGCATGGCCCTGGCCCTGCGTCAGTCGGTAAAAGGCAAGGCCGAGGACATGGCCGAAGCCATGCGCGTTCAGCCTTGGCTCGACGCCGCGGTGAAGAACATCGGTCAGCACGAGCTGAACCCGCTGTTCATCGCCAGCCTGGCTGAAACCAAGCTCGACGACATCGCCGAAGAGTGTGTACACGCCGCTCCTGACGATCTGGCCCGCATCGGTTTCGCCGTGGCTCACGCCCTGGACGCCAGCGCCCCTGCCGTCGAAGGTCTGGACGCCGAAGCCCTGGAACTGGCCAAGCGCATCGCCGACGCCCTGCTCGCCGCCAAGCGTCCGCTGATCATCGCCGGCACTTCGCTGGGCTCCAAAGCCCTGATCGAAGCAGCTGCGAACATCGCCAAGGCCTTGAAGCTGCGCGAGAAGAACGGTTCGATCAGCCTGATCGTGCCGGAAGCCAACAGCCTCGGCCTGGCCATGCTCGGTGGCGAATCGGTTGATGCCGCGCTGCAAGCCGTGATCGACGGCAAGGCCGACGCCATCGTCGTACTGGAAAACGATCTGTACACCCGCACCTCGAAAGCCAAGGTCGATGCGGCACTGAACGCTGCGAAAACAGTGATCGTTGCCGACCACCAGAAGACTGCCACCAGCGATCGCGCGCATCTGGTTCTGCCAGCCGCCAGCTTCGCTGAAGGCGACGGTACGCTGGTCAGCCAGGAAGGCCGCGCCCAGCGCTTCTTCCAGGTTTTCGACCCGCAATACATGGACGCGAGCATTCTGGTCCACGAAGGCTGGCGCTGGCTGCACGCCCTGCGCGCCACCCTGCTGAACCAGCCGATCGACTGGACGCAACTCGACCACGTGACCGCTGCCGTTGCTTCGAGCACCACGCAACTGGCCCGTATCGTCGACGCCGCGCCGTCCGCCTCGTTCCGCATCAAGGGTCTGAAACTGGCTCGCGAGCCGCTGCGTTATTCCGGTCGCACCGCAATGCGTGCCGACATCAGCGTTCACGAACCGCGCACCCCGCAAGACAAGGACACCGCGTTCGCCTTCTCGATGGAAGGTTACTCGGGCTCCGCCGAACCGCGTCAGCAAGTACCGTTCGCCTGGTCGCCGGGCTGGAACTCGCCGCAAGCCTGGAACAAGTTCCAGGACGAAGTCGGTGGTCACCTGCGCGCTGGCGATCCGGGCACTCGTCTGATCGAAAGCACCGGTGATTCGCTGACCTGGTTCGCTGCTGCGCCACGTGCGTTCAACCCGGCGCCGGGCACCTGGCAAGCCGTGCCGTTCTTCCACCTGTTCGGCAGCGAAGAGAACTCTTCGAAAGCCGCTCCGGTTCAGGAACGCATCCCGGCGGCCTACGTCGCTCTGGCCAAGTCCGAAGCCGATCGCCTGGGCGTCAACGACGGCGCACTGCTGAGCCTCAACGTTGCCGGCCAGACCCTGCGTCTGCCGCTGCGCATCAATGAAGAGCTGGGCGCAGGTCTGGTGGCATTGCCTGCGGGCATCGCCGGCATTCCACCGGCATTCGCCGGCGTATCCGTTGATGGTCTGCAGGAGGCAGCGCAATGACCTGGTTCACCCCTGAAGTGATCGATGTGATCCTGACGGTCATCAAAGCCATCGTGATCCTGCTGGCCGTTGTGGTCGCAGGCGCGTTGCTCAGCTTTGTCGAGCGTCGCCTGCTGGGCTGGTGGCAGGACCGTTACGGTCCGAACCGCGTCGGTCCGTTCGGCATGTTCCAGATCGCTGCCGACATGCTGAAGATGTTCTTCAAGGAAGACTGGACCCCGCCGTTTGCCGACAAGGTGATCTTCACCCTGGCACCGGTCGTGGCCATGTCCGCCCTGCTGATCGCGTTCGCGATCATCCCGATCACCCCGACCTGGGGCGTGGCGGATCTGAACATCGGCCTGCTGTTCTTCTTCGCCATGGCGGGTCTGTCGGTCTACGCGGTGCTGTTCGCCGGCTGGTCGAGTAACAACAAGTTCGCCCTGCTGGGCAGCTTGCGTGCCTCGGCGCAGACCGTGTCCTACGAAGTGTTCATGGGCCTGGCCCTGATGGGCATCGTGGTGCAGGTCGGCTCGTTCAACATGCGCGACATCGTCGAGTACCAGGCGCAGAACCTGTGGTTCATCATTCCGCAGTTCTTCGGCTTCTGTACCTTCTTCATCGCTGGCGTGGCCGTGACTCACCGTCACCCGTTCGACCAGCCGGAAGCGGAACAGGAACTGGCCGACGGTTACCACATTGAATACGCCGGTATGAAATGGGGCATGTTCTTCGTCGGTGAATACATCGGCATCATCCTGATCTCGGCGCTGCTGGTCACCCTGTTCTTCGGTGGCTGGCACGGTCCGTTCGGCATCCTGCCGCAACTGTCCTTCGTCTGGTTCGCATTGAAGACCGCGTTCTTCATCATGCTGTTCATCCTGCTGCGCGCTTCCATCCCGCGTCCGCGTTATGACCAGGTGATGGATTTCAGCTGGAAATTCTGCCTGCCACTGACCCTGATCAATTTGCTGGTGACCGCTGCAATCGTGTTGTGGAACACGCCTGCGGTTGCGGTTCAGTGAGGATTTGACCCATGTTCAAATATATTGGCGACATCGTTAAGGGTACCGGTACCCAGTTGCGCAGCCTGGTCATGGTCTTCGGCCATGGCTTTCGCAAGCGCGACACCCTGCAATACCCGGAAGAGCCGGTCTACCTGCCACCACGCTACCGTGGCCGCATCGTCCTGACCCGCGACCCCGACGGCGAAGAACGCTGCGTAGCCTGCAACCTGTGCGCCGTGGCCTGCCCGGTGGGTTGCATCTCGCTGCAGAAAGCTGAAACCGAAGACGGTCGCTGGTACCCGGACTTCTTCCGTATCAACTTCTCGCGCTGCATTTTCTGCGGTCTCTGCGAGGAAGCCTGCCCGACCACCGCGATCCAGCTGACGCCGGATTTCGAGATGGCCGAGTTCAAACGTCAGGACCTGGTGTACGAGAAAGAAGATCTGCTGATCTCCGGCCCCGGCAAAAACCCTGATTACAACTTCTATCGTGTTGCAGGTATGGCCGTTGCGGGCAAGCCGAAAGGCGCCGCACAAAACGAAGCCGAGCCGATCAACGTGAAGAGCTTGCTGCCTTAAGGAAGAACGATGGAATTCGCTTTCTATTTCGCATCGGGTATCGCTGTTGTGTCCACACTGCGTGTGGTCACCAACACCAATCCTGTGCACGCCCTGCTCTACCTGATCATTTCGCTGATCTCCGTGGCCATGACCTTCTTCGCCCTCGGCGCACCGTTCGCCGGTGTGCTGGAAGTGATCGCCTACGCCGGCGCCATCATGGTGCTGTTCGTGTTCGTGGTGATGATGCTGAACCTGGGCCCGGCCTCGGTTCAGCAGGAACGCACCTGGCTCAAGCCCGGCATCTGGGCAGGACCGGTGATTCTCGCCGCCCTGCTGCTGGCCGAACTGCTGTATGTGCTGTTCGCTCACCAGAGCGGTCAGGCCATCGGTCAAACCACCGTGGACGCGAAGGCCGTGGGCATCAGCCTGTTCGGTCCGTACCTGCTGGTGGTCGAACTCGCCTCGATGCTGCTGCTCGCTGCAGCCGTCACGGCGTTCCATTTGGGCCGTAACGAGGCGAAGGAGTAAGACATGCCTGCTATCCCTCTCGAACATGGTCTGGCGGTTGCCGGCATCCTGTTCTGCCTTGGTCTGGTCGGCCTGATGGTCCGCCGCAACATTTTGTTCGTGTTGATGAGTCTGGAAGTGATGATGAACGCCTCTGCACTGGCTTTTATCGTTGCGGGCGCCCGCTGGGCGCAACCGGATGGACAGATCATGTTCATCCTGGTGATCAGCCTGGCAGCCGCCGAAGCCAGTATTGGCCTGGCGATCCTGCTGCAACTGTATCGCCGCTTCCACACGCTCGATATCGACGCTGCCAGTGAGATGCGCGGATGAACCTACTCTTTCTGACTTTCGTATTCCCTCTGATCGGGTTCCTGTTGCTGTCGTTCTCGCGCGGCCGCTTCTCGGAAAACCTGTCGGCGCTGATCGGTGTCGGCTCCATCGGCCTGTCTGCCATCGTCGCGGCCTACGTGATCTGGCAGTTCAACGTCGCTCCACCAGAAGGTGGCGTGTACGTCCACGTACTGTGGAAGTGGATCTCGGTGGAAGGCTTCCAGCCTAACTTCGCCCTGTACCTGGATGGTCTGTCCGTGACCATGCTGGGTGTGGTGGTCGGCGTGGGTTTCCTGATCCACCTGTTCGCCTCCTGGTACATGCGCGGTGAAGCCGGTTACTCGCGCTTCTTCGCCTACACCAACCTGTTCATCGCCAGCATGCTGTTCCTGGTGCTGGGCGATAACCTGCTGTTCATCTACTTCGGTTGGGAAGGCGTGGGCCTGTGCTCGTACCTGTTGATCGGTTTCTACTACAGCAACCGCAACAACGGTAACGCCGCACTGAAAGCCTTCATCGTCACCCGTATCGGCGACGTGTTCATGGCGATCGGCCTGTTCATCCTGTTCCAGCAACTGGGCACGCTGAATGTCCAGGAACTGCTGGTGAAGGCGCCTGAGCACTTCAAGGTCGGCGATTTCTGGATCGTGCTGGCAACCCTGATGCTGCTGGGTGGTGCGGTCGGTAAATCGGCTCAACTGCCGCTGCAGACCTGGCTCGCGGACGCGATGGCCGGTCCTACCCCGGTTTCGGCACTGATCCACGCTGCAACCATGGTTACTGCGGGTGTCTACCTGATCGCCCGTACCCACGGTCTGTTCGCCCTGGCGCCGGACATCCTGCACCTGGTCGGCATCGTTGGCGGTGTGACCCTGGTTCTGGCAGGTTTTGCCGCACTGGTTCAAACCGACATCAAACGTATCCTCGCCTACTCGACCATGAGCCAGATCGGCTACATGTTCCTGGCGCTGGGCGTTGGTGCCTGGGAAGGCGCGATCTTCCACCTGATGACCCACGCCTTCTTCAAGGCCCTGCTGTTCCTTGCGTCCGGCGCGGTGATCGTTGCCTGCCACCACGAGCAGAACATCTTCAAGATGGGCGGCCTGTGGAAGAAACTGCCGCTGGCCTACGCCAGCTTCATCGTCGGTGGTGCCGCTCTGGCCGCCCTGCCGCTGGTGACCGCAGGTTTCTACTCCAAGGACGAAATCCTCTGGGAAGCGTTCGCCAGCGGCCACAACGGTCTGTTGTACGCCGGTCTGGTCGGTGCGTTCATGACCTCGCTGTACACCTTCCGCCTGATCTTCATCGCGTTCCATGGTGAAGCCAAGACCGAAGCTCACGCCGGTCACGGCATCGCTCACTGGTTGCCACTGTCGGTGCTGATCGTGCTGTCGACTTTCGTCGGCGCCATGATCGTTCCACCGCTGCACGGCGTACTGCCTGAGAGCGTTGGCCATGCCGGTGGCGAAGCCAAGCACAGCCTGGAAATCGCCTCGGGCGCCATCGCCCTGGCCGGTATCCTGCTGGCGGCCCTGCTGTTCCTCGGCAAGCGTCGCTTCGTGACCGCGATCGCCAACAGCGGCATCGGCCGTTTCCTTTCGGCCTGGTGGTTCGCTGCCTGGGGCTTCGACTGGATCTACGACAAACTGTTCGTGAAGCCGTACCTTGCGATCAGCCACATGCTGCGCAAAGACCCGCTCGACCAGACCATCGGTCTGATCCCGCGCATGGCCAAGGGGGGTCACACCGCCCTGAGCCGTACCGAAACCGGTCAACTGCGTTGGTACGCTGCTTCGATGGCTGCTGGTGCCGTGTTGGTCATCGGCGCTGTCGTGCTGGTAGCGGTCTGATATGAACCTTGCGAATTTGCGAAAGGAAACGAGCCCGTCATGATTCTGCCTTGGCTAATCCTGATCCCCTTCATCGGCGGCCTGCTGTGCTGGATGGGTGAGCGCTTCGGCGCTACCCTCCCCCGCTGGATTGCGCTGTTGACCATGACCCTGGAACTCGCCCTCGGCCTCTGGCTGTGGGCCCACGGTGACTATTCATTTGCTCCGGCGCCTGGCGCCGATCCGACCTGGGCGCTTGAGTTCAAGCACGTCTGGATCCAGCGCTTCGGCATCAACGTGCACCTGGCCCTCGACGGCCTGTCGCTGCTGATGATCCTGCTGACCGGTCTGCTGGGTATCCTGTCGGTACTTTGCTCGTGGAAAGAGATCCAGCGTCACGTTGGCTTCTTCCACCTGAACCTGATGTGGATCCTGGGCGGTGTTGTCGGCGTGTTCCTCGCCCTCGACCTGTTCATGTTCTTCTTCTTCTGGGAAATGATGCTGGTGCCGATGTACTTCCTCATCGCGCTCTGGGGTCACAGTTCTTCGGACGGCAAGAAAACCCGTATCTACGCGGCGACCAAGTTCTTCATCTTCACTCAGGCTTCCGGCCTGATCATGCTGGTGGCGATCCTCGGTCTGGTACTGGTCAACTACAACAGCACCGGCGTGATCACCTTCAACTACGCCGACCTGTTGAAGACCAAGATGTCGATGACCACCGAGTACATCCTGATGCTCGGCTTCTTCATCGCCTTCGCGGTCAAGCTGCCGGTGGTTCCGTTCCACTCCTGGCTGCCTGACGCTCACGCCCAGGCGCCGACTGCAGGTTCCGTCGACCTCGCCGGTATCTTGCTGAAAACCGCGGCCTACGGTCTGCTGCGTTTCGCCCTGCCGCTGTTCCCGAACGCCTCGGCCGAATTCGCGCCGATCGCCATGACCCTTGGTCTGATCGGGATCTTCTACGGTGCGTTCCTGGCGTTCGCGCAAACCGACATCAAGCGTCTGATCGCCTTCTCGTCCGTTTCCCACATGGGTTTCGTACTGATCGGCATCTACTCCGGCAGCCAACTGGCGCTGCAAGGCGCCGTGATCCAGATGCTGGCCCACGGTCTGTCGGCCGCGGCACTGTTTATCCTGAGCGGTCAGCTGTACGAGCGCCTGCACACTCGCGACATGCGTGAGATGGGCGGTCTGTGGTCGCGTATCGCTTACCTGCCGGCGATCAGCCTGTTCTTCGCAGCCGCCTCCCTGGGTCTGCCGGGCACCGGTAACTTCGTCGGCGAGTTCCTGATCCTGATCGGCACCTTCGCCAGTGCGCCATGGATCACCGCGATTGCCACCTCCGGTCTGGTGTTCGGTTCGGTCTACTCGCTGATCATGATCCACCGTGCCTACTTCGGTCCGTCCAAATCGGATTCGATCCTGCACGGCATGGACGGTCGCGAACTGATCATGGTGCTGGGCCTTGCGGTACTGCTGATTTACCTCGGCGTCTACCCGCAACCGTTCCTCGACACTTCTGCCGCCACGATGCATGGCGTGCAGCAGTGGCTCGGCACCGCCTTCACTCAACTCGCTTCGGCCCGGTAAGAGCGCTATGGAATTCACGATTCAACACTTTATTGCGCTAGCGCCACTGTTGATCACCAGCCTCACCATTATCGTGGTGATGCTGGCAATCGCCTGGCGCCGCAACCACTCGCAGACCTTCCTGATTTCGGTGGCGGGTCTGAACCTGGCCTTGCTGTCGATCCTGCCGGCCCTGAAAGTCGCGCCTCTGGCCGTGACTCCATTGCTGCAGATCGACACCTTTGCCTGCCTGTACATGGCGCTGATCCTGGTCGCCACCCTCGCCTGTGTCACCCTTGCCCACGCCTACCTCGGTGATGGCGGTTCGGGTTACCCGGGCAACCGTGAAGAACTGTACCTGCTGATCCTGATGGCCGCCGCCGGTGGCCTGGTTCTGGTCAGCGCGCAGCACCTGGCCGGATTGTTCATCGGTCTGGAACTGCTGTCGGTGCCGGTCTACGGTCTGGTGGCCTACGCCTTCTTCAACAAGCGTTCGCTGGAAGCCGGCATCAAGTACATGGTGCTGTCGGCCGCCGGTTCCGCGTTCCTGCTGTTCGGTATGGCGCTGCTGTACGCAGACTCTGGTTCGCTGAGCTTCGTGGGTATCGGTCAGGCACTGGCCACCACCAACCTGCCAAGCTCGCTGGCGCAACTGGGCCTGGGCATGATGCTGATCGGTCTGGCGTTCAAGCTGTCGCTGGTACCGTTCCACCTGTGGACGCCGGACGTGTACGAAGGTGCTCCGGCACCGGTGGCCGCGTTCCTCGCCACCGCGTCGAAAGTGGCTGTGTTCGCGGTAATGGTTCGTCTGTTCCAGATCTCCCCTGCCGCAAGCAGTGGTGTTCTGAGCAACGTCCTGACCATCATCGCCATCGCCTCGATCCTGTTCGGTAACCTGCTGGCCCTGACCCAGAGCAACCTCAAGCGTCTGCTCGGTTACTCCTCCATCGCGCACTTCGGCTACCTGCTGATCGCGCTGGTGGCGAGCAAGGGTCTGGCGGTGGAAGCCATCGGCGTGTATCTGGTCACCTACGTGATCACCAGCCTCGGCGCCTTCGGCGTGATCACCCTGATGTCCTCGCCGTACAACGGCCGTGACGCAGACGCGCTGTACGAGTATCGCGGCCTGTTCTGGCGCCGTCCGTACCTGACCGCCGTACTGACCGTGATGATGCTGTCCCTGGCCGGTATCCCGCTGACCGCTGGCTTCATCGGCAAGTTCTACATCATCGCCACCGGTGTCGAGTCGCACCAATGGTGGCTGGTCGGTTCGCTGGTACTGGGCAGCGCCATCGGCGTGTTCTACTACCTGCGCGTGATGGTCACCCTGTACCTGATCGAACCGAACCTGCGCCGCCACGACGCCCAGCTGCACTGGGAACAGAAGGCAGGCGGCGTAATGCTGCTGGCAATCGCCCTGGTTGCGTTCTTCCTCGGCGTCTACCCACAACCGTTGCTGACCCTGGTTCAGCAGGCGGGTCTGGCGGGCTGATTGCTCTGCTGGAATGGGCTACAAACAGAAACGGCACCTTCGGGTGCCGTTTTTGCGTTTGGGGAATATAGTTCTTGAAAGAGGGGCGGAAAAATTGAGCGAACCTAATAAACCAGCATTGAGCGAACACAAAACCCTGCCCCAAGCACCTGTAAAACCGTCTGCTCCACCATCCAGAAAGACGTACGACGATGTTAACGGTGGTCCCAATAGGAATCAGAAATGAAAGCGACCAACGGCCCGTCCAAACCAGAAAATCTGACTAGACCGACACCACCAAAAAAGCCTTCTGCACCAGTGGTACGCCGTGTTGTCAACGAGAGAGTTATCAATAGAAAGGAAATAGCGTTAGATAACAGGTGACCATCAATCGAAGCCATTCGACCAATATTTATCACTCAAAACAACGGCATCTTCGGATGCCGTTGTTTTTTTCTGCGGTTTCACTTCAAAAGTCTCTGGCATCGGCTGAATCCTGCATCTGGGCGGCTGAGTTTTTTGTAGGAGTTGACGAAGGTAGCGATCCCTTAATCGTAAACGCCACACTCTCCTTAGGAGTTTTCCTGCAATTCACTGGGCAATGTATGACATTCGAAAGGAACCTTTTTCCAGTAAATTCGAAGATCAACTTTCAAGAGGAGATCGCGAACCATGAAGCGAGATATTTTTTCAGAGTTGATGGACGGCCTCGAAGCATTAGCCGAAGAACGTAAAGGCAAAGTCACCTTGAAAAAAACGCGCGCACAACGGATCGGAACCATGAAGGGCAAACTCACACTACCCAATGACATCGACACCTCTCTGCCAGAGGATTTGCTGGATACCTTTGAAAGGTAGAAACACACATCTGCATACATGGAACGATCAGACCCACCCTGTGGTGAGTTTTGCCCGCATCCACCTAACGAAATTGTAATTCCCCGATCACCTTGGCGTTATCCGCAGCCTGCAACGATGTCACCCGGCGACTCTCCCGGCGGGCCCTTGCCCGTCGAACAATAAAACCCACGCCGAAGCACGTTCCCGTTCTGCCGAACTCAGGAGTGATTGATGGTTAACAACACAAAAATATCGATGGCCGCTTTAGCAGTGGTTGTCGGCGCCGGGCCGTCCACGGTGTTTGCAGAAGACAAACCCGAAGGGTTTATCGAAGGCAGCAGCCTGACGGTGCTCAACCGCAACTTCTATTTCAATCGTGATCACCGCAACGGCCAGTCCAGCCCTACCGGCAATGGTTATTCCGAAGCCTGGGCCCATGCGGTCATCAGCAAGTTCGAATCCGGTTTCACCCAGGGCACCGTCGGGGTCGGGGTGGATGCTTTCGCGATGATCGGCCTGAAACTCGACACCGGTGACGGCCGCAACGGTGGCCGCAGTTCGTTCGATGTGTTGCCGGTCGACAGCGACGGTAAAGCGCGGGACGAATACACCAAGGTCGGTGGTGCGGCCAAAGTGCGTGCCTTCGATACGGTGGTGAAAATCGGCGATGTGTTCCCGGCCAACCCGGTAGTTGCAGCGGGTGATTCACGACTGCTGCCGGAAAGCTTTCGCGGTGTGACGGCGACCAACACCAGCATCGAGGGGCTGTCGATCCAGGGTGGCCGGTTGCATGCGATGAGCCAGCCGGTGTCCAGCGACATGCGCGAGAACTTTGCAACCTTCTATGCTGGTCCGGTCAACTCGCCCTGGATCGCCTACGGCGGTGGCGATTATGCGCTGAACAAAAACCTCAGTTTCAGCCTGTACTCCAGTCGCCTGAAAGATGCCTGGAACCAGTATTACGCCGGCACCGCCTGGACGTATCCGCTGTCGGATGACCTGTCGTTGTTCGGTGGCCTGAACTATTACAAGGCGGTCGATGAAGGCAAACAACTGCTCGGTAAATTCAACAACAACATCTGGAGCGGCCGGGTCGGCGTGAAACTCGGCGCGCATTCCGTCGCCCTTTCCCATCAGCGCAACAACGGTAACGATGATTTCGATTACCTGCGCCAGTCCGACTCGATCTTCCTCGACAACTCGATCCAGTACAGCGACTTCAACTCACCCAAAGAGCGTTCGTGGATGGTGCGCTACGACCTCGACATGACCACTTACGGCGTGCCGGGCCTGTCGTTCATGACCCGTTATGCCCGTGGCACCGATGCCGATTATTCCAACGCCAACGCCGTGTACATGCGCCGCGATGCCGAAGGCAATCCGCTGACTGACCAGAAGCGCTGGGAGCGTGATATCGAAGTCAAATACGTGGTGCAGAGCGGTTCGATGAAAGACCTGTCACTGCGTCTGCGCCAGGCCACCACCCGTGCCACGGCGTTCGAGTCGGATCTGGATGAAGTACGGGTGATTGTCGAATACCCGCTGGCGATTCTCTGAGTTTCACGAGCAACACACATTCACCTTTAGAAGCTCCTTGCTCCTTTGGTAAGAGGTGAATTTTTTGGCGTCCTTCGGGGCGCCTTTTTTATGTCTGAAAAAAAGCCCGACTCACTGAACATGAACCGGGCATTTGTGCCGCTACAGGTACTATCCACCCTGCTGACGGCAGGTGCCCATCACGCTGTACGTGACGGTGTTGAGTTGCCCTTTGGAATCTTCATAAGTCATCGCAGCCGGCACCACCGCGCATTCATTTTTCGGCCGGACAACGCTCACCACTTTCTTCACATCCAGCTTCATTCCGTACGTATATTCCTTGACCACCGGCGCAGCTTTGCCCTGGGCCGCCGCGTACTGCTCCATGGCCTGGGCATTGGCGCTGAGCGCCCGGTCAAACGTTCTGTCGCCACCGCCTTCGGCCAACGCATTCAAGGACATCGCCATGACACCGGTGAATGCCAACCACTTTAGAAATTTCATATCCAGCTCCTTCAAAACACGACTCATAAAAAAGCCCACCATCGAAGCGCGATGACGGGCTCATTCACTGGCGGCACGCTTACAGGTCTTGGGTCTGTTCGGCCTTCTTGTCGTTCACGACAACGGGATCCCGGGCCTTTTCCTTGGCAACGAACAGCTCCATGGAGCGGTCATTGTTGGTCATCATCCGGTCGAAAGTGCGGTCGCCGCCACCTTCGGCCATCGCCAGGGAAGACACCGCCAACGCCAACAAAAACGCACCGATCTGTACAGGTTTCATGGTTGATTCCTCATTTAAGTAACTGACGGGATCAAGGTAACAATCCGAACCTTTCGTGACGGTGGCGCCGAAATTACATATCCGTTATGTAGAAAGGCCCGCAGTTGCGGGCCTTTTGTTAAGCAAAAAGTGACTAGGCTGCCGTGGGTGACTCCTCGTCCCGGCGATGCGCAATCTGATAAAGCGCCGGCAGAATCAGCAGCGTGAGAATGGTCGAGGACAGGATCCCGCCGATCACCACTGTGGCCAGCGGTCGTTGCACCTCGGCCCCGGTACCGGTCGCCAGGGCCATCGGAATGAAGCCCAGGGACGCCACCAGCGCGGTCATCAACACCGGTCGCAACCGTGTCAGCGCGCCGACATTGATCGCCTCGGACAGCGAACGCCCTTCCTCCCGCAGATTGCGGATGAACGCAATCATCACCAGGCCATTGAGCACCGCCACACCGGACAATGCGATAAACCCGACACCCGCGGAAATCGACAGCGGAATGTCCCGCAGCCACAACGCCATGACCCCACCGGTCAACGCAAACGGAATCCCGGTAAACACTAGCAAACCGTCCTTGAGGTTGTTGAACATCATGAACAGCAACCCGAACACCAGCAGCAACGCCACCGGCACCACGATCTGCAAGCGCTTGGCCGCCGATTGCAGCTGCTCGAACTGCCCGCCCCAGGTGGTCCAGTAACCCGCCGGCACCTGCACGTCGCGCTCGATCACTTCGCCCGCCTCGGCGACAAAAGAGCCGATATCCCGCCCACGCACGTTGGCGCTGACGATCACCAGGCGCTTGCCGTTCTCGCGGCTGACCTGATTCGGCCCCAGCACCAGATCGAGGCTGGCGACATCCTTGAGCGCAATGAAACCGATCTGACTGACGGCATCACCACCCGCCGCCGGCACCGGAATCAGCAGCGCCGACAGCCCTTCGATGTCCTTGCGCATCGCGTCGGACAAACGCACCACCATGTCGAATCGGCGGTCACCTTCATACATCGTCCCGGCCTTCTGCCCGCCGACAGCCACGGCAATGGTGTCCTGCACATCGCCGACGTTGAGCCCGTAACGCGCCGCCTTGTCGCGATCAATGTTGATGGTCAACACCGGCAGCCCGGTGGTTTGCTCGATCTTGACCTCGGATGCGCCGTTGACCTTCTGCATGGCGGCGGCGATCTTCGCCGCCGTGACGTTGAGCACGTCCATGTCATCGCCGAACACCTTGACCGCCACATCGCTGCGTACGCCGGAGATCAGCTCGTTGAAACGCAACTGAATCGGCTGCGACAGTTCATAGTTGCTGCCCGGCAGCGTTGCCGCGGCTTGCTGCAGTTCGGCCATCAGGGTTTCGCGGGACTTGCCTGGGTCCGGCCATTGGTCCTTGGGCTTGAGCATCACGTAGCTGTCGGAGATGTTTGGCGGCATCGGGTCGGAGGCGATTTCCGCCGTGCCGGTGCGGGCGAATACACGCTCGACTTCCGGGACTTTTTTGAGGATCAACGTTTCCAGCCGCTGCTGCATGTCCACCGATTGCGTCAGGCTGGTGCCCGGCACACGCAACGCCTGCAAGGCAAAATCGCCTTCGCTGAGACTCGGCACAAACTCGCTGCCCATGCGGCTGGTGACCACGCCACTGAGCACGATCACACCCAACGCCGCGCCGACCGCCACAGCACGGTGCGACATCACCCAGTTCAGCGCCGGTGCATAAACGCGACGCGCACCGCGCATCACCACGCCCTCTTCTTCCTTGACCTTGCCGGTGACGAACAGCGCAATCGCGGCAGGCACAAAGGTGACAGACAAGAGCATGGCGCCAAGCAACGCGATGACCACGGTGAACGCCATCGGATGGAACATTTTCCCCTCGACGCCGCTCAGGGCGAAGATCGGCAGGTACACGACCATGATGATCAACTGGCCGAAAATCAGCGGTCGCCGCGCCTCTTTCGCCGCTGCAAACACTTCATGGAAACGCTCGGACCGGGTCAGCAGCCGCCCGTGATGCTGCTGCGCATGGGCCAGCCGTCGCAGGGTGTTTTCGACGATCACCACCGCGCCGTCGACGATGATGCCGAAGTCCAGCGCACCAAGGCTCATCAGGTTGGCGCTGACCTTATTGCTGGACATCCCGGTGAAGGTGAACAGCATCGACAGCGGAATCACCATCGCGGTGATCAGCGCAGCGCGGATGTTGCCGAGGAATAGAAACAGAATCGCGATGACCAGAATCGCGCCTTCGACGAGGTTCTTCTTCACCGTGGCGATGGCCTTGTCGACCAGATGCGTGCGGTCGTACACCGGCACCGCGATCACGCCAGCGGGCAAGGATTTGTTGATCTGTTCGAGCTTGGCGGCGACGGCCTGGGAGACCGTACGGCTGTTTTCGCCGATCAGCATGAACACCGTACCCAGCACCACTTCCCGGCCATTTTCCGTGGCGGCGCCAGAGCGCAGCTCGCGGCCGATATCCACGGTGGCAACGTTCTTGATCCGGATCGGTGTGCCGTCGACGTTGGCCATGACGATGTTGGCGATGTCCTCGGTGCTCGCCACCTGACCGGGTGCGCGAATCAGCAATTGCTCGCCGCTGCGCTCAATGTAACCGGCGCCGACGTTGGCGTTGTTGCGCTCCAGCGCCGTCACCAGATCGGTGAGGGTCAGCTTGTAGGCCGCGAGTTTTTTCGGATCGGGCGCAATCTGGTACTCCTTGGCAAAGCCGCCGATGGTGTTGATCTCGGCCACGCCGGGGACGTTGCGCAGTTGCGGCTTGATGATCCAGTCCTGGATCACCCGCAGATCGGTCGGTGTGTAGGGTGTGCCGTCATCTTTCAGCGCGCCCTCCCTGGTCTCGACCGTCCATAAAAAGATCTCGCCGAGCCCGGTGGAGATCGGCCCCATCACCGCTTCCACGCCCTCGGGCAATTGCTCCTTGGCGGACTGGAGGCGCTCGTTGACCAGTTGCCGGGCAAAGAACAGGTCGGTGCCGTCCTTGAAGATCACCGTGACCTGGGACAACCCCGAGCGCGACAGCGAGCGGGTCTGCTCCAGCGCCGGCAGGCCGGCCATTGCGGTTTCAATCGGAAAAGTGATGCGCTGTTCGGTTTCCAGCGGCGAGAACCCGGCCGCGCCGGTGTTGATCTGCACCTGGACGTTGGTGATATCGGGCACGGCGTCGATCGGCAGTTTCTGGTAACTGGCGATGCCGAGGCCGGCCATGAGCAGAACGGCGAGCAGCACGATGATGCGCTGCTCGATGGCAAACTGGATCAGGCGTTCGAACATGGGAGTCTTCCGCGATTAATGACTGTGCTCGGCCGAGGCTTTGCCCAGCTCCGATTTGAGGACGAAGCTGCCGGCGCTGGCGACTTGCACGCCCGGTTCCAGCCCGGCGGTGACTTCCACCTGCCCCGCCGCGCGACTGCCCAGCTCCACCGCTTGCGCCTTGAAGCCGTCGTCGGTGCGCACGAATACCGTGGGTTTGTCCTCGACGGTCTGGATCGCGGTTTCCGGTACGGCGACCTTGGCCTGACGGCTGTCGGTCGCAACCAGCGCGGTGACAAACAGCCCGGGGCGCCATGAGCCTTGCGGGTTTTCCAGGGTGACGCGCACGGTCGCGGTGCGGGTCTGTTCGCCGAGCAGGCTGCCGACGTATGCCACGGTACCGGTCACTTCAGCGTTCAATTCCGCCGCGCTGACGGTGACGGGTTTACCCACTTGCACCTTGTTGAGATCTTTTGGCGAAACGCCGAAGGTGACCCAAACCCGCGACAAGTCCGAGAGCGTGAACGCCGCCGTGGTTTCATCGACCACTTCCCCCGGCGTCAGGTGTTTTTCCACCACCACACCGTCGAACGGCGCGCGCAGTTCATAGCGATTACCACCAGTGGCAACCACGCTGCCGCTGAGCACGCTGATCTTTTGCCGGGCGTTGCTCACGGCGATCTCGGCTTCTTCCAGGGCCTGACGTGCCTGGAGAAAATCCTGTTCGGCGGAGATCTTGTCCTGCCACAGCTTCTTCTCGCGTTCGAACGTCGTGCGCGCCAGGGCCAGCCGGCGTTGTGCGGCCGCCTGTTCGCTGCGCTGATCGGAAATCTGCTGACTGGCGATCACGGCCAGCAATTGACCTTTCTTCACCGACTGCCCGAGATTGACCGACACCGACTCGACCACCCCCGGTACACGCGGCACCACATGGGCGGTGCGGTCTTCGTCGAAACGCACTTCGCCGGGGAACGGCAAGCCAAGATTGATGCGCTGCGCCTTCGCTTCAGCCACTTGAATCCCCGCCGCCGTGATCTGCTCGGCCGTCAATTCGATGTGCCCTTCTTCGCCATGCTCGCCTTCGGCGGCAGCGCCCTCTTCTGCGTGATCCGCGTGCTCGGAGGCTTCATCGGCATGCGCATCGATGCCCGAGTTGCCCGCCCACATCGAGCCGATACCAATGCCCAACGTCAAGGTCGCCGCAGCGACCACGATCAGTTTTTTATCCATGGAAACTCCTCTGCGCCGTGCCGTCGCGCAGTGATCAGAAAATTGAAATTCAACGGCTGACGCCGAGGTCTCCGAAAATGCGTTCGATGCGGACCCGGGCGTCGGTGGCCTCGCTCACCGCCTGGATGTATTGGCTGCGAGCGGCGATCAATGTGCGCTGAGCGTCGAGTACGTCGAGGAAGCCGAACTTGCCCATTTCGAAACCGCGAGTGGCGCTGTCGACCGCACTTTGCGCGGCGGGAAGGATGGTTTGATTGAACGCCTGGATTTCACCGTTGGCGGTCTGCCATTGCTCAAGGGTGGTCTGGATTTCCGTGCGCAGACGCAGCTCAGTGGCGTTGCGCAGGTCCCGTGCCTGGTCGGCACGCCGCGCCGCCGCCAGTACGTTGCCCTGATTGCGGTTGAACAGCGGAATCGGCATCGACAACCCGACCACGTTGACCCGCTCGCGCTCGGTTTCGCTGTACTGACTGCCGATGCTGACGGTGAGATCGGGAATCCGCTGGGACTTTTCCAGCCCCAGCGACGCCTCGCGTTGATCGATCTGCAACCTGGCCAGGCGCAGCTCCGCCGTTTCGTTCAGACGCTCAAGCAAACGGGTCGGCGGTGGGAAGCTTGGCAGGCCTTGAGCAGCGCTTTGCACCGTGGTCGATGTCGGCAACGGTGCACCCATGACCTGCGCCAGTTGCTGGTACGCATTGGCCTGATCGCGCTCGGCGCGACTCAGCTCCAGGCGCACTTCAGAGAGCTGCACTTGCGCCCGCGTGCCTTCCACCGGCGATGACTTGCCCGCCTCGATCCGCCCTTTGGCCACACGCAAGCCGTGTTCGGCCAATTGCAGCGACTGACGGCTCAGTTGCAAACGTTGCTGCGCAGTTTGCGCACCGTTGAACGCTTGAATGACATCGGCGCGCAACGCATTGCGCTTGCGCTCCAGTTCGAGGCCGGCGGCATCCTGCGCACGGCTCGCCACATCAATCCGCGCGCCACGCTTGCCGCCCAGCTCGATCGGCTGACTGAGCATCACCGTGGTGGTGCGCGACTGGCGCCGAGTGTCTTCGGCCTCCCACGAAACCTCGGGGTTGGGGATCAGGCCTGCCTGTTTGCGGTCACCTTCGGCAATGCCGATTTCCCACTGCGCAGCGGCCAGATCCGGGTTACCGGCGAAGGCGGTTTGCAGGGCCTGATCCAGGGTCAGGGTCGATGCACTGGCAAGGCTTGTACAGGCCAGCAACAAGAGGCCGCTGGCGATTTTTTTCAGGCGTGAGCGCGCCGTCCGTTCTATTAAACCGGGCAATGGAAGACTTCCTTTAATCAAGAATCTTTGATTGCGCCACGGTAGGGTTTTGAACTTATCGACAAGGTGACTGGAAAATTACAAATCCGTTATCCACGGTTTATCGAAGTTGTTTTGCTCTAGGATTCCGGATTCGAATGGCGTTGTAGCAACACATGGAAACAAATACACGTTAGTTATCTGCCGAACAGCACTTGCCGAAATCGAAGTCATGAAAAAAACCGCTCACTTGCTGCGACAGGCTGTCGCGGACAGCCGGTTTAAAGGGCTTACACGTTGACTCTGTAGCCACTACAGCCTTTACCTTGCACGCCATCCAGCAACAGAAACCGTCCGGAAGACCTTACAAAAACAACAACTTTCCTGGCCACCTTAATTAAATATCCATTGAATAAAAGTGGTGAAAGATCATGCGAATCCTTGTCGTCGAGGACGAGCTTAAAGCTGCCGAATACTTGCATCAGGGACTGACCGAAAGTGGTTATATCGTTGACCACGCCGTGAATGGCGCCGATGGATTGCATCTGGCGCAACAACAGGTTTATGACCTGATCATTCTGGATGTGAATCTGCCGGAACTCGACGGCTGGAGCGTGCTTGAACAACTGCGTCGTACTCACTCCACCCGGGTGATGATGCTCACCGCACGCGGTCGCCTGGCGGACAAGATCCGGGGGCTGGATCTGGGCGCCGACGACTATCTGGTCAAACCGTTCGAGTTCCCCGAACTGCTGGCCCGGGTGCGCACCCTGATGCGTCGCAGCGAAAACATCCCGGTGCCGCAGGTACTCAAGGTCGCTGATCTGGAACTTGACCCGGGCCGTCACCGGGCGTTTCGTGGCTCGCAGCGCATCGACCTGACCACCAAGGAATTCGCCCTGCTGCACCTGCTGATGCGCCAGTCCGGTGAAGTGCTGACCCGCACCCAGATCATCTCGCTGGTGTGGGACATGAATTTCGACTGCGACACCAACGTGGTCGAGGTCTCGATCCGCCGCTTGCGGGCGAAGATCGATGACCCGTTCGACAGCAAGCTGATCCACACCCTGCGCGGTGTCGGCTATGTGCTGGAGGCACGGGAATGAAGCCGGCCAGCCTGTCGCTGCGACTGGGGCTGACCGTCAGCATTCTTGGCGCGCTGCTGGTGGTGTTTCTGGCGATCCTCGCGTATTTCGCCCTGACCCATGAACTGAACGCGTTGTCCCGTGACAGCCTGGAAAAGAAGATGGCGCAGGTGGAACACAGCCTGTCGCTGTACGTCGATGCCAATGAAGTCAGCGGCAAGCCGCACATTCTGCTCGATCAGGTCATGGGGCATGACAACCTGACGCTGACGATTTATGACCGGGGCAATTTGCGCTCGCCATTGCTCAAGTCCGGAACAGGATTGACGGACCCACGGATTGAATTGAAAGCGGTGCGGGCAACGACCGATCAGTTGTCGTACACCGACAGCATCGATGCCGAAGGTGCGAAATTTCTCACCGCCTCGAAGCTGATTCGTCTGAAGGACGGCAGCAACGTGCCGGTGTTGTTGTCGATGGACAATGCTCACGATCAGGCCCTGCTCAGCGCCTATTTGCGCTCGACGCTGATGGCCTTGCCGTTGCTGCTGGTGTTCATCGGCCTGACCGCCTGGGGCGCGGTGCAGCGCGGACTGGCGCCGCTGCGCGAGTTTCGCAAGGTGGCGGCCCGGGTGACCACCCAGGACCTCGACCACCGGTTGTCGGTGCTGAACATGCCTCAGGAACTGAGCGAACTGGCACAAGGCATCAACGTCATGCTCGATCGCCTGGACAGCGGCGTGCAGCAGTTGTCGCAGTTCTCCGATGATCTGGCCCACGAACTGCGTACGCCGATCAACAACCTGATGGGCAAGGCGCAGGTCACGCTCTCGCGCAAGCGTACGGTCGAGGACTACAAGGACGTGTTGGTGTCGTGCACTGAGGAACTGGAGCGCATCGCGCGGATTGTCTCGGACATGCTGTTTCTGGCCCAGGCCAGTCAGCCGATGGCGCACGCGTCGTTCGAACCGATTGCACTGGAAGATGAGGCGTTCAGGGTGGCCGACCTGTTTTCCCTGTCGGCGCAGGACAAGCAGATCCATCTGAAGGTGGTCGGCAGCGCCCGGGTGTCGGGCGACCGTTTGATGATCCAGCGGGCGATATCGAACCTGCTGTCCAATGCCCTGCGCCATTGCCCGGCCGGCAAAACCGTTTCGCTGTTCATCGAGCAGGCGCCAACACAAGTGGTTCTGCGGGTAAGCAATCCCGGCGCGGGTATCGAAGCGCAGCACCTGCCGTATCTGTTCGACCGTTTTTACCGGGTCGACAGCAGCCGCGCCCGCTCACAGGGCAGCACCGGTCTGGGGCTGGCCATCGTGCGCTCGATCATGAGCCTGCATTCAGGCACCGCGCAGGTGCAGAGCCGTCCGGGGACGACGGTTTTCAGTCTGGTGTTCCCTGTTTTTGCGGAAAGGCACTAAACCCTTCCAACAAATTTGTGCGGTGTTTTCTCAATCTTCGTCAGAAAAATCACCGCACAAGTGCGCCATACCTCCATGCAAATCCTTCAGTGCGATTTTGCGTCAGTCTCACGATGAAGCGTCTGACAAGGACAGGGAAAAACTTCGCAGACGATTGGTTCCTGATCGTTTCGCTCTCCTTCTTGCACGCCGCTCCCGCCCCTCCAAAACAAGCCTTTGCGTTGATCCTGACGCGCCTATTCAAGATTTATCAGTACGTATTTCGGCGCAGGTAAAAACCGCGAACGGAAACGTCTGGATATTTTTGACCCCCTCGTCACTGCCCTCTTAGATTCGGCTCGTGCTTGCAACAGCACACTCAAACAACAACCAAGGAGAAACCTCATGGGCTACATGGGCAGCTGGAACGCCAACCAGATCGATGAACTCGACGAACAGGAAACCCCTTCGGCCGAGCAGATCGAAGCACTGCAACTGACCGAAGAAGAACAGGCGGAACTGAACGCCGAGTGACAAGACCCGCGAGGGCCGCGCGCCCTCGCGGGCTTTCCAGGAAGGTACTCATGGACAAGACACGGATGGCCGAGCGTGAGCTGACGGCCGATCAGGCAGAGCGACGTATTCAGATCGAGCTTTCACGCCTCGGCCTCACGCCGGTAACCCGCACACTCGGCAGCAAGGTGGTCGCCGTTCAGGCGAGTCTTCACGGCAGCGACAATCGTCATGCCCGTGGCGGTGGCAAGGGTTATACGGATCAGGCACACCTGGGGGCGCTGTATGAAGCCCTCGAACATTATTGGACGGATGAACGCTTTGCGACCGATGTTCACCACGAGACGGAGCGCTATTTCAAAGACTCGCCGATCTTTGCCGATGACTCGCTTCTGCACAGGCTCACCTGTCAGCAGAATGTGCGCATCCCCTGCAGGACCTACGTCTGTCCGCCGTGGCATGACCGTTTTTCCTATCCGGTTGCGCTGACTTCTCCCAACGGCTCACTTCAGCCTTCTTCACCGGACACGGCCGACTGCCGCATGGTGCGACGCTACGCCAGCAACAGCGGCACCGCCATTGGCGCCACTTACAGCGAAGCGATGTTGCACGCCGCCAACGAATGCATCGAGCGCGATGCCGTGTCGCTGTTTCTGCTCAATCATTTCTATTACGAAAACCACCCGCCTCTGCGACGGGTGGCCCGCCCGAGTGACGGCGATGACCTCGGTCGTCTGTGGGCCGATGCCGAACAGGAAATCGGCGGAGAAATCGTGCTGGTGGATATCAGCAGTGAGTTCAAGGCACGAACCTTTCTGGCCTTCACGACGAAACCGGGGCCTCATCCACAGGTTTACGGCAGTGGCTGTTCACTCGACCCACGTCACGCCGCATGGCGTGCGCTCAGTGAACTGGTGCAGTTGCAATTGAGTGCCGCCGAGCCCGAATACCACCAGTCCCTGACCAATGCATTGCGCAACCTGCAGCCCTTCCCGCGCCTGCTGCGCTGCGCGCAATTCGATCCGCAGACGCTGTTGCATCGCTGCCCGCAACACGAAGTAGCGCTGCCCGGCGTCAGTGAGGACATGTCCGTGTACGATCAACTCCACTTGCTGACTCAAGACCTGCAAAGCCACGGCCGTAGGCTGGGCGCTTCGATCCTGCAGCAAACCGGGCTCGGCACAACCCTGCTCAACGTGGTGATTCCCGGACTGGAGAGGTTCTTCGTGGTCTCCAGCGGCAACGTTGTCATCCCACAGGCCCGGGGTCGTACTCTGGAGAGAGCCGCCCCATGAACCGACTCGATCGCTCCCGGGAACTGGCATTGGCCAGTTCCATGGCCCGACACCTGAACGAGAACGGTGGCGTCGGCCATTACCTCGAACCGCCAGGCAGCGGACTGCATCATGTTTTTTTCCTGCGGGTGAATGGCGAGGTCTGGGTCGGCCGCAAGCGCCTGCAACGTGACCGGCATTTTCGATGGCAGTCCAGCAGCGCACTCAAGCCCTGCATGTTGCTGGGTCCGCATCTCCACTCACTATGGGGGGATGAGGGTTTGTCGATCGGCTATCGGACTGCCTCTGTCGAACAGAGGGCGCAGACCTTTGAACGAGCTTTACGTCTGGCTGACAGCGAGATCCTGTTCCCGTTTCCGATAGTTGACGCGGCAGGACGGGAAGTGGTTTGTCCGGCTGACTTCTGGCAATGCAGCGAATCACTGGCCGAACAATTGAACAACGATGAGCAACACCTGCGCGAACAGTGCGCGGGGCTGCTCCAGGCAATCACCGAAACCGGCGCGTTGATCTACGACCCCGCCTGTTCGACGGGCGAATTCATCGCTCACCTCGCCCGCGCCCTGCCCGACTGCCTGTGCCTGGGGAGTGATCGCTCAGCCTCGATGATTGAACACGCCAGGCAATGTCATGGCGGGACGTCCGTTGATTTCCATTTGCTGGATGCGACCGAGGCCTTCAATGCCGGAATTCGCTGCGATGTACTGATCCTGCGTTTCCTCAATGTCGAAGTCTTGACCCGCTCTGAAGCCCGGACCGCATTCGAATCGCTCATTCGTTGCGTCAAGCCTGGCGGCAGAATCCTCGTCTTCGGTCACACCCCGGTGCTGATCCCTGTCGTCTGGCTCGCCGCCGCTCACAACCTGCAACTGGAATCCAGCGTCGCGGCACGTCCGGGACAAACGGAACTGTTCCAGTTCTATTGCCTGAAGGTCGCGAGCGCATGACATTTTCCCTGCAAGGCAGAGGCTTTTACCCGACCGACGACGGTCATCAACTCTATTGGGAACGGCATGGGATCACGGGAGGCGAACCGGTGTTTTTCCTGCATGGAGGCCCCGGCGGGCGAATCAGCCGCCATCACCTGGAATTCTTCGACCTGCGCCGTTTCGACATCATCCTGTTTGACCAACGCGGTTGCGGGCGCTCGACGCCTTACGGCGAATTGCGCGACAACACCACAGGCCTGTGTGTCGAAGACATCGACGCTCTGCGCCAGCATTTCGGCTTCGAAAAGATCAGTGTGCTCGGTGTTTCGTGGGGCAGTTGGCTGGCAATCCAGTACCAGCAGCGCTATCCGCAGCACCTGCTGAAAACCACACTGGTTTCGGTGTTCGTACCTTTCGCGGCCAATGTCCGGGCGTACGACCGGGCACTCAATGAGGGGCCGGCACAATTGCCGCAAACCGCGTCAGGCCATCGCGCCAGGGACATCTTCCGGATACTCGGCGAAGGCTGCCCGTTGCAACAGCGCGTTGCCGCCATCGAATGGCTGAATGCTGTACTGCGCCGCACGGGCCAGACGGTTTGCCCCGGCGCACTGGAGAGCTTCGTCGATCAGGAAGCGGTACTCGCCATCCGTCTGGAATTGCATTACCACCTTCAAGGCTATTTCTTCCAGCCAAGGGACCAGAAGCTGACCCTCGACGACAACACCCTGCTGATCCAGGGCATCCGCGATACCTTCGGCATGGCCAGCGTGCGCTGGCTCAGGCAACGCATGAACATTCACTGTCGTTTGCTGCACGCCGGGCACAACGCCTTCGAAAGCGCCATCCTCAAAACCGTGCGCCGGGCGGTGAAACGTGAAATCGAGAGCTGAAAAAAACGGCACCCGAAGGTGCCGTCCTGTCCCGCACAAACGCTTACTTGCGTGCCGCCTCCCACGACTTGAGCAGTTCGTTGTAGCTCACGGTTTCGCCTTTCGGTTTTTCGTTCGCCAGTTTCGGCTTCGGTGCACCCGGTTGGTCGAACCAGTATTGGGCGTCGCGCTCGGGATTCATTTTCGGCGCGCAGGTGGCCTGGGCCTTGGAGCGTTCCAGACGGGTCATGATCGCGTCCTGATCCTTGGCCAGGCCGTCGAGCGCCTGTTGCGGGGTCTTGTCGCCACTGGCGGCTTCGGCGATGTGGCTCCACCAGAGTTGTGCCAGACGTGGGTAGTCCGGCACGTTGGTGCCGGTCGGCGTCCATTGCACCCGCGCCGGGCTGCGGTAGAACTCGACCAGGCCACCGAGTTTCGGTGCCAGGTCGGTCATGGCTTGCGAGTTGATGTCCGACTCGCGGATTGGCGTCAGGCCGACGATGGTTTTCTTCAGCGACACGGTTTTCGAGGTCACGAACTGTGCGTACAGCCAGGCCGCTAGTTTCTGTTTCTCAGGCGTGGACTTCATGAAGGTCCAGGAACCCACGTCCTGATAACCCAGCTTCATGCCCTCTTCCCAATACGGTCCGCGTGGCGACGGCGCCATCCGCCATTTCGGCGTGCCGTCGGCGTTGACCACCGGCAGGCCCGGTTTGGTCATGTCAGCGGTGAACGCGGTGTACCAGAAGATCTGCTGGGCAATGTTGCCCTGGGACGGCACCGGGCCGGACTCGGAGAAGGTCATGCCTGCCGCCTCCGATGGCGCGTAGGCCTTGAGCCAGTCCACATACTTGGTCGTGGCGAACACCGCGGCCGGGCCATTCGTGTCGCCGCCACGGGTCACGCTGGAGCCCACCGGATGGCAGTCCTCGACGCGGATGCCCCATTCATCCACCGGCAAGCCGTTGGGCAGGCCCTTGTCGCCGCCCCCGGCCATGGAGAACCAGGCATCGGTGAAACGCCAGCCCAGCGACGGGTCTTTCTTGCCGTAGTCCATGTGCCCGTAAATACGCTTGCCGTCGATTTCCTTGACGTCTTCGCTGAAGAATTTGGCGATGTCTTCATAGGCGGACCAGTTCACCGGCACGCCCAGTTCATAGCCGTACTTTTCCTTGAACTTGGCTTTCAGGTCGGCGCGTTCGAACCAGTCGGCGCGAAACCAGTACAAGTTGGCGAATTGCTGGTCAGGCAATTGATAAATCTTGCCGTCCGGCGCAGTGGTGAAGGAAATGCCGATGAAGTCCTTGATATCGAGGGTCGGTGAGGTGAAGTTCTTGCCTTCGTTGGCCATCAGGTCGGTGATCGATTCGGTCTTGCCATAGCGAAAGTGCGTACCGATCAGGTCCGAGTCGTTGACCCAGCCGTCGTAGATGTTCTTGTCCGACTGCATCACCGTCTGCATTTTTTCCACGACATCGCCTTCCTGCAGCAGGTCGTGGGTCAGCTTGATCCCGGTGATTTCGCTGAAGGCCTTGGCCAGCACCTTGGATTCATATTCGTGGGTGGTCAGGGTTTCCGAGACGACCTTGATGTCCATCCCGCGAAACGGCTCGGCGGCCTTGATGAACCACTTCAACTCTTCAAGTTGCTGCTCCGGTGTCAGGGTCGACGGCTTGAACTCGGCGCCGATCCATTTTTTTGCCGCGTCCTCGTAGGCATCGGCCCAGGCGGATGCGCTCAAACCGCTGAGTGCCAGCATGGCTGCCAATGAAATGCTATGTCGCAGCTTATTGTTTTTGTCGAACATAGAGACCTCCTGTTTAAGTTCTGGAGCAACATTGCCGAGCGATTCGACTAGCCCCAACGCATCACAGCCAACAGCCACACCAGGGACAACGCGGACGCCACCCAGATGCTCCAGTCGGTTACGCCGATCACCAGCAGATGCAGGTAGGCGCTGCCGAGAAGACCGATGAACAAGCGATCGCCACGGGTGGTGGCAATCGGCAGAAACCCTCGCCGCAGGATGCTCGGCGAGCGCAGCTCCCAGGTGGTCATGCCCACCAGGATCAAGCCAATCACGATGAAAAACGCCGCCGTCGGGACGGTCCAGCTCATCCATTCCATCATCAGTTCCTCAGACCCGGCCCAGGGCAAAGCCCTTGGCCACGTGGTTGCGAACAAACCAGATCACCAGCATGCCCGGCAGGATGGTCAACACCCCTGCCGCTGCCAGCACGCCCCAGTCGATGCCGGAGGCCGACACCGTGCGCGTCATCACCGCCGCGATCGGCTTGGCATTCACCGACGTCAGCGTGCGCGCCAGCAGCAGTTCGACCCAGGAAAACATGAAGCAGAAAAACGCCGTCACCCCGATCCCGGAGCCGATCAGCGGGATGAAAATCTTCACGAAGAACTTGGGAAAGCTGTAGCCGTCGATGTAGGCGGTTTCATCGATTTCCTTGGGCACACCGGACATGAACCCTTCAAGAATCCACACCGCCAGCGGCACGTTGAACAGGCAGTGCGCCAGCGCCACCGCGATGTGGGTGTCGAACAGGCCAATCGACGAATACAGCTGGAAGAACGGCAGCAGGAACACCGCCGGCGGCGCCATGCGGTTGGTCAGCAGCCAGAAGAACAGGTGCTTGTCGCCGAGAAAGCGATAACGAGAAAACGCGTAAGCCGCCGGCAATGCCACGCTCAGGGAAATCACCGTGTTCAGGCTCACGTAGTACAGCGAGTTGAGATAACCGGTGTACCAGCTCGGATCGGTAAAGATCACCTTGTAGTTGTGCAGCGTGAAATCCTGGGGAAACAGCGTCAGGCCCCCGAGGATTTCGGTGTTGCTCTTGAACGACATGTTCAGCAACCAGTAGATCGGCACCAGCAGGAACAGGATGTAGAGCAGCAGCGGGATCACTTTTCTCTTGCTCATGGCCGGGCCTCAACGGTTGGCATCGCTGTGGGTCATGGCGGTATAGAACAGCCAGGACACCAGCAGGATGATCAGGAAGTACACCAGCGAAAACGCCGCCGCCGGCCCCAGGTCGAATTGGCCTACGGCCATCTGGGTCAACGTCTGACTCAAGAAGGTCGTGGCATTGCCCGGCCCGCCGCCGGTGAGCACGAACGGCTCGGTGTAGATCATGAAGCTGTCCATGAAGCGCAACATCACCGCGATCAGCAGCACGCTTTTCAGCTTGGGCAGTTGAATATGACGGAACACCGCCCAGGCCGAAGCCCGGTCGATCCGCGCCGCCTGGTAATACACATCGGGAATCGCCCGCAGCCCGGAGAAACACAGCAGCGCCACCAGCGACGTCCAGTGCCACACGTCCATCACCAGCACCGTGACCCAGGCGTCCATGGTGTTGGCCGCGTAGTTGTAGCTGATGCCCATCGCATTGAGGCTCGATCCCATCAAGCCAATGTCGGCGCGACCGAAGATCTGCCAGATGGTGCCGACCACGTTCCATGGAATCAGCAGCGGAATCGCCAGCACGATCAGCACCACCGATGACCAGCGGCCCTTGGTCGGCATGGTCAGCGCAATGGCAATTCCCAACGGAATTTCGATCAGCAGCACGCACGCCGAATAGATGAACTGGCGCAACAACGAGTCGTGCAACCGTGGATCGAGCAGCACCTGCTTGTACCAGTCGGCGCCAACGAAGTAGCGGCTGGACTGATCGAAAATGTCCTGCACCGAGTAATTGACCACGGTCATCATCGGGATCACCGCACTGAAGGCCACCAGCAGGAACACCGGCAACACCAGCCACCAGGCCTTGTTGTTCTGCACCTTGTTCATGGCTGCACCTCTTCGCTGGCTTCGAGCAGGAATTCATCGGCGTAGACCATCAGCCACTGCGCCGGAAAGCTGATGTACGCCGTGCCCTGGGGCACCGGTTTGTCTTCGGCCAGGCGCACTTTCAGCGGTGCGCCGTCCAGATCCAGGGTCATGATCTTGTAGGTGCCGAGGTCTTCGACGTGTACGACCCGCGCCTGCATCGCGTCGTCAAACGGCTCATCCCACACATGAATGAACTCGGGGCGGATGCCGACCTTCAGGTTTTTCCATTGGCCGTGTTCGATATGGCGCTGCAAGGCGTCGGAAAGCGGCAGATGGGTCGAGTTGAAACCCACCCCGCCCAGTTGCGGCTGCACCTCGATCAGATTCATCCCTGGGCTGCCGATGAAGTAGCCGACAAAGGTGTGGCTCGGGCGCTCGAACAACTCCCGGGGTGTGCCGAACTGGACGATCTGGCCGCCATACATCACCGCGATCTTGTCGGCGAAGGTCGAGGCCTCCAGTTGATCGTGGGTGACGTAGACCATGGTGATGTTGAACTGCTCGTGGATCTGCTTGAGCTTGCGCCGCAGCTTCCATTTCAGGTGCGGGTCGATCACCGTCAACGGCTCATCGAAGAGGATCGCCGAGACGTCGTCGCGCACCAGCCCACGGCCCATGGAGACTTTCTGTTTTTCATCGGCGGTGAGGTTGCGCGCCTTTTTGCTCAGCAGGTTTTGCAGGTCGAGGACTTCGGCGATTTCCTGGACTTTGCTGTGGACTTTGGCCTCGGCCATGCCCTGATTGCGCAGCGGGAAGGCCAGGTTGTCGAACACGGTCATGGTGTCGTACACCACCGGAAACTGGAAAACCTGGGCGATGTTGCGCTTCTCCGGGGTCAGGTCGTTGACCGCTTTGCCGTCGAACAGCACGTGGCCCTGAGACGGGCTGAGCAGGCCGGAAATGATGTTGAGCAAGGTCGACTTGCCGCAACCCGACGGCCCGAGCAAGGCATAGGCGCCGCCCTGCTCCCAGATGTGGTCCATCTCGCGGATGGCGTAGTCTTCCGGCCCGCCCGGGCTTTTGCTGTAGCTGTGGGCAAGGTGCTGCAAACGGATTTCGGCCATCAGGCAACCCTCGCGACACGCCGGCCCGGCGCCTGCACCAGACGGCCCTGCGCATCGAACACAAACAGTTTATGGGTCGGGATATAGATGCGGATCGGCGCATCGACGTCGTATTCGTGAACACCCGGCAGATGCAGCACCAGCAGGAAGTGCTCGTTGCGCACGTGGAGGAAGGTTTCCGAACCGCTGATCTCCGCCACCTCGACGGTCACCGCCAGTTCGAGATCGTCGTCGTTGCTCGGCACCAGCGAGATATGGCTGGGGCGCACGCCAAAACGGAATTCGCCCTCGCCCACCGGGCGCAGATCGACGTTCAACGGGAAGTGCACGAAGTTGGCGAAACTCACTTCGTTGCCGGCGATGCGCCCCGGCATCAGGTTGATCGGCGGCTCAGAGAACAATTCGGCGGCCAGCACCGTTTGCGGCTGGTGATAGACCTCGGTCGACGGACCGCTCTGGATCACCCGGCCTTCGTGAAGAATGGTGGTGGTGCCGCCCAAGGCCAGCGCTTCGTTGGGCTCGGTGGTGGCGTAGATGGCGATGGTGTGGCGCGCCTTGAACAGCTCGCGCATTTCCTGGCGCAGTTCTTCGCGCAGTTTGTAGTCGAGGTTGACCAGCGGTTCATCGAACAGGATCAGTTCAGCATCCTTGACCAGCGCCCGGGCCATGGCGGTGCGCTGTTGCTGGCCGCCGGAGAGCTCCAGCGGATAGCGCTTCAGGAACTTCTCGATGCGCAGCATCTTTGCGGTTTCCTGCACCTTGCTCTGAATCTGCTCGTTGGAGATCCCGGCCTGACGCAGCGGCGAGGCGATGTTTTCGAACACCGTCATGGTCGGGTAATTGATGAACTGCTGATAGACCATCGACACGTTGCGCAAACGCACCGGGCGCTGGGTGACGTCGACGCCGTTCATCAGGATGCGGCCGCTGTCGGGCTTGTCCAGACCGGCCATCAGGCGCATGAGGCTGGTCTTGCCGGACAGCGTGCGCCCGAGCAGGACGTTGAAGGATCCGGCTTCGAATTTCAGGTTCGCATCGTCGATCCAGGTCTGGCCCTCGACGGTGCGGCTGACGTGCTCCAGGGTGAGTGACATGGCTCGGCCTTTTTATTATTGGAGTCAAGCGACGTGTGCAACAGAGCGACATTCGTGCCAGAAATCCCAAGCCGTTGATTCGCCGCGAAAATCGCCGAAAACGCGGGCAAACCACCTTCATTGCTGAACACATTTGAACAGTTCAACGATTGACAATGAACAATAGTGAACAACACTCTATCGATGCTTTTCAGGTCCCGACGGGCCTCATAACAATAATAAAAACGCTGCTTTCAGAGGCTGACTGCCATGTCCGCACCTGCCCCGCCGCTTTCCCACGAAGCCATCGTCCAGGACTCCTGGTCCCGTTGCCGCGCCTTCGGTCTCAAGCATCAAAGTGCTCCGGCGTTCGACCAGTTGCCCGCCTCCGGTATCGCGCAGCTGCTCGACAGTCACCACTCGCTGGTGCAGACCACCCATCAGGAAGTGCTGCCGTACTACGAGAACATCCTGAGCAATTCCAACTGCCTGATCATGCTGGCCGACAATCAAGGCCAGGTGCTGACATCCTGGGGCACCCAGCGCTTCATCGAGCCAAATCTGGCGCGGGGTTTTCAGGCCGGGGCAAGCTGGATGGAACACGCCAGCGGCACCAATGCCATCGGCACGGCGCTGGCTTGCGAGCAGGCGGTGCACATCGAGCACGACGAGCATTTCCTCAAGGCCAACCGCTTCATGACCGGTTCCGCCGCGCCGATTTTCAACGCCGAACGCAAGGTCATCGCGGTGCTTGATGTGTCCAGCGACAGCTACCTGCCGCCCTCGCACACCCTCGGCATGGTCAAGATGATGAGCCAGACCGTTGAGAACCGGCTGATCCTCAACCTGTTCCACGGCCAGCATTTTCAACTGACCTTTAACACCGGGTTGAACAACCTCGACAGCCAATGGGCAGGACTGCTGATTTTCGATGAGAGCGGTCAGGTGCTGTCGGCCAACCGCCGGGCCGACAATCTGCTGGGTGTGCGGCTTTCGCGGGTGAGTGTCGAGAGTCTGTTCAAGGTGTCGTTGCTGGAGTTGCTGAATCAGCCGGACGGCTTGCCGTTTTCCTTGCAGACGTCGGGGCGCAATCGATTCCAGTGTCTGTTGAAACGGCCCAAGCAGGCACCGATTCAAGCACGAGTGTTTGCGGAAACCGGACCCACCGAACCGAAAGTCGCCGCACCGACGGGAATCAGCCTGAGCACCCTGCACTTCGGCGACAGCCGCGTGGAAAAAGCCGTGCGTCAGGCCGAACGCCTGCTGGAGAAAGATATTCCGCTGTTGATTCACGGTGAAACCGGGGTCGGCAAGGAAGTGTTCGTCAAAGCCCTGCATCAGGCCAGCTCCCGCAGCAAACAGGCGTTCATCGCCGTGAACTGCGCAGCGATCCCCGCCGAACTGGTGGAGTCCGAGCTGTTCGGCTACGAGAAAGGCGCGTTCACCGGCGCCAACCAGAAAGGCAGCATCGGCCTGATCCGCAAGGCCGACAAAGGCACGTTGTTCCTCGACGAAATTGGCGACATGCCGCTGCCGACCCAGGCCCGCCTGCTGCGGGTGTTGCAGGAGCGTTGCGTGCAACCGGTGGGCAGCAGCGAGTTGTTCCCGGTGGATCTGCGGATCATCTCCGCCACCAACCGTTCGTTGCGCGAACAGGTGCAACTGGGGCGCTTTCGCGAGGATTTGTACTACCGCATCGGCGGCCTGACCCTGGAACTGCCACCGCTGCGCGAACGCAGTGACAAACAAGCGTTGTTCAAGCGCTTGTGGGAACAACATCGCGAACCCACGCAATGGGCGGGATTGAGTCGCGAAGTATTGGAATTGTTCGACCGGCATCCATGGCCGGGCAATCTGCGTCAGGTCAGCAGCGTGATGCAGGTCGCGCTGGCCATGGCCGAAGAACAACCGGTAAGGCCTGAGCATCTGCCGGATGATTTTTTTGTCGATCTGGAGATGGAGCCGCTTGAAACACCAGAACCGTTGGGGATCGATCTGAACGACAGTGAGGCGTTGAATCGGGAACTGCAGGCGGCCGGGGGCAATATTTCTCATCTGGCGCGGCGGTTGGGGGTGAGCCGCAATACCCTTTATAAACGCTTGCGCCAGGCTGAAGGCTGACTGCTGTTTGCGAAGGCGCCCGATCCCCCTAAAAAACCCTTCACTGCACCCATTGACCGTACCAGCTAGACTGTGACGAAATGTTTCAGGTTTTCGCCCCCTCTTCCTGATCCTCACAGGGTAAGTTCTTTGACCAACATCTGTTCTACCGGCCTTGATATCGGCTTCGCCTCGCTGGATTACCTGCAGATCGGCATCCTCGGCGTCATTCAAGGCATCACCGAATTGCTGCCCGTTTCCTCCACCGCCCACATGCGCATCGTTCCGGCCCTGCTCGGCTGGCCGGATCCCGGCTCGGCGTTTTCCGCCGCGATGCAACTGGCCGCACTGGCGGCGGTGGTCAGTTATTTCTGGCGCGATGTGAGACAGGTTGCGACCGGCAGTCTGGAGGCGGTGCGACAACGGGATTTCAACAATCAGTGGTTCATCCTCGCGGTGGCCATCGTGCTGGCAACCATCCCCATCGGTATCGCCGGCATCGCCTTGTCCTCGACGCTCAATGCCTGCAACTCGCCGTTGCGCGGTTTGATGGTGATCGGGATTTCCTGCGTGGTGATGGCGGTGCTGCTGGCCATCGCCGAACTCACCTGTCGCCATCGCCGCACCGTTGGCGAAATGCGTCTGCGCGATGCGCTGATCGTGGGTATCGCTCAGATCGGGGCGCTGATTCCGGGCGTTTCGCGCTCCGGCTCGACGCTGACGGCGGCGCTGTTCCTCAACTTCAAACGTGAGGAAGCGGCACGCTTCTCCTTCCTGCTCGGGCTGCCGGCCATCGCACTGGCGGGTTTGAAGGAGTTGTGGGTGTTGTTCCATGCGCAACTGCCGGCGCAGGCCTGGGCGCACCTGATTTTCGGTCTGGTGATTGCCAGTATCTCGGCGTTTTTCGCGATCTGGGGCCTGATGCGCTTTCTGGAGAAATTCTCCACCTGGCCATTCGTGATTTACCGCGCGGTACTGGGGGTTTTCCTGATCGTCGCGGTCAGCACCGGGCTCTTGAGTTAAGGTCCGCCGCAATAAACAAAACCCGCCTGGTGCGGGTTTTGTTTTTTGTGGCTTCGTACAACGCAGGTTACTGGCAGGTCGGTTCAACACTCGTTGATACGGCACCCAAGGTACGCAGCCCCGCCAGCACCACTATCAGCATCCCCAGCCCGGCGAAAACGGCTACGCCGAAACCTGCCCGAGCGCCATAGGCATCAACGATCAAACCCGAGAGCAAACCTCCCAGGGCGACGCCGATGCTGATGCCGGTGGTCATCCATGTCAGCCCTTCGGTGATCCTCGACGGCGGGATGATGATCGTCCCCAGCTTCATGACCACGACCATGGTTGGCGCAAAGGATATGCCGGCGATAAACAGCATCGCCGAGAGGACATAAACGTCAGGTGAGAACAGCGGCAATACGCCTGTGATGGCCGTGACCAATATCCCGATAAAGAACTGCTTTTCTATCGGCAGGGAAACCCTCAAGGCACCGAACGTCAGGCCCGCCACCAGTGAACCGAACGCATAGGCGGCGAGGATGAAGGTCGCTGAGGCAGGCCAGCCTTGCGCATTGGCGAAGGCGACAACGGCGACATCGATCGAGCCTCCGATTGCGCCCATCGCCAACAGCGCCAGCACGATGGTGGGAACGCCGGGAATCAGCAAGGTTGAACCCGTATTCCTCGTTTGACCCACAACAACCTTGGGTTCGGTCTGACGTTGCAGGACAAACGCCGTCACCCCGACGGCCAGCAGCCCGACTGCGACCAGCGGCCCGGCTTCGGCAAAAAGGCTCACGCTCAAACCGATCGCCAAGGGTGGGCCGATGATGTAAGCGAGTTCGGTCAGCACCGTATCCAGAGAGAACGCCGTGTGCAGCTGCGGCTTGCCCCGGAACAGTTGCGTCCAGCGGGCCCGGATCATCGATGGCATGCTCGGCATGGTGCCCGCTAATGCTGCCAGAACAAAAAGCAATGCCGCCGGTGCCCTCATATAGACGGCAAAGATCAGCGCCAGCAACATGCCGATGCTGAAGGTCGTCACGACGGGCAACACACGGCTCTGGCCACGCTGATCGACGAGTTTCGAGATGTACGGGCCGATCAGCGCATTGGCGAGGGTAAACGTACCGGCGACTGCACCGGCCAGCCAGTAGACACCGGTTTGCTCCACCAGCATGGTAATGATGCCAATGCCGATCATCGCTTGCGGTAATCGTGCGATAGCGCTCGCGAGCACCAACCCCGTTGCACCGGGGGTTGTCAGGAGTTCGCGATAGTGGTTTGCCATGATGTCTCCATTCCATAAACGTCGCCGACCAGCATCCCGCTACAAGGGCTGCAGCCCATGTTGGTCGCGTCAGACATCAAGACCTACGCGCAGAGCAAAAGCAACCACCACCTGAACAGCAGAAAAACAAAAACCCGCACAAGGCGGGTTTTGTTTTGAAGCCAACCACAGCAATCAGTCAGCCAGACGCCAGGTCGTGCCGCCTTTGCCGTCTTCCAGCACCACGCCCATGGCGGTGAGCTGGTCGCGGATGCGGTCGGATTCGGCCCAGTCTTTGCCGGCCCGAGCCGCCAGACGCGCAGCGATCAGCGCCTCGACTTCGGCTGCATCGACACGCCCTTCGGCGCCGGCCTGCAGGAAGTCATCGGCTTCGAGCTGCAACACACCCAGCACGCTGGCCAGTTCTTTCAGGCGCGCCGCCAGACCGGCCGCCGCATCGAGATCGCTCTCGCGCAGGCGGTTGATCTCACGCACCATCTCGAACAGCACCGCGCAGGCTTCCGGCGTGCCGAAGTCGTCGTTCATCACCGTGGTGAAACGCTCAACGAACGCTTCGCCACCAGCCGGTGCCACGTTCGGCAGGCCTTTCAACGCGTGGTAGAAACGCTCCAGGGCGCCCTTGGCGTCCTTGAGGTTGTCTTCCGAGTAGTTGATCGCGCTGCGGTAGTGGCTCGACACCAGCAGGTAACGCACGACTTCCGGGTGATACTTGTCGAGCACGTCGCGAATGGTGAAGAAGTTGTTCAAGGACTTGGACATCTTCTCGCCATTGATGCGGATCATGCCGCAATGCATCCACGCGTTGGCGTAGGTCTTGCCGGTGGCCGCTTCGCTCTGGGCGATTTCGTTTTCGTGGTGCGGGAACTCCAGGTCGCTGCCGCCGCCATGAATGTCGAAGGTCTCACCGAGGCAGCAGGTGGACATCACCGAGCACTCGATGTGCCAGCCCGGACGCCCGGCGCCCCACGGCGATTCCCAGCTCGGCTCGCCCGGCTTGACGCCTTTCCACAGCACGAAGTCCAGCGGATCTTCCTTGGCTTCGTCGACCTCGATCCGCGCACCGATGCGCAGGTCTTCGATCTTCTTGCGCGACAGCTTGCCGTAGCCCATGAACTTGCCGACGCGGTAGTACACGTCGCCATTGCCCGGGGCGTAGGCGAAACCCTTGTCGATCAGGGTCTGGATCATCGCGTGCATGCCAGGGATGTGATCCGTGGCGCGCGGCTCCATGTCCGGCTTCTGGATGTTCAGGCGCGCTTCGTCTTCGTGCATCGCCGCGATCATGCGCTCGGTCAACGCTTCGAACGACTCGCCGTTCTCGTTGGCCCGGTTGATGATCTTGTCGTCGATGTCGGTGATGTTGCGCACATAGGTCAGGTCATAACCGCTGAACCGCAACCAGCGGGTCACCAGGTCGAACGCGACCATGCTGCGGCCGTGGCCCAGGTGGCAGTAGTCATACACGGTCATCCCGCAGACGTACATGCGCACCTTGTTGCCATCCAGCGGCTTGAAGACTTCTTTGCTCTTGGTGAGCGTGTTGTAGATCGAAAGCACGATGGTTCCTTAAGACTTGATCACTGGCCCCACGAATCACGCAGGGTCACGGTACGGTTGAATACCGGCTGACCTGGTTTCGAGTCCTTGATATCCGCGACGAAGTAACCTTCGCGCTCGAACTGGAAACGGTCTTCCGGCTGTGCATTGCCCAGCGAGGGTTCAGCACGACAACCGGTCAGCACTTGCAGTGAGTCAGGGTTGATGTTGTCCAGGAAACTCGCGCTGTCCTCGGCCTTCTCCGGGTTCGGAGAACGGAACAGGCGATCGTACAGACGCACTTCACACTCGATGCTGGCAGCGGCCGGCACCCAGTGGATCACGCCCTTGACCTTACGGCCTTCAGGGTTCTTGCCCAGGGTGTCCGGATCGTAGGAGCAACGCAGCTCGACGATGTTGCCGTCGGCGTCCTTGATCGCTTCGTCGGCACGGATCACGTAGCTGCCGCGTAGACGCACTTCGCCGTTCGGCTCCAGGCGCTTGTAGCCTTTTGGCGGCTCTTCCATGAAGTCATCGCGGTCGATGTAGATTTCACGGGCGAACGGCAGCTTGCGCACGCCGAGTTCTTCTTTCTGCGGATGACGCGGCAGTTCGAGGTTTTCGACCTGGTCTTCCGGATAGTTGGTGATCACGACCTTCAACGGACGCAGCACGCACATGGCGCGCGGAGCGTTGGCGTCCAGGTCCTGACGGATGCTGAACTCGAGCATGCCGAAGTCGACCACACCGTCGGAACGGTTGGTGCCGATCATGTCGCAGAAGCTGCGGATCGACGCCGGGGTGTAGCCACGGCGGCGGAAGCCCGAGAGCGTGGACATGCGCGGATCGTCCCAGCCATTGACGTGTTTCTCGTCAACCAGTTGCTTGAGCTTGCGCTTGCTGGTGATGGTGTAGTTGAGGTTCAGACGGCTGAACTCGTACTGACGCGGGTGCGCCGGCACTGGCAGTGCGTCGAGGAACCACTCGTACAGCGGACGATGGCTTTCGAACTCCAGGGTGCAGATCGAGTGGGTGATGCCTTCGATGGCGTCCGACTGACCGTGGGTGAAGTCGTAGTTCGGGTAGATGCACCACTTGTCACCGGTCTGATGGTGATGAGCGTGGCGGATGCGGTACATGATCGGGTCGCGCAGGTTCATGTTCGGCGAGGCCATGTCGATCTTGGCGCGCAGCACGCGGGCACCGTCCGGGAACTCACCGGCGCGCATGCGGGCGAACCAGTCCAGGTTCTCTTCCACCGAACGGTCGCGGAACGGGCTGTTCTTGCCCGGCTCGGTCAGGCTGCCGCGGTATTCCTTGGCCTGCTCAGGCGTCAGGTCGTCGACGTAGGCCTTGCCGGCCTTGATCAGCTCGACGGCCCAGTCGTGCAACTGGTCGAAGTATTGCGAGGCGTAGCGCACTTCGCCGGACCATTCGAAGCCCAGCCATTTGACGTCGCTTTCGATCGCGTCGATGTATTCCTGGTCTTCCTTGGCCGGGTTGGTGTCGTCGAAACGCAGGTGCGTGACGCCGCCGAACTCCTGGGCCAGGCCGAAGTTCACGCAGATCGACTTGGCATGGCCGATGTGCAGGTAGCCGTTGGGCTCAGGCGGGAAACGGGTGACGATCTGGGTGTGCTTGCCCGAGTCCAGGTCTGCCTGGATGATCGGCCGCAGGAAATTGACCGGCACGGCAGGGCCGGACTTGGCATTCGAGGTAGGGTCGACAGTGGGCTTGCTCATAGGATCCTTGACTTACATGTGCGCGGCCGCAAAGGGGGCCAGACAAAACAAAGCCGCTATCATAGCCGATGCTGTCAAGGGCCTGACAGAGCACACTCTTATAAAGGCGCGCATTTAATCGCCGGCAATTGAAAAACTGCCTCGAAATTCGCGCCTGTCACGCTAAACTGCGCTCCTTGGCCTAAGCAGGCTGAACCGGTTGCGGGGCGTGAGGCTCCAAAACCACGAATTCCTTATAAAGAGTACTGACCATGACTCAAGTCAAACTGACCACCAACCACGGTGACATCGTCATCGAACTGAACGCTGAAAAAGCCCCGATCACCGTGGCCAACTTCATCGAGTACGTCAAAGCCGGTCACTACGAAAACACCGTTTTCCACCGTGTCATCGGTAACTTCATGATCCAGGGCGGCGGTTTCGAGCCAGGCATGAAGGAAAAGAAAGACAAGCGTCCAAGCATCCAGAACGAAGCCGACAACGGTCTTTCCAACGACAAGTACACCATCGCCATGGCCCGCACCATGGAGCCGCATTCGGCTTCCGCGCAGTTCTTCATCAACGTGGCCGACAACAGCTTCCTGAACCACAGCGGCAAGAACGTTCAGGGCTGGGGCTACGCCGTATTCGGCAAAGTGACCGCCGGTACTGAAGTGGTCGACAGCATCAAGAAAGTCTCGACCGGCTCCAAGGCTGGCCACCAGGACGTACCAAGCGACGACGTGATCATCGAGAAAGCCGAGATCATCGAAGCGTGATATTGCTGATTTCAGACTTGCATCTGGAAGAGGAGCGCCCGGACATTACCCGGGCGTTTCTGGATTTGCTCGCCGGACGCGCCCGCTCGGCGAGTGCTCTGTACATTCTGGGCGACTTTTTCGAGGCGTGGATCGGCGACGATGCCATGACCCCTTTCCAGCGTTCCATCTGCCAGGCCCTGCGCGAATTGAGCGACAGCGGCACGGCCATATTTCTGATGCACGGCAATCGCGACTTTCTGCTCGGCAAGGCTTTCTGCAAGGAAGCCGGCTGCACGCTGTTGAAGGATCCGAGTGTCGTGCAGTTTTACGGCGAGCCGGTGCTGCTGCTGCACGGCGACAGCCTCTGCACCCGCGACGAAAGCTATATGAAGCTGCGTCGCTACCTGCGCAACCCGGTCACTCTGTTCATCCTGCGGCACCTGCCGTTGAGCACCCGCCACAAACTGGCGCGCAAGCTGCGCAGTGAGAGCCGGGCGCAGACGCGGATGAAAGCCAATGACATCGTTGATGTCACGCCGGAGGAAATTCCGCGGATCATGCAGGAATACGGGGTGAAAACCCTGGTCCACGGGCACACCCACCGCCCGGCCATCCACAAGTTGCAGATCGGCGATCAGGCGGCGAAGCGGATTGTGCTGGGGGATTGGGATCGTCAGGGCTGGGCGTTGCAGGTGGATGAGAACGGGTTTGTGTTGGCGCCGTTCGACTTCGCACCGCCGCCTTCACTGCCCGCCCCTGCCACCGTCTGATCGTTCCCGGACTTAGTTGATCGTTCCCACGCTCTGCGTGGGAACGATCTGCCTGACTTAGTGACCGCTGGCCGCAGGGCCTGCTTTTGCGGCAAACGGCGGCTTGGCCAGCCAGACAATCAATATCAACCCCATAAACCCCCACCCCAACAGCGTGAAGTAATCCACGGTGGAAAGCATGTACGCCTGACTCGTCAGCACATGATCAAGCTGCGCATACGCCGGATTACCCGCCCCGCCCAACTGATTCAACGCCTCACGGGTTGCCGGTTCATAGGTGCTGATGCTTTCACTCATGTAGGCATGATGCTGGTCCGCCCGGCGAATCCAGATCCAGGTGGTCAGCGACGCCGCAAAGCTACCGCCCAAGGTCCGAAGGAACGTCGCCAGACCGGCGCCGTCGGCGATCTGGCTCGGTGGCAGGTCCGACATCAGGATGCTCAGGGTCGGCATGAAGAACAGCGCCACACCGATGCCCATGAACAGTTGCACCAGCGCGATGTGCTGGAAGTCCACTTCGTTGGTGAACTCGGCGCGCATGAAGCAGCTCAGGCCGATCGCCAGGAACGCCAGTCCGGCCAGCAGGCGCAGGTCGAACTTGTGCGCGTACTTGCCGACAAACGGTGACAGCACCACCGGCAGAATGCCGATCGGCGCCACCGCCAGCCCGGCCCAGGTCGCGGTGTAGCCCATCTGGGTCTGCAGCCATTGCGGCAGGATCAGGTTGATGCCGAAGAACCCGGCGTAACCCAACACCAGCACCAGCGTGCCGATGCGGAAGTTGCGGTGGGCGAACAGGCGCAGATTGACCACCGGATGCTGGTCGGTCATTTCCCAGATCACGAACACCGCCAGGGCAATCACCGAAATCGCCGCGCCGATGATGATGAAGTTCGATTCGAACCAGTCCAGGTCATTGCCCTTGTCGAGGATCACCTGCAACGCACCGACGCCGATGATCAGCGTGATCAGCCCGACGTAGTCCATCGGCTGACGACTGGTGACTACCGGGCGTTTCGCCAGTTGCGAACGCACCACCATCACCGCGAACACGCCGATCGGCACGTTGATGAAGAAGATCCACGGCCAGCTGTAACTGTCGGTGATCCAGCCGCCGAGAATCGGGCCGGCAATCGGCGCCACTACCGTCACCATCGCCAATAACGCCAGGGCCATCCCTCGCCTGGCGGGCGGATACACCGCGATCAGCAGCGTCTGGGTCATCGGGTACAGCGGCCCGGCCACCAGCCCTTGCAGGACCCGGAAGCCGATCAGCTCGGGCATCGAAGTGGAAATACCGCAGAGAAACGAGGCCAGCACGAACAGCATGGTGGCCCAGAGAAACAGCTTCACCTCGCCGAAACGCCGGCTCAGCCAGCCGGTGAGCGGCAGCGCGATGGCGTTGCTCACGGCGAACGAGGTGATGACCCAGGTGCCCTGCTCCGAACTCACACCGAGGTTGCCGGAGATGGTCGGCAACGCCACGTTGGCGATGGTGGTGTCGAGCACTTGCATGAAGGTCGCCAGCGACAGGCCGATGGTGCTGAGCAACAGGCTGGGCGGCGAAAAAGAGGCGTTATTGCTCATCGCGAATCCTATGAAACCGGGTTGGCACTGCGTACTTGCAGACGCAGCCGCCCTTGTGGGAGCGAGCTTGCTCGCGATGGCGGTCTGTCAGATAAATTAATGCTGAATGACACACCGCTTTCGCGAGCAAGCTCGCTCCCGCAGGGGAAGGGATCAGCGTTGCGCGGTCTTGCTGACTGCAGCGCTGTTGTCGTGGATCAGTTGCGCGATCATCGCGTCGGCTTCGCCCAACTGGCGGTCGTAGACGCTGGTGCTGAACGAGGCCTGTTGCGGCGGTTGCTGCGCCAGCACCGGACCGCTCTGGTCGTGCAGATTGACCTCGACATTGGTCGACAGACCGACGCGCAGCGGATGCTTGGCCAGTTCTTCGGCGTTGATGTGAATCCGCACCGGTACACGCTGCACGATCTTGATCCAGTTACCGGTGGCGTTCTGCGCCGGCAACAGGGCGAACGCACTGCCGGTGCCCGCACCGAGGCTGTCGACGGTGCCGCTGAATTTCACGTCGCTGCCGTAGATATCGGATTCGATGTCCACCGGCTGGCCGATGCGCATGTCGCGCAGCTGGGTTTCCTTGAAGTTGGCGTCGATCCACAGCTGATCCAGCGGAATCACCGCCATCAGCGCGGTGCCCGGCTGCACGCGCTGGCCGAGTTGCACGGTGCGCTTGGCGACGTAACCGGTAACCGGCGCGATCAGGGTGCTGCGAGCGTTGGTCAGGTAAGCCTGACGCAGATCCGCAGCGGCCGACATCACGTCCGGGTGCGACGAAACCACGGTGTCATCCACCAGCGCGCTGGTGGTCTTAAGTTGTTGCTGGGCGTTGGCCAGGGCGTTTTGCGCCGAGGTCAGGTCATCGCGAGCGTGGGACAATTCTTCCTGGGAAATCGCACCGCCGGCGGCGAGGTTTTTCCGACGGTTGTAGTTGTCCTGGGCTTTCTGCACGTTCGCCTGTTGCGCGTTGACCTGGGCTTTCATGCCGTCGACGTTGCTGTACAAGCCGCGAACCTGACGCACAGTGCGCGCCAGTTTGGCCTGGGCACTTTGCAGGCCGACTTCGGCGTCGTTCGGGTCGAAATTGACCAGCACCTGACCTTCGTGAACCAGATCGCCGTCGTCAGCACCGATGCTGACCACGGTGCCGGTGACCAGCGGGGTGATTTCCACGACGTTGCCGTTGACGTAGGCGTCGTCGGTGCTTTCGTTCCAGCGACCGATGAATTCGTGATACGCCCAGACGCCGGCACCGGCGAGGGCAACCACAACGGCCAGCACCAGCAGCATCACTTTGCGTTTGCGCGGATTGCCGGTGTCGGGGGTGTTGTCTTGAGCTTGAGTGTTTTCGGCAGTGGCCATGACAAATACCTTGAATTAGTTGTGCGTGGTGGCTGGGCTGGCGTTGCTGGCAGTCAGGGTCTGCCCCTGGAAGCCGCCACCCAGCGCTTGCATCAGTTGAATCGACAGGTCGATCTGCTCGGCATTCAGGGTTGCCAGCTGACGCTGGGCCTGCAGCAATTGCTGCTCGATGCTGAGCACGTCCAGGTAGTTGCCGATTCCGGAACCGTAACGCTGGACCACGGTGTTGTAAGAATCCTGGGCAATCTCGGTCGCGTGCTGCTGAGCGCCGATCTGCCGGCCGATGTCACGCAACTGGTTGATGGTGTCGCCGACATCACCCAGGGCTTTCACCAGGCTTTTGTTGTACTGCGCCACGGCCAGGTCGTAATCGGCGTCGCGAGCGTCGAGATTGGCGCGCAAGCGGCCACCGTCGAAGATCGGCAGCGAAATGGTCGGGGCGATGTTGAAGAAGCGACTGGCGGAACCGAACATCGCGTCACCCAATAACGATTCGGCACCAGCGGAGGCCGACAGGTTCAAGTTGGGATAGAAGCGGGTCTTGGCCGAGTCGATGTCCTTGCTCGCGGCCTCGACACGCCAGCGCGCGGCAACCAGATCCGGGCGACGACCGAGCAGTTCCGCGGGCAGAACAGATGGAACAGCAACGGCACTGGCCTGCAGGACTTTCGGCCGGGCGATTTCGTTGCCGCGATCCGGGCCTTTGCCGAGCAGTACCGCCAGGGCGATTTTCGCGCTGTTCAGGCGCTTTTCGGCGTCGATCAGGCTGGCTTCGGAGCTGGCTTCCAGGCTTTGGGTCTGCTGGAACTGGTACTGGCTGTCGATCCCCGAGCTCAAACGACGCTGGCTCAGGTCGAGCATTTGCTTGGTGCGCTTGAGGTCTTCGTTGGCCAGGTCATAAACGATATGCGCCTGACCCAGATCGCTGTAGGCCCGGGCCACGTCGGCGGCGAGGGTCAGTTGTGCAGCCTGACGGTCGACTTCAGCCGCGCGAGCCTGACCAAGTGCGGCTTCCCAGGCGTCACGCTGACCGCCCCAGAGGTCGAAGTTGTAATTGAAGCCGGCGCTGATGTTGCGCACGGTGGCGTAGGCATCGCCCTGCCCTCGCGGGTCCTGATCCTTGGCCAGACGCGAACGGGTAATGCCGGCACTGGCGTCGAGGGTCGGATAACGCTCGGCATCGGCGGCATACGCGGCGGCGCTGGCCTGATGGGCGCGGGCGCCGGCGATCTGCATGTCCGGGCTGTCGTGCAGGGCTTCGCGGATCAGGCCGTCGAGCTGCGGATCGCCGAGGCTGGTCCACCAGTCGCTCTTCGGCCACGCGGCCGGCGACAGTGTCACGCCATTGAGGGACTGGCCGACCTTGAGGTCTTTCGCATCAAGGTTTTTGCCATGGGTATCGAGGCCACTGTAGTTGGCGCAACCGGCGAGAATCATCGCCGACAGCACCAGTGTCAGGCTGCTGCGCAAGGTTTTACCGCTCATTGTGTTCACCTAACCGCTGGATGGTGATGGGGTCACCGGCCGCCAGCAAAATTTTCTTGAGGATGTATTCCAGGGTTTTCAACTCGTCCGGAGTAATGCCGCCGGCCAACTCGTTCATGGCGTCGGCACCGATGTGCGGCAGACGATCGGCCAGCGCCTGACCTTGCCCGGTGAGCTTCAACTGCACCTGACGGCGATCGCCTTCGCTGCGCTGGCGCACCAGGAAGTCTTTCTGCTCCAGACGGTCGAGCATGCGGGTCATCGAACCGCTGTCCAGCGACAGGTGCCGGCACAGCTCGGCCGGGGTGTCGACGCCGTACTGGGCCATGATGATCAACACCTTGAACTGCGCGGCGGTGATGCCGTGGGGTTCCATGTGGGTGTCGATGATCCTGTCCTTGAGCAAGGCTGCACGGCCGAGCAACAGGCCGAGATGGCAATGCTTGAATTCGTCCGGGGTGAAATGCTTCATGTGCGCACCTAATAACTGCCTAGGCAGTGAATGTATGTCGAGATGTTACTGCCTAGGCAGCGAATGTCAACGTAATAGTTAGGTTGCTTTGTAATTAGTTGACCGGCGGACTGGGTTTTTCTGTTGACCGTGCAGACGCCATCGCGAGCAGGCTCGCTCCCACAGGGATCTCATGCATGTGGGAGCGAGCCTGCTCGCTATGGCAGCGACTCGGAGTAGAGCCAGTCAGGATTTGTCGGAGGGATGATTCATCGGTGGCGGGTGAAGTGGATGGACTTCCCGCCCACGCAAGGCGGTTGCCGCATACCCGCAAGCGCGTTTGGCTACCGCATAAATGCTGTGCCAGCCTGGCGGCGTCGGTTCGATGGCTGCATGCAGCGCCCACGCGTAATCAAGCAGCAACCCCGGCGTCCAGGCCATGGCTTCGGCGCGCTTGCGCACCTGGGCCGCGACCCAGAATTCGGGGCTGATGATGACCCGGGCAAAATCCAGCATGCTCGAATGGCCGCGGTTCATCGCGCCTTCAAGGGCAGCCTCAAGGCTATGCGCAACGGCACTCGAGCAATTGCGACTGGTGAGGTTGTAGGTGGTGTTCTGCCGATAGTCCGCCCAGAACGCCTGCAGCCGTGCGGCATCGTAGTGCCCGAAGCTGACCTGAACCGACGACGGGCACCAGTCGTCAACTTCGCTCGCATAGTCTTGCAGAAACCTGCCGGGAACATCGTTGTTCGGCGTGGCCCGCAGCAACCGCACAAAATCCCCCGCCGAACGATCAATGTCATCCAGCGGGTAATGGCTGATGTAGAGGTCCGGCCCACATTCCAGCGCCGCGTGGCCGGCGGAAATGACGCCGTTGATATCGACCGCCGCGATATATCGGTTGAGCACCCGGTTGCGCACCAGGGTGTCGTCAACCGTACCGCTGGGCGTCCAGACATGGATCACCAGCGCACCACCGTTTGCCGGTACGTATACCGGGGAAGGCGTCACCGGCGAATGCCCGTTCCTGAAGCGCAAGGCCTGCTGCAACAAAGCGCAGCCCGAGAGAAAGATACTCATGCCAATGCAGAACGGCACCGTCCCCTTGTAAAGCGTCGGGTACGGTTCGAGGATGAACAGCGCAAAACCGATCTCGAACAACCCCGCCAGCAGTGACATTTGCCAACCGACGAAGCGCACGACTACTGCAGCCGCCAGTCGAAAACCGCCGTCGAGCAGAAAAGCCGCACCGAACAGCACCGCGAGAATCAGGCCGGCAGCATGTTGCCGGTCGACAATCAGCAGCCCCAACAGCAGAAAAGCCAGCCCCCGCGCCTTGCGCAAAGCCGCCACCGTGCCGGTTTGCGGGGCCGGCACCAGCAAGATGATCAAGGCTTCGAGCAACAACAGATAGCCGAACACATGCAGCGGGAAATACAGGACGCCGTCCAGCGCATCGATGAAGATCGCCACCCCGGCCGCGCCCCAGACAACACCGGTCAACGCCAGTGCTGACCAGCGCCGGCGGACAAAATCCTTGCCGAGCAAAACCATACTCAAACGAACCATGGGCGCCCCCGGGACGTTTCGGGCAGTCGCAATCTGCAGCCTTGAAGCTGAGGTCAGTCTAATACATCAAAAAAAAGCCGGATCGTGGGAACACGATCCGGCTCTGTGAGAGCGAGGCCTAGAAGTCCCGCTTGTAGAAGATGTCCAGCGAACTGGCCACGCCGCTGGCGGCTTCGAGGTAGACCTTTTTGCTCAACTTGTAGCGCAAGGCAATGGTGTTGGCCGGCTCGAACACGCCGACGCCGTAACGCAGGCTGAGCTTCTCCGAGATATTGCCGCTGGCCACCACGCTGGTGGTGTTGCCGCTGCCCTGAGTGTCGAGCTGGAAATCCTGAATCCCCAGATCCTTGGCCAGGTTGCTGGTCACCCCGGAACTGCCCATCAGCCCCAGACCCAGCGCCGCTTGCGCGAGCATGTTGTTGTCTTCGCCGTTGCTGCTCAGTGGACGCCCCAGCACCAGATAGGACAACGCCTGCTCCTGGCTCATCGCAGGTTCCGAGAAGATCTGCGTGGTCGGCTGTTCGGCGCTGCCGCTCAGGCGGATGCCGGCGATCACGTCGTCGGTCTGGCGAATCGCTTCGATATCCAGATACGGCTGATCGATCGGCCCGGCAAACAACAGACGCGCACGGCGCACCGTCAGGCGCTGGCCGTAGGCACGGTAGCGACCATCGTTGAGCCAGAGTTCGCCACGGGTGTCCATGTTGTCGCCGATGTGCACGTGACCTTGCAGGTTGGCAGTCAGGCCGAACCCGGCGAAGCTCAGTTTGTCCTCGCCGACCACCACGTCGATGTCCATCTTCATGGCCATCGGTGGTTTGCCCTCTTCGGTCTGCGCACCGACGATGATCGTGTCATCGGAGACTTTCACCGTCGATGGCGGCAGTTCGCGCACGGTGATTTCGCCTCGGGGCACCAGCACTTTGCCGGCAATCGCCAGCTCGTCGCCGGCCATGGAAATCTTCAGGTCCGGCGCCACTTCAAGCTTGGCGTAGGGTTCGACGGTGACCGGCAGTTGCGTGCCCTTTAGCGCCAGATCCACCATCAGCGCCTGACCCCAGGCAACGTTGCCGCTGAGGCTGCCCTGCCCGGTCTTGCCGCTTTTCCAGCCGCCGTCCAGGCGCACCGATTCGCCGGCGATCACCGCTTGCAGTCGCAGATCCTGCAACTGCAACGGCAGTTCCGGGCCGGACACTTCACCGTCACTGAGTTGCACGGTGCCGTTGACCAGCGGCGCGAGCAGCCCACCGGAAATCGTGCCGCTGCCGTTCAGGCGTCCGGTGAGTTTCTCGACCATCGGCACGAACGGCCGCGCCACCGACAGATCCAGCCCGCTGAGACGGAACGAGCCATTCAGCGGCTTGTTCTTCGGCAGCGGATTGAGCTGTGCCTGCACCATCAGTTCACCGAGTTTGCCACCGACGAAGTTGAGGTCAGTGTCGATGCGTTTCGGCGTGAGTTTGCTGGTCAGCTTGAGGGTCTGGTACGGGAAGTCCAGCCACTGATCCTTTTCCTTCATGCGCAAGGTGCCACCGCTGGCATCGACGCTGATCTGGCCGTTCGGGCCGCTGGCCGGCAGGTCCAGTTGCAGGTCGGCATTGAGCTTGCCCTGCCAGGCGAAATCCTTGGGCAACCATTGCGCCAGGCTTTCGATCGGGAATTGCTTGAGGTGGTAACGCAGCTTCGGCTCCGGCATCAACCGCTGGTCTTCGCCGCACAGGCTGGCATTGCCGGACATCCAGCAATGGGCGCCAAAGTTGAGCTTGCCATCGGCCAAACGCTCGAGCTTGGCCGGGTTTTGCAGCTTCCAGTCCTGACCGCCGGCCTGAATGTCACCGCTGGCCAGGCGCCCGCGCCAGTTGCCTTTATCCAGATTGCCGTCCATCCCCAGCGCGAGTTTCAGCTTCGGCCCGAGCAGGTCGAGGTTGAGCTTCTGATTTTTGATATCGCCCTGCGCGCTGACGGTCAGCACACCCAGGTTCGTGTCGCCCGCCTGGATGCCGCTGCCCTTCAGATCGATTTTCGCCCGCTGCGCGCTGTCGAGGGTGGCATCGAGGTTGAGGCTTTGCAGGCGATTGTCCTGAAACACCAGTTGCGAGCCTTGCAGATCGAGCTTGCCTTGCGGGGCTTTCAGCGTACCCGCGACATCGACCCGACCGTTGATCTGTCCGCGCAGTTGCGGCCAGAGCTGGGCCAGACGCGGCAGCTTGATGTCGATCTGCCCGGCGAGCTTCTGTTGCAGGCTGCCCTTGCCGTTGATGCTGTTGTCGCCGAGGCGGATTTGCAGGGCGTTGAGATTCCATTGTTCGCCGGCGCCGTCAGCCTTGGCTTGCAGCACCGCCGGTTGCCCGCGCAGTTTGCCTTTGAGATCGAGGTCGGCGTTGAGGCTCAGGCGCTCGTTCTTCATTTCGCCCGTGCTTTTCAGCGGCCCGGCCAGTGTGCCCGGCAACTCCGCCATCCAGTACGCCGGGTTGAGCGCAGACAGTTCCAGCGCCGTGTCCCACGCAATACCGTCGGCGAACTGCACGTTCACATGCCCTTCGGCCTTGCCCTGCCCCGCTTCGAGTTTGAATTGCGGCAGGAAGATCTGCTTGAGGTTGCCACTGAACGGACTGCTCAGGCTGAACGCCCCGGCCGGGCCATCCAGTGCGGCGGCGAAATTGCCGAGGTATTGGCCGTCGGTGTAGGAGACTTCTCCGGTGAACGTGCGCAAGGCGACTTGCGGCTCGTCGATCTCGGAATAGAGCCGATGCCACGGGAAATCCTGCCAGTTGATGTTGGCCTGGGCGCTGAGGCCTTTGCTCCAGTCGACGTTGCCGGTGAGCTTGAGGCTTTGTTTGTCGTTGGCGGTCAGGTCGAGGCCGGCAATCTGCGCGCCCTTGGCATCGACCTTGCCCTTGAGCAACAGCGCCACCGGGCCTTTATCCGCAGGCAACGTCGCATTGCCGAGGAGTTGATAACCGTTTTTCAGGTCGCCTTCACCGGTCAATACCAGTTGATTGAGTTGCAAGGTGTCTGGCAGATCGGCGCTCGGCTTGAACGCCTCCGAAGTGATGCGCACCTTGGCCGGCAGGTTTTCCGCCAGCGGTTGCAGCTCGCCGCTCAACTGGCCGTCGAGGTAGCCACGGCTGTCGGCGTGCAGATTGAGGGTCTTGAGCAGATCGCCATCGACTTTGAGTGCCAGCGTCCATGGGCCGGTGCCCGGTGACGGCAGGGTCAGATCACCGGCGATGTTCAACGGCCAGTTACCGGTGGGCTGCAACAGGCCGGAGAGGTTCAGGCTCAGGTCGTCGCGTTGCAGCTTCACGCTGTCGATCTGCATACCCTTGGCGGTCCAGTGTGCCGCCAGTTGCAGGCCTTTGAGCTGTTCGCTGCCGTTGAACAGCAGGCTGCCGACTTGCACGTCACCCAGCTCGATGGCCACCGGCAATTGCAGGTCCGGCAGTTTGATCGGGCCGCTGTCGGTGGTTTCTTCGCCGGGCGGGAATTGCAGAATGACCTGATCGGCCTTGAGCTGCTCGATGCACAGCGTCATGCGTGTCAGGCACAGCGGCGACCATTCGAAAATCGGCTTGTTGAGCTCGACGCGGCTGCCGTCCTGCTGCCAGAGCAAGTGATCGGCGCTCCACTGTCCACCGAGGCGACCCTGGAAATTGTCGACACTCAAACCCGGAACCAGACCCAGCACCCAACGGCTGCCAGCCTGGGTGCCGAGCACGGCGGTAATGCCTAATACAATCAACAGCACCAGCGACAACAGCGCCAGCGCCGAAATTTTCAAACCACGCTTCACAGCTCAGGCCCCATGGAAAAGTGCAGCCGGATGCCGCCATCGTCGTCCAGCGCATGGGCCAGGTCGAGGCGGATCGGCCCCACCGGCGAGACCCAGCGCACACCGATACCGACCCCGGTCTTGAGGTTCGGCAGTTCGAGTTTGTTGAAAGAGTTGCCCTGGTCGACGAAGGTCGCGATCCGCCATTTCTCGGCGATCGAGTATTGGTACTCGACGCTGCCGGCCACCATGTAGCGCCCGCCGATGCGGTCGCCTTTGGAGTTTTCCGGGGACAGGCTCTGATAGTCGTAACCGCGCACACTCTGGTCGCCACCGGCGAAGAACCGCAGCGATGGCGGCACCGAGCTGTAACCGTTAGTGGCGCTGCCACCGACCTGGACACGCCCGAGGAACCGGTGGTTGTCGAACACCGTGGTCAGGCCTTTGATCAGCGCCGTGCCATACAGCAGGTTGTTGTCCGAGCCGAGGCCTTCTTTCGCCACCTTGCTTTCGAAGGTCAGCCGATAGCCATTGTGCGGATCGATGCGATTGTCGCTTTTCAGGTAGGAGTAACTGATGCCGGGCATCAGCAAGGTACTCAGACCCGAATCGTCACCGAGCTGGTATTCCTCACGCTGCCATTTCAGCGAAATCACCCGTTGCCAGCCGCTGGGCAGCTTGCTGTGCCATTCCGGGCCGAAGGTCAGCAGCTTGCTCAGGGTGTCGGAACCGTCGATGTCTTCGTACTGATAACCGCCGGCCCAGCGCAGTTTGTCGGTCAGCGGCGGATCCAGCGGAATGTCGTAGAACAGGCCGACGTTCTGCCGTGGCGCCGAGAGTTCGGCCTCCCAGCCGTAACTGTCGCCTTGCGGGTTGACCCAGTGACGGGTCCAGTTGGCCTTGATCCGCGGGCCGACGTCGGTGGAGTAACCGAGACCGAGGCCCATGGTGCGCGGCTTGCGGGTGTCGAGTTTGACGTCCACCGGGATCACGTCGTTTTTTGCGGCGGTCGGCGCGGCGTCGACCCGCACGCCTTCGAAGTAGCCGCTCGATTGCAGGTCGCGATTGAGTTCGGCGATCAGCTCGGAGTCGTAAGGCTCGCCCGGTTTGAACGGCACCATTCGCTGGAGCAGGTCTTCGTCGAACGGGGTGTCGCCTTCGAAACTGACCTTGCCCAGCGCATAACGCGGGCCGCTTTCGTAGATCAATTCGACATCGGCCACCCCGGCGCGGGGATCGACCATCAGTTTCTGGCTGGTGAAATGGCCGCTGAAAAATCCGAAACGCGAGGCCTGATTCTGGATCAGGCGCTTGGCATCTTCGTAGCGGCCATGGTTGAGCACCGCGCCGGGCTTGAGCACGTCGCTTTTCGGTACACGAAAGGATTTGAGGGCGGCAGCGGGTCCGTCGACCCGTACGGTGACATTGCGCAGGCGAATCGGCTCGCCGGGATCGATCTTCAGCACCAGGCGCGGCTTTTCACCGCCCTTCACTTCGCTGTCGATCTGCGGCTGGTAGTAGCCCAAAGCCTGGGCGGCCTTGCGCGCCTGTTCTTCGGCACCGCGACTGAAGCGCTGCAAGGCTTCTTCGTCACGATCGCCGAGGCTGCCGATATAGCCTTCTATATTGGCCTTGAGTTCATCGTTGGACGGTTTGACCCGCACATCCAATTCACTTTGCGCCAGCGCCGCGCAGCTGGTTAACAGCATGAGCACGCCACTGGTAAATCTTCCTGGAAACTTCATAGGGGCGGATGCTATCACGTGCTTGGGAGCGTGATAGAACCAGACTTTTCTGAAAAAGTTCGATGGTTATGCCGTTGCAGTTTGTAACACCTGTGGATTGGCGTGGAAAAACACGTGCTCACGTACCGGGCCGACGGCGACTTCGCCGATCTCCTCATAGCCCTGACGTTTGTAAAATTCCAGGTAGCGCGGGTTGCCGGTATCGAGGATCACGCCCTGGGAGCTTTCGTCCACCGCGCACCAGTTGTGCACCGCTTGCAGCAGCTGTTCGCCGAAGTGCTTGCCCTGAAATTGTGGATGCACACCCAGCAGCGGCAGCATGTGCACCGAGTCGGTCGGCACGCAGGCTTCAACGGCGGCGTGATATTCCAGATAACGGCGGGTGCAGCGAAAACCGGTGCTCAACACCATGCGCAAACGCCAGGCCCAACTCTCGGTGACGCCTAGGCGCCGTTGCGGCGGCGCGATCAGGGCGATGCCGATCAAGCGATCATTGACCAACAGGCCGATGGCCGGCAGATCCTGCAGGAAATGCTGTTTGACCAGTTCCCGCACCGTGGCGCGCACCCGTTGTTCGTAACCTGGGCGTTCGGCCTCGAACAGGTAAGCGAAAGTCGGCTCGTGACGATAGGCCTGATACAGCAGGGATCGCGCTTCCCGGGAATAGCCGCGGTCGAGCATGTGGATGTCGGCGATGGCGGTCGAGGTTTCAGGCATGACGGTGATTCTCCCTGGACGGGACTCAACAGGCCCCGTTCTTGTTATACGAGCCTTGGGCTGAAGGGATCGTTCCCACACCCGAAAGACATTAGCAGCGCATATGGACTACCGCCACGCTGGCCCAGATCCTACATGTCAGCTAGCATCGCCCTTTTGCCAGGACTGCCGACCATGAAGATCGTTTCCTTCAACATCAACGGACTGCGGGCCCGCCCGCATCAGCTGGCGGCGCTGATCGAAAAGCATCAGCCGGACGTCATCGGCCTGCAGGAAACCAAGGTCCACGACGACCAGTTCCCGCTGGAAGAAGTGCGGGCCCTGGGTTATCACGTGTATTTCCACGGCCAGAAAGGCCATTACGGCGTTGCCCTGCTCTCGCGCCAGGAGCCGATTGCCGTGCACAAAGGCTTCGCCACCGATGAAGAAGACGCGCAGCGGCGCTTTATCTGGGGCACTTTCGCCGACGCCAACGGCGTGCCGGTGACGATCATGAACGGCTATTTCCCACAGGGTGAAAGCCGCGACCATCCGACCAAGTTCCCGGCCAAGCAGCGCTTCTACAGCGATCTGCAAACACTGCTGGAAAGCCAGTTCAACAATGAGCAGCCGCTGGTGGTGATGGGCGACGTGAACATTTCCCCGGAAGACTGCGACATCGGCATCGGCCCGGACAACATGAAGCGCTGGCTGAAAACCGGCAAATGCAGCTTCCTGCCGGAAGAGCGCGAGTGGATGGCCCGCCTGAAAAACTGGGGCCTGACCGACAGCTTCCGTCACCTGAACCCGGACGTGGCCGACGTCTTCAGCTGGTTCGACTACCGCAGCCGTGGCTTTGAAGACGAGCCGAAACGTGGTCTGCGGATCGACGTGATCCTGGCTTCCCATGGCTTGCTGCCACGGGTGAAAGCCGCCGGTGTCGACTATGAACTGCGCGGAATGGAAAAGCCTTCGGATCATGCGCCGATCTGGCTGGAATTGAGCTGATAGCAAAATCGCCGCACATCGCTGTGGGAGTTCGCTCCCACAGCCTGAACACTGTCATCTTTCAGAAACTTCCCTGACTTAATCTCCCCGGCAATCCCCTTGGCTGCATTCGGTGCCGGCATGACCCTGCGCGTTCTGTTTGTCTTTCTCCTGAGTGCCTGGCTGCAGGTTTCGGCCGCTGCATTGCCCATTTCCGAGAACGGCCCGGTCCTGCGCATCCAGGGTTCCAACACCATTGGCGCAGCCCTAGGCCCGGCGCTGGTTGAAGGCCTGCTCGAAGAGCAGGGACTTTTGAAAGTCCACAGCGAAACGCCGGACACCGCTAACGAACAACGGGTCGTCGGTCTCACGGCTCAAGGTAAACGGGTCGTGGTGGAAATCGCCGCCCATGGTTCCAGCACCGGTTTCTCCGCGCTCAAAAACAACAGCGCCGATCTCGCTGCGTCTTCGCGCCCGATCAAGGACAGCGAACTCGCCAGCCTTGTTTCGCTTGGCGATCTGAAAAGCCCCGGCGCCGAGCAGGTCATCGCCATCGATGGCCTGGCGATCATCCTTCACCCCGACAATCCGCTGAATCAACTGAACACCGAGCAACTGGCGCGGATCTTCAGCGGCGAGGCGAAGACGTGGGAAGAACTCGGCGGCAAGGGTGGGACGATTCATCTGTATGCGCGGGATGATCAGTCCGGCACCTACGACACGTTCAAAGAACTGGTCCTCAGCCGTCGTGGGAAAACCCTGAACAGTTCGGCGAAACGTTTCGAATCCAGCGAGCAATTGTCCGATGCAGTCAGCGCCGATCCGCAGGGCATCGGTTTTATCGGCCTGCCTTATGTGCGCCAGGCCAAGGCCGTGGCCATCGTCGACGGGCAGTCCCAGGCCATGCTGCCACTGGCCAGCCTGATCGCCACCGAAGACTATCCGCTGTCCCGCCGGCTGTTCTTCTATTTGCCACCCGGCAATCAAAATCCATGGGCCGCAGCCTTGGTGGACTTTGCGCAAAGCCGCCAGGGCCAGGCGATTGTCGCGGCCAACGGCTTTATCGCCCAGACCGTGCACGCCATCTCGGTCACGCCGAATGCGCTGATGCCCGAGGGTTATCAATCCCTCAGCCGGCACGCCCAGCGTCTGACCGTGAATTTCCGTTTCGAAGAAGGCAGCGCCAGCCTCGACAACAAGGCCCGCCAGGATCTGGCCCGGGTGTTCGACTATATAAAGCACCACGACAAGACCGACCGCGCGGTAACACTGGTGGGATTCGGCGATGCCAAGGATGATCCGGCGCGGGCGGATCTGCTGTCGAAGCTGCGGGCGATGGCGGTACGGCGGGAACTGGTGAAGAACGGCGTGGTGCTGCGCGAGGTGCGCGGGTTTGGTGCGCTGATGCCGGTGGCGACCAACAGCGGGGATGAAGGCAGGATCAAGAATCGGCGGGTTGAGGTTTGGGTTTATTGAAGTAATCAATCAACTGCGAACACATGTCTCTAAAAGTCACTTACTTGACCTTTAAAGCCAGTCTCACTGTCACTTCTGACAGGTGATTTCTTTCAAGAAATGCAGCGAAATGCTCCTACCCCATTCCCTTGGGGCAGCACTCAGAGGAACACTCGCATGAATACTTCAACTGCCCCCCGCAAACCTGGAGATCTGGACGAAAGCTTCGGCCTCTTCGGCTCCATCGTCGGCCCCGCAGATGGAATAGTGAAATCTATCGTGGCGGCTGCAGACGATAAACTGACCCTAGCAGTTCAGATCTCGAACCAGAATGCCTTTGAAATTCACCGATTGCTAAGCGAGGGGAGGAAGGACCCGGATTTCGGCAACGACGGTGTCGTCACAGCGCAGTTCGGAAATGACGGGACCTCCATGGCCAGCCGATTGATTCAGCGAGATGAAAAAATCTGGCTGATTGGCGATCTGACTTCAGGCGATGGAGGAGTGCCGGCAATTACCCGTCGCAACGCAGATGGAAGCCCTGACCTGATTTTCGGCACTAAGTTGCTTTCTGCTCCTGCCACTTCATCAAACAGATTTCCGTCGGACGGTTGCCTGCAGGCGGATGGAAAACTGCTTGTTCTGAGCGCACGGATCCAAGATTCAGGTACCACTATCAAAGGGGTGCTGACTCGCTTGCTGAGCAACGGCGAGAATGATTCTGAATTTGGGGTTGACGGCCAGACCGAAGTCACCTTTGGAGATCAGCAAAGCTCAATGGTCAACGTTATCGTTCAGCCTGATGGCAAGATTGTGGTAGGCGGTAACTACAGCGGCGGCGACGGCAATCAAATAGCGTTGATGCAATTTGATCCAAATGGAACGCTCGATAAAACCTTCGGCGACAACGGCCGTATTTTATACGGGCACAACCATAGTTTGGCGCATTTGAGCCAACAGGCGGATGGAAAACTGCTCTGCGCTGGCACCGGAGACTCAGCGGCGCTATTGATGAGATTCACTGCCAACGGCCGGGTTGACACCACCTTCAATGGTGGTCGTGAAGTATTGGCCAATTTGGGGGAGCCACAGGGCGGAGTATGGAGAGCGCTGGTCATCCAGGCCGACGGGAAAATTGTTGCGGCAGGCTGGAACGCCAGCCTCTATCAGAAAATGTTCTGCGGCAGATTAAATCCAGACGGCACTTGGGATCCCTCTTTCGCTAACGAAGGATGGGGTGAAATCCGTGATATTCCAGGAACCCCCTACTCCGCAACAATTCAAAGCCAAAGCAGAATCATCGTCGCCGGCAGCCGTATTCAAGGCTATTTTTCGGTAGTGGCCGGTATTCAGAACTGACTTAATCGCCCATTCGACGGTAATGCGCCAGCAATCAATGATTACTGGCGCGCCCTGCCTTCAGCGCTCGCTACGCAGCATTTCCTTCGGCACATACTTGCCGATCTCGAACTTGCCGATCGCCGCACGGTGCACTTCGTCCGGGCCGTCGGCCAGGCGCAGGGTACGTTGCATGGCGTACATGTAGGCCAGCGGGAAATCGTTCGACACCCCTGCCCCGCCATGAATCTGAATCGCCCGGTCGATCACCCGCAAGGCGACGTTCGGTGCGACGACCTTGATCTGCGCGATTTCACTCTTGGCGACCTTGTTGCCCACGGTGTCCATCATGTACGCCGCTTTCAGGGTCAGCAGACGCGCCATGTCGATTTCCATCCGCGAGTCGGCGATCTTGTCGACGTTACCGCCCAGACGTGCCAACGGTTTGCCGAACGCGGTGCGGCTCACCGAACGTTTGCACATCAGTTCCAGCGCACGTTCGGCCATGCCGATCGAACGCATGCAGTGGTGAATCCGGCCTGGGCCAAGGCGACCTTGAGCGATTTCGAAGCCGCGTCCTTCACCGAGCAGGACGTTTTCGTACGGCACCCGCACGTTGTCGAACAGCACTTCGGCGTGACCGTGCGGCGCGTCATCGTAACCGAACACCGGCAGCGGGCGGACAATCTTCACGCCGGGGGTATCGACCGGCACCAGGATCATCGAGTGCTGGGCGTGTCGCGGGGCATCGGGGTTGCTCAGACCCATGAAGATCAGGATCTTGCAGCGCGGGTCGCAGGCGCCGGAGGTCCACCATTTCTTGCCGTTGATCACCCACTCGTCGCCATCGCGCACGGCGCGGGCGGCCATGTTGGTGGCGTCTGAAGAAGCAACGTCCGGTTCGGTCATGGCGAATGCCGAGCGGATCTCGCCACGTAGCAGCGGCTCGAGCCAGCGCTGTTTCTGTTCTTCGTTGGCGTAACGCACCAGCACTTCCATGTTGCCGGTGTCCGGTGCCGAACAGTTGAACGGCTCGGGGCCCAGCAGCGAACGGCCCATGATTTCCGCCAATGGCGCGTACTCGAGGTTGGTCAGGCCGGCGCCCAGTTCCGACTCAGGCAGAAACAAATTCCACAGTCCTTCAGCCTTGGCCTTGGCCTTGAGCTCTTCCATGATTGCAGTCGGCTGCCAGCGGTCGCCCTCGGCAACCTGCCGTTCGAACACGGCTTCGGCCGGGTAAACGTAAGTGTCCATGAACGCGGTCACGCGCTCACGCAGTTCCTGAACCTTGGGCGAATAGGCGAAATCCATGAGCAATTACCTTCTGTGGCAGAGGTTGTTTAGGTCATGCAATCGATGCTAGAACAGCGCTGATAATTTACCTAGCCTATTCTCGGCGTGTATAAACATTCATCACCGATATATGATTGGTTGATTTTCCTGGCCGCCCTGACCCGCGCCATCCACCTATAAAAAGAGAGCCGCGTAATGAATCTGAGCAAGGTCGACCTCAACCTTTTCATCGTCTTCGACGCGATCTATACCGAAGCCAACCTGACCCGCGCCGGGCAGATTGTCGGCATTACCCAGCCAGCGGTGTCCAACGCCTTGGCGCGGTTGCGCGAGACCTTCAACGACCCGCTCTTCGTACGCACGGCCCAGGGCATGGTGCCGACGCCCATGGCGCAGAACATCATCGGCCCGGTGCGCAACGCGCTGTCGCTGCTGCGGGTATCGGTTCAGGAAAGCCGCATTTTCAACCCCTCGCAAGCGGTCAAGACCTACCGCATCAGCATGACCGACCTGACCGAAGCGGTGATTCTGCCGCCACTGTTCCAGCGTCTGCGTCGCCTGGCGCCGACGGTGATCATCGAGAGCTTCCTGTCCAAACGCCGGGAAACCACCAAGGAACTGGCCGCCGGCCGTCTCGACTTCGCGGTGGATGCGCCGCTCAACACCGACCCGCAGGTGCGCCACGTCAAACTGATGGAAGACCGTTACGTCTGCGCGATGCGCAAGGGCCATCCGCTGGCGACCAAGGAAAAATTCACCCTCGACGATTACCTGTCGCTGACCCACATTCATATTTCCAGCCGTCGCAGTGGCCTGGGCCATGTCGATCTGGCGCTGGGCAAGATGGGCATCCAGCGCAAGATCGCCCTGCGCTCGCAGCACTACCTGATGGCGTCTCAGGTGTTGCAGCAGACCGACATGGTGATGACCGTGCCGGAACGTTTCGCCCGTCGCCACGACCTGCACGCGTTCAATCTGCCGGTCAACGATGTGCCGCCGGTGGAAACCCATTTGTACTGGCACGAAAGCACCGATCAGGACCCGGCCAACCGCTGGATGCGCGAGCAGATGATCGAGCTGTGCCAGCAAGTGACGGCGCACGAGAAGAAGCTCGACAAGCTGCAGGCGCCCGCCACTTGACGTAAACGTCAACCTGCCATTAGCTTAGCGCCAAGACCTTATTTCGAGCGCTTTCATGAGCAGCCAGACCTACAGCATTTCCGACCTCGCCCGCGAGCTGGACATCACCACCCGGGCGATCCGCTTCTATGAAGAACAAGGCCTGCTCAGCCCCGAGCGCCGAGGCCAGGAACGCATCTATTCGCCGCGCGACAAGGTCAGCCTGAAGCTGATCCTGCGGGGCAAGCGCATCGGTTTTTCCCTGGCCGAGTGCCGCGAGCTGATCGAGCTCTACGACCCGTCCAGCGGTAACACCAAACAACTCAACAGCATGCTGGCGAAAATCAGCGAGCGTCGCGAACAGCTCGAGCAGCAATTGCTGGACATCGAACAGATGAAGCTGGAACTCGACACCGCCGAAGAACGCTGTGTGCAGGCGCTGGAGCAGACGCTCAAGAGCCAATCCGTCCAGTAAGCCTACCTCGATCCCCTGTGGGAGCCAGCCTGCTGGCGATAGCCATCGCACATTCAACATAGATGTCGACTGGCCCGGCGCTATCGCCAGCAGGCTGGCTCCCACAGGGTTTACTTGCAATGTTCAGACAATCAGCACAGGTCAACGCCATGTCCCTCCCCTCCCAAGTACGCCTGATCGAAGTCGGCCCCCGTGACGGCCTGCAGAACGAAGCCCAGCCCATCAGCGTTGCCGACAAGGTGCAACTGGTCGACGCATTGAGCACCGCCGGCCTCGGCTATATAGAAGTCGGCAGTTTCGTCTCGCCCAAGTGGGTGCCGCAGATGGCCGGCTCTGCCGACGTGTTCGCGCAGATCCAGCGTAAGCCCGGCGTGACCTATGGCGCACTGGCGCCGAACCTGCGCGGTTTCGAAGATGCGCTGGCCGCCGGGGTCAAGGAAGTTGCGGTGTTTGCTGCGGCATCCGAAGCGTTCTCGCAGCGCAACATCAATTGCTCGATCAGCGAAAGCCTGGCGCGGTTCGCGCCGATCATGGAGTCGGCGAAACAGCACGGCGTTACCGTGCGCGGTTACGTGTCCTGCGTGTTGGGTTGCCCTTATGAAGGCGAGGTCGCCCCGGAGCAAGTGGCCATGGTCGCCCGCGAGCTGTACGCGATGGGCTGCTATGAAGTGTCGCTGGGCGACACCATCGGCACCGGCACCGCAGGCGCCACCCGCCGTCTGTTCGAAGTGGTTTCGAAGCAGGTACCGCGAGAAAAGCTCGCCGGCCACTTCCACGACACCTACGGCCAGGCCATGGCCAACATCTACGCCAGCCTGCTGGAAGGCATCGCGGTGTTCGACAGCTCGATCGCCGGCCTCGGCGGCTGCCCGTACGCCAAAGGCGCCAGCGGTAACGTCGCCACCGAAGACGTGGTGTACCTGCTCAACGGCCTGGGCATCGAGACCGGTATCGACCTCGACGCCTTGATTGCCGCTGGCCAACAGATCAGTGCCGTGCTGGGTCGCCCGACCGGCTCGCGCGTGGCCAAGGCCCGTAGCGCACAGTGAGGGCGAAGGTGTTACCGCTGTGTCCGAAACGTGGGCATAGGCGAGTAACACGGAAACAAATTGTCTGGTTTTGCCTGAAGGAAAAATCCTTCAAAAAACCCAAACCATTGATTTACAAGGATTTTTAAAAGTTGGCACGGCTTCTGCTATCTCTATGGCATAACAAGAATAAAAAGCAGCAAACCAATAAAAATAAGACGTACCGACTCTGACATAACAAAAACAACACGGCAGAGACGCAGCTAACAGATTTTTTTGGAGAAGGTGTGCTTTTCAGGGTGTTCCTCGGAATGACCCGCAACCGGGCAGAGAACAATAAAACTACCTTCAGGTAGCTCCCGAATCGGTTGGATCGCTAGACGAGAAAGCAGATCAGCGCTCAAAAAAATACGTTTGCTCTTGACCCCGGATGGGGGTCGCCAAAAACAGCGGTAAAGGGCCACGGTTGCCAAAAACAACAACAGACCGCCCCTCAATAATAAAAAAGAGCACGCGACGACAAAATTAAAGGGGAGCTTCGGCTCCCCTTTGTGCTGTCTGGCGTTCTGAAATTGTCCGCGACGGATCTCCTCCCCCCATCTCGATTTTCCTATAAGCGCTCACTCTGCATGGTTTCACGCGCCTCGACTTCCAGCCACTCACATGCTGGCAACCCCATCTAAATCACTAAGGATTCACGGCTTTCGCTGTGTGTAAACACGACGGCGCACGGGCGTTTAAAATACACGAACCGTTACGCCATAAGGGCTACAACACCTTGCGTCGTTGCCTACGCGTACGCCAGAATCCGCCGGCTTACGCGGCTATGGGGTGGGCTATATCGTTTCCCTGTCACTGAAAAACAGTGATCGGGTTTGGTAGCCCGTCTGTAATAGCTGTATGGCAACACCGTATGCAGGTCCTTTTGGGGGCTCTGTTTTATGGTGGTCATGCGTGGGGCTCATTCGTGAGCGCCGGGTTCCTATTGCAGCCGGTCTACCAACCCGCGTATGGCCGCCACCCATCGTTTGGTAGCGTGGGTGATGGCTCCTTGAAGTCTGCGATAGGAGTTTCACGTATGTTCAAAGCCACACCAAACCCGCCAGAAACCGATTCAATTCCCTACGACGCCACACTCGAAGCCGAAAACATAAAAACGGCAACCGAGCGGGCTATCAATCATTACCTCGATCCTGGGGCACAGAAGACGTCCAAGCCATCGCGCAAGCCCGGCAGGATCTATCTGGTCAATCCAACGGTGGATGACGAAACGCTGCTGGTCGAAGCGTGCGAAACGCTGTCGTCGGCCAGTGACATGGCCCGGGATATTGGCGACACCGTCGACCCGTCGCAGCGCAAGGCGATGCAGATTCTGCAGCAGGTCATCATGCTGAGTGAGCTGCTGGTCAATCGTGTGCTGGATAACCATCACGTCTCGCGGTAGTTGCCGCCTCGGTGAGGGGCTTGTCCCCTCACTGCCTGGCAGCCGTCTACACAAATTCTCAAGCGACTCTTGTCCGGAGTTTTAGCTGATGTCCACGACCGTCATTCCACCGTTAGAAGATCCGGTGTCCCCCTATGAGTTTCCCGATTCAAGAAAACTCCACGACGCGGCCGAACGCGCCCTCGACTATTACCTGACCCCCGCAGCCCGGATCATGGCCACGCCCTACACCCCAAACGACATGTTCATGGTCAACCCGCAAACCGACACGGAGTCCTTGCTGGCCAACGCCTGCGAATCCCTCGCGTCAGCCACGGTCATGCTCGGTGACTTTGCCGGCCTGCTGGAAGGGCCGAACCGCAAGACCCTGTTGGGCATTGCGCAAGTGGTGATGTTGGGGGAATTGGCAGTTAATCAGGCGTTGGAAAATATAGAAGAGAAGCAATAAGCGTTGCTTTCGAAGCCAGGGTCCGCGCCCTGGCTTCGAAAGCTCTGATCGATATAGAACGTTGAAACTGTGTCAGCCCTCGTTGCTACGCAACTCCTCAATACTGATCTCGCGCATCCGGAATTTCTGGATCTTGCCCGTCACCGTCATCGGAAACTCCTCCACAAACTTGAAATGACGCGGCGTCTTGAAGTGCGCGATGCGTTCCTTGCACCACGTTTGCAGCTCTTGTTCGGTGGCGCTGTGGCCGGGATGGAATTTAATCCAGGCGACGATTTCCTCGCCGTAACGCGAGCAGGGAATGCCGATCACCTGCACGTCCGCCACCGCCAAGTGGGTGAAGAAGAACTCTTCCAGTTCACGCGGATAAATGTTCTCGCCGCCACGGATGATCATGTCCTTGTTACGGCCGGCGATGCACACGTAACCCTCGTCGTTCATGCTCGCCAGGTCGCCGGTATGCATCCAGCCCGCCGCGTCGATGGCTTCGGCGGTGGCATTCGGGTTGTTCCAGTAGCCGAGCATCACGCTGTAGCCACGGGTGCACAGTTCACCGATGGTGCCACGTGGCACCGGATTACCGGCCTCGTCGATGATTTTGCTTTCGAGTTGCGGCTGGGTGCGGCCGACGGTGGTGACGCGCAGTTCCAGTTCGTCCGATGGCCCGGTCTGCAGGGACACGGGGCTGGTTTCGGTCATGCCATAGGCGATCTGCACTTCGCTCATATGCATTTCGCTGATGACCCGGCGCATCACTTCGATCGGGCAAGTGGCGCCGGCCATGATCCCGGTGCGCAGGGTCGACAGGTCGAATTCGGCGCGTTGCGGCTGATCGAGCATGGCGATGAACATGGTCGGCACGCCGTACAGCGCGGTGGCCTTTTCTTCGGCGACGGTGTTCAAGGTCAGCAGTGGATCGAAGGCATCGTTGGGATAAATCATCGTGCTGCCGTGGGTGATGCAGCCGAGGTTGCCCATGACCATGCCGAAGCAGTGATACAGCGGCACCGGGATCACCAGGCGATCGGCGGCGGTCAGGCCGAGGCTTTCGCCGACCATGTAACCGTTGTTGAGGATGTTGTAGTGACTGAGGGTCGCACCCTTGGGGAAACCGGTGGTGCCGGAGGTGTACTGAATGTTGACGGGCTGATCGAAGTGCAGGCTGTCGCTGCGTTCACGCAATTGTTCTGGAGAGACACTGGCGGCCAGATCTGCCAGTTGCGACCACGGGAGAAAACCCGAAGGCGGCTGCGGATCGAGGCTGATCAATCCGCGCAATTCCGGCAGGCGCTCGCTGCGCAGTTCGCCGATGGATTGCTCGGCCAGTTCCGGCAGCAAGCCTTGCAACATGCCGTGATAGTTGGAGCTCTTGAATGCGCCAGCGCAGACCAGCCATTGGCAGCCGGATTGCTTGAGTACGTATTCGAGTTCAGAGCTGCGGTAGGCCGGGTTGATGTTGACCAGGATCACACCGAGCTTCGCGGTGGCGAACTGTGTGATGCACCACTGTGCGCAGTTCGGCGCCCAGATGCCGAGCCGGTCGCCGGCCTGCAAACCCAACGCCAGCAGCGCTCTGGCATGCACGTCCACCGCATCGGCCAGTTGCCGCCAGGTGTAACGCTGCTGCTGATGACGCACCACCAGCGCCTCGCCGTCCGGGTACTGCGCGACGGTCTCGTCGAACTTCTGCCCGATGGTCATCGCCAGCAAGGCTTTGTCCTGGGAACCACGGGTATAGCTGCGCTGCGGGTTTGCACTGGGTTGATCCATGACGACCCCTATTGTCTTTATTAGTGGGTGTTGGACCGGAGCCATATGAGCTCCGACCGTTCAGAACTGGCCCTACTCTCGCTCAAGTTGACGTTAACGTAAAGGGTGATTGACAGCCATTCGTCACAGGCTTACGTTAACGTAAAGGTGAGAGCCAAACCGCCGCCCTCCCCGCCCCACAAAAAAGCCAAAAGGTGACCCATGAGCTACCCATCCCTGAACTTTGCCCTCGGCGAAACCATCGACATGTTGCGCGATCAGGTTCAGTCCTTTGTCGCCAAAGAGATCGCCCCGCGCGCCGCGCAGATCGACAGCGACAACCTGTTCCCGGCCGATCTGTGGCGCAAGTTCGGTGACATGGGCCTGCTCGGCATCACCGTCCCGGAAGAATACGGCGGCGCAGGCCTGGGTTACCTGGCGCACGTGGTGGCGATGGAAGAAATCAGCCGTGGCTCGGCTTCGGTGGCGTTGTCCTACGGCGCTCACTCCAATCTCTGCGTGAACCAGATCAACCGCAACGGCAACCACGAACAGAAATCCAAATACCTGCCAAAACTGATCAGCGGCGAACACGTCGGCGCACTCGCCATGAGCGAACCAAACGCCGGTTCCGACGTGGTTTCGATGAAATTGCGCGCCGATAAACGCGGCGATCGTTTCGTGCTCAACGGCAGCAAGACCTGGATCACCAACGGCCCCGACGCCAACACCTACGTGATCTACGCCAAGACCGACCTGGAAAAAGGCCCGCACGGCATCACCGCGTTCATCGTCGAACGTGACTGGAAAGGCTTCAGCCGCAGCAACAAGTTCGACAAGCTCGGCATGCGTGGCTCCAACACTTGCGAGCTGTTTTTCGATGACGTTGAAGTGCCGGAAGAAAACATCCTCGGCGTGCTCAACGGCGGCGTGAAAGTGCTGATGAGCGGCCTCGATTACGAACGCGTCGTGCTGTCAGGCGGCCCGACCGGGATCATGCAGTCGTGCATGGACCTGATCGTGCCGTACATCCACGACCGCAAGCAGTTCGGCCAGAGCATCGGCGAATTCCAGCTGATCCAGGGCAAAGTCGCCGACATGTACACCCAGCTCAACGCCAGCCGCGCCTACCTCTACGCCGTGGCCCAGGCCTGCGAGCGCAACGAGACCACCCGCAAGGACGCCGCCGGCGTGATCCTCTACACCGCCGAACGCGCCACGCAAATGGCCCTCGACGCAATCCAGATTCTCGGCGGCAACGGTTACATCAACGAATTCCCGGCCGGCCGTCTGCTGCGTGACGCCAAGCTGTACGAAATCGGTGCCGGCACCAGTGAGATCCGTCGCATGCTGATCGGTCGCGAACTGTTCAACGAAACCCGCTAAACGGAGCTGTCCATGGCTATCCTGCATACCCAGCTCAACCCTCGTTCAGCGGAGTTCGCCGCCAACAGCGCGGCGATGCTCGAACAGGTCGACGCCCTGCACACCCTGCTCGCCCAAGTGGCTCAGGGTGGCGGCGCGAAAGCTCAGGAACGGCACACCTCGCGGGGCAAACTGCTGCCCCGTGAGCGGATCAACCGCTTGCTCGATCCGGGCTCTCCGTTTCTGGAAATCAGCCAGTTGGCCGCCCACGCCGTGTATGGCGAAGACGTGCCCGCCGCTGGCGTGATTGCCGGGATCGGCCGCGTGGAAGGCGTCGAGTGCATGATCGTCGCCAACGACGCGACGGTGAAAGGCGGCTCGTACTACCCGCTGACCGTGAAGAAGCACCTGCGCGCCCAGACCATCGCCCAACAGAACCGCCTGCCGTGCATTTATCTGGTGGACTCGGGCGGCGCCAACCTGCCGCGTCAGGACGAAGTGTTCCCGGATCGCGAGCACTTCGGGCGAATCTTCTTCAACCAGGCCAACATGAGCGCCATGGGCATTCCGCAGATTGCCGTGGTCATGGGATCGTGCACCGCCGGCGGCGCCTACGTGCCGGCGATGGCTGACGAAGCGATCATGGTGCGCAATCAGGCGACGATTTTCCTCGCGGGCCCGCCCCTGGTGAAAGCCGCAACCGGTGAAGTGGTCAGCGCCGAGGATCTCGGCGGGGCCGACGTACATTGCAAGATCTCCGGGGTCGCCGACCATTATGCCGAGAGCGATGAACACGCCCTCGCCCTCGCCCGCCGCAGCGTCGCCAACCTCAACTGGCGCAAGCTCGGCGAAGTGCAGCAGCGCGCGCCGATTGCGCCGCTGTACGCCAGCGACGAGTTGTACGGTGTGGTGTCGGCGGACGCCAAACAGCCGTTCGACGTGCGTGAAGTGATTGCGCGACTGGTCGACGGTTCGGTGTTCGATGAATTCAAAGCCTTGTTCGGCACGACGCTGGTGTGCGGTTTCGCCCACCTGCACGGCTACCCGATCGCGATCCTCGCCAACAACGGCATCCTGTTCGCCGAAGCCGCGCAAAAAGGCGCGCACTTCATCGAACTGGCCTGCCAGCGCGGCATCCCGCTGCTGTTCCTGCAGAACATCACAGGCTTCATGGTCGGTCAGAAATACGAGGCCGGCGGCATCGCCAAGCACGGCGCCAAACTGGTGACCGCCGTGGCGTGCGCCAAGGTGCCGAAATTCACCGTGATCATCGGAGGCAGCTTCGGTGCCGGTAACTACGGCATGTGCGGGCGGGCCTACGATCCGCGTTTCCTGTGGATGTGGCCAAACGCGCGGATCGGCGTGATGGGCGCCGAACAGGCGGCCGGCGTGCTGGTCCAGGTCAAGCGCGAGCAGGCCGAACGCAGCGGTCAAGCGTTCAGTGCGGAGCAGGAAAGCGAGATCAAGCAACCGATTCTCGACCAGTACGAAGAACAGGGTCATCCCTACTACTCCAGCGCACGACTGTGGGACGACGGCGTCATCGACCCGGCGCAGACCCGCGATGTACTGGCCCTGGCCTTGTCCGCGTCGCTGAACGCGCCTATCGAACCGAGCCGCTTCGGCGTGTTCCGGATGTGATCGGGAGAACCTCATGAGCGACTTCAACACCCTCGAATTGCACAGCGACCCACGGGGTTTCGCGACCCTGTGGCTCAGCCGCGAAGAAAAGAACAACGCGTTCAACGCCGAGATGATCCGCGAACTGATCCTGGCGCTGGACAAGGTCGCCAGCGACGCCAGCCTGCGTTTTCTGCTGGTGCGTGGACGTGGCAAACACTTCAGCGCCGGCGCGGATCTGGCCTGGATGCAGCAATCGGCCGAACTCGATTACCACACCAACCTCGACGACGCCCGGGAACTGGCGGAGCTGATGTACAACCTCGCCAAATTGAAAATCCCGACCGTTGCCGTGGTGCAAGGCGCGGCGTTCGGTGGCGCGCTGGGTCTGATCAGTTGCTGCGACATGGCGATTGGCGCCGATGACGCGCAGTTCTGTCTGTCGGAAGTGCGCATCGGTCTTGCGCCAGCGGTGATCAGTCCGTTCGTGGTGCAGGCCATCGGCGAGCGCGCAGCACGGCGTTATGCGCTGACGGCCGAGCGTTTCGGCGGGCAGCGGGCGCGGGAAATCGGTTTGTTGTCCGAGAGCTATCCGGCGACCGAGCTTGAACAGAAAGTCGAACAATGGATCGACAACCTGCTGCTCAACAGCCCCGCCGCCATGCGCGCCAGCAAGGATCTGCTGCGTGAAGTCGGCAACGGTGCGCTGACCCCGGCCCTGCGCCGCTACACCGAAAACGCCATCGCCCGCATCCGCGTCAGCCCGGAAGGCCAGGAAGGTCTGCGGGCCTTTCTGCAGAAACGTCCGCCGAGCTGGCAAGCCGCAACCACCACCAAGGAGCCGCGTTGATGAGCGCACCTGTTCTCACTACCCTGCTGGTGGCCAACCGTGGCGAAATCGCTTGCCGGGTCATGCGCACCGCCAAGGCACTGGGCCTGACCACCGTTGCCGTGCACAGCGCCACCGACCGTGAAGCGCGGCACAGCCGTGAAGCGGATATCCGCGTCGATCTGGGCGGCAGCAAAGCGGCCGACAGTTACCTGCAAATCGACAAACTGATCGCAGCGGCCAAGGCCAGCGGCGCTCAGGCGATTCATCCGGGTTACGGCTTTCTTTCGGAGAACGCTGGTTTTGCTCGCGCCATTGAAGCCGCCGGCCTGATTTTCCTCGGCCCGCCTGCCTCGGCCATCGATGCGATGGGCAGCAAATCCGCCGCCAAGGCCCTGATGGAAACTGCCGGCGTGCCACTGGTGCCCGGCTATCACGGTGAGGCCCAGGATCTGGACACGTTCCGCGATGCTTGCGAGCGCATCGGCTACCCGGTGCTGCTCAAGGCCACGGCTGGCGGTGGCGGCAAGGGCATGAAGGTCGTTGAAGACGTCAGCCAACTGGCTGAAGCGTTGGCTTCGGCCCAGCGTGAAGCACAGTCGTCGTTCGGCGATTCGCGGATGCTGGTGGAGAAATACCTGCTCAAGCCGCGTCACGTGGAAATCCAGGTGTTCGCCGATCAGCACGGCAACTGCCTGTATCTGAATGAGCGTGACTGCTCGATCCAGCGCCGGCACCAGAAGGTCGTTGAAGAAGCTCCGGCACCGGGTCTGAGTCCGGAATTACGCCGGGCCATGGGTGAAGCGGCTGTGCGTTCGGCGCAGGCCATCGGTTATGTTGGCGCCGGTACTGTGGAGTTTTTGCTGGATGCGCGCGGCGAGTTTTTCTTCATGGAGATGAACACGCGGTTGCAGGTCGAGCACCCGGTCACCGAGGCCATCACCGGCCTTGATCTGGTGGCCTGGCAGATTCGCGTTGCCCGTGGCGAAACGTTGCCGATCACTCAGGATCAGGTGCCATTGAACGGGCATGCGATTGAAGTGCGGTTGTATGCGGAAGATCCGTCGAATGACTTTTTGCCGGCTACCGGGCGTCTGGAGCTGTATCGCGAATCCGCCGAAGGACCGGGGCGCCGTGTGGACAGCGGCGTTGAGGAAGGCGATGAGATTTCCCCGTTCTACGACCCGATGCTCGGCAAGCTGATCGCTTGGGGCGAGGATCGTGAACAGGCGCGTTTGCGGCTGTTGAGTATGCTCGATGAGTTCGCAATTGGCGGGCTGAAGACCAACATCAACTTCCTGCGGCGGATTATCGGTCATCCGGCGTTTGCGGCGGCGGAGCTGGATACCGGGTTCATTCCGCGCTATCAGGAGCAACTGCTGCCCGCGCCTGCTGCGCTGAGCGATGAGTTCTGGGATGCGGCGGCGCAGGCGTTTGCGCAGAGTTTGCCGGGGGCGGCTCGGGCGGATGATCCGGCTTCGCCTTGGGCGCTTCACAGCGGTTTGCGCGCGGGGCTGCCACGGGAAATCACGTTGCATTTGAGCTGCGAGGGGCAGGATCGGGCGTTGACGCTCGGTGCTGGCGACAGTGCAAAACTGATCGGCGAGCAACTGGTGATCGAGCACGACAGGCTGCGTCGACAGCTGCGGGCGATTCGTCGTGGAGAGGTTCAGTATCTGCAATGGGACGGCGAGTTGCGGCGCGTTGAAACGTACGATCCGATCAGCGCTGTCGAAGCCAGCAACAGTCATCAGGGCGGTCTGACTGCACCGATGAATGGCAGCATCGTGCGGGTTCTGGTGGAGGCCGGGCAATCGGTTGAAGCCGGAGCACAACTGGTGGTGCTGGAAGCGATGAAGATGGAGCACAGCATCCGCGCGCCCCATGCCGGCGTGATCAAGGCGCTGTATTGCCAGGAAGGCGAAATGGTCAGCGAAGGCAGCGCACTGGTCGAGCTGGAAGACGCTTGAGAGGTGGATCGATCCTACGCCTGGCGAGGATCGATCTGACTAGTATTTGGCCGATGCCTGAACCACGACACCGATAATTCGGCACTCGTCGGTAAACAAGGCCTTCGGCCAGGTGGGATTGAGCGGCATCAGGTAACGCTGGCCGCCCTCTTCGACCAGTTTGCGAAAAATCGCTTCATCGCTGTCCGGCCATTGGACGATCACCAGTTTTCCGGGTTCTGCCTCCAGCGCCGGGTCCACCAGGATCATCATCCCCTCGCCAATGCTTTGCCCGGTGGGCGCGGTCATCGAGTTGCCCACTACCGTGAGCCAGAACGCCGGGCCACGGGCGTGGTAATCCGTCAGTTCGAAACGTCGCTTGTCCTTGCCGCTCGAATACGCCGGTTGGGCTTCACGGGCCTCGATCGGGGTTTTCCAGTCGCTGACCGGGTAGCGGAAGTAAGGGTTGTACTTCTGCGCCAGCGGCATTTCGTCGTCCTTGTCGACTTGCGGTTCGCGTATCACCACCGCGACTTCGAGATACTCCATACCCAGCGCTTTCAGCACGCGGTTCATCTGCGTGATGCCGGGCTCACGGCGTTTGTTCAGCCAATGGCCGATACCGCCCTGAGACATGCCGACGCGCTCGCCGAGCTCGACTTGAGTGACGTTGAGTTCACTCATTTTGGCCTTGACCAACTCAATCCATTTATCCATGTGCGGCACCATACGTGCCCGCCTTCGGCCGGCAAAACACATATTGTAGTATTTAAATTCTGGTCACAAATACTCTAGGTACTATTCTTGAGTCACGGATTTGAATCGACCAAGGAGTGACCTTTCACCATGAATATCACCAGCAACGACCTGCCCGACCTTCAAATGGATACCACTTTCAAGTCTCCACAGGGTTGCGCTGCCGCACAGCGGGCATTGGACTATTACTTGAAACCGGCTGTGTCAGAACAGGAAGTGGAAGAACGTTTTTTCGGCGTGAACAGTAATTTGAGTGGCGAAGAATCCCTGGTCCACGCCTCGGACTTGCTGCGGTGTGCGGCGGCCACGGCATTCAAGGCTGCAGACGGCTTGCAGGGCGTCAGTCGGGATCTGGCGTTTTCGGTCGTGCACATGGTGGACATGGCACGGGCGATGGTTGATCACTCGCTTGATGGCGGTGTTCGCTGAAGACGGACAGGAAAGAATTTTCCAATCGCGCAGATAAAAACGTTTGACTTGCAAATGATAATGATTATTATTGCAAGCAACTGGTCGCGAGATCAGTCGATGGACCAGAGACCTTAGGTCGGTCTTCTGGACTATCTCCTCATCAGGCTAATCACGGTTTTTGACCCGGCTTTTTGCCGGGTCTTTTTTTTGCCAGTTTTCTGGCTTGTGGCTTCAGGCTAATGAAGTCTTTGGGTGCTGCAAATTCGGTGGCGCGGATAATATCAAAAGAATATCGCTTGGCAAGGGAACCCCGTCCGCATTGGGGAAAAGTAATGCCAATTAGCACTTGAGAATCAATCGCACAGCTACTAAGCTGCACCCGCGTCATGGAAGACGCCCCCCGCCACACCCCGCAATTTCCCTCGGTTTCACCCCTGTCTTGCGTGTAAAGTAGCCGCCATAAAAATCATATTCAGGAACCGATTATGACCGTGGCCAAATCTTCGTTCGACATCAGCGCCAACTTCGACAGCGGCAACATCCAAGTCATCGACATCAGCAACCCGCTCAACCCGGTTCTGGCAATTCGGCCAGATACCCGCAGCGCCCATTTCCAGTGGTTCCACTTCAAGGCCAGCGGCCTGCATGTTCATCAGGAACACTGGTTCCGCCTGGTCAATGCCAGCCAGTCCTCCTACAACAAGGCCTGGACCGGCTATCAGGCCGTCGCTTCCTACGACCACGTCAACTGGTTCCGCATTCCGACCCAATTCGAAGGCGACAGCCTGCGCTTCTGCCTTGAAGCCGAGCAGACCCACGCCTGGTTCGCCTACTTCGAACCTTACAGCCGTGGCCGTCATGACTGGCTGATCGAGCAAGCGCTGACCAAGGCCGGCACTGAACTATTGGCCACTGGCAAAAGCGTCGAAGGCCGCGACATCCAGCTGCTGCGCAAAGGCACCGGCGCCGAAGGCCGACGCAAGATCTGGATCATCGCCCAGCAGCATCCCGGCGAACACATGGCCGAGTGGTTCATGGAGGGCGTGATCGAGCGTCTGGAACATCACAACGATCCAGTGCTGAACAAGCTGCTGGAAAGTGCCGATCTGTACCTGGTGCCGAACATGAACCCGGACGGCGCCTTCCACGGCCATCTGCGCACCAACGCCATGGGCCAGGACCTGAACCGCGCCTGGCAGAACGCCAGTCAGGAAGTCAGCCCGGAAGTCCTTTTCGTACAGCAGCAGATGGAAAAGTACGGCGTCGATCTGTTCCTCGACGTACACGGCGACGAAGAAATTCCCCACGTATTCACCGCCGGTTGCGAAGGCAATCCGGGCTATACGCCACGGATCGAGAAACTCGAAGAGCACTTCCGCAGCCACCTGAAACACACCACTAAAGACTTCCAGACCAAGTACGGCTACACCCGCGATGAACCGGGTCAGGCCAACATGACCCTGGCCTGCAACAGCGTCGGTCAGAAATTCGACTGCCTGTCGTTGACCCTGGAGATGCCGTTCAAGGATCACGACGACGCGCCGAACCCGCTCACCGGCTGGTCGGGCCAACGCTCGAAACAATTGGGCAAGGACGTGTTGACCACCATCGCCGACATGGTCGACACCCTGCGCTGATCCCCCCTGCTTCTCGCCCCATGAAAGATCGCAGCCCTGTCTGCGATCTTTTTTTTGCGCTGCACTTTCACCCAATCAAGTTGCAAAACAAAACCAGATTATCTACCGTCATTCCAGTTTCCATTTGAAACCAGAAAAGGAATCAGGACATGAACGCGCAAAATCTTGGCAGCAGTGTTGTACTGCTGTTCGCCATCGCCTGCGGCCTGGCCGTGGGCAACGTGTATTACGCCCAACCGTTGCTGGACGCCATGGCCGACGCCTTCAACCTGTCGCCCGCGAGCATCGGCATCGTCATCACGCTGACCCAGGTTGGCTACGGCGTCGGCCTGGTTTTGCTCGTGCCACTCGGCGATCTGCTCAACCGCCGACGCTTGATTGTCACGCAAACCCTGCTGTCGGCCGCAGCATTGCTGATGATCGCCTTGGCAACCAACAGCATCTGGCTGCTGATCGGCATGACCCTGACCGGTCTGCTCGCCGTCGTCACTCAAGTGCTGGTGGCCTACGCTGCAACTCTGGCCATCCCGGCGCAACGCGGTCGTGTCGTCGGCGTGATCACCAGCGGCATCGTGGTCGGCATTTTGCTCGCACGCACCGTGGCGGGCGGGATGGCGGATCTGGCCGGTTGGCGGGCGATTTATCTGTTGTCGGCGGGGCTGACGCTGATCATGGCGCTGTTGTTGTTTCGTGTACTGCCCAAGGACGAGAACCCACAACCGGCAACGTCCTACGCCGCGTTGATTACCTCGGTGTTCAGCCTGTTTCGAGAGGAACCAGTGCTGCGGCAACGGGCGATTCTGGCCCTGCTGACCTTCGCCAGTGCCATGGTCCTGTGGACACCAATGGTTTTGCCGTTGGCCGCCCCGCCGCTGTCGCTTTCCCACAGTGAAATCGGATTGTTCGGACTGGCCGGCGCGGCTGGCGCATTGGCCGCCGCAAGAGCCGGACACCTGGCGGATAGAGGTCTCGGGCAATGGGTCAGCGGCCTGTCCCTACTGCTGATGCTCGGTTCGTGGCTGCCGATCGCATTTACCCAATCCTCGTTGTGGGCGCTGTTGCTCGGGGTGATCACCCTGGATCTGGGCTTGCAGGCTGTGCATGTCACCAGTCAGAGCATGATCTACAGCGTCCACCCAGAGGCACAGAGCCGACTGACCGCCGGCTACATGCTGTTTTACTCGATTGGCAGCGCCCTGGGCTCCATCGCCTCGACGGCCATGTACGCCTGGGCAGGATGGCCGGGCGTCTGCTGGCTCGGTGCTGGAATCAACATCATCGCGCTGCTGTATTGGTGGCGAACATTGGCACCGCAAAAACGTGGCGAGCAGATGTGCACACTCGCCACGCCGGATTAACGTCTGCGGTCAGTTGCGATTGCGTCCCCGCAGCATGCTGTCGAGCACCTCGTCGCGGCGCACCCAACCATGGAACAGCGCCGCCGCCAGGTGCAGCAGCACGGTCAGAAACAACAGATACGCCAGATAACCGTGCGCCTTGCGCAACAGCGCAAACACCTGGGCATCCGCCGGCAGGATTGACGGCAACTGCAACGAATGGCCAAGCATCACCGGATCGCCCGCCGCGCTGATCATCGCCCAGCCCAGCAGCGGCAACACCAGCATCAATGCGTACAGCAACAGGTGCGACGCCTTGGCTGCCATCACCTGCCAGCCCGGCAGATCTTCCGGCAGCGGCGGCTGACGCGTGCCCAGCCGCACCAGAATGCGCACGATCACCAGCAACAGGATCGCGATACCCAGCGGTTTGTGCAGGTTGATCAGCCATTCATGCCGCGCCGACACCGAAGTGACCATGCCGGCCCCGATGAACAACATGGCAATGATCATGACTGCCATCATCCAGTGCAGCAGCCGCGCCAGCGGATTGAAATGTGTCGGTGGCGTTCTCATGGGCGTGCCTCCTGCTTGCCAGTGGGCAATTGACTGACTTCGCTGGTGCGGCGCAGGTAGGAATCGGCGTAACCGGCTGAACGAGCGGCAAGCAACGGGTCGTCGGAACCTTCAATCCCGGCGGGCAGGACCAGTGGGTCGTAGTTGATGTCGCGGCATTCGCCACTGAGTTGCGGCTGGGTCTTTTCCAGCACCAGGGTGCCGGCGTTCAGCATTTTGCGACCGGCAGGCCAGACCTTGCTCGCGTCGTTCACCGGATCGTCAGCGTTGGCCAACGTGATGTTCAGCTGAAAGCGCAGCGGCCCCTCGGCCAGACGTTGCACCAAGTCTTTTTCGAGAAAGTCGCTACCTTCCGGAGCCGTAGCTCCCGCTGCATCCTGCGTCAGCGGCGCCATGCTCCAGCGCACGGCCTGCTTCTTGCCGCTCGCGTCGACCAGATAGAACGCGTTGACACTGTTGTAAGTCTCGGTCACGTAGCTGGCCGAAGGTTTGGCCGTCTTCACCCAGGTCAGGAACGGCACGGCTTCAGGGTGGGCAGCAAAAAATGCCGGGACTTTGGCGGGATCGGGTTTGCCGGTCGCCGAATCCGGCGACTGCGCCTGCTGCAACTGATAGAACGCTTCCGGGGTGCCCACCGGAAACACCGGCATGCTGTTCATCCCGGTGCGCCACTGCTGGCCGTTGGCCTGGGTGAAACGCAGCGCCAGGCTGCGAATCGGTACGGCGCTGTCCGGTGCATAAGGATTACCCGCCGGCAGCGCGAATCGCCCGACGACCGGAGTGCGTGGCTCATTGAACACCTGCGCGACAGAGTAAGGACGCGCCTCGCCACTGCTTTCGAAATGGCCGATGACGCAAACACCCTTGGCGTGATTGCGACGAAACCCAGGATGCACGCCGTTGTTCTTTTCCAGCACATCGACCAACGCCTTGGGCGTCAGTCGTTGTGGGTCAAAGTAGCCGTGAACGTAGGCAAACGCCCCGGCCACGGCTGCGACAACCACGGCGATACCGCCGAGACGCAACACCAGGCTCGCGGCACTTAGAGGCGGGCGTTGTGGCCCGCCGGGCGGTGAGCTGCGATCAACCATGAAAGACTCCAGGGCCATCGGCCATAGGGAAAGGTGCTATGAGACGCACGCCTCGTAGGTTTATTCCCTTTGAACTGTAGTTTCTTTCACGCAGTGACGCGCGAGCCCACCTCCGGGGCCAGCTACATCAGATCAAACCGTGGCTCGCGCTTTTCCAGAAATGCCTGCATGCCCTCCTTTTGGCCGGGTGTGGCAAACAAGCCGTGAAACGAACGTCGCTCGAACAGAAGGCCTTCGCGCAACCCTGATTCATTGGCCCGGTCCACCGCCTCCCGCGCGGCCCGTGTCGCGGTGCGAGGGAAGCCGCCAATCCGCCGTGCAACCGCCAATCCTTCTTCGAGCAAATGCTCGGTGGCGATCACCCGCGATACCAGACCTGACTGTTCCGCCTCACGAGCGGACATCGAGCGGCCCGTGAGAATCATGTCCATGGCTTTTGCACGACCGATCAAACGAGTCAGACGCTGCGTGCCACCCATGCCCGGCATCACTCCCAAGGTGATTTCAGGCAGACCGAACGTTGCGGACTCGGCCGCCACAATTACGTCACACATCATTGCCAACTCACACCCTCCGCCATAGGCAAACCCCGCGACTGCCGCGACCTTCGGAGTACGCAGCGCGGCGAACGCGTCCCAACCGGCAAAGTAATCTTCCCGAATCATGTCCAGACAAGACTTTTCGTACATCTCCTTGATGTCGGCGCCTGCCGCGAAGTAATCCTTCGTACCGGTGATCAGGAAACACCCGACCCCAGGATCGTCATCCAGTGCTTGCAGGGTTTTCAGCAGCTCGCGCATCAATTGTGTGCTGAGTGCGTTCCGGGCCTGGGGCCGGTTGAGGCGGATCAACACCACGCGATCCAGTCTTTCGATCAATATATTCATCGCAGTCTCTTTCTATGTAAGGGGAAGGAAAACGGTAATACGCCCGTCAGGAATCCCAGATCGCACCGTAGGCCGGAATGCCCCGCCCCTCCATTTCCTTGACCACACGCTCCGTCAACGTCTGGTTGGAAATGCAAATCACCGCCTCCGCGCCGTGGTTTTGAACAGCTGAGTAAGCCAGCGCCACCAGGTCTGGCTTGCCCAACAGATCGGTGTCCCAGATATGGGCATCGGGTTGGGCTTGAAGAATTTCATCGACCAGCGCATCGCCGTAGGTCTTTCGCGGACTGCGAGTCGACCAGATCAGATGAATGGGCACCTGCCCCGCCAACAGATGCGGCAAAACCGGGCCGATCCCGCTGCCAGTGGCGACATAAACCACTGACTTGAACAGGGTTTCGATACGGGCGACCCCGGCGGTGGTGATGCCCTTGACCCAGACATGGGTTGGCGGTTGCTCGATCAGTTCGCCTGTCCAGTCACCCGCCCGGGAAATGATCAAACGAAAACCGCGCTCGCCTGGTGCAGGAATATTCGCAAAGGAATGCCATTCCCACAGCGGATTGCGACTGATTGCAGTTGAGGATCCAGCGAACGGCGTATGGTGATCGAAGCGGGCAATGACCGCGTGTGACGAGGGTTTGACCAACGTCACCGGCACCCTGCGCAGACGCAGCCAGGGCAACGCAATGCTGAGCGTCAGCACCGGCAGCATCCAGAACGACACAGACGTCAGCAACACCTGTGTCAGATCCGTCGCTGGATTGCGGTCACGGGCAAACACCAGCGTCATGGCCCAGAACAGCAGCAAGGCAGCCCAACCGGCAAAACGGTGTGTACGTTCAAAACCGTTGTGAAAGCGCGAACGAATCCCTGGCATCGCCATGATCGCCATCAGCAACAACAACCCCAACAACGTGCCGCTGATCGCCAACAGCGTCAGCGAAACCCCACCTACGCCTTCGATCCGTTGCCAGACCAGCGAGCCGAACAGCGCGATAAACCAGGCAATCGCCGCCATCGCTCCACCACTATGCAACCCCCCAAAGTGATAGACCTTGGCCAGAGACCGACGAATTGCCAAAGGCCAGGTCGTAGGTGCACGAGTGGCCAGCCAGAACAGTATGTTGATCAGGTACTGCTGACGTATCAGGATCGCCATCGACAAGTTGATCAGCACCAGTTGCGACAACACTTCCAGATCGCTTCCCGACGCTGACCACCACTGTCCGGCAGTCAATCCATGCCCGAGCGCAACGAAATTGCAGATCAACACCAGCGCGACCAGCCGGTTGTAATGGGAAAACAGCGGCAACGTGCCCAGACGTCGCCATAACGCACGTGGCTCGGGCAAGGTGACGCCTGTGTCCAGGCCACTCATTGCACCGCCTCCTGTTCGGCGGCGACACGCTGTGCGTGGTGCGCCTGCGCTCGCTCGAGCAACAGGCGTTTGTCGACCTTGCCCCGCGAGGTCAGTGGAATTTCATCGACCGGCAGAATCATCGAAGGAACGCAGTAATAGGCCAGACGCTCTTCGCAACGGCGTCGTGCCGCATCGACGTCCGTGGAAGCGGGATAGACGAAAGCCACCAGATTGCGGTTATCGAACTTCAATGTGACGGCGCGCTCACAACCCGGTGTCGACTCCAGTGCGGCCGACACCGAATCCAGCTCGACCCGAAAGCCCCTGACTTTCACCTGATCATCCACACGTCCCAGGTGCTCCAGTTCGCCCTCATCGGTCCAGCGCCCCAGATCGCGGGTGCGAAACATCATGCGTCCCTGCCCCAGAAACGGATCGAGACGATAGCGTTCAGCAGTCAGTGCGGGGTTGCCCAGATAGCCAGCCGTCACACAATCGCCACCGGCCCACATCTCGCCCTGTTCGCCCGGCCCGCACAATTGCCCCGCTTCATCCAGCACATAAACCGTGTTGTTCGGCGTCGGTTTTCCGATCGTCAACCGGCCCGTGCCCTTGTAATGCTGCAGGGTGTTGATGATGGTGGTTTCGGTGGGCCCACAGGCGTTATAAAAATTGCAAAAGGACGCCCAGCGATCGGCCAACGGCTGAGGACAGGGTTCGCCTGCAAGGGCTACCACCTTCACCTGACTGCAGCGCGCGGGGTCCAGCGTGGCGAGAATCGATGGCGTTGCGATCAACACATCGCATTGCTCGGCCGTCTCGGCGATGTCCTTGCTGCGAATCATCAGTGTTGCGCCATGAGCCAGGCAGCCCAGAACTTCCCAGGCCGCCATGTCGAAAGCGATGTTGAGGATCTGGCCGACTTTCAAACCCGGCCGCATACCGAGATTGCCGGGAGCGGTCAGCAGAATATTGCAGACATTGCGTTGGGTAACCCTGACGCCATTGGGTTGCCCGGTCGTGCCGGACGTGAACAACACAAAGCACAGCGCATCCTCGGAGGGCGCGCCACTCCCCACGTTCAAGTCATCGGCGATCGAGCCTGGCGAATCGATGAACGCGTCCAGATGGATGCATTGCTGCCCCGCCGTCAGGGGAATGGCAGGCGCCAGTGTGGAAAGCGTCAGCACCACCCGCGTCGAGGCGACTTCCATGATGTGGCGCAATTGAGTCGCAGGCGTTATGCCAACATGTTGTGGAATATAGGCGGCCCCTACCTTCAATGCGGCAAGCATGCCCACCAGCATCGGGATAGAGCGCTCGACAAACAAAGCGACATGATCACCAGGCACCACGCCATGAGCCTTCAGCGCTGTGGCCAGCCGGTTGGCCTGACGGTTCAGTTCACCGTACGTGAGGGTTTGCCCCTGAAAACACGCGGCCAGATTCTGCGGGTGAGCCGCAGCCTGCTCTTCAATTGCGCGATGGATCAACGAGAATCCAGGCTCGACCACCGGACCGCATCCGTACTGACGCCAAGCGTCAGACTCGACCGAAGATGTAAACGGGGTACCCATTGCGATTGCATGCATCTCAAACTTTCCTATTGCTCAAATTGTCGTTCCAGCCAAATCAGCCACCGGCCGCCGTCAGGCTGTTTCGATGGTTGTTTGCGCGTGTCGGACGGGTTGAGCCGGGAAATTTGAATCCATTACACGGACTACAAGATGCGGTGAGTTTTCCTACATAGCGGGTTATAAAATCTTTCAGCCCGCAGGATGGAATAAGCTGTGTCGAGAGGCGTCTCTCCTTATGACCACCGCGCTTCTGAGCCAGAGCATGCCCCCTGCCATGAACATCCTCGACGAACAACTTCGCGAAGTGATCCCCCGATTGCGGCGCTTTGCCGTGTCGTTGACGCGCAACGCCAGCAGCGCCGACGACCTGGTCCAGGCCAGCCTCGAGCGTGCCCTCTCCAGTTGGGCTGACAAGCGCGCCGAGGGCGATCTGCGCGCGTGGCTGTTTTCGATCCTGTACCGCCAGTTCCTCGATGCGCACCGGCGCTCCCGGCGCTATGCCCGAATGCTCGAATTCTTCACTGGCCGTGATGACGCCGAACCCTCGGTGGAGCGCACCGTCATTGCCCGATCGACCCTGCAAGCCTTCGATCGCCTGCCCACCGAACAGCGCGCCCTGCTGCTGATGGTGTCGGTGGAAGGCTTGACCTATAAGGAGGTCGCCGAGATTCTCGACGTCCCCACCGGCACCGTGATGTCGCGCCTGTCCCGCGCCCGCCAGGCTTTGCGCCAGCTCAGCGACGGCGAAATCAGCAGCCCTTCCTTGCGGATACTCAAATGATCAGCCTGCCCCCCAGCGAGCGTGATTTGCACGCCTACATCGACCACCAGCTCAGCGACGCCGACCGGCGTGTGCTGGAAAACTGGCTGGCCAGCCACCCGGAAGACGCCGCATTGATCCGCGCCTGGCAACAGGATGCCCAGCACCTGCGCGCGGCCCTCGGTGGCGCATTGCAGCAACCGGCCAACCCGGATCTGGACCCGGCGCTGATCCGCCAGCGGCTCAAGCATCGATCACGCCGACGCTGGGCCAGCGCGGCCGTGTTGCTGATAGCGGTCAGCCTCGGTGGCGTCAGTGGCTGGCAGGCCCGGGAAATGACCCTCGTGCGCTCGATAGCGCCGATGAGCGATGCCCTGCAGGCGTACCGTCTGATCGCTCAGCAAGGGATCCTGCCGGCGGACTACAAGGACGGCGGCGCAGGTGACATGCAGCGCTGGCTCGACCGCTACTTCACGCAGGCCAACCGTCTGCCGGACCTGACGGCAGCCGGGTTTCAACCGGTCAGCGGCCGCCTGCTGAGTACCGATGAAGGCCCGGCAGCGATGGTCATGTATGAGGATCAAAACGGGCACAAGGTCAGTTTCTACGTGCGCCCGCCAGGGCCGAAAAACACCTTTCTGCCACGGGGTAGCCGTCGCGACGGGGATCTGCAGGCCGAGTACTGGTCCGGCGACGGTTACAACTATGCAATGGTCAGTCCGACCGACACCCCGGCGGCGCCGTTGCTCCAGCACACCGAGCGCTTCTGACCGGTTCAGAAGCCGACATCCAGCACCACATTGTCCAGATAGGTGCCGGCGGGCGGCGTGGTCTGGTCGGTGTAGATCTTCGCGTTGTAGTTGAAGATCTGGCTGCCGGTGCCCAGGCCATTGCCGGGATTGACCTCGGCATCGGTGCTGGCCCGACGTGCTGCGCCGACACTGCCCCAGCGGGTGGTGCCGGCGCTTTTGAAAATATCGTAGGCCAGATAGTTACTGCCCGAGATCATCCGTCGCCGCCCGCCCGCACTCACTGGATTCTGCCCGTCGCCCAAGCCCACGGTGTAGGCGCTGCCCTTGGTGCACGCCAGATTGATGGTCTGCCCGGTCACCGGGGTAAACGCACTGATCACCGGTGCGCTGCCGAAAGCGATGTTGGGCGCGGTGATGGTGCAATCGTTGGACACGGTCAGGTTGACCGTCAGGGTCGTGGTGCCGCTGTTGATATCGCGGCCCAGGCAGAGTCCGCCGACCCCGATGCCCGAACAGTAATTCCAGTTCCAGAAAATGCTCAGGGTCTCGGTGTACACCCCGGCTGCCACATTGCTGCCAATCGTTGTGCCGAAGTACAGCGGCACGGTTTTCGGCACCGTGCCATTGAGCAACCCCAGCGCATCGATGATGCCGTTACGGGCGAAGTCGTAGGCAGTGCCGCGGGTCAGCGGGTAACTGGTGCTGTTGTTGGCGTAGATCGTGTAGCCGATGACATCGCCAGTGGGCCCGAGCAAGCCGCTCTGGGTGGAGGTTACCGTGGCCCAGAAGTGATCGTTGTTGGCCAATAGCGACAACAGCGAACCTGTACAGCTCAACCCGCCGTTGAGCGTGGAGCTCGGTTGCGACGTGGTGCGTACCGCAATCGAACTGATCGTGCCGAACCCGGCCGGTGTGGTCGTGACCACCGAACACACTGCTTGCGCAGCTCCCGGCAGCATCAGTACCAGCCAAAGGAACATCCGCATGAGATTCATTGACACACCAGCGGCCCGATCAGCGGGATCTGATCCTGTTGCAGGTCAACTTTGAACTGCGCCTGACAGGTCTTGCCATCGACCAGCGTCACCCTCAGCGAGTTCTGCGCCTGCAGGTTTTCCAGATAGACCAGCCCATCCCAGCCCACCACCGTGCGCGTGCCACTCTCCTCATGCAGCACGCCGCTGCCGAGCGGCAACTCCTGCTGCTGCGCATCCACCAGCACGATGCTCGCGGCAATCACCCGGCTCAGCGGAAACTCCAGCAGATAGCCACTGCCTCGACGCACGGCAATGCGCTGTTCGACATTCGGACTGCGCACGTTGGCCGGCAGGTTCAACGGATCGATTTCGTATTTGCCGCGGTAGTAGGCGCTGCTCCAGGGCACCAGCAAATGGCCGTTGCGATCCGTCTGGCCGACCTGCTGGTTCTCGTAGCGCACCGGAACATCCGCATAACCGTCGGTGCTGACCACCACGAACGCATCGTCGATGCGATTGGCGGCGAACACTTGGTGATCCATCCACACCAGCGAACCACTGGCATCGGCCCAGCGGGTTTCGGCGTCCGAAGTGCCATAGACACCGGCCTGCAACTGCACCGATTGCAGTCGCCACGTCACGTCAGCCTGACGGTAATCAGGACCGTCACCGTTGGCGTAGCCGAGGTTGAAGCCCACCCCGCCCTCGGACGGTACGGCGCGGCTGTAGTTGACGCGTTGTTGAGTCTGCCCGGTCTTGCTGCGTTCGCTGCTGATGGCCAGGCTGCCGCGCAGGTCGAAGGGGATCACCAGTTGCGCCTGCACCGCCCAGTTGGCGTCGCCGATTTCGCGGTTGGCCGACAGGTAGAAACTGCTGTTGCGCCACAACGGCTTGCTCCAGCTCAGGTTGAGCAACCGCGTGCGGGAATCGTCCGCCGCCCGGATATCGAAATAACCGACACCCAGACTGCCCCAGCGCTCTAGGTTGAGGCTCAGGGTCGCCTGCTCGCTGCGCTTGCTGAGGCTGGTGTAAGGACTGTCGACCACCGTGAGGTCGGCGTACTGGTCACGCCGTTGCAACCGTTGCCAGGAAAAGCTGAAACGCTGGGCGCTGTACTGATAACCGAGGCTGTATTGTTGACCACCGTCACCGTCGAAACGGCTCTGGCTGATCGCACTGTTGAGCACCCCGAAATTGCTCAGCCGCAGATTGCCGCCGAGGCCGCCGAGGGTCAGTGAATCGGCTGCTTCGGCGTGGCTTTCCAGCGTGAAGCTGTCGCTGATGCCATAACGCAGGCTGCCCGATGTCACGCCCGGCCCATAGCTGAAATCCTTCAGCCCATAATCGCGACGCAGCGTACCGGCGCTGATCGAGAAATCGCTCAAGCCCTTCTGCAACAGGCTGCTGGTGACATAGAACGGCACGGTGGTCGATACCTGCCGACCCAGCGCATCAGTGGTCACCACCACGGCTTCGCCCGCACCGTTGATGAAGGGGATGTTGGTCAGGGTGTACGGGCCCGGTTGCAAATCGGTGCTGCTGGACTTGTAGCCGTTGATGAACAGATCCACCGAGGACGGCACCGCCGCCTCACCGGCGAACTGCGGCAGCGGATAGGTCACCAGATCCGGGCGCACCGCGAAATCCCGGGAGAACTGCACGCCCCCCAGACGCACCGAACTGCTCCACGGCAAGGCGCCGCTGACCACGTCCCCCGCCTCGTAAGTCAGCATCCGCTCGTCGTCGGAGTAACGCCACGTGGTGTCGTAGCGCAAATAACCGTTACTCAGCGTGCTGACCGAATCACCCGACAAGGTACGCCGGTACTGCCCGGTGTTGGAGAGCGTGCCCCAACTGTCAAACACCCGCACCTCGTTCCATGCCGCCAGATAAGTCCCGGCATCATCGGTGTCGTTGAGGTACAGGTCATAGTTCAACAAAGCGCCGAAACTGCTCAGCGCCGGGGTACGTGGATAGACCTGACGATTGCCGATGAACTGCTCCGGCAGCCAGTCCGGCGGCACGTCGAGCAGCAGTCGCTGGCCGACGCTGTCGTAGTCGCTGTGAAGCCCCGGCAGGCCGTCGAGATCGACTTCGGCGCCGGCACTCTCGGGCAGTGTCATGCCGGTGTCGCGCAATACACTGGCCGGCAGGAACAACCGCCCGCCGCGCTGCTCCACTGCCACTACGCGTCCGGTATTCATCTGGTTGACCACCAGTTCCAGAAACAACTGAGCATCGCTGACGGCCTCCATGCCGCTGGGAGGCGGCGGCAGTTCGCCGGCCCCGGATGGATGAATGAACATCAGGCAACACGCGCCGGTGACAAGCCACAACGGACGCTGAATACGGCGAGCCCATCCCGGGCTCATTAGCGTGTTTCGTCCGTCAATGGACTGGTTCCTCCTGAAACCGCTGTTGCCCGTCGGCCAATCGCTTGCCCGGCGGCCCCGCACTACCCGGCCCGCAGGCCGAAATCCTTACTTCGCCGGAGCGATGCTCTGTACCTGTGCCGCGCCATTGATCCGACCCGCCAGTTCTCCCGTTGTTGATCCCGGCGCCGGCCAGCGCATGACCGCGCCGGGCAACACATAACCCAACAGCCCCTCCGCCAACGGCTTGCTCTGCCCGCCCTGTTTGAGCGCGACATCAGTCAACCGCGCATGCACCGCGCCCTGGTTGCGCACTTCCACATAGGGTTTACCGTCGACCGAGACCGTGCGCCAGCTCAATTGCGGCAGGCCGATACCCTTGGGATCACGCTGTCGGGTCGTGTCTTCCTTGCTCCACAAGCCGGCACCGTAAGCAAACAGGGGCACCGAATAGCGCATCTGGAAGCGAATGGCCGCAGCCGTCTTTCCTGCATCGGCGACAGGTGGCTGCGCCGAAGGAATTTCGTCGATGATGATCCGGTAGGCCAGTTCCTGGCCGGGCGGCACGTCTTTGGTCCTGGTCAGGCGCACCAGTTGTTTCTGCCCCGGCTCGATCTTCGCCACGGGCGGACTGCCGATCACGTCACGCTGGTTCTGGTATTGCTCCTGGTAACCGTTCTGGCTCCAGCCAAACACGCGAATCTGCAGATTCGCGGTTTCACTGCCACGATTTTCCAGCCACAGCGCGCTGGCCTGCTGATCGGCTTCGAGCACCGGATCGATGGGCCAGATCAGCACCGAACTGGCCGCCTGTGCCTTGATCACGCCGAGTGAAGCCAACACCAGCATTGTGCAACCCGCCCGCAACAGCCGCGACGAGACAACCCCCATAAACCCGCTCCTTGTGCCTTTCATTACCACGACAGTTGCACCTGCAACACGTCGCTGTACGTCCCCCCGGGCTGATTGCCCGGCAACTGAACCTGACCGTAGATCGGCAGGCTGATGTTGTTGGCGTCGCTATAAGCCACCGCCACGCTCTGCCCGATACCCAGACTCTGGCTGTAGGCCGCATCGCGAAACAGCGCATACGCCACCTTCGCGCTGCCGCCACTGATCTGCATGCGGCGCCCGCCGCTGTTGTACTGGCCGCCATCGACCGTCATGTTCAGCGTCACCCCCGGCGTGCATTGCAACTGCACACCACCGGTCAATGCCACTTGCACCGTGCCGGTGGCCAGGGCCGAACTCGAACCGAAATTCAGTCCGCCATAGTTCGACACGCCCCCCACCACCAGGCAGCCCGGTGTGATCGTCGCGCTGACCTGAAAGCTCTGGCTGGTCACCGCCGCCAGCGGCAACGGCACAGCCCCCGCGCACAGCACCAGCAGCGCCGCACAACCATGCCGGCCCATGGCACTAGAACGTCAGTTCGACGGAAATCGTGTCGGTGTAAGTGCCCGCCGGCAGCCCGGCCTTGCCCACCGCCTGACCGTAGAGGTTCACGGTCTGCGCCACACCGGTGCTGGCGGCGAGGTTGATCACGCCGTCGATAGCCAGCAATTGCGAGTGCCCGGCATCGGTGTACAGGTCGTAGGGCACGTAGTTGGCAACACCGTCGTAAAGCGCACGGGTTCCACCGGGCGACAACCCGTCATGGGCACCGGCCCGCACCTTGACCGACGGCGTGGTACCGGCCGAGCAGAGAATCGACAACGCCCCGCCACCGCCGCCCAGCACTTGTCCGGTCGCGGTGGTGAACAGGCTGTTGGCGGTGCCGAAGTTCAGGGCACCGAAGTTCAGCCCGGTGGACCCGCCGGAGCCGTTGACCTGACAACTGCTGATCAGGATCAGGCTGGAAGTGATCTGACCGGTGACCGTGGTAGCGGCATTGACGCTGGTGGCCAGCGTCAGGCCGAGCAACGACAAACCTATCCTTGATGCAATCGTACCCATGGTGTCCTTCCTCTACGGTTTACCAATCGAGCGTCACCGTCAGGGTGTCGGTATAGACACCGGCCGGTACCGCACGGGTGTTCGCCACCACCGAGCCAAATACCGGGATGGGTATCTGCGCGCCGCTGGTGACAGCGAAATTGTGTTGTTGGCCGATGCTGTAGCTCTGGCTGCCCGAAGCATCGAGAAACAGTTGATAGGGGATGGTCTGGCGACCGTTGCTCAGGCGACGGGTATTGCCGTCGCCGTGAGTGCCGCCGTCGATGCTCACGGTGAAACCGGTCACTGAAGGGTTGCAGGCCACGTTGAGCCTGCCGCTGCTGTCGTTGGCCAGGCTGGCCTTGATGGGAGCATTCCAGGTCGGGCCCTGCTGGCCGAAATCGAGTTTGCCGAAATCGCCTACCGGGCTGGCGGGGCTGGATGTATTGGTCACTTCGCAGCCGGCGATCAGGGTCAGGCGGGCGTGAATCTGCCCGTTGATGGCCGCCTGGGCATCTTCGGTGAGCAACAGCAATGCGCCTGCGGTGATGACCAGCCAGTGCTTGCCTGTCATTGCATCCCTACTCCTTCCGATCCCTGACCGCGTTCGTCATTGAACGCTCCTTCCGCACACGCTCCCGGCCGATCACCAGGTCACCGTCACCTTGACCAGATCCGAATACCGACCGGCTCTCGGCACCTCGGCCATTCGTTCGATCCGGCCGTACAGCGGCAGGTCTACCGAACCGCTGTCGGGCACCCGCCCGCTGACCGGCACGTCCACCACCAGCGGCACCCGCCGTGCGGCGTCCTGGTACAAGCGGTAAGGAATGGCTTTGCCACCCGCCTCGCCCGTCATGTAGCGCACTTCGCCGGTCCCGCCATGCAGTCCGCCATCGACGCGCAGCTGATACGGCGTGTCGGGATTGCACTCCAGGCGCGGCAATCGCGCATTCATCAGCGCCGCCCCGAGCGGCCCGGCCGGATCGTCAAGGCGTGCCGTGCTGCCGAAGTCGAGCACGCCCAGTTGCTCGATACCGGCTCCGCGCTGCTGACCGATCAACTGGCAACCGCGCTGCACATCGACCCGCACTTCGACCTGCAGATCGGCCGCCTGCACCGGTGTTGCGAGCCCGCCCAGCAATGCCCAGACCATCCCTGCATTCACTGCCCGTTCCTTGTCGGCGACAGCACCTGTGTCGTTACAGTGTTTCAGGTTAGCAACGGACGCCGATTGCGCCAGTCGATTGGATCCACTGAACGTGCGGGATATGTTTCGAAAAGTTGTCGATCCGTTACCCCATGGCTCTGAAAAAACCTGTACGCGCCGCAGATTACTGTCCAGAAAGACCGTTGGCCGATAAAGCGCAGTGGAAGGAAAACTACCCATCTGGTTACACTACGCCGCCGCGCTCGGGGGGAGCCGGCCCGACGATGACGGAGTGACCTCACCGTGCCCGCCCGACCGCCCGAACGTTCGCGTCTGTCCCAGCGCCTTTCAGGGTTGCGCCGTTTGTTCGGCACGCGAAATCTGGCCAGTGCCGGCCATTGCGCCAGCGCCCAGTCAATCCGCGATTACTTCCGGCTCAAGGCCCATGGCCAGGGTTATACCCTCAGCCACAGCCAGCAGCGGGTAATCGACTGCATGGCGCAACAGGCCGGAATGTTGTTCGGTCCTGCCGCGCAAACCCCGCCCAGTCTTTATCTGTACGGTGCCGTCGGGCGCGGCAAGAGCTGGTTGCTCGACGGTTTTTTTCAGGCCTTGCCGATCCAGCAGAAACAACGCCTGCACTTCCATGAATTCTTCGCCCGCCTGCATCAGGGCATGTTCCGGCATCGCGAAGAGGACGATGCCCTCGGCGCCACCCTTGATGAATTGCTGCAGGACTGCCGGGTGCTGTGTTTCGATGAATTCCATGTGCATGACATCGGCGACGCGATGCTCATTACCCGGTTGTACAAGGCCTTGTTCCAGCGCGGGATCCTGTTGCTGGTGACCTCCAACTACCCGCCGGAAGGCCTGTTGCCCAACCCGCTGTATCACGCGCGGTTCAAACCGGTGATCGACCTGATCAACGCGCGCATGCAGGTCATGGAAGTCGGCGGCCCCCATGACTATCGCAGCCAGGCGCGCAATCACGCGCATCAGTTGTTCACCCAGGGCCATTACGTGTGGCCGGCCACACCGGCACAACGGCTGGCGCTGGATTTGCCGCCACGGGATACCGCGCCGCAACCGATAACGGTTGGCAACCGAGTCTTGCAGGCGCGTCTGTGTGAAGGCCGCCGCGTCGGGTTCACCTTCAATGACCTGTGCGAACAGCCCACGGCCGTGATGGATTATCTGGAATTGTGCCGGCGCTTCGACCACTGGATCATCGATGAACTGCCGGAGCTGGACGAATGCTCGATTGCCGTCCAGCAGCGTTTCATCAACCTGATCGACGTGCTCTACGATCAGGACAAACACCTGACGCTGCTCGGGCGCCAGCCTCTGCATGAAAGCCTGGCCGGCAACGCCATCGATCTGGCTCGCACCCGCAGCCGGCTGGGCCAATTGGCGGAAGTGCGCGAACCGGCCTGATTTGCCGTTATCATGCCGCCCATTCCCGGCGTCACGGCGCCCTCTCGACAGCGACCTTATTTACATGCACACCCTTGCTCAACTGCGCGCCGGCGAACTGTCGGGCATCACCCGGCTGGATCTGGTCGAAGGCTTGACCGAGTTCCCCCGCGAAATCTTCGACCTGGCCGACACGCTGGAGATACTTAACCTCAGCGGCAACAAACTGAGCAGCCTGCCGGACGACTTACATCGTTTGTCCCGTCTGCGAGTGCTTTTCTGTTCCGACAACCGGTTCACCGAGCTGCCCGAGTGCCTCGGTCAGTGCCTGGCCCTGAGCATGATCGGCTTCAAGGCCAACGGGATCGTCCGAGTGTCCGGCACCGCCCTGCCACCACAGTTGCGCTGGCTGATCCTGACCGACAACCTCATCGAAACCCTGCCCGCCGAACTGGGCGAGCGCCCGCTCCTGCAAAAGCTCATGCTTGCCGGCAATCGTCTGCGTGCTTTGCCGCCATCCTTGAGCCAGTGCCATCGCCTGGAGCTGATCCGCATCGCCGCCAACCAGTTGACGGAACTGCCGCAGTGGCTGCTGACCCTGCCGAGCCTGACCTGGCTGGCCTACGCCGGCAATCCGTTGGAGACCGAGGCCGATGCCGCCGCGCTGGAAGCCACGCCGTTGATCGACTGGTCGAGCCTGCGTCTCGAACAGCGGCTGGGCGAAGGCGCGTCCGGGGTCATTTCCCGTGCGTCGTGGCAGCCGGTCGGCCAGCCTGAGCGTTCGGTGGCGGTCAAACTCTACAAGGGCGAGATGACCAGCGACGGCTCGCCGCTGCACGAGATGAACGCCTGCATCACCGCCGGGCTGCACCCGAACCTGATCCGGGTCGAGGGCCGCATCGGCAACCATCCCGAGGGCCAGCAAGGGCTGGTGATGCAACTGATCGATCCGAGCTATCGCAACCTCGCCGCATTGCCGAGCCTGGCGTCCTGTTCGCGGGATATCTACACCGATGACTGCCGATTCAGTGCCGATGTCGCCTTGCGCATCGCCAAGGGGATTGCGTCGGTCGCCGAACATTTGCATGAACAAGGCATCACCCATGGCGACCTCTATGGGCACAACATCTTGTTGAACGATCAGGGCGACTGTCTGCTGGGGGATTTTGGCGCGGCGTCGTTCCATGCCACCACGGATAACCCGGAAACCCGCGCGCTGCAACGCATCGAAGTGCGAGCTTTCGGGATTTTGCTGGGGGAATTGCTGGCGCGCATCGACTCGGGGCTGAGTGCGGATCGGCGTGAGGTGCTGGAGGCGCTGGAACAGCGCTGCTGTCAGCCGGATGTGCTGGCGCGACCGGGGTTCAACGAGGTCGTGCAGCAGCTGGAATCGTTGTAACCGCTACACTGCCATCGCGAGCCGTGCTCGCGATGGCAGCAATTATGACGCAGCGGATCAGCCGGCCAGGCCGACGAACATTTCCTGCACGTCGTCGTGGTTGTCGAGGCCTTCGAGGAACGCTTCGACTTCAGCCATCTGCTCGTCGCTCAGACCGCTGACCGGGTTCTTCGGCTGATAGCCCAGCTTGGCCGACAGCACGGTGAAACCTTGCTCCGGCAGGGCTTTCTGCACGGCGTCGAGGTCGGTCGGATCGGTCAGGAACAGGGTCGCACCGTCTTCGCCCGGCTCGAAATCCTGGGCACCAGCTTCGATCGCGGCCATTTCCGGATCGGCGTCCGGGGTGTCCGGCGAGGCTTCGATCATGCCGACGTGGTTGAAGTCCCACGCTACAGAACCGGAAGCGCCCAGTTGGCCCTTGCGGAACGCCACGCGGATTTCCGCCACGGTGCGGTTGATGTTGTCGGTGACGCACTCGACGATCAACGGAACCTGGTGCGGAGCGAAACCTTCGTAAGTCACGCGATGGTACTGAACGGTCTCACCCAGCAGGCCCGCGCCTTTCTTGATCGCGCGATCCAGGGTTTCCTTGGGCATCGAGGCTTTCTTGGCCTGTTCGACCACCAGACGCAGGTGTGCGTTGGTGGCGGTATCGGCACCGTTGCGGGCAGCGATGGTGATTTCTTTCACCAGTTTGCCGAAGATCTTGCCCTTGGCGTTGGCTGCCGCTTCTTTGTGTTTAACCTTCCACTGTGCGCCCATTACTCACTCTCTTGATCTGTGGCGCCGAGACATCTATTGGCCGACGCGTGGCGCCAAGTTTATACGGCCTAAAGTCGGCAATCGACCAAAAATTCCGTCACGTGTCGACATCTTCTACACACCTTGTAGGGCGATTCTGAAAAACCGGTTTGTCATGACCATTTCGCACCGCGGTTTCGTACCCTCTGTGGCCCGTATTACCCGACAGAGCCCGTCCGAATGCTCAATGACAAGGAAAGTCCCTTCACGCTGACACTCACCGACGGTGGTCTGTGCCTGCCGGTGCTGCGCTTCAGCGGCCACGAAGCGTTGAACCGACCCTACCGATTCGAGATTGAAGTCATTGGCCTGGCCCCGGCCCTGGCCCCCGCCAGTCTGTTGCATCGCCCGGCGTTCCTGCAGTTGAGTGAAGAGCATGGCCTGCACGGCACCCTACACAGCGCCGGTTGCGAACACCGCGGCGCCCACCGGATCGGTTACCAGGTGGTGCTGGTGCCAGACCTGCAGAAACTGGAGCAACAGCCCAGACGCCGGGTGTTCACCCGATTGAGCGTGCCGGACATTCTCGAACGCTTGCTGACAGAACATCGCCTGCCCGCGAACGGCTTCCGCTTCGATCTGACGGTGGGGTACTACCCGCCGCGCCCGTTCTGCATCCAGTACGACGAGTCGGACCTGGCACTGCTGCATCGACTGTGTGAAGAAGAAGGCATCCACTATCACTTCGAGCACCGGCCGGATGGCCATGTCGTGGTGTTTGCCGATGACAGCCTGAACCTGCCGCAGCCCCCGATACCCGTGCCCTTCAGCCCGGAGAACGAGGCACATGCTCCCACCCTCAGTACGCTGTTCCTGCGTCACGACCCCGTCACTGCGCAGGTGTCGCACACCGTCCGCGAACGCGGGCAGCCCGGCAACGACGATGAAGCGGCCAATCACGCGGTAACGGGCGTCATACCCCTGCGAGGATTACCGCCCTCCGGTCAACGCTATACTGATCAACGCAGCCGCCGACAGATGGAGCGCCAGCGCTGCCACTACCGCTGCATCGAGGGGCGCAGCGATTGCTTGCAGCTGCTCAGCGGCCGTTTGCTGCAGGTCACGGATCATCCGGTGGGTGCGTTCAACGACCAGTGGCTGATCACCGAATTGCGCCATCAGGGTCAACAGCCGTCGATTCTCGATCCGATGTCCACACCCCGTCGTTATCACAACGATTTCACTGCACAGCCCTGGTCAACCGAGTTTCGCCCTCCGTTGCGACAGCCACGTCCGAGCATTCCGGGTTATCACCCGGCGCAAGTGCTGGGCTCGCCCGGGCAGCCTGCGCAGCTGGACGATCTGGGTCGACTCGCCGTGCGGTTATGGCCCGCGCTGACACACAATGCCGACACTGACGGCTTGTGGCTGACGATTGCCGTGGTCGGCACCGGTGGCCGGATCAACAGGGAAGCGCTGCCCCGCGCCGGCAGCGAAGTCTGGGTGAGTTTTCTCGACAGCGATCCGGATCGACCGATCCTGTGCCTGGATGTCAGCCAGCCTCGCCCGGCGCGCAAAACCCCGGAACCGTCCGACAACGGTCTGTTGCTCGACTGGCTGCTCAACCGCGCCCCGCCTTCGTCCTGATGTTCAACCCTTGTCGGCCTTGCCGGCAGCGGCGGCGAATTTCGCCAGGCGCACATCGAGATGCCGTGGTCGCCGTCCGTGATCTTCGGCGCGCTCCTTGCGGCGAATCGCGTTGCGCACCATCAGCGAGCCGAGATAACGGATCGGCTCCGGTGGAAAATAGCCCAGCGGCCCGTTGACCAGTGGCGAGCGTGTCCAAGGGTTGTCGAGGCCTTGCACCAGCGAGGCGAGAATCTGCCCGCCCATATGGCACGGTCCGACACCGCTGCCGGAATAACCGAAACCGTAGAACACATTGCCGGCGGCACTCATCTGGCCGAAAAACGGCAGGCCGGTGACCGAGCGATCCGACGGGCCGTTCCACGTTGCGTCGACTTTCACATCGGCGAAGGCCGGGAAGAAATCGTCGAGACTGCGCTTGAGCAACCCGGCGTAAGGCGATGGCTGATCGAACACCGGCAGCATCCGCCCGCCATAAGCGAAGGTGTTGCCGCCCTTGCCGAGCATGATCCGGCCGTCCGGGGTGTTGTGGTAGTAGTGCACGAAGATCCGCGAATCGAGCACCGTCACGCCGCTGGTCAGGCCGATTTCCTGCAGCAGTTCCGGGCGCGGTTCGGTGATCAGCATGTCGCTGGAAACGATCGCCACGCTGCGCTCGAACTGTGGAAAAGCCCGGGCCATCCAGGCATTCATCGCCAGCACCACACGGTCGGTGACTACGCTGCCACAGGCCGTCTGAATGCGCGCCGGACGGCCCTCCTCAAGCCCGGTCATCGCGGTGTTTTCATGGATCCTGACGCCGAGTTGCAGCGCGACTCGACGTAAACCACGCACCAGTTTGCCCGGCTGGACACTGGCGGCGGCCGGCGAAAACCAGCCTTCCAGATGCTTGTCTGAACCGGCCATTCGCTGCACATCCGCAACGGGGCGCTGGGTGAATGAGTTGATGCCGTTGCGCTCGAGCGCGGCAATCACCGCATCAGTCGAGCCGCACTGCGCGCGGTTGGTGGCGGTGTAAAGCGTGCCGTCGAGGCGGTAATCGGCATCGACGCCGTACTGCTCGCAGAACTCGCCGATGGCGTGGATGCTGCGCTCGGACTCCTTGACCAGCCGCACCGCTTCTTCGACGCCGAACAGCCGCTCGAGGGTGAAATACTTCGCCGACCAAGACAGCGCACAACCGCCGTTGCGCCCACTGGCGCCGGCGCCGCAGATGTCGGCCTCGATCAGCAACACATCGAGTTCGGGGTTCTGTTGCTTGAGCATGATCGCCGTCCACAGCCCGGTGTACCCCCCCCCGACGATGCACACGTCGGTGCGCACTTCGCCTTGCAGCGGCGGGCACGGTTCGGATGAATCGAGCTGCAAGGCCTGTTCCAGCCAAAACGGTCTCATGAACATTCTCCAGTCAGTCGGCCACGGCACAGCCTGCCGCGAATGCCGCAGCAGGCCGCGAGGCAGGTTTTTCAGTTACGCAGAGGTTTGATGGTCAGAGCCCGATTGGGCACAGAAGCACGGGGTTCCATGACGCCGACCGGCCGGCTGTTCCAGTGTGGTATCAGCACCAGCGCCGAGAACAGCGCACAACCGGCGAACACGATGAACACCGTCACCGAATCGAAATAGCCCGGCAGCAAACCACCGAGCACCGCGCCGACCGAGCCGCAGCCGTTGACGAATCCAGCGGCGGTGGCACCGGCCTTGGCCTTGCCGAAATCGATGGCGGCCGCGCCGCTGATCATCGAATCCGGGCCATACAGGGTCAGGCCCATCACGAACAACAGCGCCACCACCAGCATCACGCTGCCGGTGTGCAAGGCGCCCATGAACAGCGCCAGGGTCACGGTCAGCGCCAGCAAGCTCAGGACGCAGGCCGGCATACGCCGGGCGCCGAACAGTTTGTCCGAGGCCATGCCGATCATGATCGGCCCGAGCAGCCCGGCCAGTTCGAACGCGGTAGGAATGATCGCCGCACCGACCTTGCCGACCGTCGGCATCTGTTCAAAGACGATCACCGGGCCCCACAGCAGAATCGCGTAACGCGCCGGTTTCAGCAGAAAGTACGCCAGACCCAGCACCAGCACCGTGCGGTTGCGCAGGATTTCCTTGAGCGGTTCCCAGACGCTGAGTTTGCTGTTGGCTTCGGCTTCTTCGGCACTGATGACCGGTTCCGGCTCCACGGCGGGCAGGCCGACATCTTCCGGCTTGTTGCGCTGAAAGATGAAGAACAACAGCGCCACCACGGCCACCACCGCCGCACTGGAAATGAACGCCGCGTGCCACGAACCGATCAGCGTGTAAGCCCACCAACCGGCGAACGGCGACGCCACCAGGCCGCCAAACGCGTAGCAGGAACTCCACAACCCGAGCACTCGCCCGCGCTGTTCGGCGGGGAAGAAGCTGCCGAGGTTCTTGCACAATCCCGACCAGCCGGTGGACTGCGCCAGGCCCTGAATCAGCATGCAAGTGGCGAAGATCGGCAGGGTCGCGAAACTGCCCATTACCAATGCCGCCGCAGCGGAAATCAGCAACCCGCCGAGGACCACGACCCGTGGACCGAAGCGGTCGGCGAGCATGCCCCAGGTGAACTGACCGATGGCGTAGGCCGCCAGATAAATCGCGTCGAGGTTGGCCATGGCCATTTTGTCGAGCATGAAACTCGGGTCTTCGGCGATGCCCAGTTTGGCCACCGAAAAGGCTTTGCGGGTGAAATAGAACGCGGCGTAAGCGAGCCAGGTGACAGCGAAAATCTGCATGCGCCAACGCGCAATGGTGCCGATGTGCTTGTTCATTGTGGTTCTGACCTCAGGGTGTGAGTGTGCCGGCAGAATCGTTAAGTAAACGCCTGTGTTTTTTATTGTTGAGCACTGCGATATCACCCCGTCCCTTCGGCGATACCGGTCAGATGAGTCCTGCTGATGCACGCACAGGCTCATGGCCAGCGTCGCTGCCCGACCGGGCAGTCAGCGTTGGCGTGAGCGGATCAAAGCAATTACTGTTTAATAAATAAAATCGATTTATCGTATTTCACACATAAGCTCAGCTTGTTACTGAATGCCATCTGTCAATGAGGAATCAGCGATGTCGGTTTCCCACGCCCAGCTCAAAGCCTTTCACGCCGTGGCCGTGCACGGAAGCTTCACCAAGGCCGCCGAGCGGCTTTATCTGACGCAACCGGCGATTTCCGACCAGGTGCGCAAGCTGGAAGAACGCTTCGGTGTGCTCCTGTTCCATCGCAACAAACGCTCGGTGCGCCTGACGGATCTGGGCGAGCGCCTCCTGGCAATCACCCAGCGCCTGTTCGTGGTCGAGGCCGAAGCCCAGGAGTTGCTGCAGGAATCCCAGGCGTTGCAGACCGGCAGCCTGATTCTGGCGGTGGACGCGCCGGTGCACGTGCTGCCGCAGATCGCCCGGTTCTGCGAGCGCTACCCCGGGATCAGTGTGAAGATCGAGACCGGCAACACCGATGAATCATTGTTCCGCCTGTTCAACTATCAGGCCGATCTGGCGCTGCTCGGGCGCGATGTCAGCGATGAACGCCTGCTGTGCGTGCCGTTGCGTAACGATCCGATGGTGGCATTCGTCTCGCGTCATCATCCGTGGGCCGAGCGCGAATCGATCTGCCTGGCCGACCTCGATGACACGCCACTGGTGCTGCGCGAACACGGCTCGGTGACTCGTCAGACCCTGGAAGAAGAAATGGCCCGCGCCGGTTTCCGCATCCGCCCGGCGATCCAGGTCGAAGGCCGGGAAGCCGCGCGGGAAGCGGTGGTGGTGGGGATTGGCGTGGGCGTGGTGTCGGCGGCGGAGTTTGGCGCGGACTCACGGGTCTGCGCGCTGCCGATCACCGATTGCACCCGGCGGTTGACCGAAACACTGGTGTGCCTGCGTGAGCAAAGCTCGCGGCGGGTGGTGGCGACGTTTCTCGAGATGGTGCGCGAAAGCCTTGTTCAGACCGGCGCCAAACCGAAGAACGCCTGAATCAAGCGCAACTCCCGTCGCCGCTCCACGCAACCGATCATGTGCCGGTTCACCAGCCCTTCTCCCGCGATTGGAATCGCGACGACACGGGGGTCGTGGCTGACTTCCACCGATGACACCACGCCAACCCCCAACTCAGCCGCCACCGCCTCCGTCACCGCCTCACGGCTGTCCAGTTCCAGCAACACCCGTGGATTGACCGATGCCTGGGCACAGGCCTGATCGAAGGTGCGTCGGGTAATCGAACTCGGCTCGCGCAAGACCATGATCACCTGATCCAGCTCCTTGAGCCTGACTTCGCCGCTGCGTGTCGCCCAGGGATGCCCGGCCGGCACCAGTGCGCAGATTCGCGATTCGCTCAGCGCTTGCAAGTGCAGGCCCTTGCGCGGCTCGACTTCGGTCAGCACCGCCACGTCCGCGTGCTCGGACAACAACGCCGCCAGGGTTTCCTGAGCGTTGCCCAAACGCAGGTTCACGGTAATTCCCGGATAGCGCGCCCGCAGGCTGGCGAGCATCGGCATGACCATGTGCGGGCCGTCCGCCGCGACCTCCAGACGCCCCGTGAGCAACTGCCGATTGGCTTCCAACAGCGCCTGGGCCTCTTCGGCCATGCCGAACATCGCCCGGGTGATCGCCGCCAGTTTGGTGCCCTCCTCGGTCAGCTCGACCCGGCGCGCCGTCCGTCGCAACAGGGTGATCTGGTAATGCTCCTCCAGCGCCTTGATGTGCCCGGTGACCGCCGGCTGGCTGATGAACAACCGCGCGGCGGCACGGGTGAAGCTGCCTTCCCGGGCCACGGCGTCGAAGGCGCGGAGCTGGAACAGATTCATGAATAACCCTCACTGATGGCTGGCATAACAACAAACAATTTGATTGATGATCCGCCGAATTGCAACGTATGCCCCGTAGCTTCATCCCACAGCGCTATCGCGAGGACACACGAATGAGTACTGCCGCACCCATCCTGCTCACTCCCGGCCCGTTGACCACCTCGGCCCGCACCCGTCAGGCGATGATGGTCGACTGGGGTTCATGGGATGACCGCTTCAATCAACTGACCGCTAGCCTCTGCGAACAGCTGCTGGCCATCATCAACGGCGCCGACAGCCACCACTGCGTGCCTTTGCAGGGCAGCGGCACCTTCGCCGTCGAAGCTGCCATCGGCACCCTCGTCCCTCGCGACGGCAAGGTGCTGGTGCTGATCAACGGCGCCTACGGCAAGCGTCTGGCGAAAATCTGCGAAGTCCTCGGCCGCTCCTTCAGCACCTTTGAAACCGCTGAGGACGAGCCGACTACTGCGGCCGACGTCGACCGCCTGCTGCATGCCGACAGCGACATTACCCACGTCGCGCTGATCCACTGCGAAACCAGCACCGGCATCCTCAACCCGCTGCCGGAAATCGCCCAGGTCGTCGAACAGCACGGCAAGCGCCTGATCATCGATGCCATGAGTTCCTTCGGCGCGTTGCCGGTGGATGCACAGAAGGTCCCGTTCGATGCACTGATCGCCGCCTCCGGCAAATGCCTCGAAGGCGTACCGGGCATGGGCTTCGTGTTCGCCCGCAAGGAATCCCTGGCGGCTGCCGCCGGCAACTCCCATTCGCTGGCGATGGACCTGTTCGACCAGCACAGCTACATGAAGAAGACCGGCCAATGGCGGTTCACCCCGCCGACCCACGTGGTCGCGGCGCTGCACGAAGCCCTGCTGCAATACAACGAAGAAGGCGGCCTGCCGGCCCGGCATGCGCGTTACGCCGCCAACTGCCAGGCGTTGATGGAAGAGATGGGCAAACTCGGCTTGCGCAGCTTCCTGCCCGCCGCGATTCAGGCGCCGATCATCGCGACCTTTCACGCACCGAAAGATCCGCGCTACCAGTTCAAGGACTTCTACGAACGGGTCAAGGCCAAGGGTTACATCCTCTACCCCGGCAAGCTGACTCAGGTCGAAACCTTCCGCGTCGGCTGCATCGGCCACGTCAGCCCGGCGCAGATGCGCGAAGCCGTCGCGGCGGTGGGTGAAGTGCTGCGCGAGATGGAAGTGCTCGACATCTGATTCACCCGGCCCGCTCCCTTATTTGAATTGCATTGCCAACACAGGATTTTGACCAGCATGAACTACAACAACCCAACCAAACTGCAAGCCGCCATCCTCGACTGGGCCGGCACCGTCGTCGACTTCGGTTCGTTCGCCCCGACTCAGATCTTCGTCGAAGCCTTCGCCGAATTCGATGTCCAGGTTTCCATCGAAGAGGCCCGTGGCCCGATGGGCATGGGCAAGTGGGATCACATCCGCACCCTGTGTGACCAGCCGCAGGTTGCCGAGCGTTATCGCAAGGCGTTCGGCCGCACCCCGACCGACGATGACGTGACCGCGATCTACAACCGCTTCATGCCGCTGCAGATCGAAAAAATCGCCGAGCACTCGGCGCTGATTCCCGGCGCGCTGGAGACCATCGCCAACCTGCGCCAGCAAGGGATCAAGATCGGCTCCTGCTCCGGTTATCCGAAGCAGGTGATGGACAAAGTCGTGGCACTGGCCGCCACCAACGGCTACATCGCCGACCACGTGGTGGCCACCGACGAAGTGCCGAACGGCCGCCCATGGCCGGCCCAGGCCCTGGCCAACGTGATTGCGCTGGGCATCGACGATGTCGCCGCCTGCGTGAAGATCGACGACACCGTACCGGGAATCCTCGAAGGTCGACGCGCCGGGATGTGGACCGTGGCGCTGATCTGCTCCGGCAACGCGCTGGGCCTGGATTACGAAGGCTACCGCGCCCTGGGCAGCGACGCCCTGGCCAGCGAGCGCAAGCGTATCCACGCCCTGTTCGAAGGCTCGCGTCCGCACTACATGATCGACACCATCACCGACCTGCCGGAAGTGATCGCCGACATCAACAAGCGCCTGGCCAAGGGTGAGATGCCGCAAAGCAGCTGATGACGCCGCCTGCAGCAAACAAAAACGCCAGTGTCTGCCCGACACTGGCGTTTTTTTTGGGCAAACCCCTGATTTCGCGCAATGAAAGAGTTTTTAGACGCGGGCAATTCGGCCAAAGCGGATTACAGTTAAAGCATGCCGTCGCTCAAGAACGGCACGTTTCGACCCTGATCCGTGAGGAAATACCGTATGCCGTGGACAAGTTCCGAATCACGCTACAGCACCGTGTCAGTCCTGTTGCACTGGTTGATGCTGGTGTTGTTGGTGCTGGTGTATGCCAGCATGGAATTGCGAGGCATCTTTCCCAAGGGCAGTGGCGGCCGCTCGCTGATCCGCGAAGTGCATTACATGCTTGGCCTGACCGTGTTCGTGCTGGTGTGGTTTCGCCTGCTGGCCCGCAGCATCGGCCCGGCGCCGAAGATCTTCCCCGCCTCACCGCAGTGGCAGACCGCACTGGCCCGGCTGATGCACTGGGTCTTGTACCTGTTCATGATCGCCATGCCGATCCTCGGCTGGCTGATCACCAGCGCCGAGGGGCATCAAGTGATGTTCTACGGTTTCGACCTGCCGTTGCTGGTGCACGAGGACAAAGCCTTCGCCAAACAGGTTGAACACTGGCACGTACTGATCGGCAACATCGGCTACTGGCTGATCGGCCTGCATGCGCTGGCCGGGCTGTATCACCATTACGTGGTGGGCGATAACACGCTGTTGCGGATGATGCCCAAGCGCAATCAGGGTTGACCGTCGAACCCACGCCGGCCCTGCAAGCCGCCGGTGTGGACGAAGATCAGGCGCGTTCCGCTCTTGAAACGGCCCGCCTCGATTTGCTGTTTGAGCGCGAGCAAGGCCTTGCCGGTGTACAGCGGTTCGAAGGGAACGCCGCTGGCCTGTTCGGTCTGCGCGATGAATTCAAGCAACGGCGCATCGACTCTGGCGAAGCCGCCACGGCTGGCGTCGATCAGCTCGTAGCCGCCGATATCACCGACAATCGCCTGGACATTGGCCGCAACGCCGTGATCATCGGGCACGGCCATTGCGCCAAACACCGGGTGTTTACCCGCCTCTGCCAGCACCAGTCCCGCAAGCGTGGTGCCGGTGCCACAGGCCAGCCACCAGCCGTCATGGTTGTCCCAACCGAGCTTGCCGAGTTGATTACTCACTTGATTCTTCAGTGATGCGCAACCCTGCGCACCGGGCAACCCGCCTCCACCTTCGGGCACCGGATGCAGCGTCGGGTATTGCGCCTGCCATGGCTCCCAGAAACCCGGCTCGTGCCGCGCCCGATAGCCGCCAAACCCGAGCCAGTGCAACTGCATGCCGAAATCCTGCAGATCCCTGACCGTCGGCGTGTCCTGCGGATGCCCGCGCAGCAGGCCGACCGTTGTAAACCCCAGGCGCTTGCCCGCTGCGGCCAGTGCATGCAGATGATTGGAGTGCGCACCGCCCAGGCTGATGATGCCTTCGGCGCCCGCACGATCGGCGGCTTTCAGGTGTTCGACGAGTTTGAACCACTTGTTGCCGCTGATCAGCGGGTCGATCCGGTCCAGACGCAGGATCGCCACTTCAATGCCGGCGGCAGTGAGCCAGTCCAGATGAAGCGGTTCGAGAGGGGCTGGGGCCAGCCAATCGGTGGGAGGCAGAAACATGAAGGCCGGCTCTGTAAAAAGAGCCGGCATTCTAGGGTGGATCAGAGCTCGGCGGCCAGACGCGAACCCTGATTGATCGCACGTTTGGCATCCAGTTCGGCCGCCACATCGGCGCCGCCGATCAGGTGCACGTTCTGCCCGGCAGCCACCAGACCGCCGTGCAACTCACGCAGCGGATCCTGGCCGGCGCAGATGACGATGTTGTCCACCGGAAGCACTTGCGGCTCGCCGGTTTCGCCGATGCGGATGTGCAGGCCTTCGTCGTCGATCTTCAGGTATTCGACGCTGTTGAGCATCTGCACCTGCTTGTTCTTCAGACCGGTACGGTGAATCCAGCCGGTGGTCTTGCCCAGACCGTCGCCGACCTTGGATTTCTTGCGTTGCAGCAGGAACACGTCACGGGCCGGTGCGTGCGGTGCAGCCTTGATCCCGGCCACGCCACCACGGGCTTCCAGATTGGTGTCGATGCCCCACTCTTTCCAGAACGCGGCGCGATCCTGACTGGTGGCCACGCCTTCATGGACGAGGAATTCCGAGACGTCGAAACCGATACCGCCGGCGCCGATCACCGCCACCCGCTTGCCGACCGGTTTGCGCTCGAGCAGCACATCCAGATAGCTCAGCACTTTGGCGTTCTCGACACCCGGAATCGCCGGCAGACGCGGCGCAATGCCGGTGGCCAGAATGACTTCGTCGTAACCGCCTTCTACCAGTTTCGCCACATCGACGCGGGTGTTCAGGCACACCTCGACGTTGGTGGTCTGCAGTTTGCGTTTGAAATAGCGCAGGGTTTCGTAGAACTCTTCCTTGCCCGGTACGCGTTTTGCGACATTGAACTGGCCGCCGATTTCACTGGCCGAATCGAACAGCGTCACCTGATGCCCGCGCTCGGCGGCCACGGTGGCAGCGGACAGGCCCGCAGGACCGGCACCGACCACGGCGATTTTCTTGATCTGCTTGACCGGCAGATAGTTGAGCTCGGTCTCGTGGCAGGCACGTGGGTTGACCAGGCAACTGGTGAGCTTGCCGCCGAAGGTGTGATCGAGGCAGGCCTGGTTGCAGCCGATGCAGGTGTTGATTTCGTCGGCGCGGCCTTCGGCAGCCTTGTTGACGAAATCCGGGTCGGCGAGGAACGGCCGCGCCATCGAGACCATGTCGGCATCGCCTTCGGCCAGGATCTGCTCGGCGACTTCCGGGGTGTTGATACGGTTGGTGGTGATCAGCGGAATCTTCACCGAGCCACGCAGCTTGGCCGTGACCTTGCTGAACGCCGCACGCGGCACTTTGGTGGCGATGGTCGGAATTCGCGCTTCGTGCCAGCCGATACCGGTGTTGATAATGGTCGCACCGGCCTGCTCGATAGCTTTGGCCAAGGTGACGATTTCTTCCCAGGTGCTGCCGCCCTCGACCAGATCGAGCATCGACAGACGGAAGATGATGATGAAGTTCGGGCCAACCGCCTCACGCACCCGGCGAACGATTTCCACCGGCAGGCGCATGCGGTTTTCGTAGCTGCCGCCCCAGCGGTCGGTGCGGTGGTTGGTGTGGGCCGCGAGGAACTGGTTGATGAAGTAACCTTCGGAACCCATGATTTCCACGCCGTCATACTCGGCGGTCTGGGCCAGTACCGAGCAGGTGACGAAATCGCTGATCTGTTTCTCGATGCCTTCCTCGTCCAGCTCTTTGGGCTTGAACGGGTTGATCGGCGCCTGGATTGCGCTCGGTGCGACCTGTTTCGGGCTGTAGGCATAACGCCCGGCGTGGAGAATCTGCATGCAGATCTTGCCGCCTGCTTCATGCACGGCGCGGGTGACGATGCGGTGCTTGAGGGCTTCTTCCTCGGTGGTCAGCTTGGCTGCGCCGGAATACACGCCGCCCTCGTCGTTCGGGCCGATACCGCCGGTCACCATCAGGCCGACGCCGCCACGGGCGCGCTCGGCAAAATACGCCGCCATCCGCTCGAAACCACCCGGTTTCTCTTCCAGTCCGGTGTGCATCGAGCCCATCAGGGTGCGGTTGCGCAGCGTGGTGAATCCCAGGTCCAGCGGGGCCAGCAGGTGCGGGTAAGTGGCGGTCATCGGTAACTCCACAGCGAGCGATCACGGAAAATGCGGGAGCTCTGCGTCCCCCGTCAGTCATGTTCGACAGCCTAAGAGTCGCATCGCTGTCACTCAATGACCGTAACTGACAAGTTATTGATCCAAATGCGCAGCGCCCCTTGGCAAGCGCAGGCATGGGCCCTACCCTAGTCCCACACCCTGTACCCGGCTGTTGTTGGATTTCATGCGCAAACTTCTGTACCTGACCTTTTCCATGGCGCTGGTCGCCGCGCTCACCTTTTACGCCATGTGGGCGGCTGACCGTCCGGCCGGTCATTACCTGTCGGACCTGCGGATCAAACTGGCGGTCGATCAGGGTACCCGCGCCGACCGTGGCAACCTGCTGGGCATTCAGCCGGAACTGTTCCCCACCGACTATCAAAGCTCCGAACGCCTGCACCGCAAACTCGCGGCCTATCTGCAGCAAGCGCAGGATCAGGGTCTGCTCAATGACAAAACCATCGTGGTGCTGCCCGAGCATGTCGGCACCTGGCTGATGATCAGCGGCGAAAAAGACGAGCTGTACCAGGCGCCCACCCTCGAAGAGGCGATGAACTGGCTGGCCGCCAGCAACCCGTTGCAGTTCGCCCGCGCCTGGCTCACCGCCAGGGGCAGCAGCCGTCTGGATGACGCCCACCTGCGGATGAAATCCCGAGACATGGCCAAGGACTATCAGCTGCTGTTCGGCGGTCTGGCCAGGGAATTCCATATCACTCTAGTGGCCGGTTCGATCGTGCTGCCCGAGCCGAACATCATCGACGGCCGACTCAAGGCCGGCAGCGGTGCGCTGTACAACACCAGCGTGGTGTTCGGTCGTGACGGCGCCCCGCTCGGCCAGCCACAGCGGCAGATGCGCCCGATCTTCGATCAGGATCAAGCAGCCGGCACCAGCGAAGCTTCACAGATCAATGTGGTCGACACCCCCGCCGGACGCCTCGGTGTGCTGATCGGCAACGACAGTTGGTATCCGGACAACTATCGCAAGCTCGACGAGCAAGGTGCGCAATTGATCGCGGTGCCTGCGTTCGTCATCGGGCATGGCGTGTGGGACCAGCCCTGGCAGGGTTACAGGGGCTTGAACGTGCCGGACTCAGTCAACCTCAAACCGGGAGAGATCAGCGAAGGCCAGGCCTGGCATCGCCTGACCCTCACGGCACAACCGCCGGGCAGCCGGGCGATTGCCGGCATGAGCGTGTTCCTGCGCGGGCAGTTCTGGGACAAGCCGAGTTCCGGGCAGAGCTTCCTCAGCAGCAATGGCCAGCAGTTCGCCGACGGCGAAGCCCGTGGCGCGCGCCTGCTCAATCTCTGGTTGTAGACCATGAAGCCGCTGCCGATGCGTCTCGGGGATCTGTCGGTGGGCTTCGTCCATAGCCTGGCCGATGCCGTGCGCAGTCATGACGCCGACCCGCAGCCGTTACTCGAACAATATGGGCTCGACACCGCACGACTGGCCGAGGCCGGCGCACGCCTGTCGATCCCGCGCTACATGCGCCTGGGTCATGGTGCAATTCAGTTGACCGGCGATCCGGCGCTGGGTTTGCGCATGGGCCAGCTCAGTCGTCTGAGCCAGGCGGGATTGGCCGGCGTCACCGCAGCGCAGGCGCCGACCGTGCGCGAGGCCGCCCGCTGCCTGACGCGCTTCGAACCGTTGTACGGCTCCAATTATCGGGGTCAGTCGAGTTTCCACGAAGATGCCAGCGGCGCGTGGCTGCGTTTCTACTCGATCAGCCCGTACAACGCCTACAACCGTTTTGTGGTGGATTCGATCATCGCCGGGTGGCTGCATCAGTTGTCCAGCGTCAGCCCCGAACCGCTGCGCGCGGAACGAATCGAAATCGAGTTCGACACACCGGACTACCGCGACGCCTACGCCGTGCTCGGCGAGTGCCCGATCCAGTTCGGCGCCGAACACAATCAACTGCGCCTGAGCCTCGCCAGCCTGGCCGCACGCAATCCGGAGCACTGCCCCAGCACCTGGAAACACCTGCTGCAACTGTGTGAACGGGAACTGGAACAACTGACGCGAACCCGCAGCCTGCGTGAGCGCATCACGCAATTGCTCGGGCCGTTGCTCAATGGCGGCCGGGAACCCGACCTGGAAGAAGTGGCGGCACGCCTGAAGCTGCCAACCTGGACGTTACGGCGCAAGCTGGCCGAAGAAGGCACGCAGTTTCGCGCGATCCTCAACGATACCCGCCGTGATCTGGCGATGACCTACATCCGCGACACTGAACTGGCGTTCGGTGAAATCGCCTACCTGCTGGGGTTTGCCTCGGCCGAAGCTTTCCAGCGCGCCTTCAAACGCTGGAACGGCCAGACACCGGGCGAGTTCCGCCGCAGTCACCGCAAGACCGGTTGAAGCCTCAGAGCTCGGTGGCGTCTTCCGCAGGCTCCGGCGAATCCAGTTCGTAAGCCTGGAATTCAAGCAGTTCTTCTTGATAGTCATCCATCGTGTAATCCCCCTCACTGCTTTGCTGAAATGGCCTGGAGCAAATGACCAGTGCCTCGAGCATAAAGTGCCCGTATGAAGGAAAAATGAAACACGGCCTTCATGAAATAAACGTAGCAGGCGGTCAGGGATTTATCGCGGGGATACCGACATTTCAGCTCACACAGGAATCGAAGCGGGAGCGACGTTGCGTCGCTCCCACGACCGGTCAATGCCCGCTTGGCATCGCCGGGATCGGCTCTGATGGCGGCGGCAAGTCAGTCGGATTGGCCGGTGGCGTGATGACTTCCGGTGCCGGCGCTGATGTTGGAACCAGCTCCGAACCCGGGGCCGGGGTGATCGGCGCCGCCTCGGCAGGTGGAACGACCGGCTCCGAGCTGACCGGAGTAGTCTCTGCGGCGGCAGGCGCCGGGTTCGTGGCCGGCTCGGCGGCCGGGGCTGGCGTCGGAGTCGGAGTCGGCTCGGCCGCTGGCGTCGGGGCCAGCGCGGCCGGCGCAGCCTTGGGCTCCGGTACGCCCAGATCGGCTTTCGGCTTCTCGGTGATGTGTGCAGCTTTCTTCGCTTCGGCCGGCAGGAACAGCTCGACCAGGGTGAAGAAGCGCTCGTAGAACTTCTGCGAGGACACGGTTTCGCTGGCCACCTTGACCATCGAGTCGTCAGAGGAGCCGATCGGCATCGACACCGAGCCCAGCACACCAACCCCGAGGCTGGCCGAGTTGTTGGTCTTCTTCAGCGCGTAGCGGTCCTGCAGGGCGTTGGCGAACACTGTCGCGTGGTGCGCGGAGCTGCCGTCATCGGTGCACACCACGTTGAAGCTGATCTCCATGTGGGTTTCACCGGTCTGCTGGAAGCTCTTGTGCCCGCTGACCAGTTTCGGGTCGCTGCTGGTGATGATGTAGCCCTGGCTGAGCAACGCACGGCGCGCCGCTTCGCAGCTGGCGGCATCGGTGACCGGATAGTTGCGCGAAAAGGTGCCGGAGTCGTCGAAGTTCTCATGCTCGTAGATAGGCTTGTCCTTGGAGCAGCCGGCAGCGGCGGTCAGCAACAACGCCAACCCGAAAAAACGCACGGGAATAGAATTCAACATTAAACATCCTGAGGGAAAACGGTCCGGGGCGTATTGTGCAACAGATCGCTGCCCCGCGGCGTACCGATTAGTGTCTTAAAACAGTTACAACTCTACTGACCCTCGGCGACCGGAAAAAGTCGCGCCGACAAATGATCGACGAACACCCGCAATTTGGCGGTTGCATGGCGACTTGATGGCCATAGCACCCAGAACTGTCCGACATGCTCCAGATGCTCATCCAGCACCCGCTGCAGGCGCCCCTGCCTTTGCGCCTCGTGGGTCATGAAGTCCGGCAGGCAGGCGATGCCCAGACCGGCCATTGCCGCATGGCTGACCGCTTCAATTGATGCGCTGACCAGGCGTGTCGGCAAGCTCGGTTCGGGAACGCCCTCCTCGCGCTTCAGCGGCCAGGGTTCCAGTTTGCCCGTGGCGTGAAACGTGTGGCGCAGACAGGCGTGCTGCGCCAGATCGGCGGGGATCAGCGGCACACCGCGTTCGCGCAGATACCCGGGGCTGGCCACCAGCACCATGTAAAATTTCCCCAAAGGCCGGGCCATGAGCCGAGAATCCCGAGGTTTTCCGGTGCGGATGACCGCATCGAAGCCTTCCTCGACGACATCGACCATGCGATCGGTCAGGTCCAGATCCAGCTCGATCTGCGGGTACAGCGCCATGAATTCATTCATGACCGGCATCACCAGTTCATGCACCTGGGGCAAGCTGACCCGTAACTTGCCGTGAGGCGCCGATGCGGCATCGCACAACTCGAATTCAGCCGCCTCGACCTCGGCGAGAATCTTGCGGCAGCGTTCGAGAAACAGCGCGCCTTCACTGGTGAGCGTGATGCTGCGAGTGGTGCGATGGAACAACCTGACCCCAAGCCGCGCCTCCAGCCGCGCGATGCTCTTGCCCACCGCCGAAGATGACACGCCTTGCAAGCGGCCCGCCTCGGTAAAACTGCGGGTTTCCGCTACCTGCACGAACACCGAAATACTGCCCAGACTGTCCATTCTTTCCCCCTGATTCACGACATTCCTGTCCGAGATGTTCGGAACCCTAACCTGTTTTTCCCGAATGTGCAGCGTCCTACCCTGTGGCCTTCATCTCCCTCGGCAAAATGGATGCTGGCTCATGAACGATGCACAACTCACTTCTGCAACGCTTGCCAACCCGGTCGAACCCGCAGAACGATTACCGTTGGGTGCCTTGCTCGCACTGGCCACCGCCGGATTCATTACCGTACTGACCGAAGCCATGCCCGCCGGACTGTTACCGCAGATGAGCGCGGGTCTCGGCGTCTCTCAGGCACTGATCGGGCAACTGGTCACGCTGTACGCCATCGGATCGATGCTGGCGGCCATTCCGCTGACCATCGCTACTCGAGGCTGGCGTCGCCGACCGCTGCTGTTATCGGCCATTGGCGGTTTTGCCATCGCCAACAGCATCACCGCGTTGTCGGAGTGGTACTGGCTGACATTGATTGCACGCTTTATTGCCGGCGTGTTTGCCGGGCTGCTCTGGGCGTTGCTGGCAGGGTATGCGAGCCGCATGGTGGCCCCGCATCTGCAGGGCCGCGCCATCACCGTGGCCATGCTCGGCGCCCCTCTCGCGCTTTCGTTGGGCATACCGGCCGGCACGCTGCTCGGCACCGTGGTCGGCTGGCGGCTGAGCTTCGCGATCATGAGCGCGATGACCGTGCTGCTGGTGATCTGGGTACGCTGGCAAGTGCCAGACTTTGCCGGTGAGCGTGCCGGAAAGCGCCTGCCCCTGCGTCAGGTGTTTACCCTGCCGGGCGTGCGATCCGTGTTGTTCGTGACGCTGTCCTACGTGGTCGCTCACAACCTTCTGTACACCTACATCGCGCCGTTCCTCGAACCCTCCGGGCTCGGTGCCGAAATCGACCGGGTGTTACTGGTGTTCGGTCTGGCGTCGGTATTGAGCCTGTGGATTGTCGGCAGCCTGATTGATCGCTGGCTGCGGGAGCTGGTGCTGATCAGCGCCACATTGTTCATGCTTTCCGCTATTGCCCTGGCCCTGTGGCGGGAAATGCCCGGCGTGGTCTACGCCGCCACTGCCGTGTGGGGGCTGGCCTTCGGCGCAATGCCTTCACTGCTGCAGACGGCCTCGGCGAAAACCGCGAAGGACGCCGCCGACACCGCACAATCGATGCTGGTGACCCTGTGGAATGTCGGCATTGCCGGTGGCGGACTGGCGGGTGGCCTGTTGCTGGCGAATCCGGGCGTCAATGCCTTTCCCTGGATCGTTGCGGGCTTGTTGATTCTGACCCTCTGGGCGACCGCGAATGCGCGGCAACATGGATTCCCACGCGCTGAATAGCGGGCAAAAAAAAGCCCCGGACTTTCATCCGGGGCTCTTTTTATCGCTCAGTCAGGCATCAGAAACGCTTGATGTCCGCTTCGCTTTCCAGCTGCTTGCGGTACGCCGCGAAGTCCTGCTGGCCTTCACGCGAAGCGAGGAAGCGACGGTATTGCGCTTTCTCTTCATCGGTCGGCGCAGCGGCTTCGTTCACAGCGTTCAGACGCACGATGGTCAGGCTGCCATCAGGCAGTGTCACGCTGCTGAAAGTCGGCTTGTCCTTGGCCGCCGGTTTCGGCATGCGGAACAGCGCTTGCAGTACCGCAGGATCAACACCTTCCTGGGCACGGGTGGCGGCCTGGGTGACTTTCCAGTTCTGACCGTCGATGGCCTTGTCCAGCGGGGTCTTGCCGTCACGCAGACCGGCGATCAGTTGCTCCGCCTTGGTCTTGGCAGCCGCGCTGGCGTGCTCTTTGGCCAACTGGGTGCGAATGGCAGTCGCCACGGCTTCCAGCGGCAGTTGTGCAGGCTTGAGGTGTTCCTTGGCACGCAGCACGATCACGGTATCCGGATCCAGCTCGATGGCGGTGCTGTTGGCACCATCATCCAGCACTTCGTTGCTGAACGCGGCAGTGACCACGGCGCGGTTGGCTGCAACACCTTCGCCACCCTCACGGCCAAACGGCTTGGAGGTGTGTACGGTCAGTTTCAGATCCTGCGCCGGCTGCGCCAGGTCAGACGCCTCGAACGAGGAGTCTTCCAGCTGCTTGGTCGCCTCGACGAAACGCTGCTCGACCTGCTGGGCTTTCAGCTCGTGGGTCAGCTTGTCTTTCAGGCTGGCGAAGGTCGGCACTTCCGGCGCTTCGACGCCCAGCAGCTTGATCAGGTGGAAACCGAAATCGGTGCGAACCGGCTCGGACACTTGATCCTTGCTCAACGAATACAGGGCTTTCTCGAAGGCCGGGTCGTAGACGCCAGGACCGGCATAACCCAGGTCGCCGCCATTGTTGGCCGAGCCCGGATCCTGCGAGAACTCCTTGGCCAGCGCTTCGAACTTCTCGCCCTTGGCCAGACGTGCCTGGACTTCTTCGATCTTCGCCTTGGCCTGGGCCTCGGTGGTCTTGTCGTTCACTTCGATCAGAATGTGCGCCGCACGACGCTGTTCCGACAGGTTAGCGATTTCTTTCTGGTACGCCGCCTGCAGGTCTTCATCCTTGACGGCAACCTGGTCGAAGAACGAAGCCTTCTTCAGTTCGAGGTAATCGATGACCACCTGATCCGGGGTCATGAATTCCTTGGCGTGTTCGTCGTAGTAAGCCTTGACCTCATCGTCGGTCAGCTTCACTGCTGCCGGATCAGCCTTGATGTTCAGCGAGGCGAAATCACGGGTCTGTTTTTCCAGACGGGCGAAGGCCAGCACTTGAGCGTCAGTCACGAAACCGCTGCCGGCTACACCGGCGCGCAGCTGACCGATCAGCATTTCCTGAGCCAGCATCTGGCGGAATTGCATACGGCTGTAGCCCAGCTGACGGATCACCTGGTCAAAACGGTCGGAGCTGAACTTGCCGTCAACCTGGAATTCAGGCGTTTGCAGGATCACCTGGTCCAGCGCCGCGTCGGAGAAGGCGAACTTCGATTTTTCTGCGCCTTGCAGCAGCAGCTTGCGATCGATCAGACCCTTGAGGGCCGATTCGCGCAGCATTTTTTCGTCGAGCAAGGAAGCATCGAAGTCCTTGCCCAGCTGTTGCATCAGCTGACGGCGTTGCATGTCAACGGCCTGGCTCAGCTCGTTCTGGCTGATTTCTTCACCATTGACCTTGGCCGCCTCGTTGGTGTGAGTCGTGGCCTTGAAAATGGCATCGAAACCGGTCAGGGCCATCAGTGCAACGATGACCCCGATAATGGTCTTGGCAATCCAGCCTTGTGAATTGTCCCTGATATTCTGCAGCATGCGTCCCCCAGAAACGGTTGAACTTCAAAAATTAGGCAACCGTGGAGCGTGGGTAGAATCCGGATAGAAGAAAGGCGCATCCGAGGATGCGCCTTCTCGTAACTGGCGGAGCGGACAGGGCTCGAACCCTCGATCCCGGCGTAGCAGGCAATTATTCCAAACTGCCTGCTCTACCGCTCCGCTGCCAAGTCAGGCATGACCCCGACCCGGATGGGTAAAAACCTGAATCAAACTTAGTTGACGGCTTCTTTCAGGGCTTTACCGGCTTTGAAACCTGGCTTCTTGGCTGCCGCGATTTCCAGAGTCTTGCCGGTCTGTGGGTTACGACCGATGCGAGCTGGACGATCGGTTACCGAGAAAGTACCGAAACCTACCAGAACTACGGAGTCGCCAGCCTTCAGAGCGCCAGTGACGGATTCGATTACAGCGTCCAGCGCACGGCCAGCAGCAGCTTTCGGGATATCAGCGGATGCAGCGATAGCATCAATCAGTTCCGACTTGTTCACTCTAAGTCCCCTTATATCTATTTTGAGATGATTCTAAGTTTTTTGGTGAAAGCAAAAACGAGTGCTGAATGGCCTACAGACACTTAAGAGCCGCTTTATAACAAGGGCTCTAAAAAACTGTCAACAAGCCCCCCAGCCAAAGACGTATTAATGCGTGCTAATTCTTTCCTTGGAATCGGACTCGCGTTTTTCATCCTTCGCGACAATCTCCGGAGCCACATCCGGCAAGGGCTCCGGCGCGTATTGCAGCGCAATTTGCAGGACCTCGTCAATCCATTTAACCGGTTTAATCTGCAGATCCTGCTTGATATTGTCAGGAATCTCCTTCAGATCACGCACGTTCTCTTCCGGAATAATCACGACCTTGATTCCACCACGGTGCGCGGCCAGGAGTTTTTCCTTCAGGCCACCAATGGCAAGGACTTGACCACGCAGGGTGATCTCGCCGGTCATGGCGACATCGGCGCGCACAGGAATACCCGTCAAAGCGGACACCAGTGCGGTGCACATGCCTACACCGGCGCTCGGGCCATCTTTCGGCGTAGCACCTTCCGGCATGTGAATGTGGGTGTCGCGCTTCTCGTGGAAGTCCAGGGGAATGCCCAGGCTCTTGGCACGGCTGCGCACAACGGTCAGGGCCGCAGTGATCGATTCGACCATTACGTCACCCAGCGAACCGGTCTTGATCAGTTGCCCTTTGCCCGGCACCACGGCCGCTTCGATGGTGAGCAATTCACCGCCGACCTGAGTCCAGGCCAGGCCGGTCACCTGACCGATCTGATCCTGCTGCTCGGCCAGACCGTAGCGGAATTTGCGCACACCGAGGAAGTGCTCCAGCAGATCAGCTGTCACTTTCACCGAGAAGCGTTTTTCCAGTGCATGCTCTTTGACCGCCTTGCGGCAGACCTTGGCAATCTGCCGCTCGAGGCCACGCACACCGGCTTCACGGGTGTAGTAACGGATGATGTCGCGGATCGCTTCTTCGTCGAATTCCAGCTCGCCTTTCTTCAGGCCGTTGGCGGCAATCTGCTTTGGCGACAGGTACTTGACGGCGATGTTGATCTTTTCGTCTTCGGTGTAGCCCGGCAGACGGATCACTTCCATCCGGTCCAGCAGCGCCGGCGGAATGTTCATCGAGTTCGAAGTGCAGAGGAACATCACATCGGACAGGTCGTAATCGACTTCCAGATAGTGATCGTTGAAGTTGTGGTTCTGCTCCGGATCGAGCACTTCCAGCAACGCCGACGCCGGGTCGCCACGCATGTCGCTGCCCATTTTGTCGATTTCATCGAGCAGGAACAGCGGGTTGCGGACGCCCACCTTTGTCATCTTTTGAATCAATCTTCCTGGCATCGAACCGATGTAAGTCCGACGATGACCACGGATTTCCGCTTCGTCACGCACGCCACCGAGGGCCATGCGCACGAATTTACGGTTGGTGGCGTGGGCAATCGACTCCGCCAGCGAGGTTTTACCCACGCCCGGAGGACCGACCAGGCACAACACCGGGCCACGAATCTTTTTCACCCGCTTCTGCACGGCGAGGTACTCAAGGATGCGTTCCTTGACCTCTTCCAGGCCGTAGTGATCGGCGTCGAGAATGTCTTCGGCACGGGCCAGATCCAGACGCACCTTGCTCTGGGCCTTCCACGGCACCTGTACCAGCCAGTCGATGTAGGAACGCACGACGGTGGCCTCGGCCGACATCGGCGACATCTGCTTGAGCTTGTTCAGCTCGGCGGTGGCCTTGGCCAGGGCGTCTTTCGGCAGACCGGCAGCGTCGATGCGCTTTTTCAGGTCTTCGATTTCGTTGTGGCCTTCGTCGCTGTCGCCGAGTTCCTTCTGAATGGCCTTCATCTGCTCATTCAGGTAGTACTCGCGCTGACTGCGCTCCATTTGCTTCTTGACGCGACCGCGGATGCGCTTTTCGACCTGCAGCAGGTCGATTTCGGCGTCCAGCAGAGCCAGAACGTGCTCGACCCGGGCAGCCAGGTCGATGATTTCGAGGATTTCCTGCTTCTGCTCAATCTTCAACGCCATGTGCGCAGCCATGGTGTCTACCAGACGGCCCGGCTCATCGATGCTGTTGAGCGACGACAGGACTTCAGCCGGGACTTTCTTGCCCAACTGAACATATTGTTCGAATTGCGACAGCAGCGTGCGCACGAAGACTTCGGACTCGCGCTCGGCGGCGTCGACTTCGTCGATCAGGGAAACTTCGGCACGGCAGTGGCCATCGACCTCGCTGAAACGCTCGACAGTACCGCGCTGCTCGCCTTCGACCAGAACCTTTACGGTGCCGTCAGGCAGCTTGAGCAGTTGCAGAACGGTGGCAATGGTACCGACGCGATACAGAGCGTCTTCGCCAGGATCGTCGTCAGCCGGGTTTCTCTGGGCCAGCAGCAGGATCTGCTTGTCGCCCGTCATCGCGGCCTCGAGGGCTTCGATGGATTTCTCGCGCCCCACGAACAGCGGGATAACCATGTGCGGATACACAACGACATCACGCAATGGCAGGAGAGGCAATTCGATGGTGGTCTTCATGATTTCGCCTCTACGGCGGCCATATGGCCGTAATCAGATGGAATTAAGCTTGAAACCAAGATGGGGGCTGCCTTGAAAAAAAACAAGCGCAAAGCGGATGTAAAAAACGACATAAAAAAAAAGAGGCCCGAAGGCCCCTTCTTTGTTCCGGCAGGGTGGACACTTACGCGTCCGGCGCTGCCTTGGCCGTCGGCTCACTGTTTTCGTAGATATACAGTGGCTTGGACTTGCCTTCGATCACGCTTTCATCGATCACGACTTTGCTCACCTCGGACTGCGAGGGGATTTCATACATCGTGTCGAGCAGCACACCTTCGAGAATCGAACGCAGGCCACGGGCACCGGTTTTACGCTCCAGGGCACGCTTGGCGACCGATTTCAGCGCGTCGGAACGGAATTCCAGATCCACGCCTTCCATCTCGAACAGCTTGGCGTACTGTTTGGTCAGGGCATTTTTCGGCTCGGTGAGAATCTGCATCAATGCAGCCTCATCCAGCTCGTCCAGCGTCGCAAGAACCGGCAGACGACCGACGAATTCCGGGATCAGACCGAACTTGACCAGATCGTCAGGCTCGACTTCACGCAGGGACTCACCAACCTTCTTGCCTTCTTCCTTGCTGCGCACTTCTGCGTTGAAACCGATGCCACCCTTGGTGGAACGGTTCTGAATCACTTTCTCCAGACCGGAGAACGCACCACCGCAGATGAACAGGATGTTACGGGTGTCGACCTGCAGGAATTCCTGCTGCGGATGCTTGCGGCCACCTTGCGGCGGAACGGAAGCGACCGTGCCTTCGATCAACTTGAGCAAGGCCTGCTGCACGCCTTCACCGGAAACGTCCCGGGTGATCGACGGGTTGTCGGACTTGCGCGAAATCTTGTCGATTTCATCGATGTAGACAATGCCCATCTGGGCCTTTTCCACGTCGTAATCGCACTTCTGCAGCAGCTTCTGAATGATGTTCTCGACGTCTTCACCCACGTAACCCGCCTCGGTGAGGGTGGTTGCGTCGGCAATGGTGAACGGAACGTTCAGCAAGCGGGCCAGGGTTTCGGCCAGCAGGGTTTTACCGGAGCCTGTCGGGCCGATCAGCAGGATGTTGCTCTTGCCGAGTTCGACGTCGTCAGCCTTTTTGTCACGCTGGTTCAGACGCTTGTAGTGGTTGTACACCGCTACCGCCAGAACCTTCTTCGCACGCTCCTGACCAATGACGTACTGGTCAAGGATGCCGCTGATTTCTTTAGGCGAAGGCAATTTATGCGCGCTGCTTTCGGCCTGTGCTTCCTGCACCTCCTCGCGGATGATGTCGTTGCACAGGTCGACGCACTCGTCGCAGATAAAGACCGAGGGGCCGGCAATCAATTTGCGCACTTCATGCTGGCTTTTGCCACAGAAGGAGCAATAGAGCAGCTTGCCGTTGTCCTCGCCGTTGCGGGTGTCAGTCATTCGTTCGATCCAAATCCGATAGGCTTGCAACACAAGATGAAGGCTATTGCGGGCTTTTTCAAGCCCGCCACTGATCGGACCAGCCGATCAGGCCTGTTTTGAGTTGCTTATTTTAAGCTGGACGCTGGTTGATCACTTCGTCAATCAAGCCGTATTCCTTCGCAGCTTCTGCGCTCATGAAGTTGTCGCGGTTGGTATCGCGCTCGATTTCTTCCAGAGTGCGCCCGCTGTGCTTGGCCATCAGCGTGTTCAGACGCTCGCGGATGAAGAGGATTTCCTTGGCGTGGATTTCGATATCCGACGCCTGGCCCTGGAAACCGCCCAGTGGCTGGTGAATCATCACTCGCGAGTTCGGCAGGCAGTAACGCTTGCCCGGTGCACCTGCGGTCAGCAGGAATGCGCCCATGCTGCAGGCCTGACCGATGCAGGTGGTCGACACGTTTGGCTTGATGAACTGCATGGTGTCGTAGATCGACATGCCTGCAGTGACCGAGCCGCCCGGGGAGTTGATGTAAAGATGGATGTCCTTGTCCGGGTTTTCCGCTTCAAGGAACAGCAATTGCGCGCAGATCAGGTTGGCCATGTAGTCCTCTACCGGACCCACCAGAAAGATCACTCGCTCCTTGAGAAGACGCGAGTAGATGTCATAGGCGCGCTCGCCACGAGCAGATTGCTCGACAACCATCGGGACCAGGCCGCCGGCGGCCTGGATATCAGAGTTCTGCTGAATATAGGAATTACGGAACATGCTCTGCAGTCACTCCCAAATAGTCATGTCTTGAATACGCATAAGCCAGCTCGAAGGCTGGCTTATGGTGTGTGCTTCTAACGCAGAAACAATCAGTCGGCTTTTGGAGCTTCTACCGGCTTGACCGCTTCTTCGTAAGAGACCGATTTGTCGGTCACGCTAGCTTTCTGCAGAACAGTATCCACAACTTGTTCTTCCAGCACAACCGAACGGACTTCGTTCAGTTGCTGCTCGTTCTTGTAGTACCAGGACACAACCTGCTCAGGCTCTTGGTAGGCCGAAGCCATTTCCTGAATCATTTCGCGAACGCGGGCTTCGTCTGGCTTCAGGTCGAATTGCTTGACCACTTCAGCCACGATCAGACCCAGGACAACGCGGCGCTTGGCTTGCTCTTCGAACAGCTCGGCCGGCAGTTGGTCAGGCTTGATGTTGCCACCGAACTGCTGAACAGCCTGCACGCGCAGACGGTCAACTTCGTTGGACAGCAGAGCCTTTGGCACTTCGATCGGGTTGGTGGCCAGCAGACCGTCCATTACCTGATTCTTGACCTTGGATTTGATCGCCTGACGCAGTTCACGCTCCATGTTCTTGCGAACTTCGGCACGGAAACCTTCCAGGCCGGTTTCCTTGATGCCGAATTGAGCGAAGAATTCTTCGGTCAGTTCTGGCAGCTTTGGCTCGGAAACGGTGTTTACAGTCACGGTGAACTCGGCGGTTTTGCCAGCCAGGTCCAGGTTCTGATAGTCCTCTGGGAAGGTCAGGTTCAGAACGCGCTCTTCACCGGCCTTGGCGCCAACCAGGCCTTCTTCGAAGCCAGGAATCATGCGACCCGAACCCAGCACCAGCTGAGTACCCTTGGCGGAACCGCCAGCGAACACTTCGCCGTCAACCTTGCCAACGAAATCGATGTTCAATTGGTCTTCGTTCTGGGCAGCGCGATCGGCCACTTCGAAACGGGTGTTCTGCTTGCGCAGGATGTCCAGCATCTTGTCCAGATCGGCGTCAGCCACGTCAGCGCTCAGACGCTCAACGGTGATGCCTTCGAAACCGGCAACGGTGAACTCAGGGAACACTTCGAATACGGCTACGTATTCCAGGTCCTTGCCAGCTTCGAGCGACTTAGGCTCGATCGACGGCGAACCGGCCGGGTTCAGCTTCTGCTCAACCACAGCTTCGTAGAAGGAGGACTGGATCACGTCGCCGATCGCTTCCTGACGCGCATCAGCACCAAAACGGCGCTTGATTTCGCTCATAGGCACTTTGCCTGGACGGAAGCCAGCAATCTTGGCCTTCTGGGCAGTCTGCTGCAGACGCTTGTTGACCTGAGTCTCGATGCGCTCAGCCGGCACGGTGATGCTCATGCGGCGCTCAAGAGCAGTAGTATTTTCAACAGAAACTTGCATGGATATTCCTCGTTGCACAGACGTTAGCCGGCCGTTTCCGACCCAAGAATCAAGGGCAAGCATTCTAGTAGGTCAAACTCAAGAAGTCACCCTACTGAAAACGGGTAAAAAAACAGCAGGCAAATTGAAGGCGGGGACAAACGGTTGCGCCTCGCCCTGTTAGCAAATACAGCCAATCAAGCCAGGGCCCTGCGCCAACCTCTTCTATATATAGAGGCGGTTGAATCATCTCCCTGACAGCCGACCTCGCAAGCAAGGTCGGCGGGCAGTGCGGCATCATCTAGCAACATTGATACGACGAAGCACCCTGCCCTGCGACCCGAAACCGGCAGTCGCCAGAAACTCGAATTCCTGAAACAAAAAAGGCGCCAGACTGTTAAATCTGGCGCCTTTCGAAATATGGGGTGGACGATGGGGATCGAACCCACGACAACGGGAGTCACAATCCCGTGCTCTACCAACTGAGCTACGCCCACCATATTGCGTGCCAAAGAAGCCAAACAACTTCTTTGTAGAACTTCACCCTACCAACGGCATGAATGAAGCTTTGATTGGTGCGGATGAAGAGACTCGAACTCTTACGCCTCGCGGCGCTGGAACCTAAATCCAGTGTGTCTACCAATTCCACCACATCCGCGGATGAAGCTTTTTAAAGCAAAGGCGCCAGACTGTTACATCTGGCGCCTTTCGAAATATGGGGTGGACGATGGGGATCGAACCCACGACAACGGGAGTCACAATCCCGTGCTCTAC
>NZ_JBWKPF010000007.1:334166-378561 GCF_059418105.1 Pseudomonas sp. GW821-FHT09C09
TACCAACTGAGCTACGCCCACCATATCGCGTTACTTGTGCCAAAGCTGCCTAATGGCGCACCCGGCAGGACTCGAACCTGCGACCATCCGCTTAGAAGGCGGATGCTCTATCCAGCTGAGCTACGGGCGCCTTGTTAGCTGTACCCTTGGAGGACTACAAACTAAGTGCTTTCCAGTCTCGCAAAACCTTGATTTCGCTCGACCTTCTTAACCAGTGCTAGGCTGTGCCCGACAAGTGCGACGAATAGTATAGAGCGACCTGCAGGTCGTCAAATCCTTTTTGAAAAAAATTCATTTAATTAAAGGGCTTAGGGGAATTTGCTGACCAAGCGCCTTTGCCCTCACCGTTTGACATGCGAGAATGCGTTCTCTTTTTTTCCCCTCTCGATGGTTAATCACGCGCAATGACTGCACAACTAATCGACGGCAAATCAATCGCCGCCAGCCTGCGCCAGCAGATCGCCCAACGGGTAGCCGAACGTCGCGAGCAAGGCTTGCGCACTCCCGGCCTCGCGGTGATCCTGGTCGGCAGCGATCCTGCCTCTCAGGTTTATGTCTCGCACAAGCGTAAAGACTGTGAAGAGGTCGGCTTCCTCTCCCAAGCCTACGACCTGCCTTCCGAAACCACTCAGGAAGCACTGACCGATCTGATCGATCGACTGAACGACGACCCGGCAATCGACGGCGTTCTGCTTCAACTTCCTCTGCCTGAGCACCTGGACGCGTCCAAGCTGCTGGAGCGTATCCGCCCGGACAAGGACGTCGACGGTTTCCATCCTTATAACGTCGGCCGTCTGGCCCAGCGCATTCCGCTGCTGCGTCCGTGCACGCCGAAAGGCATCATGACCCTGCTGGAAAGCACCGGTGTCGATCTGTACGGAATGGATGCAGTGGTCGTCGGCGCTTCCAACATCGTTGGCCGCCCGATGGCCATGGAGCTGCTGCTGGCCGGCTGCACCGTGACCGTGACTCACCGCTTCACCAAGGACCTGGCCGGCCACGTCGGCCGCGCCGATCTGGTGGTGGTTGCCGCCGGCAAGCCGGGCCTGGTCAAGGGCGAGTGGATCAAGGAAGGCGCGATCGTGATCGACGTCGGCATCAACCGTCAGGACGACGGCAAACTGGTCGGTGACGTCGTGTACGAAACCGCCCTGCCCCGCGCCGGCTGGATCACACCAGTACCGGGCGGCGTCGGCCCGATGACCCGTGCCTGCCTGCTGGAAAACACCCTCTACGCGGCAGAAACCCTGCACGCTTAAAGCGCTTTTTCCGCTCCAGAAGAACCCCGCCTTGTGCGGGGTTTTTCGTATCCTCGAAAAAACCTTTACCGTTCGCCGGAAACCCCTATTTTTACAGGGCTTTTCACGACTTTTTCATGCCCTTCAAACAACCATCGACAGATCTTCAGCCATACTCCTAGAATGCGTCGTTTTACGACACAGTCCGTTACAAAAAACGGCATTTCCAACCTTCATGAGTTCGCCCGCGTGAATATTCGTCTGTCCATCCTGAGCCTGGTTTTTGCATTTTCAGGCACGCTCCTCACGCCAACGGTCAACGCCGCCGAAACCACCGCTGCCCCCCGAGACGCTTCACAGTTGAAGATTGCCTCCGGCAGCGCCCTGCTGATGGATCTGCAGACCAACAAAGTCATCTATTCCAGCAATCCGGACGTGATCGTGCCGATCGCTTCCGTCAGCAAATTGATGACCGGCCTGGTCGTGGTTGAAGCCCACCAGAACATGGACGAATGGATTGACGTCGACATCAGCCACACCCCGGAAATGAAAGGTGTGTTTTCCCGGGTCAAACTGCGCAGCGAACTGCCGCGCCGGGAGATGTTGCTGATCGCTTTGATGTCCTCGGAAAACCGCGCCGCCGCCAGTCTCGCCCATCACTATCCGGGCGGTTATGCAGCCTTCATCGCGGCGATGAACGCCAAGGCCAAGGCGCTGGGCATGACCAGCACCCACTTTGTGGAACCGACCGGCCTGTCAGAGCGCAACGTTTCCACCGCCCGGGACCTGAGCAAATTGCTGATGGCTGCGCAAAAGCATCCGATCCTGACCGAACTCACCACCACCAAGGAAAAGACCGTCTCGTTCCGCAAACCCAACTACACCCTGGGTTTCCGTAACACCGACCACCTGGTCAACAAGGCCGACTGGGACATCAAGATCACCAAGACCGGCTTCACCAATCCGGCCGGCCATTGCCTGGTGCTGGTGACCCGGATGAGCAACCGCCCGGTCGCCCTGGTGATTCTCGATGCGTTCGGCAAGTACACCCACTTCGCCGATGCCAGCCGCATCCGCAGCTGGGTGGAAACCGGCCGGAGCACCAACGTTCCGGCGGTGGCCCAGCAATACAAGGCCGAGAAGAACCTCAAGGGTCGCCAGAGCGGCGTGGTCGAAGCGTCCAAGTAAATCGCGACACGAAAAAAAGCCCCGAACATTCGGGGCTTTTTTTCGTCTTCCGGTTCAGTCGTTGGGCAGCGGCATCTGGTCATCATCGGGAATACCGTCGCCGGCACTGGGGTCGCGCCGATGTTCCGGGGTTACTACGGCAGGACGAGCCAATGGATCGCGTAGCGGACTGTCCGGATCCAGCACTGGATCAACATCCGGTTCCGGCGTAGTCGGCACACTGTCCGGTTTATGGTCGTCAAAGCTCGAATCGGTACTCATACGCACCTCTCATTCGGGTAATCACCCGAAAAAACGGGCGTTACCCTTAAGAGCGTAGCTGCGCGCCAGGGTGCCCGTCAGGAGACGGACGGAACCTCACTTCGCTTCCAGTGCCTTGCGCGCCTGCGCCGCCTCACGCTCCTGGCCGGCCTGAGCCAGTTCATCAGCCGCTTTCAGCCAACGCTGACGATCGACTGCTGCCGGGAGCTGCGAAGGCTTCTGAATCAATACCGCCCAGCCACCCGACTTCTCGAGCGCCGATTCAAAAGAACTGAAACTCATCAGTTCACGACGGTTCATCCCCGCGCGCAGCAGAACTTTCTGCTTCTTGCGGTCATAGCCGGAAAGGATTGCGTACCGCGGCTCGGCCCAGAACGCCGATCCCTCGCTGAAACGCACCATCACCGGGTAACCCGCCGCGACCTGGGTCAGCAGCGCCGGCAAACGGGCATCTACCGGGTACACGACCATGCCGTATTCGCGGGCCAGGTTCTGCATATTCTGCTGAAGCTTGTCCTCGGCGCCCGGCAGGTGCAGAGGCTTTTCCAGCAACCCCGGGGTGATCACGATGCCTTGCTGCGACAACAGACTGGCCAACACCTGCGGCCCGCTCTGATTGGCTTCGCCCCGATAGAAGGTGCCGCTGAGCTCGACCCGCTCCGGCAGACGCTGGACTTCCGGCGCCACACTGCCCGCACACCCCACCAAAGCTGTCACGCAACCGGCCACCAGCAGTGCCATGCGAATCCGGGAAAATAGCTGCACCATCGTCACTCTCTTGATCAGTTACCGGTCATCGTGTTCCGGCTTGGTCGAGGATCATAGGACGGCGCAACGCTGCGGTATAGCCCAAAGGGGCAGATGCATCGGCTGCATAGAGCGAAGTGATTGGTCACCACCGACCTTTGGTCAATAGCCTGAAACACGCCAGCGACTAGACTGTCACTCGAAAGACAGCAAAAGAGTGAGCGCCCGACGCAGGGCAAAGAGGAGGCACCGATGAGCCTGACCATGACCATTGTGATGTTGATTGCCGGCTGGCTGGCCGTTGCCGCCGCCATGTTGTGGGGCGTGCTGCGGATTTCCCGTCGCCACCACTACCCTGTGCAACCTGCACCGATCAAGAAGATCGAAAAACACAACGCCCGTCACGCCACCGCGCACTGACGTCTTTCAATCGATTCAAACGAAAAAGGCCGCGTGACTCTTGCGAGTCAGGCGGCCTTTGGTTTTCCAGTGATTACGCTTGTGCGGCCAGTTTCTTCATCTTGGCGCGACGGGACATCATGTTCAGCACTTCAATCGCTACCGAGAACCCCATCGCGGCATATACATAACCTTTCGGTACGTGGGCGCCGAAACCTTCGGCGATCAGCGTCATGCCGATCATGATCAGGAAGCCCAGGGCCAGCATCACCACCGACGGGTTGTCGTTGATGAACTTGGCCAGCGGGTCAGCCGCAAACAGCATCACCAGTACCGAAACCACCACCGCGATCACCATGATCGGCAAGTGTTCGGTCATGCCGACTGCAGTAATAATGCTGTCGATCGAGAACACCATGTCCAGCATCAGGATCTGCCCGATGGCGGCGGCAAAGCCCAGAGTTACCGTCGAGGTCGCCGACTTCGGATCGTCCGGCACCGGGTCCATGCTGTGATGGATCTCGGTCGTCGCCTTCCACACCAGGAACAGACCACCGGCGATCAGGATCATGTCCTTCCAGGAAAACGCCTGACCCAGAACCTCGATGACCGGCTCGGTCAACTGCACGATAAAGGCGATGGTGCTCAACAGCGCCAGACGCATGATCAACGCCATGCCGATACCGAGGCGGCGAGCCTTCTGCCGATACTGCTCGGGCAGCTTGTTAGTCAGGATCGAGATGAAGATCAGGTTATCGATGCCAAGCACGATTTCCATCACCACCAGTGTGGCCAAGGCAATCCAGGCCGTCGGGCTGGAAGCGAGTTCTAACAGGTATTCCATGGGTCAGTCCTGACTCTTGTAAGACGATTTAGATGGTCTTGGAGGAAGATTCGGATTTTTCCGCATCTTTTTCCGGGGCTTCTTTTTTCTCGATCAGGCCGCCAGTGGCCTCGCTGAGTGCTTGTTCAGCAGCTTTGTGCGTGTCGTCAATCGCCTGCTTGGCGCTCTCGGCGGCCTTGCCCATCAATTGCTGGGCGCTTTTTTCGGCCTGGTCGCAACCCGCCATAAGCAGTAAAGACGTAAACATCAGTGCCGGGATCGTGTATTTCATAAGACTTCCTTCGAATGAACAGACAGGGTCGCAGACCGCCCGTCGATGGCTGGGCATTCTAGGGAGACAAACACTTCAGGAAAATTCGTATTTTTAGCGGCTATACTTCGATTTATACGAACTGTATTTGACGGACCAAACCCCATGCTCAATTACCGACAACTGCATTACTTCTGGGTGGTGGCCAAGACCGGCAGCATCGTGCGCGCCTGCGAGCAACTGAACCTGACGCCGCAGACCATCAGCGGGCAGATTTCCCTGCTGGAACAGACCTACGGCATCGAATTGTTCCAGCGGGTCGGCCGGCAACTCGAACTCACCGAAGCCGGGCGCCAGGCCCTGCCCTACGCCGAGCAGATGTTCCAGCTCGGCGGCGAACTGGAACTGATGCTGCGCGCACAACCCAACGAACAGCAGATTCTGTTCCGGGTCGGCGTGGCGGACGTGGTGCCCAAATCCATCGTCTATCGCCTGATCGCACCGACCATGGAATTGAGCGAACCGCTACGCATCACCTGCCGCGAAGACAAACTCGAACGATTGCTGGCGGATCTGGCGATCCAGCGCCTGGACCTGGTGATCTCCGACAGCCCGATGCCGTCGCACCTGGACATCAAGGGCTACAGCCAGAAACTCGGGGAATGCGGGATCAGTTTCTTCGCCACCGCCGAGCTGGCGGCGTTATACGGCCAGGACTTCCCCCGCAGTCTGCACGGCGCGCCGCTGCTGATTCCCGGCGCGGAAACCGTGGTACGCAGCCGTTTGCAGCGCTGGTTTGCCGAGCAGCAGATTCAGCCGAGGATTGTCGGGGAGTTCGACGACAGCGCCTTGATGCAGGCGTTCGGCCAGTCCGGCAGCGGGATTTTCATCGGCCCGAGCGTGATTGCCGATGAGGTGAAGCGCCAGTACGGCGTCGAGCTGATCGGCCAGACCGATGCGGTGAGTGAGTCGTTCTACGCGATCTCGGTGGAACGCAAGGTCAAGCACCCCGGCATCAAAGCGATTACCGAAGGTGCCCGACGCGAGCTGTTTACAGAGTTTTAAGCCGGCGCGCAGACGTCGCGCGGCTTGAGCACCATCAACACCATGGCGAGGAAGATCGACAACAGAATGAACCCGGCTGCGGCGAAACCGACGAAGCCCAGGCCGGCACTGTCAATCACCCGACCGCCAATGATCGCGCCCAGACCAATCCCGAGGTTGGCCCCGGCAATGTTCAGCGACGCGGCGAAGGCCGGCGCTTCAGGTGCCGCCTTCATCAAGCGCACGTGACTGACCAGAAACAACGCTGCTTGGGTCACACCCCAGATCCCCATGGCCGCCGCCAGACCCAGCGACGAATTGATGTTCGGCACCAGCGCCACCATCCCGGGGATCATGAACGCGCAGAACATCACCGAGGCCATCAGCGGATGGCGATCGACTGCGCGCCCGCCCAGCGAGTTGCCGATCAGGCCGACCGCGCCAAAGCCCATCAGACACCAACCGACCACGGTGCCATTGAAGCCGGCCAGACGCTCGAGGATGTCCGCCAGATAGGTGTAGGCCGTGAACATGCCGCTGAACACCAGGATCGACAGCAATACATGGCCAAGCATCAGCGGACTGCGCAGGATCTTGAACTGCGAAGCGAAGCTGACCTGATGCTGGTGCAGGCTGGTTTTCGGCAGGTAGACAAACAGCAGCAAGGCCTTGGCGAACGCGATCACCGCCAGAATGGCGAACGCGCTGCGCCAGCCGAACGCGTCGGAAATCAGCGTGCCCACCGGAATCCCGAATACGGTGGCGCAGACAATGCCGAAGCCGATCTTGGCAATGGCACGACCGGCGAAGTCCGGGCCGACGATGTCCACGGCGGTTTCACTGGCCAGCGCCCAGAACACCGGCAACCCCAGCGCCGGTATCAACCGCGCGAGGGCCATGACCCAGATGTTCGGCGCCAGCGCCGCCACGGTATTGGCCAGACCAAACATGATCAGGATGGTGATGAACAGTTTGCGCCGTTCGAAGCGGGCGAAATATGCGGTCAAGAAAGGACCGAACATGGCCACGGTGAAAGCGAATAGAGTCACCAGCAACCCGGCTTGCGGGATGGTGACGGCCAGGTCTCGGGCAATCGCCGGCAAAAGGCCGACGATGACGAACTCCGTGGTCAGCACCGTGAATCCGGCGGCAGACAACAGAAGGATGGGCAACAGCATGAGGAACTCCAGCAAAACGACGACACCAGCGTTGACCCGAGGGCCCGCCGGCAGAACTTGAAAATAAGGATGCGCAATCTTAACAGAGTGTTTCCCGAGTGACTTGCACAAACCTGTCTATGTTGCCGAACGTTTCGGTGGCAGATCGTCACAGGCCTGAAGGATAAGGCCCACGCTGTGATAAAGTCCGCGCCCTGCAAAACGTACACCCTGTTCAGCCGCCCGTTTAACGGCGTGGCTGTCGCGTCATTCCTTTCGGTTCGTGTCTGTGGCCTGCCCCCGATTCATCGCCCGGATCACGCAACCTTGCACCCTATAAAAAACCAGAGATGCCGTTATGACCGCTTCATCCCCTTCTCTATTGCAACGCCTGAAAAGCCTCAGCCTGGTCACGCAGATCCTGATCGGCCTGATTGCCGGCATCGCCCTCGCGCTGTTCGCGCCGGAAGCTGCCAAGGGCACCGCCTTCATCGGCAAGGTGTTCGTCTCGGCGCTGAAAGCCGTGGCGCCGATTCTGGTGTTCGTACTGGTGATGGCCTCGATTGCCAACCACAAGCACGGCCAGGAAACCCATATCCGGCCGATTCTCTTCCTGTATCTGCTGGGCACTTTTGGTGCTGCGGTAGTCGCTGTGGTTGCCAGCACGATGTTTCCGTCGCATCTGGTCCTGTCCACCGACAACGTCGCCGTGACGGCGCCGGGCGGTATCGGTGAAGTCCTGCAAAGTCTGCTGTTGAGCGTGGTCGACAACCCGGTCACTGCACTGATGAACGCCAACTTCATCGGCATTCTGGCCTGGGCCATCGGCATGGGCGTCGCCATCCGCCACGCCGGTGACACCACCCGCGAAGTGGTCAGCGACCTGTCGAACGGCGTGACCCTGATCGTCCGTGTGGTGATCCGCTTCGCGCCGCTGGGGATTTTCGGCCTGGTGGCCTCGACCCTGGCCACGTCCGGTTTTGGCGCCCTGGTCGGCTACGCCCACCTGTTGGCGGTGCTGTTGGGCTGCATGGCATTCGTGGCGCTGGTGATGAACCCGCTGATCGTGTTCTGGAAGCTGCGTCGCAACCCGTACCCGCTGACGCTGAAATGTCTGCGTGAAAGCGGCATCACCGCGTTCTTCACCCGCAGCTCGGCGGCGAACATTCCGGTCAACCTGGAACTGAGCAAACGCCTGGGCCTGCACGAAGACACTTATTCGGTTTCGATTCCTCTGGGCGCGACCATCAACATGGCCGGAGCGTCGATCACCATCACCGTGCTGACCCTCGCCGCCGTGCACACCCTGGGCATCGCCGTGGACATCCCGACCGCGATCCTGCTCAGCGTTGTCGCCGCAATCTGCGCGTGCGGCGCGTCCGGTGTAGCGGGCGGTTCGCTGCTGCTGATCCCGCTGGCGTGCAGCCTGTTCGGTATCCCGAGCGAAATCGCCATGCAGGTGGTGGCGGTCGGCTTCATCATCGGCGTACTGCAGGATTCGGCCGAGACGGCGCTGAACTCCTCCACTGACGTGCTGTTCACCGCTGCGGCTTGCCTGGGCGAAGAACAGAAAGCCCAACGTCCGGCGTAAACACCGAGCGCAACAAAAAGCCCGCCAAGGCGCAAACCTTGGCGGGCTTTTTTGTTGCCGGGCGGTTTAGAACGCGCCCATGTAATCGCGCTTGCCGACTTCAACACCGTTGTGACGCAGCAGGTCGTAAGCGGTGGTGACATGGAAGAAGAACTGCGGCAGACCGTAGCTCAGCAGGTAAGCCTGGCCGGAGAAGCGCTTCTCTTTCGGGGTGCCCGGACGGGTCACGATCTCGATGCCTTCCTTGCCATTGATTTGCTCAGGCTTGATCTCGCCGATGAAGGCCAGAACCTTGGCGATCAGCGCTTGCAGCTCGGCGAAGGTTGTTTCGGTGTCGTCGTATTTCGGGATTTCGACTTCAGCCAGACGCGAGGAAACGCCTTTGGCGAAGTCCACGGCGATCTGCACCTGACGCACCAGCGGGAACATGTCCGGGTACAGACGCGCCTGCAGGAAGGCGTTCGGGTCGATGTTTTTCGCGGTGGCGTGGGCTTCGGCCTTTTTCAGCACATCGCTCAGGGCGTTGAGCATTTGTTGGAAAACCGGGACGGATGCGGCGTACAGGGAAATGGTCATGGCAGTCTCACGTGGTGGCTGGGTGAATCGTGGGGCGATTATAGCCATGCTCGCGGGCCGCGCGACTTGTCTTTTATCCAGCAAGGATTAGGCTAGGCGCCTTCGACTGCAGAGGGAACGCGCGATGTCCACAGAACTTGAAACCAACGTCAACGAACCACGGCTCAACGCCACGGAAATCCGCATTCTGGGTTCGCTGATCGAGAAACAGGCCACCAGCCCGGAAACCTATCCGCTGACCCTCAACGCGCTGGTGCTGGCCTGCAATCAGAAAACCAGCCGGGAACCTGTGATGAACCTGACCCAGGGCCAGGTCGGCCAGAGCCTGCGCGCTCTCGAAGGTCGCGGTTTCGCCAAGCTCGTGATGGGAAGTCGCGCCGACCGCTGGGAGCACAAGGTCGACAAGGCGCTGGAACTGGTGCCGGCACAATTGATTCTGACCGGGCTGATGTTCCTGCGCGGCCCGCAGACCGTCAACGAACTGCTGACCCGCAGCGGTCGCATGCATGAATTCGAAGACGCCGAACAAGTGGTGCATCAGCTGGAACGCCTGATCGCCCGGGATCTGGCGGTGCTGATTCCGCGTCAGGCCGGCCAGCGCGAAGATCGCTACACCCACGCGCTGGGTGACCCGGCGGACATCGAGGCGATTATCGCGGCGCGACAGAATCCGAGTGATCGCGGCGCTGCCAGCGGTGTGTCAGTGGAGCGCATCGAAGAACTGGAAGCGCGGATTGCGGCACTGGAAGAGCGTCTGGCCCGCCTCGAATAAGCATAACGGGGCGGCGTTACTCGCCGTCCCAGTAATCCACCCCGTCCGACTGCCGCGCCACCGCAACGAATCCCGAGGCATTGCCCTCGGCATCGATGCTGAAGTTATCCATTACCGCGTATTTGTTCGAGTCCGGGTATTCACAGATGTCCGGCTGCTGCTGGGTGCTGACCGCCAGGTAACGCAGCTCCTGCGAGCTGGTGTTGATGATTTGATGCGCCTTTTCCGGGCCGCCCGGCGGGCAGGCGATCACGTCGCCGGCGCGGATTGGGAAACGCTCGGCGCCCAAGCGCACCTCCCCTTCCCCGGCCACCACGTAGAACATTTCCTCATTGACCCGATGACTGTGAAACGGGCTGCCGCGCATGCCCGGCGGCAGCGCATACAGCCGGTAACCGAGCTTCTGCGCGCCCAGTTGCTGACCGACCCGGGCGAACCGCTGCTGATAACGCCCGGCGGTTTCGCCTTCGGGGGCCAGGGCTTCGGGCAACGGTTCGAGTTCGACATCATTCAGGTTGAGAATGGGCGGGTGCATGCAAACCTCGGTTTTTGTCGTGGGGCAAGTCTGTGCCTGCTGATCCGGCAGTATAGGCAATGACCAACCCCGACACCGAGATCAATCAGCTGCGGGCAAACGCCACCGCTGCATCGAACTGCTCGACCATCGGCCGCACGCCGGTGTACAGCACGAACTGCTCCAGCGCCTGGATCGCGATCACTTCCAGCCCGGTAATCACTTTTTTGCCTTCGGCGCGGCCGCGCACGATCAGCGGGGTTTCGGAGGGGATCGCCACCACATCGAACACGGTGTCGGCAGACTTGATCACATCTACTTCAAACGCCAACTGCCCCGCTTCCGGGCCACCGTCCATGCCGACCGGCGTCACGTTGATCAGCATCTGCGGGCGCTCATCGCCCAGATCCGCCTGCCACCGATAACCCAGGGACTCGGCCAGCGCACGGCCGGCGCGCTCGTTGCGGGCGACGATCAGACCGTTCTTGTAGCCACCATCGCGCAAGGCACTGGCCACAGCCTTGGCCATGCCGCCGCTGCCGCGCAGGGCGAAAGTCGAGTCTTTCGGCACCGCGTGGGTTTCCAGCAGTTGGGCGATGGCGATGTAATCGGTGTTGTAGGCCTTGAGATGGCCATTGGTGTTGACGATGGTGTTGATCGACTGGATCGCCGCTGCCGACGCATCCAGCTCGTCGACCAGGGCAATGCAGGCCTCCTTGAACGGCATCGACACCCCGCAACCGCGAATGCCCAGCGCCCGGATCCCGCCGACGGCGCCCGGCAGATCCTGGCTGCTGAAGGCCTTGTAGTAGAAATTCAGGCCCAGTTGTTCGTACAAATGGTTATGAAAACGCAGACCGAAATTCCCGGGACGCCCAGACAGGGACATGCACAATTGGGTGTCTTTGTTGGGGTTCATCTGCATGGGAGTCTCCTTCGAATGCACTTTCGGATGGACGGGATTAGCCAGACCATCGGGTTCTGAACGATCATAAGGCGGTCTGTTCCGGGCATCACAGCCGTTGCCTGAAACCCGGTAAGCAAGCCGGTACAGACCTTACACAAAATTTACCCAGCCGCCGTGCTGTTTTTCCAAATGTTGCTGTCTTAGAAGTATCCCCGCGCTATCCCGAGCCTGTTGCAGGCCCGGACGCCGGGTCGAAGAACCGAGGATTAATCATGATTCGTAAACTCCCCATCGTGGCCTTGTTGATTGGTGCATTCGCGATCACGGGTCAGGCAGAAGCCCACGGCGGTGGCTGGCAGGGTCCGGCGGTATTTGGTGCGATCGTCGGCTCGGCCATCATCGGCTCGGCGCTCATCAACCAGGATCGTCCGGTGTATGTTCAACAGCCTGTTTACGCTCAACCGGCGCCGGTGTACGTGCAACAACCGCCACCACCGGTCTACTACCAGCCGGCCCCGGTTTACGTACAACAACCGGTTTATGTACCAGGCCCGGTCTACTACGGTCCGCCCCGTGGTTATTACGGCCACCCCCACTACTACGGTGGTCGCTGGTAAGCACACAGACAGAGCCCCGCTTTACAGCGGGGCTTTTTTTGGCCTCAAGAAAGCCAACCGTCCGTCGGCCAACGTCTGAAAAAATCTCGCCAAGGTCGCTGTGGGGACAGTTTGAACCGTTAAAGTCGGCATGATGGACTTGACCGTCGGGCCGAAACACAAAACGGTCATCTATTTGTCATGACGGAACCGCAATCTGAATCCGTCCGCATACAACAGGTTGATAAAAACAAGGACGACTGGAATGCCAACACAGAATCCGCACCGCATCGTCGGTTTATGCACCTCGAGCAAGGTGTACAACGCACTGACCGAGCTCAAGCACCTGGAAGGCCATCGCACGGCGAAGTTTGTGTCGCTGCTGGCGGAAAACCTGGTGCGCAAGGGCTTGCTCAACGAGCATGAGATCGTGCACATGCTCGATCAGGTGGTCGATTGACCCGGCCCTCAACGGCATCAATGTCCACTATCGAAAGCGTTGATTGTCCCTGAAACGGCCAAGTCCCTAAGGTAGCTCCATAGATTGATGGAGGTACTTTTCATGGCACAGGTTCAAATCATGTCCGTTGTCGGCAGCGCGGTTCCCGCATCCCTCAGAGAGCTTGGGCTGCTCGCCTGCTGGTATCTGGTGCGCGACGGCGAACCGGTCAGCGGCCCGCTCACCTCTTTGCCCGCCGCCCAGGCACTGTCGCAACGACTGATCAACGGCCCGTTCAAGGCTTAAGGCAACTGCACTTTCGGTCTGGTTTCGACGAACAGCGCCCAGCTCGACATGAACAATGCAGCGATCAGCGGCCCGATCACGAAACCGTTGAGACCAAACACCGCCATCCCGCCCAGCGTCGAGATCAGGATCATGTAGTCCGGCATGCGCGTGTCCTTGCCCACCAGCACCGGACGCAGCACGTTATCCACCAGGCCGATCACGAACACCCCGAACAGCCCCAGCACCACGCCCTGCCAGATCATCCCGCTGAGCAGGAAGTAAACCGCCACCGGTGCCCAGACAATCCCGGCCCCCACCGCCGGCAACAGCGAAAGAAACGCCATCAACACCGCCCAGAGCAACGCGCTGGGTATGTCGAGAAACCAGAAAATCGCCCCGCCCAGCGCGCCTTGCGTAATGGCCACCAACAGGTTGCCTTTGACCGTGGCGCGCACCACCCGATTGAACTTCAGTTGCAGGCGCCGCTTGTGGTGTTCCTCCAGCGGCACCGCCGTGCGCACCTTGCGCGCCAGTTCGGCGCCATCGCGCAGAAAGAAGAACAGCAAGTACAACATGATGAAAAAGCTCACCACGAAATCGAAGGTGCCCTGGCCGAAACTGAACGCCTGGCTCGCCAGCACCTGACTGCCCTGCATCGCCGCCTTGACGATCTTCTCGCGCAAGGCATTGAGTTCGCCCATGCCGAAACGGTCGAGCAGATGCTGAAAGTACGGCGGCAAGCTGTGCTTGAATTGCGCCAGATACGCGCCTATGTCGAGCTTGCCGCTTTCGATGTTGTCGTAGAGCATCGCCCCTTCCTGCACCAGCAACACGCTGATGACGATCACCGGCAGAATCGCGATCACCACGCAGACACTCAGAGTGCAAAGTGAAGTCAGGTTGCGTTGCCAACCGAACTTCTGCTGCAACCGGCGCTGCATCGGCGCGAACACGATGCCGAGAATTACCGCCCAGAACACCGCGCCGTAGAACGGCAGCAGGATCCAGATAAAGGCGACGGTCACCAGCAGCAACAGCACGGTGAGGGATTTGAATTGCAGACTCTTTTGGTTCATGTCCGGTCCATGTCAGTCAGGCGCCACGCGCACTCGCCCAACTTAGTCAGCCCACGCCCGCGCGAGTGCCATCTTTGTTCATGGAGCATAGATCCAGATCAATAAACCCTCGCCGCGCCTCGTTTACCCTCCCGCGCTTTTGCGACCGACACCGCCATGACGCCCTCCTTCACCCCGGAATTGCTCGCCCCCGCCGGCACCCTGAAAAACATGCGCTACGCCTTTGCCTACGGCGCCGATGCGGTCTACGCCGGCCAGCCGCGTTACAGCCTGCGGGTGCGCAACAACGAGTTCGACCACGCCAATCTCGCCCTCGGCATTCGTGAAGCCCAGGCCCAGGGCAAGCGTTTCTATGTGGTGGTCAACATTGCGCCGCACAACGCCAAGCTCAAGACCTTCCTCAAGGATCTGGCGCCGGTGATCGACATGGCACCGGACGCGCTGATCATGTCCGACCCCGGCCTGATCATGCTGGTGCGCCGGCACTTTCCGCAGATGCCGATTCATCTGTCGGTGCAGGCCAACACGGTGAACTGGGCGAGCGTCGAGTTCTGGCAGCAACAGGGGCTGAGCCGGATCATCCTGTCCCGGGAACTGTCGCTGGAAGAGATCGGCGAAATCCGCGAGCAAGTGCCGGGCATGGAGTTGGAAGTGTTCGTCCACGGCGCACTGTGCATGGCCTATTCCGGTCGCTGCCTGCTCTCTGGCTACATGAACAAGCGCGACGCCAATCAGGGCACCTGCACCAACGCCTGCCGCTGGAAATATTCGGCGCAGGAAGCCACCGAAAACCAGCTCGGCGAAATCGTACAGACCTTCGAACCGCAGCCGACCCTCGGCCTCGGCGCCCCTACCGATCAAGTGTTCCTATTGCAGGAAGCCAACCGCCCCGGCGAGATGATGCCGGCCTTCGAAGACGAGCACGGCACCTACATCATGAACGCCAAGGATCTGCGCGCGGTGCAGCACGTCGAGCGTCTGACCCGCATGGGCGTGCACTCGCTGAAGATCGAAGGCCGGACCAAATCCCACTTCTATTGCGCGCGCACCACCCAGGTTTACCGCCGGGCCATCGACGATGCGGTGGCCGGTCGCGAATTCGACCGCAGCCTGATGACCGATCTGGAATCCCTCGCCCAGCGTGGCTACACCGAAGGTTTCCTGCGCCGTCACGTGCATGACGAATACCAGAATTACCAGAACGGCAGCTCGGTATCAGAGCGTCAGCAATTCGTCGGCGAGTTGACCGGCGAGCGCCGGGACCGGTTGGCCGAGGTCAAGGTGAAGAACCGCTTTGCCCTGGGCGATCACCTGGAACTGATGACGCCCCAGGGCAACTTCCATTTTGATCTGCATGAACTGCAGAACCTCAAGGGTGACGGCATCGACGTGGCGCCGGGGGACGGGCACACGGTGTACTTGCCGATTCCGGATGCCGTGGATTTGCGCTTCGGCTTGTTGATGCGCGACGTGACCGGAGCCTGATCCGGCTCAGACAAACTCCTCGCGCAACATCGCCACAAACGCCTCACGCGCCGGGTGCACCCCGGCGTTTTCATGCCAGTAGAACAAGTTGTCGATGGCCGTCAGTTCGGGGAATTCGTAACCCGCACACCCCGCGCCTTTGGCGTACTGCTCGAACACACCTTTGGGCACCAGGGCCACGCCAGCGCCGGCACTCACGCAACCGACAATCGCCCCGTAACTGGCCAGGCTGACAATCGGCAACGCCAGGCCCTGACGCAGCAGCCAGTGCTCAAGCGCGGCGCGATATGGACAGCCCTGCGGCCACATGAACACGGTCTTGTCCTGCAAATCGTCGAGGTTTCGCACCGGCCCGAACGAGGTCGATGCGATCAGCAGCAATTCTTCGCGATACATCGGCGTGCGCTTGAGCTGGGAGCGCTCGACGTCCACCGCGACGATCGCGCCGTCCAGACGATGGCTGACCGTATCGTCGAGCAACTGGCCCCAGGTGCCAGTAGTCAGTTCCAGCGCCACATTCGGGTAGCGCTTGTGAAATTTCGCCAGCAGACGTGGCAGACGCCCGGTGGCCGAAGACTCGATGGCGCCGATGCGCAGCGGCCCGGACGGCTCGGCGGCGGGATCGACGGCGCGTTTGGCTTCGGCAGTCAGCGCCAGAATCTTCTCCGCGTAGGCGAGAAAGGTCTGCCCCGCCGGACTGATCCGCAGCCCTCGCCCCTCGCGCAGAAACAGCGCCACCCCCAGTTCCGCCTCCAGGGATTTGATCCGCGCCGTGATATTCGACGGCACGCAAAACAGCTTTTCAGCCGCCTTGGCGATGCTGCCGACCTCGGCCACGGTCTTGAACATGCGGATTTGCGCCAGCTCCATAATCATCACTCTGAGTGAACGGTTCGCGCAGTATAAGTCAGTTGTGGCGAATGATTGGCCGCCCGGATACTCGGTGCATCAACCTTCCTGGTGCCTCGCTCATGCCCTCCACTTCGCCTTTGAAAATCCTCTTGGCCATGGCCTTCGTCGTCGGCTGCTGGGCCTATTCGCCGACCGGCATCCACATCGGCCTGCAAGCCTACGATCCGGGTCATCTGGCGTTGCTGCGGTTTCTGCTGGCGTCGCTGTTCATGGCCGTGATTGCAGGCTTCAAGGGCATTCACCTGCCGCGCCTACAGGACTTGCCACTGTTGTTTGCCTTGGGCTTTTTTGCCGTCAGCCTGCATCACGTGGTGCTGAACATCGGCCAGCAAAGCGTCAGCGCCGGCGCGTCGAGCGTGCTGGCGCAATCGACGCCGCTGTTCAGCACGCTGCTGGCGCGGTTTCTGTTCAAGGATCGGGTCAGCGTCTGGCGCTGGGGCTGTGTGCTGACGGGATTCGTCGGCGTGGTGATTGTGGTGAGCGGCGATCGCGGCCTCGGCAGCATCGACGCCCACGGTTTGCTGATCCTGCTGGCGGCGGTGTCGTGGAGCGTTTACTTCGCCCTGCAAAAACACCATGCCCGGCGCTACGACGGGCTGACGCTGGTTTGCTACACGGTATGGTCCGGCACGCTGTTGCTGTTGATTTACTTGCCGGGGCTGGCCGACAGCGTGGCCAGTGCGCCGCTGCGGGTGCAATGGGCGGTGCTCGCTCTGGGCGTGTTTCCCAGCGCCCTCGCCTATCTGGCGTGGGCGTTCGTGCTCAAGCATGTGGACTTGAGCCGGGCGACGATGACGCTGTATCTGATTCCGCCGACCGCGATGGGGATTGCTTCGGTGGGTCTGGGCGAACGCCCGACGCTGCTGGTGCTGGTGGGTTCGGCGGTGGTGTTGATCAGTGTGCTGGCGTTGAATCTGGAGCGGCCGGCGGTGGTCCGGGCCATCGAGACTTGAGTCGCGCCGGCGTCAGGCGCCGCCCGCCGAAAACCGGTCACGACTGTTGCTCAGGTGCAGCCACATCGCTGCCCGCGCCGCCTCCGGATCCTGGCGTTTGATCGCGTTGAAAATCGCCTCATGCTCCAGGTTCGCCAATTGCCCGAGCTTGCTCAAATCCACCGCCCCGCGCTCGGCCGCATTGACCCGGGTGCGCGGAATCATCGCGCTGCCCAGGTGCTGCATGATTTCGGTGAAGCAGACATTGCCGGTGGCTTCGGCAATCAGCAGATGAAAGCGCCGGTCGGCCTCGACGCAGCTGTCGTTGTTGGCCAACAGACGCTGATAGTCGTCCAGCGCCTGGCGCATCTGCAGCAGTTGTTGCTCGGTGCGGCGCTGCGCGGCCAGTGCCGCCGCTTGCGTCTCCAGCCCCATGCGCAATTCGAGAATACTGCGCACGCCCAGCGCGGTGTCGACATTCAGTCGCAGCCCCTGCTCCGGTGCTCGCTCGATCACGAACGTGCCGATGCCGTGCCGCGTCTCCACCAAACCCGACGCCTGCAACTTGGAAATCGCCTCGCGCACCACGGTGCGGCTGACGCCGTGTTCCTGAACGATCGAGTTCTCCGACGGCAGCTTGTCACCCGGCAGCATCTGGCCAAGCAGGATGCTCTGGGTGAGTTTTTCCACCAGGTCATGGGCCAGGTTGTGCGCGCGTTTGCGGGCGGGGGCGTCGAGGTCTTCTTGCATGGTCGGATCCGGTGAACGGGGCAAGCCGATCGTAGCACTGCGGGCGATGACTTGTATGAGCTCCTATGATTTCAGGCGCTCAACTTGTATGACAACAAACAATTTTCGCTAGAAAACTTTCACTGGTTTCACGCCAGCACTCCACATTCGCTGGCCTGGCACTCTGCTCCTCGGCCCGCAACCACCCTTTAAAGCCCAACAAATACGGCACTTCAAATCCAGAAAAGCATAAAAACCCTTCGCCGTAGATAAATTTGATTGAGTGCACCCACTTGTAGGACAAAAAAATGCAGTTGTATGATGTCTATCAACAACGCAGCACCCAGCCACACCCCGCATAAAAATAACGAGTGGGAGAAAACCAAGTGAACTCATCCATTGCCGGGATGAACGAGGCCGCCGATTCGGTGCTGTCCTCCGCCATTGCCAAAGTCAAACGCCACGTCCTGCCGCTGTTCGTGATCATGTTCATCGTCAATTACATTGACCGGGTGAACATCGGCTTCGTCCGCACCCACATGGAACATGACCTCGGCATCGGTGCCGCGGCCTACGGTTTCGGTGCCGGGCTGTTCTTCATCGGTTACGCGCTGTTCGAAGTCCCTTCTAACATGCTGCTGCAAAAGGTCGGCGCGCGAATCTGGCTGACCCGCATCATGCTCACCTGGGGCCTGGTGGCCGCCGGCATGGCGTTCATCCAGAACGAAACCCACTTCTACATTCTGCGCTTCTTGCTCGGCGTGGCCGAGGCCGGGTTCTTCCCCGGGGTGATCTACTACTTCACCCGCTGGTTGCCGGGGGCCGAGCGCGGCAAGGCGATTGCGATCTTCCTCAGCGGTTCGGCCGTGGCCTCGCTGATTTCCGGCCCGCTGTCCGGCCTGCTGTTGCAGATAGAAGGTCTGGGTCTGCACGGCTGGCAGTGGATGTATTTCATTGAAGGGATGTTCTCGGTCGGCCTCTGCGTGTTCGTCTGGTTCTGGCTCGACGCCAAACCCCACGACGCCAAGTGGCTGACCTGCGCCGAGCAGGATGCGCTGGTCAAAGCCATCGACGACGAACAGAAGGCCCGCGAAGCCGCAACGCCGATCCGACCGTCCCTGGGCAAACTGCTCAAGGACCGCCAGATCATCCTGTTCTGCCTGATCTACTTCTTCATTCAATTGACGATCTACGCCGCGACGTTCTGGCTGCCGAGCATCATCAAGAAGATGGGCGAAATGAGCGACTTCCAGGTCGGCCTGTTCAACTCGATTCCATGGCTGCTGTCGATCATCGGCATGTACGCGTTCGCCTCGTTCTCGGCGAAGTGGAAACACCAGCAGGCATGGGTGGCCACGGCATTGCTGATCGCTGCTGCGGGGATGTTCATGTCCACCACCGGCGGGCCGATCTTCGCTTTTGTCGCGATCTGCTTCGCCGCACTGGGTTTCAAATCTGCATCGTCGCTGTTCTGGCCGATCCCGCAGGCCTATCTCGATGCGCGGATCGCCGCTGCCGTGATCGCGCTGATCAACTCGGTGGGCAACCTCGGTGGCTTCGTTGCCCCCACCACGTTCGGCTTGCTGGAACAACACACCGGTTCGATCCAGGGCGGCCTTTATGGTCTGGCCGCAACCTCGATCATCGCCGCGATCATCGTGTTCGCCGCCCGCATGACACCCAAATCCGTACCTGAAGTCGCCGTGGCCGATGCCGCGCCGAAACACGCTTGAAAGGACAACGCCAAATGACCGCACACGACATCGCCAAAGCCCCGATCATTACCGAGATGCAAGTCATCCCGGTGGCCGGCCACGACGGCATGCTGCTCAACCTGAGCGGCGCCCACGGGCCGTTTTTCACCCGCAACATCGTCATTCTCAAGGACAACGCCGGCCACACCGGCGTCGGTGAAGTGCCCGGCGGCGAACGTATCCGCCAGACGCTGGAAGACGCCCGCAGTCTGGTGGTCGGCAGCCCCATCGGCACGTATCAGAAGATCCTCAATCAGGTGCGCCAGACCTTTGCCGACCGCGACGCCGGCGGCCGTGGCCTGCAGACCTTCGACCTGCGCATCACCATTCACGCGGTCACTGGCCTCGAAGCCGCCCTGCTCGACCTGCTCGGCCAGCACCTCGACGTGCCGGTGGCCGCGTTGCTCGGCGAGGGTCAGCAGCGCGACGAAGTGAAGATGCTCGGTTATCTGTTCTACGTGGGCGATCGCCGGGAAACCGACCTCGCCTACCGCAGCGAACCGGATGCCGACAACGACTGGTTCCGCGTGCGTCACGAGAAAGCCATGACCGCCGACGCCGTGGTGCGTCTGGCGGAAGCTGCCCATGCGCGCTATGGCTTCAAGGACTTCAAGCTAAAGGGCGGCGTGCTCAGCGGCGATGCGGAAATCGAAGCGGTGACCGCACTGGCCGAACGCTTCCCCGACGCCCGCATCACCCTCGATCCGAACGGCGCGTGGTCACTGAAAGAAGCGATCCGTCTGTGCCGCGACCAGCATCATGTGCTGGCCTACGCCGAAGACCCGTGCGGTGCGGAAAACGGCTATTCGGGACGCGAAGTGATGGCTGAATTTCGTCGCGCCACCGGCCTGAAAACCGCCACCAACATGATCGCCACCGACTGGCGCGAAATGGGCCACGCAATCCAGTTGCAGTCGGTGGACATTCCGCTGGCCGACCCGCATTTCTGGACCATGCAGGGCTCGGTGCGCGTGGCGCAGATGTGTCACGAATGGGGCCTGACCTGGGGCTCGCACTCCAACAATCACTTCGACATTTCCCTGGCGATGTTCACCCACGTCGCGGCCGCCGCGCCGGGCGACATCACTGCCATCGACACCCACTGGATCTGGCAGGACGGCCAGCGCCTGACCAAGGCACCGCTGCAAATCGTCGACGGCTGCGTGCAGGTGCCAAAGAAACCGGGGCTGGGCGTGGAACTGGACACGGATCAGGTGGCCAAGGCCCACGAACTCTATAAAGGCATGGGACTCGGCGCGCGGGATGACAGCGTGGCGATGCAGTTTCTGATTCCGGGCTGGACGTTCGATAACAAGCGTCCCTGCCTGGTGCGCTAAGCCTGCGCAGCCTCCAGCAGCCAGTGCCTGAACGCCGCCATCGCCGAGGTTTCCGGCCGTGACTGCAACCGCGTCAGCCAATAGCTGCCGGTGGTGATTTCGATGGCAAAGGGTTGGCGGATCAAATCCGCCGCCAGTTGCCGGGCAAACATCAACGGCGGTGCCAGTGCCACCCCGCCGCCCTGCAACGCCGCCTCCATCATCGCCAGCGACGAGTCGAACACGATGCTCTGGGGCGGCGCGGCATGGGTCGCCAGACCGGCCGCATGAAACCAGTCCGGCCACTCATCGGTGCGATAGGAACGCAGCAAGCGCTGCTGCAAAAGATCCCCCGGCGTGTGCAATTGCCGGGCGATTTCCGGCACGCAGAGCACGGTCAACGGTGCCTCCAGCAAACGGGTCGCTTCGATACCGTGCCACGCCCCGGCGCCAAACCGGATCGCGTAATCCAGCCCTTCGGCGGCCACGTCCACCCGGTTGTTGTTGGTCGACAGCCGCAAATCTATGAGCGGATGTTTCGCCTGAAAGTCTGCCAGCCTCGGCAACAACCAGCCCACGGCGAAAGTACCCACCGCACCGACCGTGAGCATTTCCCGATATTGCCCGCCCGCCAGACGCTCGAGCATCTGCGCGATATGATCGAACGACGTGGTCAGCACCGGCAGCAGGGTTTCGCCCTCGCCGGTCAGCATCAGCCCACGGGGCAGGCGTTTGAACAGGATCACGCCGAGTTGCGCCTCCAGGCTTTTGACCTGATGGCTGACGGCGGCCTGGGTCACGCACAACTCCACGGCGGCGCGAGTGAAGCTCAAATGACGCGCAGAAGCTTCGAAGGCGCGTAATGCATTCAAAGGCAATTGAGGTCGAATCATGCCCAGTCCCAAATTTTTCTAATGGCTCGTCCGAGTTTTCATCGTTTGTCGAAAGACGCCGGACTGCCTAGATTTGGCGGCGCCGATCAGCCGGCCCGACGGAAAACGCTCGCAGTGTAGCGGGATAACACCATCAACACTCATGGAGAGTGGCCCAAGCATGTTTTCGATCAACCTGAACAAACTCAAGTCCGCCTGCGCTTTCGGACTATTCTTCAGTGCCGCCACCTGCCTGGCCGCCCCGCAAACCGACGATCAGTTGCAGGCGCTGGTCAAGGCCACCGTGACACCAGTCATGCAGAAACAGGACATCGCGGGTCTGGCCGTAGCCGTGACCGTCGATGGCAAAGCGCATTACTTTAACTACGGTGTTGCCGACAAGAGCACCGGGCAAGCGGTGAGTGAAAACACCCTGTTCGAAATCGGCTCGGTGAGCAAAACCTTCACCGCGACCCTCGGTGCCTACGCCCAGGCCAGCGGCAAACTGGAATTCGCCGACAAGGCCAGCCAGCACTGGCCCGAGCTGAAAGGCAGCGCCTTCGACCAGATCAGCCTGCTGCAACTGGGCACCTACAGCGCCGGCGGCCTGCCGCTGCAATTCCCGGATGCCGCGGATTCTTCCGACAAGATGCTCGGCTATTACCAACAGTGGAAACCGACTTATCCGGCCGGCAGCCAGCGCTTGTACTCCAACCCGAGCATCGGCCTGTTCGGTTACCTGGCCGCAAAAAGCCTCGGCCAACCGTTCGATCAGATCATGACCGAAACCCTGCTGCCGAAACTCGGGCTCAAGCACACCTTCCTGTCGGTGCCCGCGTCTGAACAAAAGCTCTATGCCCAGGGCTATGACAAGAACAACAAACCGATTCGAGTCAGCCCCGGCGCACTCGATTCCGAAGCCTACGGCGTGAAAACCAGCACTTCAGATCTGCTGCAATTCGTCCAGGCCAACCTCGACAGCGCCAAACTCGAAACACCGCTGCAAAAAGCCATCGCCCTCACCCACACCGGCTACTACACCGTCGGCGACATGACCCAGGGCCTGGGCTGGGAACGCTACGCCTACCCGATCAGCCTCGAGCGCCTGCTGGACGGCAACTCCACGCCAATGGCCATGGAACCGCACAAGGTCAAATGGCTGAATCCGCCACAACCTGAGCCAGCGAACGTGCTGCTGAACAAGACCGGGGCTACCGGTGGCTTCGGCGCGTATGTGGCGTTCGTACCGTCGAAGAAAGTCGGGATCGTGATTCTGGCGAACCGCAATTATCCGAATGGAGAACGGGTGAAGATTGCGCACAGGATTCTGGGTGAGTTGACCCGGTAATCACGCAATGAAAAATGGGCGACCTTCACAGGTCGCCCATTTTTTGTTTGGGGTTTGAAAACTACGCCTGTAGCTTCCAGCCCAGTACATCCATCAGGTCGCAGCTGTCGCGCAGAGGGATTGCCAGCACTCGGGCGAAATCCTGCAGCAGCAAGGCGTCGTGGCCGGTGCCTTCTCCGAGCGAAATGGTTTCCAGCAATTGGGTCACGCTGCGTAATCGGTAGGCGGCAGTGCCGTGGAGTACGTCCAACGGGGCTTCGCGGTCGATCAGGAGACAGGGGATCTGGCAGTCGATGCCGGTGATGGGGATGTAGCGGGGTTTGGTTGATTCGGTGGAAATGTCAGGTGATTCGAAATCCGTTTTCTTCATCCGTGAAACTCCATGGGGATTGTTAAGAAAAAGCTACCCATCTCACTTCCACATGAGGGTGGCAGCTGCACGCAGGTGTGGAAGACCGAGCCAATCACCCGAACCCGGCGCACTCGAAAGCGCTCCCGCGTACAGCCACCATAAGGCCGCGATGTTGACATAAAAAATGTCTCCATGCGTTTTACGAGGCTTGGTGAATGAGTCTGAAACCGGACTTCCACATCCGACCGCTGATTTTGCAGCGGCCCAATGAGGTTATCGGCGTACGACTCAAGCCACCAGTTCACCGAAGCCGCGTCGTTTCGAAGGAAATCTCCGATGGGGTTGAAGGGCATTGTTCTGGCTAATCTAGTGAGTCACGCGACTCGTTGAAGGGGTTACTGATCGAAACGTATGAATCTAAACTTCACCGAAACAATCCCTAGCCGGGGATGACATAATGTGTGCCACAGCTTTTTTACCGACTGACCCTCAAGGGCGTTGCAATGGAAATTAACATTCTCATCCTCAAGGATTTCGGTCGGTTCAACGATTTGAGTATCCCTTTAGCCCCAACACCCAATAACACCTCAAATATGACGGTGATTGTCGGAAATAACGGAGCCGGAAAGACGACGCTTCTAAAATCGCTGGCTACCTCGCTGAGTTGGCTAGTAGCTCGGATTAATACGGAGAAAGGTCTTGGTAGTCCGATTTCGGAAGTAGACATTCGAAATGGCACTCTAGGGGCTGTTATCACAATTGGGATAACCGACGAATCCCATCCACGTCCAAATCTTCCCGACGCGGCTATTGATGATGCTGGATTTGTGTGGAGCATTGCCCGAGGTCGCCTTGGACGGAAGAAGGCGCTTCATAGCTCATTGATAGAGGTCAGTCTTTTGGCGGATCACTATCGAACCCAGCTAACTGCAAACGACAAAGCTTCCCTGCCGTTGATCGCCTACTACCCAGTCGAGCGCTCTGTTCTCGAAATCCCGCTAAAAATCCGCACCAAACACACCTTCGACCAACTCGACGGCTACGACAACTCACTGAACCGAGGCGTCGATTTCCGTCGTTTCTTCGAGTGGTTCCGCGAGCGCGAAGACAGCGAAAACGAAACCGGCATTTCCGATTCAGCACTGGCTGAAATCTCCGAGAAATTCGGCCCGGACAGCGAGGTCTGGCAAACCCTGTCCAAACTGAAAGCCTCCTCCCGTGATCGCCAACTGACCGCCGTCCGCTCAGCCATCGCCGCATTCATGCCCGGTTTCACCAACCTGCGCGTGCAACGCAAACCGCGCCTGCACATGGCCATCGATAAGGACGGCGTCACTCTCAACGTCGCCCAGCTCTCGCAGGGCGAGAAGTCGATGATGGCACTGGTCGGTGACATCGCCCGCCGCTTGGCGATGATGAACCAGTCACTGGACAACCCGCTCCACGGCGACGGCATCGTGCTGATCGACGAAGTGGATCTGCACCTGCACCCGAAATGGCAACGCAGCCTGATCCGCCAACTGAGCGAAACCTTCCCCAACTGCCAGTTCGTGCTGACCACCCATTCGCCACTGGTCATCAGCGACGCAAAAGATGTTCTGGTTTACGTGCTCAATGACGGAGAACTCCACGAACACAACGGCCTGTACGGCCTCGATGCCAATCAGGTGCTGCTGGAAGTCATGGACACCGATATCCGTAACAGCGACGTTCAAAAGCGCTTGAACAATCTGCTCGAACGCTTGCAGGACGGCGATCTGGAAGCCGCACAGAAACTCTTCGCCGAACTGGCCGAGGAGCTTCCGGATGGCCATATCGAATTGGCCAAAGCCGCGCTATTGCTGCGCAAGCTGGAGTTACGTCGTGCGTAAGATCATCAAAGGAGCTGAGCCGAAACAACTGACCCAATGGAAGCGCGCCAACACCACGTTACGTTACCGGGACTTACCGGCGGAAGAACGGCAATCTGTTCGCAGCTCATGCATTGAGGAGCAATACGGCCTTTGCGCTTATTGCTGCCAGTCCATCGTCGTTGACGACGCACATAACGAACATATCGAAGCTCAGGACCGCGCTCCAAAACGAACATTGGACTTCACCAATATCGTCGCCAGTTGCCAACGTCCGAATCAGTGCGGTCATGGCCGCAAGACTCAACCCATTGATCTGACGCCGTTGATGGCTGAATGCGAATCCGAGCTGAAGTTTTATCTGTCCGGCCGCGTTGCCGGTCAGACCGAACGCGCGAAAGAATCCATCAAGACTCTCAACCTCGGCCATACAAACGAAAGCAATCGCGGACTGATCGGGGCACGAAAAAAACTCGTCGACGATTTGATTTTCACCGGCGGGATGAGTCCCGACGAGCTGGAAGACGAAGAACTGCTGGGCATTCTTCTGGAGGATTTGCTGAAACCCAAGGAAGGACGGCTCCAGCCCTTCTCCCCCGTGCTGGTCAACGTCATCCGCCACTACCTCGCTCAACCCTGACAAAAAGTTACACCCCAGCGCCAAAGATACCTCTGCACGACACCTCCCATTGCTTCCCCCCGTAAACCTTGTAGGATCGCGCCTTTTTTTCACTGCCCCACCACCACGCATCCGATCCGCCGGGCTCGTCAGCCCCTGAGGACTATGCTGAAACAGGGCCTGAGGGTTGATCCATGAAAGTGCTGTTGGTCGATGATCACGCGGTAGTGCGCATGGCGATCGGGATGATTCTGGCCCGCGAGGGCCATGAAATTGTCGGTGAGTGTGACAACGGTGTGGATGCGTTGAGCCAGGCGTTCGCGCTCAGGCCCGATGCGATTGTGCTCGACCTGGATATCCCGCAGCTCGACGGCATGGCGGTGATCGACCGCTTGCGCATCGGTGGCAGTAAGGCTCATGTGCTGGTGCACACTGGTCTGAAAAGCCAGGCCTATGCGGCGCAATGCCTGCGGGCCGGGGTGTCGGCGTTTTTGTCGAAGGTCGACGATCCGGTGGAGATCGTCACCGCGCTCAAAGCGGTGGCCAGTGGCAAGACGTGGTTTCCGGTCAATGCGCTGAATTCGGTGCGGGCCAGCGACTTTGCCCGAGACGATGCGCAACTGCTCGATGGCGTGTCGCGCCGCGAACTCAAGGTGTTGCACGGGCTGGCCCAGGGCAAGAGCAACAAGCAGATCGCCGATGACATGCTGCTCAGCAACAAGACCATCAGCACCTACAAGACCCGCCTGATGCAGAAACTCAACGCAGGCACGTTGCTTGAGCTGATCGATTTCGCCAAACGCAATCACCTGGTCTGAACCATGAGGTTCGGGCGATGGCTGAGCGCGTTGAGCCTGTCGCTGCTGGCGCTGGCGGCGAATGCCGGGCCGCTGAACCTGCTCAGCCGTGCCGGTGAGAATCGGCTCGATCTGCCCCTCACCAGCGCCCAGCACCAATGGCTGACCAACAACACCGTGTTGCGCGCCGGGGTCTATGCGCCGGATCGACCGCCGCTGGACCTCACCGCCAATCAAAAGGATTACGAAGGGCTGTCGGCCGACTATCTTGACCTGCTGACTCGCAGCCTCGGCCTGCGCGTGGAAGTCGAGCAATACGCCAGCCAGTCGGACGCCCTCGCCGCCTTGCAACGGGGTAATGTCGATCTGGTCCCGCGCATCAACCACCTCGAAGCGAACTACAACGATCTGCGCCTGAGTGCGCCCTACGCGTACGATCAGGCCGTGTTGATCAGCCATTTCGGCACCCATTGGCCGAATGACCGGTTACCGGCCGGCACCACGGTGCTGTTCGATCAGGACTGGATCACCGAGGAGCGGGTGGCGTCGTTGTTCCCTGGACACCCTCTTCAAGCCGTCGATTCGACCCAGCAAGGCCTCGGCCAAGTGGCCTATGGCGAAGGAATGGTGCTGCTGACCGATGCGATTTCCGCGCAATACCTGCTCGAACGCAGCTACCAGCAAAGCCTGAAACAGACCATCCAGCGCGACTCCGAAGGCCTGGGCTTCAGTTTTGCCACGCAGCAGGAAAATACGCGACTGCTGAACCTGCTCAATGCCGCCATGGCGAAGATCACGCCCCAGGAACGCACGGTCATCGCCCGGCGCTGGGGCATCGGCGCCAACCCGAAACTCGGTTACAACCGCCTGCAACTGACGGCCGCCGAACAGCAATGGATCAAGGACCATCCGCAGATCGAAGTGCTGGCCAACGACCTGTATTCACCGTTCAGTTTCTTCGACAACGAAGGCCAGCTCAGGGGCATGGCCGCTGATCTGCTGGAGACCATCAACGACCGTACCGGCCTGACGTTCCGGCCAAGCAAGATGTCGTCCATCGACGCCGTGACTGGTCGCGCGCAACGGGATCCGCCCAGTCTGATCGGAGCAATGACCTACAGCGCCCGTCGCGAGGAACATCTGGTGTTCTCCCGGCCCTATGCAATCAATCCGTTCGTACTGGTCACCCGCACCCAAGCGGAACGCCCAGGTCTTGCGGGCCTCAAGGGAAGACGCGTCGCGATCATCAAGGATTCGGCCGCCGCCAACTGGCTGGAGCGCGAGTGGCCGGACATCCGCACGGTGCAGGTCGACACGCCGATCGAGACCTATGAACTGCTCGCCGAAGGCCAGGTGGATGGCGTGATCCAGCCGCAAATGGGCGCGGCGTATTTGATTGATCGTTTTTTTCGTGGTCGCCTGCAAATCGATTCGGTGCTCGGTGCACAACCGGCGCTGATCGGTTTTGCCACCGGCAAACAGAACGCCATGCTGGTCTCGATTCTCGACAAGGCACTGCTCGATATCGCCCCGGACGAGTTAAGCGAACTGGCCAGCCGCTGGCAGAATTCCCAGGACAGCCAGGACACCTGGAGCACTTACAAGAACTGGATTCTGCGTGCGGTGTTGGCGCTGCTGACCGTGCTGCTGGTGATTCTGGCGTGGAACCTGGGTTTGCGCCGGCAGATCGCCGAGCGGCAAAAGGCACAAAAAGCCTTGAGCGATCAGTTGCTGTTCATGCAGGTGCTGGTCGACGGCACGCCGCACCCGATCTACGTGCGTGACCGCAAAGGCCTGCTGCTGAGCTGCAACCGTGCGTATCTGCAAGTGATGGAAGTCGAGCCGCAGCAAGTGCTGAACAAAGGCCTGATCGAGGCGAATATCCTGCCGCTGGACACTGCCCACCAGTACAAACGCATCCACCGCGCCACGCTGGAAAGCGGTGAACCGTCGTTCGACAACTTCACCATGACGGTCAAGGACAAGACCTACCACATCTACCATTGGGCCCTGCCCTACCGTGATTCCGACGGCACCATGACCGGCGTGATCGGCGGCTGGATCGACTTCACCGAGCAACAGCATCTGCAACATGCATTGCTGGCGGCCAAACATCAGGCCGAGGCGGCCAACCGGGGCAAGAGTCATTTCCTCGCAGTGATGAGCCACGAGATCCGCACACCGATGAGCGCATTGATCGGCGTGCTCGAATTGCTGCGTCACCAGTCCGCCCCGCGTCCGGACGACACCGAACTGATCGATATCGCCCAGCAATCTGCCGGCGGCATGATGGAATTGATCGGCGAGATTCTCGACCTGACCCGAATCGAGGCCGGCCAGTTCGAACTGCGCAACAGCCGCTGCCATCCCGAACCGCTGGCGCGCACGGTGATCGAGGGATTCGCCAGTCTGGCCCGGCAGAAAAACCTCGAACTGAACTTCATCAGCGACCACGCCGACAGCGCCTTGGAGCTGGACTCACTGCGGTTTCGGCAGATTCTTTCCAACCTGCTGAGCAATGCGATCAAGTTCACCGCTCAGGGAACCGTCACGGTCGAGCTGCGTTTGGAGCCCGACGGCGAACTGGCCCGACTGCGCCTGACGGTCCGCGACACCGGTATCGGCCTCGACGAACAGCAGCGCCAACGCCTGTTCCAGCCCTACACCCAATTCGAGATCAGTGATCGTGAGGTTCAGGTCGGCAGCGGTCTCGGGCTGTCGATCTGCCGGCAATTGACCGAGCTGATGGGCGGCCGACTGACCTGCGAGAGTCAGCCGGGACAAGGCGCCTGCTTCACCCTGGAACTGCTGGTCAAGTGCCTGCCGGACGACGAGGCAACTCAGGTAACCAACGATGAAACGCTGCCGCCACTGCCTGTGCGCCATGTGTTGATCGTCGAGGATCACGAGTTCAACCGCGTGGTGCTGCAGCGTCAGCTGGAGTCCCTGGGGATGCGCGTCACTTGCGCCGAAAACGGCATCGAAGGCCTGCGTCTGTGGCGGGAAGACACCTTTGATTACCTGATCACCGACTGCAACATGCCGCTGCTCAACGGCGACAAAATGACCCGCCAGTTGCGTGCCATCGAAGCCGCCGAAGGCCGTGCACCGACCCATGTGCTGGGGCTGACGGCCAATGCCCGCCCCGAGGAGATCCAGCGCTGCCTCGAGGCCGGAATGAACGACTGCCTGTTCAAACCCCTTACCCGCCCTGTGCTCGAACGCTACCTGCGCGAAGCCGAACGGGCCATTCAGGCCACTGCGCCGTGCTTCGATCTGTCGAAGGTCACTGCCATCACCGCAGGCGACCTGAGCATGACCCGGCAACTGCTCGCCACGGTGCTGCGCACCAACCAGGAAGATTTCGAAACCATGCAGGCGCTTTTCCAGGCCGGTGATTTATCCGGGATGAAACGCTGCTGCCACAAGATCCTCGGCAGCGCGCGGATCATTCATGCTGCACCGTTGATCGCTGCATGCGAACAACTGGAAGCGACCTGCGAAGTCAGCACCACACGCCAGGAGGTGCATCGCCTGTTCGAAGCTTTCGGCCAGCAGATGAAGCGTTTGCAGTCGCACCTGCAAGTGGCCTTGCACAGTGCTTCTGTGTAGGACGCTTCCTACAAATACTTGGGAAGTGCCTGCGTTACCCTGACTACTCGCCTGAGCAGAATTCGCCGCCTCTTACAACGGTTGTCGGCGGATCATCATGCTTGCGTTGAATGTACGGTTTTCTCGGGTTTCGCTTTCCGGTGCCCTGCTGGTGCTCAGTGCCGCACCCATGGTGGCGCAGGCTGCCAGTTGCGACGGTTTGCCTTGCCTGACCTCGCCACAAAGCAACCTGTTGGTCGATAACGGCTCGACTGTCCTGGCCGGCACCGGCGCAACACTGACCGACAGCATCGTGACCCTTGGCACCCTTCAGTTGCTTGATGAGAGCGTGGCCAGCGGCACCACGATCAAGGACAGCGGATGGCTGGAAGCCCGTGACAGCGCGAAGCTCACCGACACCCTGATGGAAAACGGCACACTGGTATTGATCGGTTCTGCCACAGCGCTGACGACCCGGGTCAACGACGGCTTTTTTGAAGTGACGCAAAACGCCGCAGTCAGCGACACCCGGCTCGACGGTGGCCAGATGTATGTCTACGGCGATGCGCTGGCCAAAAATACCCGCGTCGCCAACAGCCTGATGACTGTCTACCAGAATGGTCATGCGCAACAGACCACGGTCAATGCCGGCGGCGAACTGGCAGTCAACGACACCGCATCGGTCGACGATACGCGGATCAATCTGGGCGGCACGATGACCAGCGTGGCCGGCACGACGGTCTCCAATACCACGGTCAACCAGGGCGGCTTGATGGTGCTGGGCGCCGCAGCCACCGCCAGCGACACCACACTGAACGACGGTGCCCTGCTGCGCCTCAAAGGTGACGCCGCATTGAACGGAGCCAACCGCCTCGATGGCCGGGTCGAATTTGCCGACCCCGCCGTTACCGGCGCATTCCACACCCTGACCATCAACGGCCCGCTGACCGGCAACGGAACGTTTGCAATGAACACCGATCTGGCGTCGTTGCGCGGCGACCTGCTCAAGGTGCAAGGCACAATCAGCGATCTGCACACACTGGTGGTGGCCGACTCCGGCAACGCACCGAGCGGCGCACAGCAAGCTCTGAAGCTGGTCGAGGGCAATGGCGGCAGCGGTGATTTCCAGCTGTTCGGCGGCACGGTCGATGCCGGGGCCTACCGCTACTCGCTGCAGAAACAGGGGAATGACTGGTATCTGGGCAAACCGGCGATCAGCACTCCGGATGAAAGTATCCAGGAGCCGCAGGTTCCACCGGTCGATGGCCAACCGGAAACCGTGGTGCAACCGGTGGTGATTGAACCGACAGTGACGCCCACGACGCCTCAGCCTCAGCCGCAGCCGCAACCGCAACCGCAACCGCAAATACTCAGTAAAGGCGCGAACGCCGCCGTCGCCAGCCAGGCCGCCACCGCCGCGCTGCTCGATGCGCAAAACGGCAGCACCCGACAGCACTTTTCCGATTTGCGTTCGGGCAAGGATCAGGGCGGCATCTGGGCTCGCGGTTACGGCGCCGAACAAAAACTCGACACCCGCACCAGTCGCGCTTTTCAGCAACAGGCCAACGGCATGGAAATCGGTGCCGACACCGCGCTGCCGACGGCCAGCGGAACGTTGTATGTCGGCGCCCTGTTCGGCCTGGGTCAGGGCCGCCAGGATTTCGGTGAGCGCAGTAAAGGCACGATCGACAGCACCACGCTGGGCGCCTACGCCAGCTATCAGGATCAGGACGGGTTGTATGTCGACGGCGCCCTGAAATATTCGCGGCTGAACAATGAGATCAAGATCACCAGCAACCTCGGCGAACCGGTCAAGGCTCATTACGACAACCATGCGGTCAGTGCCGAGGCACAGATCGGCAAGGTCATCGATCTGGGCCGGGACTGGTTCGTCGAACCTCAGGTCGGCATGCAGGTGACGCGCATCAGCGGCGGACGTTACACCGCCAGTAATGGACTGGATGTACAGCAGGATGCGATGACCTCGGTGCAGAGTCGGGTCGGTGCGCAGTTCGGGCGCGAGCTGCAACTGGACAAGGGCCTGCGGATCAAACCGTACGTCAAGGCTGCATGGGTCACCGAACATGCCGGCGACAGCGAAGTGAAGGTCAACGGCGCACGCCTGGACAGTCGCTTGCCGGGATCACGGGCGGAACTGGGTGGCGGGTTGGTGCTGACGGCAGCGCAAAACCACCATGTGTATGTCGAGGGGCAGTACGCCAAAGGCCGTGATATCGAACAGCCCTGGGCGGTGAATGTCGGGTATCGCTACAACTGGTAATTTGCGGGCAATAAAAATGGCGAACGGAAAAATCCGTTCACCATTTTTTGTTCAGGTCACCCGAACCGTGCTCTCAATCATCCGGCATTTCCGGCGGCTTGGCGGGCTTCGCAGGTTTTGCCGGCTTGCCGTTCTTCGTTCCCTTGGCCGGTGCCGCCTCGGTGGCCGCTGGAGGTGGAGGCGCGGCGACCAGTTCCTTCTCGGCGGCGGGCAATGCATCGATGGTGTCGAAGACTTTCTTCAGGTCCACCGACTTCGCCTCGTCCCCGGCGGCCGACAGTTTGGTTTCCCCGTCCTTGCCCATCAGAAAGACTTTCGGATAGGCCCCGGCGCCCAGCTTCAGCGAGCGCAGCAACGCCATGGTGTCCTGTTGGCCAAGATCCTTGCCGTCGAGCTGCCCGGCCATATTGAGGATGGTGTAGACCTTGAGCTTGCGGTCAGCGATCCCCTGCTTGTTGGCCGGATCCTCAAGGGACTTTTTCAGGCTCACCCAGACCGGGTCGACCGTACTGCTGGCGATGACGATCAAGGGGCGGTAATTGCCTTTGTCGACATCCAGAGGGGAATCGTTGTCCCCGGCGAACAAGGGGCCGGCAATCGCCAGCAAGAGTGTCAGGGTCAATGACCTGATGAGCATGCGCATCTCCTTTTGATATCCACGCTCTAATGATTGCGCATCGTGGCGATTGTTCCGGGGTTGCCCGGCAAATATGTTTCGCCTTGTTCAAAGCGTAGGTCAGCAACGATTTTGCGCAACCGCATGCGCTCGATCATGTCGCGCATTTGATTACCTTTTATGACCGTATCGGGATGACGATTCAGCCAGAAGTGCTCGCCTGGAGCAGTGCCGAATCCAGCGCCGCTTCCAGCCCGGACGAATCGACACGTCGGCCTTCAAGCCGCAGCGCTCCATCAGCGAGGCTGACGCTCAAGGTCACCGCAGGCATGTCGCCCGGATACTTGCGCAGCAACAGGTCGATGCCGTCGGCTGTTTCTTCACTGGAGATCAGATCCCACTGGCTTGCGCTCAAGTCCAGCAACGTCTGTTGGCGCTGCTGATCGACGACGAGTGGCGCGTAGAGCCAGTGGCTCATGCGCATTTCCCGGGGCTCGACTTTGATGGCGAGGCGGCCATTGCAATGGAATGTTGTTTCGCTCATGGCTGCCTGCCGATCAGAACGCCAGTTTGTAACCGATCAGCACCAGCATCGTCGCCAGGCACGGACGCAGCAGTTCATCGGAGACCCGACCGGTCAGGTGGCTACCGAGCCAGATGCCCGGCAACGAACCCACCAGCAGGAAGCCCAGCACGCCCCAGTCCATGTTGCCCATGCTGGCGTGACCGAGGCCGGCGACCAGGGTCAGCGGTACCGCGTGGGCGATTTCGGTGCCGACCAGGCGGCGGGTCGGCAGCAGCGGATAAAGGATGAACAGCGCGACGGTGCCGAGGGCGCCGGCGCCGATGGAGGTCAGGGCGACCATGGTGCCGAGGATCAGACCGGTGATCACGGTCATGATATTCAAGCGAGTGCCGCTGGGGTTGTAGTTGCCGCCGGCGCGTTTGTGGGCGAATTCCAGCAGGCGCTTCTTGAACAGAATCGCCAGCGCCGTGGCGAACAGCACGAAGCCCAGCGCCTGCTTGATGATGGCGTTCATCGCATCCGGCGCGGTGTGCAGGGTACTGAGGAACCACAAGGTCATCGCCACCGCCGGGACACTGCCCAGGGTCAGCCAGCCGGTGATGGCCCAGTCGATGTTCTTGTTCTTCCTGTGCACCAGCACGCCGCTGGATTTGGTAATGGCGGCGTACAGCAGGTCAGTGCCTACCGCCGTGGCCGGGTTGATACCGAACCACAGCAGGATCGGCGTCATCAACGAACCGCCGCCGACACCGGTCATGCCGACGATAAAGCCCACCACCAGCCCGGCAATCACCAGGCCGAAATTTGCCAATTCCATGAAGACATCCAGAAGACGACAGGAAAAATCTGGCCCGCAGCATAGCGATTTTTCTTATAACCACCTATATCGATCCGATCTATCGTTATGCCATTTCGTGCTTCAGTGCTGCCGCCGGCCAGGTTTGAAACTGTGGGTGGAATTGATCCACACCGTGGCCAGCGCAATCAGCGACAAAATCAACAGCGCCCACGGAAACGACATCGCCCCCGCCCGGTCCAGCAGCAACCCGCCAAACAATCCGCCGCCGGCAATCGCCACGTTCCATGAGGTGGTGAGCATCGCCTGCACCACATCGACATGTTCACCGGCAGAGTCCGCTGCGGCGGTGAGCAGCAACGTAGCCGAACCGCCGAACGACAATCCCCACACCGCCATGCAGGCATAAATCAGCCACGGCGACGGTGCGGCCAGCGCCAGCACCAGTGCGGTCACGGCAAACACCGCGAGGCTGATCAGGGCCAGTCCGCGCAACCAGCGATCCACCAGCAGACCGATGATCCAGATTCCCAGCAGCGAGCACAGACCGAACACCAGCAACACCAGATCGACCCGCTCGGCGAGGCCGGCCTGCATCAGGAACGGGGCGATATAGGTGTAGAGAATGTTGTGGCCGAGCATCCAGGTCAGCACCACGAACAGTACCGGGCGTACGCCGGGCAAGCGCAGTGACTGCATCAGCGGCAAACGTTCGGCACGGGCCTGACCCGGACGGTCCGGCACCGCGATAACGATCCACGCCGCCAACACCAAAGCAAGTGCCGACATGATCCCGAACGAGGCGCGCCAGCCGATCACATTGCCCAGCCAGGTGCCGGCCGGCGTGCCCAGCGACAACGCCACCGGGGTGCCGAGCATGGCAATCGCCAGCGCCCGGCCCTGCTGATGCACCGGCACGATGCCCCGGGCGTATCCGGCCATGATTCCCCACGAAAGCCCTGCCGCCATCCCGGCCAAAAACCGCGACGCCAGGGTCACGCCGTAATGAGTGGAAAACGTGGTGACGGTGTTGAACAGCAGAAACCCGCCGACCGTCATCAGCAGCACCCGCTTGCGCCCCCAGCCTCGGGTGGCGACCGTCAGCGGAATCGCCGCGACAATCGAGCCCAGCGCATACAGCGTCACCAGTTGCCCGGCCAGCACTTCGCTGACGTTGAGGCCAGCGCCGATCTGCGGCAACAGACCGGCCGGCAGGGTTTCGGTGAGGATGGCGATGAAGCCGGTCATGGCAAACGCCAGCAGCGCGGCGTAAGGCAGTTTGTCGGTGCGGGTGGCACGTTCCAGGCTAGTGTATTCGGCGCTTGCGGGGTCGGTCATGACAGGTGCAGCTCCCTTTGAGTCAAATCGGACGAAAGATTGTATACAAACCTTGTCATCCGCCACTCTACCCGACCTGGCTTACTGCACGGGCAAAAAATTCAAAAACAGCAAGCTCTGGGCGTAATTCAAACCGATGCGCCGGTAGCGCTCGTCAAGCATCTGGGTCAGCAGGTCCAGGCGCGCCACGACTTTGCCGAACTCGGTAGCGAAGCTCAGGTTGCTGCCCTCCTCCGATATCTCATTGGAGAACAGCAGCGGCTGACCTTCCTTGTTCTGCCGCTGGGCGAGGATCCAGGTGGCTTTCTCGATGTTGCGCGCGGCGTTGTTGACGAAGGTCGGGTTGATCGCATCGGTCATGTAGAACTCGGTGCGATTGCCGTGGGCGGTGACCAGCATGCTGCCAATGGCATAGATGAAGGCGCCGACCCGGTCACCGAGAAACTCCGGGCTCATCGCATAGCTCAACGCTGCGAGATCTTTTTTTCCGCCCAGCGTCGGCAACGGTTGCTGCTGTTCGATCGCCAGCCGCACCTGCTTGACCGCCGTGCGAATGTCGAGGAAGCCGGATTTGCGCAATTCGTCCGGGTTGCGCAGGTACAACTTGCCCATCAGGCGATAGAGGCTGTCGAGGTTGTCGCGCATCGCCAGCGTAGCCATGCGGTCGACGCTGGTCTGGAGAAACTCCTGGGGCCTGCCCTCGCGCATCTGGGTGATGAAATTGTTGCCGTCCTGATGACTGCAAGCGCCGAGCAACAGGGTCGACAGGCAGGCCAGCAACAGGCACGGGCGATGAATGAATGCAGCGATGGGGTGCAAAACTCTCGGCATGAATTCTTTGACGGACACATTCCTGTGCGGCGGGAGTCACCGCAACCTGGCCATGGATAGAGCCGGGGATTGCGCAAAAGTGCAGTGCCGCAGCGTTTTCCCGACTTTCGGCGTTTGGCGCCTCACCATTTAGTCCGACTTTATTTTTGCAATAAACGTTTAATCGTCTATAAATTTTCATTCGAACGATAATTAGCATGACTATTTAATGATTTTGAAAACAACAACAAAAAGGAAGGTCAACCATGCTTCAATCCCGACACTCACTCTGCGGCCTCGGACTGTCCCTGATGATCGCCACCCTCTCCGCCCAGGCCGCCGGCCTGTCCAGCGAACACAAAGCCTTCGGCAAAACCAATGACGGCACACCCGTCGAGCAATACATCCTGCGCAACAGCCACGGCATGCAAGCCACGGTCATCACCTACGGCGCGACCTTGCAGGCCCTTCAGGTGCCGGACAAACACGGCAAGCTCGACGACATCGTCCTCGGTTTCGACGATGTGCAGGGTTACCAGAAAGGCACCGCGTACTTCGGCGCAACCATCGGCCGCTTCGGCAATCGCCTGGCCGATGGCGCCTTCGAGCTCGACGGCAAACGCTATCAAGTGCCACAGAACGACAAGACCAATGCCTTGCACGGCGGCACTCAGGGTTTCGACAAAAAAGTCTGGAAGGCGACGGAAACCAAGGACAAGGATTCGGTCGGCGTGACCCTGACCTACCTGTCGGCGGATGGCGAAATGGGTTTCCCCGGCAACCTCACCACCGAAGTGACCTACCGCCTCACCGACAGCAACGAACTGCGCATCGACTACAAGGCCAGCACCGACAAACCGACGGTGCTCAACCTGACCAACCACAGCTACTTCAACCTCGCCGGCGCCGGCAACGGCGACATCCTCAAGCAGGTCGCCACCCTGCACGCCAGCCATTACACCCCGGTCACCGCCAAACTGATCCCGACCGGCGAACTGGCGCCCGTGGCCGGCACGCCGATGGACTTCACCAAACCGACCGCCATCGGCCAGCACATTAAAGCCGATCACCCGCAACTGAAATTCGCCGAACCGCAACACGGTGGCTTCGATTTCAACTGGGCGCTGGACACCAAGGGTGACGTCAGCAAACTCGCCGCCGAAGTCAGCGACCCGCAATCCGGTCGCCACCTGCAACTGTTCACCAACGAACCCGGCGTGCAGTTCTACACCAGCAACTTCCTCGACGGCACGGTCAAGGGCAAGGGTGGCAAGGTCTATCCGCACTGGGGCGCGTTCACTCTGGAGACTCAGCATTACCCGGACTCGCCGAACCAGCCGAACTTCCCGAGCACCCGACTGGATCCGGGACAGACCTACACCCAGAGCGTGGTGTTGAAGTTTTCTGCGAAGTAAAAGCAAAAGATCGCAGGCTGCGGCAGCGCCTACAGGGGAAAATTAATCCTGATGTAGAGCTGCTGCAGGCTGCGATCTTTTTGCTTTTTGAAGCCTTGGACTGGCGCTGCCCACTCTAAATATCGATCAAGGCAGACAGAAGTAACCGAAATTCAGGGACTCAGCTGATTACGGCGCCTTTCGGGCCACTGGAAATCAACGCGGCTCCACAGGCGGTTTTCATGCCGTCCAGCGCGATGGGCACGCCATCGACGGTGTAGGTGCTGCTGCCCTCGGCAATAGGGAAACCCCCTTTGCATAAGGGACAGCTGACTTTGTGACCCACCCCGGCAATTGGCTTACCGTTGAGGTTGGTTTGGGAGAATGCTTCGAGCACCTTCCCACCGTGAGTGGTGGAGTCGCCCAAGCGGATTGCGTCTTTCATCACGTCACTCCATTGACAAGTATTGATTACTCATACTTCAACGTTGTCTTGAGCAGCATTGAAACCGGTTTTCCTCCGGTTCCTATATTTATCGTTTCTCAGTCATCCATACGTCTTCATACCCTTGCGCATCAGTAATGAACTTTGCCCCTGTGGGCAGAGAGAGAAAGCTCACCGTCTGCGGCAGAATTTCATTCAAGTGGCGAACATGGACAGCCTGGTAAAAATCATCCGCCGCAGCGCAATACTCTCCGCAGTGAATGAACCAACTTACATTTCCTCCCTCGGGCGGCTCCACTCTACTGCCGTAAATGGGAGATCGGCCGAGTGTCTTCAGGGCGACAGCAACCATGTCCTCAGGGGGCTGGATGGCGAGCCCATATTTTTCACAGAGTATTCTCTGAGACGAGTCGGGAGTGGTCGTTTCAAGCTCGCTCAAGAGATTTTCCTCCGACCACCGTGTTGTTCTTCGCCCATCACTTCAACTCTGAAGCCACCAGTTCAGAAGCGTCTCGTCCTCGTCGTCATCAATGTTTTTATAGATGTTTGCGTAATACCATTGGATGCCGGTTTTCTCGCTAAACCGATCAAAAAACTGATTGATCTTATCCATCCCATTGATCGCCGGGACGGCTAGCGAGAGGTTGCCCTCATGTACACCGTCCAGTGTTCCACCCAGCTCAAGACCGACACCTCGTTCAAGTCCGTCTATTTCCTCAGGGGGAATGTAATCGGCATAAATGTGGATGCAAAAATTGCCACCTCGCTTCAACACGTCTGCATGGGCGTTTTTGTTCTTGATCGAGATCACATCACCCCGTGCCAGATTCAGCGCCAGGCCCGGAGAGGAAAGCAGCTCATATGTATCCTCCGCAACCTGTCGAGCCGGCAGTTCCTCGTACACCGGGCCATCGTCATCTGCGACGAATACTTGAATCAAAACAGGTGCGCTTCTATCGTCCATACGGTGCTCCGCAGCTTCCACGTTCAACACACGACATACCTTCTTTCACGTAACCACTGTTCCCAGCGCTCAGGTTACAGGATGCACCCTCAAGATCCACGTTTACATCGGCGAGGTTGCCACCATTGGACGTCGCCACGTTCTTGTGGCCCAAGTGCATGTCATCCGGGTTTGTAGAGGTATGTCCACAACGCCAGCACTTGTAGACACCCACAGGCTTGCTCTTGGCAATAAGCTTTTTGCGGCAAGCAGACTGCCCTTTCCGACTGCCACCACCGACCTTGCTCGCCGCCATGTCTTGAGCCGATGCTCCATGACCATCTTTCAGTGCGACCTTTGACGGGGCTTTTTTCACCAGACCAAGCGGGTCGATCCACTGGGTTGGATTAGGTGCGTATTGGTGAAGGTTGATACCACCAGCCAGGCCTATCGGATCCTTCGAGATGAAGCGCCCGACCTGCGGATCGTAGTATCTGTAGCGGTTATAGTGCAGACCCGTTTCATGGTCGTGATATTGCCCCTGGAAACGTATGGGGTTGGTCAATCCGTGCTGGACAGCAAAACTGGTCTTCTCTTCCTTTACTTGTCCCCACGCCTGGTAACGAGCTGCCCACACCACCTGCCCCTTTTGGTCTGTCAGCTCGAGGGGAGTCCCCAGATGATCACACTGATACCAGGCCAACACATCGAAGGGTTGCGCCTTCGGCTCATGAGCCCATAACGGGTCATCATCGAGGCTGTAACTCCCGAGGTACTCAGGCTGACCAACCAAATTGATCGGACTCTGTCGAAGCGCCTGCGCTATGGGTATAAACGTGCCCGGCTCATAAATGTAATGCACGGTACGCCCGGTACCGCCGTCCATGTCGGCAGGGCTGCTTTCCCACGACAAATTGTCTCCATCCCAGCCGTAGAGTGTCAGGCTGCAACCGAGCTCACGCTGTATGCGTCCCTGTTCATTTCGATTCCAGTGCGAACCGGCTTCGTGACGATGCTTGAAGTGCGCCGTCGAATTCTTGTAAATCCGACGCCCCAGCGCATCGTAAGCAAACTCGACAGAGAGACGAGAGTCTTCAAAATGAACCAGTCGATCAAACAAATCCCACCGCATTTGACTGCGGTTGCCATTGTGCCAACGCAGCGTCTGATTTCCGCGCTCGTCGTATTCATAGTGGGTACCGGCATACTCGCGTATCAGGTTATCCAGAAGCTTGCTGCGTGGAGGATCGAGTTCCAGAGGCCTGCGTACCTCTGAAGCCTTTTCATCGAGCAGGTTACTGGCCGGGTCGAAAGAGAATGTCTCCAACCCATTACGGCTCACGGCACTGAGCAATCGCCCGACCGGATCATAGCGATAGACTGCTGGGCCTCGGCGACTATCGTTGAGCTCGGACAATTGGCCGACAGCGTCATACTTGTATTCGCGCTTGAGCAATGTGGACTTGTCATCCACTCGCGCCAGTAATTGCTCTTGCAGACGACCAGCAGGGTCCCACTTCTGCGTTTGCAATAAATGGTTGCCCTGATGACGGGCAACCTCTCGATGCAGGTCGTCACGCTCATACCCGACCAGCTCGTGCTCATCCAGACGCAGCGCAAGCAAGTGGCCACTGCCATAGGTCAGCCAACTGACACGGTGACCGTCTGGGCGAGTCGTCGCAACGCATTGATTGAGCACGTCATACTCATGCTTCCAGATAGCAACTGTCGGCTGCTCAAGACCCAGATAGTGCTGGTGCTCTCTCGTCAGATTGCCCGCCGGATCATAGAACCACTGCAGGCGGCTCTGATCGTTCGTGGCCATGACCATGTTTCCATTGCCGTCGTAAGCAAAGGTCTCGCTTTGAGCTGTCTCGCCAAGACTCGCGTGACGCCCGATCAATCGTCCCATCGGATCGAATGTCATCGAGATAACGCGCTCTGCGGATACAGCCTGAGCCAATCGGCCAGTTTCGGGATCGTACTGATATCGAGTCGTGCGACCGTCGAACCCCGTCTCCTCAAGGAGTCGTCCTACCGGATCGTAATGGAACTGGGTACGTTGATTGTTCTCGTTTTCGAGTGCCACCAGGCGCCCCAGCCGATCCCAGCGATAACAAAGACTCTGTTCGCAAGCATCGACTCTCTCGGCGATCAACCCCGCTGCCGTGTAAGTCCAGGTCGTGCAGCGATCCAGGCCATCAACATGGGTCAGCAAACGCCCTTCGGCGTCGCGTTTAAAGTGTTCTTCAGTTTTATCGGAATGCGTAACAAGTACAACGTGTCCCGACTCGTACTGGTATTCAGTACTCTGTCCCGCTGCATCAGTGAAGCAGATCATCTGACCGCGTTCGTTGTATTCCCAGGCACTGGCCTTACCCGAACAGTCTGTGTATTTCAGCAACAAGCCTGCATCGTTGTATTCGAGTTTCTTTTCGTTGCCATTGGCGTCCTTGATAGCAACAGGTCGACCAGCCTTGTCATAGGCATACTCCGTCTTATTGCCCAATGGATCGACGGACTCCACCAGATTTCCAGCGTCATCGTAGGCGCGTTCCCACTGCCCCCCCTCCGCATCGCTGATCCTGATCAACTGATTCTGATCGTCATAAGCGTAGTGAGCCACACTTCCGTCGGGACTTATGTGCTCGAGCAAGTTACCTCGCTCGTCATAACTGTAACGTTCAGTACTTCCGTCGGTATGAACGTGACGAATCACATTTTTGGCTTCATCGCGGAAGAACCACTCCGATCGTTCGTCCGGATATCGAATTCGATAGGTGTAGCCCAAAATGTCGTAGTAATGCCAGGTCTCGTTGCCGTGTGCGTCAGTAACGTACGTGAGACGAATGTTTTCGTCCCAATCCAGGCGAGTATCGAAACTGCCGTCGTCAGCCCATTCGCGAACAGCTTTGGCATCAGCGGTGTGCCCTTGCCATTGCAGATTCATGCCACGGCCGGTGCGATCGGTATATCGGGTGAGTAGATGGTGTTGGTATTGGTATTCCCAGGTCGCCCCGTTCTCGTCTTGTGCCTGAACCAAGTCCCCGAAGTCATCGTACTGATAGTTGCAGAGTTGCCGCCGGGGTGCACCATCGCAAATTTCCCAAAGGCCTGTTATCCGGCCATGGTCGTCGATGAGAGTACCTACATGTAGGAGAACCTGAGTCACGTCATCCTGATAAGTGATCAGATCTGAAAGAACAGAGACATCACCGTGGCGATGCTCGTAATGCAGCATCAACCCGGCACCATTACGCATCACCACATTCGTCAGCCAGTAACTGCGACCACGGCGCACATAGGTTTCTTTTCGCTCCAAACCAAAGCAAACCAAAAGTTGATCTTCGCTCAAGCGTACGAGTGTGACGTTTTCAACGGCGCTGTATTGGAATTGGCCAACCTTGGGCAATGGAAAGTCAATACTTCGACCGTCGGCGCCAAAAAACACTAATCCGTCACCCCGACAGTCAAACCGGGTAGAAAACTCCGTCACCCACCGTGCTCCCAACTCGCTCGTGTCAAATGCATCAAATCGAGAGCTGTAAGTACGCACCCATTCAATCGGGAATGGACCGGGCAGGCTGAAGTCGGTGTGGCTCAAGGATTCTGAGCCCAATGCAAAGTTGATACTGTTGCAAGTACCGGTACAGCAACCGTTCTTATCCCCCTTCGCGGCCTGACTTGCCGGGCTTTCCTTATTGCTCGCGCCCAGTTGACCATCAGTACCCTGACGTTGAGCTTTACTGGTCGCACCCGGTTTGACACTGGCGCTCTGTCCATGAGCATTACGCTTGCGCCAGCTGGCAACGGCCCCAGTCAGCATGACGAGCAACCAACCGATCGAATGCTGGACACCTGGGTCACTCAGCTTGGTCAGTTGACCGCGCAGTTCCGGCCCCATTGCTCGCAAGGTAGAGGTATGGCTCAGTACCAGGTGTTTGACCTCGTCAGGCATCAGAGCCCGCGAGGCGCTATTGGCCAGCCCTTTACCAGCAGCTTTGTATGCGCTGAATACCGCTCCGAAAATGTTGCCTATGGCAGCCTTCGGATCACTGAGCAGTTTGTCGCCAGCAGCGCTGATCTGCTTCTTCGCAGCCTGCACAGAGCCCTTTGTATCGAGCTCACCTTTGACAACGGTTTCAAGTCCTTTCGCAATCTCGTTGATCGCACTCTCACCAAGCTTGCCTGCATCAGAAAGTATGCCGGCCAACTTTCCCTGGGCCTGTTTCGCGAAGTCGTCAATAGTACCGACGATCGTGGCATTCAGATGACCAATCAAGACTTCGATCAATGAGTCGCCGAGCAACATCTTTGCGCTGCTACGCAACTCCTGTCTAACCAGGAACAACGTGGGCCGCAGACTCATGCGTGCCGCAGCCATGCTAGGTGGTGCAGGCAGCACGCCTATCAAGTTGATGCCCAGACTGACCCAATCGAGCACTTCGCGCTTTTTGCTCTTGGATAACGTAACGATGTCACCCAATGCGTCGACCAGCGCCATGATGTTGCCAACCACCGGCAACGAGCCCGCAACGTTTTTAATCCGGTCAAGCGTAACAACACCTCCGCTGATGGATTGGAGCCAGGCATCGAATTTAGCCGCTCCGCGTCCAACATCCTTTGCGTCGATAACATTGAGCGGAACGACGGCAACCTGAGGCTCACGTTTCACAACAGCAGTTTCAGTGGTCATGACAGCATCTCACCCGCCGGCAGGCCCGCGGTTTTAATAGAAGTTTTTGGCAGGGTTGGAGCCGGAAGCGTTGGCAACTTGCCCGCCTTGCTCGCCGCCCCGAGAA